>CAZSQZ010000004.1:0-72225 GCA_964609215.1 uncultured Flavobacteriales bacterium
TCCTTAGAATGTGGATGGATTAAATATATAAATAAAGTTTAATAAAGAGTAATGGCTAACTATATGAGACTACTAAATAATGCCAATAATTAGCCTCTCTTTTTTGGCAAAGTGCCTGTTGTTATGGTCAAAAACACTAATTCCCAATCCATTCGATGTAAATAATTAAACGAATACTTTTAAATTGCGCGCCCTTATGGCAGACAAGAAAAGAAGTAAAACAATAGAGAAAATCATTAGTGGGCTATACTCTACTAATCAAAGTGAGATTAAGAAAGCATTGAAGCAAATTCCCGCAAAAGGAAATGAAGAAGTGATTGTTCCACTTTTAGAATTGTATGCTGACACTGGTTCTGAAGAAATAAAAGCAGATATTTCATCCATCGTTTTACAATTAAAAAATGAAGATTGTATTCCTCCGCTGCTTGAGGCCCTTGAAGAAGATAAGTTTAAGGAAATAAAGAGCTTTATTATCTCGGCATTTTGGAATAACAATTTCGATATGGGAAATCACTTAGATATTCTTACCAAACATGCTGTGAGTGGAGACTATTTAACGGCCCTTGAATCTTTAACTGTTATTGAAAATCAGGAAGGTCCCTTTCAAGATGAAACATTAATGGATGCCATAATTACCTCCAGAGAATATTTATCCGAAAAAAAAGAAGAGGATAAAATGCCCTTAATAGCTAGCATTTACAAGGTTCTTGAAAACTTTGAACTCAATCAATAAAAAAAGGAGCTGCGTGGGCTTTTTCTTAATGCAACAAACTCTTTATAGATTGAATAAATAGGTTTTGACCGTAATTATTAGAAATAGTAACACTCTCCAAAAAATAGTACAGTTTAAAATAGAATAAAGGAGATAAATCTTAACTGAAATGAGTAAAAGTAAATTTACTTCAATTCTAATCCCAAGATATTCTCAAACCTGTTAGTCGGTCACAACATTGACATAATTAGCCAATAGATGATTCTTATCCAAAATACCTTGTCCCGTGGGAGGAGCAGAAGGGTTCTGACCATCGATTAGCAAAGAAACTCCAGATGCACTAAAAATAGGTAATTGATTTGCATCTAATAGTGATCTAAAAATGTTCAATATTTCATTTACCTCATTTGAAGGCAATGAACAATCTGAATAGTTAAAAGTATAAATACCGATAGTTGAATACGGAAAAATGTCTGCATAAACAACCTCTGAAAGTGCTCCAAATTCAATATTTGACAGATTAACATTGTCGGAGAGATTTATTGAAGTAACACTGCTTAAGGCATTAGCAATTATTGTATTTACATTACTATTTTCAGAGATATTTACCAAAGCACAAGAGTTCAATGCGTTTATTTCTATAGAGTTCAAATCATTATTATTTTCAATAACGATTATATCTGTATATTCTAAACTTGGAAAATCCAAGGAAACCAGACCATTATTTATTACACCCAGGAAAGAAGGATCATCCTCAACATTTTGGATTATCGTCAAATTATTCACATTTAAATCAACAAGCTCTACATTATCAAAGCACAGAAAAGTTTGCCAAACTTCATTAAGCGATTGCAAGTTAAAAGATGTCATATTCTGATTGTTTGTGCAAAAAATTCCTTGATCGATAGAAACAAGAAAATCAACTTCATCTCCAACTTTTTCCAACAACTGCATACTAACGCTTTCCACCTCATTTTCTGAAATAGATAACTTTTCCCCAATATTTTCAATTGCATCTAAGGAGATAATCCCAAATCCATTATTATTTGTAATATCAATGGACTCAGAAACATATTGTAAATTGGGAAAAGCAATGGAATTGTATTGATTATTCATCACATCCAAAGTTCCTGTCATGCTAACCCCACCGAAATTTCCCTGACCAAAGGCATTATCTTTTATCGAAAAAGATTCTGACACTTCAATGTTTCCAGATAAATCTATATCTGAAGTAATGTTAGATTCAAAATTAAAATCTTGCAAAACAGCATTACTTGACATTATAAAAAAGTCAAATGAATTTTCTGTAATTGTTATTTCGTCAAGTTCGTTGGCATTCTCTATCAACAAGGATCCTTCAATATCATTACCATTCAAATAAATAATATTTGCAGCACTGAATTTTACATTAAGATCTTGAATAATATTAGATTCAAAAACTAGTGATTCGATATCGTTAATTTGATCTGCATTCAAATTAGCCAATTCATTATTCAAAAATGAGAATGAGTTTACCAATTCCAGGTTATTCAGATTAATATCTAAGGAAATATTACTGTTTTGAATAGTAATATTTTCTGCTTGTGTAAGTGATGGAAATTCCAAATTTGATATTAAATTATTGCTGTCAAAAGATAGATTACTAACATTATTTAATAACTCAAAATTGACACTTTCCAAATTAATATTATCCAGAATTGATAAAGATCCTGTAGATTCAAGCACAGGAAAACTCATTTGAGACAACCCACTATTCTTAGCAATAAATAAACCTCCAGCATTAGTTAAAGCTTCAAAACTCATTTGATTCAAATTGGGATTATTATCGATTGTGCCAATGGTATTAATAGCTTCTAAACTCTGAAATTCAATATTCAGTAGTTCTGGATTGTTTGAAATGACAAAAGCTGAAAATACTATTTTGGTCTCAGGAATAATTATTTGCTCTAGATTCGCATTATCGGAAATTCTTAATTCAATCAATTCATTTTCGGAAATACCTGATAAATCTAAGGTGGTTAAATTACTTGTATTTTGCACATACAGGAATCGAGTAGATTCGCCTATTTCATTTGCTAACTTCTGATCTGCTTCCGCATCTGATATATCACCAGTCAAAATCACCCACACTTTATTCTCATTCCCTCCTACTGAATTTGGTAGAGTAATTGTATTTCCATCTGAAATACTCAACTCATTTCCTGAAAGCTCTAACTCTTGTTTTTCCTCTACCGTTTTGGCATGCAAGGCATAAGGAACACTTAAAAGCTGACTAGTTCCTTCAATCGTATAAGTAGTCCCTCCATTGAGATCAAATTCAGTCTTTATAAAGTAAGGGCCATTCTCCCAATCTATATCCGCAAAAACCCCTGTAATGGCCACTCCCGCACCAACTTCCACACTAACAAGTCCATTCTCATTGGTCATTGGTAATTGTGTCTCCACATAAACTTCAGTTCCGTTAGCACCGCCTTGAAGAATACTGCTTTGCATGCCAATTATAGTATTGACGACTAAATTATTAGTAGCATCTCGAACAACAGCTTGATAGCTCATTTTTTCAGGAGCTTGAGCATAGGTAGACAAACAAAATAAAATACCTGCAAAAAAGGATAGTGTATATTTCATGGATTAGTTTTTAATAATTTTAAATATCTTCTCACCTATGATGTCATTACTTAAATAAATGAAATAAAGCCCTGTTTCTAAAGCGCTCAAATCTATTTGTGTATTCTGACTAATAAGTTCTTTGCGTTCAATAAGTTTCCCCATTTGATCGTATACCGAGTAGTTTATTTTTTGAGATACAGCTACTGTTGAAGAAAGTGTTAAAATTCCAGATGTTGGGTTGGGATAAATTTCGACATCCAATTCTAATACTCCTTCGCCTAAGCCCACAATATATACTTCAAATGCTTTTTGCACACCTTGTGAGGCTTCCCCGTCTGAACTTGTTGTTGTCGAATAAAAGACTTGGCCAAGACTATAATGAATACTTCCTTCGCTTCCTGAAGCATTACCAAAAGAAGAATTGACTCCAGTTTGAGCATAATTCTGACTAAAAGCAAGAACAGTGATAACTATCGCAATTGACTTTTGGATTGGTTTCATAGTGCGTTTTTTGATAATGAGAGAGTTTTCTTACCATTAAAGTAAGAAAAAAATCATAATTACTCAATTCACTTCTGATTTCTCAACGCAAGTTTCAAAGTACAAACCTTAAGTTAATCCAATAAAAAAAGGAGCTGCGTGGGCTCCTTTTAATAACTGTTTCATAACCAAACAATCTTTTTATAGATGGTTTATGCTCTTTTGACGCTGTCAAAACAAAAAGTCACAGAAATTTGAAAATTTTTTTTTGATCCAAAAAAGCAGAGTTAAGATCTTGTTTTAACCGGATACATTGACACTATGCAATCAAGCTTGAATGTAGCATGAAAACCAGCGTTTTCTTAATTTAAGTATAGCACTGCTAAACTCATTAAAACTGAATGCAGCGTTTATTTCTAGCCGATTTAATGGATAAAATAAATTCTCTAATCCGAAATTCGGATTTAAGGCTTTACTATTTTGTAAATTCTTTCCCCCAGTAAGTCATTCCTTATCTTAAGAAAATAAGCTCCTGATTGATATAGACTCATATCAATATCTATATTTTGCTGCAGGAAATCACTAGTTTCTTTTTGCTCTCCACTTTCGCTGTACATTGAATAGTTCATTTCCCGAGAAATAGCTTCTTCGCTATAAATAGAAACCATATACACCTCAGAAGAATCTTGAATTAGCTCAACCTCAACTTCCAAAGGTCCTACTCCAACATCAAAGGAGAATATTTCGAATATTTGAAATGTTTCTTTTGGAACTTTATCCTTCTTAATAAGGTCTCCATGTTTTTCACAAAAACCTAATTTTTCCGATTTTTTCTTTGTGCAACAATGTGGTTTAGAAGAACTAAATTGATCTATTTGTCCTAGTAATGTGTTGGTTGTGCAGATGAAGATGAAGAAAATTAGTGTTTTAAACGCTTTTCTCATGACCTTCATTTTGTATGTATAAGCTACAATTTACAAAGGACATTGGCACCTGTCAAGTAAAAAGGCCCTACATAAATGCAGAGCCTTCCAATTCTTTTTCTAAGTTTAGTTTACTTCTTAATGAGCTTCTTGGTGAATTCCAAGTCTTCCGACTTCACATATAAGAAATAAATCCCTGGTGATAAATCAGCGGTATCTATGATTTTTCTATTTGCATTCTGACTAAAATCAATGATTTGAAGCTTTCCAATTGCATCGTAAATTGCAAATTCATAATTACCAAACTCTGGGTTAGTGAGTTCTAAGTAAAACTGTTCATCTACAGGGTTTGGAAAAATCTCAAATGAGGCTTCCAATTCATTAACAGAGTTTGGCATAACAGTTCCTATCGTCTCCACCCTCTGACTTTCACAAAAACCAGTTTGTGTCTTTACTTCCCAATCATAGAAATAGTAGTACCATGATTCTCCAAAAGATGAATCATGAATTTCACCTGCACCATTTATATCATATGGATAGCTCACATTATCTCCACTTCTATGTAAAGATGGATCATCACTTGTACCCAGTTGATAATTATCCCCTGGAAGAATTTCAAAGTTCAAATCCACTCTATGCTCACCTTGAGGAAGACTAACGGTAATGCTATTCAAAACAGTTCCTCCCTGATCTCTTAACTCAATAGTTCTATCACCGGGAATGTAGGCATATACTAAAACAGATAATAGTTCAAACTCTACATCAACATCAAAAATCAAAGAGCCGTTAAAGTTTGCGCTATTCTCACCACCACCAAATCCTGCAGAATCAGGAATTGCTACAAAAACGGTATCCAAATCATTAGCCATTTTTTCGGCAACCCAAAAGGAAGTTGTTTCTGTTAAAAAGGGTTCATAGGTATTGCCTTCATTTACTAGGTTACCTCCTATCTCCTGATCATACCATTGTGGATTTGTTCCAGTAGCCGATAAGCTTGCAGTTCCCATTCCACCGGTAACGATATCATCTGTAGTAACAGGCTCTTCAACATCTGTTACCATAACGACAACTGATTCACTGGTTCCTGAATTACACAAACCTTGGGTTTCCACAAAGTAGGTTCCTGCTGTGTTCACTGTAATACTTTGAGTATTCATATTATTGGACCATGAGTAGGATTGCGCTTCAGATGCTGTTAATGTAACAGATTCCGTTTCACAGATCTCCAGACTACCTGAAATACTTATAGTTGGATTTTCTTCTGGATCAACAATAACTGAAAAGGTAGAGGACTGTGACGAACAAAGTGTTCCATCAAAAACGGTTACTGAATAATCTCCTGCCTCACTTACGGTTATACTTTGTGTTTCTTCTCCATTTGACCACTCCCATGCATTTCCATTCACGGCTGTGAGCGTAATACTTTCTCCAGAACAAAATTCAAGAGCTCCATCAATACTTACTGTTGGATTTGGAGCAATACATAAATCCTCAATAATTGTAATACACTGATTTAAGTTGGGTTCAACTGCAACATCCACTATTCCTGAAGGCCATAAAACAACCAATGAATCCAATTGTGTGTTTGCACCAAAACCAAAAGTCTGAGTCAGTGAGTTCATTATACCATAACTTGAACCTGCTCTCACCTCTCTTATTTGTTGTCCCCATGGTCCATAAGCAGTAATTCTTGCTCCAATAGCATCCCTGTTGGATACTGTTCCCTCCAACGAAACACTGATAAAATTATTGGAATTGGTATCATTCAGCCAAAGCTTATCTTCTATATTACTAGGATTGGTAAAGATATTGGCATAGCCTCCATAGATATCTATAAAGCCATCATTATTCAAATCTCCCAATGCATAAGATTCCATATCATCATTATCAAAAGGATTTGAAAGTTTGGTAAACGTACCGTCCTGATTACTTTGATATAATTCATGCTCTGCACCAGCAATGAAAATATCTAACCATCCATCATTATCAAAATCTACAAAAACAGCTTGAAGAGGGAAAGAAGATGTTAAGATTCCACCTGCAGAAGCAACATCTGTATAGACTCCATTATCATTTCTCAATAATTGATTATTGGTATCATGGCTGGTTAAGAAGATATCAAAGTCTCCGTCATTATCATAATCGCCAAAATCTGCAGTCCAAGATTGATTTCCTATATCTAAGCCATAAGCTGCCGCATTTTCCGTGAAATTGTAATTCCCATCATTCTCAAAAAGAAGATTGATTCTTCTCGGATCGGTTGGGTCATTTACACTTTGTCTGCATTTTGCAATATATAAATCCAGATCGCCATCTAAATCAAAATCTGTCCATGAAATACCATAGTTTCCGCTATCGTCAGAAGAAGAAACATCGAAATCAATAATATCACTTGGGACAAAATCTCCAGATCCATCATTTAACCAAATTCTGCTCTCACCATCATCGTGACAGGAAAAAATATCTACTGATCCATCGTTGTTAAAATCGGTAAAGCAAGATCCTTGCATAAAGAAACTAGTACCTGGAAGGTCTTCCATTGAATAATTGCTACCCGTTGCATCTGCTGTAATCAAATGCGCGCCATCATAAGCTCCTCCACAGAAAACATCACTGTATCCATTTTCATCTACATCTGCTACCACTAAACTCCACTGATTATTGTTTGATACCGATCCCAAATTCATATTCAGGAATGTTCCATCAATTTGCTGCAATTCAATCATAAGAATTTTAGATTGATCTAAGTGAATGATATCATCTAAATGATCACCATTTACATCCGTAACCGCCATTGCCACACCATTGTTACTTGGCACAGGCAGTAAGTTGGATTGATCTGTAAAACTGATTTGAGATATTCCTTGAACTGCAAACATCAAGGATAAAAACAGAGGTAAAACTTTATTCATTTAACTATTAATTATTATCAAATTTACTACAAAAAACGCTGAATTCATGGGGCTTAAGCATCAATTCATCCATTAATTACATATGAGGATAAAAAGGTTTATCTATAATTTAAACCCCATTAACCATGCATTGTTTCCTTTTTTCCATATTTATCAATAATGGAAGCCTCATATTCTAGGAATTCTTTCCATCTCTTATTTACCTTTTCGGTGTCATAAACTTGTCGGGCAAAATTTAAAAAAGTGGTGTAATGGTTGGCCTCACTTATCATCAATTCATGATAAAAAACCTTTAAGTCTTCATCCTTAATTTCTTCTGATAACAATCTAAAACGCTCGCAGCTTCTTGCTTCTATCATGGCAGAAAACAATAGCTTATCTGAAAGTCTTTGTTCTTTGCTACCTCCCCTATTAATAAAGCTCATTAGGTCATGAACATATTCATCTTTTCTTTCTGGCCCTAATTTTAAACCTCTTGCCTTAATTTTCTCATGAACCATTTTGAAATGTTCCATTTCCTCCAGCGCAATTTCCATGAGCTCGGAAACCATTTCCGTATAATCTGGAAATTTGGTAATCAAGGAAATGGCATTTGAAGCAGCTTTTTGCTCACACCAAGCATGATCCGTTAAAATCTCTTCGATATTCTTCTCTACAATATTAACCCATCTAGGGTCTGTAGGCAGCTTTAAACCTAGCATCAATTAAATTTGATGCAATTTAAGGATAATAAAAGGCTTGAACCTAAATTATGGGTAGACTTTCTAGTCCGACTCCAAATAGCAATAAAATTAATTGCTGAATTCCGAAAAAACCTCAAGATAGTTTTTGGTCTTCACCTCTTCTTTAAGCAGACCATTGAATTTCATTTTGAAGTATTCTTCAAAAGCTTTTTCCAAAGTGATGTTCAATTCATCTAAATATTCAGGTACCGATAGAAGTTGAAAAAAGATCTTATCGCTCATAACCAACATAGACAAATTGATCTTATTAAAGACCCCATTTTCTATGCCTTCTTGATAGTATTTTTTAATGGATTGAATACACTCGTTTTGAAAATTTGAAAACAACTTCCATTGCTCCGGATAAACTTTTTGCAAGTCATTTAAAAATACATTAGAAAAATCGGAAAGACCCGAGGTGAAATACTGAATACCTTTATAGTAACGTACCAAAAAAGGCAAGTTTTGATTCTGCAAATAATCATTTAAACCCGATAATTCCTTAATCTTTATATCTATAACGGACTCAATAATTTCATCCTTAGATTTAAAATGGTTGTAAATAGTTGCTTTGCTTATTTCTAAATAATTGGCTAGCTGATCCATGCTATACCCCAAAAGTCCTTCGCTTTTAAAGTGGGGAATTAACTTTCTTACCCACTTCTCTTTTTTACGCTGATCGTATAAACGGTCTTTGTCAATGCTTTTTCGTCCCATGAATTTAGTCGGTTTAGATATTGTGTGTATATCTTAAATATGTGCGGGTAAAAGGTACAAAAATATTGAACATTCCCTAGTGTTGTTTTTATAAGTTGCTTGCATTATGTTTTTATTCTTTTTTATACTATTACATCATGAAAGGGAAATACCAACCCCTTAGTGGGTGGCGTAAGAGCTTGCATCAAATAGTATATGAAGCAGATACTTTTGCAGGTAAAGTTTTCGATATCAGTCTTTTGATACTGATTTTACTTTCCGTTATAGCGGTAATGCTTGAGAGTGTAACAAGCATTAATGAGAAATATCAAGATGCGCTAATTTTTGCGGAAAAGTTTTTTACGATCGTTTTCTCCATAGAGTATCTCGCCAGAATAATTGCGATTTCAAAACCCAGAAAATACATCTTCAGTTTTTATGGAATTATTGATTTCATTTCAACCATTCCAGGCTACATTATTTTCTTTGGAGGAGGAACTCCTCTATTGGCCTTAAGGTCTCTTAGATTATTGAGAGTATTCAGAATTTTAAAACTTGCTCGTTATCTAAAGGAAGCAAGAACTTTAAGAAAGGCGCTTATTCAAAGCAGACCAAAAATTACTGTTTTCCTTTTTGCAGTGTTAATGGTCACGATTATCATGGGAACGATTATGTATCTAATAGAAAATGCGGAAGCGGGCTTTACCAGTATTCCAAGAAGTATTTATTGGGCTATTGTCACTCTGACAACAGTGGGTTATGGAGATATAGCTCCTGCTACACCTTTAGGTCAGGCAATTGCCTCAATGATTATGATTATTGGATATGCCATTATTGCCGTTCCCACGGGAATTGTTTCGGCCGAAATATCAAAATCATCCAATGATTCAACATCTACCAATACTCAGGCTTGTATGTCTTGTTCTAAGGAAGGGCATGAAGATGATGCTGAGTTTTGCAAGCACTGCGGAGAAAAACTTTAGCGTTTCTTTTTTCTTTTTTTCTCGTGAAAGGCGCCTTTATAATCGGGATTGATAATTCTCTTTTCTGAATCTACGGCTTTTCCTATTTCCGTTCGTTCTCCAGGAAGAAATTCTGCAATATTCATCCAGTCTGGCATTGGTTCCATTTCCACCTCTTGTTGAATGAGTTTTTCTATTCTTTCAAAAGTATAGGCTTCTGCCTCATCTATAAACGAAATAGCTTTACCCACTTTATACACCCTACCCGTTCTGCCAATTCTATGGGTATAATCTTCAATCTTTACTGGAACATCAAAATTGATGACATGGCTTACCTCATCCACATCTATTCCCCGTGATGAAATATCTGTGGTAACTAAAAACCTGAGTTCACCTTCTTTAAATTTTTTGAAAGCATTTAAACGTGAAGACTGTCCTTTATTGGAGTGAATTACTCTTACATTATCGTCTACCTTTCTGGAAATATAATTATGAATGGCATCCGCTCTTTTCTTTGTTCTACAGAAAATAATGACCCGTTTAAAAATTTCAGATTGCTCTTTTAGCAAAGCTTCTAAATAGAATAATTTAGTTTTAAAGTTGGGTATACTAATGGCTCTTTGTTCAATGGTTGCTACTGCACTAGCCTGTGGAGCAACCTCTACTCTTAAAGGGAATTCTAAGAACTCATGAGACATCTCTTCTACCCTATCCGAAAATGTGGCTGAAAATAAAAGGTTTTGTCGCTTGGTAGGAATGACTTCTAATATGTTCCTCAACTGGGGCATAAAACCCATATCCATCATTCTATCTGCCTCATCTAAAACCAATAACTCCAATTTCTTAAGAACCAACTCTCCCATTATATAAAGCTCATATAACCTCCCTGGCGTACTTACTACAATATCAACTCCGCTTTGAATTTTCTCTATTTGTTCCGACTTACCTTTTCCACCCATTAAACCGATCACTCTCAAATCTGTGTATTTGGAAAATGCTTTTAAATGATCAATCACCTGAACAACTAATTCTCTTGTTGGAACCAAAACCAAGGCTCTGGGAAAATCTATTTTGGCATATTTTACTTTTTGCACAACCGGAATACCATAGGCAAGAGTCTTTCCTGTTCCCGTTTGCGCTATTCCTATTACATCTTGTCCCGAAAAAATTATGGGTATTGCTTTCTCCTGAATAGGCAGTGGATGCTCAAAACCCAAATCTTCAATAGCATTTAAAAATTGCCTGGTTATCTTAAGATCAGAAAAAGTCATTCTCTAATGTAATTTTTTGTACTAAATTTAGTTCGATGAAAGTAGCATATTTCAATTGCTATTTCACTAAAATAAACAATGGACGTTACTCGATTACTCTACGACACTGAAAACAATTTAAGATCATATATTGATATGGTCTTTAGTCATGAGTTTGGCAGTCTTTGGTACATTGAAATGAAGCTTCCAAAAAAAAGGTTGAAAACATGGGAAATTAATCGCATTCCCAATGAAATAGAACCTAATGCCATAAAAGGGAAAGAACGTTTATTACAATATGCTCCTTTTGAAGATATTATCTGGCTCTTAAAAAGAAAGTGGAACGCCACACTGCAAAAAACATTTGGAGACTTTGACCACCTTGAGGTTTATTTGAAAATAATGATGGATTACAGAGATCCGGAAAGCAGAAGACGAGAACTGTTAACCTATCAAAAACACCTTATTTTAGGAGTTGCTGGTGAAATAAATGCCCGCATTACCAGAGCGAGAAGTTTGCATGAACTGGGAAATCCCGGATATCCAAGAATACATTCTGTAAAAGACAGTTTCGGCAATTTATGGGTTGCCGGTTCGCCCAAAAGAATTAAAACGGGAATGGCATTAAGAACGGGTGATAAAATTGAATTCAATATCACCGCAAGCGATCCCGAAGAAAGAGAATTAAAGTATAGATTACAAAATGCCAAGTGGCAAACTAGTCACGTTCTCATCCTCGAAATAAACAGAAAAATGATTGGGAAAGGGAAAGTATTCAATATCACGATAAAAAGCGATAGAAAATATCATGCATATCAATCTGGATATGATGACAGAGTAAGCTTTGAATACGATATTCTTCCTATTTCCTAAGCTTCACAAATTCCGGTTTCGGTAAACCACATGCACAGAGCAGATATGTCCGCATCACTTTTCAAATCGTAAAATGCTCTATTTAAGAGACTCATTACCTTGCTTCTATCTGGAGCCGCCTCCACCAATAATAACTTGTAGTATTCCAACATCACAGTACCTTTTTGAAAATAACTACGGTCATAACGTACTTTTGTTTCGCTGAACTATATCTTTTTGTCGACAGAAATACAACCTCATCTTTATTCTAAATCAATAAATTGATCTAAATAATCCTTATTCATCATTGTTTTTATTGGTAAATTTGATTCATGTTTGATAGAGTTAACCTATTAAAAGAACTGGAGAAAGAAAGAGAACGCAGACAAGAGGGTCTATTAATTGAGGTCAAGCATTGGATTTTAGATGAACATATTCTGGAGAAAAACATCTTCAGCACCAAAGTACTTGCAGAAGAATTGGACATAAATCTATTTGATAAGGAGGACATCTTTTCCCTTCAAGATATTAGAGATATTGCCATAAAATATAATCTCCGCTTTTTAGATCGTGCCCTCTTTAAGGATGAAATACCGTATGAAGCAATTATAAAAACGAAGGAAATAGGAAGAAATTTGAATATTCAGTTTGAACACTTCAAGGTACTGGCTCCTGCTGAGAAATTCACTTTAAAAGATCCTAATGCAGACCCTATACTTTTTGCTCAACTCAGCAATGACAAATTCCTCTTCATTCATAAATGGGGAAAGGATATGAGTTGGAGTAAGAAATTAAAGGCATTTCCCTTTAGAAATCTAAAAACCCTATTAATTTCAATAGCTGTATTTAGTTTAGTTTTATCCGCCTTTATTCCTACAGAATGGTTAAGTGTATATAGCAGCCATTATTTCAATTTCTTCAGAGCTATTCTAGTGTTTTGGATTTTTGTTGTCAGTGCTTCAATTACCTCTTATTGCTGGTTTCTGTTCGGTAAGGATTTTTCTTCTGCAGTATGGAATAGCAAGTATTTCTAAGATTACTATCTTTCGAGATAGATAATTATTTAGAAATGAAATATTCACTTTTCTTTATTTCACTTGCGCTTATTTGTGCATGCAATTCATCCCATTCTCCATCAGAGAACATGGACACTTCCACCAAGATTAAAGTGGACCATCATACTCATGAAAACGATCATCACGGCCATGATCACGATCATCATTCTCATGATGAACACCTGCATGAAAGTGTTTATGATGCTGCGCTTGCCAAAGAATTGGGCGCAGACGATTATGGAATGAGAAGTTATGTGATTGCATTTCTAAAAGCAGGCCCCAATAGAGATCAAAGTGAAGAAGAAGCGAATAAAATGCAAGTTGCACACATGGAAAATATTCAGAGGCTTGCGGATGAAGGCTTGTTAGTGGTAGCTGGCCCTTTTCTGGACGATGAATCGCTTAAAGGCATCTATATTTTTGATGTAGCCAGCATTGAAGAAGCAAAAAAGCTAACGGAAACAGATCCCATGATTCAGTCTGGAAGGTTGGAAATGGAACTGCATCCCTGGTACGGTTCTGCCGCTCTAAAAAAGGTAAGCGAACTACATGAAAAAATTCAAAACGTAAATATCTCAACGGAATGATTGAAGAATTCATAAAGGAAAAAGGAAAAGGAACGCTTTGCGTTCATGAAGGACATATACATAGCGCTGGTGGAGGTGTAAACACTCCCCTATACAATTCCAGCGCATTTGAATACCTAGATTCTGAGGAGAGGAAGTATCCCCGCTATTTCAATACACCCAATCAGGTTGCGGTTGCGGAAAAAATAGCGGCTCTGGAAAATGCAGAGGCGGGATTGGTTTTTGGTTCCGGGATGGCGGCCATAAGCACGGTAATTTTCGGTCTGTTGAATAAAGGAGATCATGTAATTGCACTCAACAATTTGTACGGTGGAACATTGGATTTCCTAAAAAAAGATTTTGAACGTTTCGGTTTAGAATATTCTGTCCTAGCTGAAAATACGGTAGAGGCAATGGAAGCAACGGTGAAGGAAAACACCAGAATGGTTTATATAGAATCACCGAGTAATCCCTTGCTAGAGTTGGTCGATCTGGAAGCGGTAGCAAACTGGGCAAAATCCAAAAACATTTTGAGCTGTATTGACAACACCTTTGCTAGCCCAATACTACAAAATCCTTTGAACTGGGGCATAGATATCGTTCTGCACAGTGCAACAAAATACATTGGTGGACACAGTGATATTTGTGCAGGAGCCGTGTGCACCTCAAAGGAGTTAATGAAGCCCATTGAAAGTACAGCGCATAATTTTGGAGGAAGCCTTAATCCACTCATGGCTCACATGATGGAAAGGAGCTTAAAGACTTTAGAAATTCGAATGGAAAGGGCCAGTGACAATGCCATGAAAATTGCGCAGTTTTTAGAGGGGCATGATAAGGTCGGTCGTGTCAACTACCCCGGATTAGCCAGCAATGCCGGACACGAAATTGCCAAAAAACAAATGAATGGTTTTGGTGCAATGCTTTCTTTTGAAGTAAACACGGACCCCGTTGCTTTTCAGAAAAGACTGAAAATTATTAAACCCGTAATGTCCCTGGGAGGAGTAGAAACTACCGTTTGTTCCCCAGCTCTTACTTCCCATAGATTACTCAGCGCAGAACAAAGAAAAGCTTATGGCATTTCAGATGCATTGCTAAGGCTTTCTGTTGGGATAGAATCTGCCAATGATCTTATTGGTGATTTGGTGATGGCCTTATGAAGGAGGTTGAATTGAGGGATTGGTTTCTTACCTTTTAACCTTATGAATGGTTGCACACATGCTCTGTCAAAATAAGTACAGAATGAGGCTCTTTTTATTATACGAATTTAAGTGATTTTTCAAATATTTACCAGTAAAATTATTTATTGGCGTTTTTTTGTTTTCAAATAATTGCCAATTTTTACTATATTTGACATAAATTGGTTATGAAATGCCAAAAATAATAGAGAACAGATTAATAGAAGAATTTAAAAATAGAGATGCTTTTTCACGAGAAGAGCTATTTGACTTTTTTAAATATTTAGAGCCACAATTGAAAGAAGGCACTTTTGGCTGGAGAATCTACGACCTCAAGAAAAAAAACATCATTAAATCAATCCAAAGAGGCTATTATATTATTTCATACCAACCAAAGTATAAGCCAGAAATTTCGGAAGAGATTTTAAAAATAGCTAGAGTAATTTCCAAGCGTTTTGAAGATGTGAAATATTGCGTTTGGGACACCGATTGGATAAATGAATTCACACGGCACCAATCAGGTAAAAAAATACTCATTATTGAAATTGAAAAAGACTTTGTTGAATCTCTTTATTATGAATTGAAAGATTCTTTTAAGCTCGATTTTTATTTAAATCCAGACGAAAAAGCCATAGACTTTTATATTTCAGAAAGTGAAAGACCCGTAATAATTAAAAAACTTATTACTCGCTCACCTATTTCAAAAAGAACTGAAAAACAAATAAAATTCTATACGCCATTACTTGAAAAAATTTTGGTAGACCTATATGCTGAAAACAAATTATTCTACCTCTATCAAGGTGCTGAACTAATGCACATTTATGAGAATATTTTAAAAAGCTATACGATTAACTATACCAAATTATTCAGTTACGCCAAACGAAGAGATCAAGAACAAGACATAAAACAGTTTATGGCCAACAATATGTATCATCTGGTAAAGGATATAATTGAATGATAAAAGAACATTGCTTTACAGATGAATGGTTAGACTCCTTCAAGAAAAAGAAGGAGCATAAACGAATAGATAAGGCTATTCTCGAAAAAATGATTTATGCCTTGCATTTATTAGAGCACATTAAAGCAAATGGTCTAGATTTCACATTCAAAGGTGGTACCAGTCTTCTTCTTTTACTCGAAGAAGGAAACCGATTTTCTATTGATATTGATATCATTTCCAAAACGGATAGAGAAACCCTTGAGGCTATACTGAATAAGGTTATTGATTCATCAAGATTTAAATCATTTGAACTTGATGAGCATCGCAGTTATAAAGGAGAAGTTCCAAAAGCTCATTATTCATTTGCTTTTAATTCTGCTTCTAAAGGAAAATACTCAGGAACCATTCTATTGGATATACTCATTGAGGATTCAAACTATCCTGAATTAACGGAAAGACCTATTCAAACCAAATGGATTGAAACAGAAAAGGAAACAAATATTACAGTTCCAACAATTGAGGCTATTACAGGAGATAAGCTTACAGCATTTGCACCTAACACTATTGGAATTCCTTATTTTAAAGGTAAAGACCAGCAAGCATTTTCTATGGAGATTTGCAAACAATTATTTGATTTAAGCAAACTCTTTGAGAGAATTCAAAATATTGAAGTTGTTGCTAAGAGCTTTGAAATATTCGCATTGCAAGAAATTGAATATCGTAGAACTGAAACATCTGATTTGACTCCAAATAAAGTGCTACAAGATACGATTGACACATGTGCAATACTTGCCAAAAGAGGAAGAGGTTCTAATGATGAAAAGCAAAAGTTTAAAGAGCTTCAAAAAGGAATACTTGCATTTGGCACAGGGTTTTTAATGAATGGAAATTTTAGAATTGATGATGCTATTCCAGCATCTGCTAGAATTGCTTATTTATGTGCCAAAATTCTAAAAAAAGAATTATCCGCAATAGCCTATTATCAAGGAGATGATATTAAAGAATGGAATATTGAAAACCAGTACTGGAATTTCTTAAATCGACTAAAAAGACAACCAGATAAATCTAGTTTTTACTACTGGTATAAAGCTCTTGAAGTAATGGGAAAAATAAAATAGAATTAATGATAACCAAAGATAATTTCGAAGAACTCCTTACTAAACTTGGCTTTTCAAGCAAGGGAGATACGTTTACGAAAAAGTTTAAAGAAACAGATGCTTATTTAAAAGTTGATTTTAAAACTGAAAAATTGGTCTATCCAGAAGACAAGGAATTTACAGTCAATGAGAAACAAACCTGCAACTTTAAGCAAAACGAAAACTTTGTTGTTTTTGAATGTGTTCATAGACTTTTTGAACAAGGCTATAAGCCAGAACACATTGAGCTTGAACCAAAATGGAAAATTGGACATGGTGCAAGTGGTGGTCGCGCTGACATCATGATAAAAGACAATTCTGGCAAATCCTTATTGATTATTGAATGCAAAACCGAAGGGAAAGAGTTTGATGATGCCTGGAAGAAAACATTAATCAATGGTGGTCAGTTACTTTCCTACGTAAAGCAAGCGGGAAGCACTCAATTTGTCGCCCTTTATGCTTCTGATTATCTGGACGAAAAAGTAATTACAGATTATCGCCTCATTACTTTAAAGGATAACGAAAAATTACTAGCAGAATTAGCAGACAAAAAGCCTCTTTCATTTGAAAAAGCAAAAGGTTTGGGCGTAGAAGACATCTTCAAAGCATGGAAAGTAACCTATGCCCAAGATTATACTACCAAAGGAATTTTTGAAGAAGACATTCCTGCCTATGAGATTGGAAAAACGAAATACTCACTCAAAGATTTAAACACCATAAACAGCAATGATATTCAGGGAAAGTATCATGAGTTTGCTACTATTCTAAGACAACACAATGTGTCAGGTCGTGAAAATGCTTTTGATAAATTGGTCAACCTATTTCTATGCAAAATTGTAGATGAAACTAACAACCCTGAAGAACTGAAATTCTATTGGAAAGGAATTGCCTATGACGACCAGTTTAGTTTAATTGACCGATTACAGAAACTATATCAGGATGGAATGCAACGTTTTCTGGGGGAAGATGTAGTTTACATCAGTGCCGATCAAATCGATAAAGCTTTTGATTTCTTCAAGAATGACCCTGATGCGACTAAAGATACCATCAAAAAATATTTTAAGGAACTAAAATTCTTTAACAACAATGATTTCGGGTTTATTGATGTTCATAATGAGAAGCTCTTTTACCAGAATACAGCCGTATTGCTAAAAGTGGTACAAATGCTCCAAGATATTCGTCTGAAATCAGATGCAGATTCAAAAGACGAGCACCAGTTTTTAGGAGATATGTTTGAGGGCTTCCTAGATCAAGGAGTAAAACAATCGGAAGGGCAGTTTTTCACTCCAATGCCCATTGTAAAATTCATCTTGAAATCTTTACCATTGGAATCTGTCATAACCAAAGGAGATGAAATACCCAAAGTAATTGATTACGCTTGTGGTGCTGGACACTTCTTGAACGAATATGCCAAAGAAATCAAGCCTATTGTAGAAAAGGAGAAAGAAGCCAAAATAACTGACTTCTACGAAAATGTTTATGGTGTAGAAAAAGAATACCGCCTTTCCAAAGTAGCTAAAGTTTCATCTTTCATGTATGGTCAGGACGATATCAATATTGTATATTCTGATGCTCTATCGTCAGGAAAGACAATGGACGACAAGAACATTAAAGACAACTCATTTTCCGTTTTGGTTGCTAATCCACCTTACAGTGTAAAAGGATTTTTAGAAACGCTTTCTGAAACCGAAAGAAAGAAATACGAACTGATTGAAACAGTCGGAGAAAAGAGTTATCCTAACAACAACAGTATTGAGGCCTTCTTCATTGAACGAGCTAAACAATTGTTGAAACCTGGAGGAGTGGCTAGTATCATTGTACCATCTTCTATTCTAACAAAAGGAAAAGCCAAAAGTACTTCTAAATCAACTAATATTTATGTAGCCACTCGTGAAATCCTACTAAAGTATTTCGACATTGTAGCCATTGCTGAATTTGGTAGCGGAACCTTTGGAAAAACAGGGACTAATACTGTTACACTTTTTATTAGACGTAAAAAAGAAAACCCTGCACCAGCAGACCATTTTAAAAATCGGGTAAATGCATGGTTCAATTATGACAGATCAAAAGACGGATTATTTGAAGACGAACATCTACTAAAACAATACTGCAATCATTTGGAATTAAAGTTTGAGAATTATCAGACTCTGTTAGAAGGCAAGCCCAATATTGACCTCTTAGAAACAGAGATTTTTAAAGAATATAAAAAGGAGTTTGATAAATGGTCTGAAATCAAAAATCTAAAGAAGAAAAAGACTTTTAAAGAACTAAATATAGAGGAAAAGAAGAAAGAAATCGAAAAGCGATTTATTACTTACCTCAGCGAAAACGAAAAAGAAAAACTCTATTACTTTGTGTTGGCAAGCCAAAATTCTCAAAAAGTTCTAATTGTAAAAAGCCCATCAAAAACAGCTCAGATTAAAGAGTTCTTAGGTTACGAATGGAGTGCGGCAAAAGGTAATGAAGGAATTAAATATTTAGGAGGCGTTCAACTCGACAAACTTGATGGCGAAGATGAAGATGAAGGTAATGTAGCATTGGAAGAAGAAGATAAACGAGTATTAGGCAACATCTTCAACCTAAATAATATCAATACTCCTCTCTACGATCCACACAACAAAAAGAATGCGGAAAAGATTAATCATTTAATCAATCAGAATTTTCAAGGAGAAGAATTTGAAATTCCAGAAGAGTTAAATTCATCCACTATTTCTTCAAACTTAGTGGATATGATGAATTTCAAATTGCCAAATTTTAACAAATCTATCAGCCTTTCTCCGAGCAGTACTATAAAAATCGATTCTAAATGGGAGCTCAAAAGACTATCTCATGTAGTTGACATAATTAGTGGAGGAACTCCATCAACGAGTGTGGTGGAATATTGGAACGGAACTATTCCGTGGTTAAGTGTCGCAGATTTCAATAATGACAACCGTTTCGTTTCTAAATCGGAGAAATCAATTACCCAATCAGGTTTTGACAATAGTAATACAAACTATTTAGTTCCTGATGAGATAATTCTATCAGCAAGAGGTACGGTAGGAGCTTTTGCACAAGTAGAAAAAAAAATGACCTTTAACCAATCGTGCTATGGACTCAGAGCTAAAAATGGAATTTCAAACTCATACTTGTATTATGCTTTAGGAGAACTACTTGTTCAGTTCAAAGCAAAAGCTTACGGAAGCAAATTTGCTGCGATAACTGTAAGTACTTTTGACGAGATATTAATTCCTGTTCCACCACCTGAGATCCAGAAGGCTATTGTTGATGCCTGCTCCTCAATTGATAAGGAAGCGAATAAAGCAGGAAAAAAAATAGAGACCAACTACGAAAAGATTGAAAAACTAATAACAGATTTTACCAATCAAGGATATCCGACTAAAAAAGTATCTGACCTTGCAGAAGTAAATCCATCAAAGTCAGAAGTTAGAGATATTGACGAAAAGACATTGGTTTCCTTCATTGAAATGGCTTCAGTTAGTGAGGAAGGTTTTATTTCATATAAAGAAGATCGATTATTGAAAGATGTCAAAAAAGGTAGCTATCGTTACTTTGGGGAAGGAGATATAATCATTGCAAAAATTACTCCCTGCATGGAGAATGGTAAATGTGCAATAGCAACTGATCTAACTAATGAAATTGGTTTTGGCAGTTCAGAATTTCATGTTTTCAGAGTAAATGAAGACTTAACAACCAATCAATTTCTATTTACATTCTTAAATCGTGAAGTAATTAGGAAAGAGGCTGAGAAAAATATGACAGGATCTAGTGGACACCGGAGAGTTCCTGACACATTTTACAAGAACCTTCAAATTCCCATTCCAGCTGACAAAAAAGTGCAGGCAAAATTGATTTCAAATATTGAAAAGATTGAAACTAAAATCAAAACCTCGCTGGACATCGTTGACGGAATAGCCAAACGAAAAGAAGCTATGATAAAATCGTACTTAATAGGATAAGTTGAAGAGCCTAAATTAGCTATGGTAGCAGAACCAAAAGAAGTATAAAAACGAAATGAATAAAATAAAAAGTCAAATAGTTCATAACACCCAAAAAGCATATCCGGAACTATCATTGTAACCCAAAATGCAAAAAGTAAAAAAAATTGCTCCTGAAATTAATAAGGTATATTTTATAGAGAATCATACCCTTATTCATATTCTTTCGGGGAAGGGCAGCATTGAGGTTGATTTTAAGAATTACTTTGACTGGCAGGAAAAGGCCATCTTTTTAGAGAAAGGACAATACATTAAATTCTTATCTGATGATTTTGTAAAGATGAAATCAGGATATTTTTCAAACACTTTGTAGCCGTCACTTTTTTCCATTTGAAAGAATGAGTGCTTATTATAACTGATAAACGGTATTTCTGTCCTTACTGTAGTTGGTTCGCATGAACCCGAATTATTGATATAAGATACCTTCTTAAAAAGATATAAAAGAAATAACGGTTCAGGTGTAAGCTTGAACCGTTTTTGATTATAAGCAGATCTTTTCAACTGGAAAACCCTTGAATATTATCCACTACCAAAGTATACATACTTTAAAAGTTAAGTAAACATCTTTCAACCAAAATTATCTCTTAGCAAACAATTGATCTATATTCTTAAAGGCTTTAAATTCCAAAGCATTTCCATCTGGATCTAAAAAGAAGAGTGTTGCTTGCTCTCCCACTTCTCCCTCGAAACGGATATAAGGTTCTATAACAAAAGTAATATTGGAGGTCTTTAGATGTTCAGCTAAATTTTCCCAATCATTCCAAGTCAAGACCACTCCGAAATGCGGAACGGGAACGGAATGTCCGTCAACCGGGTTTTGCTTACTCTGTTCTTTGGAATCCACCTGATGAATAACCAGTTGATGTCCAAAGAAATTGAAATCTACCCATCGATCACTGCTTCTACCCTCTTCACATTGCAAGAATTCTTTGTAAAAGATTCTGCATCTTTCTAAATTCTGAACGGGAATAGCAAGGTGAAATGGTTGTAGAGCTGCCATTTATTCCAGACCTCTTTTAATAAATTGACACTCAAATTGATTGAATAGTAACCCCATAATTAAGAATCTATGAATGCCTCAAAAGTTAATAATACCATCTCTGTTTTAATCTTTTTCTGGAGCTTTTCAAAACTACTTTTGGCGTTTTCAAACCGCTTTTCAATGGCTTCTAAATTATCTAATTCTGCTTGCGAAGGGACATCATAACTTCCAGCTAGTTTTGCATATAGATCGGCCATTTTTTCACGCAACTGAGGCTCGGCAGCACCCACATAATTGTCTCCCGTTGTCACTACCAATGTTTCTTTCAATTCATTGAATTGAGCGGCTAATTTTTTATTGGTTTTTACTAAGCTTTCGTGATAAGTATCTATCTGATAGACCATATAAGCTAAATCTTGGGTCATATCGTAAGCCTTCATAGTAGTTTTATGCTTCAAATCATACTGCTGCTTACTTAAACCAATTTCAGGATCGTTCTCTACAGTAAATACGTGTTCATATACTTCCTTTCCCTTAGTAATAACCGCTTTGTATTGCCCAGCCGGAACTTGTGGCGCAGTGAATCCGCTAAAGCTAAAGGTCTTCCCTTTGGCTATTTTAGGGGTTTTCATGGAGTAGCCCCAATTGACTGTATTAACACCTTTATTTTTTCCGGGATCAATTGGAACAATCTTGTTCCCATCCATGTCTTGTATCTCCATGGTCATTTTACCAAAAACATGACGTTTAGGTAAAATGTACTTAATCTCAGCACTTGTAGTTGGATTGCTTCCAATCCATTCTGTTTGAAATCCAGAGCTTGATCCAAAACCACCACTACTTTCAACCATAACAAAAGGTTGACTTTCAAAAAAGTGCAGTTTCTTCGCTAAGTTTTCTTCATTGATTTCCCTTAGAGGAGAAATATCGTCAACTATAATTACCCCACGACCATGTGTACCCAAAACCAGGTCATTTGTTTTAGCATGCAATTCCAAATGATGAATAGCCACCGGTGGAACATTTTTATCGTAGCGGCTCCAACTTTTTCCAGCATCTAAGGTGACATATAAGCCCATTTCTGTGCCTAAAAAGAGTACATTTTCATTTTCGAAATCTTCTTGAATACTTCGAGCAAAAACGGGTATATCATCGGAAATAATATTTGTCCAAGTCTTACCAAAATCTGTGGTCTTGTAGGCATAGGGTTTCATGTCTCCTTTGGTATGTCCATCAAAAACAGCATAGGCTATACCTTCACCATGCACACTTGCTTCAATATGATAAACCCAAGTGTTGGTTGGAAGCCCCTGGATATTTGGAGTGGTATTTTCCCATGATTGACCACCATCTCTACTTATTTGCACGTTTCCATCATCCGTGCCCACCCAAATGATGTTCTCATTTAAAGGAGATTCAGTAATGGTAAAAATAGTAGTATGGTTTTCAGCACCAGAATTGTCCTTAGATAAACCTCCAGAATCTTCTTGGTTCTGCTTGCTCTTGTCATTAGTAGTTAAGTCTGGAGAAATAATTTCCCATGTATTCCCCATATCATTTGAACGGTGTAAAAACTGGCTACCCATGTAAAAACGGTCGGAGTTATGTGGACTGGTAGCCATAGGAGCATTCCAATTAAATCGCAACTTCGGATCTCCTTCTTTAGCTAATGGCTGAACGGTTTTGACTACTTCTTTGTCACCATCATATCTCCATACGCTCTCTGCTCCTTGCATTTCTGAGTAAATAATATTCTTAGTAGGATGCTTGAGTACTCGAAATCCATCTCCAAAACCTACAGAAATCCAATCCGCTGCTTTAATTCCTCCACCGGAACGTGAGGGGCCACCCCAAGAACCATTATCCTGCAATCCACCATAAATGTTATACGGTTCAGCATCGTCAATACTGATATGGTAGAACTGCGAAAGCGGTAAATCTTTAGATAATTCAAAAGTAGTACCCCCGTTGTAGCTTCTGTAAACGCCTCCATCTGTTCCGGAATACATACGATCCGAATCTTCAATACCAAAAATCACATCGTGAATATCGGCATGCATACTGCCCAGATTTTTAAATGTTTTACCACCGTCTCTGGAAATAGAACCTGAAAGTCCTGCTTTCACCACTACATTTTCATCTCTAGGGTCTACACTTATTCTTGAGAAATAAAAGGGACGCACGGTAATGCCAAAGTCGTTGTTCAACTGTGTCCAATTCGCTCCTCCATCATCGCTTCCGTAAAGGCCTTTTCTCTCGTCTTTTTCCGCTTCAATTACAGTATATAAAACTTGTGGATTAGAAGGTGCTACGGCTATTGCCAAGCGCCCCAGTTTCCCTTCCGGAAAACCATTGTGGATTTTGTTCCAACTTTTACCTCCATCAGTAGATTTATATAATGCACTTTTATCACCTCCTGAATTGAATGACCAAGCCGTACGTCTAAATTCCCACATGGAAGCATACAGTGTATTGGGATCATTTGGATCCATCGTCATATCAGCGCATCCTGTTGTCTCATCTACATACAATATCTTAGACCATGTAGCCCCACCATCTGTTGATTTATACACTCCACGTTCTTCTGAATCACTCCATAAAGCACCTAAGACTCCGACATAAATTTCTTGTGCGTTTTTAGGATTCACAATGATACTGGCAATACGTTCAGAATTTTCAAACCCTAGCTTTGCCCAATTGCTACCTCCATCTGTAGATCTGTATAGTCCATCTCCAATAGACACACTATTACGCGTCCAAATTTCTCCAGTACCCACGTAAATTGTGTTATCAGGGTCATTGGGATCTACCTCAATGGCACCAATGCTCTGACAATGATCATCAAAAACGGGATTAAAGGATACTCCACCATCCTGGGTTTTCCAAACACCTCCTCCAGCGCTACCTACATAAAATATTCTAGCGTTGCTAGGGTGTGCTTCTAAATCAATAACACGCCCACTCATCAGTGCGGGACCAATTTGACGTGCTGATAAATCACCCAAATATGGAGTGACCTTAATAGGCTCATCTTGAGCTGAAAGTAATGTGCTCAGACCTATGAAAAGAGAAAAGGAGACTAAAATATTTTTCATTGTGACTTTATTTGGATTTAATGGTTGTTTAATTGACCAGCAATACAAAACATTGCAAGGCCTTAAAGACAAATTTTAAGTGCAACAAGAGATTTTTTCGAACTGCTTATTTTTACTGCTTTTCAGGTTCTGAAACAGCTTGCTCTTCTGGAAATACAAAAACGGAATCTTCAACTTCAGGGTTTAACTCTATTGTATCCATAGTAACCGGTTGACCTCCCTGTCCTTTTACTCCCTGGGTCATAGTAAAGGCAAAATATAAACCGTCTACTTCATCATAATCGCTAAAGGTAATTTCAGAAATCATTCCTTTTGCCTGACCTTGTTTGATTTCGGTTTGCACGGCTATGGGCACATAGTTATCTGTTTCAAAGAAGTAATAAGAAACGTCTTCTTCTTCTTTTCCATCAATAATCATAGGTGTCTTTGTCAACTTCACCTTAAAGGTTTCTGTACCATTGAAATCTTCTTTACCCATATACTCAACGGTATATCCCTTTTCTTTATAATCTAAAAATGCATCTGGAAAATCTTTTGCACTTTTCTTCATTATCTCTGTGGTCTCTGCATCACTTTTTTCGGCTTTTTGGGTCATGAAATTAGTACTCCAAAGCACCGTTCCATCAAAAACACCTTGCATCATTTTTTTACCTTGGAAAGTAATTGCTGTATACTGCTTACCATCTTTCATCTGCACAATTTCTAGTGGAATTTCCATTCCTCCCTGATTGACTTTAGCGGTCATGCGCATACCTTTTACTGCGCGCCATGCATCTTTACCGCCTATATTTTCGAAATAGGTATCTATGATTTCATCAGCTGTTTGGGCCTGAATCGTAGCTGAACCGGATATTAAGATTACGGCAAGGATTGTTATTAATTTTCTCATTATTTGAATTGTTAAATATTAGACCATCAAATTTACATTATATCATCATGCTAACCTTTCTAATATTGAGTAGCCTTTCCGAATATCTGTTCAACGGTATTTTTTATTTGTTAGCGGTTGAGATAAACCTCTTATTAGCCTGTTAGTAGGCTTGTATTGAAAATCTTTCTTTAAGAGAAAAAAAGAAGAGTCATGATCCTATATTAAAACTTGATTATTTTCGTAAATTCACTAAATGCACCATTGTTTGGTGTTGCCACAAGGATATATGCGCCAACTGCAAGATCACCAGTGCTATATTTCCAAATTCCTCCATTAAATTTGGTATCTTCAAAGACAATTTGTCCTTGTACGTTATAAAGTTTTAAATTAAGTGAACTATCAAAATTAACAGTGATTTCATTACTGGAATACAGTATTTCTAATTCATCCAAACCACAATTTCCTGTTATAACACCTAGAAATTCAATCACTCCATTATAATCCGTTTGACTCAAACGGTAATAGGTAGCATCTTCAATGCAATCATTATTGTAAACATCTAATTTATAATTCGTTTCAGTAGATGAGTTTCCAATTCCATTAACAATTGAAACTACCTGAAAATCTTGGCCATTACAACTTCTCTCCACAGTAAAATAATCATTTTCCCTTTCTGACAATGTCGTCCACTTTAGCTGAGACGTAATACAGTCAAAACGAAAATTCACAAGTTCGACTGGCAAGGGGGTTATACAACTTGGTGTTAATCCGTCTAAATAATAATAACCGGACAATGAAGAAGAAGGATTTCCGCATGAAGGGCCAATAGCAATTGCATTTATATCTACTATTGGAGTAAATAAAATTTGAGTAGACTGCCAATCATTAGCAGTATAATTTACGATTACGTTTCCCAATGTTTGCCAACCATTGATACCAACAGGACAATCCGTTGTTCCAGACCATGGTAAGTCAGCGCAATTCGGTGTTCCAAAAAGGCCAATATTCAATACTGTACTGGAAACTGCTAATCCTTGAGCTGTAAAAAAGTCAATCGAATAAGTCGTTCCAGCCAAAAATGGAGCTGTTAGACATACTCCAATATATTCGTTTGATAAGGACGTACTAAAAAAGCCTGTATAACTGTTTCCATCAGGAAAAGGCAATTGTGGAACATCTGGAATCCCAATCGTCAAATACCCACAGAATTGACTAAAATAATCCGATGTCCCTGGCCCTCCTTGGCCCCAGAAATCGACATAATTCATTTGACCTGATATTAAAGGACAATTGGACATACTTTCAAAAGATGGATTCGGGATATTTGCCAATATAACAGATCTAGTTGATAAAGAATCTTCAGGAAAATTATTGATTTCATGAGTTGAACTAAATTCTAAATCCTTACCAACAACCTCCTGTCCAAATAGGCATATTTCAATAGAATTAAAAAAAAATAGAGCTAATATTAAGAAATATATTTTCATAATATCATAAATATGAGCAATAATTCTGCAAATATAAATTAATTGGTGCTCTATGTCAATAAATAGCTGAGGCTAAATACTTGAGGTAAAAAACTAATCCAAAGAATTATTTATTTTTTACCTATGTATTTTTATCACCATATGAGAATATAAACAGAACTTCGACTTAATTTGAACTCTGTTAAAATGATGGAATCTCTAAATGAAATATGTAGTGACTTAAGTTGAATTAAGCCTCTCCTTTAGGTCCTCCAAAATTCATTGGAAAAGCAGCATCCGGAAATTGTGCTTCTTTTATAGGACCATGCTGTGCTTCGAATTTAACCAAGTTATCATTCAATGCTCTCATCAATCTTTTCGCGTGCTGCGGAGTTAGAACAATTCTAGACTTTACCTGCGCTTTAGGAACACCTGGCATAATTCTAATGAAGTCCAAAACAAATTCTGAGTTAGAATGTGTAATGATAGCTAAGTTAGAATAGATTCCTTCAGCTACTTCTTCATTGAGTTCTATATTGAGTTGATTTCCTTTTTTTACTTTCTTTTCGTCTGCCATAATTTCTTTGCTTAAAAAAAACAGGAAGCCCCAAATGGAAGCTTCCTGTAGTGAAATAATTTAATATTTGAAAAGCTTCTTATTCTTCAGCAACTGCTTCTTGAGCAACTTCTTTTGCTTCCAAAAGTCTTTCGTATTCTGCTTTAGACCCGACAATCATCTTATCGAAATCTCTGTTTCCAGTACCAGCAGGAATCAAGTGTCCAACAATTACGTTTTCTTTTAATCCTTGCAAGTAATCTACTTTTCCGTTTACAGCTGCTTCATTCAACACCTTAGTCGTTTCCTGGAAGGATGCTGCAGAAACAAAACTCTTCGTTTGAAGTGAAGCTCTGGTAATACCTTGAAGCATTGGTCTGGAAGTAGCAGGAATAGCATCTCTTACTTCAACCAACTTTAAATCCTGTCTCTTCAATTGAGAATTTTCATCTCTCAATCTTCTTAGATTTAAAATCTGTCCTACTTTCAATGTTGTAGAATCACCCGATTCCGTTACTACTTTCTGTCCATAAATATTATCGTTCTCTTCCATGAAATCGATTTTATTTACTGCTTGTTTCTCAAGGAATTTAGTATCACCCGCATCTTCAATCTCTACCTTTCTCATCATCTGTCTAACGATTACTTCAAAGTGCTTATCATTAATTTTCACCCCTTGTAATCTATATACTTCCTGAATTTCATTCACTAAGTATTCCTGAACGGCTGTAGGTCCTTCAACAGCTAATATATCAGCTGGTGTAATAGCTCCATCAGACAATGGAAGCCCTGCCTTCACGAAATCATTTTCTTGAACTAGGATATGTTTCGAAAGCGATACCATATACTTTTTCTGTTCACCCGTTTTAGACTCAATGAAAATCTCTCTGTTACCTCTCTTAATTTTACCGTAAGTAACGATACCATCAATCTCTGAAACAACTGCTGGATTAGAAGGATTCCTAGCTTCGAAAAGCTCAGTTACTCTTGGCAGACCCCCTGTAATATCTCCAGATTTACCAGAAACTCTAGGAATCTTTACCAGAATATCTCCTTCACCTACTTTATCTCCTTCCTTCACATTAATGTGAGCTCCAACAGGTAAGCTGTATGTTTTAGAGATGTCCTTTCCTTTCATTAAGTGAATGGTCGGGTTCTTCTTCTTATCTCTTGTTTCAACAATTACCATTTCCGTAAATCCAGATTGTTCATCTGTTTCTTCACGATAAGTAATTCCTTCTTCTACATTTTCAAATTGGATTTTACCACCAACTTCTGCAACAATCAAGGCATTAAATGGATCCCAAGAACAAATAACAGTCCCCTTGGTAATCTTTCCTGACTTGTTACTAACGAATATAGACCCATAAGGAATATTGTTGGTCATAAGAACAACACCAGTATCCTTATCTATGATCTTCATTTCAGCAGAACGTCCAATTACAACTTCTTCTGTTCCGTTCTCACCTTTTCTCTTAACGGTTCTTAAACCATCAATTTCAAGAACTCCATCAAATTTCGCTTGAATTTGATTTTCTGCTGCAATGTTAGAAGCGGTACCCCCCACGTGGAAAGTACGAAGTGTTAACTGTGTTCCTGGTTCTCCAATAGACTGAGCAGCAATTACACCCACAGCCTCTCCTTGTTGAACCATTCTTCCACTTGATAAGTTTCTACCGTAACACTTAGCACACACCCCTCTTTTCAATTCACAAGTCAATACTGATCTAATCTCAACCGCTTCAACCGGAGACTCATCAATGACATCTGCAATATCTTCAGTTACTTCAGCCCCAGCAGCAATGATTAATTCTTCAGTTCTAGGATCATATACATTGTGAACTACCGTTCTACCTAAGATTCTATCTCTTAAGCTTTCAACGACATCCTCATTCTTTTTCAAGTCCGTTGCAACAATACCTCTTAAAGTACCGCAATCTTCTGAACGTATAATAACATCCTGAGAAACATCAACCAATCTTCTCGTAAGGTAACCTGCATCGGCCGTTTTCAAAGCGGTATCTGCAAGACCTTTACGAGCACCGTGAGTAGAAATAAAGTACTCAAGAATCGATAATCCTTCTTTAAAGTTTGAAAGAATCGGGTTCTCAATAATTGCCTGTCCTGAACCCGCTCCAGATTTCTGTGGCTTAGCCATTAATCCTCTCATACCACTCAGCTGACGAATCTGTTCTTTAGATCCTCTGGCTCCAGAGTGATACATCATATAGATAGAGTTAAAACCTTGCTTATCGTTTTCTAACCTATCCATTAGGATATTCGTCAGTTTAGAGTTTGTGGTTGTCCACAAGTCAATAATCTGGTTGTATCTTTCATTGTTTGTAATTAGTCCCATACTATAGTTACCCATAATATCTTCCACTTCATTTGAAGCTTTCTTGACTAATTGTTCTTTCTCTGCTGGGATGATTACATCATTCAAGTTGAATGAAAGGCCTCCTTTAAATGCGGCCATATATCCCATGTCTTTGATATCATCTAAGAATTCTGCTGTTCTGGCAACACCAACCACTTTAAGAATGGTTCCGATAATGTCTCTAAGCGATTTCTTAGTTAATAATTCATTGATGAATCCAACTTCATTTGGTACTGCTTCATTAAATAAAACTCTACCACATGTTGTTTCAATCAATTGTGTTTGAATTTCACCATCAATCATTCCAGTCCATCTCACTTTAATGTGAGCATGAAGATCTAAACGTCCTTCATTATGGGCAATGATTACTTCCTCAGGAGAATAGAAAGTCATGTCCTCTCCATTCACCACTTCTTCTTTTGTTGATCTCTTTCCCTTTGTAATATAGTAAAGACCTAATACCATATCCTGTGATGGAACGGTAATAGGAGCACCATTTGCAGGGTTTAAGATATTATGAGATGCAAGCATCAACAATTGTGCTTCCAAAATTGCCGCATTACCTAATGGCAAGTGAACGGCCATTTGATCCCCATCAAAATCGGCATTGAATGCTGTACAAACCAATGGGTGAAGACGAATTGCTTTACCTTCAATTAATTTAGGCTGAAAGGCTTGAATACCAAGACGGTGAAGTGTCGGTGCCCTGTTCAATAGAACCGGGTGTCCTTTCAATACATTCTCTAGAATATCCCAAACTATTGGTTCTTTCTTATCTACGATCTTTTTAGCAGATTTAACCGTCTTCACAATTCCTCTTTCGATCATCTTTCTAATGATGAATGGCTTGTAAAGCTCAGCCGCCATGTCCTTAGGAAGTCCACATTCATGCAGCTTCAAGAAAGGCCCAACAACAATTACAGAACGTGCTGAATAATCAACCCTTTTACCTAATAAGTTCTGACGGAAACGACCTTGTTTACCTTTCAAACTATCACTTAAGGACTTCAGCGGTCTATTTGATTCTGTCTTAACTGCACTAGATTTTCTTGAGTTATCGAATAATGAATCCACAGATTCCTGAAGCATACGCTTCTCATTTCTCAAGATTACTTCTGGAGCTTTTATTTCAATTAATCTCTTCAGACGGTTATTTCTAATGATAACTCTTCTGTAAAGGTCATTCAAATCTGAAGTTGCAAATCTTCCACCATCTAATGGAACCAATGGACGCAACTCTGGTGGAATAACAGGAACAACTTTAACAATCATCCATTCTGGACGATTTTCTATTCTCTTATTCGCTTCTCTGAAAGCTTCAACAACTTGAAGTCTTTTAAGTGCTTCATTCTTTCTTTGCTGAGATGTTTCAGTATTTGCTTTATGTCTAAGATCGTAAGATATCTCGTCCAACTTCAATCTTCCTAATAAATCGTAAAGTGCTTCTGCACCCATCTTAGCGATAAATTTATTCGGATCTGAATCTTCTAATGCTCTATTGTTTGGAAGAGCATCGAGAATATCTAAGTATTCTTCTTCTGTTAAATAGTCTAGATATTGAACTGGTTCTCCTTCAGCATTCATTGCTGATCCAGCTTGAATCACCACATATCTTTCATAATAAATGATTTGATCCAATTTCTTGGTAGGTAAACCAAGCAAGTATCCGATTTTATTTGGAAGAGAACGGAAATACCAGATGTGCGCTACAGGAACAACTAATTGAATATGTCCTTGTCTCTCTCTTCTAACTTTCTTCTCCGTTACTTCAACTCCACATCTATCACAAACGATTCCCTTATATCGTATTCTTTTATATTTCCCACAATGACATTCGTAATCTTTGGTAGGTCCAAAAATACGCTCACAGAACAAACCATCTCTTTCAGGTTTGTATGTTCTGTAGTTTATTGTCTCTGGCTTGAGGACTTCACCATGCGATTTCTCCAAAATCTCTTCGGGAGAAGAAAGAGAAATAGTAATAGTACTGAAGTCGCTTTGGGTCTTTTGCTGCTCTTTTCTATAAGCCATTTTAATTTATTGTTTAAAGGTTAAACCTGAAAGTTCTATTAGTCTAAAGAAATCTTTAATCCAAGTCCAGCTAATTCATGCATCAATACATTGAAAGATTCTGGAATACCTGGTGTAGGAATGTTGTTTCCTTTCACGATTGCTTCATACGCTTTCGCTCTTCCGTAAACATCATCCGACTTCACTGTTAAGATTTCCTGTAAGATGTTTGCCGCACCGAATGCCTCAAGTGCCCAAACCTCCATCTCACCGAAACGCTGACCACCAAATTGTGCTTTACCACCTAAAGGTTGCTGCGTAATTAATGAGTAAGGCCCGATAGATCTAGCATGCATCTTATCATCAACCATGTGCGATAATTTGATCATGTAAATCACACCTACAGTTGCAGGTTGATCGAACTTCTCTCCAGTTCCTCCATCATATAGATATGTTTGGCCTCCTCTTGGAACACCAGCTTCATCAGTATACTTATCAATATCTGCATTTGATGCACCATCAAAAATAGGTGTTGCAAACTTCTGACCTGTTACTTTTCCAGCCCATCCAAGAACTGTTTCATAAATCTGTCCAAGGTTCATACGAGAAGGTACACCTAGTGGATTAAGAACAATATCTACAGGAGTTCCATCTTCCAAGAAAGGCATATCTGCTTCACGAACGATCAAGGCAACAATACCTTTATTTCCGTGACGTCCTGCCATCTTATCTCCTACCTTAAGCTTTCTCTTTTTGGCAACGTAAACTTTTGCCATTTTGATAATTCCCGCTGGAAGCTCATCACCTACCGTAATTTGATATTTTTTACGCTTGTGAACACCAGAAACTTCATTGTACTTTAAACTGTAGTTATGAAGTAACTTTCTGATTTTTCCATTGATCTTAGCGTCTGTTGTCCACTTATCTGGATTTACAAAAGCATAATCAATACTATGAAGAACTTTTTGAGTGAACTTCACTCCTTTCTTAACCAATTCTTCTTTATAGTGATTAAATATTCCCTGACAAGTCTTACCGGTTACCAACTTGAAAAGCTTGTCTACAAGAATGCCTTTTAATTCGGCTTCTTCTTTTGCAAACTCTTTATCCAACTGATCAATAATTGGCTTTTCAGCTGCTTTGGTCTTTCTATCTTTTACGGCTCTGGTAAACAATTTCTTGTCTACAATAACACCTTTTAAAGATGGTTTTGCTTTCAAAGATGCATCTTTTACATCACCAGCTTTATCTCCAAAGATTGCTCTCAATAACTTCTCTTCTGGAGAAGGATCAGATTCTCCTTTTGGAGTAATTTTACCAATTAAAATATCACCTCCTTTGATTTCTGCTCCGACACGAATGATACCGTTTTCATCAAGGTCTTTTGTTGCTTCTTCACTAACATTTGGAATATCAGCTGTAAGCTCCTCCATACCTCTTTTGGTATCTCTTACGTCAACAGATAATTCTTCTATATGAATAGAGGTAAAGAGATCTTCTTTTACTACTCTCTCCGAAATTACGATCGCATCCTCAAAGTTATATCCTTTCCAAGGCATGAATGCAACCATCATGTTTCGACCTATAGCAAGTTCACCACCTTCTGTTCCATAACCTTCACAAAGAACTTGGCCTTTAGTAACTTTTTCACCCTTCTTAACGATAGGCTTAAGGTTTACAACCGTATTCTGATTGGTCTTTCTAAACTTGATTAACTCATACGATTTTTCTAAATCATCAAAAGAAATTGCTTCTTCTTCTGTCGTTCTCTTATACTTAATTGTGATAGTTTTAGCGTCCACATAAGTAACTACTCCATCACCTTCAGCATTCAATAAAACTCTTGAGTCTCTGGCTACTAATTTCTCCAGCCCTGTTCCTACAATTGGAGCGTCTGGAATTAATAAAGGAACTGCCTGACGCATCATATTCGATCCCATCAATGCACGGTTCGCATCATCGTGCTCTAGGAATGGAATTAGGGATGCTGCGATAGAAGCAATTTGATTCGGTGCTACATCAATTAAACTCAAATCCTTTGGTGGAACAACCGGGAAATCACCTTCCAACCTTGCCTTAACGGTCTTCGTTAAGAATTTTCCATCTGCATTATACTGAGCATTTGCTTGTGCAATCATTTGCTCATCTTCTTCTTCTGCAGTTAAATAGGTTAAGGACTTCATATCCACTTTTCCGCCTTCTACTGATCTGTATGGCGTTTCAATGAAGCCTAATTGATTAATCTTTGCAAATACACATAATGAAGAAATCAAACCAATGTTGGGACCTTCTGGTGTTTCAATAGTACAAAGACGACCATAGTGAGTGTAGTGAACGTCTCTTACCTCGAAACCTGCTCTTTCTCTAGAAAGACCTCCAGGCCCAAGCGCTGACATTCTTCTCTTATGGGTTACCTCAGATAGTGGATTGGTTTGATCCATGAACTGAGATAATTGGTTGGTTCCAAAGAATGAATTAATCACAGATGATAATGTTTTTGCATTGATCAAATCTGATGGTGTAAAGACTTCATTGTCTCTTACATTCATTCTTTCACGAATTGTTCTTGCCATTCTTGCAAGTCCAACACCAAATTGATTGTTCAACTGCTCACCTACTGTTCTAACTCTTCTATTAGAAAGATGATCAATATCATCAACAATGGTTTTAGAGTTAATCAACTCAATCAAATACTTAATGATTGAGATAATATCGTCTTTTGTCAATGTTCTTGAATCAGGTAATTCTGCTTGTTCTTTTGCAGTTCCTTTAGCCAATTTAGGCCATAATTTCTTATTAATTCTGAATCTTCCTACTGCTCCTAAATCATATCTCTGCTCTGAGAAAAATAATTTATCGATAACTCCTCTTGCTGTATCCAAATCTGGTGGTTCAGCATTTCTCAATTGTCTGTAGATGTATTCTACCGCTTCTTTTTCAGAATTGGAAGTATCTTTTTGCAGGGTATTGTAGATAATAGAGAAATCGGCAGCACTGATATCTTCTTTATGAAGTATTATTGTTTTTGAACCAGAGTCAAGTATTTGCTCCAAGTGTTCTTTTTCAATAATTGTTTCTCTATCTACAATTACTTCGTTTCTTTCGATAGAAACAACTTCTCCCGTATCCTCATCTACAAAGTCTTCTACCCAGGTTTTCAATACTCTAGCAGCTAATTTTCTACCTAGGTATTTCTTAAGCCCTGTTTTAGTAACCTTCACTTCATCCGCAAGATTAAAAATCTCAAGAATTTGCTTATCGCTCTCATAACCGATTGCTCTTAACAAGGTAGTCACAGGCAACTTTTTCTTACGATCGATATAAGCATACATCACCGAATTGATGTCTGTTGCAAATTCAATCCAAGATCCTTTAAACGGAATAACTCTAGCTGAGTAAAGTTTCGTTCCATTCGCGTGACGAGACTGTCCAAAGAAAACTCCAGGAGATCTGTGCAATTGTGAAACAATTACACGCTCCGCTCCGTTCACTATAAAAGAACCTTTAGGGCTCATGTACGGAATAGTACCGAGGTAAACATCTTGAACTATAGTTTCAAAATCTTCATGCTCGGGATCTGTACAATAAAGCTTAAGTTTTGCTTTTAAAGGGACACAGTAGGTCAAGCCTCTTTCAATACATTCTTGAATTGAGTATCTAGGTGGATCTACAAAGTAGTCCAAGAACTCAAGAACGAATTGATTTCTTGTGTCGGTAATTGGGAAGTTTTCAGCAAACACCTTATAAAGACCTTCATTTCTTCGGTCTTCAGGATTAGTTTCGAGCTGGAAAAATTCCCTAAATGATTTTAACTGTATATCCAAAAAATCTGGATATTCTGTTTGGATAGGGGTAGTTGAGAAATTTATTCTATCTACCTTGTTAGTCAATGTTGCCAATACCTATGCGATTTTATTGTTACAAATCCTATTTAAAAACACTATAAACAGCAAAGGGTTTAATCCAAACACAAGTGAATGGACTAAACCTTTGCGAAAAATTATATTCTGAGCTTACTTAAGCTCAACCTCTGCTCCTGCTTCTTCAAGTTGAGACTTCAAAGCTTCTGCTTCATCCTTAGTCACACCTTCTTTTATCGCTTTTGGAGCTCCGTCTACCAATTCTTTTGCTTCTTTCAGACCCTGACCAGTCAATTCTTTAACAAGCTTTACTACAGCAAGTTTAGAACCACCAGCAGCTTTTAAGATAACATCAAATTCTGTTTTCTCTTCAGCTCCTCCGTCTCCGCCACCAGCACCAGGTGCAGCAACAGCTACAGCAGCAGCAGCAGGCTCTATGCCATACTCATCTTTCAAAATCTGAGCTAATTCATTTACGTCTTTCACAGAAAGATTAACAAGATCCTCAGCTAACGCTTTAATATCCGCCATTTTGTATTAATTTAAAAAGTATTATTGAATTCATTTAACCTCTATCTTCAAGAGCTTTAACCAAACCAGAAATAGTATTTCCACCTGATTGTAAAGCACCCAAAAGATTTTTCATTGGAGACTGCAATAAGCCAACGATATCACCAATCAATTCTTCTCTAGACTTGATTTGCGTTAACGCCTCTAATTGATCATCTCCTAAATATACTGTTTCCTCGATGTAAGCAGCTTTGACAATTGGCTTTTCAGCCTTTTTTCTAAACTCCTTTATAAGTCTTGCCGGAGCATTTCCTACTTCAGAAAACATAATTGCAGTTGGACCAGCTAAAGCCTCATAGACCTCAGAATAATCTTTTCCTTCAATTTTTTCAAATGCTTTCTTAAGGAGTGTATTCTTCACTACTTCAAGCTTAATCTCTTTCTGGAAGCAAGATCTACGCAAATTAACAGCTTGCGCAGCGTTGAGATCAGCTGTATCGGCAATGTAGAATACTCCACTATTTTCGATTCTCTCAGCCAGTTCATCAATGAACTGATTTTTTTCTTCTCTAGTCATAATTACCTAAAGATTATACAGTAATTGACTTAGTTTCAATTCTGATTCCAGGTCCCATGGTACTGCTCATACAGATACTTTTAACATATGTTCCTTTAGCTGCACTTGGCTTCATCTTAATAAGAGTTGTTATCAACTCTCTTGCATTCTCCTCAATTTGATCTTTAGAAAATGAAGATTTACCAACCATAGCGTGAACAATACCAAACTTATCTACCTTAAAGTCGATTTTACCCGCCTTTACATCTTTTACAGCTTTACCAATATCCATTGTTACCGTACCTGTTTTTGGGTTAGGCATTAATCCTCTTGGACCTAAAACACGTCCTAGAGCACCAACTTTACCCATAACATTTGGAGTACAAACAATAACATCAATATCTGTCCATCCACCTTTTATCTTTGTGATGTACTCATCCAGACCTACGAAATCAGCTCCTGCTTCTTTTGCTTCAGATTCTTTATCAGCATTACACAGAACCAAGACTTTCATGTCTTTTCCTGTACCATGCGGAAGAGAAACAGTCCCTCTAACCATTTGGTTAGCTTGACGAGGATCCACTCCCAATCTGACTGCAAGATCTACAGAGGCATCAAACTTAGTCTTTGATACATCTTTCAAAATGCTAGATGCTTCAGAGAGTGAATATGATTTTTCAAAATCGTATTTTTCTAAAGCTTCCTTTCTTTTTTTCGAAACGCGTGCCATAATTACCTAATTAATTATCAAAAGGAGAAGCTCCTCCTTTTACGTTAATACCCATACTACGGGCCGTTCCGGCCACCATCTTCATTGCAGATTCGACAGTAAAACAATTTAGGTCGGGCATTTTATCCTCAGCAATAAGTTTCACTTGATCCCAAGAAACAGTAGCAACCTTGACTCTGTTAGATTCTGCTGAACCAGACTTAATCTTTGCTGCTTCCAACAACTGCACAGCAGCTGGAGGTGTTTTAATGATAAAATCAAATGACTTGTCTTTGTAAACTGTGATAACCACAGGTAAAACTTTACCAGCCTTATCCTGAGTACGCCCATTAAATTGCTTGCAAAAATCCATGATATTCACACCTTTAGCACCCAATGCAGGTCCTACTGGTGGAGATGGATTTGCAGCTCCGCCTCTAATTTGCAGCTTAATGAAGCCTTCTACTTCTTTTGCCATTATCTATCTATATTTCTGATCTTTTCGCAGGGAAGCTTAAAACAGCGATCCGATCAAGATTCTTTTTCTACTTGCATATACCCCAATTCTAAAGGGGTTTTTCTACCGAAGATTTTCACCATCACTTTCAACTTCTTCTTCTCTTCGTTTATTTCTTCTATTATTCCAGTAAAGTTATTGAATGGCCCATCTATTACCTTTACAGATTCTCCTACTATATAAGGAATATTCAATTCTGCATCAGTCTCTGCCAATTCATCTACTTTACCTAAAATCCTATTTACCTCTGACATTCTCAAAGGAACAGGGTCTCCTCTTTTCTCCGCTCCAAGGAACCCAATTACATTGGTCACTCCTTTTATTATATGTGGAACTTCTCCCACCAAAGCAGCTTCTATCAGCACATATCCTGGGAAGAAACTCTTCTCTTTACTAACTTTTTTACCATTTCTAATTTGGTAAACTTTCTCCGTAGGAATCAAGACTTGTCCAACATAATCTGTAAGACCTGCTCTTCCTATTTCTAGTTCTATGAATTCTTTAACTCTCTTCTCTTTCCCACTTACTGCACGAACTACATACCACTTTTTTTCGATATCGCTCATAACACTCATGGCTACTTCAAGAACATATTATAAAAATATCCTAAAACTCCTTTGTAGGCAAAATCTCCGTTTGCAGGGTCAAGTATTGAATTAACTCCGAAAACGTAGTCCATTAACCATACTGTAAGTGCAATAATTATGCTTGCAATAAGCACTACAATCGAACTTGTTTGTAAGTCTTTCCAAGAAGGCCAAGAAACTTTATTGACCAACTCACTATAAGACTCTTGAAAATATCCAACTAATCCAGCCACTATAAATAAATTTTGCACGGGTGGAGAGACTCGAACTCCCGACACCTGGTTTTGGAGACCAGTGCTCTACCAACTGAGCTACACCCGTAGTTAAACAATTCACTAGCTATGCTAAATGAAATTTACAAATCTCCTCACCTGGTTATTTCCGATTAAAAAACCAGAAACCAACTGAGCTACACTCGCAAATTTTGCGAGTTGCTATCGAATTCTCAATAGCCCGTGATTAACAATAAAAAATGAACTTTTAATAAACGGCAAAGGTGGAACACATGTTCCACCGTTCTGCCGTTCAAAATATTATATAATATTACTTAATAATCTCTGTAACTTGTCCAGCACCTACTGTTCTACCACCTTCACGGATTGCAAAACGAAGTCCTTTGTCCATTGCTACAGGAACAATTAAAGTAACGTTGATTGTAACATTATCTCCAGGCATTACCATTTCTCTTCCAGCCTCAAGTGAAATTTCACCTGTTACATCTGTTGTTCTGAAATAGAATTGTGGTCTATACTTTTGGTGAAAAGGAGTGTGTCTTCCACCCTCTTCTTTCTTCAAGATGTAAACCTCAGCCTTAAATTCTGTATGTGGAGTAATTGAATCTGGCTTAGCGATAACCATTCCTCTCTTGATATCTGTTTTCTCGATACCTCTTAAAAGAAGACCAACATTATCTCCTGCTTCACCTCTGTCCAATATTTTTCTAAACATCTCAACACCAGTGCAAGTAGATTTTAATTTTTCTTCTTGCATACCAATGATATCAACTTCATCTCCAGTGTTGACAACACCTCTTTCGATTCTACCTGTAGCAACTGTTCCTCTACCAGTAATAGAGAATACATCTTCTACAGACATCAAGAAATCTTTATCAACGTCTCTTGGAGGAATTTCAATGTAAGAGTCAACCGCATCCATAAGTTCAACGATTGTATTCACCCACTTTTCATCTCCATTTAATCCACCTAAAGCAGATCCTTGAACGATAGGAGTATTATCTCCATCGTACTCATAGAAAGAAAGTAATTCTCTGATCTCCATCTCTACTAATTCTAGTAATTCAGGATCATCAACCATATCCACTTTATTCATGAATACAACCATAGCTGGCACACCAACCTGACGACCTAATAGGATATGCTCTCTTGTTTGAGGCATTGGCCCATCAGTTGCAGCAACCACAAGGATTGCACCATCCATTTGCGCAGCTCCTGTAACCATGTTCTTCACGTAATCCGCGTGACCAGGACAGTCAACGTGTGCATAGTGACGATTAGCAGTTTGATACTCTACGTGAGACGTATTAATTGTAATACCTCTTTCTTTTTCTTCCGGTGCATTATCAATTGCATCGAAATCTTTCTTTTCCGAAAGACCTTTGTTAGCTAGTACCGTAGTAATAGCTGCAGTTAAAGTGGTTTTACCATGGTCAACGTGTCCGATAGTACCTATGTTAACGTGCGGCTTGGAACGGTCGAAGGTTTCTTTAGCCATAATTATAAATTTTAGTTATTCTTTATCTTAATTAAATTATTTCCTACAATACAAAGCGGACCTAAGTCCTAAAAACACAGTTAGAATCGAATTAATCAACTCTATATAAAAACCAGAGCCAATGACGGGAATTGAACCCGTGACCTCATCCTTACCAAGGATGCGCTCTACCCCTGAGCTACATCGGCTTAAAACGATTTCCTCAGGATTCATCAAAAAATTTCTTGATTGATGAAATGAAATTCCTTTCAAGAATTTCGTTTTCTAATTAGAGCGGGAGACGAGATTCGAACCCGCGACCCTCAGCTTGGAAGGCTGATGCTCTACCAACTGAGCTACTCCCGCTAATCAAAAAAAATATTTTAAAGAACATTCTTTTCAATGTTCAAAAAAGTTCACTTAAGCACTGTTGAAATTGTGGGGAGAGCAGGATTCGAACCTACGAAGGCGAAGCCAGCAGATTTACAGTCTGCCCTCGTTGACCGCTTGAGTATCTCCCCAAAAATAAAATCATATATAAGAGCCGATGGAGGGACTCGAACCCACGACCTGCTGATTACAAATCAGCTGCTCTAGCCAGCTGAGCTACATCGGCCTGATTTTCAACAATTTAAGAACGCTTTTTTGACCTCTTCCTGACCTAGGTCTGAAAAAGGTCTGCAAATGTATAAAACATTTATCGTTTAGCAAATTCTTACTGTGTATTTTTTAAAAGGTTACGGAATACTTTTAAAAGGGTCTGAATACCGCAATTTACGGGACTTTTATTATACTGCTCGTGCTTTTGTTTTACCCTTGTATTTCTGAATTTGTCTCCTTACGGCTTCCACGGTTACGTCAGTTGCCTCTTCAAAAGATTTACATTGCTTTTTGGCAAAAATCTCTTTTCCTGGAATGTTTATTTTTATCTCAGCAATTTTATTGTCTCTCACATCAGATTTATCTAATCGTAAAAATACCTCACTGCTAATTATATTATCGTAATACAGTTCTAATTTTTTTATTCTCTCCTGAATAAAATTCACCAACTTAACATCTGCATCAAAATGAATAGAATGAACCTGTAATTGCATAATTCTAAATTTTAAATTGTTAATACTTATCCTTTCGGATGTGCCTGTTTGTGAACATTTTTAAGTTTCTCAATAGAATTGTGAGTATAAACTTGTGTTGCAGTTAAATCCGCATGTCCTAAGAGCTCTTTAATAGCATTTAAATCCGCTCCGTTATTTAACATATGAGTTGCAAAGGAATGCCTTAAAATATGAGGACTTTTCTTGCTTAGCGTTGTCACCTTTGTAAGGTAATAATTTACCTTTCGATATACAAGCTTGGGATAAAGCTTTTTTCCACTTTGGGTTAAAAGTAAGTTTTGGGGAATTTCCGAACACACACTCAATTCTTCTCTCTTCACTTTATAGTTCTGAATATCTTCTACGAATATTCTCGAAATAGGTAACAATCTTTCTTTATTTCTTTTCCCGATTACTCTAATATTTCGATTAATAACGTCAATATCAGTGACTTTAATATTTATTAATTCACTTAAACGCATACCGGTATAGTACAAAAGCTTCAAAACAAGCTCGTCTCTTTTCCCTTCAAAAGTGTCGGGAAAGGAGCTTTGATCAATTAGTAACTCCAAAATATTCTCTTCTTCAACATATTGAGGTAGTCGCTCTGCAATTTTAGGTGCCGAAACTCCTTCCACCGGAGATGTCTTTATTGCACTATTTCTTATCAGAAATTTAAAATAGGAGCGTAGTGTTGAAATTTTCCTTTGAATTGATCGATTTGATATTCCTGATTCCGCTAGATGAGCAACCCAGGATCGAATATGAATTTGAATAGATTCTTTTAAATCTTTTAACTCAAAATTTGCTTCCACAAATTCTGAAAATTGCCTCAGATCAGTTTCAGCTGAAACAACAGTATGATTAGAGTATCTTTTTTCGTGCTCTATGTATGCTAGGTAATCTGAAAAGGTCATATACTAAAAAAGGTGAGGAAAAACCTCACCTTCTAAATATATATAAAATATGATCTTAGTCTAATTGACTTTTAATTTGATTTGAATATCTGGCTTTTTTCATTGTCTCTCTTCTCACAACACTTGGTTTTATGTATTGCTGTCTCTTTCTCAACTGCTTCATAACACCTGTTCTTTCAAATTTCTTTTTGAATTTCTTAAGTGCTCTATCAATATTTTCGCCTTCTTTTACAGGAATAATTAACATATTCTTAAAAATTTTTGGAGTGCAAATGTAGCAATTAAAAACACTCCGTTCTAATTTTACTTTAAAATTTCTCTTGATATTACTAGTTTCTGAATTTCAGATGTTCCCTCTCCTATAGTACACAATTTGGAATCTCGATAAAATTTCTCAACAGGAAACTCTTTAGTATATCCATAACCACCAAAAATTTGTACAGCTTCAGTAGAACATCTTACAGATACTTCAGAAGCATAATATTTCGCCATTGCCGACTCTTTTGTCATTGGCAATCCTTTATTCTTACGATCTGCAGCCTGATAGGTTAGCAATTCAGCTGCTTCAATTTCAGTTGCCATATCTGCTAATTTAAATGCTATCCCTTGAAAATGAGAAATAGGCTTTCCGAATTGCTCTCTTTCCTTGCTGTACTTAAGTGAAGCTTCATAGGCACCTTTTGCAATACCTAAAGCTAAAGAGGCTATTGAAATTCTGCCGCCATCCAAAATTTTCATGGCTTGTTTAAATCCTTGACCTACCTCTCCTAATATATTGTCTTTGTGAACTCTACAATCCTCAAAAATAACTTCGGCAGTTTCTGAGCATCTCATTCCAAGCTTGTCTTCTTTTTTCCCAGCTTTTAACCCTGGCGTGCCTCTTTCAATAACAAATGCCGTGATCCCATTTGAATCTAATAAATCTCCTGTTCGAACTACAGCAACTATAATATCACTAGACGCTCCATGTGTTATCCAAGTTTTTGTTCCATTTAGAACCCAATAATCACCGTCCTGTTTTGCGGTGCATTTCATTCGCATGGCATCTGAACCTGTGTTTGGTTCTGTTAAACCCCATGCACCAAGCCATTCGCAAGACGCCAATTTGGGCAACCATTTTTTCTTTTGCTCTTCATTTCCAAAAGTTAAGATATGTCCAGTGCATAATGAATTGTGAGCAGCTACACTTAGCCCTAATGAACCACATATTTTACCTATTTCAATAATGGTGGTCATATATTCAAAATATCCAAATCCTGAACCGCCATACTCTTCGGGAACCAAAACTCCCATAAGTCCCAGTTCTCCTAATTTTTTAAGCGTGTCTATTGGTAGCTCCTGCGCCTCATCCCATTTCATTAGGTTAGGGCGAATTTCTTTCTCACCAAAATCGCGAATCATTTGTGCGATCATGGTTTGATTTTCATTCAAAGCGAAATTCATATTATTCGATTTTAAAATGTAATTAATTTAATGACTTCTTTAGAAAATGTATTTAATCTATTAAGTCCGTTTAAAAAAGAAAGTTCAATTAGAAAAGAAAAACCTGCAACATTTGCATCTTGACTTTTAATTAGTTCGGCAGCAGCTAATGCAGTTCCACCTGTTGCTAAAAGGTCATCATGCACCATTACATTCCAATCTTTCTTTATGGAATCTTTATGCACTTCTATTGCAGCTGTTCCATACTCCAATTCATATTCGTAAGATACTGTTTTATAGGGCAATTTTCCTTTCTTTCTTATGGTAATAAATGGAATTCCCATTTCTATAGCTATTGGTAATCCAAACAAAAATCCGCGAGATTCAATTCCAGCAATAGCATCTACTTTTAAGTTTCTAAAATGTTCGCAAAATTCCGTAACAATATCTCTGCAAAGAATAGGATCCTCAAGGACGGGAGTAATATCTTTAAATAAAATACCTGATTTGGGAAAATCATGCACATCTCGTATGGCATGATCAAGGCGTTTTTCTATACTGTTCAATTGAGCTTTAAATATGGTGCAATTTTAAGATATATCTCATCGTTAACCAAATCACATCCTTTAATGTCTTCAACATTTTCAAAAGGACCATTTTGCTTACAATAGTTCGCAAAGGCTCTACCTAAATTACCCCAGAAATAAGGATGATTTAAAAGCACCTCTTTATCTAGAGCATTGATATTTATTCTTTTCCAAGAGTCTTCAAGAACCGATGTGTTTTCTAACAACGCCTTCAGGGATTGTTCGTTCTCTCTTAACCTAAAAACTTCTTCATATTGACTTTCCGAATGAAAACCTCCCAAAGCATCTCTATATTTTACTACTTGCCTTGCAAAAAAAGATCCAATTCCTTTAATTCTTTTGAGTTCTGATGTATCAGCCAAATTGATATTTAAATTTAAAAAAGTCTCTTTCTCAACTATATTTTCTTTTTCGATTTCAATTTTCGAAATTTCCATATACGCCTCAAGTTTTGAATAGAGATAGTCGTTAATCGTATATAAATTCTTTACATCCTCCTTTTTCTTGAAAGGGCCTACCTTCTTTCTGTAATTAATGAAATTTTTTGCAACATGATCTGAAATACCCATTTCACTTAATTCTAAAATAGACACCAAATTTGGATCGAAGGGCTTTAATCTCAAGCTACTTTTGATAGGCTTCTCATTTTTGGAAAAGGATTCCCTGTCATTTGTCTGTATGATCTTATTGTTCTCGGGCTTTTGATTTTCTATTCCCGCAAGAAACTCTTTTACTTCTTGACTTCTATCCGTTTCTTCTTCCTCCTGATAAAAATAGTGGTCAATAGAAAGATAAGTAATCATCAACAATAAGCTAACAGAAAGGACAATTATTCCTCTTTGCTGATTCCTTGAATAAGAAAAAAATGCTTTTAATAGACTATTGCTCATTGTATTTAAACAATCTTAACTGATCATCATTTGAAGTAAGCAATATGTACTTTTGCCCTGAAATATTAATTCTATCTAAGTCTCTTGCATTTGAGTTATAGTAAAAGCCATTTGATACTGAGTTAGAAGATTTTGAAAAACCTAATTTCCCATCTCCTAAAAGAATATAGCCTCTATTAGCATCGTAACTAATAGTTTCCGCTTCTGCATCCCAAAGATTTCCAGCCCCAACTAAATCTAAGTGCCCATCTCCATTGACATCATCTATAATTACAGAGAATGTAGGTCCTAATTGAGCTTTCGAAGGAAGTCTTTTCAAACTTAAAGCCCCTTCATTATTAACAAGAATAGAGGTACTGAAAGTCTCTACTTGAAAATGATCAGCATCCTTTATTTTATCAGCTCCATATATGCTCAAGATATCTGCCTTACCAAATTGTGTGTAAGTGGGAAATCTTTCCTTTATGCTTGGAATTTGTTCGGATGAGCATTCTCTTCCCCTTGCCGGCAGCAATTTATCTTCTTTTTGTTTTGTCAGTACAATATCTCTTGAACCATTTCCATCAAAATCTGAGGAATAAACATGAAATGGTTGCTCTGGACTGGGCAAGTATTTATTATTCTCTCCCAAGTTTCCTAATATGTAATCCAAATCTCCATCATTGTCCAAATCAGCTTGAGAAATACTATTCCACCATCCGCTTGAATTTTCGATTTGAAGAGCATTTTCAAAATCCCCATTCTCATTTAAAATGATCGTTATTGGCATCCATTCTCCTACAACAATTAAGTCTTCATCGCCATCATTATCATAGTCTGAAAATATAGCATCGTTAACTATTCCGAGTTTAGGGATAGCCGAAGATTCTATCTTATCAAATTTATTATCTACTATTCTATACAAAGCAGAAGGCGAGCTAAGAGGATAATTCCCAGGCATAGTTCTTCCTGCAAAAAAGACCAGATCGCTGTTGTTAAAAACAAGTGATGAAATATTGCTCCTGAAGTTTATCAAGCCTGAACTAAAATTCCCGCTACCATCGTTTACATACAAACGGGCTTCTGCTAATTCGCTTTCCAAGCCTACTTCATATGCGCCACTTCCAACTAATAAATCCATATCACCATCTCTGTCATAATCTAATGCCAAACAGGCTTGATCTTCATACTTCGACTGACTATTCCAAAAAACAGTTTGCGCTTTTTTAAATTGACCATTCGCATCTTGAGTATAAAGTCCTGGAATTTCACCAAGTGCGTTTCCTACAAAGAAATCATCCAAGCCGTTTCCATTGAAATCAGCAACGCATGTGCATGCATCGTAATTGGATTGTTTCTGAGGAAGAAGCACTTCATTTTCGAAATCGTTGAATTCATTTTCTGAGTGGCTATGATTGACAAAATCGATCTCTTTTAATAAACTCTTTGCAGGGCTAAATCCAATTCCAGCATATTCGGTCATTTCATTCAAGTTCAGATCGTATGTTTTATTTATATGAAATTTTTCAAAGGATTGAATAGGACTAATTACTTCATCCATAACATAATTATGAATAAACAAGTGCTTGATTGAATCTTGATCTCCCAAACCAAAAATAATTTCATTTGACTGACTGGATAGATATCCTTTATTCGAGTTGGTATTCCTAACCTGCTTCTCTTCGCCATCAGTCCCAATTTCAATTATTAAGCCTTGGGCACAAGTGTTATCTCTATTATTCTTTATTCTTAGTTTTAAGAAATTATTCGCACTGTTGTTCTTATATATGGAGGCTGGAGAATCCATGTTATTTAAGACGAGATCATAATCTCCATCATTATCCAAATCTGCATAAACCGCTCCATTAGAATTCTGTGCTTGATCTAAACCCCATTTTTTAGAAACGTCTTCAAATTTCAGATCTCCTTTATTTCTATAAACGTAGTTTTTGAGTCTTGTTGAAGGCCAAGAATTAAAGACTTCTTCAAAACCCATTGCATTGCCTCTAACCGCCCGCATCCTAACTTCTTCTTTATAATCAATGTCAGTAACATCTCTTTTTATTCCGTTAGTTATAAAAACATCTTTTAAGCCGTCATTATCGAAATCTACAATTAATGGAGCCCATGACCAATCGGTTTTTGAGAGTCCCGCTACTTGAGCAATCTCAGCAAATTCTCCATTTCCTTGATTGAGCTGAAGCATATTGAACATATACTGTTTGCCATAGCCAATCTCATCTAAACGATTAAATTCTTCCGAATCCATTGCAGCCATATTTCTTATGCTTCGCTCATGATTTTGAGAAACCATATCAGCCACAAATAAATCTGCTAAACCATCATTATTAATATCCTCAAAATCTGACCCCATGCTATAAAAAGAAGTATGAGATATTCTATCTAGAATTTCATCTTTAAAAGTTCCGTTCTTTTGATTTATGTATAGATAGTCAGGTTGGACAAAATCATTACAAACGTATATATCTTGCCAACCATCGTTATTGAAATCGCCAATAGATGCACTTAAGCCCCATGCATGATTCTGAACTCCACTCTGCTCCGTAATATCTATAAAATGAGTGCCCTCATTTCTATACATTTTGTCTGAGTGCAAAGGGGAAAAATTCTTCTCTATTGCATCATCTGTTTTAAGATTGTCTTTAAAGTCAATACGGTGATTTACCAAGTACATATCGAGATCTCCATCTCTATCAAAATCCAAAAAATAAGCTTGATTTGAATAAGCTGGATCTGCAATTCCCCATTGAGAAGAAGATTCTGTAAAAGTAAGGTCCTTGTTGTTTATGAATAGTTTATTGGAACGAAGTTCATTATTATCTGGACTAGCACTATTACAAACATAAATATCCAACCATCCATCAGCATTTATATCTATGACAGAAACACCATTAGACCAGTTTTCATAACAACCGACTCCTGCATTTTTTGTAATATCTTCAAATTCAAAATCTCCTTTATTTAAATACAGTTTGTTGGATTTTTGGTTTGCAGTAAAATAAAGATCAACCAAACCATCATTATTAAAATCACCAGCTCCTACTCCACCACCATTATACATGTATTGATAAAAGAGATAATTAAATTCTCTACTGTCCGTAATATCATTCTTAAAATTAACTCCCGTTGTTTCCTTTTCGAGTTTGGTAAAAAGTTTTACTTGCTGAGAATTTTTCTTGGGTTCAACTGGTTTTTCGCCACAAGAGCTTATCAATAGTATTGATAAAAGAAATATTTGGTATGTCGGATGCATTTAGCATCAAAACTAAAAAGTTTTATATCAAAGTGACAGGTTCGTTTTTTTCTCTGTCTAAAATTCCTACCCACTGGCAACTGGGACAGACATAATAACCAATCTTATTTTTTTTAAGTTGTTTTTGAATTTTATACAAGATATTATTCGTTTTTATTCTTCTTAGTCTATTTGAACATTCCGGACACTCTCTTGGCATATTATACTATTAAATATAAAGAGGTATTGTTAAAATAGCATTAGATGGCTAAATATAAAAATCTAATTTTAAGTTCATATATTGAAACTAATTAATATTAAAAAGTTAAATGCTAAAAAAGCTATTAAGAATATTTCTTGCGCTAATTGTTATTTCTTTTGCAGGGTTTTACTTTACCAAAATTCAAAACAAATTTGATCTTGGAATTAAAAATGGAAAGTTTGCTCCATGTCCTGATAGTCCTAATTGTATTAGTTCTTTTGAGGAAGGTAACGAATCTAAATATCTAAAACATATTCAGCTTAGTTCTCTATATGGAAATGAGTTCAATCCAATGTCTCAACTAAAAAACGCACTTCCCAATAATGCAAAAATAATAAGTGAACAGGGCGATTATCTGCACTGTGAATTTAAGCTTGGAATTTGGACAGATGATGTTGAATTTCTAGTGAACCCAGAGCAAAACATCATCCACTTCAGGTCATCATCTAGATGGGGATATGATGACTTGGGTGCAAATAGAAAAAGAATAGAGAATTTAAAGAAAGTTTTAGAGACTAATCCTTAAATCTATTTCAGAGCTGCAAGTGCTTCATCATAGTTTGGTTCTTGCACAATCTCAGGAATCTGTTCGGTGTATATTACCTTTCCTGCTTCATCTAAAATAACTACCGCCCTTGAAAAAAGACCTGATAAGGGCCCATCCTTCATGAGCACATTGAAAGCATTTTCAAAAGAATCATCTTTATAGCTAGAAGCACAAACCACATTATTTAAACCTTCTGCTTCACAAAATCTGCTATGAGCAAAAGGTAAATCTTTAGAAACACATACCACTACAGCATTTTCAACTTCTGTTGCACTTTTATTAAAGGCTTTGGCCGACATTGCGCAAATACCGGTATCTATACTTGGAAAAATATTCAATATGACTTTTTTCCCTTTATATTCGGATAGATCTGTTTGAGACAAATCCGTTTTAGTGAGGTTTATATCTGGACAGTTTTGTCCTATTTCTGGAAGATTTCCAGAAGTTTGAATTGCATTTCCTTTAAATGTAATAGTTGCCATGTTCTAGGTGTTAAAAAATTTAAATCACTTGAATAAATCAAATATGATTTTGATATTAATTTGCTGAATCAAACTAAATTATTGCAAAGAAATAAATTTTAAGCTATGAAAAGAATACTATTAACGCTATTTGCTTTGGGGTTCATTTTTTCGATGAATCAAGCTCAAGCTCAGACCTCTGAAAGACCTATAAATATTGGCCTGACACTTGGCTCACTTGGTTACATTGGTGACTTAAATGATAACTCACTATCCATTTTCGATCCTTTAAACGGACAAATTGGTGGTAACCTAGGTGTATACTTATCTCCTTCTTTTGATCTGGGCATTCAGTTAACTGATGGTGATTGGGGAGCAAGTGAAGACGATGGTCAAATGAGAAGTTTCGATTCTAACACATTTTTGGGATTAGGATTATTAAAGTATAAATTATACAACGGTAAAATCATGAGTGAAGATGCTGGTTTTAGACCGTTCATTGCATTGGGAACTGGAGTTGCAGAACATAGAGGACTCCAAGTTAACAATGGTACAGATTTCGTTTGGTCTATCGCCCCTGGGTTTAATGTACCATTGAATGACAAATGGGGAGTGACTCTTCAAGGTTTATATAATTTTCATTCGGAGGACAACAGGGATAATGTAAACAGCAGAGATGACTCTGAGGACAATTCTTTTATGCTTGCTTTAAGTTTGGGCTATGGAATTTCCTTAGGATCAGATAGCGATGGGGACGGAGTGTCAGACAAAAATGATGCTTGCCCAAATACGCCTTTGAATACTCCAGTTGACAAAAGTGGATGTCCATTTGATAAAGATGGAGATGGTATTACAGATGCTTTGGATAATTGCCCAGAAATAGCAGGTGTTGCATCTGCCTCTGGATGTCCTGATACAGATGGTGATGGTATAAAAGACTCTGATGATAAATGCCCAAATGTGAAAGGAGTTTCATCTTTAATGGGTTGCCCTGATAGTGATGGTGATGGTATTATGGATTCGGATGACAGATGTCCTAATGAAGCAGGTACTGAGGCCATGAGCGGTTGTCCGGATAGTGATAATGATGGTGTTGCTGATGCACAAGATAAATGTCCAAATGTGAAAGGATCTTCAGCAATGATGGGATGTCCAGATAGTGATGGTGATGGAGTTGCAGATGGGGATGATAAATGTCCTAACCAACCTGGAATTGTTGCGAATAAAGGATGTCCAGAAGTGAATGAAGAGGTTAAGCAAGTTTTTGCTCAAGCTTTAACGGGTATTAAATTCGAGTCTGGAAGAGATGTAATAAAGACTTCTTCCTATGGAATCTTAAATAACGTGGTGAAAGTAATGAATGATAATCCAGCGTATAAAGTGGATATTAATGGGCACACGGATTCGCAAGGTGATGATGCCAAGAATATGGATTTATCAAGAAGAAGAGCAGAGGCTGTAAAGACCTATTTAATGAATAAGGGAATTGCTTCCAATAGGATGAAAACACAGGGTTATGGAGAAACCAGACCTATTGCGGACAATGGAACATCTGCTGGCAGAGCGCAAAATAGAAGGGTAGAATTTAAAGTCAATTTCTAATAAATTCAATCAGAAAATTATTGAAAACCACCTCTGAATTGAGGTGGTTTTTTTTATTTAAAATTGTTTATGCTTTTTTTCCAGCTAGTATCCAACCTAAATAAGCCATTGGAATATACGCTAGGGTTAAATCAATAACCATCATGAGTATGGGCGCAGACATCATTAGACCTGCACTGATACCTCCTAAAAAGAAAATTGCCCCCACTATTAAAGCCATGGCTTTTGCTTTAGTTGCCGCGATCTTAGCAGCAATAAATGCTCCCAACAACGTACCTAAAGCATGAGCAAAAAATGGAAAAACAAAATGCTTGGCTTCAAGAACATGAGCTGTTGCTGCCATTGTTTCGAAGTTGGTTGTATCATATCCTACTGCTGGAATTACTGATGTACCCAACATCACCAAGCTCATATTAAGAACACTGCCTCCAAACCAACCTGCAATAACGGCTAGTACATTTTTTAAAATCGGATTCATAATTTTGGTTTTGGTAGAACCAAATTACATATTTCTTCGATACTGTCCTCCTACTTCAAATAAAGCATTTGTAATTTCCCCTAGCGAACAATATTTGCTTGCCTGCATTAAGGATTCGAAAATATTACCGTTTTGCACTGCTGCCAACTGAATATTCCTTAGTTCTTCTTGGGCTCTATCTGTATAAGCAGCATTTAAATTTTTAAGGGTGTTAATTTGATTTTCTTTCTCCTCTTTGGTCGCCCGAATAACCTCATCGGGAATAATGGTTGGCGAACCTTTACTGCTTAAGAACGTGTTAACACCTATTACAGGGTATTCTCCTGTATGTTTCAGTGTCTCATAATACATGCTCTCTTCCTGAATTCTGCTTCTTTGGTACATGGTTTCCATCGCACCAAGTACTCCTCCTCTTTCCGTTATTCTTTCAAATTCTAAGAGAACAGCTTCTTCAACCAAATCGGTTAATTCGTCTATTATGAAAGATCCCTGAAGTGGATTTTCGTTCTTAGCCAGACCCAATTCCTTATTGATGATTAATTGAATAGCCATAGCTCTTCTTACAGATTCTTCTGTAGGAGTTGTTATAGCTTCATCATAGGCATTTGTGTGCAATGAATTACAATTATCATAGATTGCATAAAGTGCCTGAAGTGTTGTTCGAATATCATTAAAGTCAATCTCTTGAGCATGTAAAGATCTTCCCGAAGTTTGAATATGGTATTTAAGCATTTGTGCTCTATCATTTGCTCCATACTTTAGCTTCATGGCCTTAGACCAAATCTTACGTGCTACTCTTCCTATTACTGCATACTCTGGATCGATACCATTAGAAAAGAAGAAACTTAAATTAGGGCCAAATTTATTGATATCCATTCCCCTGCTCAAATAATACTCTACATAGGTAAAACCGTTTGCTAGTGTAAATGCAAGTTGTGAAATGGGGTTAGCTCCAGCCTCAGCTATATGATATCCTGAAATAGAAACAGAATAGAAGTTTCTAATTTTTCTATCTATAAAATACTGTTGCACATCACCCATCATTCTCAATGCAAACTCCGTTGAGAATATGCAGGTATTCTGTGCTTGATCTTCTTTTAAAATATCTGCCTGAACGGTTCCTCTAACTACTGCAATTGTTTCTGCTTTTATGCGCTCATAATCTGAAGAATCAAGAACTTCATCTCCGCTTACTCCTAGCAGCATCAAGCCTAAACCATCATTACCTTCTGGAATATCACCAGCATATTTTGGACGGTCAATTCCTTTATCATCAAATTTTTTCTTTTTGACTTCTTCAACCTTTCCTTCTAACTTATTTTCTTTTATAAATTTTTCACATTGCTGATCAATGGCCGCATTCATAAAGAAAGCGAGTAGCATTGGAGCAGGGCCATTTATAGTCATGGAAACAGAAGTATTGGGCTGAGCTAAATCAAAACCGGAATACAATTTCTTAGCATCGTCTAAGCAGCAAATGGAGACTCCAGCATTCCCTATTTTCCCATATATATCTGGACGATAACCAGGATCATTTCCATAAAGAGTAACCGAATCAAAAGCAGTTGATAAACGCTTAGCTGGCATGCCTAAACTTACATAGTGAAAACGCCTATTCGTTCTTTCCGGCCCGCCTTCTCCGGCAAACATTCTGGTCGGGTCCTCCCCTTCTCTCTTAAAAGGATAAATTCCCGCTGCAAAAGGAAATTTTCCGGGAACATTTTCCTGTAAAATCCATTTTAGAATTGCACCCCAATTTTCAAATCTAGGAAGTGCGACCTTAGGAATTTTCTGATGTGAAAGAGATGTTTTATGCGTTTCAATTCTAATTTCCTTGTCTCTTACTTTGAAGATATATTCGTCTGCCCGATAACGTTTTTTCTCATTATCAAAATTCTCAATGAGTTCAAAATTCCTAGGGTCAATATCTTTTTTCAAATCTTCAAACCCCTCTTGAAGACCTTTTACAAGGCGATCTTTATCCTCAATATTAGCCGATTTCAAGTGCTCAATTGAGGTATGAATTCCATAAAGCTTTTCCGCAACAGCAGCTTGTTCATTTACCCAGTCATCATAGCTTCTATTATTCTCAGCTATCTCAGATAGATATCGCGTCCTTTTAGGAGGGATGATGAATATTTTCTCACTTTCCTCTAAGGATTTTTGGTAAGTACTTTTTAAAGTAGCCTGGGTTTTCTCATCAATTTTATCGATGATAGCCTTATATAGTGAGTTAGTTCCTGGATCATTGAATTGAGAAGCAATAGTCCCATAAACTGGCAATTCCTCAGAAGGTGTATCCCAAAGCTGATGATTTCTTTGATACTGCTTTTTCACATCTCTCACAGCATCCTGAGCCCCTCTCTTATCGAACTTATTGATTGCAATAATATCTGCAAAATCAAGCATATCAATTTTTTCCAACTGGGTAGCTGCACCATATTCTGGAGTCATCACATACATGGAAACATCTGAAAAATCTAGAATTTCAGTATCTGATTGGCCAATTCCAGAAGTCTCTAAAATGATAAGATCAAAGTTTGCCGCTTTCAAAACATTAAGCGCATCTTCAATGTGCTTGGACAGAGCTAGGTTACTTTGTCTGGTAGCAAGGGAACGCATATAAACTCTAGCATTTTTAATCGCATTCATTCGAATACGATCTCCCAAAAGTGCACCTCCTGTTTTTCTCTTGGAAGGATCCACTGAAATAATAGCTATGTTTTTATCCTTGAAATCAATTAAAAATCTTCGAACCAATTCATCAACCATAGAGGATTTCCCTGCTCCCCCTGTTCCTGTTATTCCTAAAACCGGACTGACAGATTTTTCTGCTTTAGACTTGATATCCTCAAATTCTTTTAGGTAATCCGACCGGTAGTTTTCTGCACCTGAGATGATTTTTGCGAGGTCTCCAAAATTCTCTTTGCTAATGCTATTGAACTCTCCATTGAGTTTATTTCCAGTTGGAAAATCACATTTCTCAATTAAATCATTTATCATCCCTTGAAGGCCCATTTCTCTTCCATCGTCCGGGTGATAAATTCTTTCTATTCCATATTCGTGAAGCTCTTTTATCTCCTCAGGCAGAATAGTTCCTCCTCCTCCTCCAAAAATTTTTATATGTCCTGCTCCCTTCTCATTTAATAGATCAAACATGTACTTGAAATACTCATTATGCCCACCTTGATACGATGTCATTGCAATCGCCTGAGCATCTTCCTGTATTGCAGTATCCACCACTTCTTCAACACTTCTATCATGCCCAAGGTGAATGACTTCGCAACCAGTAGATTGCATTATTCTCCTCATTATATTAATGGCTGCATCATGTCCATCAAAAAGAGAAGCAGCCGTTACAATTCTGACTTTATTTTTTGGAATATAGGGTTCTACATTCATCATAAGCTAAGAAATTTAGATTGATCCTTCTACAGAAATCGTTGGTCAAAAATAAGGAAATTGGACTAAAGAATTTAATTTAATCCTTCAGCTTATTTTTTTCATATAAATCGAAAATAATTCCATCGGATAAGCCAATTCTAGGGACAACTAATTCTTTAATTCCAGCATGCTTCATTACGAACAGATAAATTTTTGCAGCGGGAATAATTACATCTGCTCTATCTGGCTTTAATTTTAACAGACGCACTCTATCAGACATTGAAAAGGACTGGATATACTCCTTTATTTGCTCTATCTCCTTAAAGGTTATATTCTCAAATGTTTTTCTTCTACTTTCCTTAAAAATACGATTGATATTTCCACCTGTTCCTATACCAGAAATGGTTTTGTGTTTTTCTTTCAAAGCAATAGAAAATTTCTTTAACTCTTCCCAATAGTCTTTTTCATCTTTGCCTTCTAAAATTCTAACCGTACCTAATTTGAAGGAAGCGGCTCTTCCTTTCTTTCCTTTTTTGATTACCGATAATTCTGTGCTTCCACCACCAACATCTATGTATAGATATATCTTATTCTTATCTAGCCTTTGTGTCACAAAATTTGAAAAAATAAGTTCTGCTTCTTGCTCTCCAGAAACTAAGTCAATATTTATTTTGGTTTCCTTATAAATGTGCTTAATGACTTCCTTATTGTTTTCGGCTTCTCTCATTGCGGAAGTAGCACATGCTCTAAAAACCTTAATGTTCTGAACATCCATTAAGTGCTTAAATGCCTTAACTGTTTTAACTAATTGGTTTTGTTTTTCCTTTGAAATCTTTCCTTTTGTAAATACATCTTCTCCAAGACGAATTGGAACACGGGTGTATGAAATCTTGATAGAATCTATCTGCTTTTTCTCCTTAACAATTTCCTTGATAAGCAATCTCACGGCATTGGATCCAATATCTATCGCTGCAATCTTCAAATCATAATTTTAAACAAAGAAAGGATAGTAAAACATTAATTTCTTATCTACTAAGTGAATTTTAATAACATAAAATCACTTATTTTTGACAAAGGATAAAAGCGGTGAAATTTAAGTGGACATATCTTATCATTTTTTGTATTCTGATTTTTCAGTCTTGTGATTTTGGTGTGAAACCAGCCAATACTATTCCCACTGCGAACGAATTACTTCAAGATAAAAATGTTCTTATTTCCGATCTAGAAATGCAAACTTCTAACTTAGGAATTCTAGCCTATCATGATGGAACACCTTATTCAGGAGTAGCTTACACATTCTACCCTGATGGCACTCAACAAACCAAGCAAACCTATGTAAATGGTAAAAAAGAAGGAGAATGGTCAATTTGGTACGAAAGTGGAAATACGCAAAAGGAAGGTTTGCTAAAAAATGGCAAACAATATGGAGTCTATCGTGAGTATTATTCTAACGGAAATATGAGTTGTGAATATGAGTATGACCTTGACTTGAAATCGGGGACTTGGAAAGGATGGAGGGAAGATGGTACCCAATACACGCTCAAGGAATTTAAAAATGACACTTTAGATGGGAAACTCTTTGTTTTTGACGAAGACGGAAAAGCAATTGTTGAAAGCAAATTTGTAAAAAACAAGGTTATCAAGGAAGCAAAAAAGAAGTAACTATCTACTTGCACAAGGTGTACAAAAAGGGCTTTCAGGCATCAACATAATTCTTCCGGCAATAATTTCGTCACCGCATTTCTTACAAACACCAAAATCATCCTCACTTTTCAATCTCTCCAAAGCACGTTCCATATTAAATTTTTTCTGCTCCATCTTTCTGAGCGCTGCTTCATTGATACTTTTATTGTTAATAGCATCCATTCTAGAAATTCTTCCAATTGCATTCTCGGGAGCAATAGGTTTGGTTAAATCACGGAGTTCTTCAATCTTATCATTGACAATTTCCATGTTCTTCAAAATAAGCAATTCTATTTCCTTCTTACGCTCTTCTGTCATTTATGAAAATGAAGCTAATTTCTCGGTCAGGATTTTAATCTTTTCCTGAGCATCACTTTGTTTCTTTTTTTCAGCAGCAACCACTTGTTCTGGAGCATTATTTACAAAGCGTTCGTTAGACAATTTCTTTTCAATAGAATTTAAAAATCCCTGGGTGTACGCTAACTCACTTTTAATTTTTTCCACCTCAGCTTCTACATCAATATCCTCTGAAAATGGAATGAAATATTCATTGTTATTGCAAATAAATGAATAAGCTTGAGTAGGTTTTTCCCCTACTATCTCCAAATTTGAAATATTACAGATATGCTGAACCACAGCGTCATACTTTGAAAGATGATTCGTGTTTACTTTCACCTGTAAATCAAGAGTATTCTTCTGTGCAATATTCTTAGATCTGCGTATATTTCTTACTCCACCTATTACTTCTACAACCTTTTCGAAATCTTTTAAAATTTCCGTATTCGGAGATTCACTCTTTGGCCAATCTGCCAAAACAATGGATTCCTTAGGACTTTTTCTTTCCTTTATTAAATGCCAAATTTCTTCGGATAGAAAGGGCATAAATGGATGGATAATTTTCAAAACCTTCTCAAAATAGGCAATAGTAATTTCATAGGTTTTTAGATCTATAGAATCTCCATAAGGAGGTTTTACCATTTCCAAATACCAAGAACAGAAATCATCCCAAACCAGTTTATATGTGCTCATAAGGACATCAGAAATTCTGAACTTAGAATAATTTTCATCAATGGAAATTAACGTTTGGTTTATTTTAGCATCCAACCAATCAATTGCAATTTCAGAAGATTTTGAAGCCTCTTTTTCTTCAACCTTCCATCCTTTTACCAAACGAAATGCGTTCCAAATTTTATTGGAGAAGTTTCTTCCTTGTTCACATAGTTTTACATCAAAAGGAAGGTCATTTCCTGCTGGTGAAGTTAAAAGCATTCCTACCCGAACACCATCCGCTCCATATTCATTCATTAATTCAATTGGGTCTGGGGAATTACCTAAAGATTTACTCATCTTTCTTCCCTGCTTATCTCTTACAATCCCTGTGTAATAAACGTTTTCAAAAGGTTTCTCGCCTTTGTATTCGTATCCTGCAACAATCATTCTAGCTACCCAGAAAAACATAATCTCTGGAGCCGTTACTAAATCTTTGGTAGGATAATAATAATCTAGTTCCTCTTGATTATAGAAGCCATCAAAAACAGAAATAGGCCATAGCCATGATGAAAACCAAGTATCCATTACATCTTCATCTTGCTTTAAATCTTCAATGGAAATACCTTCCTTTTTTTCTTTTGCTTTTTCAAATGCTTCTTCTTTGGTTTTGGCAACCACATACTCATTCTCACCTTCTCCAAAATAGAATGCTGGAATTTGATGTCCCCACCAAAGCTGTCTGCTTATACACCAATCCTTTATATTCTCCATCCAGTTTCTATAGGAGTTTTTAAACTTCTCTGGATAGAATTTAATATTTTCATTCATCACATTATCCAAAGCAGGTTTGGATAATTCTTCCATATCAACAAACCACTGCAAAGACAATCTAGGTTCAATTGGAACATTGGTTCTTTCGGAATACCCAACATTGTGAATGTGTTCCTCAACTTTCACCAAATGTCCTTTTTCTTCAAGGTCTTTTCTAATCAATTTCCTTACCTCAAAACGATCTTTACCCACGTAAAACTGAGCATCCTCGTTTAAAGTTCCATTTGCATTAAAAATATCAACTACCTCCAAATTATGTTTCTTACCCAAGTCGTTATCATTAACATCATGAGCAGGAGTTACCTTAAGGCAACCCGTTCCAAACTCCATATCCACATATTCATCCAGAATAATCGGGATTTCTCTTTCCACCATTGGCACAATAGCTTTCTTGTCATGCAAATGGGTATATCTCTTGTCTTCTGGATGTATACAAATAGCAGTATCTCCAAGAATAGTTTCTGGTCTGGTTGTAGCAATGGTTAGCCATTCATCTTCTGTTCCTGAAACTCTATATTTCACATGGTATAAATTACCCGAATCCTCCTTGTAAAATACCTCTTCATCTGAAAGAGCGGTTAGCGCTGAAGGATCCCAATTGATCATTCTTTTACCACGATAAATTTTCCCTTTATTATATAAATCTATAAAGGTATCTATTACACTTTCAGAATATTTAGGGTCCATTGTAAATCGGGTTCTATCCCAATCACAACTTGCTCCTAACTTTTTCAATTGGTCTAAAATTATTCCACCGTGTTTCTCTTTCCATTCCCAAGCATGTTCCAAAAACTCTTCCCTGCTGAGATCCGATTTTTTAATTCCTTCTTTTCTTAATTTCTGTACTACCTTAGCTTCAGTTGCAATAGAAGCATGATCAGTTCCGGGGACCCAGCAGGCATTGTAGCCCATCATTCTGGCTCTTCTAATCAACACATCCTGAATTGTGTTATTCAGCATATGTCCCATATGCAATACACCGGTTACATTAGGCGGTGGAATGACAATGGTATAGGACTCTCGTTCATCAGGAACGGATTTGAAAAATTTATTTTCTAACCAAAATGAGTACCACTTATCTTCTGTTTGTTTGGGATCGTATTGCTTTGGAATCTCCATTAAAAGTAAAAATTAAGCTGCAAAATTAATCCAAATTTCAAGTTATGGGGCCATTTAATAGAATTGAATTAAGAGCTGGTTTTTAATGAAACAAAGCACCTCATAAAACGTATAAAAAACCAACTTTTGCTCTGAAAATATTGAACTTTAAATTAAATATATTCCAATTTTATTCAATCGTAACTATCTTATTATTAGTAAGTTACTCACATGGGAATATTGTGAATAGCCCAGATTCCACAAACCTTAATCCTCAAGACAATTTACTAATAGATTGCGATCCTCAATTTATGAATCCTGGTTTAGAAGGTGGCACTTTCCCCGTAGGATGGACAAATTGTTTCGGTACTGTAGATGTTCAGCCGGGAGAAATTGGAGTAACTACTGCTGCAGCGGAAGGAAATCATTTCTTTGGCTTTCATTCAAATGACTTTGATTTTTCTGAACGTCCTCAAGGTGAGTTAACAAGTACCTTAATTCCAGGCACAACTTATTATCTACAATTCAAATACGCTGTGGTTCCGGTTCCTGGGGTCTTTCCTTTATGGGGTGGTGGCGGTTATGGCGATCATCCAGGTCATATTGATGTTTATGCAAGCTCTAATTTTTGTGGTGTTGAAGAGTTAATCGGATCGACTCCTGTAATAACATCAGGAGATGGATGGGTACAATATGAATTGATTTTCACCGCAAATTTTGCGCATAATTATATTTCATTCAACCCAAAAAGCAATAACGACAATTGGGTTTATCTGGGACTTGATGATTTAAATATTATTTCAAATCCGACTGAAATTAATCCAAGTATTTGTGAAGGTCAAAGTTTCAATTTCGCAGGCAATGTATACACCGATGAAGGATCGTATACACATATTTTTGAAAATTCGCTAAGCTGCGATAGCATGACTTTTATTAATCTTTCTTTAAAGCCCAATTTTGCTTCCAACCAAAACGTAACTATATGCGAAGGAGAATCTTGGCAGGAAGGAAGTGATAACTACTCCTTACCTGACAACTATGCTTACACCCATATTGCAACCAACGGATGTGATAGTGTAGTAAGTACCAACTTAGCGGTTAATGCTATTCAAACTGAAACAAATAACGTTGCAATTTGCGATGGAGAAGAATATATGGAAGGAAGCAGCACCTACACAAGTGCTGGAAATTATTCTGATGTTTATACAGCTTTAAACAATTGCGATAGCATAGTTCTAACCAATTTAACCGTAAACGAAACTTACTATAACCTAACAGAAGCACAGATTTGTTCCGGTACTAGTTTCATGTTTAATGGAAACAGTTATACAGAAAGTGACAGCATAAATTTCATTTTAACATCGGCCCAAGGTTGTGATAGCATTATTGAGCTTCACCTTATTGTTGATGATGCAATCAATATTAGCAATGAAATAGATCTTTGTGAAGGACAAATTTATATGGAAGGAGGTTCTCAATACACGGTTTCCGGAACTTACATAGACAACTATCTAAATTCTAATGGTTGTGACAGCACAGTCACAAGTATTCTTCAGTTCCATGAATCATTTAATACTACAGATTCTATTGCCATTTGTGAAGGACAGAGTATAATGATTGGAAATAATATCTATAGTGAATCAGGAATTTATATTGATGTCCTTACTAGTATTCAGGGTTGTGATTCTATTATTGAGACGAATTTAGATGTAATACCTAAGGACTTAATTCCCGATTCGGAAGCAGAATTATGCGAAGGGGAAAACTATATTGTGGACTTATCCTTAATAAACTCAGACCAAATTATCTGGTCAGATAACTCCACTGGATCGATTAATAGTTTTAATGAGCCAGGAACTTACTTTGTTGATATATTATTGGATAGTTGTTATGTCTCTGATACTATTCACATTACTAGACATCATGTTCCCGCATTTTCTTTTGATGAAATCTCTGGATGTTGGGGTAATCCAGTAGAACTTTCTCTAGAAGAAAATAATGGGGATATTGAATGGTTTAACGGTTCCACCAATTCAACGTTTATCGCGCAAAACGAAGGCAACTATTCCGTAACATTAACTAACGCGTGTGGAACTTATCAGTATTCAGCCAATATTACTTTTGAGGATTGCAGTTGTTCTGTTTTTATCCCAAATTCCTTTACCCCAGATGGAGACGGATACAATGATACTTTTGGAATTCATTACTCTTGTGATTTTATAAAATACAATTTTAAAATTTTCGATCGATGGGGACATTTAGCTTTTTCGGCTACCAATCCCGATATTCGATGGACCGGAGAATTAGAAACAAAAGGCTATGTTCATAACTCGAATGTCTACAATTATGTACTGAATTACACTACAATAAATTCGGAAGGAAAGCTCATTAACGAAAGCAGAAAAGGACATATAACTCAAATCAGGTAAGTTCAACACAAATCATTAATCCCTGATTATCAATATATTAAAAGCACAAAACTATTTTTAACAAGTTAAATAACATAGGAAAATAGTGCTGTTAATGTATTGTTAATTTTAAACCCAATTCAGAATTTGGCCGTATATTTGTAAAGTACAATTTGAAAAAATCAAAATCCTTGTTATGAAAAATATTTTAATGACTTTATCAATCTTGTTTTTCGCTTTCGGAACTCAAGTAAATGCACAGCAAGTTCAATTGCAAGATGGTGCCGTTATGACTGTAGACAAAGACGTTCACGATTATGGTGAAATAGATAAAGGCGCTGACCCTTATTGTGAGTTTATTATTACAAATACGGGTAACGAACCTTTAATTATTAGCAATGCTAAAGGTTCTTGTGGCTGTACTGTTCCTGAATGGGAAAAAGAGCCAATCATGCCAGGTGAAAGCTCTGTAATGAAAGTAAAATATGACACTAAGAGAGTTGGTCCAATAAATAAATCTGTGACCATTACTTCGAATTCTGTTAACGCCCCTACAAAGGTGATAAGAATTAAAGGGAAAGTAAATGCTCCTGCAGCAGATGCTAATTCTCCTGTAAAAGAAGTTTCTCCTGGAACTCCAGTACAAAAATAATATGAGAGCAGCCATAGTGCTGATAATAATATTGTTAAACTCCGCTTTTGTCTTAGGACAGGAAGCGGAGTTTTCTTTTGAGGGAAAAACTACTTTTAAATTCCCTAAAACAAAGGAAGGTTCCATTCTTACACATACCTTTCCTTTTACTAATTCTGGAGATGCACCATTGATTATTTCAGAATATAAAGTTGCCTGTAAATGTACCAAGGCATTTTTTTCTAATGAACCAATAATGCCAGGAGAAACAGGAAGCATTACAATTGAGTTTGACACCAATGGAAAAATTGCATGGCAAGATAGAACCGTTGAAATCTATTCTAATGCTAAAAAAAGTCCTTTAAAGTTGCGCTTCAAGGTTATGGTTGACAACGAATAATTTTCTTCTCATTTTCTTTCTTTCTCGCTGAAATTCCTCACTTTTGAGGAAATTTTAGATATGCCAACTATTTCCCAAAAAGGCCAAAAGATGCCTTCTTCTCCCATAAGAAAATTGGTTCCTTTTGCAGAAGGAGCAAAGAAAGCTGGTAAGAAAGTGTACCATCTTAACATTGGCCAACCAGATATTTTTTCTCCAGAAATTGCTGTTGAAGCTGTTAAAAAAATGGATAGAAAAGTTATTGAATATTCTCATTCTGCAGGTTTCGAATCTTATAGAAAAGGGCTTTCAGAGTATTACAAATCTGTTGGCATAGATGTTTCCTACGATGAAATCATTGTAAGTACTGGAGGTTCAGAAGCACTTATTTTTGGAATGCTTTCTTGCCTGAATCCAGGAGATGAAGTAATCATTCCTGAGCCCTACTATGCAAATTATAATGGTTTTTCGGTTATGGCCGGAGTTGATGTTGTACCTATTAGCACTAGCATTAGTAATGGTTTTGCACTACCTGCAATTGAAGAATTTGAAAAGAAGATAAATTCTAAAACGAAGGCAATCCTCATTTGTAATCCGGGTAATCCAACAGGTTGTTTATACTCTAAAGCCGAATTAGAAATATTGGCAGAAATTGTAAAAAAACATGATCTCTTTTTATTCGCAGATGAAGTTTATAGAGAATTCGTGTATGATAGTAAGGAACATTTTTCCTGTATGAATTTAGAGGGTATTGAACAGCAGGTAGTTTTAGTTGATTCTGTGTCTAAAAGGTATTCTATGTGCGGTGCAAGAATAGGTGCGCTAGTTACAAAAAATAGGGCCGTTTACAATACCGCTATGAAATTTGCACAAGCTCGTTTGAGCCCTCCCACACTTGCGCAAATAGCTTCGGAAGCCGCATTAAAGACCCCAAAATCTTATTTTGATGATGTTATTGCAGAGTATAAAGAAAGAAGAGACACCTTGGTTAATGGCCTAAATCAAATTCCAGGAGTAATCTGCCCTACACCAGGCGGTGCTTTTTATTGTATTGCTCAATTACCCATTGATGATAGCGATAAATTTTGTCAATGGATTTTAGAATCATTTGACCATGAAGGAGAAACCATTATGATGGCTCCAGCTACAGGTTTTTATGATGATAGAACTAGTGGAATTCAACAAGTTCGAATAGCTTATGTACTTGAAAATAACTCTTTAAGAAAAGCGGTAGAAATTTTGAGTAAAGCACTAGCTGCTTATCCCGGCAAAACAAAGATGGAAGATATTGCTCTTAGCAATGCCTAATACGATTTGACTATATTCGTAATGTTTATACTATGAATTGGAAAGAATTAAATCATATAGATCAACTCGAGGAAATTCGAGAAAAATCATTTTCTAAGAAACAAGCTATTTTTAAACATAGCACAAGGTGTGCTATTTCTTCTATGGTAAGAAATAGACTGGAAAGAGATTATAACATTGCAGAAGAAGATTTAGACATTTATCATTTGGATCTAATCGCCAGAAGAGATATTTCTAATCAAATTATGGAGAATTGGAATGTTCAGCATGAAAGCCCTCAATTAATTATTATTGAAAATGATACCGCAATTCATCATGCTTCTCATCATATGATCTCTGTTGGAGAGCTGAAAAAAGTTTTATAGTATGGAAGAAGTAGTTTCGGATATTCCCTTAATAACAAATGATGCTGTGGTATTTGGAATTTTAATGATTCTACTAGCATTAATTTTCAAAGCAACAGAAACTCAAGGTTTCACAAAGTTCTTCAAAATAATTCCAGCACTACTACTTTGTTATTTCTTGCCTTCTTTATTTAGCACTTTTGGAATTATTTCTCCGAAATGGGTTGATATGAGTGCCGCGATGTCAGCTCTTACTGAAAGCGGGTTTGATATCTCGGGAATCTCTTCATTTAAAGAATTTAAAAATTTTGTGTTATTAAACGATGAGGCAAAAGAAATTGCCGATAGATTCGTTACAGGATCAAAGCTCTATTTTGTAGCATCTAGATACTTACTTCCGGCAAGTTTAGTTTTATTGACTTTAAGCATAAATCTAAAAGAAGTTTTCAAATTAGGTCCAAAGGCTTTGATAATGTTTATTACTGGAACTGTTGGTGTTGTTATTGGCGGACCACTTGCAATTTTGTTATTTTCATATATAAGTCCTGATATTGTTGGAGGTATTGCTCCAGATGAAGTTTGGAGAGGTATGACAACTGTTGCTGGAAGCTGGATTGGCGGTGGGGCTAATCAAGCTGCTATGTATGAAATTTTTAAAGAAGGTGATAGTAATTTGATTTCTGGCGGAATGTATTCTATAATGATTACTGTAGATATAATAGTAGCCGAAGTTTGGATGTTTTTCTTACTCCTTGGAGTTGGAAAAGCTGCGCGTTTAGATAAGTTTTTCAAAGCTGATTCTTCTGCTGTTGAAACCCTTAAAAACAGCATGCATGAGTTTAGTCAAAAAATTGCTAGAAATCCGAGTTTTAATGATCTAATGGTCATTCTCGGAATTGCATTAGGCGCAACAGGTTTTGCTCATTTACTTGCTGATATTTTGGGGCCTGCTATTAAAGAAAACTTACCATTCCTGCATGATAAATTTAGTTTAGGTTCAGGTTTCTTTTGGTTAATAGTAATAGCTACTACTATTGGAATCGCCTTTAGTTTTACCAAATTAAGAAATTATGAAGGCGCAGGGGCTTCAAAAATAGGAAGTGTTTGTATTTATATTTTGGTAGCTACAATCGGTATGAAAATGGATATAACTGCAATAGCCGAAAACCCAGGTTTATTTCTAGTTGGATTTGTTTGGATGATTGTTCATGTATTGCTATTACTTATAGTTGGAAAGTTAATAAAATCTCCTTTCTTTTTCCTTGCTGTAGGAAGTAAAGCAAACATTGGAGGCGCAGCTAGCGCACCAGTGGTTGCTGGTGCATTTCATCCTTCATTAGCACCTGTAGGAGTTTTACTTGCTGTTTTAGGATATGCTCTAGGGACTTACGGAGCCTTAATTTGTGGATATTTAATGCAAGGTGTTGCTCCTTAACTTTTGATTAAAACATTAGAATAAACTTCCTTGTTTAATAATCATGCTCAAAATAGCCTGGAATGAGTTATACTGTCATCCACTTCCAAATGGACATCGCTTTCCAATGGAAAAGTATGATCTTCTGCCCCAGCAATTGTTATATGAAGGAGTAATTGAAAAAGAGAATTTATTTTCTCCAGAAAAACCTGATGATCGCTATACTCTTTTAGCACATGATCTGGAATATCTAACAAAGCTTAGAAATTTAAAACTGGACAGACATGAGGAAAGAAGAACTGGGTTTCCACAAAGTCAGCAATTAATTGATCGGGAACAAGTTATCATGGGCGGAACCCTACAGTGCGCTGAATTTGCTTTAGAACATGGCATTTCTCTTAATGTTGCTGGTGGTACCCATCATGCATTTTCAAACAGAGGCGAAGGTTTTTGCCTATTGAATGATTTGGCAATAGCAGCCCACTATCTTTTGAGTAATAAGAAAGCCTCAAAAATTCTTATCGTAGACCTTGATGTTCATCAAGGAAATGGAACAGCAGAAATTTTTAAAGAAAATAGTTCAGTATTTACCTTTAGCATGCACGGTGCAAAAAATTACCCTATGCATAAAGAAAAGTCTGATTTAGACATTGGATTAGATGATGGTTGCTCAGACGATACTTATTTAAACTTGCTAGACATCCATTTTCCGAGCTTGATTGAGGATGAAAAACCAGATTTTATATTCTACCAATGTGGAGTGGATATTCTATCGACAGATAAACTTGGTAGATTGGCGATTAGCATTGAAGGTTGTAAAGAAAGAGATCGAATTGTTCTAGAAAAAGCAAAGCAAAAAAATATACCTATTTGCTGCGCAATGGGAGGAGGTTATTCGGTAAGAATCCAAGATATCATAGAAGCACACGCAAATACTTTCCGTTTAGCGCAGGATATATACACTTAACATATTTAGGTTTCGTTTGTTAAAGGAATGGGCTTAAATTTGTGCGCAATTAAAAAATGAAAAAAAACGTACTCCTTTTTTCTTTTCTTCTTTTAACATGCTTCATGCATGCTCAAGACAAATTCACTATTTCCTGCTACGTAACCGATTCTAGTTCAGGAGAATCTTTAATTGGTGCTAATGTATACCAGAAGGGCACTCAGATTGGGGGATCTACAAATCTTTATGGATTTTACGCAATGTCCTTAGAAAAAGGAAAATGCACTATTGCAGTTTCATTTATTGGTTATGAAGTTTTTGAAAAAGAAATTGACCTCAAGGAAAACATTAGATTAGACATAGAGCTAAAACCAATAGCACAGTCTTTGGAAGCTGTTGAAATAAGGGCCGACAGAAAAAAGAATGTTGAAGGGACTCAAATGGGCACCGTTAATATGGAGGTTGAAAAGATTAAAACTTTACCTGCCTTTTTGGGTGAAGTGGACATCATTAAAACCATTCAATTGCTCCCTGGAGTGCAGTCGGGAGGTGAAGGAAATGCGGGTCTATATGTAAGAGGTGGAGGGCCAGATCAAAATTTGATACTCCTAGATGGTGCGGTCGTTTATAATGTTTCACATCTATTTGGTTTCTTTTCTGTTTTCAACGCTGATGCAGTAAAAAATATCGAGCTTATTAAGGGCGGAATACCAGCAAATTATGGTGGCCGACTATCTTCTGTATTGGATATAACCATGAATGACGGAAATAAAAAGAAATTTAGTGGAAGTGGTGGAATAGGCTTAATTTCATCCCGTTTAACACTAGAAGGTCCTGTGCAAAGGGAAAAATCATCCTTTGTAGTTTCTGCACGAAGAACATACATAGATGTGCTCCTTGCTCCTTTGGCAGCTAGTAATTCCGATTTGGAAGGAACAGGGTACTTTTTCTACGATTTAAACGCAAAGTTCAACCATACTTTTTCAAAAAAAGACAAGCTCTTTGTGTCTGGATATTTCGGTAGAGATAGGTTTTCATTTAATGATCAAGCCGCAGACTTTAGCATCAATGTTCCCTGGGGTAATGCAACAACCTCTATTCGATGGAACCACATATTTGGGCAGAAGCTTTTTATGAATTCAACCGCAACTTTTTCGGATTATGATTTTTCATTTAGAGGAGAACAAGAACAATTTGTTTTTAATCTATTCAGTGGTGTAAGAGACCTAACTTTCAAAACGGATTTAACATGGTACCCTTCTGTTCGTCACAATGTGAAATTTGGAGCAGGTCATATTTATCACACCTTCCGGCCAAACAATTTGGAAGCATCTTCTGGTGATACGGATTTCATAACCGGTGAAAAAGAAAGAATTTTCGCAAATGAATCTTATTTGTATGCTCTAGATGAATATGATATATCTGATAATTTGAAAATTAATGCGGGCCTGCGTTTATCTAGTTTCGGACATATTGGCCCTTTCAGAAGATTTAAGAAAGATTTGAATGATCCCGATATTACTTCCAGGCCTACCCTGGATATAATAGATTATGAAAGAGGTGAACAAATTGAATCTTATCTTCGACTAGAACCAAGACTTTCAGTTAGATATAAATTGAGCAGTAATTCTTCTGTAAAAGCAGCGGTAACTAGAAACGTTCAGTTCATTCATCTAGCATCATTGTCTCCGATAGCATTACCAACAGATTTATGGTTGCCAAGTACAGATCAGATAAAACCACAAGACGGTTATCAGTATAACATTGGGTTCTTTAAAGATTTTAAAGACAATAGCTATAATGCTTCTGTAGAACTCTTCTATAAAACCATGGATAATCTTGTCGCTTATGCAGATGGAGTAAATCCCGAAGATATTATTAATGATAATGTGGATAATTACCTAGTCTTTGGTGATGGTTTTGCTTATGGTGCGGAGTTTTTTATAAATAAGAAAATAGGAAAAACAAGCGGTTGGATTGGATATACCTGGAGCAAAACGGAAAGAAGATTTGATGAAATTTTAGATGGAGAATTTTTTCCAGCAAGATTTGACAGAAGGCATGATGTATCTATTGTTGCATCCCATAAAATGAATGATAAATGGACCTTTGGTTTGACATGGGTTTACGGCACGGGTGATGCGATTTCACTGGCGGAAAGCTGGTATCTGCTTCCACAAGAGGGCGTTTTTGCGTTTGAATATGGAGCTAGGAATTCCCAAAGAATGAGAGCATTTCATCGTTTCGATGCAAGTGCTACTCTTTACGTAAATCCATTGAAATATAAAAAAGACCCAAGTACTGGTAATAAGATTGAAATTAAAAGGAAGTGGGAATCAAATTGGAACTTCTCTGTTTATAACGCTTATAACAGAGCCAACCCTTATATTTTGTACTATGATATTTTTGCTGAACCCGGTAATCCCGAGGCAAATATTAAAGTTAAACAATTGAGTTTGTTTCCTATTCTTCCATCTGTAACCTGGAATTTTAAGTTCTAATATGAATGAGTTAAGTAAATATCTTTTCTGCCTGAGCCTAATCACTATATGTCTTTTTTCATGTACAAAAGAAGTGCTCATTGATATTCCAGAGGGAGAACAACAATTGGTCGTTGAAGGCTTAATAATAACAGATAATGTTCCAGTTATTTTCCTAACCCGTTCTCAGGGTTTCAATACACCCATTGATCCTGCTGCATTAGCTGATGTTTTTGTGAGTGGAGCAACTGTTCAGGTTACTAGTGATGGAACAACCTATGACCTAGAGGAAGTTTGTGTTAGCACATTAAATCCAGATGATCTACCATTGGTAGCTGAATTGTTAGGTCTTAGTGTTGAGGAATTATTAGCTATTAATATCTGCGTTTATACCAGTTTTGAATTTTTTGGTGAAGAGGGCAAGACATATGATTTATTTATAGACGCGGATGGGGAAAGGGTAAGCTCTTCCACCAAGATAGATTATGCAGTAGAATTGGATAGCTTGTGGTTTGAAATTTGGGGTGATACAGACTCCCTTGGCTTCATTTGGGGAATTCTAACTGATCCAGATACTGCTGGCAATAACTATAGATGGTATTCACAAAGAATAAACGCTTATCCTAATGAGCCTGGCGTTCCAAAGGATAGTAGATATATTCCACCTTCAAACTCTGTTTCTGAAGATTCGTTTTTTGATGGTTTGGAATTTGAATTTGGATATAATAGAGGTAAAGAGTTCAATTCTGCGGAACTGGATGACAATAACGAAGAAGCTTTTTTCTTTAAAGTAGGTGATACTATTGCGGTACGGCCTGTTTCAATTCAATTTGATGTTTACAGATTTTACAGAAGTCTTGAAGAGCAAATTACCACAAATGGAAGTCCATTCTCATTACCTGAGAATATTGAAAGCAATATAGAAGGAGGACTTGGAATATGGGCAGGCTTTGGCCCCACCTATGATACCATTATTTGTTTGCCCTAACGCAAAGTTCAGTTGAGAATCCTATTTGAAAGTAGACGAGAGCATTCTACTTACTTCATTTTTATTAAACTTGCAGCCTAAAAAATCACATAAACATGAGCGAGGAAATCGAACACGTTAAATGCCTTATTATTGGTTCTGGGCCTGCTGGCTATACTGCTGCTATTTATGCAGCTAGAGCAGACATGAAACCTGTTCTTTATGAAGGTTTGCAACCGGGTGGTCAGCTAACTGAAACTACAGAGGTAGATAACTATCCTGGTTATCCTGAAGGAATTGATGGTCCTCAAATGATGGTTGATTTCAAAAAACAAGCCCAACGGTTCAATACTGATGTTCGCTCAGGGTGGATTACTGAAGTTGATTTTACTGGCCCAAAGCACGTTGTAACTGTTGATGGCAAGAAAAAAATCAGTGCGGATTCCGTAATAATTTCAACTGGTGCTTCAGCTAAATGGTTAGGCCTAGAGTCGGAGTTGAGGTTAAGAGATGCGGGAGGTGGAGTTTCTGCATGTGCAGTTTGCGATGGATTCTTTTATAAAGGACAGGATGTTGCAATTGTTGGAGCGGGAGATACTGCTGCAGAAGAAGCATCCTATTTAGCAAAGCTTTGTAATAAAGTTTATATGCTTGTAAGAAGAGATGAAATGAGAGCTTCTAAAGCAATGCAACACAGAGTAAAAAATTTGGAGAATATCGAAATCATGTTTAATCATGAAACAGTAGAAGTATTGGGAGATGAGGGCGTCACCGGTGTTAAAGTGATTAATAATAAAACCCAGGAAACCAAAGATCTAAATATTACTGGCTTTTTTGTGGCTATTGGTCACAAACCTAACACGGATATTTTCAAAGATTGGTTAAATCTGGACGAAACAGGATATATAATTAACGAGCCAGGTAGCTCCAAAACTAATATTGAGGGAGTTTTCGTTTCTGGAGATGCAGCTGATCATGTATACAGACAGGCAGTTACTGCAGCAGGAACTGGTTGTATGGCGGCCTTAGATGCTGAAAGGTATCTAGCAGCTAAAGGGATACATTAATAGTTGAT
>CAZSQZ010000004.1:72325-301284 GCA_964609215.1 uncultured Flavobacteriales bacterium
ATTGGTAGTTGATATTGGTAGTTGATATTGGTAGTTGATATTGGTAGTTGATATTGGTAGTTGATATTTAATTATCAAACTTTTCACACCAGTGAAAGAGATCAAATAAAATTTAATCCACATACACCTATTAACCAATGAACCTATTAACTAAAACCAGCCAACGGCTGGCAATCAATTTGATTGTTGTCTTCTATTGATTTCATCTCTAATTTGAGAAGCTCTTTCGTAATCTTCATTTCCAATAGCGTCATCTAATTGAGCTTTTAGTTCATCTAGAGACATGGTATCATCACTTTGAGGTTCGGATAAAACTTCTTCTAATTGTTCTTCGATATTGCCATCACCGTCTTCTAAAGCAAACTCATCATCCAAGATAATACCTGCTGAACTAAGAATGAATTCATAGGTATATATTGGGCTATTAAATCTTACAGCCAATGCTACAGCATCAGAAGTTCTGGCATCCAATTCTACTTCCTTACCTTCAGCATTCTCACAAATTATTTTTGCAAAGAATATCCCCTCAACCAGGTTATAGATAATTACTTCTTTAACATCAATTTTAAATTCAGAAGCAAAAGTTTTAAATAAATCGTGAGTTAAAGGACGACTAGGAGTCATTTTTTCTAATTCTATGGCGATTGCCTGAGCTTCAAAACCACCTATGATAATCGGCAATCTTCGCTTACCAAATGCCTCTCCAAGCACCAGTGCATAAGCTCCACTTTGCGTTTGACTATAAGAAAGACCTACAATCTCCAATTTGATTTTTTCCATAGAATCCTATTCGCTAAAAAATTGTCAAAAAATGACTATTTCTTATAAAACGAAGATAAAAAAAATAAGGTACTTAAAATTTAATTCTTTGCAGCTTTAATCGCTTCAACTAGCTTGGGAACTACTTCAAATGCGTCTCCAACTATACCAAAATCAGCAGCTTTAAAGAATGGTGCTTCTGGGTCAGTATTGATCACGACTATTGTTTTACTCTGATTCACTCCTGCTAAATGTTGAATAGCTCCTGATATTCCAATAGCCACATATAAATTTGGTCTAATAGCCACTCCCGTTTGCCCAACATGTTCATGGTGGGGTCTCCAACCAATATCCGCAACGGGTCTTGAACATGCTGTAGCAGCTCCTATTTCTTTTGCAAGATCTTCTACCATTCCCCAGTTCTCTGGTCCTTTTAATCCTCGACCAGCGGAAACAACTAATTCAGCTTCAGGAAGGTTAATATCACCCTCTTGTTTCTTTATTTCTTTAACGGTAACTCTGGTAGTTCCAATTTCTGGAGAGAAAGCTTCCAATTCCGGCACTCCACCATCTTCGCGAATAGATCCCGAATTTGGTGTTAGGCCAATTACTTTCTTTGCACTATTTATCTTATAATTTGCAAATGCTTTACCAGAAAAAACTGCCTTTCTGACTGTTCCTTCTGAGCTCGGTTGAGTAACTGCACCAGCAACCAATCCCGCTTTCATTCTTACAGAAACCCTGGGAGCAATAGCTTTTCCTTTTAAATCATACGCTAAGACAACATTTTCCGCGCCTTCTTTTTCAGCAGCTGCGGAAAGTGCTTTTGCCCATTGGCCACCATCCAAATTTTCTGAAGAAATATTTAATATTTTCACTGCTCCTGCCTTCCCAATTGCATTCTTTTGATCATCACTAAGATTTCCGGCAACTACTGCAACAGCATTTCCCAATTGACTTGCATAGGAAATTGCTTCTAAACTACTATTTGGTGTTTTTCCACCTGAATTTTCTACAAATACTACTGCTGACATCTTAAACTATTTTTACTTGTTTGTTAATCAATTCAACCAATTCACCAACATTATCTTTATCTACATAAACGCAATCTCCTTTTTCCGGTGGCAACTCAAATGAAGCTACGGAAGTTAAGTTGTCTGCTTCAATTGGAGCAACTACACTAAGAGGTTTTGTTCTTGCCGCCATAATTCCTCTCATATTTGGAATTCTTTGCTCTGCCATTCCTTTTGCTGCGCTAGCAACAAATGGTGTTTGTACTCCTACAACTTCAGTTCCACCTTGCACATCTCTTTCCAGCGTTGCTTCATTTCCCGTCATTTCTAATTTCGTTGCCATTGAAACGTAAGGCCAATCGAGTAATTCAGCAATCATACCTCCTACCTGAGAACCATTGTAATTAATAGTTTCTTTCCCTGCTAGAACCACATCAAAATTATTGTTCTTTGCATAATCAGCTATTTGAGAAGCAACGTAAAAAGCATCTCCATCTCCATCTATTCTAACAGCATCATCTGCACCAATTGCAAGTGCTTTTCTAATGATAGGGTCACAATCCGCTCCTCCAACAGTAATTGTAGTTACGGAACCAGTTCCAGAAGCTTCTTTCAACTCTAATGCTCGGACCAGGGAATACCATTCATCATATGGATTTACTATAAATTGAACACCATTTTCATCAAATTTTGAATCGCCATCTGTAAAGGCAATTTTTGATGTTGTATCTGGTACTTTGCTCACACAAACAAGAAATTTCATGACTTAAAATTTATATCTACCGCGAATTTATACTAATAATTTCCTTTGAAAAAGAATTGATCAAATATCTGAAAATTAATTATGCATGCATAATTAATTTTATTTTTTTATTCATAGGAGAATTGCCCATAGGGAGAATCTATTGTAAGATGCTTTTTATCCGCTCGCTCCACCCTACCTACTATTTGTGCATCTACATTAAAGGATTGAGAAATTGAAATTAGATCTTGAGCAATTACACCAGGAACATACAATTCTAAACGATGTCCCATATTAAAGACCTTATACATTTCCTTCCATTCTGTATTAGATTCTTTTTGAATCAAATCAAACAAAGGCGGTATTTCAAATAATTTATCCTTTATAATATGCAAGCCTTCAACAAAATGCAGAATCTTAGTTTGAGCACCACCACTGCAATGAACCATTCCATGAATATGCGACCTATGCTGTTTAAGCATTTCTGCAATTATTGGCGCATAAGTTCTTGTGGGAGAAAGAACCAGCTTTCCAGCATCCAAAGAAACACCAGAAACTTCATCGGTCAATTTCTTGCTACCCGAATAAACCAATGAATCATCTACCGATGGATCGAAAGTTTCAGGATATTTTTCTGAAATATACTTTGAAAAAACGTCATGTCTGGCAGAAGTTAAACCATTACTTCCCATTCCTCCATTATACTCCTGTTCATAGCTTGCCTGACCAAAAGAAGCTAAACCAACAATGACATCTCCATCCTGAATATTGGCATTGTCGATAATTTTATCTCTTTCTATTCTAGCAAAAGCCGTAAAACCAACATCCAATGTGCGAACAATATCTCCCACATCTGCTGTTTCCCCTCCTGCTAATTCTATTCCAACACCTAAAGATCTTAGCTCTTCTATGTATTCTGCGGTGCCTTGAATTAGGGCTTTAATCACTTCACCAGAAATCAAATTCTTGTTTCTTCCAATCGTTGAGGATAGCACAATATTATCTGTAATACCTACACAGATAAGATCATCTAAATTCATTACCAAAGCATCTTGAATAATGCCTTTCCAAACAGAAATGTCTCCGGTCTCTTTCCAATATGCATAGGCTAAAGAGGGTTTTGTTCCCGCAGTATCAGCATGCATTACATTACAAAATGAAGGATCATGCCCAACCATATCTGGCAAGATTTTACAAAATGCTTTGGGATAAAGTCCTTTATCTAATCCCTTGATGGCTTCATGGACGTCTTCTTTACCCGCTGAAACTCCTCTGGCCTGATATCTGGTATCTGTACTCATATGCTATGCGAAATTAAAATCTTGTGGTACAAAGAAAAAATTTGAAAGTCCTTGATATAAAATGTTTATCCACAAAAAACCCGATGATTATATAAAATCATCGGGTTTCTAAATTTTATTTTAATTCTAAATTAATTTGGCACATAGTCCCAATTTAAAACTATGAATTCTGTCCTTCTATTCTTTTGATGCGCTGCGTCTTTTTCAGCCTTAGTAGGTAAACTATTAATTACTGAATCCGGAATTTTCAACCTTCTTTCACCATATCCTTTCGGTATCATTCTTTCTCTTGGAATACCTTTACTCGCCAAATAGTTCACACAAGACTCTGCTCTTTTCTGCGAAAGTGTTTCATTCGCAGCATCTCCACCTTGAGAATCGGTATGTGCCTGAAGTTCAATAACAATTGTTGGATTATCAATCAATGTTTGATAAAGAAAATCCAGGGAATCTTCGGAATTCACCTCAGCATTAACTTGAAGTTCCCATCTAGCTAAATCATATCTAACTTCCGGGAAAACAATAGGTTCAACACCAACTGGTGTCAATAAAAACTCATTTATAAAGGTTCTGGACTCCTTCAATCCAACAGTTGATATTTGATCTTTAGCTACTAAATAATCAGGTGCACTCGCTTTAAGACTATAATTCACTTCTGGTTTGATATAAGCTTCTTCACCATTTTTATCCAGCATTACCAAACCATTAGGATCAGATTTTAAGATATAGGAAGAACCGTCACTACCAACAACTTCTAAGTCAGCCCCTTCTATCATTGTTCCCGATTCTTTATCTACAACATAAGCTTCTAGCTTAAATTCCACTGCCGGAAGGGTAAAGAAATAAATATCATCATAACCTTTACCTCCTGCTCTATTAGAAGTCAGATAACCTCTTTCTTCATCTCCATCAAAAACAATAGCATGATCATTATAGCTCGTATTAATTGGGCTCCCCATATTCTCTACGCTTCCCCATTCCATATCTCCAGTTTTAGAGGCCTTGTAATTATCTAAGCCTCCCATGCCCATATGGCCATTTGAAGCAAAGTATAAATCACCATTATCTCTTATGAAAGGAAACATTTCATCTCCTGGTGTATTAACTGAAGACAAGTTTATTGGCTTTGACCAAGATTTGGATCCATCGTCATATTTTGATACATAGATATCTCTTCCACCTTTTGCTCCTTCGACTTGCATTGTAGATGCAAAAAATAATAGTTTGCCATCCTTAGATAAACAAGGTTGCCCAACAGAAGATTCCGGCTGATCTTTTGGTTTAAGGTCTACTAGCTTGGCCGTACCCCATTTTCCCCCAGCTCTTGGGGCAACATAAATATCGCAACCCTTCTGTTTGTCACCTTTCTCATCGTTATAGCATCTGGTAAAGTATAGACGATCTTTTGATTCATTCAAATATGCCGCACCTTCATTACCATAGGTATTCACATTCTGACCTATTCTTACTGGCTCACTCCATTTTCCTTTTTTATCCTGAGAGCTTTCAAATAAATCCATCCAACTCTGGTCCAATTTATCGTAATCTTCTACACCCGTTGAACCCTCTCTTGACGAGCCAATTAAAACTTTGGAATTATCCTTGTTCGCAAAGGCTACTCCATAATCATAAAACTCGCTATTCAATTGTGGTACAGGATCAACCACATACCTAGTCTTATTCTTTCTTAGCTCCTCGGCTTTATTACAAACTGCAATTGCCCTATCCGCCTTTCCAGAATTTCCGCCTTTTGCTTTATACTTTTCGTATTGTTCTTTTGCCTCATCTAAGCGATTCTGATCTTGTAATGATTGTCCCAGATAATAATAAGCTTCATTATCAGAAATTTGTACCTTAAGCGCTCTTCTAAACCAAGTCTCTGCACTTGTAGGTTCATTCATAAGTCTGTAGCATTCTCCGACTTTATATATCATTGCCACTTTATCCTCTGGAGTCTTTGCCATACCATAAGCCTGCTTATATAATTCAGCAGCTTTACCATAACCTTGCTTTTCAAGGAAATGGTCTGCCTCTTTCTTTTTCACTGCGTACTGAGCATTTACTCCAGTGAATGAGAAAACCGCAAGGATGATAATGCAAATTCTTAAAACCTTCATATGTATTTATTTGTTAGCTAAACTGCTAAAATAGAAAATTTTGTGTGTCAAGGAGCTTTTTTTTCTTCAATTAAAAAACACAAAACTTGGAATGGAATAGATTGTCGGATGTTAATATTAACATAGCCCTGCGCTTATACAGATAAAAATTAAATATGCCAGGAACAGCAATAATCCTTTCCATCTCTGAAGTTTCAAACCAAAAATAGTCATAGGAAGAATGATAAAAGCAATTGCCAAAAGCCAATAGATATCTCTAGATAAAACGGTATAATCTTGCAAGTTTATTGGGGTTACCAAAGCAGTTATACCCAAAATTGCCAGAATATTAAAAATGTTAGACCCTATTAGATTTCCGACTGATATATCCGTTTGCTTTTTAAAGGCCGCAATACAAGAGGTTGCTAACTCTGGCACGGAAGTTCCGAAAGCAACAATAGTTACACCAATGATATGATCAGAAATACCAAATTTTCTAGCAATACTGCTAGCCCCATCAACAAGAAAATCTGCTCCAAAAACCAGTCCCAAAGAACCAAGTGCAACAAAACTAAGTAACACGGTTAAACTGTTCATCCATTTATATTTAATGGGTTCTTCCTCCTCATTAAATTCTGGATTTGGGTTTTTTGATGAGTTATAAAAAAGGAAAAATAAATACCCCACTAGAAAGGACACGAATACGAGACCATCCAGAAAAGAAATGGTTCCATCCGAAAGAAAAAACCAAAACAAAAGTGAAGCCAGCATCATCACAGGCCAGTCAATTCTCAAGGTATTCTTATCGATAATTATTGGAAAAATAAGCACTGTTAATCCCAACACAAGTGCCAGATTAGCAATATTGGAACCGACAACATTGCCTATAGCAATATCAGGATTACCATTTAAGGCGGCTTGCAGGGAAACCATTAGCTCTGGAGCAGAAGTACCAAAAGAAACTATGGTAAGACCAATTATTAATGGTGAAAAATTGAATCTTTTCGCGATTCCAACTGCTCCCCTAACTAATACTTCTCCTCCTGTAAGAAGCAATAAGAGTCCGAAAATAATTAATAGCCAATCCATTGGTTCAAATCAAAGAAATAAAAATTAGATTACAGAAATATTCATAGGAGCAGTAACTCCGAAGATTACTGATCTTTTGTGAAATCCTCAAAGTCCTTTTTTTGCTCTTGAAAGTCTCGAGTAATGTTGTTGGCTCCCTCGTTCAAATCACGCTTAATCTCGTTAGTGGCGTCTTTTACCTGTCTTGCTGTTCGACCTAATACTCTTGCCAAGTCTGGAATACCTTTTGATCCAAAAATCAGAAGATACCCTATCAAAACGATAAGTATTTCAGGCCCACTAATGAAAAGTAGCATGGAACAAAGATAAAGCAATATTTAAATGCAGCTTTAAGCTTTCTTACCTAAATCATCTGTTAAATCCACAACTATTGGAGTAGCTATGAAAAGAGAAGAATAGGTACCGACAATAACACCAACCATCAATGCAAATGTGAATCCTTTAATGGTAGATGAACCGAAAATAAAGATGATCAATAACACGATGAATGTAGAAACCGAAGTATTCAAAGTTCTACTCAAAGTGCTATTTAAAGCCCTATTCACAATAGACTTAGCCTCACCTTTTCTATTCTCTGTTAAATACTCTCTGATACGGTCAAATACTACAACGGTATCATTTATAGAATAACCAACAACAGTTAAGATAGCCGCAATGAACGCCTGATCTATTTCCATTGAAAAAGGGAAAAACTTATATCCAATTGAAAACAAGCCTAAAACTAAGAGAACATCATGCGCCATCGCAATAATTGCTCCCAATCCGAATTGCCATTTTCTAAACCTTAACCTTATGTATAGGAAAATACCTAAAAGGGCAATAATCACCGCTATGGTAGATTGTTGTTTAAAACCATCTGAAATGGTAGGATCAACCTTCATCGATTCTACGTCCTTTTTATCGTTAAATTCTAAGGAATTAGCCCTAAGGCCATCAAAAAATGTCTTATCGACAAAATTATCAATTCCATCTTCCTTAGAGTTAATTTTAAACTTAGTAGTAAATTCTAATGTTCTTCCGGACGTTCCTATTTTCTTAATTGTTGGAGATTGTTTATTTCCATTCTCAGCAAAAGTATCTCCAAGTGCTAATCTTAAGTCTTCAACCTTGCTATCATCTATTGGTTCACTAAAAGTAACTTTGTACTTTCGACCACCTGCGAAATCCACACCCAAATCAAGTCCTCCTGTAAATAGAGAACCTAGTCCTACGGCTACTAAAATTCCTGAAATAATGTAGAATCTTTTTCTCTTTCCTACAAAGTCGAAATTCATATTTGAAAAAAGGTTCTTGGAATAGTTCCAGAAAAACGAAACTGGTTTTTTTCCTTCAGATCTCCAGCTAAATATCAATCTGGTAATGAAAATTGCCGTGAATAGAGAGGTAAAAATACCAATCATCAAAGTTGTCGCGAAACCTTTAATAGGGCCACTTCCTAATAAAAAGAGAATAAATGCAGTAAGGAAAGTAGTTACATTGGCATCGACAATCGCAGAATAGGCCTTGTTGTATCCTTTATTCATTGCTGCTTGCAATCCAGCCCCAGCTCTTAATTCTTCCTTAATCCTTTCAAAAATAAGCACATTGGCATCAACCGACATACCTATTGTTAAGATGATACCTGCAATACCAGGTAAGGTCAAAGCAGCATGAAGAGATGCCAAAGCTCCCATCAAGAAAAACAAGTTTGCGATCAAAGCTATATCGGCAGCCAATCCAGCTCCCTTATAGTAGAAGAACATATATAATAGGATCAAACAAAGTGCTATAATGAATGACCTAACACCTTTATCTATATTCTCTTGTCCTATTGTTGAACCAACTGTTTGTTCGTTTACTATATCAGCAGAAGCGGGTAAAGCTCCAGCTTTTAGCAAATTAGCTAAATCGATACCATTTTTTATTGCAATGTCCTTAGTTTCTCCACCAATGGAAATTCTAGAACTTCCACCAGCAATAGTTTCGTTAACACTTGGCGCAGAGTAGACCAGACTATCCAAGACTATTGCTACCTGTGCTCTATCATCATTAGCAGCTTCCTCTGTTATTTCCGCCCATTTAGCAGCTCCATCTGAGTCCATACCCAAAGTCACAATAACCTCTGCTGTTAACTGATCAAAATCTTGTCTTGCGGAAGTAACAACATCACCTGTAAGTGCAGGCTCATCATCTTCCGAATCAATTCTCAAAGCATTTAAAGCTGTTCTGCCATCCGCGTTAACCGTGTTAGAAAATGCAAACTTTATTTTTCCAGATGGTTCTAAAAGGCTTATAATTTCTGAATCCTGTAATAACTTTATCACCTTATTCTTATCCGCTTCATCAACATAGCCCCATACACAACCAAAAGAACCAGATTCACCTTCATCATTTATCCCTACCAAACTTGTAGGTTTAATCAGTGTCCCAAAAAGATAATTATTATCAACACTATTTGAAGCAGCAGAAACATAACTAGTGTCTCCACTAACAGGATTTACAGTAAAAGTAGAAGGGTCATTTTTATCCCAAGTAGCATTTGGATCAACAGTTACATTGGAACTAAGTCTTCTCGTCATTTCAGCATTAGCTGCTGCAATTTGCGGCAAATAGTCAGTTCTTCTATAGGTTTTCCAGAATTCAAGGTTTGCCTCGGCAATAATGAGATCTCTAAATCTTTCTTTGTCTGAAACACCAGGCAGTTCTACTAATATTCTTCCCGAAAAAGATTGCTTTTGAATGGTCGGTTGAACAACTCCATATTTATCGATTCTTGCACGAATAATGTTTTCAGCATTATCAATAGCCGCCTCAGCCTGACCTCTTAAGACGTCAATTAATTTTTCATTATCTGTTAAATCAATTGGAAAAACATCTTTTCTATCCTGCGAATGAAAATTAGATATCATTTGCTTATCAGGTTGCAACTCATTCCAAGCAGTTTCAAAAAGTGTTACAAAGTCATCTTCACTCTCCTTCTGTAAATCTTTGGCTCTTTCAATTACCTTATCAAATTCAGCATCCGTATTTCCTGCCAAGTTTTTAACTAACTCGGAAATATTTAACTCTAGAACTGCGCTAAATCCACCTTCCAGGTCAAGACCTTTCTTTAATTCCTTGTCTTTAGCCTCATTATAAGTGGTACCTAATAAGGGCACTAGAGGTTCATTAGCATATTCCAGATCATATTCCTTATTTAAGGCTGTTCTTCTATCATCTTCATTAAGGTTAGGGTACAATCCCTCCTCCATTTGTTCATCAACAACAACCTTTCGCTCATCTTCATATTGGTTGGTGAAAAAAGTAAAAGAAAGTGAATATAGTGCTGCTATTGCTAACAGTATCGTAAAAACCCAAATCGCGCTTCTATTCTGCATTTATTCTATATTTTAATTTGGTTCAATTGTTATTTTCCTTGTGTTAATCTTTTGTTTTACAATTATTTAAGGAAAAGGTTGCACCTTCAAAAAATTTGAGCGCAAATATAGCTTTTATAGTGGATTAACGCCAATGTGAAATAACATTTTAAATTAAAGCTTGTTAAAATGATATTAACTAGCTTTTTAGTGGTAAAAAAAGAATAGAATTTCAAGATAGAGACATTATTTAAACCAAACTTTCAAAGAATAAAAAGTGATTTTTTTCCTTTAATTTATGGCATGTGTAAAAAGATAAGCAGCATTTTATTTTTGGTTTTATTTTGCAATGGAGCATATTCCCAAATCTTAGGGCCATTATTTAAAAGTAATTGGATACCCGTAGAAGATGGAATTAATAACTCAAGTATATCTAATGCCTGGTCTGGTGGAATAAATGCCAGTCTTTTCAACACACTTTCATTAAATGGAGATGACATAGATGATTTGTTTATCTATGATAGGACATCTGAGCGCCCTATGATGTTTGTGGGAACAGAATTCAATGGTGAGATTATATATGAATACGCTCCAGAATTTGAGTCGATCTTGCCTGAAATTCAAAACTGGGTCTTAATGCGCGACTATAATTGCGATGGTAAAAAAGATATTTTCACTTCTCGTCCAGGAGGTATTCGAGTTTTTAAAGATGTTTCTCAAGGAAGCACCCCTCAATATGAACTAGAAGAAGAAATTGTACTTTCTGTTTATGACTTCGGAAGCCCTCAAACCACTAATATTTTTGTAAGCTCTATTGATATCCCAGCAATAGCAGACCATGATGGTGATGGCGATCTTGATATATTGACTTTTGCATTAAGTGTTGGAGGCGTTATAGAGTTTCATAAAAACTTTTCAATGGAAAATTTTGGCACTTGCGATAGCTTAGCTTTTGAATTGCGTAACCAATGTTATGGAGCAATTCAAGAAAACTCAGCTAGTCCAGCAATTGCCCTAGGTTTTGATTGTCCATTTAACGTTGGTAATCCAAAATTTCAGTCAGAAGATAAACATGGTCAGCATGCTGGTTCAACAATATGTACTTTTGATTATGACCAAAACGGATATCAAGATTTATTGATCGGAGACATAACTGCGGACAGCTTAACTCTGTTACTCAATGGCCCCTCACAAGGAGGTGCAGATAGTATTTTTCAATTGGAAACCTCATTTCCTCAATCAAACATTCCGGTCATGAATCATACTTTTTTAAGTTCTTTTTATGAAGACTTTGATCAGGATGGAATCAATGATTTAATAGTTACCATTAATAAAGAAGAAGGAATTGAAGATGACGAAAATGTTCTTTTTTATAGAAATACAGGCTTAAATGATCTGCCCAATTTTCAATTCGTTCAAAATGACTTATTAGTTGAGACTATGATTGATATGGGTACCAACTCATTTCCTCATTTTTTTGACTACAATGTAGATGGTCTTATGGACCTCATTGTTACCAACAGAGGATTCTATCAGAACACTTCTAGCGTTTATGAAGCTAAAGTATTTCTGTTTGAAAATACTGGTAGTTCCGATTCACCTGAATTCACTCTTATCGATGATGATTATGCGGGTATAAGCGGTCTTGGTTTAGGTGAAGCTCTGTTCCCAACCTTTGGCGATTTAGATAATGATGGTGATGAGGATATGATTGTTGGTAGTAAGACCGGAGAACATCATTATTTTGAGAATACTGCTAGTCCAGGAAGCCCAGCAAATTTTATCCCAACGATCTTAGTTATGGAAACTTCCAATGGCGAAAATCTAGATCCTGGCCAATGGACTGCACCGCAATTATATGACATGGACTCTGATGGAGATTTAGATTTAATAGTTGGTGAACGGAATAGCAATATAAATTTTTATGAAAATATTGGTAATTCCAATGCATTTAGTTTTGAATTAGTCAATGATACGTTGGGAAATATTTTTGTGGATGGTAATGGAGATACGGTTGGTCATAGTGTTCCTTTTATTTTTGATAACGGGGGTGAAACGCAGATGCTCATTGGCAACGATGAAGGTTTTATATACCATGTCAATGGAATAGCAAATAATCTTGATGGATCTTTTAATATTATAGATTCTTCATTCTACGATCTTAGGCCAGGGGCTTTTGCGTCTCTTGATATGCACGATTTAAATAATGATGGCATGCTAGATATGCTTACCGGTAATGAATCTGGAGGACTTAATTTTTACGGCAGTTTCATGGTTGGATTAGAAGAAGAAAATATTTTAGTCGATAATGGAATAAAAATATTCCCAAACCCTAGTGCAGGATTATTTTCTATAGTTTCAGAAAATGGAATTATCGAGGAAATTAACATTTACACTATTCAAGGTCAACTGATTTATAGTATTGCTTCATCCTCAAATCAACTCAATATTGACATTTCAAACTATTCTGGTGGTCTTTACATAGTAAATGGTAAATCATCAAAAGGATTATTCACTGAAAGAATTATTTTAAAATAAAAAGCTCGACCAAAGAACGGCCGAGCTTCAAAATTATTTATGTTTTAGTTGTTATGCTGTCGCTGGCATATTGTCATATACAGCCATTACATCTCTAACATGTTGAGCTGAAGTTTTCAATAAAGCCATTTCATCATCATTTAAGTTCAACTCGATAATTTTCTCAATACCATCAGCACCTAAGATTACAGGAACTCCTAAATAAATATCACTTAAGCCATATTCACCTGTTAACCATGAACAAACTGGGAATACTCTTTTCTGGTCTTTAATTATTGCTTCAACCATTTGTGCTGCTGCAGAACCTGGTGCATAATAACCAGATGTTCCCAATAGGTTAACAATTTCTCCACCACCCTTTTTAGTTCTTTCAATAATTGCATTTAGTCTTTCTTCCGAAACCAAATCAGTAACAGGAATACCTCCCACAGTAGTAAATCTTGGAAGCGGAACCATTGTATCTCCATGTCCTCCCATTAAAACAGCCTGAATATCTTTGGGTGAAACATTCAACTCCATGGATAAAAAGCTTCTATATCTTGCTGTATCTAAAATACCAGCCATACCCATAACTTTAGAAGAATCCTTTGCAGCAGTTTTATAAGCAGCATACGACATGACATCCAAAGGATTGGATACGATAATTAAGATAGCATCTGGCGAGTATTTAAGCACATTTTCAGTAACAGTTTTCACTATACCTGCATTCGTAGAAATCAAATCATCTCTGCTCATTCCTGGTTTTCTGGGTATTCCTGATGTAATGACAACTACATCCGAATTAGCAGTCTTAGAATAGTCATTAGTAGAACCAATTGTTCTAGTATCATATAAGTTAATAGGAGATTTTTCCCATATATCTAGCGCTTTTCCTTCAGCATAGCCCTCTTTAATATCCAAAAGAACAACCTCATTGCAAACTTCTCTGTACGCTAGAACATCAGCACACGTAGCTCCCACATTACCTGCTCCTACTACCGTCACTTTTTTCATAATAATTTGATTTATAAAGATTTAATACATTAATTATTTCGACCGCAAAGTTAAAATTTCTTGCTTATTTTCTGTCAATTGTAAATTTTTGACCTCTACAGAAGCCAAAAATTTTATATTTGAGAATTCCCACAATTTAAATTGTAAAATAAATTTGGAATACACAGGCAACCATTTACCGAAAAGCACGTCTCTAGGATGAAGATTACTATAGAAGAACAAACCGAACTGATTTCGGGATGCGCTCAAGGTGATCCGAAATCCCAGAAAATTGTTTTTGAAACATTTTATGGGAAAATGTTGGTCGTTTGTCTCAGATATGCCGATGGAATGGATGAGGCAAAGGATATTTTGCAGGATGGATTTATCAAGGTTTTCAGTAAAATTGGTAAATTTGATGGCAAAGGTTCTTTGGAAGGTTGGATTAGAAGAGTTATTGTAAATACTGCAATTGATACGATTCGTAAGAAAAAGGCAAATTTATTTACCAGTTTCGAGGATCAAGAGGAAAAACTTTCCGATACAATTGAAGAAGAAACTTTTGAAGATGAGTTTCAGTTTAGCGCGCAAGATGTGATTAATGCAATGCATAAAATATCACCTGCTTACAGAACGGTCTTCAACTTATATATTTTAGAAGGTCACTCTCATAGAGAAATAGCTGAAAAACTGAACATTTCTGAAGGAACCTCTAAATCCAACTTAGCAAAGGCAAAACAACGAATAAGAAAGATACTAAATCAAAAAATTGGGATTAGATAGATGAGTAAATTTGATTTTTTTGAAGAAGGGGTAAGAAGAGTTTTTGAAAACTATGAAATACCAGCTGGAGATAATTCTTGGTCTGATTTTCAGTCGAAAGTAGGGTCAGGTGTTAGTTCTGGTTCGTTTTTAAGAAATTTGATCCTTCCAGGAATCATTGTGGGTGGAATTTTTGGTGGAATGAATATGTTTACTCATGATTCAGCAACTTCACATAATGAGGAAAAATCTCAAAATGCTCACAAAACAGAAGCTATAACAGCGGATAACTCCAAAAGCACTATAAAAATCGAATCAGAAAGTATTGAATTAAAAGATTCAAATACTAGTGTTGATGCCGAACATAATACTGAAGAAAGTCCTAACGAAACTAATCCTAAAGTAAATCTTGAAACTTCCAATAATCCTAATGGTGGTAAGCCAGAAACTTCTAACCCATCAACTCAAAATGGTGGTGATTTAAGTAATGGTTCTTTCGAAAGTGAAATAGAAAAACTAAAAACAAAGGAAACTATTCAATACAAAGGATCTAAGTATAAATTAGGTGCCCCATCTAAATTTACTCCTAATAATGATAACAGAGGTGATCTATTTATGCCATCTGAATTGAATAACGAAAGTAATTTCGTCCTTGAAATAACGGATTCTAACAAAAACTTGGTTTTCAAGTCTAAGAGTGTTTCCAATAAATGGGATGGAACAATTTTGGATACAGGTAAATTAGCGAGCCAAGGTGATTATAAGTGGGAGGTGTTAAAAATCTCCGATGATAAACAGGAAATTTTCCAAGGCAAGGTTAAGCTAGTAAGGTAAATTTCTCGAAAATATTTAACGAAGGTTTCACCTAAATTTAGGCGAAACCTTTTTTTATTTGTAACGTATAAACAAAGGCCCATTAATTTAACCAATGAAAAAGCTTTGTCTACATATAGCTTTTACATTTCTACTTTCTGGTATTAGTATTGCACTTCAAGGACAGTGTTTGCAAAACTATTCCTTTACGGCTTTCCCTGCTCCAAATAATGGAACCTATAATTCCGGAGAGACCGTTACTTTTTGTTTTGAAACAGACTGGGACTTCAGCTTTTCAAACCCTGAATTTTTAATGGGAATTGAAATTATTCTTGGCTCTGGATGGGATCAAAACAGCTTATCTGAAGGTTTTGTAGCTAACAATTGCACTACTTTTCCTGAAAACACAATATCATGTAATGGAACTGGAAGTTGGTCCTTTGTGAATGGTTATACCAACCCCGAAACATTGAATACAATGGGCCCTGGTTTCTTATTTGAAGACGCTAACCCAGATCCAACAAACTATTGGGGGGATAATTGTGGGCTTTTAAACGGTACTTGTGTGAGCACTTGTTTCAATTTTTGTTTTAACGTCACAGTTGCTGATTATGCCAACTGCTCCAATGGTGCTGATTTGAGCGTTTCAATCAATCCACTTTCTGATGCAAATGCAGAAATAGGAAATAATTCAGGTGGAACCAATTGTGCAGGAGATCCCAATCCTTCAATTTCGGCTACTGCCAATTGTTGCGATGTATCTGCAGGTTCTGATAATTGTGTTACTTATTGTTCAGATTCTGGTATTGGTATTTTGAATCTAAATGATATGATCATAGGAGAAAATACTGGAGGGGATTGGTTTTTTAATGGTGTGAATATTGGAACAAATTTCTTCAATCCGGCCAATGATCCAGGAGGAACATATACTTATGTAATTACCGGATCTAATGGTTGCACTGATGAAAGCAATCTTGAAATTACTATTAATCCATTTCCAGATGCAGGTCCACCGATTTTTGACTTGGAGGCATGTAGTGATTTTCCCGTATTAAACATTATCAGCTTTTTCACTCCCCAACCTGTAGATTTGAATGGTTCTTGGGAAGATCCGGATGGGAACCCTTGGTCTGGAATGTATGATGCAGATGTAGACCCAAACGGTACTTATTTATATATAACCGCAACAAATGGAATTTGCCCAGGTGATACCGTTTTTGTGAATTTGACCTCAGTAGATTATGGCAATCCCGGTGTAGGTATTTCCATTCCAATTTGTTCTGGTGCGGATCCTTTAGATTTATTCAATTCTCTTCAAGGAAACCCTGATGCTACAGGAACCTGGACTGATCCCAATAATATGACCTTACCAGGCGGACATTTAGGTACTCTTGATCCTTCAACTGCGGTACCGGGTATATATACCTATACCATTGCTAATGGAACTCTAGGCCAGTGTTCATCCTCTGCGGAAGTTGACGTGACTATTACAGCTTCTGCCAATGCGGGAGTAAACTCTTCAACGACCATTTGCAGTTCAGCTGCTTCAATAAACTTACTTGGTTTTTTAAATGGTGGTCCTGATGCTGGTGGTGTATGGACCGAACAGGCAACTGGAAATATAGTGTCTAGTGGTGCTGTTAATCCATTTGATTATCCGGTAAACACTCCAATAGATTTCGTGTATACTATAGGATCTGGAAGTTGTGAGGATTCAGCAATTTTAACTGTTACCTTCAATGTTTCGCCCCAGGCGGGAATGACATCCGGTGGTGAAGATTCTCTTTTCTTCTGTGGGCCTTCAGTAGTCGATTTTAATTTTATTTTCACTAATGGAACTGGACCTTATAATATAATCGTTACTGATCAAGATGGTAATAATGTTATAAACGAAAATGGTATTTCCGCTAATTCATTTAATACTTCATTATTAGTTAACAGTACTTCCACCTTTACATTTAGCTCATTTGATGATACTGGAAATACCTGCCTAGGATTTATAAATACCGATAATACTCTAGATGTTATTATTAATTCACCTCCAAATGGTTCTTTATCATTAAGCGGTGATATTTGTCTTGGAGATTCAGTAGTTCTTGATTTAACACTAAGCGGAAATGCCCCATTTACCGTTAAGATTAATATTGGAGGAACAGAAGAAACCTTTGTTAATCTCGGAATGAATGAATCTATTCCAGTTTATCCCGGAAGTACAGGTCTAACTAACATTGAGTTAATCGAAGTTATTGATGGAAGTAGCCCAGCATGCACTACAGCAACATCAAGCGGAGGATCAATAGATGTATTTAGTCCTCCAGAATTGAATATTTTCGGGATGGATAGTATTTGCCCGGGAGAACAGGCTCAATTAGAGGTAGGTATTTCAGGAATGTGGGCAGATTATAGTATTTGGTTGAGTGCAAACAATACCACTTTTGAATTTTCTAATGTTGTAAATGGAGATATTATTGATGTCCCTGCTTCTTCTACGATTAGTTTTTGTGCTGACTCTATAGCTCCAACAAGCTTTAATCAGTGTGTTTCAGCAGCTATTGACTGCGTGGAGATTTATGTGAGCGATAATCCAGCAATAGATAATCCCATGGTTAGCTGTGACCCTTTTACTGAAGAAGGAATCATCACTTTCGATATTATAGACGGAGACAGTGATGATTTTACAATCTCTGGTATAGATGGAACGGTAACTGGAAACTCCTTTGAAAGTAATATTTTTCCAAATGGTGATGCTTTTAGTATTGTAGTTGAAGATGAATTTGGCTGTTCTTCCAGTACTGAAAACATTAACATTAATTGTTCATGCACTTCTAGTTTCTCTGGAAGTATGGTCAATACCGATACTGTTGTTACCTGTAATAATTTGTCAATAGATGTACTCGGTTTTTTTCTAAATGATAGCGTACTGGAGCCAGGAGATATATTTGAGTTTGTTTTACACGACAGCCCTGATGGAACATTAGGTAATGTTTTTGCAACAAATACACTGCCTGTGTTCTTTTATAGTTCAATTCTGAATTTCGGACAGGTTTATTACATTTCTCCAATAGCTGGTCTAGACGATAGCGGAAATGTGAATCTCTTGGATCCTTGTCTTTCTGTAGGACCCGGAATTCCTATTATTTTTAACGAACAGCCTACAGCTAATATTGTTAATCCCAATATTGTGGTTTGCTCTGGGCAAGCTGCAGATATTGAAATAAACTTGACTGGTGAAGGCCCTTGGACTCTAGATTTACATGATAGTAATGGTCCTGTAGCAGGTAGTCCTTTTGTGGTAAATTCTAGCCCCTTTGTATATTCAACTAGTGTCGCTGACACCTATACCATCTCAAATTTATTTAATATAAATTGTTCAGGAAGTTCTACGGCTGTGCAAGCAACAGTTTCTCTAAGTGATGTCCCTACGGTTACTGTATTACCTTTAGATGTATTCTGCGAAAATGCTCAAAACGAGTTATTCTTAAATTTCACTGGACAAGGACCTTGGACCTTGAATATGGAATATAATGGATCTCCACAACCATCTTTAGTTTTTGGTAATGCAAACTCTTCTTTAAACCTTGTTACTGAGGGCACTTTCGTTCTAACTGGCATCTCCGATGCTTTTTGTTCCAATGCAATAAATGACACGATAGAAATAGTTTTCTTTGAAAATCCAATGGCCTCAATTTCTGGTGGAGGTTCTTTTTGCGAAGGAGATTCTAGTTTAATTGAACTGCAATTCTCAGGAGGAAATCCAGATTACAATTTTGAATATACTGATGGAACACAAAATTTCGGCCCCTTTTCAAGTTCAAATGATTCATATTCTTTCTACGCAAGCAATGGTGGAAACTATCAAATTATTTCCCTAAGCGATAACTTCTGTGATGGAACATTTAGCGGAGCTGCTACGATTGAAGAATTGCCGAATCCAGAAATAGATATTGTGTTGAGCGATAATGAAATTTGTGAAGGAGAAAATATTACCGTGAGTTTCAATTTTAATTCAAATGATAGTTTTCAATTTGATTTCATTATTCAAAATGACACGAATACCTTAACTGTTGGTAATGGCCATGAGATAAACCTGCAACCAGATGAAAGTAGTTCATTTCAGGTTATAAATATTATTAATCAGGCCAATGGTTGTTCTTCAGATGTTGGTGAGACGGAGTTTCTAGACCTCCTCCCAACTCCACAAGCTGATGCGGGACCTGATGTTTTCATTTGTTCTGGAGATACTGCGCAGTTAGGCACAAGTGGAAATTCAGATGCTATTTACTTTTGGGAAAATACGGCAGGTTTAAGTAATCCTCAATCTGCAAACCCTACCGTAAGTCTTATCAATTCTTCAAATGAAGAAGTTAGCGTTGAATATGTACTATTTGTCAATGAAAATGGTTGCTTCAATTCGGATACAACTTTGGTAAATATATATAAGCCCCCTGTAGTAGATTTTTATCATAACCCTGATCCTGTTCTTTTAACAGATCCAACTGTTAATTTAATCAATCTGTCAGATAATGATTTATCTTTCATTTGGGATGTAGAAAGTATTGGTCAGATAAATGAGGTTAGCCCAACTGTTACATTTTCAAATGTTTCACCGGATTTCTATACGGTTTGTCTTTTAGGAACTGATCCAAATGCTTGTGCTGTTGAATTTTGCAGAATTATAGAAGTATCAGGAGAGCCACTGGTTTATATTGCCAATGCTTTTACACCAGATGGGGATGGAATAAATGATCATTTTCTGCCAGTAATTTCAAATGGTTTGCCTCAAGATTATGAGCTTCAAATTTTTAATCGTTGGGGTGAACAAATATTCTTTTCTGAGGATCCTACAATTGGCTGGGATGGAAGTGGTTTTAATGAAGAATATTATGCCCAAACAGAGGTCTACGTTTGGACATTGAGATTCAAGAACCCATTCAGCGCGGAAATACTTCATTTTCAGGGTCATGTGACTTTGATTCGTTAATTTTCTTTTAGTTAACGTATTTCCAATTATATACTAATTAGGATTGTTATTCTTTGACAGTTTAGAACTACCCATTAGAACAATTTTTCATTAAATTTGATACTCATAACCAAACAAATGTTAAATAAGTTTCTAATTGCTCTGTCTTTTATTATTTCGAGCATTTTTGCCACAGGTCAAGCCATTAATTTTGATGTCTCCAATGGTCAAGAATTTGAAATAGTTTGTACCTCAGTAAATTCATTGAGCTATGCAGGCCCAAATGGTGGGCCTCCTATGGGAACACCAAATAATACAGCCTACCCTCCTGGTGTAAATGTTTCTGTTACTATTTGTCCTGAATTTGGAAGTAGCGTTGCAAGTGCTATTTTTCTAAATCAAGCACCATTTGAATGGAATATTCCTGATGGAGATATTATCAACGTATATGATGGCCAATCAACTGCTGCGCCACTTATTGGTTCTTACAATAGTGTCACGGATCCTTCTGGACTTGGCATTCAGTCCAGTGGTTTTTTAGGAGGAAATCCTTCTGGATGCATAACTATTCAGCTAATTTCTTCGCCAACAGGTAATGGAGGAAATTTTAATAGTCTTTTGTCATGCGGAAATGTCTGGCAAGCCTATGAAACTGAAATAAACCCAACAAATCCATTTCCGAATAATGATACCATTCAAGTTTGTTTTCCTACTACCATAGAATTAAATGGTACGGGAAATTTCGCATGGATGCCTGGTGACCCCGGATATGAGCAAACTGATGCAAATAGTATGTTCAGATGGATAATGGGAGATGGAACTGTTTATGAAGGCCTAGGCTTAACTAATGTAACGCATGATTATGGTTCTGCCAATGGTTTCTATTGCATATTACAAATAACCGATGCTGAAGGACAAGTACTTAGGGACTCATTAGTCGTTCAACACTCTCCGGGAGTTGATTTTAGCCCCTTAGCTGTGAGTGCTGACACCGTTTGTTTGGGTGAAGAAGTAGTGGTGAATTGGAGTCAAGACAATAGCATTTTAACAGACACTGGAACTTATTTTTTCGGTGGTCTTTTTGGAGAACAGTTATTCATTCCTGACTGGGGAGGAACTCCGGTACCCTATCAAACGTGTATAGATGTTTCTAACTTCTTACCAGGAGCAACCATAACATCAGGTGCGGAAGTCATAGATTTATGTTTGTCAATAGAACATTCATTTCTGGGTGATTTAGAGGCGCAGTTGGTTTGTCCAAATGGTACTGCGGTAGCCATATTTGATACATATGTAGCTGGATCAGGCTCTAATCCAGGAGAATTAATACCCGGTGGTGTTCAACCTGGTGGTATTAACCTAGGTGTACCTGGCGCAGGATTGACTCCAGGCGACCCATTTACTTATTGCTGGTCCGTTGGCCCTACGGATTTCGATTCATTTGAAGATGAGTTCAACAATGGTAATTGGGCTGGACAAACAGCCGTTCCACCAGGATCTTATAAGCCTTCTGGAGATTTTGACGACTTTATAGGATGTCCAGTAAATGGAGAATGGTGTTTTTTAATCCAAGATAATTTTGGTGCTGACGATGGATATGTATTTGATTGGAGTATCCAATTTCCTGATTATCTTACTGCTGACCCAGACATTTATATCACAGATCTCATAGATATAGCATGGACTGAATTACCGACAAATCCTTCCTCCAATTCAATAGTTAGTAATGTTCCAGCAGATTCAACTTTAATTATTCAACCTGCTGTTGCTGGAACTTATGAGTATCTTTTAACGGTAACAGACAATTTTAACTGTCCCTACGATACAACCATAACTGTTGTTGTGGGGAACGTTCCAGAAATTACTGTAGATGATGACTTAACCATAGACTGCGATGAAGATATTGCACTTTCGGTAACAATTGATGGAGTTCTTCCTCCACCTGCAAATTGTTTCTATGTACTGGAGTTAATTGATACGTTTGGAGACGGTTGGAATGGTGGTTTTGTAGAAGTAATAGTAGACGGGGCTTCTGTTGGTACTTTTACTCTTGATAATATCGTAGATAACGGATCTGATGCAACCTTTAATATACCAGTGACTCACCTTGGCTCGATACAATTAATTTACACTGGTGGTGCTTTTCAAAATGAAAATGAATACAGTCTCTTCGCAGCAAATGGAGATTTACTGTTTACCGATAATTCGAATCCTCCATTCAATGGCCTTTCCTTTATTGGTGAAACAAATTGCCAGGGACCAGGACCAACTTACGTTTACAATTGGACACCGACTAATTTTTTAGATGACCCGAGTATTCCAAATCCAAATGCCACAGGAATTTCTGCATCTACAACCTTTATTGTAGAAGTTTATGAAGAGCCATTCACTCAATGTTTGGCTATTGACTCTGTTGTAGTTGGACTGTTGGGTGAACTGAATGCAGGACCAGATATTCCCGGTTGTGTAATGTCATACGAACTATCTGCAATATCTTATTTAAACAATGGAGTATGGAGCGCACCTCCAGGTTCTGGAGTTGTTTTTGCTGACCCCACAGACCCTAATACAACAGCAAGCACAACTATTCCTGGGACTTATGTTCTTACTTGGACTGACCCATCTGGCAATAGTTGCCCGCAATCTGATGAGATTATAGTTACTTTCTTAGATCAAATAAATGTAGACTTTACCTTAACTGAGCCTTCCTGTTTTGGAGATTGCAATGGTATGTTGGAAGCAAGTCCTTCTGGAGGTACAGTAGCAGCCGATTATTTCTATGAATGGTCTACTGCGCTCCAAGGTCCTGGAGAAAATACAGCAATGAATCTTTGTGCTGGAACGTATAGCTTAACTGTTACGGATGATAACGGTTGTTCTTTCTTGCATAATGTAGCTGTAACTCAACCTGCAGAAGTTGTAATAGATTCAGTTTTAACCAATAGAGAAGAGTGTCTTGGATTCTGTAATGGAGAAATAACCGTTTTCAGTGCTGCGGCAACACAATATAGTTTTGATGGAGGTGCAACTTTTGGCCCTGATAATTTTTACAATCAAGCCTGTGGAGGAAATGCCACAGTAATCATTCAGGATGATAATGGATGTTTCAAGGAAACTTCAGCATTCGTGCCATCACCTGTTCCTCCAGTTGCAGATTTTGATGCAGAAAATGGAACTGCGTCTGTTATAAACCCTCAGTTTCACTTTATAAATCAATCAGAAGGAAATGAAGACAACTTCTGGTTCTTTGGGCCTGCTGGTGTTTATGGGACATCTACAGAACTGGATCCATTTTTTACATACCCTAATGAGGTAGGTACTTATAGTGCTACTTTATTGGTTGTTGATAGCATTGGTTGCACAGACACGCTCACTAGGACGGTGGATGTTATTGATGAATTTCTCTTTTTCCTTCCCAACTCATTTACACCCAATGGTGATGGTATAAATGATTATTTGGAAGCCTTTGGTGGAGATATCCTAGCTTCAGACTTCGTTTTCCAAGTATTTGATAGATGGGGACGAGTTGTATATGAAGCTACTGATTTCCCCTTTAAGTGGGATGGCGGAGGAAGTAGAAATCCTGATTATTTCCTAGAGGCAGGTGTTTATGTATGGAGAATGCAAAGTAAACGAGCCAGTACAACTGATAAAATTGAACAACATGGGCACCTAACCATTATAAGGTAGCGCGGCATTCTATTTTTCACTATTTTAGCACTTGAACAAGTGTAGATTGAACAATTGTCCCAAATGAAAGCATTAAGAATTATTGCTCTATTAAGTGTTTTAATTTTTTCAGAAAACCTTTTTTCTCAGGAAATTTTAATAAGTCAGGGAGGTACTATAAATAGCTGTGGAGGTACAGTAACAGATGCTGGTGGTTCAGCTGGACCCTTTGGGGACTTTGAATTTTTCCAAATGACCATTTGCTCTGATGTTCCTGGACAGTGTTTGAGCTTAGATTTTACAACGTTTGAAACAGGAGCTGGATCAGATTTTCTTTTTGTGTATGATGGGCCAACAACTTCAGATCCCGCATTTGATCCTGCTGGCTATAGCGGCACTCTTGCACCCTTCACATTAGAGGCCAGCGGAGATTGTGTAACACTTCTTTGGTTTTCAGGAATAAATACGGGTTTAGCCGGATTTGAAGCAAATATTATTTGCGCTGCCTGTCCTACTTGCACAGATGGAATTCAAAACGGTTCTGAAACTGGTATTGATTGTGGTGGTTCAACATGTCCTGTTTGTCCATGTGATGATTTTCAAGTAAATACTATTCCTTTCTCCGATACCAACACTACTTGCGGTATGGGAGACGATTATGATAATGGAGATGCATGCTTTTCATTCTTTATGAATGGAGAAGATGTAGTTTATGAATATGTTGCTAACGCTTCCGTTTGTCTGGAAGTCACTTTAGATTATCCCAATTCACCAGGAGCAGCTGGATTAGCGATAATGGATGGTTGCCCAGATATACTTACTACACAATGCATTTTAAATACCACCTCCTTTTTTGGTGCAACTTCACTAACAGCCAATTTAAATGTAATGGCTGGAGAAACGTATTACCTTGTTATTGCTTCAGATGAATTTCAAGCTCCATGTATAGATTTTACCTTAAGTCTTAATGAGGGTGTACCCACAGATCAAGATTGTCTGGGAGCTATACCCGTTTGCGAATTGGTTCTTACCAATCCGCAAATACAAGCTGGCAGTGGTTCTTGTTTAGATATTGATCCCTTAAACCCTAGTTGTCTTACTAACGGAGAACTAAATAGTGTTTGGTATACGTTTGGAACGGCTAACGCTGGAAATTTGAATTTTATTCTTACACCAGATGATCCAAATGATGATTTTGACTGGGCACTTTTTAATATCACTGGCGGAATGTGCAGCGATATTATTGATGATCCAAGCACTTTGGTTAGTTGCAATAGCTTTGGAGTAATCGGTGTTAATGGCCCAACCGGTATTAGTTCTGCTCAAGGCGGAACCGGCAATTCAAATGGACCTGGAAATTTAAATGGTCCTGCATTCAATGCAGACTTACCTGTTGTAGATGGTGAGACTTATGCCTTGATGATTTCCAACTGGAGTGGTTCAACGAATGGTATTACCCTAGATTTCTCTACTTCTGACCCGGGTATTTTCGGTTTTACTATGCCCACCTTAAATGAAGTAGTTGGAAGTGCTTTTTGTAGTTTACCAAATGGATCCATAGATATTTCCGCTATATCAGGTGGTCTACCTCCTTATGACGCAACACTTAATAATGTTCCTCAAACTGGTCTTGTATTTACGGACTTGTTGCCAGGCAATTATGATATTGAAATAACCTCTGGAAGTCAATGCACATTTAATTATAACTTGTCTATAGGCGATAATGCCATTACTACAAATGCAGGTAACGATACCACACAGTGCGATTTGGATGTGGAAATTACGGGTGAGGAATTATCTGGTTTTATGGGCTCATGGTCTGGCCCTGCAGATGTCAGTTTTGACGACCCAAATTCTTCAACGGTTACCGCCTCATCTTCGGTGGGTGGTGTAATTACTTTAACATGGACCATTGATGATGGTAATGGTTGCGTAATTTCAGATGATATTGATGTTACTTTTACAGACGCCATAAATGTTCAAGTAGATGAGTTTGAGGAATCCTGTTATCAAAGCTGTAATGGATCGGCTCATGCTTTTCCAAGCGGAGGGAGTGGTACTACAAACTACAACTACTTTTTCTCTTCTGGTACTAATGGCACTCTGCCTAACGAAATTGAATTACTTTGTCCAGGCACACATGAAGTCACAGTAATAGATGAAAATGGTTGTGTTGCTACACAATCTTTCAATATAATTGCTGCCGATGTTTTTGTTATTGAGGAATTAATAGAAATAAATGAAACGTGCCCGGGAGATTGTGATGGTCAGCTTATTATTAATGCTCCTACTGCGACTTCCTACAGTTCAGATGGGGGCTTATCATTTATCGAAGACAGTATTTTAACAAATTTATGTCCTGGAACTTACAACCTTGTTGCAAGAAGCGATGAAAATTGTTTGACGGAAGGCATTGGTATTGTAGGGGTGAACAATCCCCCACTTGCGGACTTTGATGTAGAGCCAAGTGAAGCTTCTATTTTTGATGCGAATTTTACCATTATTGATGAATCCGAAGGAGGTGAAGGTTTTTTAGATTATCAGTGGTTTTTTGGAACAGAAGGGCAATCGGATTTGGTAAACCCTAGTTATACATTTTTAAATTCGGAAGTTGGAGAACATCCAATTACACTTCTTTTAACGGATTCACTGGGTTGTCAAGATACATTAATCAAGTTTATAAATATCACGGAAGACTTTCACATTTTTGCTCCCAACTCTTTTACTCCTGACGGTGATGGCGTAAATGAGTTCTTCTTTATAGTAGGTTCAGATATCGATGACAGAAATTTTGAAATGGAGATTTATGATCGATTTGGTCATACGGTATTCTTTACCAATGATCCGCTGGAAAGATGGGATGGGTCTGATGAATCTAATGAGTATTTTGTCAATGTTTCGGTATACAATTGGAGGATTAAAACGAAACGCCTTTCCTCATTTGACGAAGTTGAAATGTTTGGTCAGGTAACTTTGATTAGGTAATAGAATAATTACGAATCTCTTAGGATTCTACTTTTTTTAAAATTTGTTATCTTTAGATAAATGCGACATTATGAAATATTTAATGACTTTATTCTTTAGCTTTATTTTCTTTCACTTTTTTGGTCAAATTTTTGGAAATGAGCAAATAATAATCGAAAACGAATTAACTCCTAGTGATTTCATAGTAGATGATATAAATAATGATGGATATTCCGATATTGCTTTTACTTCTTATAGTCAAAAAAAGGTAGCTTGGTTAGAAAATGATGGCAACCAAAACTTTTTGGTTGAACATGTACTAATAGATAATCTAGATCAAGTTTTTTTAATTAGATCCTTAGACGCAGAAAATGATGGTGATATTGATTTTATAATTTCTGCTGGCTCGGATATTTATATATCAATAAATAATGGTCTTGGAGAATTTGATACGGAACAAATTGTTGAAAATAATACCAATCAATTGTTTGAACTTGAAATTTCAGACTTAAACAATGATGGATTCCTTGATTTTGCCGTGGCTAATACAAATCATTTTGCCACAAATTTTCACCTTATGGTTTTTGAAAATGATGGTTTAGGAAATTTCATCTTTTTACAAGATTTGGGTTCTGGAATTTTTGAACTACCAAATATTTACTTCCTTCATTTAAACTCAGATCAATATTTGGATATCTTATTGGAAGAAGATGGCTATATAAGAGCATATAAGAAGCAATCAGATGGATTTTTTGATTTTGGTGAGATACTGGTACTCTCAGACGTTTCTGCAAATCTAGAAGTTATTGATTATGATAATGATTTAGATTTGGATATTTTACTATTTCCTTCTTCGGGAACGAGCATAAAATATATGGAAAATATAGGTAATGGAAATTTTTCTGACCTTGAAGATTTGTTGATAACCAATGGTCTTAATTTGGGTGGAAAAGCGGCTGATATTGATTTAGATGGCAATGTTGATTTAATTTTTGAAAAATTTGGCAATGTTCATTATTCTTTGAACACTCAAAATCAATTCATTGACCTAATTCCTATAACTGATAATTTTTCTTCAGGCTCTATTATTAAAATGGCAGACCTAGATGGAGATAATTTAAATGACTTGATTATCAGTAAATGGAATGAAGGTGAAATAATTTGGTTTAAGAATGCAAACCAACCTGTTTTTGTAAATGAATTATCTCATTCAACTTTAGAAATTTATCCAAATCCTTCAAAAGAAAAGTTAAATATTACAATACCCTCAGATTTAATTGATTATACCTTCAGTGTTTATGATTCTCAAGGGAAATTTATTCATCTTGAATCAATATTAATTTCAAATAGCAAATTAGAATTAAATATAGATGAATTAAATAGTGGTGTCTATCAAATATTAATTGAAAGTGACCAAATTATTTATAAAAATTCATTTATAAAAAATTGAATCAAAAAATTCGTATTGTAGCCTTCCCCAAAAATCAGACAGTTTAAAAATAGAATAAACGGATTAAATTTAAACTGAAATGAGAAAAAGTAAATTCACAGAGAGCCAGATAATCAAGGCAGTAAAAGAAAATGAACAAGGCAGAAGAGTAGATGAGATATGCAGAGAGCTAGGACTGAACAAAGCCACTTTTTATAGTTGGCGTAAGAAGTATTCAGGGATGGAATTAAATCACTCGAAACGGTTAAAAGAGCTGGAAGCAGAGAATAGAAAGTTGAAACAAATGTATGCTGATCTTTCTTTGGATAATGTAATGCTGAAAGATGTTTTGTCAAAAAAGTTCTAAAGCCCTCTGACAAAAAGAAAGTAGCTTCTTACTTGCTTATATCTTATCAAGTTAGCATTGTTCGTGTTTGTAGGTTAACCAATCTTCAACGCTCAATATGGTATTATCGCAGCAAGAAAGATGATTCTGAGGTTATCAAAAAACTCAATGAGTTGGCCGAGAGCCACCCCACTAGAGGATTTGATGAATATTATGGCAGAATCCGTCAGCAGGGCTTTAAGTGGAATAGAAAACGTGTATTGCGCATATACAGGTTGATGAAACTAGGTCTGCGCAGAAAGCGAAAAAAGAGATTACCTTCAAGAGTGAAACAAGCACTCATTACTCCTGAGCAATTAAATAAAACATGGAGCATGGATTTTATGAGTGATGCTCTTGGTGATGGAAGACGGTTACGAACCTTCAATATAATTGATGATTACAATCGTGAAGCATTGGCTATAGAAGTGGGGATAAGTTTTCCAGCTCAAAGAGTAGTGAGAGTGCTTAGCCAACTGGAAGAAGAAATAGGACTTCCTGAAAAGATAAGAGTTGATAATGGTCCGGAGTTTATTTCTCATCACTTCAAAAACTGGTGTGACACCAAGAGTATCGAGGTACAATACATCCAACCTGGCAGACCTATGCAAAACGGATTTATTGAAAGATTCAACAGGTTCTTTAGGGAAGATGTGCTTGACCCTTATTGGTTTGAAGATTTAGAACAACTTAGAATGATCACCGAAAAATGGAAATACGACTATAACTATTTTCATCCAAATAAGTCTTTAAATGGAAAGACCCCATGTCAATTTGCACCTAGATTTCCACTGCAGCTAGCTGCTGTGGAACCATTTAATGAAAACAATTTTGTAAAATTACAAACTGTCTGAAAAAAGGGAAGGCTACAGTATTTTCCATATACAAAACAGTCCAAAATTAATTTTCATTTATGCATCAATATTCGCATAAACCGCATTTTGCTCAATAAATTCTCTTCTTGGAGGAACTTCATCTCCCATTAGCATTGAGAATATTCTATCGGCTTCAATTGCATTTTCTATAGTAACCCGTCTCAGCGTTCTGTGTTCAGGATTCATGGTCGTTTCCCATAACTGCTCAGCATTCATCTCACCCAAACCTTTATATCTTTGTATTGAAACACCCCCTGTTCCTTCTGCCTTTCCTTTCATTTCGGCTTGAAAATTATCTCTTTCTTCATCAGACCAAGCGTAACGTTGTTGCTTTCCTTTCTTCACCAAATAAAGTGGTGGAGTTGCGATATATAGGTATCCATTTTCCACTAGTTCCTTCATGTGCCTAAAGAAGAAGGTCATAATCAAAGTCTGAATATGGCTACCATCAACATCGGCATCACACATGATAACTACTTTGTGATATCTTAGATTAGACATATCCAATGCTTTGCTATCTTCTTCTGTACCAATTCTAACACCCAGAGCAGTATAGATATTCTTGATTTCTTCGTTATCAAAGATTTTGTGTGTCATGGCCTTCTCAACATTCAAAATCTTACCTCTTAATGGCATGATTGCTTGGAAAACTCTATCTCTTCCCTGTTTTGCTGTACCGCCCGCAGAGTCTCCCTCGACCAAGTAAATCTCGCAATTTTTAGGGTCCTTATCGGAACAATCTGAAAGTTTTCCTGGAAGACCAGAACCAGTCAAAACATTCTTACGCTGAACCATTTCACGAGCCTTCTTGGCTGCATGTCTGGCTTGCGCTGCTAGAATTACCTTACTTACAATCTGTTTTGCATCTACAGGATTTTCTTCCAAATAATTGGTAAGCATCTCGTTCACGGCTTGAGAAACAGGAGCAGTAACTTCTCTATTCCCCAATTTAGTTTTGGTTTGTCCCTCAAACTGTGGCTCGGCTACTTTAACGGAAATAACTGCAGTTAAACCTTCTCTAAAATCGTCTCCAGCTATTTCAAACTTAAGCTTGGAAAGCATTCCGCTTTCTTCTGCGTATTTCTTTAAGGTATTGGTAAGCCCTCTTCTAAATCCTGAAAGGTGGGTTCCACCTTCATGGGTATTAATGTTATTTACATAGGCAAAGATGTTTTCAGAATAGGAGCTGTTATAAATCATAGCTACCTCAACGGGAATACCATTTTTTTCTCCTTCCATACTGACTACTGAGCTGATTAAAGGCTCACGTGTTGCATCCAAGAACTCTACAAATTCTGCAAGACCTCTCTCAGAATGAAACAGTTCCGAAGGATGATTTCCTTCTTCATCTTTTGTTCTTTTATCTGTGAGTTGAACTCTAATGCCTTTATTCAAGAATGCTAACTCACGCATTCTTGTAGCTAATGTTTCATAGTTGTATTCAAGAACATCAAATATTTCAGGATCTGGATAATAGGTAACTTCTGTTCCTCTCTTGTCTGTTGTTCCATTCTCTTTTACATCATATTGTTTCTTTCCTTGCTTATACTCCTGTTCCCAAACTTTCCCCTCTCTATAAACAGTTGCTTTAAGATCTCTTGAAAGCGCATTAACACAGGAAACACCAACACCGTGCAAACCGCCAGAAACTTTGTAGGAATCCTTATCAAATTTACCTCCTGCACCAATTTTAGTCATTACCACTTCCAATGCAGAGACACCTTCTTTTTTATGCATTCCCACAGGAATACCTCTACCGTTATCCAATACTCGAATTCCATTGTCGGGAAGAATATCGACTTCAATCATGTCGCAATGGCCTGCCAATGCTTCATCAATTGAGTTATCAACTACCTCGTAAACAAGATGGTGTAAACCTCTTGTTCCAACATCTCCAATATACATTGAAGGACGCATTCTTACATGCTCCATACCCTCAAGGGCCTGTATACTATCCGCTGAATATCCTGATTTCTTATTCGCTGTTTCCTCGCTCATTTTCCACTGATTATTTTGGATTATAAAGATACCAAATTAAGTCCTTTTAACCGCCTGAAAGGCCTATTAAATAACGAGTTTATTAACATTTCTTATTGCTTTTTTCACAAGAAATAATCGCCTTTTTCTTTGGTATTTTAAAAAGAGTTATTCTCGTCTAAAAAGAATAGGTAAGACCACCCATTACCTGAAAAGGTTGTGTTTGAAATCTATACCATCTTTCATACTTACCTCCTGTAATATTATTGAGTTCTAAAAAGGCCGATAGCCTTTTTGTATAACGGTATTCTGCACTTAATGAAGCGTCAACAAAGCCGTCTATTGATGTTCTAAAAGAACCATCTGATAATGGATTTTCTCCGGCTATAGGTAAAAGTGATTTCACAAAACGCTTTCCAATGAAATAGACATCCAATTTGGCTACTAGTTTATCGTTGTAATCGAAAACGGCACCCATAGTAAATTTAGACTCTGGTCTATGCCAAGCTTCGTCCTCATTATCCATATTATAATCTCGTAACTCAATTCCTGCAACAAGATTCAGAAATTCATTGTATCTGTAAGCTATCTCTCCTGATATTCCTAACAATCTTCCATCATCGTAAATGACACCAAAACGATTTTCCGATGAATAGGTTGTATCATTTACAAACAAGGGAAGATCCTTAAATCGTTGCACCTGAACTTTTCCTGAAAGTGACAGATGGTCGCTAAAACGGGCTTTAATACCTCCATTTAAATCAAAACGATTATTGGTATTCTTTAAGTCTTCTAGTCCATTGCTAAAAGCAATATTGCTCAAAATGAAAGGGTTTTCAGTTCTAAGCGAGTTAAAGGAATTTGGTTTCAAGCCTCCGGTAAAGTGAACATAAGGAACGATAAGTCCATTAAACAATTCATAGGCCACATAGGCTTGAGGATAAAATAAGCCTCTACCACTAAGGTTGTTTTCATAAACAACATCTAAACCTACATCGGCCTGAAGATTACCAACATCGGCCCTAATTTTAGGTTTAGCAGCTAAAATCAGATAATTTCTCTCTATTGAATTTTGACTTGGAACTGCTGGAATGGAATCTAAAAAACCAAATCTAAAGTTATCTTCAGCGCGATAATTATTGCTGATGATATCTCCTCCCAACTCAAAGATAAAATCTCCCTCACGCTTATTTACCCAACCGTCAATGGCAACATTAACTTCTTGAGATTTGAATAAATCCGTTAAGAAATACCCATTTAAATTGGCGTCAAAACTAACCTTAGCAGAATCCCTGTGATATGTTCCAATGCCTACTCCTCCGCCAAACTTATTAAAGGCTTGCCTAATTTCATCTTCTGGGACAAGATCTTCAAGAGGAATAAAATTTCCTGTAATGTCGTTAGGAATCCTCATCCCGTAATAGTGATTTAGGTTTCTTTCCCAAGCAAAGTTGGCTTTTGCTACGTGCTTAGAAAGAAATGCTCTCCCCCACAGTTCCAATTCATTATCGCTATATCTGGATTGTGGTAAATCATTCAAGCCCCCGGCAGATGATAAATGATCAAATGAAAAGCCCCAAGCTCCTTTTCGAGTTCTTAAAGAATTATAGTATAACTGTACCAAAGGAGTGGTAAAAGTTCCTATTCCCACTTTTGTGTAGGCTTTGTATAGCTTTGGTGCTTTGGGTTTAATTTCAACTTTAGCGGGTGCTAAGAGAGTTGGTTTAAAACCGGAAAAAGCTCTTCTTGGAATGAGTTGATAGGTCATTTCCCTGGAAACAAATGAAGAATCTATGGTCTTAGGTTGCTCGGCAATTTTTAACACCTTGCCAACCGAAAGCAGTCTATCCCCAAAAGCAATAATCTCCTGATCATATTGTGCACTGAATTTTTGAATCGAAAAGAAACAAAGCAAAATGAATATGTATCTTAAATTCTTCATAGTTACTCTTCAATTAAAATTTCTGATTCGTTACTCTCTCCTTCGTCTCTTGCCTTTTCTATCGCCAAAATTGCTTCATACTTCTGCAGGGCTCGGGCCTGACTTTCATCATCACTAATATTGTCTAAAATACTTTGCAGGGTTGATTTAGCTTGAAACAAATCATCCATTCCAACATATACATCAGACAGTAAAAAGAAGGCTTCAACCTTCCATTTTAACTGGCTAGGATAATTATTAATGAGCTTGAATATATCGTCCTCCGCCTCTTCATACTTTTGAATATCATACCAGGTCTGGCACTTATTGAACATGGCTTCTGCTCCCAATTTGCCACTGGATTTACTTGCTGCTTTTTGAAAAGAATTAATTGCCTCATCTAGCTGACCTCTATCTTTTAAGATTTTCCCTTCAAAGAAATAGGCTTCTGCTGCAATGTCCTGAGGTGTTTGAGGATCATCTTTTACCCAATCCACATAGTCACTAGCATTATCCAATTGTCCTAGGTTATAATAACAGCGCATTTGACCAATCCTTGCTTCTAAAATATTGATGTTATACTCTGAATTTCTTTCCAGATTTATATAATGATCCAAGGCTTCCTGATAATTCTTATCTCCATAACTGATGCTCGCAGCAGCTAACAATGCTGGCTCTGTGAATTGGTTTTTGGTTTGTGCAATGACATACTTATATCCTTTTAAGGCAGAAACATAATCTTCAGCTTCATAGTCGCATTCGGCCTTATAGAAATTGGCATTCAATCCAAAAATTCCGGGTTGATATTTTTTTAGATAATCTTCAAATGCCTTTCTGGAATTTTCACAATCACCATCTATGTATTTATTTTCTGCTGAGCGATAGGCAACAGAATCTAAAGCCGCGGATGAAATATCAAAATCCAAATTATCCAATACCTGAGTATTACCTGTTTCCACCGCAATATCCTTTAAACGATCTAAGGCTTCTTTGGAATCTGCATCATTCGCAAAGTCTTCTATTACCTTTTTAAAAGCAGCCATTGATTCATTATAATTGCCTTGTCTGTAATAAATGAGTCCAACGGTTTTCAAAGATTTCTTAACGTAAGCAGAACTTTCGTGGTTTTGAATGACATCATTCAAATAAGAAAGTGCTTTGTCATTTTCATCTTTTCTGAAATAAGAATCCCCTATTTCAAATTTGGATGCAGCCACATATGGAGATTCTGAATTCTCATTTAAAATCTTCATCAGATTCTCTATTTTTTGATCTAAATCATTGCTAAAGCCATTGCATCTTGATATTTGAAAAAGTGCATAATCCTGATCAAAAATATTTACTTGTCTTGCCTTATTATAATTCTCAATTGCCTTGGGATAATCCTTTTGAACAAAATGTGAATCTGCTAACCTTAGATACGCATCATTTAATTTCTTTTTATTCTTGTCAGTGTACTTATCAATAAACTTTTTGAAATGATCTCTTGAAGAGGCAAAATCCTTTTTATTGAAATAGGTATAACCCAAACTGTAATTCGCGCTATTGGCATAACCGGATGAAAGACTTCCAGGATGAACTAAAAAGGCCTTATACGCTAAAATTGCCTGATCAAATTTTTGTTGCTTGTACAGAATTTCAGATTTCCAAAATTTAGCTTTTCCATTGATAGCTTCATTTACTGGATACTTTGTCACTTTATCCAAAAACTCATTGGCTAGGTCAAATTTCTTGGTCTTTACATATTCTATTCCGCGATTGTAAACTACCGTTTGGTATATCTCTTTTCCCCTGACATCCAAATCTTGTAATTTGTTCAGGGCATTATAAGCAGCTTCATAGTTCTTTGTGGTGAGATATACATCCAACAAAAACTCATAGGCTTCATCACTTCTTTCTGAATTGGGGTATTCATCTAAATACTTCTCAAATGCCTGAATTGCTTCATCGAAAGGATCTGCAGATAGTTCATAGGCGAGCTTGGCGAAATTGAACAGGGCATCTTCTTGCAATTCCCTATCCATAGCATAATTTGCCGCTTGTTTAAAACCATTTCTCGCTTTTATCTTATCTCCATTTTTAAGATAAGCATCTGCCAATTGGTAGGATGTGAGTTGTGAAAGGCTATCTTCTTCAAAGGTCACTTTGGTAAAGGCAGCAATAGATTCTGGATACTTTCCTGTTCTGTAGTAAGAATAACCTAATTCATAATATCCTTCACGGTCTTTAAAGCCTCCTGACTTAGAATATTGTTCTAAATAATTCGCTGCATCTGCATAATTTTCTAATCTGAAATGGGACTCACCCAGCATTCTAAGGACTTCTGGTTTTCGCTCATCATTGATATCGCTTAGAACCGAAGGTGCATAATCAATCAATTCCTGATATTTCTTTTGCTGAAAATAAATCTGCGCAATATAAACGGGAACCAACCCCTTGAATGCTTCTTGGTCTTTTATCCGCTCAAAAGATTCTAATGCTGTAGAATACTTCTCTTCTTCATAGGCTATATGTCCAAAATAGTAATTGGCTGGAACTAAGTACTTATTGGGTTCAATGACCACCTTTCCCAAATGTTGTTTAGCGTGTTGAAACTCGCCTAATTTAAAGTGGCTATAACCTCTTTTAAATTGATAATCTAATTGCTGGCTCTCACTTAAGACATCAAGATCTACCTTGTCATACCATTGTATGACTTTGATATATTTTCTTTTGTTGTAATTGAAGTTTCCCAATTCATAATGCGCAGTTTTAACATGAGGACTATGGGGATTATCATCTACAAAGTTTAACAACCTTACTTCTGCATCTCTATGATATAAGTGGATCGCACATTGTGCGGCCATATACTCGGCCTGCGCTGTAATTTCTGTTTTAGGAGTCCAGGCAGCAACTTCATCAAATAGATGCATTGCGGAAGCGTATTTTTCCTTATCAAACAATTCATGTGCTGTTTTAAATGGAAGTTGTTCTTCATAATAAACAGCTGGCTCTTGCCCATAAATATTTATGGAAATAAAAATAAATGCCAGACTAGATGTAAAAAGAGATCTTACTTGCATAGATTAATCTATTGAGACGAAAATAAACAAGGCTTATGCCAAAAAAGAAGAAAATGGTTTCAAGATATTAACGAGTTGTACCATTGAATATTTTGTGTCAGTATAAATTAAGAGTTCAATAATTGTAATAAGCAGATTCCAAATGCTACATAGCTCTATTATATTTTCATCACATGAAAAAAATTCAAGCGCTAGTATTTGCTGGCGTTCTTCTTATTTGCTTTTCCTCATGCACTGTTCCAAGTTATGTTCAAACTACTCCTAGTATTCCTGTGCTTGAAGAGCAATATGACTTTGAAATATCCATATCCCCGCCACTTATCAATTTAAGTACTCCTGAATTACTTCCCAGAGGAGAAATTCAGGCGAGTTATGCTCCATTAGAGAATATTTTTGTTCAAGGAAGTTTTTTATTGGGAGCATCTGCTGAATCTACAAGCATACTGAATTGGGATATTCATCAATTCAAACAAATCGACTATAGTTTGGGTGCAGGCTATTTTATCATGTTAGATGAACATCATTTCTCAGTATCTGCTGGATATGGTGGAGGGCAATTGAACAATGCAAAATCCTGGAATCAATTCTTTAACAATCAAATTAGAAACCTAAGAGCCTCCTATGCTTTATACAATAGACTTTATTTACAAGGTGGTTATGTTGTTGATATACATGAATCTTTCTCTATTGGAATTGGTTTACGGTATGAAATAAACCATTATAATCAATTGAGATTATTAAATGCCTCATTTGATTCAGTTGAGAATACCAGAGAAAACTTAGAATTAGATGAATGGAAAGATCAAAAGCTAATGGTATTTTCTCCTGTTGTTAGTTTAACGAGAAAATTTCCTGGGTCTCCATTATCAAGCTTTTTAAAAATTGGAAGCAGCAATATGCAAAACTGGAATGATATTCATGTGAACAAGAGTTTTGTTGTATTGGGAATTACCTTTTCACCTGATTATAATTAAGTTATTCCATTTCAACACCTAAAGCTGAATCTACAACTCTATTGCTATCACATGTTATGGTTCTTGAAGAGAATTTTTGCATATAGGTATAATCATGGGTAGCCATTAGAATGGCTTTTCCTGAATTGGCGATCTCGAAAAGCAAGGTTAAAATTTCCTCGGTAGTTGCTGGGTCTAAGTTTCCAGTAGGTTCATCAGCAAGAATCAATTCTGGGTCATTTATTAATGCTCTTGCAACAACTACCCTCTGTTGCTCACCACCCGATAATTCATGAGGCATTTTAAATCCCTTTGTCCCCAGATTTACAGATTCTAAAACTTCTTTGGCTCTGTCTTCCATTTTCTTTTTGTCTTTCCAGCCTGTAGCTTTCATCACAAAAAAGAGATTATCATTTACGGATCTATCCATCAACAATTCAAAATCTTGAAAAACAATTCCTATTTTCCTTCTTAAGTAAGGAACCTCTTTTCGTTTTAAATTTTTAAGATTGAAACCTGCAACTGAACCTTCTCCTTCTTGCAATTCTAATTCACCATAGCAGGTTTTCAGCAATGAACTCTTTCCAGAACCAGTTTTGCCAATTAAATAGACAAACTCACCTTTATTTATTTCAATATTGACCTCCTTTAAAACCAAGGCATCTTTCTGAAATATTTGAGCATTCTTTAAACTAAGGATGGCTTCTGAATTCATTTATCTGTATTAATGATCTTCGAATATAATATCAATAAGGGCCTTTGCATTGTTTGTATCTGACAACTTTTCAAACAAAAGTTCTTGTCTTTTATTTTTCTGAGTAGAACCAAATTGCTTTGTCCTAAGCTCCTGAATTCCCGCTCTCATTTCGTCTCTTCCATTTTTAACAAGACACAATTCTTCCAGCCCTGTTCCCTTAACCATTTGAGAATTTACCAAACAGAAACCACCGTTAAAAAGCGCATTGATCAATTTTAATTTCACTCCTGTTGATTGAAATGTAGGAAGAATATTTATCTGTGCTTTTTGAATAAGGTCGATAATTTCATCATTGTTCTTATCTTCAAACAGCTTAACATTTTCTCTTTGAGATACAATCTCTTTTAATTCTTTTGATGGATTTCTTCCAGCAATAATTAAAGGATAATTGATTTGCCTAAAAACTTCCTTAGCCAAAAAAAGTGCAGCCTTATTGTTCTCTCCTACTCCTAAATTTCCATGATAAAACGCAAATTGTTCTTTTGAAGAAGCGCTTTTTAGACCATCATTTCCGTGAAATGGAAAAACTAATTTCACATTATTGTATCTACTGGATAAGTCTGAATACTCCATTTCTGAAATACTAATGACAGCGTTGGCTTCATTCATTATTTTCTCAAATGACTCCAGCTTTCGCGACTCACTTTTGAAGTAGGACTTTCTAAAAATGTTCTTAGTTGCCTTTGCCAATCCACGATAATAATTGTGTTCAACATTGTGCGCCCGAATAAATTTCTTTCTATTTCTCAGTTCGGTATTTGAAAATAAAAAGCAGGAATGTAGCCCTTCAAAAAGAATGGGAGCATCATCTTTTCTTAAGTTTTTGATTAGTCTAGCATCTCTTCTACTCACCACTATAAAAGGACTTGAATGCATGAGTAAAGCTTTGTTCAGGTTTCGTTTATAGTAATGAACTTCCTCGCAATACTTCTCCAATTCTTTTTGCTCTCCCCTTCCATATTCAAAGCAATGCAGCTTAATGCTAACTCCTAATTTATGCAGGTTTTTAATCTTGTAAAAGATGTCTATCACTCCCCCGTAATTGGCAGGAAAAGGCACATCAAAAGAAACAATATGCAGACTTTTTTCAGGCAAGTTTTGCAAAAATAGCTTTTAATTTTTTGGACTCTTTTTCCCAAACAAATTCTTTTCTTGCCCTTTCTATTTCCTGCTTATAAAATGCTTCATTCTCTTGAATATCAAAGATGGCTTTTTGAATACTTGCCGAGCTTAGATCATTAATCATAACTCCTACTTTGAATTCTTTCATTATTGAAGCATACTCTGGGAAATTCATAGTTACCTGCGGAACTCCAGCTTGTATATAATCAAAAAACTTATTGGCCAAAGAATACCGATAGTTCAAACTATCTCCGGCCAATAAATTAAAACCAATGCTTGCTTTCAAGGTATATTTTCTTAGCTGACTCGGTTCTAAACGTCCTAAATACTCTACTCTATCCATTAAGTCGAGAATTACAATTTCTCTGGTCAGCTCATTTTTTATGTCTCCATCACCCGCAATTTTAAGACTAAGGTTTGTTTTGCGAATGGCTTCCAATAATTCAAGCAAGCCTCTTCCTTCATTTAATGCGCCTTGATAAAACAAATATTCACCTTCCTCTTTTTCAGTGCTATATGCCTTAGGCACATTTCGAATACAATCGACTGGAACTCCGTATTTTTTGGAATAGATATTTGCAAGTTCCTCTCCAACCGTATATACGTTTTCCAGCTTGGGAAATATTGTATTTTCTATTTTCAGCCAAACTTTTCTTGTCCACCTATCTTTTAATTCCGGCACCTCTGTAAAGTATTCATGGCTATCATAGACCAACTTAAGTGACTTAAATTTTGAGGCATAATAATTGGCAAGCAAAGTATCCAGATCATTTGCCAAAAGAATATCTGTTCTAGAAAAGAGTATGTAGAGAAAGATTCTCATGTTCAGCTCCGCATAAAAAAACGGGCCTGAATTAAACAGTAATCTGAAACGCTTGGTTTTATAGGGCCTGTCAAGATGTCTATCGTCCATTAATTTCCTACCGAGCAAGGTTATTTCATGGCCTTCGGTGTGCAAAACATCACACACTTTTTCCACTCTTTGATCCGTTAACAGATCGTTACTTACCGAAACAATTATTCGAGACATCTTTTTCGAAGGTATGGCTTTGAAACATGTGTTTCTTATTCTATTCTTCTTTAATTCATTATTAAATGTTAAAAGCTAAAGTCAAAAATTTTATTGTATTGGCAAATTTCTATCATCTTCGTTTCTAATTGGAAATTCAGAAAAACATATCTCTAAAAAATTTCAATTCTTTCGGAATTGATGTCAATGCCAAACTACTGGCAGCAATCCAAGACACGGAACAAGCAAAGCAAGTTTTAAACCGATATAAAGACGAAGAACTTCTTATTTTGGGTGGAGGTAGCAATGTGCTTTTCATTAAGGATTTTAACGGTTTAGTGTTGCACAACTGTATTCATGGTATTGAAGTAATTGATAAGAATAGTGAAGAAGTTAGGATAAAGTTTGGAGCTGGTGAGGTTTGGCATAATGTGGTTTTGCATTGCATTGAGATGGGTTATGCGGGGATTGAAAATCTTTCTCTTATTCCGGGCAATTGCGGAGCGGCTCCTATGCAAAATATTGGTGCTTATGGAGTTGAGATAAAAGATGTTTTTTCTTCTCTTGAGGCTTTGCACATTCCGAGTGGAGAGATTCATAACTTTTCAAATTCAGATTGCAGTTTTGGCTATAGAGAAAGTGTTTTTAAAAATAAGCTAAAGGGAGAATATCTGATTTTGAATATTACTTTGAAACTGAAAAAGAAACCCGAATTCAATATTTCCTATGGTGCGATATCCCAACAGCTTGAAAAAATGGAAGTGAACGATCTTTCTATAAAAGCAGTTAGTGATGCGGTCATACAAATAAGACAAAGCAAGTTACCCAACCCTAAAGAAATTGGTAATGCGGGGAGCTTTTTCAAAAACCCCATTGTCTCCAAAGAACTTTTAAAAGAAATTCAACGCTCCTACCCTGAGGTAGTAAACTATCCTATAGATGAGGAAAAAGTAAAACTTGCTGCGGGTTGGTTAATTGATCAAGCGGGATGGAAAGGATATAGAAAAGCAGATTTTGGTGTACATAAAAACCAGGCACTGGTGCTTGTTAACTATGGCGTTGCAAAGGGTTCAGAAATCTATAATTTATCGGAAGAGATTCTTCAATCTGTGCGAGAGAAGTATGGAGTGGATTTGGAACGGGAGGTGAATGTTGTTTAGTTTCTCATCCATTTTATACAGTAATTTAATGGATGTACATCAGCACTTTTGAAACGGCTATGGAAGATTTGATCCATTTTAGAAGTTTTAAGCCCATAAAATAATAAGAGGTGATGAATTCATCGCCTCTCATTTTTAAATATCTATTTTGTAGAAACTGATTTTCAGTTGTTTACATTTTAACTTTTTCACATCTACATTTTTGATATACAATCCCACCGATACATGATCCATCACCAAACTTCATTTTTATTAAAGATTCTATAGCATAATTCAAAAGTTTCAACATTAGGATACCAATTGGCCATATTTCCCTTTTGATTAATTTCTAACACAGCTCCTGTATTTAGTACCATTACTTGATGAGCATCATAACCACCCTGAAAATCTTCAAGATGCCTTACTTTGTGTTTACTAAAATTATCAATTTGATTAGGTTTAAGGGTGTAGAAATAAATGTAATCATATTCTCCGTTTTGTTTCTGTTTATGGGTTTTGAAAAAATCATTTGAAATATCATCACAAGCCAACGAATTATAATCATCAATTGAACTAAAAATATGGCTATGGCCATCTCTGTAGAATTTATGCATAACTCTACCATCCTTAAATTGAATAATCTCTCTTTTCCTCCTATCAATGGAACTTCTTAATGAATCATTCTTAGACAAAAAAGCTTTTGTTTGCAAATTATCATAGTGATAGAAAGTAATTTTTTCTCCTAATGGATTATAAACCTCCACTTTGAATAAATAGCTTATTTCATCATTGCTCATAACACTAAAAAAAGAAATATTATGTTCTTCACAAAAATCTCATTTCATTATTGATTATCTCTAGAACTGCACCAATTGCCCCCAGATTTTTCTCATCAACACTTTTAATTCAGCTAAGAAGAATTGACTTCATTTTATTTGGTTTAGGGTTATAAAATAACAAGAGGCGATGGATTTATCGCCTCTCTTTTGTAAATATCCATTTTGTACTAACTGATTTTCAATTATTTACAATCTTATTTTTTCATATCAACACTTTTGATACAGGATCCAACATTTACGGGATGAACCCTAAAAATCAAATCTTCTTTATCATCCTCCACAATTAAATGCGTTATAACCAAGATTTTGATTTTCTCGCCATCTTTATTTAAACCATCTTCAAAACTGAAATAAAAATGAATTTCATCATTACCATCTGGATCGACATAGTTAATTGGGTTATTTGAGGCAAATTGATACGAACATATCCAAGGCTTAATTACTTTATCCATGCTCAACCATTTTCCTAACCTAGAATCATAGCCTCTTGCCCCAAAATCCACATGATTTCCAGCTCCTTTGACCTCATCATCCATTTCTTGACCTTGATAACCGTATCGGAATAAGCCCGTGACTTTTTTATTTCAAATAAAAAACAACAAAACTACGTTTAGCTTTGCCTTATAAATTTACAAAATTAGACGCTCAACACCATTAGAACTGCCACTGTAGTTTTGATTTTTTCAAATCAACTCCTTTGATACATGATCCACAGTTCACAGAACTGCCCTAGCTCATATATCTAAGCTAGCGGGATCTAATCTATTTTGTAAACACTTAATTTTAGTTTTTCAGTCGTAGTATTAAAGTAAGCTAAAGTAGTTTTATTAAAATCAATATTAAAAGCGTCATACTCCTCAATAAATGGAATAGATAATGGCAAATCAACTATCCAGTAATCTGTTTCAATTTGCATATTGTCATTGCCGATTCTAATTAATTGACCTTTTGAATAATAATTTTTTGTTCTTTTATTAAAATCTTTCATCGAGAGCAGCTCTTTTATTTTCTTATGTTTCCCACTTTCACTGATTCTTAGTAAGGAAACTTCGACTGACATGTCTTCATTTTGTTCGCTTTTTAAGAATACATTAAGTTCCTCTTTACTTTTAGAGAAAAAATACGGTTGCCCTACTCCAATTTGAATTTTACCAAAAAAATTAAGATTTCTATCTAATAGAAAAACATAACCTAAGTCGCTTGTAACATATATTATATCGTTAAACACAGCAATATCTCTCAACCAAACTTTATCATCAAAATGACCTTCTATTCTAGGAATTCTAGGACCTGCAATTATTTTTCCAGTTTCTAGATTAACCTTTTTAATATTGTTATGATATACATCTGTCATATAAACATAACCATTACTAACACAGATAGATTTTATTCCTTCATTCTCATCTGTTTCCCAAACTCTGTATCCAATATTGTTAGGATTTTCATTAGAAACATCAAAATTAAACTCTCCTATAAGTGTTGCATTAGATAATGCATTATGACCATGCTGGTTTGTAAAATCTTGCTTTTTTACTTTACAGCTCAATGATAAAAAAAGAACAATAATTAGATTTAGTTTCATAATATAAAGAGTAAAAATCAAAAAAATTCTTGGTATAACAATATCTATGTTTCAATTCAAATCAGTTTACCTTTTCCACGAATTGCTCTTTTGAAGATATCCACCCTGTTTTATCACCTACCTGTACTTCCATCCATGTGCCTTCTATGTTACCAGTAGCTATAACTTCATCACCTCTTTTTAATGGAGTAACCCATTTATCATTACCTCCACCTGCAGAATTTCTTACGTTCAAACCAGCTGCAATAACTTTGTATTTGTTAATAATAGCACTCTCATTCGTAGAGCTTGATGTTCGATCTGCAGTAAAGAACTTGATAACAGCCCAATGTTGTTTGACAGAATTTACAAAGCTATCCCACATACCTAGTTCTCCAACTTTTCCTTGTTCTTCTTCTGCTAAAGGTAAAGATACTGGATCTGGGGAATCCCATTTGTACCACCCTGTAATTCGACCACCGTCATAATAGCCTTTACCTCCAATATTAACAGTATTCTCTGTCGGTCCTTTAGAGGATGAAGAATGAATAAATTTATAGCTTGTAACCTTTCCATCAGAATCCCTAATAACTTCCGATATAAGTCCTATATGAGAATTTCCTCCCCCTGCATTCCAATCAATTATAACTGCATTTCCGACTTGAATATCATTCACAGTTTGAATTTTAGTTGAAGCCTCCATAATTTGATTTACACCCGTACCAGTTCCAAGTCCAACTGGATTAGTTAATCCACTTGAAACTATACATCCAGAAACAAGACCAGAACAATCTACTGGTTGCCCAGGAGCTCCTTTTGCACCATAACTATATCCAGCATTTTCTTGAATATACTTTCTTCCATGCGAAACTGCTTTTTTTCTTTCTTCTTCTGTTCCTCCTTTAGGATCAGTCCATAAAATTGGATTATTATACATTGCCTTATATGTTGACCAGCCAGGCTGTAAATCAAATAATGGATCAATACTAGACCATCTCCCTAACCTTGGATCGTATCTTCTAAAATGAGTTGTATAACTGTTCCCTTGCCCAGAAACTTCGTCATCTTTCTCACTACCTTGATAGCCGTATCGGGATAAGCCCGTAACTTTTTTATTTCAAATTAAAAACAACAAAACTACGTTTAGTTTTGCCTTATAAATTTACAAAATTAAGCTCTCAACACCATGAGAACTGCCACTATAGTTTTGATTTTTAGCCCCAGAAAAATATCTTCAAACAAGCTGCCAACATTGTTTGAGTTTTCGCAAAACAAATCGTTCTTCTTTGTAATCGTTTGAGGTTTATTCTGAGTGATAAATTCTTATTTTCTATTCCATTTGTACTTCGCCATTTTGTGGAATGTAGTTCTTCTGGTATCAGGTATTTATAATTCCGAAGTCCATCGGTATGTATCTTTTTAGGTTCTGAAAGGAAAAGTGTTTTAAGTACAGATTTCAATGTCTTATTGGTGCGTTTTCCAACTTTGAAATCAACAACATCTCTTGTCCTTTTATCTATAGCATAAGCTATCCAAGTTTTATTGGCTTTCCTCTGAATGAATGAACACATCTCATCTAGCTCGTATCTTCTTTTTAATGGAATCGTTGGCTTGGTTATTCCAGAGGCAATTTTCAATATTCTACTCATTACCGTATTCTTAGAAATACCTAATAGCCTTGATGTACTGAGAATTCCAACTCCTTCTTTTAACAGCAAGGTGATGTTCTTATTGGTATCCTTTGAGCAGGCTTTGTATGAATAACTTTCTAAAAAAGTTGATCTACATTCTTTGCATAAATACCGTTGGGTTCCATTCTTTGACTTGCCATATTTAATGGCATTTTTCTCACCAACACATTTGGGACATCCATAGACTGTTTTCTGCATCACAGAGCGTATAACGGGCTTAAATGACCATTGGTTATACTAACTACGCTTTTTAATTTTACCAATATTTCAAAGAATACTGATTTTCAGTCTATTACATTGTCCTTTTTTCAAAACAACATTTGTGGGACATTGCCATTTTTCAGTATTCCTTTGTTAAAGCTCAAAACTATCCATAATCCGTTGTTCTGTCTATTCCTCTATTATGCTGTCCCTGAAACCTACGATAGTGATCGTGCTATTTAATCTTCAGAGATAATCCTCAAATCTGGCCTCATTTCCTTGATTTCATTTAAATTCAAAATTTCATCACTATCAATGAGAAGGTGTGTAAGATTTTTTAAATCAACAATATTTGTATCAATTTTTGAAATATCATTTTCATGTAACCACAAATTCTGAATATTATCTAACATTGAGAATTCAGACGAGAATATAGAAAGTCTATTGTATGATAAATTACAAAACCATAGCTTTTTTAAATCACCAAACCCTTTAGGTATCTTTTCTATATAATTACTACCTAAACTTATTTCTTCCAAATTACTGCAATCGCTGATTGATACTGGAATCTCGGTGATATTATTATAGCTAAGATTTATTTCCTTCAACATACTTAATTTACCTATAGAAGCAGGAATTGATTTTAAATTTGAATTATTCCCAATAATCTCCTCTAGGTTTACGCAGTAAGAAATTTCTTCTGGTATTTCTTCCAAGTTAGTCCCTGAAATATTTAAAGATTTTAATTTTCTTAACTCTTTTATTCCTGCTAGGGAGCGAATTTCTTTATTGTTTCTCAAGAAAAGAGTATGTACTTGATCCTTGTGCTGAAGTGCAACTTGAAAATCATTACAAACTCCAAAATCTTTTTGGATAGGGATATTAAAGTTGATAACTCCTAAGGCGAATATTGCTATATAGATTTTCATAAAATATTATATTCAAAACCCTCTTATATAAGAAGGCATCCAAAACATTATTGATGTAGAGAGTATAAAGAAAATCAATGTAATTATTATAGATACATTTTTACTATTGTAGAAACTAGGTTTTTCTTTCACAATTTCTTTGGCAAATCCATTATTATGTAAAATAAAATATAGTAAGGCAAGAACTATTATCAAAGTACCTATCATAAGATACTTAGATATTTTTTGTCCATTGCATTTAAGAATAATAACAGCAAGTACACCATTGAAAATTAAAGACAATGAAAAACCCAATGCAAGCGTAGCCAACATATGCGGTTCATTATCCTTTAAAATCTTCTTATAAAAAAGATAGTAGTAATAATAAATGACTTTCATCAAGGTCTGTAATTTCTAAACCAATCAGCCCAAATATTTTCATTCCATTCCGCTGGTGCCCCCCACTCTGATTCAAACTGATTATACCAAAAGTTAAATTTAGCTTCTTTAAAAGTTTCTGTATTTGTTATTAATCTTCCTGCTTCCCAACCAATGCCCCAAGCTACACCGTAAATCCCACCAAATGTACTAATACCGTTTGATATCTGTTCTGAATAAAAGGAATAGTCATTTATGACACCATTTTGATAATCGTCCCAAGTATTATATGCTGATAATGCACCGAGTCCATAACCTCCTACTTTAAGTCCAGTATTTATTTTCTTTCCAAATTTCAATTTACCTCCTGTAAAACCATTTCCTCCCCAAGTTTGACTGTACAATTTAAAGTTTTTTCCCATCCAAGTACCGTATGCCTGACTGTAATATAATTCTGCCAATGCTCCAGTTGCTAATCCTAATGCAGTCTCAGTGGAAGTATCTATTTCCTCTCTTTCTGTTACCGTCAACTCTTCACTTCTTTTAGAATTTGTATTCACAAAACTAAGGTCTAAACGATCACCTGTATTCATATTTAACCTTGTATACTCAATTTCATTGGGATTGTAAGTTCCCATTAATGGAACATTAGTAAAATACTGTTCATTATTAAATACAATATTTACCCAATCTACATCATTATTTAGCGTATACCCATGTTTACGTTGAGTTTCAGGATTATTAATATCCGCTGCTACTTGAGAGGGACCCTGACGCTCTTGCACATCATATCCTGTTAGCTTACCTGTATTGTCTACTACTGGTTCAAGTCCTTCCAACTCATATGCATCAATCACTCTATTTCCACTAAATGCATAAGGGCTATAAAAAGGATATTCCGGTGCAAGTGGATCTATGGATAGGAATTTTCCAATCCTCGGATCATGCATCCTATACTTATAATTTACGCTATTTCCAGCCCCTTTAACCTCGTTGTCTTGCTCTTGCCCTTGAAAACCGTACCTATACCCGTCACCTTGGAAGTTTCTTCCCGGCATGGTCATTCCAAATGGATAATAGTCTGAGGCACTCATTACCTTTCCATTGTAAAAAGCCAATTGAGTTACCGTTCCACCATCATTGGCTTCATGATGGTCGGATAGAACTGCCAATACATTTCCTAAATGATTGCTCATTTCATAGCGTTTAACACCAATGTTCTTTTCATGGTAGCCTGCTACGACAGGAATAGCTACTGTGTTTATACTTGCCAATTGGTTATTACTGAAAATAAAATCATTGTCATAGATTCCGGGAACATAGCTGACATTATCTCTGTTTCCTTCTGCTACAATTTCATTGGAAAGTTCTACTCCCAATCGTTTAGAACCATAGATATGATAGTCGTTTAAGGCATATATATCTTGAACGGTATTCCCCAATAGTTCGTTAAATGTTCGCGTAGCTGTAGAAAGCACATTGCCCTGCGCATCTCTAAAATAATAGGTATAGACCCATGCAGATTGGTTTCTCAACAAACCGTCTGTTTCATTTCTGGGTTTTTCTATTTTCAAAACTCTATTGCCTTCAGGGTCATATCTAAATTCCAAATCGGGTGCTGTTGTTGAACCGTCATTGAAACGTTCTATGGCTTCAATTTTACCATTGTTTAGCCAATGAATTTTTTGAATTCCTTCTGACTCGTCTGCAATTAAGTTTCCTATGGCATCATATTGGTAATTGCCTGTAGACTGGCCTTCAATATCTACTTCTGTTGCAGTCTGTCCATCAAAGGCATCTGTAACATGATCTAATCGATTGGTTCCCGCTATGTAGTGATAATTTAAATCATCCATTTGTAGATTGGCCATATCTCCAAATCTTCTAAGGTTCATGAGATTGCCATTGCCATCATAGGAAAAGTCTGTTCTATAAGCAGGAAGCGCAGTAGCTCCGTTCCAACCATCTCCTAAGTTATTATCTGCTATGGCCATAGATAGATTGATTCTATTCAATTGATCGTAATGATAATAGGTGGCATGATTATCACCATTATTCAAGGCATTAATCTCTGGTATTTGGGTGACCATGTGTGAAATATTACCATTGAATAAATCTCTACTAGGGTCATCTAAAACAGAGCCTGCTGTTTGCGCTAAGAAATTGGTAATGGGGTCAACAGAACTATAATCTCCTTCAAAATAACCCAAGGAAAAGCCATAGGCATCTCTGGCCACAAACTGATTTTGATTGGTAGTCGCACCGTCTCTACCCATATCATTTCCAGGTGTTGCATAGTCTGAGTTAACTGCTTTTAACCAACCTTGAATGGTATAGGCATAATCACAGCCCTGAATTTTACGCTCTCCTATTTCGGTTCTGGCCAAAGGACCATGTTTATAGTAATCCATTTCCGAATCTTTTTCCCAAAGCAAGCCATCTCTGCTGCTTTCTGAATAGGTCAGTCTATTATCTGCATCATAGGCATATCGGTGATAGTATTCTTCCATTTCACCTGTCTCATAAGCTACCTCTAATACATTTCCTGAAATGAGGTCATAGCTATAGTCTGTTCGTTTAAACTGAATGGAAAGGTCTTGACCATTGGTTTGAGCTGCCTCATCAAAAATAGCTAAATCAGGAAACTGGCGTAATACTGAACTTACATTGCCATGTATATCATAGGAATAATGGGTAGCCGCATCAAAGGTATTTGCTATTCCATCGTCTATCAATTCATAGGTAGATGTGGCCACTCTGTTTCTCAGATTGTTTTGACCGTCCTCAAATGCATCTGCAATATATTGTTCCAGTATATCATCATAATAGGTTCGAGTTACTTGTTCTTTTTCAGAACTACCAGGTAAAGTATTTAAAAATGATTCCAACGTTCCATTTTGTCCTGCAGCAGGTACATCATAGTTGGATAAGACCTGCCCGACTTCTTGTATTCTGCCTAATTCATCAAAAGAGGTATAGGAATAGGCGGGTTCTGGATATTCTAAAGGATCGGCTTGCTTTGCGTTTTGAGAAACGACTAAACGGCCTATAGGATCATAATAAAAATGAGACTCTCCACCATCTGGTGTGCTTTGCCAGGTAAGTTGATTCAAGCTATTGTAATCATACCTTGTTTGCAATTCGTGGTTGGGTTGAAGGGAGGCATTTTGTAGATTATCATCTCTATCTGCGTTTATTTTTTCGTGAACATTGCTCACATCTGCATTTGCCGCATCTGTAAAAGGTGCGTAGATATCTATACGGTCTACTCCTTCTGGTGGAACGGTTTGCACCAAGTTCCCTGCCTGATCATAGTAGTAAAGGGTATAGTGGTATTCTTTTTCATCTTTGATATGGCTAAAGTTCTCTACCACATTAGACATGGCAAACTCTATATATTCATTTTTGAAATTGTCTACGAGATTTTCTACATATTCTTCAAATGCCTGGTTTGCACCCATTTGTGCAAATTCATTTAAAAGCTTTTCACATGGGTCTTCAGGTTCTTCCGGTGGAGTACCTAAATTAACAAAGTCGAGTATGTTTCCATTGCCACAAGGAAATAGTTTAGGGTATTCTCCGCAGAATTCATTGACTGGAATTTGTGGTACGGGGTTAGGGCTTTGATCTAAACCAGCGAGGTATTGTGGGTAATATCCATTTAGGTATTGTTCAACGCATTGCTCACTTAATCCGTTTGCAGCAAAGTCTTGTATAGAAATGAAAAGAGGGCTATTGATCCAATCGTTAACACCATTGTTTCCAAAAAAGGAGGTGGCTAAAATTTGATAGGCATCGAAATAATGCTCATAGCCATTGTTTCCAAAGTCTTCGAAGGAGATGTAGCCATTAGGCTCCGAAACGGACACTCCTCCATTTTGAATGTAATTGAAATAGTTGTCCGCATTATAATTCCATAGCATATCAAATAGATCCAAGTAATCATTATACTCATCTACTGCAGAACTAATTGGGTTAAAAATTTCAGAATGGTTCTTGTAATATGCAAAATGAGCATTCATTTGATTTATTCCAATAGGATGCCCCCAACAATTGATTGCAGCGTGAAAAGCTACTCCTTCTAAAATAGTTATACCATCTTGCACTGTTGTTCCAATGGCTTCATTACCTGTAAGGCAGTAGTCTTCTTCACCAAAGCAAGATTCACAATTTTGTATTGGAAAACAGGTATTTCCCATTAAGGTCCAAGAATTTCCATCTGAAAGTTCTGCCAATACGCTAAAGGCAAAAGTTCCATCTGTGTTTTGTTCAATAGCATATAAATTGTTTAGCCCCACAATATCTTCAAATGTATAAGCAATGTTTGCAGAAGAATTTGCGTACTCCGGGTTTAAAAATTCTAGTTCCAGCTCACAGAGTTCACCTCCATTCATAAAGAATTCTGCTTCTAGTAAATTATTGCTGTTGTCTATACTTACTCCAAAAAAGACATTATCAAAAGCATTTAATGAACTGCTTAAATGATTTCTTAGGGTATAAGGGAAATCATCAACTATATTGACACTATACCAACCTGTATTTGCAATATTATCCAATACTTGTTCTAAAGCCAGCAGATTATGATTTTCTGGTGTATCACAAAGCAGGTTCTCTGGAGTTGCATTCACTTCTCCTGTATTCACTGGATTTGAATTGTGGTCAAATGAACCGGATACGCTCTTACAAGAGCCATCTGTTGCCAGATATTCTATTTGAAAATTATAAGAAGTGCTTTGAATAGGATATATGTTATAGATAAAAGCAATGTCTCCTACTCCATTTTCAAATACAATATCATATACACTTGCAGGTTGATCTAAAATATATACGGAAGGTGAAGACGAAATCCATTCATGCTCATGAAAAGGCATTAGCCAGTAGTTTTGATTGGGAAAGAAGATATTTGAATTGCTTCCCAGATCAAAGTCATTAGTAATTGCATCAGTAGAAGAAATCACATGGTTCATTACATTTTTCAACTGCAATAATTCAAAGGAAGGGCTTGGATTGCTTTGAGCAAAATCTGCTGAACAATCGCTTATACCCGCATTATCATGCACCAAAATTAGTGTATGCTCTACTCCTGCTATTTCCGTGAGTATTTCAAAATAGCCGGGGTTACTTTGCTGTACTTCAATGAAGGCATTTATATTCGGATTATAATTGTATAGGGTAAAAGTTGGCCCAACCGGTCCATTACCATCGTCAAATTGAATCTCAATATTATCCGTGTTAAGAGCTATTTCTAGGTTCCAATTTTCAAAAGGACTGTTCAAATTTGCTAGTGGATTTAAAAATTCAAAAAAGGAAAAGCTGAATGCTTCTATATCCATGAATTGCGCAGAATGAAATGGAATGCTTTGCGTGGATAAGAGCTCTTGTTCATTATGCAATTCTGCAATTAAATTTAGGATATCGTTTTCCAATGGACAAACTCCACTTTGCACATACATATTATAATCAACAGTAGCCTCCAGTTCTTCTAACTGATTCATGTCGCCTTGGCAGGCATTGGTATTCTGTGGGAAGGACCAGGTAAATCTAGGAGCAAAACCATTGGCAAAGAACTGATCTAAAATACTATTACATGCCTGATCTACTCCAGAAGCAATATCTCCCGGTATATCAAAATCTAAATCAATTGAAGGGAAGTTGGATAAAAACGAATTTCCAACACCATCTTCTGCACCAATGCATCCATTGTATCCTTGGCAAAGCCCAATGTTAGGATCTGCTGCAAACAAATCTGCATAGTTTTGAACCAATTCATTTCTCTTAGCTATATATAGCCCTCTAAAGGTATTCCATACTTCTTCTTGTTCCTCTGCAGACAAGTTATTGAGCTGCGCCCCATTACATGGACTATTTGGGTTACTCTCCGCATCACTGCCGTACCATGTTCCACAAAGTGCGGTAATAATGGACAAATCCAATATTGATTCTCCGGTACCGTTATAATCAGCTAAGTTATTTATAAATATACTTTCAGCATTGGTATATCCATGACTTGAAAATGCCGAAAAATTATTGTCAAAAAAGGGATCTGCATCAATAAAGCTTTGGACATTATTCATATCCAAACTAAAAGTTGAATAAGGTGTGGTAATGCTGATACCGTTCAAATAGTCATTATTGGAATTGAGGGCGGTAAGAAACTCAGTTACACCTAAATTTTGTCCATCATTATCGGGCATATAGTCCGCACAAAATGAGAGGTAGCAATATTCCGGATGAAATTGAACTAAGGTTTCTGCCCAAGCGTTTTGCCAATTGGCGATAAAGTCTTCGAGATGGGTTAAGTCTTGAGGCTTACAATATGAATTCCCATTGATTTCAATGGGTGTTGAAAGATCATTTTCCGGCAAGAATATACTTCCATCCCAAGTTAGTGGAATTAAAGAAAGACTACCATCTTCTTCAAAATAGACATCTTCGTTTGCGGCAAAAGCTTTCCAATGAGAAGTGGATACGGCATTATTATTTGAAAATGTAAGTGGAGGCAACAAATTTGAATTTGCACCTGAACCCGAATTAAAAACGGATAGTTTAAATTCTTGTTCATTGCTATTGTCAATGGCTCCGTACTGCCCATAAGGAGATACATCTGCTAACATCATTCCATAGGCATTTTCACAAATACTTGGTTCTTGACAGGGCAATAAACAGGAATTCAAAAGCTCATCGAATTGCTTGTGAAAGAATTCTTCTTCTTCCGGAGTTATCTGTAAAATATCACCATCATAGTACTCCATTACAAATCCTAATTGTGCATGCGCAACTGTAAAATTTGATGGATCTGTTCCTACAGGAGCTCCAATGATTGCATAATCATTGATTAAGCCATCATAGCAATCTTGGCAAGATGAATTACAAGCAGCTAAATCTTCAGCGGAAGGTGCATATAGATTCCAAAAATCTTCATAGGTCAGATAACAATTGGTTCCTGAATTTTCGTTCATTAAATACTCGAGAAAAGCTTGCGCATAATTTTCTAAAGCTTCTTCATTAATACTTAATTCTTTAGAAATAGTATAGTTTCCAATTCCCAAGGTCAGGTCTGGTGAAGTTACTTCAAAGTCATTCGGATTTGCTCCATTACAGAATTGTGTTCCAATAGCCGATGGATCTCCAATGGTATAGGATCCTGCAAAGGCTGCTAGGTCTGTTCCACAATCATCTTCAAGAGATAAATCCAGATCGTACACAATTTTGAAACATCCCATTTCCGTATCCAAACAAGGAGCCTGATGATGTTCATTGAACAGATTATAGGAAAAGGTGTGTTCTCCCTCAAATTCGACAAAAAATGGACGTTCAGCAGTTAGAGACTTTCCATCTGGTGAAAGATGATTACTGTCCGTATCGGTATCGACATCCGCACTATTTGATTTGTTCAATAAATCAAAAGACACATCCAACAAGGCCATTTCCTCATGCAAAGGTGTACTTGCGCCTGTAACAGTCAAAGCATTTAAGTTTTCTGGATTTTCACCAGCCAAGGCAGTTGCAACCACATTTCCAGCCATATCCAGATAAGAAATACTTACTTGTCCATTGGGGTCTATAACTGCATTTCTTTTATAGTGGGAAGCATAGCCTGCATTGTTACCAAATAAACGGTTCAGTTGCTCTTGATAGGGTTGATCATAAAAGTACTGTGTTGTATGTCCAGAGTTTAGATTATGATCTTCACCTATTCCTGTTTGTTCCTTTATTCTACCTGTATTGTCAGGTGTGTATTTTACAATAGAATATGGAAAGCCGTTGGCCTCCGGCAAGTTTCTATGAAAATCACTCAAATTAGGATTTTGGTCAGAATAATAATTGGATGCTCCTGTTATATTGGACATGGAAATTGAATTGTTTTCGCAATCTCCATTATCGGTATCAAAATGATTCCAGTGAAAAACATTATTGCCATCGATGGTATTAAAATTGGAATGATAGGTTAAGGCTTCTCCTTCGAACCTTCCATCTGGCACTGGGAGAATATTAATGCTAGGTCTTCCTTGTGCATCGTATATGGTTTGCCCCACTATTGTAGTATTGTCAGTATTCATGTGGGTTACTGTTTGTCTATTTCTCAAAGAACCATCAAAATACGAGACTACAGACTTCCTTTTTCCTTCTTCAGCAAATTGACTGGAATACTGCCAGTTCTTGTTTCTTTGTTGAACAGAATTTTCATCGATGTAAAGTGCATTGGTAAAACAAGACAAATTTCCACAGGTGAAATTTTCAGAGGTCCACCTGCCAAAAATTTCATTTGGATATTGCTGCATGCTGCACCCAACAGGTCTTAAGCGATAAATTAACCAACCTCTTTCAAAAATATGTGGAATCTTGTATTCGGTTTCTACAATACTTACTCGGGTTGAATTTGTCCTGAATAAATTTTCATCTACATCAATTTCCGCAGGGTCAAAAACGCCAATATTGCCGTTAGCTAAAAGTTCATAATCGGTAATAAAGGTCCATTCCAAATCGTAATACTCCGCACCATCTATTGCATTCCAACGAATATGAACCAAATCTTCTTCATTGTCTAAAGCAGAATTTTCCTGTAGTTGGTCAATCGCAAAAATGTTGCTTGGAGTAATGCTATTTATGTCCATTCTATTGCACCGTTCCACATCAATTTGAGAATAAAGACGAGCATTGGCATGAGCCGTATTGATATTTGAAACTTGTCCATTTTCATCTGTAGTGGTCATTGATAGCACATTGACTCTTATACTATGTGCTCCCGGAACCGCCCAAAAATTATTATCCAGTGTATTAATATCTCCTAAAGGATCGTATTCCAAGGATAGATTAATGATCACTCCGAAATTATCGGGAATCGGATTACCGGATTGATCCATTACCCAAATCATACATTCAGCGTCCAATTGATAATAATTATCTATATAGGTGCTCTCCAGATGATCTAAGCTCAAACCAATGCGCCCTAATGCGTTAATATTTTCATAAGGAGAAACACCATTTATCCAAGGGAAAAGTGGATCCATTACCCCAGTAATAGCTCCCGTAATGAATTGATTCCCTTGTATGAAGTTCTCATAAGTATCTTCTACTGCGGAAATCCTTAATGCAGAGAACAATAAAAGTCCGAAAATAATTAGTCTTTTTTTCATCGCGTTTGTGTTTTTTGGTATAAGTCAATCAATTCAAAGTTCGAGAAGTTCTTTTTAGTTTTCCACCCACTGTTTTCTAGTAAAACATATTTATCCATGTCAAAAAACGAGTCACTTATTTCTTCATTTAATTTTATGTTCTTAAAATCAAATTTGGCTATAGGAATATATTCTTGCTCATTCTCATCTGTATTTTTTGACCACTTTTCATTGATATACATTTGACAGGAAGTAATCATATTCAATTCCAGATCTATACTTAAATCGAGCACTCTAAAATTGAGCAAGGGATTTGGTTTAACAAATAGTCTGTAACTTCTACTTATTTCAGAATTTGAGAGTAATTCAAAACTGTCTAAAGATTGCACCAATTCTTCTATGGGCAATTGTGACATTTCCATATAATCAATTTCCATTTTCGGTCCTATCATCATACTAAGAGAGGAATCCACTTTTACAAATTGATGATATCTGTTTTGCATGGAAAGAATACCTGGGAATTCTAATCGGTATTTAGAGCCCTTTTGAATATGTTTCCCAAAAGCAGATGAAATGAGCTTTTCAGGATCTTCTGCATCATAAAAGGTTAAATGCATATCCATAGAAATGGATTGAATATTCTTGTTATGCTCAATTAGCGATTTAGCATCTTCTTCAAAAGACTGCCCCCAACTATTTGACGCAAAGAATAACGAAAGTATAAGAATCAGGTTTTTCATTGTAACGGCTCTTGGTATTTGTGATTTCTTCCCTCTTGAATTGTTTTTATTCCTCTCTCTGTTTCTTTTTTAACTCTTATCAGACTTCCTTCTTCATCGTACTCATAGAAAGTGGCAAAATTATTATCGTCTAACTCTGCTACTAATCTGTAGCTATAAGGATGATAGACATAAGATTTCATTGACCCATCGAAAGGAAGAACGCGGACATCGTCAATGTGAATATTATTTCCAGAATTCAGATTATTTACAATTTGAAATTCCACGGCTCCAGCCATACCGGCATCTAGGGTAAATTTATAATCTCTCTTTTGCCAACCATCAATAATTGGGCTATTATAATAGCTTTCCATTGCAATAGGGTTTCCATTAAGAAGAATACTAAATTCATGATTATTGAAATCAAATATTTCTTCACCAATAGCATGTGTTTCTCTGACCCAGTAGCTTAACAAGAATTGTTTTGTTTCTGGTGTTCCATTATCATCGAAAGTAGAGGGTCCAAAAAGTCCAACATTATCTGCATTAGACAGCAAATAAGGAGCGGGAATTGGACCATTTACAGGTGTATCATCTGTACTTTGATTCAATATTCTTAAAGTTGAAACTGCGTTGTTAGTTCCTGGACTCACCTCTAGTGAAAACAGACCGCTGTGCGCAAACTGGTCACTTATATTATCCTGATGCTGTTCAAACTTAAAATGATGCGGCACAGAACAGTTAAAATCGTAATCCTCAAAATTATCAAAGGCTATTTCATTGTACTCAGCATTTGCACCAACAGCTGTAGGGATACTGAAATTGTACCCATACTGTGCAGAAGAATAAATACCCAGAGCATTTCTATTTTCTACTTCTGCACCAAATGGATGGTACTCTGTAATCTCCGTAACTGAGGTCCAATTAGTATTGTCAATTGTCCAGTCTTCTCCTGAATTAGGACTGTTCCAAAAGGTATTGGTAAAATCAGAGAACACTCCATCTTCACGGGAATTCAAATCAGCGGATTGTTCCCTGTCGGCAAGATAAGTATGGGAGCGTAAAGGCTTCCAATTCCCTCTAAGCCCCATTAAAAAAGGATTTACTGTTTCGCCTTCTTGAGGAAGACAATAAGCTAGTTCAGGACAATCAATATCTATTTCGAAACAACCATTTGATTCAACTAAAATATCTTGAACCACTAAATTGCCGTTAAAATATCCATCAAACACCAAAGTATAACCACCTGGATTGTACGGATAAGTTTGACCATTTCCTGTTTGAGTTTGATTAATTAGAACATTAGATAAAAGCATCTGATCAACTGTACTTGGATCATAAGGTGTAATAGGATTTAACTTACAGCCTTGATCCACGTTATTAGGATCATTATCTACACAAATTATATTCTCACCATCATAAGTGAAATAATTACAACTATTTGCATAAAAACCTGAAGCATTTAGATTGTTCATTATACCATCATAAGGAGGCTGAGATAAATCAACTGGTGGGTCAATAATTCCAACACCAAACTGGTGCTCATCCACTAGGGCATTTATCAGATCTACAACACTTAAAATTGTGGTATTTGTTTCTAAAGGACAGGTTTGCATAAATGTATTCCAATCATCTCTATACTCACTTGCGGTAGCTGTTAGAATATCTTTAGATGCATCAAAGATTAATGCATTGCCTTCAATAGGGTTCTTTTTGGTAACAATAGATCCAATAGCCATGGCTTGCTGATTCTTTCTCCCTGGCTCTAAGATTTGCACGGAAACGTCAATCAATTCTGGTATAAGATTACCTTGTTCATCAATACAAATCAGTTCATTGTTATTAGTATTAACAGAACTCACCCATGCCTTGAATGGATTTGTTCCATTGCTTGGAATTATCCCTAAAACATCCCCAGGCATGAAAATACCATCTGGAATAGAATTGGGATAAACTAGATTACCAGCATTTCCAAAATTCAAATTCTCTAGAGCTAGACCTTGACTTATATAAGCCTGTTCCATTCCCTGATAAGCCCAATGAGCAGGATATGAAAAAGAATACACCGGATCATCAAAAGCATTAACGGTTTCTGTCAAAAGAACTTCTCCAGTTTCACCATCGTAGAGTAAGTTTTTTGTAGAAACAACACTGTTTAAATCATAGGCTTTCACTTCTCTAAGTAATCCGTACCTATTGATTACTTTGGTTGTTGTGGCGGTTTTAAGTTCTTTGGTTTGGGTAGAAACAGTAGGATATACCGGTGGAAGAACTATTGGGAAAACAGCTGCTAAAAATGCAATTGTATTTCCTTGGGTTTGAAATATATCAGTTTGCGTTTTGGATCTATTAAAATCTGACAAGAATTCAAATTCAACGCCTATTTCATTTTCAACAATATTTCCATCTTTGTTTATGGTTAAAACCTTATTGCTGAGTTTTTCTACAACATTAGAATTATTGGTAACCGAAGAATTAATATTAGCATATTCATTTTCTATGTTTTCGGTTTCATAAAAATATTCAACTCCGGAAATTCGATTATCGTAATTATCATATATCCATTGTGCTTTTTGTTTGCCATGCATATCATTTAACTCCACAACATATCCCTGGCTTGCCGTTAAATGCTCTTTAGAATCGAATCTAAAGAAGTTTAAAATTGGATTGGTATGTTTATCGAACTTCAAAGTCGAATTTGGATTTAAATTTGTGTGCTCTGCACGTGTTGGAAAATCTTTGGAAGTATAGAATTCATTTACTACATAACCAGTTGCATTTTTTTCGACACCATCTTTTGAAATATCCTTTACCTCAATCCTACTATAACCAACCGATGCAGAAGGAAACAAAGATTCTCCAAATGGTTTTTCCGAATAATGTTTTTCATCTGCAGCTAGTAATTTTTTAATGTCTGTATAAACAGGTTCTCTAAATGGATTTTCATCTCCACCAAGAACAGGTTCATAAGATGCTACACCAGAAGAATTTCCATTGGGGAGTAGATAAGAATATTCTTGGCCATACGTATCTCCTTCTGATAGTTCTTCATCCATCAATTGCCAATTATCATAGATTTTCACTGACTCAACTCTTGAGCCTCCCCCAAATTTCTTTCCGATAGGATTGTATAATCTTATCCATGATTTTTGCGGTACAAATAAGGATCCGTAATGCTTTTCTTTTAAGGCTTGGTTAGGGCCAATTAAAGCATCCGCTGCTTGGCTCAATAAATTTCCATTTTGGATTACTGCCCAAGCCTGCTGCAAAAAATTATTATTTCCACCTGCTCCGGGAGGGTCTGGAAGATTGAAGGCTTTTCTAGGATTAAATTGTTGTGCAAAATGCCACGCTGCCTTTGAAATTGGGTGTGCATTCAAATTTCCATCTCCAGCAGTTGTAACTGGTTTTACTTTGATATAGGCATGCCCCGAATCAATTCCAGCAATTGGATCATTTGAACCATTCTTTTCTAATTCAAAATAACCACTAACATAATCATAGGCAGGGTTTAATTCATTATTATCCGATACATTTGTTAGGTCTACAAGCGACCTAAAATAAATAGGTTCGTTTTTTAAATCTCCTACTATTTTATCGATTACATCACTATCTGAGTTGAATTGATACTCGTCAGGAATATCAAAAAACATATAAAGGTTAGGGGCTGTGTTTCCTGAAATTGGATCTCCAAAGTATCTGGAACTTACTTGATTAACATCTGGTTGATTTGCAACACCAATTATCTTATACATTTGTGTTGCCTTCTTATCTTGCACATAAGCATAATCATCTGATTCAAAATTAACCTCAATCAATCCACCTGATGGAAGTTGTATACTACTTAAATGCCATGAACTGACATATTCGTTAGCCATTAGTTGGCTTTGTTCTACGTAAGGATATTCAGCAGGTGAAATAATGCTGTAAGGACTGCACCCATCAGCATTATTAGGTTTATAGTTACCCCATCTATCATAAGCCTTTAAATCATAGTTGGGATTTGGGTTGTCATAATTGAATTTATATTTATTTAAAGCTCCTTTTCCTGAATTCCCATAGGTAAAATAGACTTCTTTCAATGTCAATTTCCCTCCATTTGTAGAACTATTTTCTATTCCCTCACATAGTTCATTTGAGTATTTAAAATGAACTTCCTTAATCGGTATGGTAATATGACTTGGATCTAACAAAGCCTCCTCATAATCTGGTTTTGCATAAAGAGATACTCTATCCAACTGGTGCATAGAGGCAGAAGAAACATCATAACCACCATGTTCATCTTTCACGCCTTTTGCATCTGTTCTCGGAGAAGTATGGAAAATTGCAATATGCGTTTTTGTTTCAATTTTTTGAACGTACCAGAGTTCTTTTTCACCATAGATGTAACTGCCCTTATCATCATATTCATTGCTTTTCAGACCTTCACTATAGTTAGCTTTATGATCTTCGTAAGGCACTCTCCATCTGTAGTGAGGAACGGATGACTGAGTACCAGAAACACTTTCATTAGCATCGTAGGAAAATTTGGTATATGATCCAAAGTCATCATCTGATGGACCATCTCCAGTTCTATCAACGTAATCAGAGGATAAAACTGAGGTAAGAAGAAATGAATGTGCGTATGCACCTGTACTTACTGCATTATAATAATTATCTTGTCCTTTGTTATTTTCTATCGAGGCATCTTGATTGTTGTACCCTACATATCCGATAGAACAATCACCATTACTCAATGAGGCGTTAAAGCTCACTTCCTTTTGAAATTTGTTGTATGCTGCAATTCCATACACATATTTAGACCCATCATTTCTTAAAACAGAGATTTCTCCTATGTGATGATCCTCAGCGTCAGAACTTCGATATTTCTCAATACCAAAATCTTCAACCTTACCTGCAGATAAATGACTAATCACTTGATTTCTTTTAGCACGATTCTGACGATAAATTTTTTCATCAAAAGGTGTTGTATTTCCATACTCATCTTCCAAGTAAGTTGCTGGTTTTCTATTAAATCTGGATCCAGCTAAAGGAAAACTTACCGCATCATAAGCACCCGCAGAATTAAAAAAAGAAGGGTCAGAGCTCACTGTTTTTTCCCCAACTTGTTGAAAGTGAAAGTCCTCAAAAAGGTCATCATTATTGGATGCATATCTCAAATTACCTGAAAGAGGATTGTTCCATCTTCTTGTAAAGCTTTCAGTCTTTATAACATCAAAATCCCCTCCCAGATGAGCTGTATTACCTCCTTCAAGTTCAAGGCTTACATTTCCTGATGAACTCGGGTTCAAAACGTAGGCATCGTTTACAGATCCCAATTGATTCCTAAATGGCCTGAAAGCACCACCTATTCCTTGTCCACTGATATTGAAAATATCAAAACTAGGAGTCACTATTGGAAGATTCTTTGCATGTTGATTTATTTGAACTTCTTTTTCTCGATTAAAGTCCAGAAGCGAAGAACTGTTCGTAGATCCTTCTTGAAAGTTCATATACCCGTAGGATGGATTTTGAACGCTTTTAGTTTGTAGTTCCTGTTCACTAAAACTTCCCACAAAACCGTATTGACCTGACAAGGCAAAAAAGGTACCTCCTGTATTTCCAGAGAAACTGAAAGCACTACTTTTAAAAGGCAAATCAATTTGAGGTACGTATGTGGGTGTATTAAATGACAAACTTGAACTTGATCCTGTTTCCATCTGAGCTCTTTTATCACTAAACCCACTATTTTCTCCAGACACAGAAACTGTCATTGCTTTCAAACCTGCTCTAGAGTTTATTTGAACTCCAACTTTAGCTCCGGTATCCAAAGATTTACTGCCTTTGTCTATTTCATTTCTTTTTGCACTAAATCCAACAGATGGAGATATTGTTAAACCATCAGAATTTGCCGTAACTCCTAAACCAAATTGAGTTTTGTTGTCACTATTATTCTTTGAAAGTTGTATACTTTGGTTTAAGGAATTAGAAAGCCCAAGACCATTGTAACTATTGAAATTAATTCCCAATCCAAAGGTTAGATTCCCGGTACCCGTTCCAGCATTATCACCGCTTCCTGTTTCGAATGCGAAAATTTCTTTAGTGAAATTCCCACTTATTGCAAAGTCGCGATTGGGCTTCATATTAAAATCTTTTTGTATGATATCACCTGAAAAATCATCGGGTAAGCCCCTCACATTTCTTGTAATTGCTCCAGGATTAATGTTCCAGCCTAATCCCACCCAAGAGGCTTCTTGATCCATTGTAATTCCGGAATTGTAAGCAAGGTTCAAAGGATAACCGCCAACATCCATTAAAGGAATATTGTAGGTAAAGTCTCCTGAGAAAAGATCTACCATTTGGTTAGTTCCAATAGGCTCAAAACTTTGAACTTCAGGCTGACTTGGCCCACCAGTCAAAGCATAAGATCCTAAAGGAAGTGCTGTTTGAAAAACGAACAACAAAGTTGTTTTTATCATAAGGGCTTTGAACCATCTGCTATTTCTTAATTTACAAATCATAGGTTTTCGTTTAATGAAAGTTGTGGTAAATCATCTAATTCGTCAAAAGAGAAGTAGATATAGTCTTTGTTAAAAATTCGGTCGTAGTAAATAATTTTATCATTGAAAATAGAATCTTGAGATTCAAAAGCAAGATTCACTTTAACCCTTGGGGTTAATCCATAATCTCTTTCAAAGTGATATAGAATAGGGTGTATAGTATCCGTTTCTGTAGCTAAATAGAGATCGTTCTTTATTCGAAATGAATAATATTCTATGCGCTGAAAGTATTCTTCTTGTTCAACTAAATTGTACTTTAACAGATCGGAAGAATTCTTTGTTTTAATATCTAGCGTAAAAAAAGCTATGTTCTTATACTCTTGTTTGAGTTCCTCGTAAAGGTTTTGATCCAGTTCTTCATTACTATTTAATATTTGCAAATCATCTGGCACAAACTTCATTTGAAACTCGATTTCATTTAAGGTTTGAACTGAATAGCAAGGACCTTCTTTATCTGAAACAAATTGGATATAATCCAATTTATCCATTTCCTTATGTTGACAGGAAAACAGAATAAGAGTAAGAAATATGAAACTATACTTTTTCAAATTTTCTTAAACTTTAAATATTTTTTCTCACCCTTTGTCTCAATTAATTCAATCAGATAGTAACCGGAATTAAGAGCGCTTATGTCCAATTCCAAAGCATTGGTACCAACATCTAAATTATTTTGATTGATACTAACGTTTGAAGTAACCTCTGAATGGTTTCCAGAATTTAGATCTATTATTTTCAAGTCTATCTCCTGTAAATCCTTATAGTTCTGATCATACAGAACCTTAACAACATCAACTACGTGAGTATAGGCATGCTTTTGATCTCTCTGGAACCGAAGCGAGTAAGTGGTTCTAAACTTTGCCATGACACTTTCACAGACATTTCCCCAATCACTATAAAAACCTTCTCTTTTACTTCTAACTTGGATATCATATGTTTGATCGTATGCACCAATACCTAAAACTTGTGAAACCAAATATTCGGATGTTGTAATTGTGGCGTAGTGAACAGATCTATTATTATTTCTATTGACAAATTTCACCTCATAACCATCTACACTAGCGACTTCTTCAATTTCCAAAATATCATCGCTATACATTTCTATGCGATCACAATCAGAAGATACTAGGCTAGTTGGAATACTTCTAACATGAGAAAAATCGGAATTAACATTCTTAAAAGATTCTAAACCATTTCCATCTAAAAGACTTAAGCCCCACACCACATTTCCATTTGCAATTGGACTTGAACGATAGACAACTGAACTATTCTTGTAGTACCAAATTTCATTATTCTTTTGAACAATTGCGTACCTCTCATTAGAATTAGAAGCATCTAGACTACTTACAACCCTTCCGTTTTCGAAAATATAGGCAACACCATCCCGAAAGTAGAATGCGTGCAAGAAATCTGAAGGTTGATAGGAATTTAAGCCCTCATCCAAAAAGCCTATTCCCTTGGTGGTAGAATTATCTGAAATACGAAACTGTAAGACTCCACTGGCTCCGGGTTCCAAAAAATTTTCCGAAATCACAAAACTCGAAATCCAATTTTCGGTTGAATTATTCTTGGTGAAAGATTTATTACTATCATTATATATTAATCCTGAATTCTGAGTAAATTTATTCTCATGAATATTCAGAAAACTCACTCTTATGTTTTCAATGACCTGAAAATCATTCAAAGCAGAGATATCCACATATAATTCACCACTCCAATTATTATTGGATGTAAAAACAACATTTCTTTCCTCGTAAAACTTAATACTTGATCCAAATCTCTTAATATATAGTTTGCTTCCATCTTGAAGATCACCTAGATTTAAAACTGGTAAACCATTTTCCATAACCCATACGTCTCCATTTTCATTGAAGTAGAAAGCATATTCTATATCCTTGTAGCCACAGGACTCATTGTTTTTTGAAAGACCTATAGCAACCTTTGAATAATGATCTCTGACCTTAATTAAAACACTACCATTTTCATTTGGTAATAGTTTATTCGAACTAAACCCATCACAATTGGTCCAAGAAGAATCTCCAATTTTTTTAAGATTATTTGCGCTTTCATCATATTCCATCCCATAAAGTTCATTCCAAGTAATTGGGAAGTTTTGGGCATTTATAGAAACTCCTAAATACGTGATGATAAACAAGCTTAATATCGTTTTCATAATTTTCATTGTTCGGGGTAATATGAAGTGCTCGATGTATTACCATCATTGTCGCTGAAATACACTTCACAGAAATATTGATTTGAATAGGGATGAACTCCTATACCCAAAAAGATTTGGTCATCTTGCCTTTCATATGACAGGGTGCCATCATCAAAAACTTCATCAAAAATGAATGTTTCTTCAATAATATCGTTTGAATTTAAAGTTGAACCAACTTTAACATGGATGTTGTCTAGATTAAGAGATGATTCAATTTGAATTAGAATTTTCATTTTCATGGGAGCCCCAATTGGCAATGTTGCGAATGGATCAATATCCTCATCTTCGGTAATAATCTCCTCCACCGGTTCCTGAATAATTCTAACCGTACTTGGTTCCTCAATAGTTTGAGAAAAAATAAAAGTGGTTGAAATAACCATTAAAAAAATAAGAAAGTAATTCTTCATCTATGTGATTTTTTAAGTTTAAAATCACCAAAAACCAATATCGAAATTCAGCTATCCTCTATGAAATTAATAGTATATTCTCCGTCCTTATTTGAGCTGTTTTTTTGAGTTTGGCATTGAAGTGTTTTAAACAATTATTAATATAGTTTCTAAATCCTAAAACGCATAAAAAGGAAAAACAGAAATAGTCTACTTCACGAAAATTACAGTCTTTACACGAGCTAATTGGTGTCTTTGCTTTTAAGCATTTTTTGCTTAACGTATAAATATTAAATAGTTGTCACAAACCTGAATAAAAAGTGTGAGAATTTAAAATATGCTTATCAACAAGATGTTCATAAGCATCTTAAACTTCTGTTTATCAGTGCTAAAATTGTTAACAATCATTACTGAATATGGTTTTGTATTTAAATTAATTAAAACATATTTCACAGGACTTTCTATCAATATGTGAAGCAATACCCAGCTAACGCAATTACAAAATTTGCTTTTTTAGTCATGAAGAATATTATTCAGCTTAAGTTCAGTTTAGACCATGTAAATCAAGAAATATGGAGACGTATTCAAACTCCTTCCAATATTAAAATGGAACAGATGCACAAGGTCATCCAATGCGCAATGAATTGGAATGAAAGTGATATCTATGATTTTAAAGTAGGTAATTTTCCTATTGCAAGAAATACTTCTTTAGAAAACATCATACCAATAATACAAACTTCTTTTCAGTATGAACATAGCGATCAAAAATGGAAAGTGAATATTAACATAGAAGAAAAACTTCCAATTAATCAAAGCTTTCTTTATTCAGTTTGTTTAGATGGTGCAGGAAATTTTTGCATTGAAGGAAGGGAAAATATTCATTCCAATGTCAGTTCTGAAGACATTGTAAAAAACTCTTCTTATCAATATAATCGTTCTATTAAGATGATGAGATTGAATAATAAAACAAAGTTCAATAGGAATAAAGTCAATGACCTTTTAAAGAAGCTTTATATTGCTGAGATGAATAAATAAATTTCAAAAAAAGCCTAAGCACTTGTAAAGGGCTAGCTTACCCCTTCTTGGTCTTCATAGTTGTTGCCTGCGCTTTACTTGCGCCTGTTTTTCCAGCTTTTTGTGGAGCATTTTTCTTGACTTTCTTTTCTTCCTTATTCAAATCCAATTTCTCCTCTCCCTCTTCAGAAACATCTTCCGGAGTCCACAGCTTGTGTTCTATAATGAGATTATACCAACGAAAGAGTTTTTTTAAATCAGATTGATAAACTCTATCCTTATCATACTCTGGAAAAACTGTTTCCATTTTAGCTTCTAAATCTGCCTTGGATGCCTTGTGATTGACAGACTCTTTTCCATCCTCATGTTCGTATAGCCTCTTCATTACATCAAACATAGGAAGCGTGTCTTCTTCCGTATAAAGACTTATGTCTTCTAAAATAGAAACATCATGACTTGCAAAAACAGGAATACGCTTTTTATCAATAACCGATTCCGCTATTAAACCATTATTCGTTTGAGAAACTACAGTAAATAATCCTGGTTTTCCAGAAATAGAAAGAATTTCAGATAATTTCATTAAATCTAAATAAGCTACAAATTTAAGCCTTTGAAATGAATTTCTATTCTGAATGATTAACAAGAATAGGATAGCTGTCAACATTTTCTATGCTCAGAAAGTACATTCCATTAGAAATTGATCTTAAGTCTATTGAATACAGGCCTTCACTTAATTTGTCATATTCAATAGCAACCAGACTCCCCTTTTCATCATATAAATAGGGTTTAAACTCATTAAAAAAACCCCTTATTTGTAAGAAATCGCTGCTGGGATTAGGAAATATTTCAATTTGTTCATCTAATAAATTCTCTATTCCTGTTGGGTTGAAAAATACTTCCTCCCTATCTACACATCCTTTATCATCGATTATTTCTACAGCATACAATCCTAATTCATCAGGCATAAGGATATTTGAGGTTCCAGAAAGAAGTAAAGAGTCCTCCAGATACCAGTTATAGAGATCTCCTCCGGAAGCAATAATTTCATTTCCATTTATTTGCACATCGCCTTCAACGGTTAAAGAATTGACCGCACCAAAACCATCTATTTTGCCATTACCCCAAAGATCATTGGGTACTGAACCAGAATAGTTATCTGCCACCCCATTCTCCTGAACCGCAGTCAATATGGTTTCGTAATTGGTATAAGGACATTGTTCTAAAATAAGTGCAGAAACACCAGCAATTACAGGCGAAGCCATTGATGTCCCTCCATTTCTATTATGAAAACCACCGGGTGCAACTTTAAAGGGCTCGTTATTTATTAACCAGTTCAACATTTCGAATGAACCTGAACTCAAGGTAAAAGCACCTGTGGCAGTAATGTCTGGTTTGAGCCTTCCATCTCTTGTAGGTCCCTGACTAGAGGTTGGTGAAATTTCACCTAACTCAAAGCCAGTATCTACAACATTACCATTATAATCTACATATTCAGATCTATTAATATAATTTCCAACGGTCAATGTTTTATCCGAACATGCCCAAGAAGAAACAATTCTTTGTTCACCATCAGGCAACTTATAATTTACAATTTCTGGCATTATATCTGAACTTGGTAAATCATCTTGTAATACCATTGAAGAAGAACCAAAAGTTGCAGTGGACCAAAGATCAAAAGTTCCCGATCCTGTAGTCAGGAATCTATAAAAATATTGAGTGGAATCTGGTTGTTCCAAAAGAACTTGTAATTGATACTGTCCTCCTCTTATAGTAGCCCAAGATTGAAAGTTTGCTATGGTATTACCTCCAGACCCAATCAATTCTTCCGATAAAACCTGATCAATATTATCCTGAATGTTTCTGAAACCGGACTGCGCTCGTTTGGAATAACTGGGGTTAACCTTGTCCGTGGCAATGGCAAATTGTACCTGACTAAAATCAGCTGTATCTGCCCAAAGTTCAAAGAAAACAGCACCTGTTCCCAATACGGTATTTGATGCATACTTAAACCAAGTGAAACTTGTATCCGATGTCACCTCATAGCTCAAGTGATAGGGATTAATGGAGCCGCTATTTCCAGCAGCACAAACAAATGCTCTCCCAGGTTCAGCCTGTATTAAATCAGCAATGGCCAATGCATTTGCATCCAAACCATCATGAGAACCAAAATATGAACCCAAGCTCGCATTGATAACGCAAGGCATTCCTAATTCCTGAGCTTTGGAAAATATAAAATCAACAGCATCGGCAATAGAGGAGGCCCAATCTGCTCGACTAAAATCACTATTAACGACTATTAATTGGCAATCGGGAGCGACACCCTTAAACTGACCAGTAGCACTTCCATCGCTTGCTGCAATTCCAGTAACCACAGAACCGTGACCAAAAAATTGAATCTGATCCACATGGGTGCTAAAACCAGCATCTATTTGTTCTTTAGACCATACATTTCCATATCCGTATTCCGCAGGAATTAAATCTACACTATCTTCAGCAAGATGATCCCATAGATAAAGAACTCTTGTCTCATTGTTTTCGTCCATAAAATCCGGATGCAATAACTCTATTCCCGAATCGATAACTCCTACCAAGATTCCTTCACCTGTATATTCGGAATTCAACGGATCAATACCCTGATGAACTGGAACAACATTATTATTAATAAGCATTTGATCATTTAATACCTCTGCTTTTGAAATATCAAACTCAACATGTTCTATAAAATCTAAATCGTTCAATGCCAAAATTTCTTCTTTATTCAATTTTAGCATTAAAGCATTTTTGAGGGGATAAAACTTTGTCCTTTTTGTCAAAGCTAAGGGTATCAATTTATCCATTTCACCGTGAATGGTAACGTTTATCTCTTCAGTATCGGTCATCGACTTTATCGAAGATTTCAAGAAGAAATTCAATTTTTCCTTAGCGCTGTCCTGTGCACTAATAAAAAGTGGAAAAAAAAGACAAATGATATATATGAATATTCTTTGCATCTAAATATTAAATATACTCCCAATACCCCATTTTAGTTCAATTGGACGCTTTAATTTTTAACATATTCGGGGAATGCATCCAAAACCATTAATTGTCCGGTTTCCCTAATTCTCCTAAAACAGTGATGCTCAAGCCCATTGCTTATAAGTAGGTAATCAGCCTTTAAAACAGCATTATATCTTAAAATTTGATTCAAAATATCCTGATTTAAACTTACTGAATAGGACTTACACTCAGCCAACAAAAATGGCAATCCTAATTTATTGTAAACTACTATATCGGCTCTTTGATTTAAATGATTCACATCTACTGGCGTTTCCAACTGAATAAGACCTGCCGGGTATTTTAATTCATTAATAAAATAATGAATAAGATGTTGCCGCACCCACTCTTCTGGTTCTAGGACAATTTTCTTTTTTCTAATAATATCAAATACAAAAGTTTGATTACCCTCCTTAGATAATTCAAGTTCCGCTGAAGGCAATTGCAAATTGGGAAAAAGAGGTTCTTTCATTTATAAACAATGCTTCCAATATAGGAATGAATTTTACATCTTTGAGCTGTGAGTTCAGATTCTTTATTAAAGGACATACAACAGCAAAAATTCGCTCCAATATATATTCTTCAAGGAGATGAGTCTTACTATATTGATCAAATTGCGGAAGCTATTTTAGAACATGCACTATCAGAAACAGAACGAGAATTTAATCAAACAGTGGTTTACGGAAAAGATGTTGACCCAATGCAATTGCTTTCGGTGATTAAAAGATATCCTATGGGTGCTCAAAGGCAACTTATTGTTTTGAAAGAGGCACAAGAATTAAGGTCGTTGGAAGTCTTTGCTCCTGTTCTTAAAAACCCTATTCCTACTAGCATTTTTGTAATTATGCTCAAAGGAAAAAAACTAGATAAACGAAAGAAATTTACTAAAGAAATAGATAAAAATGCTGTTCTCTTTACTTCAGATAAAGTGCGGGATTATCAGCTGACCGATTGGATAAAAAATTATACGGCAAAGAAGAACATTCCCATAGACAATAGAGCTATGTTTTTGTTATCTGAATACCTGGGAAATGACCTAAGCAAAATCACCAATGAATTGGATAAACTCCAGATCTTGGTAAAGGATGGAGAAACTATCAATCCTTCAATCATTGAAAGAAATATAGGTATAAGCAAAGATTACAATGTTTGGGAGTTGCAAGATGCTATTGGCAAGAAAGATATTTTGAAAGCGAATAAAATTGTCAAGTATTTGGGTCAGAATGAAAAAGCTGTCCCATTTGAGATGTTTGTGGGCAGTATGTACACCTTTTTTACCAAATTGATTAAAGCTAAAAAGGTAACGAATCAATCCGCACTTATGAAAGTAGTTCCCGGTGGACCATATGCTGCGAAAATAGCTTTAGAGCAATCTAGAAACTTCTCTCTTCCTAAACTGGAAAATTGTATTTCTCTTCTTCATGAATACGATCTTAGGAATAAGGGTGTGAGAAATGGAGGAACAGAATATGGAGCCTTAATTCAAGAGATTGTATTTAGGTTTTTACACTAACCTTTGAATACTCATTTCCAACCGTTCCTAAACTTTTATGGAATATGGTAATCCTGTGCATTATATTTAGAGGAATGTCCATTAGCATCCAAACTATTTATTTGTAGTTTTGCCGCCTTGGAAATGAGACCTGTTATGAGATTGATATTTAAAAAATTATTTTTTGTCCTTTTTGCTGTAATCTGTTTTTCCGCTATCCAGGCTCAAAATGGTATTATTAAAGGATTTGTTTATGATGGAGATTCTGGAGAACCCATCATTTTCACTAATGTATATCTTAAAGGAACCGATATAGGAGCGGCCACAGATGTTAACGGGTATTACCAAATAACTAAAATACCTGCTGGAACATATACCCTTACCGTTACTAACTTAGGATATAACACTCTTGAAGAAACGGTAACTGTTAAGGAAAATTCCATGATTTCAAAGAACTTAACTATACGTACAACCTCCGTTGATTTAGATGTAGTTGAAATTTCTGCTGAAAAAGCTGCAGCACAGAAAACGGTGAAAATTTCGGTAGAAAAAGTGACCCCAAAGGAAATAAATCAATTGCCATCTGTAGGTGGAGAATCAGATTTGGCTCAATATCTTCAGGTATTACCTGGTGTGGTTTTCACAGGAGATCAAGGAGGTCAATTATATATTAGAGGTGGTTCACCTGTTCAAAATAAGGTTCTTTTAGACGGGATGATTATTTATAATCCCTTTCACTCTATTGGTCTTTTCTCTGTTTTTGATACAGACATTTTAAGAAATGCAGATGTCTATACTGGTGGGTTTAATGCCCAATATGGAGGTAGAATCTCCTCAATTATGGACATTACAACAAGGGATGGAAATAAGAGAAAATATTCAGGTAAGATTTCATTAAACACCTTTGGAGCTAAAGCTCTAGTGGAAGGTCCTTTAAAGAAACAAACGAAGCCGGGTGGAGCTTCTTCATCATTTCTTCTTTCAGCAAAACAATCGATACTTGACCAAACTTCAAGGGGGCTTTATAGTTATGTGAATGATGGTGCTGGTTTACCTTTTGACTTCACAGATATTTATGGGAAAGTATCCTTTAATGGATCAAATGGAAGTAAATTCAGCTTGTTTGGTTTTTCATATAATGACCAAGTAAATTATCAATTTGTTTCCGATCTGAACTGGCAGACATGGGGAGTTGGATCAAATTTTATAGTTGTTCCAGCTGGATCTAGAACATTGATCTCAGGAAACTTTGCATTTTCCGATTATGACATTGAACTGAATGAAGGAGATCTTGAACCTAGAACAAGTGGTATTTCTGGATTTAATTTTGGTTTAAATTTTAAATACTTTAATGGTGATGACGAAATAAATTACGGTTTTGAAATGTTGGGTTTCAATACCACTTTGAATCTCATAAATCCAATCGGTTTGAAAATAGACCAAGAGGAAAACACCACTGAATTTGCAGGTTTTTTTACATATAGACTTAAAAAAGGATTGTTGGTTCTTGAACCAGGAATGCGATTACATGTCTATAGTTCATTGAGAGAATTTTCTCCAGAACCTAGATTAGGAGCTAAATTAAACCTAACTGAAAACTTTAGATTCAAAAGTGCTTTTGGACTCTATTCTCAGAATCTATTACAATCCAACTCGGATAGAGATGTGGTTAACTTATTTTATGGGTTCCTTTCGGGTCCAGAAAATCTTCAAGATACATTCGATCCTTTTGGTGCTAATGAAGAAAGAGATGTTAATCACGCCCTTCAAAGAGCAATACACTATATAGCTGGATTCGAATATGATTTAAGCGATCGAATAAACATCAATCTGGAAGGATACTTAATTGATTTTACACAACTTACCAATACCAATAGAAATAAAATCTTTGAAGAAGACGCCAGTACAATAGATTTACCAGACATTGTTAAGAAGGACTTCATTGTGGAAGAAGGTACAGCCAGAGGAATAGATTTTGTGATAAAATACAAAGGGAATAAACTTGATTTATGGGGTGTATATTCCTTAGGAAAGGTTGACAGAAGAGATGAAGTACAGCAGTATTCGCCAATATTTGATAGAAGACACAATGTAAACTTATTAGGTTCATATTATTTCGGAAAGAACAAAGATTGGACACTTAGTGTAAGATGGAACTATGGATCTGGTTTACCATTTACGCAAACACAAGGCTTCTTCCAAGGTCTGGAAATTGATGAAATTGGAGAAGATGTTACTACTCAAAATCCAGATGAAATAAGTATTCAGTTTGCTGAATTGAATGGAGGTAGACTTTCTGATTATCATAGATTAGACTTCAACATCGAAAAGATTTTTGATTTCACGAAACAGGTTGAATTTGAAGGTAAGACAAGAAATATTGTCTCAAATACTATTGAAATAAATGCTGGTGTTACGAATTTCTACAATAGAGATAATATCTTTTTTGTGGATAGAGTAAGTAATTCGAAAGTCTTTCAATTACCCATACTTCCTAGTTTAGGAATGTCATGGAAATTTTAAAACTTAACGTTAAGTCTTAATAAGTTCGAGCTAAGCAAAAGGTATTTTTCTTATCTTCGTTTCCCATAGTGCCAAATCTATGGGTGAGTCAACCAAATATATTTTCGTAACAGGTGGAGTGACCAGTTCTCTAGGGAAAGGGATCATTTCAGCTTCTTTAGGAAAACTTCTTCAAGCAAGAGGTCATACCGTTACCATACAAAAATTAGATCCATACATAAATGTAGATCCTGGCACACTAAATCCTTATGAACATGGTGAATGTTATGTAACCGATGATGGTGCAGAAACCGATTTAGATTTAGGTCATTATGAACGATTTCTCAATACAAGAACTAGTCAGGCAAATAATGTAACAACTGGTCGTATCTATCAAAACGTAATAGAAAAAGAAAGAAGAGGAGATTATTTGGGAAAGACCGTTCAGATTATTCCACATATAACGGATGAAATAAAACATTGTATTCAAAAGCTTGGAAATACAGATAACTACGAGTTTGTCATTACTGAAATTGGAGGCACAGTTGGAGATATAGAGTCATTACCTTATGTGGAGGCAGTAAGACAAATGATATGGGAAAAAGGAAAAGAATGCATTGTTATTCACCTTACTTTAGTTCCTTTTTTATCCGCTGCTGGAGAATTAAAAACAAAACCTACCCAACATTCAGTTAAGGCATTATTAGAATTAGGAGTTCAACCTGATATTTTGGTATGCAGGTCAGATAGAAACCTAAGTGAAGAAATTAAAAATAAAATAGCACGCTTTTGCAATGTTGCCCCAAATGCGGTTATTCAATCAATAGATGTAGATACTATTTATGATGTTCCTAATCTCATGTACGAAGAGGAGCTAGATAAGGTGGTGATGGAGAAATTGAATGTAAAGTATTCGCATGAACCTGTTCTTCAAAAATGGAATGAATTTTTATGGAACTATAAAAATCCCGATAAGGAAATAAAAATTGGTTTAGTTGGAAAGTATGTAGAATTGAAAGATTCTTATAAATCTATCTCTGAAGCTTTATTACATGCAGGTGCAAGTAATAATTGTAAGGTGAAGATCGAATGGATTCACTCAGAATCTATTAACCCAGAAAATGTTGCTTCCAGAATTGGAGATGTAAAAGGTGTTATTGTAGCTCCTGGATTTGGCGGTAGAGGTATTAACGGAAAAATAGAAGCCGTAAAGTACGTAAGAGAAAATAAAATTCCTTTTCTGGGAATTTGTCTTGGAATGCAGTGTGCTGTCATAGAATTTGCACAAAACGTTTTGGGTTGGAAAGAAGCCCATTCTACTGAAATTGAGAAAAACAGCTCCTATCCTGTTATTGATATCATGGAAGATCAGAAGAATGTTCAGGAAAAAGGTGGAACCATGAGGCTAGGTTCTTATGAATGTGCTCTTTCTCCTGATTCAAAGGTATTTGAGGTATATAACACAGACATTATTAATGAGAGGCATAGACATAGATATGAATTCAATAATAAATTCAAAGATGAATTCAAAGATGGCGGTTTAATACCTACTGGAATAAACACTCAGAATAACCTGGTAGAAATTGTGGAATTGCCTTCTCATCCTTGGTTTGTTGGGGTTCAATTTCACCCGGAATATAAAAGTACAGTAGAAGAACCTCACCCTCTTTTTGTACAATTTATTAAGGCTAGTATAGCTGAAAAAATGGCAATTAATCAAACAGCAGAAATGCCTTAGAAATATATTGCAGACCATTCGTCAGCATTCTCCTTGTCAATCGCGTTCAAAGCCATATATTTACGCCCCTTTAAATATTTGAATGGATAAGAAATCACTTCTTGGTTTTGTATTAATATTGGCAGTAACATTCTTATGGATGTTAAACAGCAGACCTTCGCAAGAAGAAATTGCCAGACAAAAGGAGATTAGAGACAGCACATTAGCTGCTCAAGCCCAAGCGGAGATAGCTATTACCGATGATCCTACTAATGTTGCTGATATTGGATCCAACAATCAGGAATCTGACGAAAAGATAATGGAGCCCGCGGTAAGCGATTCGGCAAAACATGCACAAGAGTATGGGAGATATGAAAGTCTTTCAAGATCCCTTGCAAAACCCAATGCTCAACCTATCGTCATTCAAAACGATAAAATTAAGCTAGAAATTAATCCAAATGGCGGCTTAATTCAATATGCAGAGGTTCTGGATTACAAAACATTTGACTCTCTGCCTGTTGTTCTAACGGATAGGAACGATTTAATGAGTTTGTCTTTCCTGCAAAAGGATGGAGACAAGAACAATAAGAAACTTTCTGATTTTTACTTTGAACCTTCCTCTCAGGGGTTCACAGTAGATGGAGAAAATTCGGATGTGCTAACAATGACGTTGAAAAACACAAGTGGAGGTACATTTGAAATTGACTATAGGTTAAAGGGAGGAAGCTATAATGTAGAGGTGGAAATGAGGAGCAGAAATATGGACAACACCATGAGCTCTGCTCAACCTTTAATCTTTAACTGGGAAGTAGAAGGAAAAGGAAGAGAAAAAAGTATTACTACAGAACTTGGTTTTACTCAACTGGGCTATAAATTCAAGAATGATGACAAGGATGATATAACAGGAGATGATGTTCAAGATATTGACAGAAAACTAGAATGGGCAGCTTTCAAACAATATTTCTTTTCGTCTTTTATATACTCTGAATCTGGTTTTAAATCCGACTATGGAGATTTGATAACTGAAAAACTAGATGAAGAAGAAGGTAAGACTTTCAATTTCAAAGCCTCGAACCTTGGTATTCCAATCAACAACTTTGGGAACGGAACGGCCAGTTTAGAATTCTATTTCGGTCCTAATCACCTACAAACTTTAGATGATTTTGACAGGCAATACGAGGAAGTAATAGACTACGGCTGGGGAATTTTTGGAACCATGAATAAATGGGTTGTCATTCCTATTTTCAATTGGTTGAGAGGTTTAGGTATTGGTTCCTATGGAATCATTATTCTTATTCTAACTGTTATCATAAAGCTCGCACTTTCACCCTTAACATATAAAAACTACTTAAGCAGTGCCAAGCAGAAAGTATTAAAACCTGAAATAGAAGAAATAAATAAGAAGTATAAGGATGGAGATGCCATGAAAAAGCAACAAGCTATGATGGCACTCTATAAAAAAACGGGGGTTAATCCCATGGCAGGTTGTATACCCATGCTTATTCAACTACCCATTTTATATGCCATGTTCCGCTTTTTCCCCTCCTCAATAGAACTAAGGCAACAATCTTTTTTATGGGCAGATGATTTGAGCGCTTATGATTCTATTTTTGAATGGAGTCAGCAAATTCCGGTCATAAGTTCTATTTATGGAAATCATGTAAGTTTATTTACATTACTAATGGCCGCTTCTACTTTATTGTATACCAGAATGAATAGCAGTCAAATGACTATGCCATCTCAACCTGGAATGCCCAATATGAAAATGATCATGTATATATTCCCTTTCATGATGCTTTTCTTCTTTAACAAATTTGCTTCAGGTTTGTCCTATTATTATCTACTTGCTAACTTGTTTTCAATGGGACAGATGTATGTAATTAAAAATTACGTTATAGATAATGATAAAATCAGGGCGCAAATTGCATCCAATAAAAAGAAACCGGCAAAACCAAAATCAAAGTTTCAAAAGCGATTAGAAGACATGGCAAAGGAAAGAGGAATGCAAATGCCAAAAAAATAAATGAATAGACTGATAAAGAACATATTATTCTTTGCTTTTCTAATTGGGATTTCCTTTATGTTTAGTTGTAAAAACATTAAGAAATTTAAAGAGGCTAGAGCGGAAAACAAAGTCGAAAAGGAACAAGAGGCGGTATTGGAAGAACAAATGGAAGAGACTTTAGAGGAAGAAGTTGAAATAGTCTTGGAATCCGATTCCTTATATCTGTCTTATGAGAAGACACCTTGTTTTGGCAGATGTCCGACATTTCAATTAAAAGTATACCAAAGTGGGTTTGCAACATACAATGGAACGAATTTTGTAGACTTCATAGGGTATTACAAGTACAAGTTCGATCAACAAACTTTGGATCAAATAAAAATGGCCTTACATGAGTCAGACTATTTTAATATGGAAGACAGTTACGATAATGAACACGTAACAGACTTACCTGCCAAGATAATTGAAGCCAATATAGATGGTGTTTCCAAAAAAGTTGTCGGCAGATATAATTTACCAACTGAATTTAAGGAACTCTATAAGAGATTAGATACTATTTTTGAAAATGTAGAATGGCAACCCCATTCTGAAAATTAATATAAATAACAGATGAAAAAGTTACTTTCCTTTTTAATTGTTGCGCTTTTCGCAATAAACTCAACTGCAAACGAGGGGATGTGGATGCTTCACACATTGAAAAAATTGAATGAAGCAGAAATGCAAAGTCTTGGTTTTAAACTTACCGCTGAAGACATTTACAACATTAACCAGTCCAGCATTAAAGATGCCATTGTGCGATTAAATGGTGGTATGTGTACTTCAGAAATTATTTCTGATCAGGCACTGGTTTTAACAAATCACCACTGTGCTTACGATGCCATTCAATCATTAAGCTCTGAAAAAGACAACTATTTAAAAAATGGTTTTTGGGCAATGTCTAAAGAAGCAGAATTACCGATAGCGGATATGTACGTTAGTTTTCTTCAAAGAATTGAAGATGTTACCGATCGTGTTACTGCATCGTTGAATGATTCCATGAGTGAAGAAGATAGATCTGCTGCTTTGGGAGCTGCCTTTAAAGAAATAGAGGCTGAAGCTGCTGAAGGAGGCAAGTATGAAGCAACGGTAAAAACATTTTTTGAAGGAAATGAATTTTACCTAATGGTTTATCAAAACTATAATGATGTTCGTTTGGTTGGTGCTCCAGATGAATCAATAGGAAAATTTGGTGGTGATACTGATAACTGGATGTGGCCAAGACACACAGGAGATTTTTCACTTTTAAGAATATATATGGCTCCAGATGGAAGCCCAGCTGCTTATAGCCCTAATAATGTTCCTTATAAGCCAAAACATCATTTACCGGTTGCTACTGACGGAGTAAAAGAAGGTGACTTCACAATGATAATGGGATACCCGGGAAGTACCGACAGATATCTTTCTTCCTATGGTGTTCAACAAGCCTTGGATATCTGGCAACCTGCTAGAGTAGAATTAAGAGGAGAGAAATTAAGATTGATGAAAGAGGAAATGGATAAGTCTGAAAAAGTAGACTTACAATATTCTTCTAAGTATGCTGGAATTTCTAACTATTGGAAATACTTCATTGGACAGCAAGCGGGATTGAAAAACTTAAAAGTTTACGACAAGAAAAAGACAATAGAAAATGACTTTACCGCTTGGGTAAATAAAGACGCTTCTAGAAAGAAAAAGTATGGAGAAGCAATTTCGCTATTGGAAGAAGGATATAAAGAATTAGCTCAATATAAGCTTCCAGAAACCTATTTTTCAGAAGCTGCTGTTGGTTCTGAAGCTATGCTTTTTGCTTTTAGAGCTGGTAGAATGCTAGGTGGTGCTATAGAAGAGCCTTCTGGAGAGAAATGGGAGGCAGCTAAGGCTGGTTTAATGGCTTTCGCAGAAGGTCACTGGAAAGATTATGACTTAACTACAGATAAAAAAGTTACTGCACGAATGATGGAAATGTATGCGAATAACATTTCTTCAGAATTCCATCCAACTGGTTTTGCAAAAGCAAAAGGTGACTGGATGAAATGGACAGAAAAGAATTTTGCCAAATCAGTTTTTACAAGTGAAGCAAAATTAAACGCTTTCCTTAAAGCTCCGAGTAAGAAGGTTTTGGATAAAGACCCATTGGCTTCTATGTTCAATGAATTCCTTACCATCTACAGAGGTAAAATTGGCGCTGGAGCAGCTAGTGCCGAAGCAAAAATTTCCAAAGGATATAGACTACTGGTTGCCGGTTTAAGAGAAATGAATCCAGAGAAGATGTATTATCCAAATGCAAATTCTACAATGCGTTTGACATATGGACAGGTGAAGGAATATATTCCTGCAGATGGTAAACTATTTCAGAATACAACAACCACTGATGGGATTATTCAAAAAGAAGATCCAAACGATGCAGAGTTTATCGTTCCAGAAGGTTTGATTGATTTAATTAAGAAAAAAGACTTCGGAAGATGGGCTGATGAAAATGGTGAAATGATTGTTTGCTTCATTTCTAATAATGATATTACTGGAGGAAACTCTGGGAGTCCTGTTATTAATGGCTATGGAGAAATCATAGGCCTTGCTTTTGATGGGAATTGGGAAGCAATGTCTGGAGATATTGCATTTGAACCAGAATTGCAAAGAACTATTTCCGTTGACATTCGCTACGTAATGTTTGTTATTGACAAATATGCTGGAGCTAAAAATATTATTGATGAGTTGACTTTCTCATCAAGAAAAAGTGAAGAAGCAAAAGCGATGAAAGAAAAATCAGAAATGATTATGCCACAGGTAGAAAATGCTATGGCAAAATAATGATCAATAAGATATTCTTGAAAAAAGCCTCAATCGAATTTCGGTTGGGGCTTTTTGTTGCTTAAAATTACATCTGTTTGAATTTTTTGTAAAAAGATTCAAAAAGCAACAAACCTTCAATATGCAAGATGTTATTTAATTCATTAGATTTTATCATCTTTTTCCCAATAGTCTTTGTTCTCTATTGGTTTGTATTCAACAAAAGTGTTAGAATACAAAATGCATTTGTTCTGGTTGCCAGTTACATCTTTTATGGATTTTGGGATTGGAGATTTCTATCACTAATTGCTTTTAGCAGTGTAGTAGACTTTTTCGTAGGTCTTGAATTGGGTAAAACCGAAGAAAATAATAAGAGAAAAAAACTCCTTTTGCTGAGCCTTCTTGTGAATCTAGGGTTTCTTGGTTTTTTTAAATACTTCAACTTTTTTGCTGAAAGCTTTGTAGATGCCTTCACTCTTATGGGTGTAGAATTCTCCTCTGAGCGTTTGAATATCATTCTTCCAGTTGGTATTAGTTTTTACACCTTTCAAACAATGAGCTATACCATAGATATCTATAAGAGAAATATTGAGCCTACTAAAGACGCTATTTCGTTTTTCAGTTTCGTTTGTTTTTTCCCTCAATTGGTTGCTGGGCCTATTGAGAGAGCATCAAATCTATTGCCTCAATTTTATAGAGATAGAATATTTAGCTACCAAAAAATGGCGGCTGGATTTAAGCTCATAATAGTTGGGTTCTTCCTTAAATTGGTTCTCGCAGATAGAGCAGCCATTTATGTAGATGCTATTTTCAACAATATAGAACATCATGAAGGACTCTCCTTTTTAGCGGGAACTTTCTTTTTTGCTTTTCAGATTTACGGAGACTTTGCAGGTTATTCTCTTATTGCTATTGGCTGTGCTCAAATGCTCGGCTTCCAGCTAATGACTAATTTTAAAAGACCTTATTTCTCAGCTTCCGTTGGCGAATTTTGGAATAGGTGGCATATATCCCTTAGTACTTGGTTCAGAGACTATGTTTATATTCCCTTAGGAGGCAATAGAAATGGACAAAGAAGGTGGATGATTAACATTATGCTAACCTTTTTACTTAGTGGCTTTTGGCATGGAGCAAACTGGACTTTCATCTTTTGGGGTGGATTGAATGGTCTTTTTCTCATCATCGAATCCAAAATATTTAAGAGCAAAAAGAAGTCTATTTTCAGAATTGTATTGACCTTTTTTCTAATCTGTTTTGCCTGGTTGTTTTTCAGGGCAAATTCATTGAGCGATGCATTTACTATCATAAAAGCCATCTGTAGTTCAATAGGTAATTTATATATACCAGATGGTGATGATAGCCTAGCTCCTATTTATGCAATTTTGGCTATAGGTATTGTAATGATTGAGGAATTTAAAAGTGAATATTTAACCCATAAGTTAAAATCATCAAAAATTAAAAACTCGTACTTGAATGCGACCTATTATTCTTTTATTGTATTCCTTATACTCTATCTAGGAGTCTTTGACAATAGTCAATTTATTTACTTCCAATTCTAGTCTATGCAAGAGAAAAATCGAAATAAACAAATTGGGCAATTCCTGAAAAAAGGAACATTTTTCGTAATTGCGTTTATTGTTATAGATCTGGTATTGGGCACAGCTGCTAGTGCACTAGTTTCATATCAAAAAACTGGTAAAAATCATAGAATTAGATATGCAATAGAAACGGATCAATCTGAACTTCTTGTTCTTGGAAGTTCTCATGCCATGAGGCATTTCATTCCCGAAGTTTTTGAAGAAGAGCTTCATTTAAGCACCTACAATTCCGGAGTTCAAGGTCAGAGTTTGGTATTTCTGTATGCATTGGCTAAAATGAGAATGAGTAATCATACTCCAAAAGCAGTAATTATAAATTTAGACGAAAAAATGTTCTCAAAGAGTAAAGCTAATTTTTCTAGGCTAGCCGATCTTCATCCTTATTATTGGGAACATCGTGATTTACTTCATCCGCTCTTATCAATAGAAGATCCTTATATAGATTTTAAAATGCTATTTCAATCCTATCGAAATAACTCATCAATAGGACATGTATTAAAGTTTTTTGTAAAACCGGAGTATGATGATCGCGGTTATTTACCATTGAAAGGATCCATGAAATCAGAACAACTTAAACGCTTAAAAGAAAAATTTGTAGAACGTAGAAGTACTCAGTCAGAAATAGATCCAGTTGTGCTTGCTTTATTTAAAGATCTTCTGTTTGGTTTCGAACAAAGAGGTGTAGAAGTATATATGGTTGTTTCTCCATGTATAGATATGAGCGGTTTAGATACTGATTCGTCTATTTTAGAAGGAAAGAAAATAGCGGAAGAAAAGAACATTCCCCTTTTTGATTATCAAAGAGACGAAAGATTTCAATTAAAGTATGAAAGATTCAAAGATTTCGGGCATCTCAACCACGAAGGATCAATTGTACTTTCAAATATTGTAGTTCAAGATTTTAAACCACTCAATGAATAATCAACTTTTCGTTTGAACTCGAATTCTTATGGTTGACTTGTAACAGGTACATACCTGCAGGAATGGAAGAAATATTTAAATCCGTTTTAGAATTAAGCACTTTGCTCAGTAGTAATTTTCCACCCAAACTGTAAATGTTCACCAGAGTTCCAGAATAAATAGGATCTACCGTTAGTATATCCACAGCGGGATTTGGGTAGAAGGAAACCAGCTTTTCATCCAATTCATTCACACTTACAGCTTCATCCTGCCCTATTAACTGAAATCTGAATTCCCCGGGAAAATCATTGGTTATTGATGACGAAATACGGATAATATAATCTGCGGGGTTTTCAAATCCCACTATATTAATTTCTCCAACGAAACCGTTAGGCAAGGAAAAACATCCCAATATTATTTCGCCTCCATCTATGGCCGTTGCTGCAATAGAATCACAAGTAGCAAAAATTTCCATTTGGTAATCTGCGGTATCCGTAAATGACTCAAAATTGAAAATGATAGTATCGTTGATGCCCGAATTGAAAGCATACCAAACATCATAAAATTCACCTAAAGGAAAGCAGCTGGGAGGTTCAACGCCATCTTGAGCTGGTGCAAAAAGATTATCTCCAAAAACCCACCCTTCATTATTATCTGCTTGTTCCTGAGTAACTACTCCCACAAAATCATTATCAGCGCAATCTGAATGCCCGGAAAATATTGGTTCTGAGATTTCAATCAAATCAAATGTTCCCTCTCCAAAATCACCCTCTACAAAGCCGCCTAAGCGCAATAAATAGGTCTCTCCAGCTACCGCTTCAAAAAACAAAGAAGAGGTGAAATTATCACATGCAAGTCCATCATCATTGCAAGCCAATAGGTCAGTATCTTCCAAGGGACAAGTAGCTCCTGCATTATAAACAGCCAAACGGGTATCGAAATTAGCAGTACTGCAAGTGTTCCATTCCATAAAACCAGAAGTTCCCGCAGTAAATTCGAACCAAATATCGTTATGCACTAAGTCTGTTCCAAAGCTAAAACAAGCAGCATTTGAATGTTCAGGACCATCAGTTGTTGCAGATACAGAATTAAAAGCAATATCAGTTCCAGCACTAATAACAGAAGCATTTTCGCAATTATCATTTACTGGAGCTTGTCCAAAAGCATTCAATACTAACAAAACAGTAATTAAAGTTAGGCTTTCCTTCATCTACAAATATTCTAATTGCAAAAGTATTCTATTTTTTTTCGCGGAGCTCAATATCGTGCTCGAGTTCTGTTAAATTTTCAGAATCTGATTTAAGGCTAACTCGCTTCTCATATTTCTCGTAGTTTTTATCGCTTACCTTAAAATAATAGCTTTTTCCATTGGTCAACTCCAGCTCGTATCTCCCTAATTCATCACTGCTTGTTTCATAAACCATATCACCGGATTTACTATCAACGACACGAATTAGAACATTTGCGGTTTGCCTACCTTTAAATAGTACTCGGCCAGAAACTGTGGTCATTGAAGACGCATTCAAAGATTCCGCAGCTAGTTGTAACTCTTCCAGAATATCAAATTCAGAAAGGTCTACCTCATAGATATCACGTTCCCCTACTCCACCTTCATACTCTGCCGAAATCAGTAATTTTTTGTTGTCCTTAGTCATTGAGAAGGTAGACTCCTCATTTACCGTATTTATAGGGTAACCTAAGTTTACAGGTTTGCCCCATTTATCTCCTTCTCGAACACACCTAAAAATATCATAGCTCCCCATAGTTTTATGTCCATCACTAGCAAAGAATAATACATTTCCCTTTGGATGTACGAACACAAACTTCTCATCTCCTTTAGTATTTATTCTATCACCTAAGTTCTTAGGCTTACCCCATTTGTCAGAACTAATTTTCCTAGACACATAGATATCTCCATGTCCAAATCCTTTGGAGCGTTCTGAAATAAAATACATGGTATTTCCATCTTGAGTAACACTAACTGAACTCTCAAAAAATGGTGTATTGATGGGTTTATCCAATTTATAGGGTTCGCTCCATTCAAAATCTCCCTTTCGTTCCGAATAGAAAATGTCACCGGCAGAAGATTCATTGTTTTTATATAGAAAAATACCCTTTCCGTTTGGTGTTAGACTGAGCACTGCATCATGTCCATCGGTATTAATAGTTTCTGAAAGTGTTTCTGAGGTCTCCCATGTTCCGTCATCGTTTAAAATGGAAAAGTAAACATCCTCAAAGTATTTAAAATCCCCTTTATAATCTACATCTCCTTTTGCTAAAGTAGACCTTCTAGAAGTAAAAACCATGAAGGTTCCATCAGCAGAAATAGAAGGGGCATAATCATCAAATCGACTGTTAATGCCCGTTCCCAAATTTTTGATTTTTACATCCACCGGATTCGCCATTAATTCTTTGGCATACTTACATTGCTTAATTCTATTGTCGATCTGATAGTATGGATGCTTTTCTTTTCCGTAAGCTTCCTTAAATTTTTTGAAGTACATAATTGCTTCATCCAGCTGTGCCAAATGGTGATAGGTTCTTCCTAAATTGAAATTCAAATCCTTGTCTACTTTTGGATCTAAATTTCCCGCATTCTCTAAAAAAGATAGGGCAAGCGGATAGTTCTTCAAATTGAGATAGCACTCTCCCATTCTATACAGAACCTTTGCATCTGTTTTATTCTTTTCATGCAGTTTTCCATAAATTTCAAGAGCGCCCCAATAGTTTTTCTTGTCAAATTCTTCATCTGCCGATTGCAAACTCAATAACCTATTCTGAGCTGCAAAATTCAAACTAAGGAAAACAAGAAAAAGAGAGGTTAGTAATTTATTTAAAGCGAATTTTCTTTCCATTCGGGCAATTCTTTTTTAGGATTCTGAGCTAATCCGATTTCTTTGTGCACCGCAATAACCGCAGCAACTACAGAGATAATTGCAGCAGATCCAATAAAAAACGAAGCACCAAACTTTATCAGCCAAAAACTTATTTCTGGAATTATAGCAATAAACATACCTAATGCAATGGTCATGCCCGAATATTTACGAATGAATTTTGAACCTTCTCCTATTGTTAATTGCCTTCTTTCATTTACATAATCTAGCATAGCGTACCCGTAATAATAAGAAGAGAGCACCAGTAAGCAAATCCAACCTAGGAATGAAAGTGGTGGAAAGATGAATCCTAAGATGAGGAATACAAACCAAATAACAATCATTAAACTGATTTCAATTGCAAAATTTCTAACTGAAACCAAGATACCTCTCCAGACATCGCGCATAAACTGATCCCACTTAAATGGATAATCATTTCCGGTTAGCTTATTCTCAGCTATCTCAGACAGTCTTGCCAAAATCGGAGATAAAAAAGCTAAGACGATGTACTTCATAAAGAATGAGGTAACAAAGAAGAAAATCATTTTTAATGCGATAACTGCGATCCAATGAAAGCCTGAGGAGAGGCCAACTTTGGCTTGTTCCCAAACATAAACAAACCAGTCCCAACCAAAGTCGGGTGCATTTTCAGAAGGATGACCCTCTGGCAAATAACCAGCTACATTTGATTCTAACCATACAACCCCGGTTTCAATTAACGCCAATCCGCCTATCCAAGACAATATGACCAATACTATAGACAACAGTATCGGGAAGAAGAAAAAATACCACAAATGATGTCTAAAAATAAAGCCTATTGCTTCAAAAAAACTCTTAACACCTAAACCAAAACCTCTAAACACGGGATTACTTTTAATTGCTGAAAATAAGGAATAGCTGGAAAAGAGACTTTGTTTTGCGGCTAATTTACAGTACCGTGATTTTTTGCTGATAGACGGTACATAAAGATTGCGAAAATCAAGAAATCTTCATTTCACTTTTAACCAAAAAGTATATTAATGAACGCTTACTTCAACTTTTCAAAAATAATCTTTCGTATTCTCGTCTATCAATTTCTTCAAACTGTTCAAGTTACTGTTTTCCTGCTCTTGCATTGAACCTTTCATAAACAAAAGCATGGACTTCATCATTATGCCACTTCCTCTAGTAACCGATTTCGAGCGTATAATAGTATTATCTCCTTGTTCTGTAAAGGTCATTTCGTAGTCCATATCCATGGGTCCCATTTCAAAGGTCATCGCCATTTTCTTATTGGGAATGGATTCGGTTATGGTTTCTTTCATTACCATTTCCTCTCCACCCGGATTAACATAAACATTTGAAACTGCGCCAACAGTATTTGCTGTTCCGCTTACCAGTTCCGATTTTACATACCCTTCAATCCATTTGGATATATTGGATTCATCTGACATTACCGCCCAGGCTTCTGCAGCAGATTTGTTTACTGTGATTTCACTTTCATAATCAACAGCTTCTGTTAACATTCCGATTCCTAAAACAACCAGAATAGCCAGAACAATAAATAGAAAAATATATTTTACAATTTTCATAACAAAACGTGATTTGGTTTGATTTACAGATTCTAATTTAAAAGGTTTTGTTGAAAATAAAGATTAAATAAAGGGAGAATTGCTAAACGGCTATATGCCCCTTTTACTCCTTCTCAAATACATATTTCCATAGGAACACAGCCATTATCGTTCCAATGGTAGGAAAAATAAGATAGATCCAAAGGCTAGAAACATTCCCACTCAAAACTGCAGGAGCAATACTCCTGGCTGGATTAAAAGAACCACCTGAAATAGGTCCAGCCATAAAAATAATTCCAGTAACCGTTAGACCGATGACCAACCCAACCAGATTTGAATACTCTTTTCGTGCAGTAATACCCAAAATAGTCAACATCATGAAAAAGGTCATAATAATCTCAATAACGATGGATTCCGTTACTCCTCCAATGGGTAAAGTACTGCCCAATATTTTGTTGGAGGGAAACATCAATAGAAGAATAGCACTAGCCAGGAAAGCTCCTAAAATTTGGGCAATTATATAACCCAGCACTTCATTTCTGGGCATTTTCTTTCCAAAGTATAAAGCAATCGTTACCGCAGGATTTATATGCGCACCGGATATGTTTCCGAAAATATAGATCATGGCGGTAATGATTATTCCAAAGGCTGCTGCAATTCCAATTAAACCCACACCACCAAATTCCTGATCAACAATGATGCTGCCTGTTCCACAAAAAACCAATGCAAACGTCCCAATGAATTCTGCTAAATACTTTTTCATATCAATTCAAATATGAATGATGATTCCAATTCTATTCATCCATTTTGTTAAGGTGTATAAAAGTATAATTAATATACCATCAGCCATGTTAGCAAATGATCAATTTCGTCATAATTTTAGATCCATCAATCTACCAAATATAATTTTTGGCAAGAGTTTTAAGAAGGCCAATTCACCTCCTTCTATTTCTATTTCTCGAATTGGGTTTTTTAATTCCCTTATTCTTCTTTCTGTTTGCAAAGAATTCTTGCTTCCTTTTGGCTTTCTCTTTTTCAGCAATCTTTTTCTCAGCAGCGGTCATTGGCTTATCTGTCTGAGGAAATGGATTATCTTCCACCCGATCTATTTTTTTCTTGATGAGTTTCTCAATATCTCTGATGTAGACATTTTCCTCTGGCTCACATAGGGAAATTGCGACTCCATCTTCTCCTGCTCTTCCACATCTGCCTATCCTATGCACATACGTTTCCGATTCATTGGGAATGTCATAATTGATAACGTAACGCAATTTATCGATGTCTATTCCCCTTGCTGCAATATCAGTAGCAACTAATACTCTCAGTTTCCCATCCTTAAAATCTTTGAGTGCCTTCTGCCTTTGATTTTGGCTTTTATCTCCGTGAATGGCTGCAGAATTAATTTTCTTTTTCTGCAAATCTCTGGCTATTCTATTTGAACCATGCTTAGTCCTAGAAAATAACAAAACTTGTTCGAGTTCAGGATTCTTTAGAATATGAAGAAGCAAAGCTTTTTTAGTGGACTTATTGGTCATGTACAAATACTGCTTTATAGTATCAGCAGTAGATGAAACAGGATTCACAGCAACCTTCTTGGGCTTATATAAAATTTGATTAGACAGCTCAACAATTTTTTTAGGCATGGTTGCGGAAAAAAACAAGGACTGTCTTTTTCTGGGTAATTTCTTTAAGAGCTTTTTAATATCATGGATAAAGCCCATGTCCAGCATTCTATCTGCTTCATCTAAAACAAAATACTTGACATCATTCAAAGAAATATATCCTTGCCCCATTAAATCTAATAGTCTTCCCGGAGTAGCAATTAAAACATCCACCCCATTTTTAAGCGCTCTTGTTTGAGGCCCTTGAGAAACGCCTCCATAGATAACGGTATTATTAATGGTGGTGTATTTGGTATAATTAGTAAAATTCTCCCCTATTTGAATAGCCAATTCTCGCGTTGGAGTAACTACCAGAGCTGAAATTCTTCTTTTACCCTTGGGGTGGCTAAAATCATGGATTAAATGCTCAATAATGGGAATAGAAAAAGCAGCTGTCTTTCCCGTTCCTGTCTGTGCACTTCCCAAAACATCAAACTTTTTTAAAACTAATGGAATTGCTTTTTCCTGAATGGATGTTGGTTCCACATAATTTTGATCTTCTAAAGCTTTAAGAATAGAGGAATGGAGATTTAAATCTTTGAATGTCATAATTTAGAAAAGTGAAACGAGGTACTGAGACTAATTTTTGTTTTGCAATGGTACGGATTAAATTATAGCACGGAATAACAATGTTCAAATGAAATTTAATTTGACCGTAATCTTGGAAAAGCTTCCGAATCTATATCTTCAAGACTTCCCAAGCAATTCCCATGTATAGTGGCCATTCGAATACCACTATCCGTTTCACCAATTCCAACATTGAAATAACAATCACCATCAATATATTGATATTCATCAACAAAATATGTAGATCCTTCAAATTCCTCCGATTCGGCTCCAAAAAAGAAATAAGGCTCTATAAACGCTTCACTTTTTATTACTACTTGATGTTTTCCTAAGTAGATAATTTCTAATCTATATTTAATTGTAGTATTGTTTATTCTTTGAACTTCAAACGTCAAGTCATAGCTTTCATTCTTCCCCACAAATACTTCTACTTTACCCAGTTCCAATTCTCTGGGAAAATGAATGGTATCATTGGTATTCAAAATCATTAAACCATTTTCTAACTCTACTGATTGGCATTGTTCTTTAAAATATTCCCCGGTTTCAAGTTTTGATAAAAATTTAGAATCATACATTAGGCTATCATCTATAGAAATTACATGTTGTCCAAAAGATGGGACTGAACATAAAAATACCAGAAAAAAAGTGGTCGCTTTCATTTTTTCAATTAGTATTTGCATTCCTTATTAGATGTTTATTTAGTACTGGAAACTTATCCGAAAAGCAGATAGGCAATAATTGAAATAAAAAAGATTGATATGACTGAAAAAATAAGTATCCAAATATATTTTACTAAAGGAGTATATTTAGAAAATGGTAATGAGTTCACATTTTTATATCCCTTTTCGGCTGCATTAAGATGTCCAACTCCTTAAATAAATCTACATTTTCTGATTCCAAAGGTTCCATTTCATTTATGGCATCTACTCTCCTATTTCTTTTTTTCAATTGGAAATAGGTTATTATAACTAGTACCGAAATGAAAACCATAGCAGAAACATCTAAATAAGACATTACTTCTGGTTCTTCTATCGGATATACATCAATAAAATTAAGAATAAACATATTTATTTTCGCGTATAGCTGTATGATATTATTGCTTGATTAGTTCCTAAAATATTAAAAAAGATTGAATCAACGCTATCCATCAAATGCATTAACTAAACTGATAAGCTATTTTAAATTCACTGGCTTTGATTTAACTCGTTAATTATTGACTCAATTTTAGCATTAGCTTCTTCTATTTCTGTATTGTATATATCTGTGCCTTCTGAAATTGATTTGAACACCAATTCATAACTCTGAATTCTAGTAGAGCAATACTCTTTCAGTTTTAAGTTTCGTTGATGAAATTCATCTGGCAATTGAAATTCATCAATTTCATTAAGTATCTGCAAACTCGATTTCCAATTTGGAATACCTATATCCTGAATCTCATCTAGATATTCTTGATCAGTGGAAAATTCGGGCATCTTATACAAACCCAATGCTTCCTCTTCCAAAAGAGCAAATTTTTCCATTTCTATATTGTATTCACTAATATCACTTGGGGTTGTTGTAGATAAAACGAAATAGGCAGAAGCGAGTATCAAAAGTGTTAATAATCCTATTGTTCCAAACTTCAACTTTCCCACATTTGGTTTTTTCAAACTGGGGTAAAAAGAATAACCGATGATTAAACCGCTAACTAAACCACCAATGTGTGCAGCATTATCTATTCCACCTTGTAAGCCATTTAAAAGGTTGTATCCTACAAATACGGCAATACTGGTAAGGAGTGCTTTCCTTGCCGATTTCTCAATAAGATTTGTAGTCAGCATCGCTAAGAAAACACCATACATTCCAAATATAGCACCTGAAGCACCTGCGCTAATTGTAAGTTCATTCCAATAAAGACTGGCAGCACTTCCAGCAATTCCAGTAATTAGATAAGCACTTAGAAAGCGAGATTTCCCCAAGTAGGGTTCAAGTAACATTCCAATATACAACAAGGCGTACATATTCATGAGCAAATGAAAAATTCCAATATGCAGAAAACAACTGCTTAACAATCTCCACCATTCTCCATCTAAAGTGGCAGGTCGAAAATTAGCACCCCAAAGAAGTAAACTTTCATTGTCTGGCAACATTATATTTACTCCCGTAATTGCCATAATAATGAAAATGATAATATTAATATTGAGCAGAATAGGACTAATGAAATAACCCTTTGTGGGTATGAAAAAAGAAAAGAATTCTGAGATCTTTTCTTTTTTACTTAAAGGTGGTTTACTCATTGCGTTTTCCTCAACTGCAAACTCCGCTTGAAGCTCTGAAAATCTTTGTTCTGCTTCTTCCGAACTTACTCGTTCCGTTTGGGAATTGAATGTAGAAATGAAATTATGGGTGTTCTTTTTGTTTTTTCCCCAATCTAACAGTTGACTTCCCGTGCACTCACTTTTCAGGTTTATGTTTCCTTCCTCAATCTTAACTATTACCTCTTCACTCCATGAACTCATTGAAAACTTGGTGTAAGCAATAAATCCTTCAGTAAAATGAGAACCAATATTCCAACCTATTTTTTTAGCAGCTTCTATTGCCTTAATATAAGCTTGTTTGTTGGATAATTCAGGTATTTCAAAATCTTCAATATGTTTAGGTGGGAATCCGAAAGCCATTTTATATTTTTTTGATGCTTAAAGTAAGGTGTTTTTGAATATAACTCGCCAACAATTTTATTCCTCTCAAGGTACTCGAAATATGTTCTTATAATATGGATGCATTCTCGTAATTACATTGTTCAGTAAAACCCGTAAAGAATTTTGATCAAATAGTCCTCTGCGAATTCTCCCATTCTATTTTACATGATCCTCGCCTATATTAAAACTATAGTTTTTTAAGATTAAGATTATCTCCGGCCCCTTTCTTTCTTTTATTTTAAGAATAAGATCATTTTCCTCTACTACTTCCTTCACAGCTACTACCTCGTTGATATCCCAAAGCCCAGGTATATATTCCCTTTTTCTGGCAATTCTTATCGTGGGTAAGTAAGCAGTGGCAGAACCAATGGGATCCTTTTCATTTGCGGCTCTGATTGGAAATAAGAAAAGAGAAGACTTTGTCTCAAAAACATCCGCTAAGTTGAAATCAAAATGATTTATATCTCTATCTCCTGTTACTTGATATTGGAAGCTATAGAGGTTTTTAGAAGCCATAATTTTGGTAATGTTAGATTGAATTGAGCACAATTTTCTCGAATTCACTATTTGGGATTTAATAATATTGAAATGTCTTGCACTACTCTTGTAATTTGGGAAATAAAGCGTCATTGGAAACAAAAAAAAGAAGATGCCAATTCCAATAACAAACAAAGCCAGCATCTTAAAGCCAGAAATTAAATTTTGAAAACCTCCTTCAAAAAAGATAGAAAAACAAACTATTGCAAGAGTTCCCATAATAACTGGAAATGCTTTAGAATAGATGTTTTTCAAATCCTTTAAGTGAAGTATTAAATACTCAAAATATGACTCTTTACGGTATTGCATTATTTAGTTGGATTCTACAGTTAGAATGGTTACAATTCTATGGGTTAATAGAAGTCATAATACAAGCTCCATTCACCAGTCTCACTATTTTTTGCAAACATGAAACTCCCTTGGTCGATCACGTTCAAACCTGCCTTTCCATCAGATGAAATTTGAAATACAAATTCAAAACCAGGACCAAAACCTTCCGAGTCAAGAATTCCAGATTGACAAAAAGAGGGATAGCCTCCTATTTTATGTTCATAGGTATGTTCAGTTATATCATAATAACTATCAATTATCCCATAAGTCTCCAGATCAATTATTTCATCTTCCATTTCTCTTGACAATCCACCACCATCCCAAAGCGGAAAGTCTTTCTCAACAAATTCAGCTTTTAGTGGAAATGGATTCAATAAAGATGCAGGATTCTCCAGCTCCTTTATTAATATTTCATCTTGATCATAGTATTCTCGTAATACCCATCTTGCTCCCATTGTTTCTAAACATTCTGGAAGTTTCTTTGAGATAAAAACAGTAATCAGTTTTACATCCTTTATATTATGATGGATATAGGGTAAATCGGCAATATGGAATTGTGCTAAGGGAATCATTAATTCTCCTTCAATATCCCTTGGAATTTCTTCATTCTCCTTAAATGCAAAAACTTTACCAATCCAACTTTCCTCAATAGTATTCTCTGGTCTAAATCCGCCCGTAGTAAACTTGGTTATTGGCTTAGTTATTTTGTTTTGAATTTCCTCTATGGTCATTTCTAAATATTGTTTGATGTTACTCTGCCTGGTTCATTTCTTTACTTTATAAAGCAGTTTAATAATCCTTCCAGCAAAAAATGTGCTATCTTCTTGCATCAACACTTTTGAATCCGAGGGGTATTCAATTAAAATAGTTGAGTCTGAGATCCAAATCATATTCACACCAGAAGAATCATTGGTTTGTATATCAAAGACACCTTCTCCACCAGAGCCTAAATTAGACTTAACCCAGGTTGTAACCGAGATTCGATTTCCTTCTAGAATTGATTCGTAAGCCAATGCCTTTCCATCCGTTGATATTGCATGTTTATTCTCTTCAATCCAACTAGGTATACCAGAGGTGCATGATAGTAAAAGTATAAGTGGAATTAACAACAAGAGTAGCCTTAGCTTTCCCATTTTAATTAAGTCTAAATAGATCCTTAGATAAAATACGTTTAATCAACTTTAATTTAATTTGGTTTAAGATATAAATTTTGCACGCATCATGTGCCCAAAATGACATATTAGCTTCAACTATTGAAGAATCCACTTAAGTCTACATAATTAACCAATTGCTGCGCTAACACTGAACTCCTAACTTCTGTGTACAATGCACTTTTTATTTTAGTCTTATTTCTATCTTTTTCTTGTCTGGTTCAACCTTTATCCAATCATCGGCATTTTCGGAATAAATGCAACCTTCCAAGCTTAATCCTTGTTCGAAACAATTAATTGATTGTTCTCCGAAAAGAATAGTCATTTCATAAATATCCTGACCGCTAACCCCTGTCCAAGCCCTTGTTTTTACGCTTCGGTTTTGCTTCAGTCTATTGAGAGCGAGATTTTCAATATCATAAGGGATAGATTCAATTCCATCACACCAGAATCCTCTTAATTCTTTATTTTCTAATTGTTCAAATGGTAATGAATATTCTAGAAGTGAGCAAAAGTTTTGATTGAAAATAGGTCCTTTCAAATTGTAGTTGAATGCACCACATTTTGGACATTCAATGCTTTCTTTATCTAAATCGCTATAATCGCACCTTCTGCACTGTCCATAATTTTTGTTAAGATGGGCTACAATTATTTTCGCATCTCTATGGGTTACCCTATGTTCATCCATTAGTTGTTTAACAGCGAAGAGCTTTAAATCTTGATAAATAAGTCCATAAAGTTTAAGTCTTGCCTCTTCGGTAAAATCCAACTTCGGGATTTCATTTTCACATTTCTTGCAAGTCTTGTTCATTTCTTTAATTGATGTTAGCGGTTTGAGTAAAAAGCTTCTTAATACATTCTATTTATTTTCTATTGTTCTCATCAATAATTCTGAGGTCTGGACAAAGAGTTTTTACTTCATCTAAATTTTCAATCTCACTAGCATCAATAAGTAAATGAGTTAGAGATTTCATTTCACAGACTCCCTTGGGTATTGAAGTTATACTGTTTCCATGTAACCATAGATTTCCGACACTTTCTAACCCCAAAAATTCGTTTGAAAATTCAGTTAAGTTATTTCCTCCTAAACTGCAAAACCACATCTTATCAAGATTACAAAAACCTTCGGGTATCTTGCTAATTTTATTGTCTCCGAGTGTTAACCTTTCAAGATTTACACACTTTACTAACGAAGATGGAATTTCCTCTATTTGATTATATCCAAAATTCAAAATCTTTAATTTTTTCAATTCTCCTATTGAGGATGGAATAGTTTTGAACTTAGAAGCATTTGCTGTTATTTCCTCTAATTCCTTACATTCGATAATCGCCTCTGGCAAAGAGCTTAAATTAGTTCCAGAAACGTCTAGAATTTTTAAGTTCTTAAGTTCTCTAACTTCATCTGGAATAGAAGTTAGCTTCTTATTGTTTCTCAGCCTTAAAGTATGAACTACTTCTTTGTTAGCAAATGCATCCTCAAGATTATAACAAACTCCATAGTCCTTTTGAATTTGTCCAAATGCAATCACTCCAAGAAAGAAGAGAATTATTGTGGAGATTGTTTTGTTCATTCTAATTGTTTATAACGGATAATGATACCCTGCGTCTCTCACGTTAGTGAGATATGCTGTGGTATCTATTGTTATGCAAAGTAATTTCTCTCTTTGGAAGTAATTCGTTCTCAATTATACTCTTACAAACTGCTTTTGAGAGTAAAGGGGGAACAGCATTACAGATTTGAGTATAATTTTGAATTGTTGATCCTTGAAAAATCACTTTATCTGAAAAAGATTGAATTCTCGCACATTCTCGGGGTGATAAAAATCGGTCAAGTTCTGGATGAATGGAAGTCATACCCCTTGTCCAATAAGCTGTATATGAAGGCACATCTTTTTTTGCTCTTCTATATCCACCTTCATAATGTTGTTTGTTTTCACTGAAATTTCCCACAATATTTTTCATATTGCCTCCAACAGGTACACTTCTTATTTTTTCAAGTACTCTTTCACTATGGTTTTGAGTAGTATGATTATACACTGTCTCTGAATCTTTACGCATTAATTCTTGATACTCATTTCTTACTTTTCTTGTGTAGCGAAATTTACCAATTCTCTCCCCATGAGATACTTTGGGTAAATCGGAAATAGCATCCCAGAATGATACTTTTGGCTTTTGACCAAAGAGATTTGGAGTATCAAAATTTTCAATAGTTGGTATGGGTGGTTTTTTTCGCTTAGAGCCTATTGCAACAAATCTTTTTCGATATTGAGGAACACCATAATCACTGGAATCTAAGATGAACCAACTCCAGTAATAATCTAATTTATTTAGTTTTATCTCAAGCTGTTTAAAGTACTCACCATTATATAATCGTTTGAAGCCAGGCACATTTTCAAAAACCCATACGTCTGGATCCACTTTTCTGATGATTTCAACAAATGACCAAACAAGACTATTTCGAGTATCATTTTTTATTTTTTTCCCTTCATTGCTAAATCCTTGACATGGAGGACTTCCAATTACAACATCTACTTTGGGGAATTTTATATTCTTATAATCGTATAAATCAACACAATTTACCTTTCCTGAAAAATTAAAATCCAATGTTTTACATGCAGCTTCATTCCATTCATATAGACCTTTGCAATCCCATCCCAGATCACTTAATCCTGCTTCCCAGCCTCCTGCTCCTGCAAAAAGATCAATGTATTTTATCATTTGTTCATTTTCTTTTTTAGATGCGTCAAAATATTTTTCAAATCTATGGTTTTCGAAGCTGATGGTGTAATAACATTAAACCAATTTTCTTCAATATGTGTTATGTTTTTTGCAAAGTAATTAGTGAGAGCCAAATGTGCATCTCTATATAAATTTACTTTGGTTAGCTTATTACCCTTTATATCTTTATTGTAACTATCTTCAAATGCTTTCTTTATCGCTTCATATTCTGCTTCTTTCGGATCAATAATTGTGTCTTGAACAAATTCTACCATAGATTCATCTTTGAAGAATAAAAGCCAATCATATGAATCCTTTAAAACTAATAACTCCTTGTTTAATTTTTCTTCTGAATACCAATTACCATGATTACTAACTATACCTATTGTTAAAACAAAACCCTTCATTTCTTCAGGAGTTGCTTCGTAAACCAGTCTATCAAGTTCTTCTTTGAAATTAAGAAAGCTTATTTCCCCTTCATTTGTTTCATAAAAGCCTAACAATTCACCTTTGCGTGACCTAACTTTTTGCAATGCTGAAACAGATTTTGCTACATAAGCCCCTTGTTTTGCTTTTTCAATAGTAGTTGGACCTTTTTTATTTCCTTCTTCAACGCCAACCCTTTTACATTCTACCATAGCAAAAGGCATTTGAGATAATTCAACTAAATATGACTTTTCTTTAAAAAAGTTAAGCATCAGTTTCCCACTATCTTTTTCACCAAGTACACAATTGTTTCGTTGAACTAAGTCTTTCGATAGCAAGGATTTATATTTCAAATCATAATTATCAAATTTATTTTTAAACTCAGGATTTTGTTTTCGGAAACCTGAAGAAGTTGTGGACTCTCCATATTCTATTTCTGGTTCTTCTACCGATTTAATAGGATGCATTGCAAATTCAACATTATGAGTAATGTCATCATTGCCAAATTCAGGAATCTTTAATTCAATTATTACATTGTTTGTTAGTTCCCATTCTTGAAGAAGATAATATGAAATCAATTCAAGTAAAGTACCAAGTGCTCTTCCAGAAGCTTTCTTAATATCTTTCCTGTCACCAAATATTTCTTCGGCAAGTTTTTTCTGCAAAGCATCTATTGAAGGATATGACATATTTTTTTTAGTTTATTGTGCATAGCACCCAAATATAGTGCATTACTGCCTTATATTTTCATTGCATATCAGCAACTATACAAAAACCCCACACCTCAATAAAAATCAATAAAATAGATGCATTAACACAATTTAAACGTTTGTAAACGACTATAAGTGGGTGTTAAACGTTTAACATACGGCTAGGAATTTTTGCTCTCCTTTCATTTGCAGTGCCAAACAAAAAAAGGCTTGAGATTTATGAGCTTATTGAAAAGTATCACGCTTAATAAAGCATCAAAAAATGAAAACACCTCTTGCGTTTGGAAATTAAAAATTCAGTTAAACAATTAAAATTTAGAAAAATGAACAACATGAGAAACAAGGTACAATTGATTGGTCGTTTAGGTATGGATCCGGAAGTAATGAACTTTGACGGAGGAAAGAAAAAAGCCAACTTTAATTTGGCTACCAACTCTGCTTACTATGATAAGGCAGGTGAAAAAATCGAGGAAACGCAATGGCACAAAATTGTGGCTTGGGGCAAGAACGCTGAGCGCATAGAAAAGTTCATGCGTAAAGGTCAACAGGTTGCAATTGAAGGCAGATTAAACAGCCGCTCTTGGGAAGATAAAGACGGACAGAAACGATACATCACAGAAGTAATGGTGAGTGAATTTCTGCTTTTAGATCGCAAAGAATCTTAATTGCAAATAAGATAAAAAAACGAAATGGACTATGTACCCTTTAAACACCATCATATACCTACTACGCCTCAATGATAACCTATTCTATGCTCTTCATATTTGAGGCTTAAACCCCTACTCTTTTTAAACAAAGAGTTAAAACTAGGTACCATAATGGTTAAAAAGGCCGCTATTCCAGCGGTCTTTTTTATTTTCTATATCTAATGGATTTGCTCAATTTCATACTTGGTCTTTCTATAAAAACATAAAATAACAGAGAGACCAAAATGCTTAATAAAATTCCAAGAAATACGATTGTAAACGGGTGCAAGTCCAGAGATTTATTTCTTGATAAAAAATAAAGTAGCCATCCCCCAGACACACCATGTAATAAATACATAGAATAAGAGATCTTTCCCAAAAAATTCAAGACTCTATTCCACCACTGTTTCCATAATATAAAAACCGCACTTAATATGGCAATGGCTAAATCAACAGGGTGATAAAAAATATAGAGTAAGGCAAATATCAAAAACAATAAAATGAGATTATTTCTAAGCTCAGCTTTTTGGTAAATTTCATAAAGCGTCATCCCTAAAATGAAATATGGTGCATTTATCAAAACAGTTTGATAATTATTAAAATAAATTCCCAATGCAATCCATAAAGCAAAAAGAACTATTCGAACGACATAGTTCTTGCGAATTAGAGGAAATAGTAGACCAATCAAAAAATAAAATTGAATCTCCACCTTCAGGGTTACAAAAATGACATTAAACCATTCTAATTGGGGAAATAAATCAGCAACATAAAAAGCACTAGCAAGCATTGTTGGCCAATCCCAATTAAATTCTATTCCCCAAATTTTCGTATGTAAATACCATGAAACAAATGGTATAAATAAGATTGTCATCCAATAATTTGGAACGATGCGTAGAATTCTCTTTAGAATATATTTAGGATAAAACTGAATATTATAATCTTGGCGATATAAAGAAAAGGCAATTACAAATCCTGAAATGACGTAAAACATCTCTACTCCCTGAGCACCAAATACACTCCAATCTCTTAATTTTTCGTTTTTGACAAGAAATTCTTCCCCATTAAAATATGTCATGAAATGAAAACAAACAACCATCATTGCTGCTATGCCTCTTAAACTTTCAATATGCTCTAAATAACCTGTTTTATTCTTCAAGCTGAATGCTGGTGTTTATTGGTAATCTCTATAAATATAATACTTGGTCAATATTTATAAGTGAACTCTTCTGTCATTCAAAGAGAATCTAATCAAGTAATCTATCAAAAGTGTATTGCAAAACCCAAGTTTTATATAGACCTTTGTGCCTTAGAGAAGCACATGAAAAATTTGTCAGAACTCTCAGCCGTTTCACCTATAGACGGCCGTTATAGAAGGCACACCTCCATTTTGTCACCCTATTTTTCTGAGTACGCCCTTATGCGCTATCGCGTTCTGGTTGAAGTAGAATACTTCATTGCGTTAATTGAAGAAAAACTTCCCACTTTTAATGGCACTGAATTGAAAGCTGAAGAATTAAGAAAAATCTATATCGATTTTGATTATGCGGATGCAGAGAAAATTAAACAAACGGAAAGAACAACCAATCATGATGTGAAAGCGGTGGAGTATTTCGTAAAAGAAAAAGTAATCGCTTTAGGCTATGCACATATCAGTGAATACATTCATTTTGGTTTAACTTCTCAGGACATCAATAACACCGCTATTCCAAAGAGCATCTTAGATTTTTTGAACGATGTTTATTTCAATGAACTGGAAAACATTACGGAAAGTCTGCACACCTATTCCAAAGAATGGAAGGATATTCCCATGTTGGCAAGAACGCACGGGCAACCTGCATCTCCAACGCGTTTGGGTAAGGAATTATATGTTTTTGTTGAACGTATTGTGGAGCAGCTAAAGCAATTGAAACTCATTCCTATTTCTTCAAAGTTTGGCGGAGCTACTGGAAATTTCAATGCGCATCATGTGGCTTTTCCATCTATTGATTGGGTTCGTTTTGCCAATAATTTTGTGAATGAGAAACTGGGCTTATCCCGTTCTCAAACAACGACTCAAATTGAGCATTACGATAACCTCGCCTCTCTTTTTGATGCCGTGCAAAGAATCAATACCATACTGATAGATTTGGCAAGAGATATTTGGACCTATATCTCCATGGATTATTTTAAGCAAAAGATCAAAGCGGGTGAGGTCGGTTCTTCCGCCATGCCACATAAAGTAAACCCTATAGATTTTGAGAATGCAGAAGGAAATCTGGGAATGGCCAATGCACTGCTCGATCATATGGCAAGAAAACTACCTGTTTCCAGATTGCAAAGAGATTTGACAGATTCTACCGTTCTTAGAAACTTAGGTTCAGCTTTTGGTCATGTAATGATCGCTTTTAAAAGTATTCAAAAAGGATTGAGTAAGTTGGAATTGAATGAAGCTAGTTTATCCAATGATTTGGAAAATAATTGGGCGGTTGTTGCAGAAGCCATTCAGACGGTTTTAAGAAGAGAAAATTACGAAGCTCCCTATGAAAAATTGAAGGCGCTGACCAGAAAGGGCACTAAAATATCCCAATCCGATTTTTCTGAATTTATTGATTCTCTAGCCGTAAGCAACGAAATCAAGAATGAATTAAAAGCAATAACTCCAAGTAATTACACCGGAATTGTATTGAACAATTGAGGTGAAAAAAACTGTTGATAAAGCTTTTTAGCTCCTTTCGAGACCCGCATAGTTCTGGATATTTTTATCCAACTTGTTAAATCAAACTATGTTTAGCACACTTCTAGGGAAGAAAAAAATGACAGAGTTAGCTGTAGCAGAGCTAATGGTAAATTCTGTTTTCAATGCGGTTGGAAAATCTTTTAAAGATGTTTCTGGACTTTTGAATGACGAAACGAGTTTCGAATCACGTCCAAAGATTGATGAAGAAGATGGTTATCAATTTCTGCTCATTGTGTTGACTGCAAATATATGTTTCGTACCCAAATTTTTTGAGAGCGGTCAGGATAAGAGAATTATTGAGTACGTAATTGGTTATTCAAGTGATCTCTTACAAATGGATAAAAGACAATTGGCGCAAGACATTAGTGATTGTAAAAAACAAATGTCAAGAATAAATTACCCTTCTAAGAATACGGTTTATGCCATGTCTAAATCCATTTTTTATAGATATGAATTGAATGATTTTCAGGAGAACTATTTTAAGACCTTAAAAGTTCCCAATCCTAAGTTTCTTCAAAAAATGGATGAAATAAACAAACTCTTCATTTTTAACTGGAAGGAATTATTTGAAAAATACAAGGTGGCCTAAACCGATTTAATGGTATCGAAAAGCTTCTTTTGCCATATCTGCAATTTGCCCACCAATAGCTAGAGATGCCGTTGCCGCGGGTGAAGGAGCATTTAAAACATGAATTGCATTTCCATTTTTTTCTATTCTAAAATCATCTCTTGTATCTCCCTTTTCATTCAATAACATTGCACGAACTCCCGATCTTCCTGGCCTTATATCATCCATAGTTAAAGAAGGAACCATGCGCTGCAACGTTTCCAAAAATCGTCTCTTTGAAAATGCTCTTCTATATTCGTTTAAGCCAAAGGATATATTGCCTAGGAATAATTTCCAAGTTCCTGAATAGGTCAACGCATCTATACTATCTAGTAAATTGAAATCGGTTTTACCATAACCTTCTCTTTTAAAGGTGAAAACTGCATTGGGTCCGCATTCTATTTCTCCGTTGGTCATTCTCGTAAAATGAACACCTAAAAAAGGAAAGGCCGGATTAGGAGTTGGGTAGATCAGGTTTTTGATTTTGTGCTTTGCCTGATCGGTTAATTCATAATAATCTCCTCTGAAGCCCACTACCCTTTCTTTTATCTTAACCTTGTTTTTCTTGGCTAATCTATCTGCCTGCAATCCTCCACAAAAAATGACATTCTTCGCCAAAACATTTCTGGCTTTGGTATGGATAATACTTCCTTCGCTATCATCTGTAAAGCTTTCTGCAGCCTCATTTAAGTAAAGTTTGCTTTCAGTATTTTTAGATAATGCTATTTCCACCATTTTTTCGGTTGCACCCACAAAGTCTATTATTCCAGTACAAGGCACCCATATTCCATCTATTGCTTCACAAAATGGTTCTATCTCTTTTATTTGATCTCCAGTTATCCGCTCTATTCCTTCAATCTCGTTTTCCTTTCCGGTTTTAAATATTTTGTCAAGCCTTGGAATTTCCTCGGGGTCGGTAGCCACAACTACTTTTCCGCAAACATCATGTGCTACTCTATGTTCTTTGGAGAAAGCAACAATTTCATGACGGCCTTGAATGCAGTTTTTAGCTTTTAAAGATCCTGGAGTATAATAAAGCCCGGAATGAATAACACCAGAATTATGACCGGTTTGATGAGCTGCTAATCGTTTTTCCTTTTCAAATAAGACAATTCTTTTTTCCGGGTATCTGCTTTGTAGTTTGTAAAAAGTGGCCGCGCCAACTATTCCACCTCCTATGATTGCAACATCAAAATTTTCCAATGCAATGAATTTAGATCAAATGTAAAAGTATTCCACTTGCAAACAATGAACTTTCATTTTTTTTTGAAAATTAGTGCCCACTGTTATCTGATTTACTTTCAGGATTCGGTATGGTATATCTAAATCCAATATAAATGTTGCGACCAAAAACAGGAGCGTAAGCGAAATTGGAATCGAAATATTCTCCAAAGGGATCCGCATTTGCAACGATAGCATCTCTTTGTCTAAAATCAAGCGCATTTTCCACTCCCAGATAAATTTCCGTGTTCTCTGCAATCATACGAGTACCCTGAAAATTTAATATAGCATAAGCATCACTGTATTCATTCCTCTGGTGTATTTCAGGATTGTTTCTAGTCTGCGGTAACCTTTGTTCACCAATAGCTTGAACGGTTGCATCAAACATCCATTGGCTTTTGTTCTTGTTTCTTCTGGTCTCATATCCTACATTTAAAAAACCTCTTAACGAAGGGTTAAACGGCACTGCAAGATTTCCACTTGAATAATCCGTTCTCACATCCATCCACCTTCCTGCTATTCTAAAGTCCAATCGATCCAATGGCTCAATGTGTAATTCTGCTTGTACACTATTTGAATACGATCTCCCATCCAAATTATAGAAATGAACCTCTTGAGTTGAAGCATCTAAATCTACCACCACCTGATTCAAAAAGTTAGTATTGTAAAAGTCTAAAAGAAAACTTGCATCATTATTAAAGAGTTCAAATTTTCTGGTAAGGTTTAGTCCAATAGTCGTTGCTTCTTCTATATCTAAACCATAAGCTCCAATACCAGGGTTATCGATAAATAAGTTTCTACTACTTGCCAAAATATCCAAATTCTCATTGAAAATATTTGCTACTCTTTGCCCTTTTCCAGCTGCAAATTTCAATGCTGTTTTCACATCCAAAGCGTATCGGGCATTGACTCTATAGTTTAAAAGCGTCCCATAAATATTGTGTTCATCAACCCTCAAGCCTGCAATTACATTGTAAATATCCTCTCCGTTCAAGGTATATTCGAAAAAAGCCCCAGGCACCTTTTCCGTTCTTCTAAAAGAGGGACTGCCCACATTTTCAACCAATGCAAATGATTCCTCCAACACAAGTTCATCGTAATCATCATATAAAAAAGAAAACCCCGTTTTATACCTATGCTTATGGCTAAATTCGCTTTGATAAATGAGATTGGCGCTAAACATCTGTTCCTCTCCATTATAGAACCTTCGTCCAAACATTGCTTCTTGTGAATGCAAAACTCCCTTTAGTTGAAGACCAATACTTGCAACATCGGAATTGGGAAAAAGGTATCCCGTTTTGGAATATGCCTCTATCCTTTTTGTATCCATTACAACACCGTAAAAAGAGGTTATAATATTTTCCGGGGTAAATTCTAGCTGACCGCTTTGAGAATTCATGAAAACACCTTTCAAAGAAATTTCCGCTTTTGTGTTTTCTCCGTTCACATTCAACGTATTCTGTAAAACCAAATGATCTTGTAATGGATTATCAATAAATCCGTCATCATTATTGTCAATTTTTGCAGATAAGTTTTTTGCGTGAGCAAGGAAAGTACCTTTGACTTTTTCGGAAATTGGATAGTTGAAATTTAAATTAGCCTCTAGCCTGCTTCCAACATTTGCGAATAAATTAACATGAAGATTCTCAGCATTAGATGGTTGTTTCATGTTCACGTTTATCTGTCCGGTGACACTTTCATAACCATTTACTACAGAACCTGCAGCCTTTCCAATTTGAATAGCATGGATCCAAGGACCTGGAATAAACTCAAGCCCCTCATAATGTGCCAAACCTCTTATATACGGAATATTGTCCTCTAAGATCTGTACATATTTCCCATCCAAACCTAGCATTTTTATTTGCTGCCTTCCCGTTATTGCATTGGAATAGGAAGCATCAACAGAAGCATTGGTCTCAAAACTTTCAGCAAGGTTGCAGCACGCAGCTTTTCTCAATTCCTTTTTATTCAAGTTTTGAGCAATGATGGGTTCCAATAATGAAATTTCCGTTCCCCTTCTTCTATATGTAATTTCAACAGCCTCTAAGGTTTTTAGATTTTTCAAAACAATATCGATGTCCTTATTGCTATTTATTTCTATGGTATCGGTAACATAACCCACAAAACTAATTACCAGATTTTTATACTCTTTTTTGTAAGGAATTTGGAATACTCCATTGTGATTTGAAGAAACTCCTACATCTGTTCCTGCCCAAACCACACTCACAAAAGGCAACGGTGTTTTGGTGTAATCTGCATTTTGCTCATAGATAACACCTTTCAGTAAATCATCGTGCTCCTGAGCAAAAACACTAACTCCAAAGAACAATGCTAAGATGAAAATAGAATGCTTTTTCATTAGTGCTTTTCTTTACCATCATCATACTTGCAACAGGCAGGCAAAGTCTTATAGGCTTCCTCATTTTTCTTCATCTTGCTGGTTCGGTGTCCCGCATCTGAAAGCAATTTATGCATTTCGTCTTCAGAGATTTTCTTAGGATTAAAAACAACTGTAAGTATGGAGGTCTCATTCACCCAATCCGCAGATGCCACACCTACAATGTCTAATGTACTTTCTATTCGTTTTTCACACATTCCACAAACACCTTCAACAGCAAAGCTTGTTGTTATAAATTTTGAATTTGGTGCCTTTTGTGCAGCGCAACTAAAAAATAAAATCGAAAAAATAAATACGAGTAATTTCATGTCTGTTTATTAAAATTTAAAATAGCTTGAATCATTGGGCCATTGCCCTAATCAAGATCAATCAAATTCTAAAGACACAATACTCTATTCCTAAAGAAGAGTAATCCGGTGGAGGTTGAATATAATCTTCTGCCTCATATAAGTCGGAAACATCTATATCCAGAAAGCTGAACTGCTTTGAAAATAAGGCGACATTTTCGGTTGGAACATCAGTTTTAACCTGCCCTAAAAAATCTTCGCTTTCAACAATTATTTCCTTATCGTCACAACATGCTTTTCCATCATCTGCATCCTGAGAACCACATCCTGCCATAGAAGAACAGCAATCATTATTCTGTTCAATAATCGAAACCTGAACCAATTGCTTACAGCAAAAATGTTGATTCAAAACAAATTGTGCAGAGCTAAATAAACATAGCAATGCGAAAACAAATGCAAATATTTTCTGCTTTACAGCTAACATTTTCCCAAATTTAGCACGGTTTGTGCACCTTATCAAAGAAATTACGTAAAATATATTGTGTTTCTACGCGTCTTCATATTAATAGGTTTTCTCTTCGCGAAGAGCATTTTCGCTCAGGAAGATATTTATAGAGCAGTAACTATTGAACCTATTGACATCTTTGCGTCCGATGCTTCATGGACCAATGATTCAATAATAAAGAGAGTTATAGCCGACACAACATTCTATAAATCCTTTCTTAATATGAAATACTATCCGCATGCTATTGAAGGATATTTACAAGTTTATTTCAAAGATGAGAGAGGAAAGGCAAGATTGGATCGCAAAGCAACTCAAATTCTTGAAGGGGATATTAAATGGGTTGAAATTGACGAAGAATCGACTAATGGGAAAATCAGGAAGAAAAATGGAAAGTATAAATATTTGACTGCTGAAATGTTTGATGAGGTCTTTTTTCCTACTCATAAGCATAAAGTGAGTCCCAATATTGTTTCAAAAGAACAGAAAGAAAGTAATGAAAGTAAAATTGATAAGTATAAAAGTCAGCTAAAGAAAATGCTTTTCAATCCGGGTGCACCAATTGAGAGTGTTCCTTTTATTGGAGATAAAATGGCTATTTTTTCGGATAATATGGTGGAATATTATAACTACACTATTTTCACTTCTCACCTCCCAGATTCAACAGAATGTTTGGTATTTACCTGTGAGGCAAAACCTGAATTTCGCAAAAACAAAACAGTGATTAAAAAAATGGTCACCTATTTTGATAAATTCACTTTTGATGTTCTTGATCGAACGTATCATCTCCAGTATGGAAATGCTATCTTCCAATTCGACATTAATATGTCCATCCAAAATAAAAAGGTGGGTAAGTATTTAGTTCCTAAAAAAATTCATTATTCCGGATGGTGGGATATTCCTATAAAATCTGCTGAGATCATAGATTTTGAATTGAACTGCTCGGATTATTCCTTCGAATGAATTGATCAAATCAAGAAAAAGGTGATTCTATAGTCCCGTTCTGTGTATGAACCAAATATTATAAAAGAGCATGAAATCTAATCCATTGAACTGTTTATTTTCTGCCCAGATTTGACCAGAACTTCTTTGATCCTCTGATGTAAAAAAATAATTATAGCTATTCCAAGCTCCTTGGTTTGTTCCAAATATTCCCATTTGAGAGGCTGCATCCAATATTCTCTCGCTCATGTTTATCAAGCTGTCCTTTTCAAACTCTTTTTGATTTTCATAAAGAAGTGAATTCATTAAAGGATAGATTAACCAATTATTCTCCAAGGAAAGGTTCTTAAGTTTTGCGCCTGTTTTATCTCCTGAGGAATTGGACAACATCAAAGAGGTGAGCCTCTTATTTCTTTTACTTAAATCAGATTTTCCATTGCCTCTAAGGAATTTCCAAAATTTCCCCTTAAAAAAAGGTATCTTAATAGTCCTACTGGAATCACTATCAAAAAAATAAAACAACTGTTTTAAATCACTGGCATAAGGTCTCATGTTATACTCTCCATGCACAAAAATATTCGCGTGAGTATTGGCGCATGGGTGCACGATCTTCCATTTATTCTGCTCCAAATAATTGAACATTCTAATGGCATTATCACAGGCCAATTTATTTAAATCTTCCCCTTTTACTATTGTTCCTAAAGGGATATATTTTTTGACCAGTGCTAAACCTAAAAATATATTTAAGTACTGATCGATATCGGGTTCAATACTCCCTTTACTTTGTATTTCACCTGAACTATCTAAATTTGGTTTAGTGTCCCTTTGAACAAAGAAGCCATTAAGGGGAACACTGTCACAAGCAAATATTGGCTCGGCACTAGCATCTAAACGCTGCAAAGCTTTTAGAGCTCTATAAAGTTCTATCAAATTCTGAGTTGGACTTAATTCTTCATACTCAGTAATAGGCAAGTACATTTTAGAAGATAAAATTCTATACTCCGTAGCCAGTAAACCAAGATACCATCCTAAATCATTACCCGTATTATGGTATTGAATTTCTTTATTCTCTAAATCATAAATTGCTCCAGGAATACTTTTTCCTTCTCCTGAACCAATGGAAATAAACTGTTCCTTAAATGCGTAACGATACTTCCAATACTTAACCTGATTTAAATACTTAGTTTGAGATTTTAGCGAATAAAAGCTCAACATCATTAAAAAGACAAGTAGTGTTTTTTTCAAAATCATCTCGATAAATATAACGATGATATTAATGGAAAATAACAAAGGAAAATTTAATGCTAAACCATATTTAATAGTAGTTCATCAAGCTTTATGAAACATTCATAGGCTCACAGCGTATAACAACGCGAAACCAGTTTTATTTTTTACATATTAAAAGCGTGAGCTATGGAAAGTGCAAGGAGAATTTTGAAGTCATTAATGGCTTTTTGTGTGTTGTTGGGAATATCTGTTAACTCGCAAGCCCAATCCCCCCAATTTAAATTAAGAAAAGATTTAGACAAACATGTTCACGGAGAACAATGTGCGTCTCAAACCGTGCATGAAATAAAAATGCAGAATGATCCTGTTTACGCAGAAGCATTTAGGAATGCGGAAGAAATGGTAGAAGCTCATTTAAAGAGTGGAAATAACAATAGATCGGGGCAAGTTTATACCATACCTATTGTTGTTCATGTAATTCATACAGGCGAAGCTATTGGCTCAGGAACGAATATATCTGATGAACAGGTTCAGAGTGCCATTGACGCTTTAAATGAAGATTTCAGAAAGGAACTGGGAACCAATGGTTTCGGAAATGGTGTCGATGTTGAGTTTGAGTTCTGTCTGGCAATTAGAGATCCTCAAGGAAATGCAACTAATGGTATTAATAGAGTAAACGGTTCTTCTGTTCCCAATTATGCAAATGAAGGAATTGGGATTGGTCAAGGTTCAGGTGCTTCAGAAAGCGCAGTAAAGAGCTTAAGCCATTGGCCTGCCTCAGACTACTATAATATTTGGATTGTAAATGAAATAGAAGATAATGATGGTGGTGCCGGTATTCAAGGTTTTGCATATTTTCCAAATGGAACACTTGTAGATGGAACGGTTATCTTATTCAATGCTTTTGGTACCGTTGGAAATTTAAAATCATATACCAGCTTAAACAGAGTTACCACTCATGAAATTGGTCATGCTTTCAGTCTGTACCATACTTTCCAAGGAGGCACTTGCACAGAAAGTAATTGTGCAACTCAAGGTGATAGGGTTTGTGATACACCTCCAACAGTACTTAGCTCTAGCTGTAATAATCCTGCATGTTCTGGTACACAAATGGTGGATAATTATATGGACTACACCAGCGAAACATGTCAAAACATGTTTACACAGGGTCAAAAAGATAGAATGAGAGCTTCATTGGAAACGCAAAGAGCCAGTCTGCTTAACTCCCTTGCTTGTGTGCCTGTTACATCTGTAGATGCTTCTACGAATAGTATTAACAGCCCAGCTGGATCCTTATGCGCAACCACATTTGAACCGGAAATTACTATTGGCAATTTTGGAAGTCAAACCATTACTAGTCTTGAAATTAATTATTATGTGGATAGCGAGAATTCCAATACTTATAATTGGACAGGAAGTTTGGGTACTGCTGAAACACAGACAATAACATTACCTGCAATAACAAGCACGGTTGGTTCACATACTCTTCACGTATTTACCGAAAATCCTAACGGAAGTACAGATGAAAATCAAAGCAATGATATTGCAAGTGTCCCATTTGATATTGTGGATGGAGAAACCATTGAGGTTAACATTACTCTTGATAATTATGGCGAAGATAATACATGGGAAATCACGGATGCTTCCGGTGCGGTGGTAGCAAGTGGAGGACCCTACGCTAATTTCAATTTAGGTCAGGAAAACCAGATAGATGTTTGTCTGGTTGAAGGTTGCTATGATTTTACCATATATGATGCATTTGGTGATGGAATGTGTTGCCAATACGGTTTTGGTGCATTTGAAGTAGTATTGCCAGATGGTACTGTCGCTGTTAGTGGTGGCACCTTCACCGATTCAGCAACTGAAAACTTCTGCTTGAATAGTGGAGGAAGCACGGGACAAGCACCTGTTTCAAATTTCGCAGCTAACCAGACCACAACTTGTGAGGGAACAAACATAAATTTCACAGACCAAAGTAATTTTAATCCGACTTCATGGAATTGGATATTTGAAGGTGGAAGTCCATCAACATCCACTCAGGAAAACCCAAACAACATTTCCTATACATCTCCAGGAACTTATGCTGTAACACTTGAGGTAAGTAACGCAAACGGAACAGATACTGAAGTAAAAAGTGGATTTATAACGATAACTAATCAACCTGTATTGAGTGGTACTATCATAAATGAGTCGTGTTTTGAATCGAACGATGCATCCATTGATTTACAAATTCAACATTGGACACCTGGAATGACCTATTCATGGAGTAACGGATTTAACGGTCCAGATCCTTCTGGTTTATCTGCTGGTGTTCACACTGTTAATATAGAAGATAACGCGGGTTGTACAGCTATGGCAAGCTTTACCATTAACTCTCCGGATCAAATCAATGTTGACCTTGTGAGCGCGGAAAATGTATCGTGCAATGGTCTTAGCAATGGTTCAATAGAGGTTGATGTTACCGGAGGAGTTTCAGGCTATTCTTTAAGTTGGAATGATCCAGACAATCAAAACGGAACTATCGCAACAAATTTGAGCGCGGGAACTTATCATGTGGTTGTCACTGATGCAAACGATTGTTCTTATACAGAAGGATTCATTATTAATGAACCCAGTCCTATTTTACCCACAAAAGTATTCTCTCAAGCGGATAGTTGTGCCCAAGGTATTGGCTCTGCACAAATTGATGTAGTGGGAGGAACTCCAGGTTATGAAATTGTGTGGAATGATCCATTGAATACAACAGGAAATACTTTAGTAAATGCCCTTGCGGGTCAATATGAAGCGCTAATAACAGATCAAAACAACTGTACGAAAACTGCAAGTGTTTGGATAGATGAAATTTCATGTGGTGGAACTGCAGTTGGAATAAGCGATTTTGGTGCCAGCTCAACAATGGTATGTGCTGGAAATTCCATAAACTTTACAGACCAAAGCGATTTTGAAGGTACTTCATGGAATTGGACTTTTGAAGGTGGAACTCCCGAAACTTCTACTGATCAAAATCCAACGAATATTGTTTATTCTGTACCGGGAACATATTATGTTTCTTTAGAGGTTTCCAATGCAGATGGAAGCGATGCTGAGGTAAAGAATGCTTTTATTACAGTAACAAACGCCCCAACACTTAATGGATCAATAACAAATGCTTCATGTTTTGACTCGGAGGATGGAAACATTGACTTGGAACTTTCGGGTGCAGCATCTGGTGTTACTTATAACTGGAGTAATGGATTTACAGGACAAGATCCTGATGGTCTTGGTGCTGGTGAGTATACGGTCACACTTATTGATGGGGCGGGATGCAATGCAACAGCAACCTATACGGTTGGCAGTCCTGAAGATATTTACATAGAAACAGTATTTAGCCAACCCGATTCTTGTGAACTGGGAACTGGAATGGTGGAAGTCGTAATATTCGGTGGAACACCTAACTATGATATCGTTTGGAACGATAATTCAAATCAAACAGGAACTATTCTTTCGAATGTGGTTACTGGTGAGTATGAAGGAAATATTACTGATGGTAGTGGATGTGAAAAAACGGTAACCGTATATGTTGAAGATATTAATTGTGATGGTACGGTCGGAATAAATGATCAATTGCCGTTTAATGAAATTTCCATTTTCCCGAATCCCTTAAGTGATGACTTTATGACGATAGATTTCGGTACTTTAAACATAAAAAATTGTGAATTTACCATTTATGATATGTCTGGTAAGAAGATAATAAGTGAAAGCACTACAGAATTAAATGAAAAGCATCAATTGAATCTATCTAATTTTTCATCGGGAATTTACTTGTTGAATATTAGCACGGATATAGGAAGTTATTCGGAACGATTAATAATAAAAAGAGATTAGAAAAAAAGCCCGCTTTAAAGCGGGCTTTTTTGTTTCATTTTCTTTAGTAAACTGAATTTTTGGTTACATCAAAGTGAATCTTAGTATTTATGAAATTCCCCTGAATATCTGTGCATTCAACACGAAAACCAGTATAGTTTCCGCCTGATTGTTTTACTTCTGAAATACCGCAAACTGTTGGAGTATAGGCAAAATCTGTACCTACTCCTACCGTACTTCCTACAGTAGCATCATAGATTTCAACTATATAATCTTCAGATTCTCCCCATACAGAGGTAATGCAAGGTTGATTTACAAGATTTTGAACTAACCAATCGGATAGAATCCGCATCGTTGTCAGTCCTAATTCAGCATTTGCAGGAACCGTATGTTGTCCTGGTAAAGGGCCAGAAGGAGGACCTGACAAAGCACCTGCTTGTACCGGCATTTGATGCGGCATTGAAAAATTTCCATTTGGTGTTTGTCCTCCCGGAGACATTGGAACCCATGCAATTGCTTCACCAGGATCTGTAAAATCTCCATCTCTATTCCAATCGACCCAGCAAACCATTTCATCTGGCCAATTTCTGGCAGATTCCATAAACATTCTAAAATAATCGTCTGGTCCTTTGCCCAATCTAATGGTGAGTTGATTCACCTGATTTGCACCTTGGTCAGATGGGTGATATATTTGATTGCAAGGAGAATTTGAAGTGATATCTACATTTGGATAATATTTTCCATGATTGCCCATACCATTTTGAATTACGCATGGGTCTTGGCCATTTGTGCTACAACCAGAAAGAGCTCCCCAAGCGCCACCAGCAAGTTGAGAAACATAATCACCAGCGGAAGGAAGGCCAGGCGCAAATCCTATTCCTGTTGACATCCATGTACCCCCAGCCGCATTTGTTGGATAGGGCCAAATATCGTTTGGATTTGAGCCAACTGGTGGTAAAAAACCTTCACCATTTTGCATGACCTGCAATTCGATAGGGTTAGGCCCTGCACCATCTAGGTCCACATAAGATTCTAATCTGAAAGCTTCTATATGACTTGCATTAAAAGGTGCAGAACAATCTGCTATATAATTGGGGTCACATACCGGAGGAACAATTGGCAAATCGTCAGGTAAGGGAAGTTTATTGGCTTCACTTGTTAGGGTAACTGTAGGATAAGTGGAAAAAGGAGTATCAAACGTAATATCGTAAGAACCCGTTCCCAATTCGACCGCTGTAAAACCCAGACCTTCTGTAGTAAACACAAATCCACCAGAACCTCCATTTGCAAGTGTATCCCAATTATTTCCTACCACCCCAGCATAACCGAAAGGTTTATACTTTATCCACCTATCACCTTCCCAATAATAAAGTCCTGCATCTGCATCAGTTTGGTAGACAAGCATAGATTCTCCATTATTTGCAGAAGATGCCAGAGTATTACCAAAAGCTACTTTTTGTATTTCTGTCATTTGCGGAACTAGAAATCCTTGAGAATTTAAACCATCTAAATCTAAAATAGCAGAAGGGTCAGCAACTGTAGAACCATCAGAACTAATCTTTATTCCTTGTCCAAAAGCAATTAAACAAAGGAACATAGACAGTATGGTTAGTTGTGCTTTCAAGAAAAACAAATCAGATCAAATTAAATTGCTCTGATAAATTGCGAATTCAATAAACTGAATTCTTGGTTACATCAAAATGAATTTTAGAATCTATTGCATCACCATTAATATCCGTGCACTCGACCCTAAATCCAGTAAAGTTTCCAGGAACTCCCAGTAACTGTGAAATACCACATACCGTAGGAGTAAATGAAAAATCATTTCCAAGCCCTACAACACTTCCATTCGAATCATCGTAGATTTCAACAACAAAATCTTCTGTTTCTCCCCAAGTAGCTGTTCTGCATGGTTCATCCCATAAAGTAGGGTTTGAATTAGTACCGCCTGTCCAAGTAGAATACACTCTTAAGTTGGTTAATCCAAAATCTACAGCAATAGAAGCATCAGTAGGAAAGGTAAACTGACCTGGAGTACCATTTTGAACAAAAGGAGAAGTTTGAACAGGGTGAGCCGCCAAATGAGCGGAACCATTACATCCACTTCCTGCATTTCCCTGACCTCCAGTACAAGGTGGAGGAGTAACTTGACCTAAAAATTCTCCAACATCTGCAAAATCTCCATCTCTGTTCCAATCGATATACGCTGCCATAGCATCTGACCAGTGAGGAGAAGACTCGACATAAATTTCAAAATGATCTGTAGCTGCATTTCCTATTCTTAAAGAAACTTGATTGTCTTGTTGAGTATCTAATGCAGCAGTTCCATTCGTAGTTTCTGCTGGGTGATAAATGTTATTACAAAAGGAATTCACCGATGCGTTTATACCATCTGGAAGATAACGACCGTAATTACCTCCACCGTTTTGAACAACACAAGGATCTGCTGCCTGAAGAATGCAATCTGTTGTCAAGCCCCAGCAACCACCTGCTAAAAGTGACTGATTAGCTGCAGCTGGTGGTGCACCAGTTGAAAGTGGAGGAGTTCCGGTCATCCATGACTGAGGCCATGAACATCCATTTCCATCCGCGATAGCACTTACAAATTCAGGTGTTGAAGTATCGTTGGTATATCCTCCTGGGATAGTATTTGAATTTAATACTGGTAAAAACCCAACTCCATTTTGAATCACTTGCGTTTCAGTAGTTCCCCCAACTTCAACGGTAGAAACTATTCTCACCGCTTCGCACTGATCAGAGTTAAAGTCAGCTGTACAGTTTGCAGTAAAACTCGGAGTACAAGTAACATCGGGCACTGGCAAATCATCGGGTAAAGGAAATTGATTCGCCTCTGAAGACATTGTAATAGTAGGATAGGTATTAAAAGGAGCGGCAAAGCTTACTTGATAATTGCCCAATCCTAAGTTGGTAGCAGTAAAACCTGTACCTTCAGTAGAGAACTGGTACATATCCGTAATAGTATCCCAATTCGTTCCTACTACTCCTGTAAAACCAAATGGCTTGTATTTTAACCATCTATCACCTTCCCAATAATATAGGCCGACATCACCATCCGTTTGATAGATTAATATTGCTTCGCCATTATTTGCTGATGCTCCAAGAGTTGAACCAAATGCATTTCTCTGGGTCTCTGTCATTTGAGGCACTAAAAAACCTTGGGAATTAGAACCGTCCAATTCTAGAATGGCAGAAGGATCAGCACCTGATGTTCCATCTCCACCTATTCTTATATTCTGTGAATTTGCTGTAAAAACAAATAAAATCAAGAACGCTGTTGTTAACCTAAAAATTCTCATTGTTCTTAAAATTTATCATAAACATTAAAGTGAAAACGAACATCTTCAGATATACCTTGAGAGGTATAGCATCTAACTATAAAACCGTTCTGATTAGGTTCTGAAACATTGCAAAAATTTCCATCAAAATTAAATTCAGGAGCTCCTCCAGAAATCAAAATATCGAAATCTATGGTATGACCACTATATATATCCGCAAAATTAGCTAGGCAAGATTCTCCTAAATCTGGATTTAATCCAGTTTGTCCTCCACCAGCATCTGATCTTTGAACCACAACTCTCATTTTGGTCTGACCATTTATAGCCGAGGTTGGAACAAGAAAATTAATAGCTTCAGGTGTTGCCCATGTTGCCTGAGTAAAAGAATAAATAGGCTCTCCTGCATCTGAAAAATCTCCATCTTTATTATAATCTATTGAGATTTGAATCTGCGTCTCGAAAGGACTACCTGTTTCAATAATAGGATCAAAAAATGGTTGAACTTGCACTTGATAAGCGTTTCCAGCTATAACTGGTGTTAAATTGTACACCTCAGCAGTACCAGTACTAGTCCATGAAGCTGAGTTTGGATGAGGAAAACGATCATTACCATCACCTAAAATATCCCATTGACTAGGATTAGATGGGCCTGGAGCATCTTGATCATAATATACAAATCTTCCAGGAGGGTTATCATCTAACGTAAGTGGCTCAAAACCGATTGCTCTATCTCTTCCAAATGCGAATTGATTCAATCCAAATGAAGGAGCCAAATCGGTTTCAAAATGAATTATAGGTGTTGCAAGTGAAGCTTGAGCGGCAAAATAAAAGAAGTGTAAGTGATTATTATCAGTTACTCCATCACCCCATGTTCCATTACAAATGTTAGGTATATCTATTATATCATACTCAGCAGTTGCAACGACAACTGGAGTACCAGTAAAAGTATAATTACTCAGGTCAAATTGAACTTGTCCCGTATTTAATTTTGTAGTTATCAGTTGAGTTCCATCGGTAGTAACTATACCTGCATTATTTCCAGTATATGAAATACCAGAAGCACCAGTTGCAACTCCTGAAGCAAATCCATTAAAGGAATTATGTCTAAATGGAATCCACTCGGCACCTACAAATTGATAATATCCAGGAAAATCACCATCTGTTTGATAGATTATTAAGCCTTCAGCGGGAGAAGCAGGTAAATCTGCCTCTGCCATACGCGGAGCTAGAAATCCTTGAGGTGCATTTGCCCATTCCAATTCTAATAAAGCCTGTGGATGAGGTCTAGAACCATCATGATTAATGGCAAAACCAGGAGACTGAGCATTTAACGCCAGCCCTAATATTAATGAAAGTGTGACTGCAAATAAATTCTTCATAATTCCTAATTATTTTTCATGGACTTTAAAGTGATACTTTACGTTAATTGGGTTTCCATCTATATCCTGGCAATAAACCCTTACCCTTCTATTACCAGAATCATTAACTGAACAGAATGGTTTTAGAATTGGATAATTACCTGAGGTGCTACATAAAGGAATAAAATAATCTTCAACCTCAGCAAAACCTGTTGACTGAGGAGGAATACAACCATCCAAATTAGTATTAGTTTGAAAAGATCTTGCCATAATTCTGACAGCTGTAAATTTTGCTTGAGCATTCAAAGGAATAGCAGGAACCGTTACATTGAACACTATTGGTGCTGGAGTGGTATAGGTTTGACCAAAGACGGTTTCTCCAACATCGAAAATTCCATCTGCATTCCAATCTATCCAAACCTGTAATCTCTGACCGAATGGATTTCCAAATGGCTGAACATTAAAGTTCAGAACGTCTCCTTGAGATATACAATCATTAATACTATTATCTAATAAAGGGTGCGCATAGTAGGATGTTTGTTCAGCACCTGTTCCTAAATTTTGAATTAAGTTAGTTCCACCATTTGAAATACTTACTGAATTCACAAAAGCCGTAATAGATGCCGAAGGTGCATTGCTTGGATTGTAATTTAAAATACAATAATCCGCAACATTCTCATGAATTTGGAGTGGAGCTTCAGTATTTTCACCTGAAACAAGAACTTCTGGTACTTTAACAGCTGTCTCACCCAAGAAGTCTGAGAAGGTTATTTCATCAATACCCGGAGCCAAATGTTCAACCGTATAACCCAAAGAACCCGGTTGACTATTATTCAGTCGAATGCTTGTTATATTATCCATTTGAACTACACCATATAACATCTGAGCTCTTCTCCATGCATTAAATGAATTAGAAGTGTCATAGTAATAGAAACCAGTATCCTCTTTATTCTGAAATACCCATAAAGCATTTGCGGGAGATGGAAGATCTGCTCTTTGCGCACTATCCATCCTTGTCATCAGAAACCCTTTTTCTGAACCTGCAGTTTGAGTCGTTCTCAAATCCAATATAGCACTAGGATGGGCGGCTGTGCCTGGAGTCAAAGCAACTCTACTTTGACCTTGAATGGCGCACGTTATCATAATAAAGGCACCAATAATAGATAAGCTTTTCATAACTTGGGTTAATTAATTGAATTCAATCCAAGCCTAAATTTATGAAAAATAACCTTTGGAGGAAAATTATTTTACATATATAATGTAAACAGAAGTTGAAATCCCGAAATACTCAGACGAAATAAATAGGATACTTTACTTAATTGCTTTTAATAATCTTTGAAAGACCTAAAATATTTCCGCTATTATCAGCAAATGACAAGGTATAAAATCCACTTGTTAAATGACTAAGGTCTAATCTATTACGAGAATCATTAACATCCATTTCGGAAACTAAATTCCCAAGAACATCAAAAATTTGAACGCTGCTTAAATCAAACAATGCATTATTGTCAAAAATCACAAAATCTTGCACTGGATTTGGAAATAAGTCAACTTCTTGGAAAGAATTATCATCAGTAGAATTAATAAAATCCAATGTATCTAAACAACCGCCTTCTGGTGAAGAGATATATACTCCCAAGGGCGAACCATTGCTATTAGCAGCGGTATTATCAAAACCAGCAACAATAACAACACTCGCAAGATTCTCTAGTTCTAAATCATCCAAAGGAAGTATGTAATTTTGTAATTCCCCTAATCCAGTTTCAGACAAAAATATCTCCTCCGTGTCCGTATCTATTCCAACATAAGAACTAGCTTGTCCATAATCAACTCCAGAAACAATGGATGGACCTCCTACTATTTCAACATCTATTTGAGAAACATCAGTTACCGCGTGAAAAAACACCAAATCTGTCTCACCGCTTGCTTGTGCGCTGCTTTGAGCGGGGTTTATATAAGATATATCTAATGGAACTACCCCGTTACCAGGAGAATATCCAGATGAACTTGCTATTCCATGAACAACACCAATTAATTGATCTCCATCCAAAAAATCATCTGTAAAGGTTGCGATAGGATTAGAAGCATCTGTTGAGTTTGCCGGATTAACAGTAATTTCATTTGATCCAGCTGGTACGATTATGGAAGTTGTACTACATAAGAAATCTAAATCATCAAAGCTAGGATCTGGGAATTCACCATTTACTCTTATGTCAACCGTTTCAGCTGCTGCATCTCCACTTGCATGAATAAATTGAACTTCAGCAAATTCATCTACTTCATAAAATCCGTTCACCTTAAGGTCTATCCAACCAAAAGTAGAATTAAAAAAATCTTCATGTGGGACGAAGGTTGCTCCATCATTGGCAGAATAAAACTGTCTGCAAGAAGGTCTAGCAATTCCATCCCAAACAGGGCTAAGTACTTGGTTGGATGAGCCATTCCAGGATAAAATCTTCCATGTCACAAAAAAAGGTTCATCTAAAGGTATTCCCCCCGTTGGAATAAAATACTCGGTAATATCTTCGGTGTCCTGAACCGTCTTTGTAAAAACTGGAGATGTCCAAATATTATCGCCCACTCCTGCACAAGGATTAGCAGGGTCGTTAAGCGCAAAAACACCAAATTCAAAGGTTCCTGTTCCATTTGCCGGATTTGGATTATCGAACCAACCAGCGTCTGCAATTGGAAATTCTAATGAAGTTAAAACGTATCCTCCAGTTGCTTCACAACCTGGATTTCCGGCAGAACCATCCAAGGTGGGGTCTACATATATATATGCAGTTACATCCTCAAAAAAAAGTAGAAAACCTTGGTTAGGGTCTCCTTGATTATTGTCAAACGAACATTGCACTTGAGCATGTCCCATAAACGTTAATACTAAAGCGCTAAAAAGTAAAACTCCTTTTTTTATCATTTATCCTATTTTTTCGGGATTCGCGAATATAGACCTTTCTTCGATTAAAGCCACTTTTTTATAGACTATGTGCTTGGAATGCTTGGAGAGCAAAAAATTATTCTATTCCTAAATCCAATTGCTCCTGAAACGCTTTTAACAGTGGATTCTCCCTGCTCATTTCATCAAATCTTTCTCTGGAGCCTTTCTCTCTTGGTGTATTTTGTGATTCTGAAATTTCATACTCGAAATCTACATAGTCATTAAGCAAACTTTTTCTTAAGTAAGAAACGAGATCTTGTTTTTCATCCAACAAAGAACTTTCCAATACTTTATTATCTATAATGAGCTTGATAATATTATCTTGAAAACTTGGATTATTTGATGTGAAAAAAGAATATAGATTATACTTTCCATTCTGTTTTAATATTTGAGCATAATCATTCCAAACTCCTATCAATTTTTCAAATTCAATTTCCTCGGAGTTCAAAGTTTTTTCTGAAACCTTATAGTCCGCTTTTTCCTCTGCAACTTGGGCAATTCCTGCCCCTTCATTTGCAATAACATCAATATCCTGAAGGTTAAGCGAAATAGAATTTTTAGACCTTAAAATTTTTGGTTTGCTTGGAACTATATTTTCCTCGCCTGCGGTTGCATCAGATGAATAACTCTTACTACTTTCTGAATTTTCCTCATTACTTTTTTGTTCAATTAAATCTTGTTCGGAAGAAACTTTACTTTGCTCAAAAGCTTTATTTGTAGATTCCTTCTCCTTAATCGAATCTTGAACTAATTCAACTTTATCTGCTTTTTTGGCAACAGAAGAATTTTCAACTTCCAGTTCCTGTCTCACAGACACTTCCTCATCTTTCTTTTCCGAAATATTTGGCTTATCTGCCAAGCTTTCCTGAGTAACTACTGACCTAAAATCAGGAGTTTTTTTTTCCTTTGGCTTTCCGAAGAGGTTTGCAATTTTCATTAAACTCAACTCCACGAGAATCCTTGGATTAGAAACCGTTTTGAGTTGAATCTCTGCTTCATTCATAAAGTGTAAGCCGTTAAGCAAAAACTTCTCTTCAATATTTTGTGCTTGTTCTAGATACTTGTTTCTAAGTCTATCACTAACCTCTAACAACTCCACTGTCCCCTGATCCTTGCAAACCATTAAATCCCTTAAATGCTGAGAAAATCCAGAAGCAAAATGAGATAATTCAAAACCATTAGCAAGTACTTCCTCGACAATTAAGAAAATACCTGATCTATCGTTTGACTTGATTAATTCAGTCAACCTAAAGTAAAAATCAAAGTCTAGGATATTTAAATTCTCTAAGACCTTTTCATAGGTAACATTCTTACCATTGAAACTAACAATCTGATCAAAAATAGAAAGGGCATCTCTTAAAGCACCGTCTGCTTTTTGAGCCAACAAATGAAGAGCTTCCTCATCGGCATTTACTCCTTCTTCTCCAGCAACATAAGCCAGATGACTGGCTATATCTTTTGTTGTAATTCTATTGAAATCATATATCTGACAACGAGAAAGAATAGTAGGTAAGATCTTGTGCTTCTCAGTTGTAGCTAAGATAAATATTGCATGGCTGGGAGGTTCTTCAAGGGTCTTCAAAAAGGCATTAAAAGCTTGTTTGGTAAGCATATGAACCTCATCAATGATATACACCTTATATTTTCCAACCTGTGGTTGAATTCTTACTTGATCAATTAGCTGACGTATGTCTTCAACCTTATTATTAGAAGCTGCATCTAATTCAAAAATATTAAAAGAAAAATCTCTATCATCCTGAGCATTCTCTTGATTAATTGTTTTTGCAAAAATTCTAGCGCAACTTGTTTTACCAACTCCCCTTGGACCACAAAACAAATAAGCATGTGCCAGTTGATTATTTCTTATGGCATTTTCAAGTGTTCTAGTTATTGAATCCTGCCCCACTACTGTCCCAAAAGTAGACGGTCTATATTTCCTTGCTGAAACAATAAAATCGCTCATCAAACAAATATAAATTTATTTTCATCGTTACAAGTCAAATTAACCACATGAAACTAACTCTATTTTTAATATTGATTTTCATTCATGCTGGCTCCTATTTTTCTCAAACCGACTTAGAGATTATAAAACTAAGTCCTCTGCCAACTTTTGGAAGAGACAATGCCTCTGGTTTTGCAATTCAAAACTTAGGTTATATCTGTTGCGGTTCATTCGGTGTTGAGGGTGGTTTTGAAATGAGGCAGGACTTTTGGAGATATGATCCAAATCAGGATTCATGGTCTCAATTACCAAATTTTCCTGAAGAGCCTAGACAATTCGCCATGTCTTTCGAAAATGAAAATTATGGGTATGTGATTGGTGGTCAAAATTCCAATACTTTTTTTAACGACATGTGGAGATTTGATCCTTTAAATGAAGTCTGGCAAGAAATGACACCATTTCCTGGAGTAGCTAGAGCTGCTGGATCAATTTTTACTGCAAATGGTTTTGCATATCTAGGCACGGGTAGAGATAACACCGAAGTTTTTAAAGATTTTTGGAAATATGATATTGAAAACGATCAATGGACACAGCTTAGTGATTTTCCTGGTGGGTTGCGTTTTGAAACCAATGCTTTTTTCCGAAACGGCAAAGGCTTCCTAGGTTTAGGTCGAAATGAAAATTTCGAGTTTCAAAATGACATTTGGACTTTTGATTTATTAAATGAGATTTGGCAAGAGGAATGTGACATTTTAGAGCCTTTAGCATACACACAAGCGGAAATAGCTGGCGATTATGTTATTCTATTTGGTGGTCAGTACTCTGACTTAACTTTATCAAATACTGCTATAGCTCTTGATTTAACAACTCAATCTAATGACCTTTGTAATCTTCATGAAAAGGTTATCGAAATGGAAAAACGAAGGGAAAGTGCAGGATTTTCAATTGGTGATTCAGCATACTTTTTGGGAGGCTTATTTCTCGACAATATCAAAACAAATGAGCTATATAGAATTAGCACAGAAAATAATGACAGATTGCAAAAAGAGTTCATCTCATTTTATGCAAATGGAACTATTCTTTTCGATTCTGAAGAAATCATTGATAAAGTCAAAATATTCAATCAGATTGGTCAAATTATTGCCTCTGATTATCCATTTGCAAGCAAGGGGTCAATACATGTCCCAAATACGAAACCTGGAATATATATAGTAAGCTATGAATCAAAATTATTCTCTGGCAGCGTTAAATTACTGATTACCAATGATTAACGAAAATAAATATTACACGTTTAAACTTTCATGGGAGGGTGAAAATAATTACCTTTGCGCTCCAATTTTTAAAAGTTAAATTATAATAATGAGAAATCGATACGAAACCGTATTCATCTTAACTCCCGTTTTGTCTGAAGATCAGGCAAAGGATGCGGTTAAAAATTTTAAATCGTTTCTTAAAGATCAAGGAGCCGATATTAAGTTTGATGAGGATTGGGGGCTGAGAAAATTAGCTTACCCGATTCAAAAGAAAACTACTGGATTCTACTATTTGTTTGAATTCGAGTCTGAAGGTGCTGTGATTGATAAGTTCGAGACAATGTTCAGAAGAGATGAACGTGTCATCAGATTTTTAACCATCAAGATGGACAACGATCACATTGCATTCGCAGAGCGAAGAAGAAACAAAGCAAAAGAACCTAAAGCTGAAGCAGCTAATTAAAAAAGAATATTATGGCGGACAAGGATATTAGATATTTAGCACCCATTGATATTGACACCAAAAAATCTAAGTATTGTAGATTTAAGAAAAATGGTATCAAATACATTGATTATAAAGACCCTGATTATTTAATGATGTTATTAAATGAGCAGGGAAAGATTTTGCCAAGAAGACTTACTGGTACTTCATTAAAGTATCAAAGAAAAGTGGGTCAAGCGATTAAAAGAGCAAGACACTTGGCTATTTTACCATACGTAGGCGATATGCTGAAATAAAGACAAATTGTTATGGAAGTTATACTAAAGAAAGACGTAGACAATTTGGGATCAGCTAATGAGATCGTTACAGTTAAGCCTGGTTACGGTAGAAATTTTTTGATCCCTAAAGGAATGGCAATTTTGGCAACACCTTCGGAGAAGAAGGTCATGGCTGAAAACATAAAGCAACAAGCTCATAAAGCTGCAAAAGTTAAAGATGAAGCAGAAGCTTTAGCTGGAAAGCTAGAAGGCGTTTCTCTTAAAATTGGAGCAAAGGCTGGAGAAAGTGGAAAGATTTTTGGTTCTGTAAATACTATTCAATTAGCTGAAGCATTGGCTAAAGCAGGATTTGATGTTGACAGAAAGAAAATCTCTATCAAAGAAGAACCAATTAAAAACCTAGGTTCTTATACTGCAAAAATCAAGTTGCATAAAGAGGTAACTCAAGAAGTAGCTTTTGATGTAGTTGAAGAATAGGATTTTAAGATAATACTTACAAAGCCCCAATCATTATAGAATGATTGGGGCTTTTTTAATACCTCTTATTCTATAATAATTTTCTCTGTTTTAATCTGCAAATCATTTTGCACTCTTAAGAAGTAAATTCCCGAATTTAGATTAGCTAAATTAATTTCATGGGTTAACTCATTTCCAGAATTTCTAAACACATTTTCTCTTACCACCTTCCCTTGAGAATCGATCAATTCTACAATATATTCTCGTCCAGTAAACCCATCCATTTCAACATTAAGAATGTCATTGGCTGGATTGGGATAAACGAAAATATATGCATCGGCAGAAATATCATCTATGCCGGTTGTGTAACCAACAGTAAATTGATGGTCAATGAATTTTCCGAAATTTGGATTAAAAGTAATGAGTGTATTACTTGCATCGACATCTCTAATTCTCACAAAACCTGTTCCATCACTGTTTGCAAAAAAGCTCAAACCATCATCATCAGAATCTTCCACTACAAAACGATAGCATCCCTGCTCTAAAGTAATGGTGTCATTATGTGTAACATTTGCTTGAGTAAAATCTTTATTATAAACTTCATTTCCTACCTCATCATAAATCCACCACTCATTTTCAAAAGGAAAACTATTTGTTCTAAATCTGATTTCTAAATGCCCATTGTACTCTGGTGTGCTTTCAAAAACAGTTTTGTAGACGTTGTTGTTTGGATATTCATCAGTTAGACCATTTGGATTTTCTATCCGAACTTCGAATATATTTGTTGGTCCCCACCAAGTGACTGTTGAAATAGGCAAGGTGACAACCTCGGTTTCCCCATAAGCCAAATTACCTTGCCAATCATAAGACAATTCGGTTCCTCCTTGAACATTGTAAATTATTTGAGCTGAGGTAAGGTTTTCACTTCCCCTATTGGCAATCATTACCTCCGCATTTCCACATACTGGATTAAAGTTGCTATGTCTATCCGCATTGGATGGAGATAATATATCTCTTATTTCCGCATCCACTTCAAAATTAGTTTCTCCATACTCAATCAACTGAAAAGCAATTCTTTGATTTCCATCTGGAATGGACACAGGATCAATTCCATACTCAATAGAATTTACTTGTCCGGCTTCTACAAATGGAGTAATATCCCAATGATAGGTATCCGCAAAATCTCCAGGACACCACCCCGCCCTGTCAAAAATCCAAGTTCCTCCTTGATCAATAATAGGATTATCAGCACATTCCGTCCAATTCTGCCATGAATATTGCTCTACTCCATTTACTTTTACAAAATGATTGGTTGCACAAAATTCTGAACAATTTATTCCGCTGCCAAAGCCATGTCCTGTAGCTCTGGTCTTAATTACAAAGTGACTTGCGTCAGAATTCAATAAAATATCTCGAGCAGGAAGATCATTATTCTCGCTAATTCCTTCTAAGGAATATTGTCCACTCCAAATTACTTGAGAAGAAAGCACATTTCTTCCTGGAGTTCCTTCTATAAAATGGAACTTTAAATCCAATAGTTCTTGAGTATTATGAGCTTGCAGATCTACTGAATCCTTCAAGTATAAAACATAATCAGATACATCCACTAGATAGGTCCATCCATCTTCTCCCAAAGAGAGTCCTATTCCATAAGGAGTAACATAGTTACCTAACTGAACTGTTTCCACTATATCAAAAACGTTCCAATAGGATAGCTCTTGATTCTGAAATTCTTGTAAAAATCCATAAAAAGTGGAATCAATAATATTACCCGCTGGATCAAATATATAACCATATTCTCTTTCCCATCCATAAATAATGGACGTCTCTAAAGGAAGCAAAGCAGTATCTGTATATACCTGAACTGAAGTTGAAGGAACTTCTACCAAGTCAAAAACCAAGGTGGAATCTATTGAAATATCATAGTCTCCATTATAAAGAGAAATATCAGGTCTTAATTCTGTTTGCACTAAGTTGTAAGAGAGATCAAGATTATTTGCTTCGTAAGAAGGCATCCCAAAGACGCTTGCCTGGTATTCATTCACAGACTGTTCACTTATAATTGGAGATACTTCCTGATCAAATGTGAAGTTCACCAGCAAATTATCAAAGTGGGGATGAGAAGGAGTAATTGACTTGTTCATGTATTCAGCAATAGTGCTCTGATCAAGTTCAACATCCCAAACTCTAAATTCATCAATAAAACCCTCGTAATAAGTCTGACTTAATGAAGTTGAACTAGATCCTATACGAAACTTAGTCGCCCCTTCCATACTTCTTATTCTATTATTTCCCTCATGAAAAAGAGTTCCATTCAAATAGATCTTCATGTGTCCAGTTGCTGAATTCTTCGTAAAGGCCCAATGATTCCATTGACCTTCATAAGCTGATTCTGGTGCCACCTTGTTTATCCTGTCATATGTTCCCAAATGACCAGCATCCCAATATACTTGACCATTGCCCCAAGGAAGGTGAGTACTAAATAATCTATTATTGTCTTCATTTACTCCCTGAAACAAATAAGTTGCAGTTGGCAAGATATCAGGATTCCCGTATGTCCAAGCGGATACCGTAATTTGCTCATCAATACTTTCAAATGCACTTGCTGGCACATCTATATAAGTGCCTTGAGAAAACTTATAAAAGCCATTACTTTCTTCTTGATAAATACACTCTGCTCCTGGAATAGTGCTTGCACTTAATTCAAAGTCTACTCCTATTTGGTCAGTATGAATCTCGAACTCAATCAATATATTAGAAACTCCATTCCAATCGAATGCTTCCATAAAGTAGATATCATTCTGCCCAATACTACCTTGAAATGATCCATTATAAACTAATGTTGAAGCGGTATTTATATATGTTCCATTGAATTCATCATCTGCAATGTTGGCCAATCTGATATTGAGAACATCAATCATTTCTCCCAAACTATTTACATCAAAAGACATTTTGCCTATGCTGCCTGCAGACAATCCTGCCGATGATAATTCCTCCTCAGTTAAAATAAACTGTGCTTTAGATGAATTTGTGGAAGATGGAATAATGTAAGAAGCACTTTCATCACCATTACCCAAATCATATTCAACTTCGTTAGAAGCTGAATTTAATACTGTTGAATATTGATAGCTCTGATAAGTATCAAAAACTGGATTGGTATGAATAAAAAACTCATCAGGATTCTCACCGTTAATAATATATTCGGGATGTACCAGTATATTGGAATCTAATAATTCTGTATGGTTATATACATTGGTAAAAGTTGTAAAATCCCACTCACCGCAAGCAAATCCATCGGCAATAGTTGCGGCATCGCACTTTATAGTATACTCCATTAAAATCTTTTCCCATGTAGTGGTATCTGTAGGAAAATTGAACCATCCTCTGCGCTTAGCTATATCGGAAAATTCAAAGGTTTGAACGCTAAGAGTATCCTGAGCGGTTATGGTAATTATAAAAAATAAAGAAAAAATAAAGCTACAAGCTTTCATATCAGTCTGATTTGGTAGCCCAAGATAAAAAAATACCTCTATTTATTCGTGCCGTAAGGATTCTATAGGGTCCAATTTTGAGGCCTTAGATGCAGGATAAATTCCAGAAAGAATAGAAACTAAAATACACACGGCTATGGAAACTATAATCCAAGTCCATGGAAATACAAAAGCACCTAAAAAAGCACCCACCGCAACAGAAATTAGTATCCCCAAAATTATACCAACTAATCCTCCTAGCTGACCAATAAAAATGGATTCCCAAAGAAATTGATTCATGATATCCTTATTGGTAGCTCCAATAGATTTCCGAAGGCCAATTTCTCTTGTTCTTTCGGAAACAGAAACTAACATGATATTCATCAAACCTATTCCAGCTCCTAGAAGCGTAATAATTGCAATAACAATAGTGCCCAGTTTAATACTTGTTATCATTTCCAGTAACTGAGAAGCAACACTGTCACTTTTTCGAACTTGAAAGGAGCTTTCATCTCCGGGTAAATCACCTCTTACAATTCTAAAAATTCCTGTAGCGTTATCAATTGACGCGTCCAACAATTCTGGGTTTCCCTCTATAACGTTTATATAATACCAAGATGAACTTGTGGCATAGTTCAACTTAAAGGTCCCCAATGGAATTACCGCTAAATTGTCACCTGCAAATCCAAAAGAATTTCCCTTTGAAAGCAAAGTACCAATAACCTTATAACGCTCACTTCCTAAATAAATAAACTTATTGATCGGGTTCTCGTTATTAACAAATAACTTACTGATTAAATCCTGTCCTAAAATCACTACTCTAGAACCTAAAATATTGTCAGTTTTTGAAAAATTCCTCCCTTTTTCAAGATCATATCCAGATGCTGTTAAATAATTTTCATCCCCTGCAATTACTCTAACGTTGGGGTTTGTTTTTTCTGAATTGAACTTCAACGTAGCAATTCCCGACAAGAATGCGCTTACCGAAACCACCTCGGCTTCGTTAAATCGACTTGCAAACTCTAAAGCCTCGGAATAAGAAATCTTTGGAAAAATTTTACGGGCCCTGCCACTTCTGTTTCTCCCCTCACTGCTCTTATTTTGAAGTGTATAAGTATTAGATCCCATTGAAGAAAACTCACTGGTAATCTTGGCCTTTAGATTATCGGTACTCGCAAATATCCCAACCATTGCCATAATACCGATACCTATTATTAGTACTGTTAAAATAGTTCGCAGAAGTTGTCCTCTAATGGATCTCCAGGCAATTTTGATATTTTCTAACCAAGTTCTAAGCAAAAAATCAAATCTTAAAATGCAATTTCGTATTTTCGGCAACCAATTTAAAATCAATTTTCATGGCTTTCGACATCGATATGATAAAAGCTGTTTACAGCAAATTTCCTGAACGCATTTCTTCTGCACGTAAAGTTCTAAATAAACCTTTGACATTAAGTGAAAAAATTCTTTATGGTCATTTATGGGATGGAGAGGCAAATGAAGCTTATGAAAGGGGAAATTCTTATGTTGATTTTGCTCCAGACAGAGTTGCTATGCAAGATGCTACTGCGCAAATGGCTCTTTTACAATTTATGCAAGCCGGGAAGAAAAAAGTTGCTGTTCCCTCAACCGTGCACTTAGATCATCTCATTCAAGCTAGAATTGGTGCAGACAAAGATCTTCAAAATGCAATAAATCAAAGTAGTGAAGTTTTTAATTTTTTGGAATCTGCTTCAAATAAATATGGAATTGGTTTCTGGAAGCCTGGTGCTGGAATAATTCATCAAGTTGTGCTTGAAAACTATGCATTTCCAGGTGGTATGATGATCGGAACAGACTCTCACACGGTGAACGCTGGTGGTCTTGGAATGGTTGCAATTGGTGTTGGTGGTGCTGATGCTGTTGATGTGATGGCTGGCATGCCTTGGGAACTAAAATTCCCGAAATTAATTGGTGTTAAGTTGGTTGGAAAATTGAGCGGTTGGACGGCTCCAAAAGATGTGATCCTAAAAGTTGCCGGAATTTTAACTGTAAAAGGAGGAACAGGAGCAATTGTAGAATATTTTGGAGAAGGTGCAAATTCAATGAGTTGTACCGGAAAAGGCACCATTTGTAATATGGGCGCTGAAATTGGAGCAACTACCTCAACGTTTGGCTACGATGATGCCATGGAAAGATATTTAAGAGCTACTGACAGGAACGATGTTGCAGATGCTGCAAATGGCATAAGAGAACATTTAACTGGCGATCCTGAAGTCTATGCTAATCCAGAACAATACTTTGATCAAGTCATTGAAATTAACTTGAGCGAATTAAAGCCTCATTTGAATGGCCCTTTCACTCCGGACCTAGCAACTGAAGTTGGCACAATGAATGCAAAAGCGCAAAAGAATGAGTGGCCCCTAGATGTTGAGTGGGGATTAATAGGTTCTTGCACTAATTCATCTTATGAAGATTTAAGTAGAGCAGCATCTGTTGCAAAACAAGCAGTGGAAAAAGGTTTAGAAACAAAAGCAAAGTTTGGTATAAATCCAGGTTCAGAGCAGGTAAGGTACACAGCAGAAAGAGATGGCTTACTTGATATTTTTGAGGATTTAGATGCGACAATTTTCACTAATGCATGCGGTCCTTGCATTGGTCAATGGGCTAGATATCAAGACCCAAAAAATGCTCCAAAGAACAGTATTGTGCACTCCTTTAACAGGAACTTTGCTAAAAGAGCAGATGGAAACCCTAACACACATGCTTTTGTAACCTCTCCAGAGATGGTGGCTGCTATCGCTATTTCTGGTAGATTAGATTTCAATCCAATTACTGATACCCTCCTAAATAAAGATGGACAGGAGGTAAAATTAAACGAGCCTACTGGCTGGGAACTTCCCCCTAAAGGTTTTGACGTTGAAGACAATGGCTATATAGAACCCGCTGCAGATGGATCTGGAGTAGATATTGTGGTGAATCCAGATTCTGAAAGATTGGAATTACTCAGCCCCTTCAAACCTTGGGATGGAGAAAATATAACAGGAGCAAAATTATTGATAAAGGCCTTTGGAAAATGTACAACTGATCATATTTCAATGGCTGGACCTTGGTTAAAATATAGAGGTCATTTGGATAATATATCCAACAATTGCTTAATAGGTGCCGTGAATGCCTATAACAAAGAAACCAATCATGTTAAGAGTCAAATTAATGGCGAATACGGGGAAGTTCCCGCTACCCAAAGAGCGTATAAGGCTGCTGGAATACCCACAGTAGTTATTGGAGATCATAATTATGGAGAAGGTTCTTCAAGAGAACATGCTGCTATGGAACCTCGACATCTTGGAGTATTTGCTGTTTTAGTAAAGTCTTTTGCTAGAATCCACGAAACCAATCTGAAGAAACAAGGAATGTTAGGAATAACTTTTAATGATGAGGCAGATTATGATAAGATAATGGAGGATGATACCTTTAATTTCGTGGATTTAAAGGAATTTGCACCTAGTAAACCATTAAATATTGAAGTAGTTCATGCAGATGGCACTAAAGACATGATTCAGGCCAACCACACATATAATGCACAGCAGATTGAATGGTTTAAAGAAGGTTCAGCTCTTAATCTGATTAGCAAAGAACAAATGAACTAGTTTCAAAGCCTTATATTTATTGTTAATTTTTGTTTTAGGCGGTAAATATTGTTTTATATTCGACCAAATTTTAAAATTACATACTACTATGAAAAAAATTTTCACATTACTTGTTGTTCTAGGTATTACTACAACAGCGTTTTCTCAATATGCAAATGGTGCAGCAAAGTTTAATTTGTTTGGAGTTGCTGTTGGTCAGTTTCAATTTGGATATGAGCACGCTTTGAATGAAAATTCATCTGTTCAGTTATCTGCTGGTATTATAAGCAGAACTTGGGATGGAGGTATTGATTTTGGAGGTCTTTCTAGCTCTTTTGAGCAAAAGAATTCAGGATTCATTGTTATTCCTGAGTACAGATACTATTTCGCTGGAGAGGCTTTAAAAGGAGTATATGCCGGTGCTTTTGCAAGATTTAGATCTTTGGGTATTGACTATACAACTACGACTGGTTCAGATGCTGTTACTTCTGAGTTCTCAAGAACTGCAGTTGGAGGTGGAGCAATTTTAGGTTATCAATTTATAATTTCCGATAAAGTTCTTATTGATCTTTTTCTAGGCCCACAATTCAAATCTGTAAGCACGGAAGTAGATGCAAACGGAGATGATTTTGATCTAAATATTTTAGAAGGTGAATCTGATGGTTTTGGAATTCGTTTCGGTTTAAATTTTGGAATCGTACTCTAATAAAGAATCATTATTAAAAGATTGAAAACCCCGCTTAAGCGGGGTTTTTTTATGCATAATTTTTCTTCGGCATAGAAATTGCAAAATGTGCCTTGTTCTCTTTAAAAACAATTAAATAGGACATTTAACTATATTTGTTTCAGCTTATAAGCTTATAGAATTATGAATAAAATACTAACTATTCTTTTCCTTGTCGCAATTTCAACAAGTGCTTTCGCACAAAAAGACAAAAAAGGAGAAGCCGAAGATGGAGATAAGAACTTGATAAAGAATGCAAGTTTTGAAGACAATAACGGTAAGATCAAGAAATTGGGCCAAATAGATTACGCAGATGAGTGGAATAAAACCACTAAAATAAAGTCTGATTTATTTATTAAATCTTCGGAATATCCAGAAATCAATATTCCAGAAAATTTTTACGGAAAAGCGAGTCCAAGTAATGGAAAGTCCTATGCAGGATTTATTGCCTATACAAAACAATATAAGACGCAAAAGAGCTACATGACAACCGAGCTCAAAAAATCTTTAACAAAAGGTGCCAGGTACTGCTTTAGAATGGATGTTAGTTTAAGTGATTTATCAAAATACGCTTGTAATAATATTGGAGTTAGTATTAATAAAAAGGATCCAAGAGACCCAGAGAGTAAGACGGATATCTTGGATGCAAACAGAATTGTGACAAGCACCAATGCGGTTATTTCTGAAATGAACGGTTGGGAAACTATATGCGTTCCATTTACTGCTAAGGGTTCTGAAAAATATTTATCGGTTGGAAATTTTGCTCCGGAAAAAGACACTTTTGCAAAAAAGGTAGATACTCCAGAGGGCGAAAGCAGGGATCAAATATTGATGGCTTACTACTACGTTGATAATCTAGAACTCATTCCTATTTCTAAAGATTCTGAATGCTCTTGCGAAAGAGATAAAACAGAAGGCCCAAATATTGTTTACAGCAGTTCTTCTGCATTTGATGAAAATGCAAGTAATGAAGAAAAAATTAAATCAAGTACTGTTTATTTTTATCCCAATAAATCTGAATTGACAGGAGCCGCTATGGCCAGCCTGGATATTTTAGCGGAATTACTTTCGGAGAATGCAAAAATTGAACTTACAGTAGAAGGACACATGGATGATAAAGAGGATAATAAATCATCAGAAAGAGATTACTATCAAGATATTTCCAAAGATAGATCGAATGCGGTTATCGATTATCTAGTTTCTAAAGGTGTAGATAAGTCTAGGTTAACTATAAAGGCCTACAAGAATACTAAACCGGTTTCTAAAATTCCTTCTCCACTAAATATGGCTAAGAATAGAAGAGTGGAATTTAAGATGTAACTATTCTGACTTTATTTGTTAATACTATAAGCACAATTAGCTAGGCATTTTAAATGCTTAAATATGAATATATGAGATTTTGTTGGCTTATAGGAGTTCTCATTCTTTCAACAAATTTGATAAATGCTCAAAATTTGATTGAGAATGCCAGTTTTGAAAAAAGAAAACATTGCCCTGTAGGTATTAATCAAAGTAGCCTAAGCCTAATTAAAAATTGGAATCAAGCTTCTAAGGGAACTTCAGATTATTTCAATGAATGCAGCGAAAAAGTTGGGGTTCCTGAAAACATATTTGGGTCTGAACAAGCTAAAGATGGAGTCTCCTATATTGGCTTAGTTTCCTTTTCTCCTTCTAGAGGAAACTATAGAGAATACATGCAGACGAAACTAACTGAACCCTTAAAGAAAGGTCAGCTATACTGTGTTGAATTTTACGCTTCTCTTGCAGATCATTCACAGTTTTTTATAGATGGATTGGGAATTCATTTTTCAAAGAATAAAGTCAAAGCACAAAATGATAAGTTTATTCCGGTAAAGGCACAAATTAATAATCCGAGTAAAAATTATCTGGATAATTCGAACGGCTGGACATTATTAAGTGATGTTTTTGAAGCTCAGGGTGGAGAACAATTCGCCACCATTGGGAACTTCCTCAGAGACGGAGATATTAAAATAAGACAAAGAAATATTGAAGAACTTAAAAATGCGAATCACGACTATGCATACTATTATATAGATGCGTTAAATGTAAAACCTATTAATGCAAAAGAGGATTGTTCCTGCACATTTGAACTAGCAAAAAAGGAACTAGCAGATAGTTCTAATTATAAAGAGGAAGATTATAAGAATGTAAGTATTGAAACTGTACTTTTTGATTTTGACGAAATCACTATTTCTAGAAAAGAGCAGGAAAGGTTGAATGAGGTTATCATATTAATGAAAGACAACCCTTATATTATGCTGGAAGTTGTTGGACATACGGATCTAATTGGAAATGAAGAATATAATCAATCCCTTTCTGCTGAAAGAGCAAAAGCTGTAATGGACTTTTTGAAAGATAGAGGAATTGGTAAAGACAGAATTAAAATTAATTACTTTGGCAGTAGTAAACCCATTGCCAGCAATAAAACGAATGAAGGTCGAGCTAAAAATAGACGTGTGGAATTCCTTATTATTGAAAGGACTTATACTGATTTTAAGCAATAGTTTTCTTTTTATTCAAAGCTCCTTCTCTCAAAATCTTATTCCTAATCCGGGTTTCGAAGAATTATTTATTTCAGATGAATTTCAATGGGTTCAACCCATCAATCAGTTTTATCATTGGGAACAAAATTCCAGAGGAATGGGAAATTCTCATAATGGTAAGTTCTTCAACGGAATTTGCATGTACAACTGGCATCCTTGCGAATACCTGAGTATTAAACTAAGTGAGCCTTTGGTCAAGGACAGCAGCTACCACCTAAGCACATGGTTGAGAATAGCTTCATTTAAAGCTAAAGGTCATCAACACATGTATAAAATTGGTGCTTATTTCTCTGATAAAGCTATTAATACCAGAAGAAAGTTTGTGATGAATAATACTCCTCAGGCCTTTTTTAATATTCCAGACTCCCTCGACAAATCTGACTGGAATGAAGTAGAAGCTACATTCACGGCTACTGGAAATGAAGAATATCTTACCATAGGATACTTTCCTGCATTATACTTTAGCAAGGAGGAAATGAAAAACTACATTCCACCTAAAGATTCTACACTTACTGCTCTCGCAGAAAAATCAAAAGGAAAAAGTCGCAAGAAGAAAAAAAAGAAAAAATACAAGGAAAAAGACCTTGCAGAGTTTAGAAGGTTGGTTAACCAAAAAGTAAATTCTGAAAGATCAGCTCCTAAGCCTGTTTCCTCATTTGGCCAATTTACTTTGCGCTATTACTTCGATGATTTTTGCCTCGCTCAAATACAGTCTGATGGAACTTATTCTTGTCAAGAAAATAGCACTGAATTTAACATAAGCGATAACCAGACCTTTCGATTAAACAGAGTCTATTTTGAAACTGGAGAAGCGACACTAATTGATAGTTCATTCTATGAATTAGATCGGTTGAGCTTCTTTCTTAGTTTCAAACCTGACATTCAAATAAAGATCATAGGTCATACTGATAACATAGGTAAGGAAAAAGAAAATCTCAAGCTCTCTGAGAAACGTGCAAAAGCAGTATATGATTACTTAACTGCAAAAGGATTGAAGGAAGAAAGAATTAGTTTTGAGGGAAGGGGCGAAAGCGAGCCTCTAGGGAATAATGAAACTCCAGAAGGTAGATTTATAAATAGACGTGTAGAGTTTCAGATAATAAGTGAAAACTAAAAAAAGAGCCAATCAAAATTCATATTCTATCGATTGGCTCTATGCTATACACCTACTATTTCTTCTACGAAAAAAAAATCAGTTTCTGAGTTTCTAAAATCTATAGCCAATATTAAAACCTACTCTAAGATCTATGGTACCCAATGTCTCCAAACCAGAAGAGCGTTTAGAAGATTGCTCAGCTGCTACACTTGGATTATCAAATTTGGTATTTTCCGAAATTTCACGGCCAAGAGCCAGCATTGTTTCAAAAGTTAATCCTGTCGGATTTGACCATTTTCTACCGAAACTAATCCCGAAAGCAACTCTTTGGGTGGTGGCTTTAACATTATAAACTGTTTGACTGCTATTGCTTGTCTGGTTATAGATGTTGTAATCACCAATATTGACTATGTTCGAATATCTGATATATGGAGCAGCAAAATTTCTATTCGGATTCAAATTAGGAGAAAAGTATAATCTATACTCTGGAACAATATCCACCCGTTTATAATCAGTTATAAGATTTGATCTGGAAATTCTTCTAATTATAATCCCAATCGATTGATATTCTTTTGTATCCATCTCATAACCAATTGAATATCCTCTTACTATAAAATCAATAAAGTTTGTTCTTATTTCATGCTTGGTATCCTTCTTGACCGATCCAAAATACTGTTCTAGTTCGCTTTTATCATTTTCTATCTGGGAAAAAGCACTCATACCAGCAAAAACACAAAATGCTATAATTATCATTCTCTTTTTCATAATCACTCTTTGAAAATTTATACCTACAAATTTATCTCGATGTTGTACTATTTATAAACTAATTTATAAACGAGCAATACAATAGTTTACATATTGTAAATTATTGGTATGTTTGTATTTGTAGTTATCATGAAAAGCGGCCAAGTTGATATTCAACTAAAATTTTTCTCTTACCTGTTTAATATTTTTGGAAAGGAAAGAGTCTTCAGTGAGATAAAAGAAATTCTACACTTACAGCGTGGAGCTATTTACAAAAGAATAAATGGTGACACTGCGCTAACAAGCGAAGAGCTCTACAAAATTTCAAGGCATTTCAAAATATCCCTAGACACAGCTTTGGGCAACAATCCTTTTTTTTCATTTACACATCCATTTATTGGTTTAAAAGAAAGTGTGGAGTTTCTAGACGTTTTTAAGTTTTACCTTAAACCAATGATATATCAGGAGAGTAATGAATTGATATATCTAGCTAACGAATTACCCGTTTTTTATTACCTGGCCTATCCAGAAATTTTCAATTTTCAAACGGGTATTTGGGATTACAAAAAAGGAATGGGCTCTAAATTAAAAATTCCACACAAACATAAGATAAGCTCGGAGTTAAGTGATTTAAACAGTGCTGTTCAAGCTTATTATAATTCTAATCCAGTTACGGAAATATGGAACTCTACAATGCTTAGCAATCTTTATCAGCAAGTGCTTTTCTGTATTGGTATTCGGGCATTCGAAAGTCAAAATCAACTGGAAATATTGGTGAACGACATTAATAAAATGCTGAACGATTTAAAGAAAACTGTTGAGAACAGTGACTCTGGAAATCACAAAATCTATCTCAATGATTTTGGAACTTATTTAAACCTTGTTCTCTACAATCGAAAAGATTTGAAGGCCAGTTTTGTTGGAATGGACATTCCCCAATTCATGGTTTCACATGATGAAACATTCTATGGTTTTGCAATGGATTGGGTCGATAAAATTAAAGGGCAATCTGTGCTTATTTCTTCAGGTGGATATCAGAATAAAGAACTGTTCTTTGTTAAGCTCGATAAGGACTTTCAGCAATTCAAAGACAATACTCAAAAATTAAGCTCTCTTTATTATTAAGATAATATGTTTAATTTGACCCATGCTTGTTAAAGGAGATAAGAAAACCATTCGCGCATGGATAATGTATGATTGGGCAAATAGTGCCTATGCATTAACCATAACTTCGGCAGTTTTTCCAATATTCTATGAATTGGTTACCAGCAAGAAAAATGAAGCAGGAGATGTAATTGTTGACTACGCTCAAAATTTGCATGGTGTTGCTGGAACCTCTTTGTACTCATATGCTATTGCTGCTGGGTTTTTGCTCACTGCACTTCTTGCACCAATACTTTCTGGAATTGCAGATTATTCCGATAACAAAAAACGATTCTTACAATTCTTCTGTTATCTCGGTTCTGCTGCTTGTGCAGGGCTTTATTTCTTTAGTTTTCACAATCTCTGGTTTGGCTTGTTTTTAATTATGATGGCTTGCGTTGGTTTTAGTGGAAGCCTTATTTTCTATAACGCATATCTACCAGAAATTGCGGAAGAAAAAGACCATGACAGTATTTCTGCTAAGGGTTTTTCAATGGGTTATATTGGGAGTGTTATTTTGCTCGTTTTCAATTTGGCAATGGTTATGTTTCCTGGAGATCCAGGTTTCAATCTTAAAGGTATCGATCCTTCTGAAATTGCCTATCTGGGCTTCGAAGGAAAAGATTTAAGTGATGCCTGCAAGGCTATTCAAGCCTTTAAAATATCATGTCTTTCAGTAGGAATATGGTGGGCTGCTTGGGCACAATGGACGTTCTTAAGGCTTCCAAACAAAGCCTTCGACACGAAAATAACGAACAACATTATATTTAATGGTTACAAGGAAATTGCCAAAGTTTGGAAAGAATTGGGAAAAACGGTTAGACTCAAAAGGTATTTAATTGCCTATTTCATTTACAATACCGGAGTACAGACTGTAATGTTCATGGCAGCCAATTTTGCAGCTAAGGAAATTAAATCTAAAAATGAATTGGGAGAGGATATCCCCTTCCCTTCTGAAAGTTTGATTATTTCTATTCTCATTATTCAATTGGTTGGAGTAATCGGAGCATTTTTATTTTCCTACCTATCCAAAAAATTAGGAAACTTAAAAGCCTTAATGATTGCAGTTTGGTTTTGGGTGCTACTCGTAGTCTTTGCTTATTTCGTTGTTTATGAATATGCTTTTTATGCTTTAGCTGCAGGAGTTGGAATGGTTATGGGTGGGGTTCAAGCATTATCGCGATCAACCTATTCTAAATTCTTACCGGAAACCAAAGACCATGCTTCCTATTTTAGTTTTTATAACATGTGTTATTACATAGGAACTGTTGTAGGCATGTCATTCTTCGCATTGACATTCGATCTTACCGGAAACATGAGAACCTGTATTGTGCTTATTGGAAGCTTTTTCATAGTTGGTGCTCTTGCATTATTTTTGGTTCCGCAAAAGGAAGTTGCTGTTACTAAAAATGAATGAAGTTGAAATAATAGCGTTTGAAGAAAGGTATGCAAAGGATTTTGCAGATCTCAACTATGAGTGGATTGACAAATTCTTTGAAATTGAGGATATAGATCGCAAGTATTTAGACAATCCCAATGAAATGATCATTGAAAAAGGTGGGGCTATTTTACTGGCTAGAAAAAAAGACAAAATCGTGGGAACCGTTTCACTATTGAAAATGGAAAACGATGTGTATGAACTTGCAAAAATGTCCGTTCATCCTTCATTAAGAGGACAAAAAATCGGGCATAAAATAATGGATGCGTGCATTCTAAAGGCCAAAGAAATGGGGGCCAAAGAAATTCTAATTCTCAGTAGCAGAAAATTAAAAAATGCATTGCACCTTTACACTAAGTATGGATTCGTTGATGTGGGTAGTGAAGATGATGACTATAACAGATGTGATATAAGAATGATTTTAAAGCTTTGACTTTAATTCATTGTAATCTATGAAGTAAAGCAATCTTAAACTGAAACTATTAAGCTGATCACTATTCAAAACATAGTTTAAGTTATCTAAATACTGAGTTCTTAAAATTGGATCAGAAGTGAAAATATTGTTTTTCCAGACAAAACTTAACTCACTTCCAGGTGTAAACGTCCACGTAAATTGTGTATCAATAGTAAAGGCATTGAAATTATTATTCTCTAATGAAACACCGTCACTATTCAATCCCGTATAGCTGGTAGAAGTAAATTTACCATCCTCATCTAAAGCATAAAAAGAATCATATTCTACGGTACTCCAATAGTATCTTCCTCTAAAAGTGATACCCATTAAAGGACTAAATATATATCTGAAATTCAGTGTTGTAATTTGCTCTTCCCTATCTCGCACACCAAAAACAATCGCACCATCACTCAGCTGTTCTGCCCAGCCTTCGTCATTAAACAACTTGAAAAGTGTGTATCCTCCATTGATAAAAAACTTATCCGTAACTCTAATTCGCGGTCTAAACTCAATGAAATTATTATACCTTCCTACATCGTTAAACCTTCGAACTCCAAATTCGATATCTCCAGCAAAGCGCTTTCTATAATCAGAAGAAATAAATCCGCTTACTCTCCAATTTTTGGGATACTCATAAAAGCGTCCAGCAACTCTGGGTTCAAAAAAGTCGAATGTCTCTATGGGTTCAAAACGGCCATTGAGACCAAATGCGGTGAATCCTCTTGTCATTGCAAAAGTGGACCAGTTGATAGCGAAATCAGCGAAGTGATTTGGAATAATATTTCTAGAGTAATTACTTGAAATGTTATAACTCAATCTATTAAACTTGCCTATGGGTTCCAGCGTTCGCCAAGAGTAAAAAGAATTTATCGAACTAAAATTTCTTTGAAAGTTGATACCCAAATCATTAGGATCATATTGTCTCCCAACCCGCTGAAAACGTATTCCATAATTTGCATTTCCCGCTATATTATCCAGAGCTATCCACATGCTACTTCCCAAATCCGTACTATCAGAATAATATTTTTGGCTAAGCACAGCAGTTCCATTTACAACCCATTCGTTCTTCTTGTCTGGCAACCTAAATTGCGTTCCAGTAACATTTGCATCGTAAGTAGATCCCGATCTAAATACACTGGTATTAATTAAAGAAACCGAAGCATTTGTCCATAGGTTTTGGTCAAATACAAAAACATTATAATTGGTTAACGGATCTGTTAATATATCTCTAGTTTGACCACTTTCAGTATTTATTATTGTGGCATTTGTCTCACTTGTTACCGCATTAAAAACACCAACCCCCAATCCCTTTTCTGTTCTTCCTGATACTTTGGCCGCATTTATCAATTGGCTTTTAGCAGGATTGTTAATGATCGAATCAGAGGCATTCAAATTGGCAGCTACATTATGGAAGTTAATCGGTGTCCCGCCAATTCTTCTGGTAAAGAAAATATCCGCCTTATTGAACAGTTCAGTACCTTCAATAAAAAATTGTCTATTCTCATCAAAGACTACCTCAAAAGGTGTAAGATTCAAGACTTGATTATCTGAAACAACCTGACCGAAATCTGGAACCAATGTCATGTCCAAGGTGAATGCATCATTAATTCCGTACTTCACATCCAAACCTCCAATTAAAGATCGACTCCAATTACTTTTATCCTGCTCATTTATTGGAAAATGTTCTGCGTAATAAGAAACGTATGGAAATAAAAATAGACGGGTTGGAGGTTCAATATCTTTTATACCTTTCGTTAAGCCATATTGTCCAAACCATGTTCCAATAGCCGGATCCATCTCAGACCACCAGGACTGCTCTCTTGTTCTCCTAATACTTCTGGTAAAGTTTACATGCCAAACCTGCTCTTCGCCTTCCGCAAAACGCATCGCAGAATAAGGAATTTTCATTTCCGCATACCAACCATTTTCCGCAATCCTCACTTCACTCAACCATACTGCATTCCATCCACGATCACTATCATCATCAGAAAACTTAGTATCGAATTGTACTCCAGATGCAGTAACTCCATACTCTACACCATTTAAACCATCTTGGTAGAAATCAAATGATACTGCGAAAAAATCGGTATTACCGACATTATCTCTCAAGGTCATCTCCCTCAAAATACTATCGGGATAATTGTCTGGCATGAAGACGCCTATATAGACTGCTTCATCATCGTACAACATCTTTACTTGGGTATCAAACATTGGGATTTGACCAGGATTGGGGTCTCTTGTGATAAATTTATCCGCTATTTCAGCCTTTTCCCATCCTGGCTCATCTAGTATTCCATCAATATCGATTTTGCTGTCTATTCGACTTGCATTTACTTCTCTCTTCTTCTTTTCCTGAGCAATACTAAGAAAAGAAGTAAGAATAAAAATCAATATGAGACTAGTAGACCTAATAGTCATTTTTTAAAATACAAATCTAGGTGTAAAGAACATATCGTGAGAACAAAATATGTTAAATGGTAAATGCTTTTTGTGAATTAAGGGTTCAGCTGTATAGACTCAGAAATCCTATCTTTATTCATCATTAAAGTATGAGGCCTCCCTTCGGATTTTCCGTAATAAACAATATTCTGCTGTCCCTCATACTCGTTAACCAAAATGGTGTTTTCAATTTTAATTTCAGAAGGTTGATCTACATCAAAAACTTCAAAAAAAGTCCAAACGGCATCTCGTTTTTCCATTTCATGGCCTAAGTATTCAAGAACCTTTTCCTCACCATCCACATTAATCACAAAATGTTCTTTTATATAGGCATTTAAGTATTGACCGCACTTTTCATTTTCGTTGATTTCCCCAATATTCAGTTTCACCCCCTCTTTCTCTTCAATCACTCTTTCAATATCGTCTGCAAAGATTTTAAGACTTACTTCCAAAGATTTCGATTGATCATTATAATCTATCTCCGTGATACTTACATAAAAATCGTGAGCAACAAACACACTGCACAGAAAAAGGGAAAAAAGCAATTTCATAGAGTAAAAATAAGCATTGATTGGCAATTACCTCAAAAATATCTGTTTTCCTCTTCGGAATTAAACTGAAAAACCAACAAGTTTCTTTATTTTCACCAGCAAATTTTGAGAGGATGAAATACATTGTTAGTTGCATTTTGAGTTCGTTAGTATTTATTTCTGCTTACTCCCAAGAGTATAATAATAACAAGTTCAAACAACTTTATCAGGAATTACCTACACCTAATAATTTTAGAACGGCATCTGGAGCTCCAGGTCATGAATATTGGCAGCAAAGAGCCGACTACGTTATGGATATTCGATTAGATGATGAAGAACAAAAAATCTACGGAGAAGAAACCATTACATATTGGAACAACTCACCAGATGAACTTAGCTATGTTTGGGTGCAGCTCGATCAAAACGTAAGGGCAAAGGATTCTGACAGACAGAAAATAAGTACCTATTCTATTAATAGCAGAATGCGCTTTGGAGAACTCAACCGAATGATGAATGATTTCGATGGTGGATTTAAAATCGAACATGTTAAAGATGCTTCGGGTAATGACATGAATTACACCGTCAATAAGACAATGATGCGTATTGATTTAGCTAAAACATTGGCTCCAAAATCTAAAACTCAAATAAAAATTAAGTGGTGGTATAATATCAATGATAGAATGAAGATTGGTGGCAGAAGTGGCTATGAGTATTTTGAGGAGGAAGACAACTATCTTTATACTATAGCCCAGTTCTATCCCAGAATGGCGGTTTATTGCGATAACGAAGGATGGCAAAACAAACAGTTTTTGGGGAATGGAGAGTTTACTTTAAACTTTGGTAATTACACAGTAAATCTGACTGTTCCTAGCGACCATGTGGTTGCTTCTACTGGGACATTGCAAAATCCTAAAAGTGTTCTTACGTCTACACAGCAAAAGAGACTTGCTAAATCAAAAACGTCTGACAAACCTGTACTTATAATAACGCAAGAAGAGGCAGAGAAAAATGAAAGTACTAAGGAGAAAGGCACCAAAACTTGGACCTTTAAAGCCAACAATGTTAGAGACTTTGGTTGGGCATCTTCTAGAAAATTTATTTGGGACGCGCAAGGTGTTCCTTTAAGTGGCAAGACCGTAATGGCTATGTCCTATTATCCCAAGGAAGGAAATCCACTTTGGGAAAAATACAGTACGGCTGCAGTAGTTCAAACCCTAAAGACGTATTCAAAACACACCTTTGATTATCCCTACCCAAAAGCCATTTCAGTTAATGCTAAAAGTATTGGAATGGAGTATCCAATGATCTGTTTCAATTTTGGAAGGCCAGAAAAAGATGGCACTTATGGAGAAAGAACTAAGTATGGAATGATTGGAGTGATTATTCATGAAGTAGGACATAACTGGTTCCCAATGATAGTGAGCTCGGATGAAAGACAATGGACATGGATGGATGAAGGATTGAACACATTCTGCCAGTATCTTACTGAACAAGAGTTCCAAAGAGATTATCCTTCAAGAAGAGGTGAGCCAAGAAATATTGTGAACTATATGAAAGGTGATAAATCTAGAATATCGCCCATTATGACTAATTCTGAGAGCATTCATCAATTTGGAAATAACGCATACGGAAAACCTGCAACTGCATTAAATATTTTAAGAGAAACAATAATGGGCAGGGAATTATTTGACTTTGCATTTAAAGAATATGCAAATAGATGGAAATTTAAACACCCCACTCCTGCTGATTTTTTCAGAACAATGGAAGATGCTTCTGCTGTTGATTTGGACTGGTTTTGGAGAGGATGGTTCTTTACAAATGATGCTGTTGATCTTTCATTAGATGCTGTTGCTTGGTATCAAATTGACACCAAAAATCCAGAAGCAGAAATGGCTTTCGACAAGGAAATGAAATCTAAGGAATCACCAAGTATTACATCTGAACGAAACGTTACTGACATTCCAAAAACAATGGTTGAGGAAAATCCTGAATTGGAAGATTTTTATACCAAAAGAGATGTTTACGAACCTAATGCATTAGATTTTGAGGACTATCAAAAATACCTTTCTCGTTTAAGTGAAGAGGAAAAAGAAATCATCAATTCCGGTAAGAACTTTTATCAATTGACTTTCTCTAATGTGGGAGGGTTGGTTATGCCGTTAATTATTGAGTTTACTTACACAGATGGTAGTAAGGAAATACAGACCATTCCTGCTGAAATATGGAGAAAGGGAGAAGAAACCCTTTCAAAAGTATTTATTCTGGAAAAAGAAGTGCAATCGGTGACACTTGATCCTTATCAGCAAACTGCAGATATTGATTTGAGTAATAATTACTGGCCTCCAAGAGCTTTGCCTAGTAAATTTGAGATTTTTAAGGGTAGACAAGGAGGAGGCGAAAACCCTATGCAAAGAGACAGAAGAGCCAAAGAGAACGAGAAATAGAAGGCTTGTACTCATTCATCTGATTTCCAACTTATTTAGGGCAAAAAATCTAACAATTTTTGCTTTCTAAGACTTATCTTCGCAGCCCGAAATTGATTAACGATAAGAATTAGAACACAATGAGTGGACAAAAGATTACAATAGAAAACGGCAAAATAAACGTACCTAACAATCCTATTATTCCTTTTATAGAGGGAGACGGAATTGGACCTGATATTTGGGCTGCCTCAAAAAGAGTGCTGGATGCAGCAGTTGAAAAAGCCTATAATGGTGAAAGAAAAATTGAATGGTTAGAGGTTTACGCTGGTGAAAAAGCCAATAAGCATACAAACGAATGGTTGCCACAATCTACTCTTGACAATATCAAAGAACATTTAGTTGCTATAAAAGGGCCATTGACTACTCCTGTTGGAGGAGGTATTCGTTCTTTAAACGTGGCTTTAAGACAAAAACTGGATCTTTACGCATGTGTAAGACCTGTGAGATGGTTTGAAGGGGTTCCTTCTCCAGTAAAATCACCAGAAAAAGTAGACATGGTAATCTTTAGAGAAAACACTGAAGATATCTATGCTGGAATAGAATGGGAAAACGGAACTGCGGAAAATGATAAGGTAAAAAAATTCTTAATGGAAGAGATGGGAGTTACCGGAATTCGCTTTCCTAACTCATGCTCTTTAGGTGTTAAACCAGTTTCGGTTGAAGGGACAGAAAGATTAGTCAGGTCTGCCATTAAATATGCCATTGAGGAAAAAAGAGATTCTGTAACTCTGGTTCATAAAGGAAACATCATGAAGTTTACAGAGGGTAAATTCAAGGAATGGGGCTATCAATTATCTAAGAAAGAATTTGGTGCTCAAGACTTGGATGGTGGACCTTGGCAAGTGATTGATAATAATGGTCATAAATTGATTATAAAAGACGTTATCGCAGATGCATTCTTACAACAAATCCTATTGAGACCTGCAGAATACGAAGTTATTGCAACACTTAACTTAAATGGAGATTATATCTCAGATGCGCTAGCTGCTGCGGTAGGTGGTATCGGAATTGCTCCTGGAGCAAATATCAATTACGAATCTGGGATAGCGATTTTTGAAGCTACGCATGGAACCGCTCCTAAGTATGCCGGACAAGATAAGGTAAACCCATCTTCTGTGATTCTATCAGGTGTTATGATGTTGGATTATATGGGATGGAAGGAAGCTGGCAACTTAATTGTAAAAGGAATCGAAGGAGCCATTGAAAATAAAACAGTCACCTATGATTTCGAAAGATTAATGGAAAATGCTACACTTCTTAAGTGTTCCGAATTTGGAGAGGCTATAGTTAAGCACATGGCTTAGTTTTATTAAAAACATTCAAAAAACCGCTGGTTTCAATTAGATTCTAGCGGTTTTTGCTTTTTAATAGTTGCTGTTTTTGTATGAGGTAATTCAATTATAGGCCAGTAAATTCATCAAAAATTGAAATGAAAAAAATTTATCCTCTTCTAGTCTTTTTAATTTCAATCTATTCTATTCAAGCTCAAATAATTACTGAGGGGCTTAGCCATTTCTATCCTTTTAATGGTTCGCCAGATGATATTGAATATAATAATGATGCCATTATTGTTGGTGATGTCGAACTCACTGAAGACAGGTTTGGTTTCGAAAATTGTGCATATTCTTTTGGTGGGCAGGAAACTTCGTTAATGCTTGTTCAAGGCTGTTGTGGTTTTCAAGTTAGCCCAGATAGCAGTTTTTCTGTAAGCCTTTGGTATCAATATGGTTCTGATGACCCTGGTGATTTTGAACATTTGTTCTATAGAGGATGGGATCCTACAGATTCTGTTTCCTTCGGAGTTTCACTTTTTGACTTGAATACACCCCTCATGTATTCCTATAATAATTCTTTATGGTGTGATCAATCTTTAATTAGCTTTCCAAACGATAGTTCTTGGCATCATTTAGCAATGGTATTTGAGCCCAACCATTGGAAGATGTATTTTGACAATCAATTGGGAGCTGAATTATCAGGTAACACAGCGAATATTCACTTTATGATTGCCGATATCTATTTTGGAACTTCATTTCAAGGAAACTTAGATGATATTGCTTTTTACAATAAAGCACTAAACGAAACTGAAATAACTCAATTATACAATGCACCCAGTTCTTGTACCACAGGGCTAAATGATTTAGATCTGGAACTCGACATTAACATTTATCCAAATCCCTCTTCAGATGTTTTAACTATTGATTTGAAAGGATTGGAGATCAGCAATTTTGAAATTATCAATGCTGAAGGAAAAGAAGTACAAAAGGGAAGCATTAACTCGCAGATTATAAATGTTGAATTGAACAATTTATCTTCAGGGCTATATACCATTCGTCTTCTTAATAAGGAACAATATCTTGGTTTCAAAAGCTTTATAGTGAACTAAGATTTTTCCAAATTCAAAGAATACCTTTGGTGTCTCGGATGAGAATCAGTACCAAAGAAATAAATCGCTTAGCTATTCCAGCAATTATCTCAGGAATTGCAGAACCTATCATTTCTCTTGCAGACACCTATTTTGTTGGAAGTTTGGGGACAGAAGCGCTTGCGGGTGTGGGTATTGCTACTTCTTTTTTTCTGCTCATTATTTGGATATTGGCCCAGACCAAAACAGCGGTTTCCGCCATAGTATCCAATCACTTTGGACAAAATAAAGTATCAGATCTAAAAACATTTTTACCTCAAGCTTTATTGATTGTTATTATCCTTGGCTTTGTGGTTTACCTCCTTAGCTGTTTTTTTATACAACCCATTTTTAAGCTCTATGAAGCAAAAGATTTGGTTTTAGAAAATTGTATTGCTTATTACAAGATACGCTCAATAGGAATACCCATTGTTCTTGCAACCTTTGTCATTTTTGGAACTTATCGGGGAATGCAAAATACAAGTTGGGCTATGCAGATAAGCATATTTGGCGCATGCTTAAATGTTCTACTCGATTATATTCTAATAGTTGGAATTGAAGGTTGGCTTCCTTCCTACGGGATAGAAGGAGCTGCCTGGGCAAGCCTGATATCACAAATTGTAATGTTCTTTCTGGCCATTGTTTATTTACACAAAAACACTCCATTCAGATTTTATTTTTTTTCATTAAAAGCACACAAAGAATTACCGAAGTTATTTGGCTTAAGTTCGGCTCTTTTTGTAAGAACTATTTCCCTTAATGTTGCATATATGCTGGCCTTGAAATTTGCGACTGGTTATGGTGATCAACACAGTGCCGCTCAAACCATTGCCATGACACTCTGGCTCTTTTGCAGTTTTTTTATTGATGGATATGCCAATGCAGGAAATGCTTTGAGCGGGAAATATATTGGAGCAAATCGAAAAGATTTAATCTATCCTCTTGGAAAAAAACTGATCAAAATATCTGTGGGTATTTCACTAGTACTTTCTGCTTCATTTGCAATACTATATCCCTGGATAGCTTCTTTTTTTAAAGCAGAAGCGGATGTTATATTTATTTTCAATTCATTCTTTTGGTTAATTATCCTTTCCCAACCCATTAATGCAACAGCTTTTGCTCTTGACGGTGTTTTTAAGGGAATGGGTAGAGGTAATTTACTGATGATTAATTTGCTCATTGCTGCATTTTTAATCTTCTGTCCAATTTTATTTTTTCTAGATTCTATTGATTGGCAAATGTTTGCTATATGGCTTGCTTTTGTTGGCTTTATGATGAGCCGAGCTGTGCACTTATGGTATCATCTTAAGAAAGAATTTAAGCCCCTTGCTTGACATGACTCATATTTCGCCTTAGCTTTACACCTCGAAACAACCCAAACTCCCCTTCTTCCATTTCCTACCAACGTGAGATTGAAGATTGTGATGGAGAAAAACTTTTTAAAATATTTTATTTTGCTCTTTATTTTGGCCTCTTATAACCATGCCAATAGCCAAGCAAATATTTCCTATACCAACGCAACAAATGCCATCTCATCTCTAACCTCTGGCAACCTCAACACCCTTAACCCAAATTTCGTTGGAGGCGTTCAACAATTAGGAATTGTTGACGCCACCAACACCAATCTAGGTTTTGGGCAAGGAATAATCCTAGCTACAGGAGATTGTTTAATGTCAGCAAACTCTCCTGGAAATTCAGATGATAGTTCCAGTGAAGGTTTTCTTCTAAGCGGTACAGATCCTGACCTAGAAATTATTTCCAACTCAATAGTTTTTGATGCTGCCATTTTAGAATTTGATTTCATTGCAACAAGCACGCAGGCTAGTATTCAGTTCGTATTCGCTTCTGAAGAATATAATGAGTATGTATGTGGAGCCGTAAATGATGCTTTCGGAATTTTCTTGAGTGGTCCAGGCTACAACGGCCCTTTTAGTAATAATGCAGAAAATGTAGCCAACATTCCAGGAACGCTAACCCCAGTAAGCATTAATACCATAAACAATGGCAATGTAGGGCAAGCTGGAGTTCTAGACAATTGCCAAAGCTCATATTCAGATTGGAATCAATACACTTCTTATTTTGTTGATAATTCAGCTCTAAGCACAAACCCTGCAATAATTGAGTATGATGGATTTACAGTTCCAATTACTGCAGAATTTGCTCTTCAATGCGGTGAAACTTATCATATTAAAATAGCCATAGGAGATGGCGGAGATCCTGTTTACGATTCTGCAGTTTTTCTCTTGGCAGAAGGTCTGAATACTGCACAAATCAACTTAATAGAAACGGATAGCACACAAATATGCTATGGTACTTCAACCATTTTAAATACTGCCATTTCAGGAAATGCTACTTGGTCTCCTGCAATAGGTTTAGACGACCCAAATAGTGCAAATCCAGTTGCTAATCCTCTGAATGATACCTGGTACACTGTCAGTTCAAATGCATGTGGCATTAGTATGACGGATAGTATTTTTGTTGATGTAAGCGATATCATTGAAACAGTAAATTTCGTCTCTATATGTGAAGGAGAAAGCTATACAGAAGGAAATTCTGTGTATACCAACTTTGGAATTTATGAAAACACATATCCTTCTGCCGGTGGATGCGATTCTTTAGTTACTACATATCTATCTATAATCCCTACAGTAGAAACCACTTTTATTGCCAACATCTGTCAGGGTGAGACTTATACAGAAGGTTCATCTGTTTATACTGAATCTGGAACTTATCAAGATTATTATCAAAATAGTAATGGTTGTGACTCTATTGTTACTACCATTTTAAATGTCACAGCTTCTCCTATCACCACCATCAATGAAACAATTTGTTTTGGGGACAGCTATCAGGAAGGAAGTTTCAGCTATAATCTTTCTGGCACATACACCAATATGTATCAAGCAGCTAACGGATGTGACTCCACAGTTATTTTAAATTTAGTAGTTCTTCCAGAAATAGCAATAAGTCTAACTTCTATTATATGTGAGGGCGAAGTTTTTGAGTTTGGAAATGAAACGTATACAGAAAGTGGAGCATACTCTCAAAACTACAGTACGGTCAACGGTTGCGATTCTACCGTATATATTTCTTTAATTGTTAATCCTGTTATTCAGACCACCAACGAAGTCGAGATTTGCCTGGGCGGAACTTATACTGAAGGAAACTCTATCTATTCAGATCAAGGAGTATATGAAGATTATTATACCGCGATAAATGGATGTGATTCTATTGTGACGACTATTCTAGAATTAACTGACTACTATACCACTACAAACAATATTACCATTTGTGAAGGAGAGTCTTATACTGAAGGCACTAGTATTTACAGTCAATCTGGAACCTATGAAGACCTCTATCAAACCAACCAAGGTTGTGACTCGCTTGTTACTACCATTTTAACAACGGTTGAAGCTGCGGACATTACAAATGAGATCAATATTTGCGAAGGACAATCTTATCAAGTGGGAAGCTCCATATATACAGAGTCAGGCTCCTATTCCAATTTATTTCAAAGCTCAGTGGGTTGCGACTCAATAGTAAACACTTACCTATCCGTAAATGATGTTTATGAACTATCTTTTGAAGTAAACTTATGCGTAGGCGAGGACTACACTATTGGAAATAATATCTATACTGAAAGTGGGGTTTATGAAAATATCTTGCAGACCGCAATGGGTTGCGATTCGGTTATAATTACCCATTTAAATTTTCAATCCACCTCAGCAAGTGACAATAACTTAACAGTGTGTGAAGGAGATTCTATAGAGGTGGAGGGAGTGTTTTATTCAAATAATAGTGAGTTTGATCTGAACTTGCAAAGCGCAAATGGCTGCGATTCTGTTGTACATTATTCAATAGAAGTTATTAGTAATGAAACAACTTCATACTCAGAACAAATCTGTCCTTTTGAATCATTTGAATTGGATTTATCTGATTATGAAAATGTAAACATTGAAGGAAGTCCTAGTTACAATGAAGGTATTTATTCTTTTTATGAAGAAGGCATTTATACCTATTCTGTTCAAACGGAAAACTGTCAGAGTACTGGAACTATCGAAATTGAAAGCATTCCATTTTATGAATCGAGAAGTGAAGAAATTAGAATATGCGATGGAGATGAAATTGTTTTAGAGGTTGAATATCCTGAGATTCCATTCTCCTGGAATGTATCCGGTCAGGAAAACGAGCTCTATGTTAATTCCAGCGGTCATTACGTTGTAAACTATGATTATGCTTGTGGTGAATTTTATGAGGAGTACACTGTAAACTCAGAAGAATGTAATTGCGAAATATTTATCCCTAATGCTTTTACACCGGATGCTGACGGTATTAATGAAACCTGGTCACCTGTCCCAAGTTGTGACTTAGTGCACTATGAATTGACTATTTTTGATCGTTGGGGTCAAGAAATTTTCTCGGTAGACGATATTGAAATTCCATTTAATGGCGGGGCTGGGGATTATTACCATCAAAGCGGAGTCTATGTTTATAAGCTAAGCTATAAATTTAGTTCTGACGCAACAAATAGAGTAAAGAAAGGACACATTACTCTTGTGCGCTAGGCTATTCATAAGTCATTGTTAATAGACTCCTTCACTTTTAACATTCATGGTACAATGCTTGGGTAATTTTGATAAAATTACTTGAATGAGATATGCAGTTATTCTTTTTTGGATATTAATCCCTTGTTTGGGTTTATCTCAAATAAAATTCCCAGAAATAAACAAAGCTCCAGAATATAATTTTGTACCCAATAATGATTTTGAGGTTACCACGGATATTCCATGTTCATGGAATCAAGGTATTGGTAGATTTCAAAGATGGTTTGTAGACTGGACAACACCCACAGAAACAACTCCCGATTTAATATCAACTGCTGCTCGGGTAGATTGTTGGTCTCATCCTGCTAAAAACAATGGAAGCAAACAATTTCCAAGAAGCGGTTCTAATATGATTGGAATGAAACTCTATGGAAAAGGTGGTACGGATACATACTGGCATGAGTACGTTCAAATAAAATTAAAAGAGCCGTTAAAGAAAGACACTTTGTATTATACAGAGGTCTGGGTGAACATTTCAGCAAAGGCATCTAAGGCAGTCAACAATATTGGAATTGTCGTTCAAGAAGAAGAAACAGACACTAGAAACCGTTTACCCTTGTATATAACACCAGTTATTAACTCAGAAAAAATTGTAAAGGCAAAACTATTTGGTTGGAGAAAAATAAGCGGTGTTTTTAAAGCCCAAGGTGGTGAGGAGTATATAATGCTTGGAAATTTTTATGGAGATGAATTTACTTTGAAAGAGAAAATTCCAGGCAAGACAGATGGGGGTTACTATTATTTTGATGACGTAATGCTAAGAAGAGCAAGAGCTGGTGAAAGAGTTAGCGCAAAACCCAAAGAAAGTTTGCCTCCTCCACCCAAAGAAGAAATTAAACAAGATGAAAGAGTAAGCACTGAAGAAATAGAGTTGAATGAATCTGTATATGAAGTGGGCGCAGTAGTGGAATTGGAAAATATCTTTTTCGAATTTGACAAGGCTGAAATTTTACCAGAATCGAAAAAAGAATTACAAGCTCTTGCCGATTTACTCTATGATTATCCTTTTATGGAAATTGAGATTAGCGGGCATACAGATAATATTGGGAAAGCAGATTACAACCAAAAATTATCCGAGAAGAGAGCAAAGGCTGTAGTTGATTTTTTGGATAAAGAAGACATAGACATAAAGCGATTGAGCTTTAAAGGATATGGTTCATCTAAACCCATTGACACCAACGAAACAGAAGAAGGTCAAGCAAATAACAGAAGAGTAGAGTTTTTGATTTTAAAGAATTAGACCTTCATCTCGACTTCGCTCGATGCGCGTTTATTGAACATTCAAGTATGTCCCTACTTCGCTCTATGTGCGGTTAGATAATTAATTAACTCATTCAAAAATAAGTGCATCGAGCGTAGCCGAGATGCAAATTATTAAAACACAAATCAACTGCACTGGCATATTGAATCAGGATTTAAAGCATAAAAAAATCCACTTATTAAGTATTTTCCAAATGTTACTTAATAAGTGGACTAACAATCTGAGGTGCAATTACTGTTTCTCGAAATCTTCTTTCTTATATACCATCTCACCAAAACGTTCAAAGTTAGCTAACCAAGCTGCTGCATTCTTAACATATCTTCCCGTTCCTGCAGTATCCCACTTGTAATACAGTCTAGTAAAACCACCATCCAATATGGCTCTCTTTTCATCTTTTTCATACACAGCTGCAACTAAGTTTCCAGCGCTTCCATAAATCAATGGTTCTAAATCTTGATTTGGTGTTATAGTAGCAATGGTTATTCCCTCGTAGATATTGGCAATTCCCGTGCTGATTAGATGACCATCCATAATTCCACTATTTGAACCTTCATCTCCCATTATTCCAACAGTAACATCTCCAGTTGTATTACCATTCATTGTTGTACCTAGAATATTTGAAGCTAGGAAATTTGCATCTGAATAATAAGGTTGATTATCTCCCCAGATATACAGACCTTTTCCACTGTCGAAGAAATCTTTGATAACGGCTAAATGCTCATCATTTAATAAACGATTGCTACTTGATATAACCCAAAGCTGACAAGCTTTTTCCAATTTTTCTCTTAATTCATCTGCTGGTGGTGCAGCATTTAACCATCTAAAAACAGAAAAACCCTTTTCTTTTAAGGCTGCTTCTGGAAGGGAAAAATCAAATCCTTCTCCCGTATAAAGATGCAGAACAGCAACTGTATTTCCTTCGAATGCTCCATCCTCAGCCAAATCATATTGATTTCCTTGAGCATTTCCATATTTGTCCCCCGCTACTTCCTCTTGTACTTCAATAATTTCTATTTCTCCATCGTCATTGACGCGTTCCACCTCTTTGGTTTCATATACACGGTTTTGTTTTGCAACACTATTGTATTGCGCCATTAAACTTTGCCCTGCAAAGGCAAAAACTAAGAATAAACTAACTACTATTTTCTTCATAATTTCTCGATTAAATATTGATTTGACCGTCTGTACACTTTTGAGATGCAAGGGTTCAGATTTTCCATAAATTTCTTTTTTGACCAATGAAAAGAAATGATCAAATCCGATGGTTTGAAATAGTTGCAGCCTTTGCAACAGGCTCGGGAAAATTTCTATTTATGGATTATTTGCAATGGAAACTACCTTTCATTATTTCTGTAATTGCATTTTGGACATTTTACCTACTTTATCGAAAAAAAGTAGAAAAGGGAATTCTTAAAAATTGGGGATTTAGAATGGACAATTTCAAGAAAAGTATTTCCATAATTCTTCCATTCGCCCTGATTTCAATAGGTAGTTTTTTTATTCTAGGTTATCTTAACGAAAGCATCAACTTAAAGTGGTACCTCATTATTCTTGTTATATTCTATCCAATTTGGGGTGTCTTTCAACATTTTCTAACCATTGCCTTGGTAAGTGGTAATCTTATAGAAATTGAAAAAATTAATATCCCTAAGGTAATTGCTATTGTTATCTCCTCATCACTATTTGCTTTTATTCATTACCCCGATAAATTCTTGATGGGAGGAACATTTCTTTTAGCTCTATTTTACAATTACATTTACCTAAAAGAAAGAAATTTATATGCTTTAGGAGTATGTCATGGAGTTCTTGGCACACTCTTTTATTATACCTTGGTAAATAGAGATCCTTTTTTGGAGGTATTCGGAAAATTATAATTTGGTAGGATCGAAATAGAATTTTAACAAAACAATGGAATTAGTTTTAAGTATATGTTTGGGAATAGGATTGGCAGCAGCTTGTGGTTTTCGTGTATTTATTCCTCTTTTTTTAGCGAGCCTTCTATCCTATTTCGATATGGGCACTTTTGGAATCACAGATAGTTTCGAATGGATTGGTTCATTGCCTGCACTCATTACTTTTGGCGTTGCTTCCTTGGTTGAAGTCTTTGCCTATTACATTCCATTCTTGGATAATGCTTTAGATACCATCGCTGTTCCTTTAGCTACCATTTCAGGCACACTCATTACTCTGAGTACAATGCTAGAGTTTGAACCATTGGTCCAATGGACCATTGCATTGATTGCAGGAGGCGGAATAGCAGGACTTATCAAAGGTTCTTCAGCTGGAACCCGTTTGGTATCTTCTGGAACAACTGCAGGTCTAGCTAATCCTGTAGTTTCAACTGTAGAAACCACAGCTTCATTAGGAATGAGTCTGATCGCTTGGTTTTTTCCAATGATTGCCATCTTTTTTGTATTTTTTATTCTTTACATTGTCTATCGTATAATTAAACGATTTAGAAAAAATAAAGCATAATGACGCCAGAGGAAAGATTATATGAAAACATGGGCGAGTTACTCTATGTTATTGCAAAAGCAGATGGTGTAATTCAAGATGAGGAATTGGATGTTGTTAAAGAGATTTTAAAAGATCATAAATGGGCTGAAGAAATCAAATGGTCATTTATTTATGAAGCTTCCCGCGAGCATAGTATTGAAGATATTTATAAAAAGGTAATTACCTCATGTCATATGCACGGTCCATCTCCTATCTACGCAGAATTTATAGATGCCATGAATAAAGTTGCAGCAGCAAGGAATGGAATAGACAAAGATGAGCAAGAGAAAATAGATGCTTTTTCTAAGGACTTAATTTCAAGATTTCAGAAAGATATAGATGATATGGAAAGTAGATAAATCTACTTAAACATTACTTCTGGAAAGTTCACCAAATACAATTTCTCACTTGCTCTGGTAACTGCGGTATACAACCATCTTACAAAATTCCGATCTAAATGATCTTCTATAAAATAGCCTAAATCTATAAAAACGGCAGGCCATTGTCCACCCTGGGACTTGTGGCAAGTAACCGCATAGGCAAATTTAATTTCAAGGGCATTATAGTACTCATTTTGCTTGAGCGCTTGATATATCAATCTTTTGCTTCCCAAATCCAAATATTCTTCAGCTAATGAATTGATCAATTCCTTTCGTTTTGAATCCGGCATGGACGGGCCATCTTCATAAATACTATCCAACATTACCTTTACCGTTAATTCTGGTGCATGCTCATAATCCAACAATCGAATGCTGACATCAGCAAATTTATGACCGTATAGCTCCTCTACTCTTTGAATACTTAGAATCTCTGCCATGTCTCCATTAGCGATATAAGAAACGTGTTTATCTCCTTTCAACCAATGATAATTATTCCGGACTATCATTATTTTATCACCTGCTTCAATCTCCTCTTCTCTTCCAAAAACCACACGTCTAACTTGTTGATTATATAGGTTTGCTGTTTTATTGGATCGAGTTAGTACTAAGACACCTTCTTCATGAAATGCTCGGAAAGCATCTTCTAACTCATCTTGAAATTGATAAGAATCTATGGAATAAACATCGGTAACATCTCGTAAATCCATCAAGGGCAATTGAAGTTCTTGCCTATTCAATTGATGTCTAAGCAATGTGGCATTAATTAGTATTCCCGAATGCTTTTTCTGTCTCAATACTTCATCTAACTCTAAGTCGGCAATAGTCAAGTTATAAGCAGCTTGCAACTGATCAACCATAAGAGCGGGACTCATTTCCATGTGAACAGGCGGCAGCTGAGCAGTATCTCCCAAAAAAATCATCTTACAATGTTCTCCACTAAAAACATATTCCATTAAATCATCCAGAAGGGAAGATTTTTGCCATTGATTTTGTAAAAGTCCTTCCTGATCCGAAATCATAGATGCTTCATCTACAACGAAAACCGCATTTTTCCATTTATTTTCCTTTAAAACAAAGCGATTCGTACCATCTGATAGAGTTTTCCTCGCATAAATTAGTTTATGAATAGTAAAAGCAGGTTGACCAGAATAAAAAGAAAAGACTTTAGCCGCTCTTCCAGTCGGAGCCATTAAAATGCAGCTAACCTTCATAGATTTCAAGTAATTCACCAATGCACTTATTAGCGTGGTTTTACCAGTCCCGGCAAAGCCTTTAAGGATAAATGTGCAATTGTCCTTTCTGCTCACCAGAAACCGCTCTAAATAAACCATTGCTTTCTTCTGAATCTCCGTTGCCTCAAAGGGAAAGAATTTCTGTAATAGAGTAGCTATTTCATTCGTTTTATCCAAGCGAGCAAATTACACAAAATGCGGCTTTTATCTTTTGTAAAAAATTGTAGATTTGTCACAAATGAGCTATACATATGAATGATTTTAGAGTATCCTTCAATAAGTACGTTTTTCCAGTAATACTTCTAACATTAGGTGTTATTTTAATTGCTGTTGGATTTAAACAGATGGCACATGATTCAAGGTTATATAGATTCCTTTTAGGTGCAATAGGAATTTTCCTTGTAGGAATACTCTCGCTTTACTATAGTATGGGTAAAATTTCAAATAAATTTCAACGAATTTTAATTATACCTGCAATTCTTCTTTGTGTCTTTTTCGGTAAAGCAAATTACGATACTATTCAGGAAAATATAGAATACGAAGCTATTAAGAAAGATACCCGAAACAGAGTCATTCAGAAATTTAAGGATATAAGAACTGCTCAGCAAGCATATAGAGACGCCAATGGTAATTTTGCTGGTAATTTTAATGATTTGGTGAGCTTTACTAAAAATGGGACAGTACCTATTTTCAAGAGTATTGGAGCTATTCCTGATTCTTTAAATCTGGAAGAAGCAATGGAATTGGGAATGGTAGTAAAAATGCCAGATGGGATGTCTGATGAAGAAGCGGCTGCTCAAGGATTAATTGTTAGAGATACGGTATATGCATCTGTTCTCAGAGAGCGTTTCCAAACACCAAAGGCTCTTTCCAAAAGAAAATTCCCTTTAAACTTAGATAGTTTAAAATTCTCTCCATATAAAGGCATGTTCTCTTTGGAAATAAGCAGTACAGAAGTCACGGGTGGCTTAAGAAGACCTACTCTATTATTACAAGAATCACATCCTTATCCTGGAACAGACACTTTGAGGATTGGTTCTCTTTCAGAAGCCCATCTAAATGGAAACTGGAAAGAATAGTTCACCTATCGATTCGTTTTCAAAACAACTCGCTTCCAAATGTCATTTAGCGCTGAACATTTATTCAAAGTACTTGCGCATTGGTATAAGCGATCTTACTTCTAAACAACATATTTACTTTAATGAGTTTAAGATAAATTCATGGAAGAACGATTTTGAACCCTTTTTTGAATATGAATTTGGAAATTCTAAATTCAATAAGGTAACAGCCTGTCTAATAGAAAGTACTAACCTATTGGTTCCCAGCGCTATTTATTCAGATGATCTAAAGAATAGCTTGTTCCAATTTTCAAAAGGCCCTCAAAAAAAGATATCACTCAAAAACGAGAAGATTAGAGGAATAGATTCAGTGAATATCTATAATGAAAAGAATGATATTCAAACTGCTCTAAGCAAAACGGTTAAAAATTTTAAGATAAAGCATTGTCAAAGTGTATTGTTAGAGTTATTAGGCAGAGAAACCAAAGCGTCAGAAGAAGTAAGAGCCTACGTGCACGTAGAAGATGAATTCTTTGATCTTTTCATTTTTAATGCCGCAAAACTCATTTTGGTTAATCGATATAGCTATAAAACTGCCGAAGATTTTATTTACTTCTTAATCAATTGCTTTGAAGTGTTGGAATTTAACGTTGCCACAGTACCTTTTTTCTTAATGGGAAGCATAGAAAAAGGTGATGAACTTCACACCTTACTTTCAAAGTATTGCAATGAAGTGCTATTTATGAATGATTCTGGGATTTATCAGTATTCTGAGGCTTTCACGGAATCAGAACATTCAAATTACCTCTTGTTTAATCAGGTGCTATGCGCATAATATCAGGCCATCTCAAAGGCCGAAGACTTCCCATATTTAAAAATATGGGTACCCGCCCGACAACGGATTTTGCAAGAGAGGCTTTATTTAATTTGATTGAACATAAAAAGGACATTGATGAATGCACCTTTCTGGATCTTTTTTCAGGAACAGGTTCGATAAGTTTTGAGTTTATTTCTCGAGGAGCTAAAAGTGGAATGTGCATTGATATGAGCAAGAATTCACAAGTCTATAGAAAGAAATGTATGAAGGAATTTGGTATCGAAAATCTCACTTCCATTCGCAAAGATGTATTCTCATATCTAAAGAAAGCTAAGGACAAGTATGACATCATTTTTGCAGATCCACCCTATCAGTTAAAAGAAATTCCCCTATTACCAAACTTGGTATACGATAATCATCTTTTAAATGAAAATGGACTTCTTGTTATTGAACATCCCAAGGAAGTAGCCTTTGGCAAACACCCTAACTTTGTTGAAACTAGAAATTACAGTACGGTGCACTTTAGTTTTTTCATGTAATTTAGCTGTATGACTAAGGCATTATTCCCAGGCTCATTTGACCCTTTCACGAGAGGGCATTATTCAATAGTTGAAAGAGGATTAAAATTCTTTGATGAAATAATTATTGGAATAGGAATTAATACTTCAAAAAAGTATTTCTTTTCGCATGAGGAAAGGCTGGAGATGATTAAAAATCTATATGCGAATCATAATAATGTTCATGTAAAAGCCTTTAAAGGCTTAACGGTTAACTTTTGCAAAGAGCTGGAAGCCAGTTTTATTCTTCGTGGATTAAGAAATGGCGCGGATTTTGAATATGAAAAGAATATAGCATTTGCGAATGAATTGCTTGCCCACGATATACAAACTGTATTCCTGCTAACAGAGCAGAAATACTCAGCAATTAGTTCCACTATTTTGAGAGAAATCTTGAACAATAACGGAGATGTTTCTGAGTTTGTACCTAGTGGCATGAAATTTCCTAAATGAACCCAAAGAAAATTAGACATACTTTTTTCATTCTTTTCTCACTACTATTTACCTCTTATTTGCAAGCGGAAATTGTAACGATTGAAGGCAATGCTGCTGATCATAAAAGCAGTAATATTTTTCTACTTAGCTATTCTGATATTTATACAAACACCTTTGAAACCATAAGCCAAGACGAAATTGATGATGCTGGGAATTTCTCTCTTTCAATAGATTGCAATCAAATTACCTTTGTAAATATTAGATTCAATTTCTTAAACATTCCACTTTATGTGCAACCTGGTAAGAACTACAGCTTGAAGGTTTTACCATTAGCTGAAGGACAGTCTATTTCCATTAACAATAAGACAAAAGTTCCCTATACTTTTGAGGCACTGGATGATGATGATATCAATAAATTGATTCTGGATTTTAACTATGAGTACGATTTGTTTTTTGCTGATCATTATGAAGATTTACAAAAACTTGCTGCTCCACCCAGTTCACATTTTCAAAGGCAATTAAGAGGAGATTCGGTTCAGTTGGTCTCTAGTGTGAAGTCCAAAACGCAAAGGCAATTGTTCACTTCTCAAATAAAAGATTTTGAAGAAAGAATGGATCTGAAATTTGCGAATCATAAAAATGAATATTTCGATGTTTATCGAAATATGACTTTTGCAGAACTCTATTCTAACATAAGAACAAAAAGAATTGAGCTATATGAAAAGTACCTGAAAGAAAAAGAAAATCACTACGACAAAAAGGAATTTCATTCCTTTCTAAAAATATTCTATAAGGAGTACTTTGCCAACTATAGTGCAAAATGGGGAGATAAAGGGCTACAGGAAAACATTAAAAATGGCAACTTAGATGAACTCAAAAGGGCCTTAAAAAAAGATACTTTCATTAATTCTGAGGAAAGCTTGGAATATGTTTTAATTCATGCACTTTATGAACTGCAAAACAATAGAGCCATCAATCAAAAAGGGATCTATTCGCTTTTAGACCAATTATCAGAACAAGGAAGGTCTGATTATATAAAACAGCTATCTGGGGCAGCGAAAGAGAGAATTACAAAAACAAGAAAAGGCTTTCCTGCCTATGATTTTAAGTTATTGAATGAAAAAGGAGATGAAGTTCAACTGTCAAATTCCGAAGGCAAATATGTAGTCTTAAATTTTTGGGCAGATTGGTGTAAAACCTGCAAAAAAGAAATGTCTCTTGTTCAAGACTTGTATAGTAAATATCAAAAGCACTTCGACTTCATATCCATTAGTTTGGATGAGAATGGGGCCTTATTATCTAAATTTCTATATAACAATAAAGACTATAATTGGATTTTCCTGAATGGGAACTCAGATCCTATTTTAGGAGAATCTTATTCTGTGAATAGCTTACCCATATTTGCATTGATCGATCAAAACGGCAATTTCATCAATGCCTTTTCAAAAAAACCTAGTGAAGGACTTGAAAAAACTATCTATACCATCTACCAGAAAAAAGAGCTTGAACAGAAGAGGCAACGTAAGGTAGGAGGCAAATAAAAACGGGGCTTGTGTCTTTTGGTATTGATAAATTTTTACTTTTGTCCAGAGCGTTGAGCGTATTTTTATCTTTTGCAACCTGTTTCAAAATTTAGGACTATTATTCTCCACTCGTATTTTTTTTTAATAAATATCTTTTTTTAAAATGAACATTTTTGTAGCAAAGCTAAATTATCAAACTCAAGAGGATGAGTTGAGAGAATTATTTGAAAATCACGGAACAGTTGACTCTGTAAAGGTTGTTTGGGATCGTGAAAGAAACCAATCTAAAGGATTTGGATTCGTTGAAATGCCTAATGATGAAGAAGGTTCTAATGCGATTAATCAGTTAAACGATACTGAATTTCAAGGTAGAACAATCGTTGTAAAAAGATCTGAGCCAAGAGAGCGAAGATAATTTTAAGACTTTTAGTAACAGAAAAGTATTCTCAACTTTGAGGATACTTTTTTTTTGCGCTAATTTTCTGACTTAAAAAGCTGGGCAACCAGTCACCCTAAATTTTTGTTTTTTCTTTTTTCTTTTTGATTTCTTCTCTCTTCGTTGCTCTACTTTCCTCTCTTTTAAATAAAGTCTATCACCAGTAATATAGTTTGTCCTTTTTTCTTTCAAAGTTTCCAACTTAGGTTTATTCTTCTCTGTAGATTGTGCATTTAATGGACTTACATTAAACCCCAAGAATGATAAGAACACAAGAAATTTAAATAACATGGTGTAAGGCCATGTCTTTGAACCAAAAGGATTTTCTATTTGCTTTTCTGAGAAGATACCACATTTGACTCCATTATTGAAAGCCAGCGTTATCTCTTCATTTGTAGCGTTAGTAAAGTCAATGACCTTCGTTTTACAAGAAGGACAATGAAAACCGTTTCCATGTTCAATCATTCTCGATGAGAGCATTGGACATGGGTTAGGAAGATCTATTCTCGGACTTTGCATATCTAAATATGCTAATTATTACTTCTATTCGAGAATGTCTTTCATACATAAACCGAACAATGCTTTTAGTTCTAATTGCTAAATCATGTAAATTAGGTTTTAAATATTATTTAATTTGCATCACTTTTATGTCTGGATTAGGAAATACGCACAAAGAAGAATTAAAAGAAAAAGCACTCATGCAAGAACTTCAAACATTAGATAATGGTAGCCAGAATAAAGCCGCTTTGACTTCTGAGGAAAAGACCACGGCTATTTTGGCTCAAATACTATCGCTATTTGGCTTCATTGCTCCTTTGGTGGTATACTTGGTTGAAAAAGACAAGATGCCCAAAAGACATTTCGCAGTTGAACATGCTAAGTCAGCCCTAAATTGGCAGATATCGTACATAATATATTTTATTCCAGCTTGGTTGCTTTGCTTTATATTTATCGGGTTTTTGATATTAATACCATTAATGATTTTCAACTTTATTATCATTATTGTTGCAACTATTAAAGCTTCCAATGGAGAATACTTTAACTATCCTCTTGCGATTAAATTTATTAGTTAGAGGGGTTTTGTAGTTGATCATTATCCAATACTTCGCCCCATTCTGATTTCTGTTCTTTTTTGGAATACTTTCTCACTAAATGAATAATCTGAACAAGAGTAGCAACGATTAGAAATAAGGTAAATCCAGGATAATGGAGAAATTTAAATACTAAACCAATTGCTATGATCAACAAAGAAATAATACTTATACTTTTATCGGGGAGTGGAACTTCTTCTGCGTTCTTAGGCACTTTAATAATTCCGGACTTTTTTACAAAAAAAAGCAAGCCAGGAATCAATAGTGCAATTACATACCAATACTTTTCTACTTGATAAATCTTTAAAACAATAAAAGTCATCGCCCCTAGAATGAGATAATTTAATCCATTATTATCCTCACTAATAAAAATTTGAGAAACAAAAGAGATGAATATTAAAGAGGAGCCTATAAGGAGAAAAATAGATGAATAAGGCCAATGTTGAATTTTAAATATCATTCCTATAATAAGACTTAATCCTCCTAAATGCCTGCTAACTTTATATGTAAGCAAAAGGGTCATTTTAGTTTATCATTATTCTCATGCCTCTTAGCATCTCTCTGTGTCTTCTTTTCTATATTTCTTTTAATTGCATCTTCTAAATCTATCCCTGTTTGATTGGCTATACACATCACAACAAAAAGAACATCTGCTAGTTCATCTCCTAAGTCCTTTCCTTTATCACTTTCCTTTTCCGATTGTTCTCCATATCTGCGTGAAATAATTCTTGCAACCTCTCCCACCTCTTCGGTCAAAATTGCCATATTGGTAAGTTCATCAAAATAGCGAACACCATAGGCCTTTATCCAATTGTCAATAATCTTTTGAGCTTCACTTATTTCCATAGCCAAAAATTTTCATAAGAATTAAAACAATAATACAAGGAATAAAAATCCAGTAAAATTCACTCAATAGAATTTTGAATGCTCTTTCTGGATTATTAAAAAAACGCTCAATACTCATGGGCGAAACTTTTATGCAACGCATAAAGTCAGGAAGAAAAAATCGATCATTTAAAAAAGGAATGAAAAACCCAATTCCCTTTCCACCAGTAGTCATTGCATCTATTAAACCATGAGAAATAGCAGAAAAGAAAATAATAAGATAAGATGCCCAATGTCTAATTTTCTTAAAAATAAGCAACATAAAACCAGACCATATCAGAGCAAAGAATATAGAATGAGTAAAACCTCTATGGCCAAATGGTGAGTCATAATTCACCCCCATATTGTGTAAAATGATATCTGCATCCGGAAAAATGGAAGTGACAATCGCGATACCCATTAAAAGTCTGGATGAGGTTTTACCTAATTTAGAAATGGTATAACCCATTATAGCATGCCCAAATGCTGAAGCCATTACTCTTTGTTTTTTGTATCCATCCAAATAGTTACTGGCCCATCATTTAGCAAACGCACTTTCATATCTGCTCCAAAAACTCCTGTTTCTATTGATTTTTCAAGAACCATTTCTAAATGCTTTTTAAAGTCTTCATAAATCGGTATTGCAATATCTGGGTGTGCAGCTTTAATATAAGATGGTCTATTTCCCTTTTTAACTTTTGCATGTAGAGTAAATTGCGAGATGAGTAATATGTCTCCCTTTGTTTCCAATATTGACCGATTCATTATCCCTGCATCATCACCAAAAATTCTAAGGTTTGCAATTTTGTTGCACAACCATTCAATATCGCTCTTTTCGTCCGCCTCTTCAATACCCAATAAAACTAATAATCCTCCTTCTATTTTCCCATTAACCTTTCCATGAATGGTTACAGATGCTTCTGTTACTCTTTGCACTAATGCTCGCATGGCACTAATTTACGTCTCTAATTGATATATTTAAATCAATTATGAATCATTTAGAAATTGCCGAACAATTAAAAAGCAATGCTCAGGTTTTTAAATTCCTTTTTGTCGATTTGAGTAAAGAACAACTATTATGGAAAGAGGCTGAAAATAAATGGTCTCTCTTGGAGATTCTTTGCCATCTAAGAGATGAAGAAAAGGAAGATTGGCAAACAAGAACAAAACATGCACTGAATAATTCAGAAGGCGATCCACCACCGATAAATCCTGAGGCTTGGGTAAAGGAAAGAAATTATCAGGGCGAATCATTTGAAGACGTATTGGAAGAATTTCTTAAAAGAAGAAATCAATCTGTACAATGGTTGCAATCACTGAAAAATCCAAATTGGTCCAATTACTATGAGCACCCAAAGCTGGGTACTCAAACAGCTCAAATGTTTTTGGAAAATTGGTTAGCACACGACTATATGCACATAAGGCAAATAAACAGAATCAAGTATTTGCATTTCAATTCTAAAGCCAATGAAGATTTGTCATATGCCGGAGAATGGTAATTTTATAGTATGAATTGGAGCAAAATTCTTTATTGGGTAGGTACCGCCCTGATGTGTGCAATTTTCATTTTTTCGGCTTCCATGTATTTCTCGAAAACTGAAATGGTAAAGGGCTTTTTCACCATACTGGGTTTTCCAACATGGATTGTAATTCCATTAGCCATTGCAAAAGTAGCTGCGCTTATCGCTATTCTAAGTAGAAAATTTAAGCTTCTTATGGAATGGGCTTATGCGGGACTTTTCTTTGATGCTGTCCTTGCTTTTTCTGCGCACTATCATGCTGGCGATCATGGCTATTTGTTCTCTATTATTGCCATTGTAGGTATACTTCTCTCCAGAATAATGCTTCCAAAAGCTTTTCCAAATCAAAATATTTATTCAGTAATTTAAGTCATGAAAAAATTCATTCTTCCTATTTTCATCATCATCTGTTGTTTTGCGTGTAACAAAGAAGAAAGACAAGCGGATGAGGACAGGCAAATCATTCTCGATTATATAGAAGACAATAACCTAGATGCAATTGAAGGTGATAGAGGTTTGTTTTATGTTATAGACAATCAAGGGAGCGGAGAAAGTCCGACCATCAGCTCTAGTGTCACAGTAGCATATACAGGATATTTTACAGACGGTGGAGTTTTTGACCAAAGTGGTGCTGGTGGAATTACCTTTCCGCTTACCGGTGTTATTGAAGGGTGGCAAATTGGCATTCCGCTTTTTCAGGAAGGAGGAACAGGTACACTGCTAATTCCATCAGCTATTGCTTACGGACCTAACGGAACTTCTGGTATTCCCGGAAATACAGTTATACTATTTGATATCGATTTAATTGACGTTCAATAATTGTAGTTTTTGTTAGTATCTTATATGTTTTGGTTTTTTATCTTGAAGGATTAAAACCAAAACATGAAACATTTTTTACTCTTAATTTTTTCTTCTTTTTCAATTCATTCTATAGCACAAACAGGAGTAGATTATTTAGATTGGATTCATATAGATTTTGAAGATCCAGACTTCTATGAATATATTTTAATAAACCCAGATGATTCCTTAAACATTTGGAACATTGGTAATACAGCCAAATTCAACTCCGATACTCTTGGTTTATTTACGGATACCAACCTAACTTACGCGAACAATGTTCATTCTTGGTTTCAAATTCAGTTAAATAACCATATTCAGGGTGGACCCACAACTATCGAAATGAATTACGAATTATCTACTCAAAACGGTGATGGATTGTATATCGAAGTTTCTTATGATAATGGGAACTCATTTGAAAATGTAATTTACGATACTATTCCGGGGCAATGGCAAGGGTCCTATAATCCGTATTTTTCATTTAATTTATACAATGAGTCAGATACTTTATTCAATGCTGAGCCTGGATTTAGTGGCGAGACCATACAAAACCTTTGGTTACAATGGCAGGATCTCTGTCTCGGCCAAGGAAGAAATTTTACAGATGCGGATACCGCTATTGTTAGATTTAATTTTATTAGTGACAGTATTCCAAGTAATCATACAGGCATTATCATTTCAAACTTGGAAATTATTATTCCAGTATGTTCGAGTATTAACGAACTAGAAAGCAACCAATTCGAACTCATTCAAAACCCTACTCATGACTTCATAGAAATGAGAAGTTTGGAAACCACTTTTTCCAATTACAGCTATGAAATCTATAATCTAACAGGGAGATTAATTGAAAGTAATTCTGGACTATATGAGTCTGTCTTCAGAATAGATATGAAGAGCCATGCAAACGGAAGCTACTTCCTTCTTATTCTAGATGAAGACAACGGCATTGTCTCTAGACACAAGGTCATTAAAAATTAAAATTCTATTACAATACCTAAGGACGGCAAAACAGTTCCTGCCGGATTAGCCACTTGTCTTAATAAATAGCGAGACGGATCTGTTGGATCAATGGTTGCCTGATTGTTTGCGTCTCTAATGATATCAATATAAGGAACATCCTGATACTCGAATGCATAGACATTTTCTATATCCAGATACAAATTCAAAGTCCACTTTTCAAAAAAGTATCTTTTGTCAATTCTCACATCTAATTGATGAATCGTTTGTATGCGTTCTGTATTCAAAAGATCGTAATTTAAGACTCCTTCTCCAGTAGCATCCCATACTGGAATCAAAGAAGACCTTTCCAAGTCCCAAGGTGTATAAGGAGCTCCGCCAAACAATCTCCATTTCACACCCAATTCCCAGTTATTCTTGAATTTCTTACCTCCAGTAAAGGTTACCAAAAATCGATTATCCCAAGCAGAAGGAGCAAAGGCGCCATCATTTCCAGTAAACTCACTTCTCACAAGCGTAACTGCCAAAATACCGTATATGCCCTTCTTTAATTTTCTTTGAAAAAGAAACTCTAAACCATAAGCTCTTCCTTCAGAATTTGAATTGGCTGCATCGTTTCCAACCACACCAAAATCAGCTCCTAAATTTGCAAGAGAAACAGAATCTCTTAGGAGAAAAGGATAATCAAAATATTTCTTATAGAATCCCTCAATACTGATCTGCGTATTATTGGGCAAGTTCTTTTTCACACCTGCTACTAGATGTCTATTTGAAATATATTTTATTCCATTGTTTCTATTGACCAAAGTATTGTTCGAATCTCTAAAACCTAGAATTGTATAAGCAGGTAATTGGAAAAAGTGTCCTGCATTAAAGTTAAAACTCCAGGTAGGCGCGAAAGAATAGGAAAGAGAAAGTCTAGGCGAAAATTGTTCAAAAGGGCTATTCGTTTCATCCGAATAATTACTAAAATCTGTTCTAAAGCCAAATGAGGTCTGTAGTCTTCTTTCCAAAAAGGATTTACTGACTTGTCCAAACAAACCATATTTCCAAAAGTCCAGTTCAGAGTCAAAATCTAACAAGAACACTTGACCATCAAAAGCCACATCTTTTCGGAAAGTAGAATTTAGATACTTTGCACTCTCCAGGTTGAAACCATAATTCCATTTCCAGTTTGCCTTTCTATGTATAGACTCAAAACGAAACTTATTTTCAATTTCTTCAGAGGTGAACGTAAAGTTCAAATCCTCTATCAGCCCTGTGTTGTTCTCAAATTTCTCTGCTTGATTGTTTAAGTGATTCCTGCTTAAAACAAAGGTTTGAAAACTGTTTTTACCAAAATGTTTGTATCTAATTCCCGTGGTGTAAGACCATTGGGAGTTTTCAGGAATATTACCTAGCGCATACAAATTACGGTCAAGTATTTCCGGATCATCTATATCTACAATTGAATTTGCATTGAGAACAAAATCATCTATTGCTCCTAAAGCCAAAAATGTCAGTTCATTCTTGGTATCAATCTTCAATTTGTATTTAAGTTGAGCGTCATTGTAGGTGGGAAGAAAGGGTAATTGGAGTGCTTCAAAAAGAAACTGCAAATAACTTCTACGAACCGAAAAAATCAAACCAGATTTTTCTCCGAGTGGCATATCTAAAGTTAATCCTGCGTCACTGGAGCCCAATGTAAAATTCAGGTTGGTTTGAGTGGTATTGGCGTCCTTTTGTGTTAACTCCATTATTGAACTCAATGCATTTCCTCTATTAGCCGGAAAAGCACCGGTATAAAAATCCACCTCTTTAATAAAGTTCACATTAATCAATCCTACAGGGCCTCCACTTGAGCCTTGAGTGCTGAAATGATTTATGGTTGGAATTTCTATACCATCTATGTAAAAGCGATTCTCCGCAGGTGAGCCTCCTCTAATAATAATATCGTTCCTGAAATTCGGGCTTGAAGCTACTCCAGGCAAGGATTGTACAACCTTGGAAATATCTCTATTTCCTCCTGGGTTTCTTTCGATCTCTGAGACACCAATTGTTCTTAGTGACACAGGACTCTCTTCTCTGGATTTAAAGACTTCCGCCTTAATTACAACTTCAGTCAACGATGCAGTGCTCTGCTTTAATGAAATATCGTAAATAGCGGGTTTTGAATTAAAGACCTGAACTTCAAAAATGGTCTGGGTTTCGTATCCAATATAGGAGGCGACCAAATTATAGAGACCCGGTTCAAGACCTGTAATGGAATAATTTCCATCTATGTCAGCAGAAGCACCTGTTGTTGTTCCTTCTATAACAACTGTTGCTCCTATTAATGCTTCATTCGAGATTTCATCGACTATTTTTCCGCGAATAATACCTTGTTGACCAAAAATACTTGGTGCAAAAAAAACAATAAATAAGGTCAAATAAAATCTCATCATTTGCATTGTAATTAAAGAACAGAGATTAATTTTTAAAGTTAGCCTAAAGAAAAGTCTAAAAATCTATATAACGATTTCTTTATTCGAAAGTCTCAATAAATGAAAATCCATCTTAAAAAAGCTACCTATTCCATGGGTAAAACATTCTTAAATAATTGCCTTGATCTTGTTCTAAAAATACTAAGATAAATCGAACTTTGAAATCCCTTTTCCCAAAAAATGGTGTTTATCAAATCTATAAGGGTTTCAACTCTTAAATAATCTATAACGCTTAAAAATCCTTCTTTAACACTTGTAACCTATCCGTTTTAAATTGCTCTTTACCTTAAATATGTCATTACTAATCCTTTAATTTTTTTTATTCTTTAATAATTATTCTGTCACAATTCAATTTTGACTTTGCTTCATATAGAAAGAATTCTTATCTTATGTGGATTAAAAAAATAATTTTCCTTTGGAAAGAGCTTTAAAATATGTTTAATGTACAATGAAATATATAAGTTTCCCAGTGGGAGAAAGCCGAGCATTTGCATTAAACTAAAAGCAAGAGGTGTTAGGAATATGATATGGGAATTATTCTTTTCAATTCTCTCTATTTTTATATCACAGGTTTCAATTGGACAAAATTTAGTCATCAACCCGAGTTTTGAAGCCGTTTTAAATTGTCCAGTGAGAATTACCTCACCTTGCTGTACGAATGTAAATTTGCAGACTTTTCCAAATGCAAATTCTGTAACTAACTGGCATTCAATTTTCCTATCATCGGATTATTACAATAGCTGTGGAATAGATGGACTTGCAATACCTTCAAGCAGCGCATTTTTTATCACACCAGGAAATCAACCCGATCCCAGAACAGGAGAAGGATATGCTGGTATTATTTCCTTTAGAGACAATGGTTCTTCTGCTGGACAAGAATATATAATGGGTAATTTATCATCTCCCTTAATTATAGGTCAGGAGTATGGAGTTGAGTTTTATGCTTATTTATCTAGTAATTCAAAAAGTGCTATTTCCAGTTTAGGAGCTTTATTTTTAGATGCACCTATAACGTCTCCGAACAATCAATCAGTTTTTTCTCAAACAGGCCAATCCTTTGACATCGTTTCAAATAGTGTAATTGATCACCAGTCTAATTGGACCCAAGTTTGCGGAACTTTTACCGCAACTTCAACAAGTGAATATATTGTTATTGGAAATATTTTTTCTGATCAGAATACACCTGGGATAATAACAACAGGAATCTCGGTATTACCAGGAGGTTCGAATGCATGGAGTGGAGCCTATTATTTTATCGATGATATCAATGTAGAACCAATCGGACTGACTTCTAATTTTTGTGAAATGTCTACGCTTCCAGTAGAACTGGCTGACTTTAAAGCTGAGCAAAAAAGTGGTTTCAATGAAATCAAATGGACAACATTTTCCGAAACCAACAATGAGTATTTCAGCCTGTTACATAGAGATGGAAATGGTGATTTTATTGAAATAAAAAGGATTTTTGGCCAAGGAAATTCTACAAATGTCAACACCTATTCGTACAAACACCCTTTTCCCGAGGAGATTGAATATTATAAATTGAAACAAGTAGATTTTGATGGTCAATTCGAATACTCAAATGTAATCTCTTTAAAAAGAAAAATTTCTCAGGATATTGTGATTTATCCTAATCCATCTGACAATTTATTGATGCTCGAAGGTGACCTTAAAAAATTTAATACGGAAAAATGGATGCTTAACGATGTAATGGGGAAAAATGTGAGTTCTATGGTTCAATTAATATGGTCTTCAGAAAGTAAAATTCAATTAAACATAAGTCTTCTTGAAACAGGGATATATTATTTAATTATAAATGACAATTCTTATAAAATCATGAAAAATTAATTTTATCACATAAAACATTCAATATTGAAAATGCAATCAATTCCATTCTGAACAAAATAATTGATTAGCAAGAACCAAAATTTTAGAATTCAATATTTATGTCTCTCATTTCAAAGTCAATTAGGCTTTAACAAAAAGAATTGCTCTATCTTCAATACAAATTCTCTTCAATTAAAACTCTCAGATCATCGAGATTTATCGTCACTGCTTCCTGAGGCAAATCGCTTAAATCATTGAAGTCTATATGCCCTACTCTTGTAATCGTGTTGAACTCTCCGATGGCATGGTCTAAAGATATAAAAGCCATTGTCCTGAATAATTTCTCATCGCTTTTATACTCAGGAATGTATAGACCTATATGAACTAAGTCATTTTCTTTCTCCAATTCCAAAACTGTTGCTCTGATAATTTTCATATCCAATTTTTTCCCATTCATTCCAATTTCTTGCAAACCAACGGGAGATCTGAACTTCTCAATAATCCAATTCTCTATTTCTGGAGCTTTGGCAGCAAAGTCTTGAACAGGTTTTACACCTTCCTTTAATCCATCTGGAGTAAGCACCAAAATATAACTACCATCTTTGCCTTTTGTGATTTCTGGAAAGACCCTTGAGTCATGACTATGAATAGCACGCGTCAGATCATGATAAACTTGCATATTTCGGTTTTCAGAATCTATAAAGCGCTCATATATAGACTTATTCTTTACGAACCATTCCCAAAATTCTTCTATACTGTTTGCTGAAAATTTCTTCTTCTTTTTGAATAATCCAAACACTAATTTCGCTTTTTAAAGTTCTAAGTCACTAAGAACAATCTCCACCAGCTCATCAACCCTCAATTTGGTAGCAGCTTCGACATAAACCCTCAAAACAGGCTCCGTTCCACTTGGTCTAATCATCACCCAAGAATCATCAGACAACCAATATTTATAACCGTCTAAGTCTTCTACTTTTTGGACCTTTAATTCTCCGAACTGGGTATAAGAACCCTTCTTACAATTTGTTACAACTTCTTCTTTCTTAGCTTGGGGAATGCGTAAATCATTTCGCTCAAAGTGAAAAGCACCAACCAATTCATAGACCTCTTGAATCAAACCTGATATAGATTTTCCACTCTGCATCATAAATTCCAAAATAGTCAATGCAGACCAAATTCCATCTCTCTCTGGAACATGATCGCTCAGTGCGATTCCCCCACTCTCTTCTCCTGCCAACATTACTTCTTCAGCAATCATTATTTTGCTCGCATATTTGAACCCAATCTTTACTATTTCAATTGGCAGTTTGTAATGAGAACAGAGTTTGGAGATTTTGCTCACCGAAGAAAAAGCAGTAACCACTTTTCCACTCTTTTTTTGATAAGCAGCCAAATAATGTATCAACAATAAAATGACATGGTGAGAATCGATGTATTTTCCCTGTCCATCAAAAAGTGCAATTCTATCGGCATCACCATCATTGGCAATACCTAAATCGTATCCACCATTTCCCTTTAAATAATCTTGAAACTCACCCAGATTTTTTAAAATGGGTTCTGGTGAAACACCTTTAAAAGTAGGATTCTCTTCTGCGCGAATTAAACTGGCTTTCGGAAAGATTTTCCGCCACACATTTTGTCCAGAACCAAACATGGAATCAACTGCTATTTTCAAGCTCGAAGCTTGCATTTCGGCAATATCAAAGCGCTTGCGAATAGCATCAATATATCTTTGTTCTAAGTCTATTTCAGTGCAAAAGTTAGTCTCTAGTGAAAGGTGATCGAAATCGAATGTAGGTTCATTTGGAATCAAAGTTTCAATTTCCTTCAGGTCATTTTCCTGCATAGGCCCACCGAAGTTTCCCTTGAGTTTATATCCATTGTAACTTGGTGGGTTATGACTTGCGGTTATGACTACTCCGCAAATGCAATCCAAATCTCTTGCCGCTAAAGCAACTGCAGGAGTGGAAACGAAAGATGGACTTATATAAACCTGAATCTCATGATAAACGAAGACTTTTGCTGCAACCTCAGCAAATAACCTCCCATTGAAACGACAATCATAACCGATAACAATCTTGGTTTGTTTCTGATTTTTCTTTGCCCATCGCGCAACAGCTTCACTCAATCGCGCAACATTAGTTTGCGTAAATTCTCTACCGACTATAGCGCGCCAACCATCCGTTCCAAATTTGATTTGATTTGAGATCATTTAAAGATTCTTCGTTTATTCAATTCACTTTGATATGCTCGAGCGTGTAAATTATGCTCCTTTAAAGTAGTACTAAAATGATGGTATCCTGAAAAATCCTTCTTCGCACACATAAATATATAATTATGCTTCTCTGCATTTAAAACTGCATCAACCGCTCTAATATCTGGCATACGAATTGGGCCTGGAGGTATTCCTGCATGGTGATAGGTATTGTAAGGATTTTTCTTTGTGCTCTCCTTATGTTTGTTCAATACTCTCTTTACAGTAAAATCATTGATCGCGAATTTTATTGTTGGATCTGATTCCAGAGCCATTCCTTTTCGAACCCTATTTAAATATAAACCCGCTATGGTTTTCCATTCTTCAGGATGCCCCAATTGTTCCTCTTGTATAATCGATGCAATAGTTACAATCTCACTTTGAGATAAATTCAACTTTTTTGCTTTTGCCTTTCTATCCTCATTCCAAAATTTCTTGAATTCAGCAGCCATACGCTCAATAAACTCCTCTGGTGTTTTCGTCCAATAAATATCATAGGTATTTGGCAAAAACAAACTGTAGTAAGTATTCTTATTGAAACCATAATGCTTACGAATGCTCTCATCATTCAAAGCCTTTAGAAAAGCTATAGAATCAGCTTGCATTTGACTGCCCAATATTCCAGAAAGTTCATTAAAATTTCTACATGAATTAATCACCAATTTTATCGGAACCTGACCACCACTTCTCAGGATGTTTATTAAATCATTGGTACTCATGTCATGTTCCAAAAGATATTTCCCAGCTTTTACATTGCCAGAATAATCTTTCAAGGACTTCACTGTTTCCAACGCATCGGGATTTTTAAGATAGGGTTCCAATAAATTCTTTACCGCCTCCCAATCCATTCCGTCCTGAACTGTTATAACTTCAGATTTCAATTTGAGTTGAACATTGGGCTTATATATTTCACCATAAGTTTTATAGGCAAAAAAAGCGCCTATAATTCCAATTATAAATAAACCTAAAAGTATTTTTTTCATTTCAATAAAACCTGATACATCCATTCATCTTCAAAGCTATCTGCTCTTTTCACCCATTCTCTTTTCTCACCGCATTTAACAAAACCTGCCTTCTCAAAAAGCGCCTGACTTTCTTCATTGCTTCTTAGAATATTCGCATATAATTGTTTGAAATGAAGAACGTCTCGGGCATATACCTTGATCATTTCTAAACTTTCAAAACCATAGCCCCTTCTTCTATCATCCTTATCTGCAATGAGTATTCCTAAACCTCCTCTTTTATTCTGAAAATCACAATCAAAAATATCCAAGGTTCCAATCGGTTTATCTTCCATTACAGATACAATCATGAGACGCAATTGCCCATCCAAATAAATGTCCTTAACCTGTGCGATGAAATCTTCGATATCCTTCATGTTATAGGGTCGGATGGTATTACTCAAGTGCCAATGCGTGCGGTCATTTTCCCATTTCAAAAGTAAATCCGCATCGCTTGGCATCATACTTCGCAATTCTATTCGTTCACCCTTCAACATTTATATATCCTTCAAATACTTTTTTCGCAGGCCCACAAAGCCAAATGTTTTTAAACCCTTGACCTTCCCTTTTAAAAGCCACTTTTAAATCTCCACCTCTTGTTTCAACCTTAACCTCATCTTCAATTCCATCTTCAATTGCAAAAGCCAAAGCAGCAGCAGTTACTCCCGTTCCACAAGAAAGCGTTTCTCCTTCTACTCCCCTCTCATAAGTCCTCATTTTAATTCTTGATGAAATGGCTTCAACAAAATTCACGTTTATTCCATTTTTCTGGAATCTTTCTGAATAACGTATCCGATGGGCCCTTTCAATAATATCTATATCCTCCGTATTACCAACTCTCTCAATATAATGAGGTGAACCTGTATTAAGAACGCAATAACCATTACCACACTCTATATTACTTACATCGTTCATTTTTAAATGAATCCAATCTCCTACTTTTTCTGCACTATGCAAACCATCAATAGCCTTGAAATTTGTCTTTATAGAAACAATTTTATTATCAATGGCATACTGCACAATGCAACGACTTCCATTACCGCAAAAACTCTGACTTCCATCTGGATTAAAAAAATTCATATAAAAATCAGACTCCGAGTCTGTTTCCAAAAGAATCAAACCGTCAGAACCAATACCCGTTCTTCTACTGCAAATAGTTCGTACTAATTCCAAATTTTCCGAAGGAAAAATTTTCTCCCTATTGTCAATAATTATAAAGTCGTTTCCAGTACCTTGATATTTTTCAAATTGTAATTTCATTTGCTTTTTCAAAGCAATCAAAATTTGAATCAATATCAAAATGTATGCATTGATTTGGGATTTGAGATTTAATATTTGAAATTCTTTTTATTACCAACAAAATAGGTTGGACACAAAAGACTATTTTCACTACCTTTAATGCAAGTTGTAGCAAGCTTTAACAGGATTTAACATCGATTGATGTATTCAATTTGCATTTTTAAGCGTTTAATTTATGTACCCAATAAAGGGTATGGTTTTTGATGTTTAACAAATTGAAATCATCTACATTATGAAAGTGAAAGGATTAATAGGAATATTTATTGCGGCAATCTTCGGTGGCATTATAGCCGTTGGAATCTCTAATAAGATATTTAACAAAGAAGAGGTTAAAATTGAACAGGCAGAGCCAGTTGCATTTGTAAATGCTCCAAAGCTTATTGCCCCCTCCGGAACAACTCTAGATTTTACAGTTGCTGCTGAAAACACGGTCAACTCCGTAGTGCATATTAAAACGGTATATGAAGTTTCATCCAATCAACCCAACTCATGGTTTGATTTGTTTGAGACTCCGAATCAAAGAGCTCAAAGTTCTGGTTCTGGAGTGATTATAAAAGGAAACGGATATATCGTTACCAATAATCATGTAATAGAGGATGCATCGGAAATAAATGTTATCCTGAATAATAATAAATCTTATGATGCAAAATTGGTGGGGAGAGATCCGGCCACTGATTTGGCTATTCTTAAAATTAATGCAGACGGTTTGCCCGCTGTCCCTTTCGGAAATTCAGATCAACTAAAAATTGGCGAGTGGGTTTTAGCAGTAGGAAATCCATTTAGTCTTACTTCTACGGTAACTGCTGGAATTGTAAGTGCAAAAGGAAGAAACATTAACCTCTTAGAAGTAGATCCCGATCGTAAGATATTTCCTATAGAATCATTCATTCAAACAGATGCTGCCGTTAATCCGGGTAATAGTGGAGGTGCATTGGTGGATATGTATGGAAATTTAGTTGGGATCAATACCGCTATTGCTTCCAGAACAGGTTCCTATTCTGGATATTCATTTGCTGTTCCATCTAGTATTGTGAAAAAAGTGGCCAATGATATTATGGAGTTTGGTGAAGTTCAAAGGGCTTTTATTGGAGTAAGCATATCTGACTTGAATCAAGAAATCTCTGAAGAATTAGGAGTTGAGGAAGTATCAGGTGTTTTCGTAAGAGGCTTAAGTCCAGGAGGTGCTGCAGCTGAGGTTGGTATTGAAACCGGTGATATTATTTTAAAAGTAGAGGGCACGGAGGTAAATTCAGTAGCTTCTCTTCAAGAAAAAGTAAGTCAGTTTCGCCCAGGTGATGAAATAGATGTTTTGGTTAAGAGAAAGAAACAAATCAAAGAATTTGTTGTTACCCTGAGGAGTGGTGAGGGAAAAACAACACTAACTGAAAGTTTAGATGCTGAAAAAGTAAAAACTGAGGGAGCTTGGCTCGAAGTCGTTCCTCAGCAGACTTTAAAGGAATTGTCTTTATCCAACGGGGTAAAGTTAAAACGTGATGAAGAAGGACGCTTTAGACGTGCTGGAATCAGAGATGGTTTTATTATCACGAAAATTGACAAACAAAAGGTTGAGAAACCTAAGGATGTGGATCAGCTATTAAGCGCCAAGGAGGGAGGTGTATTGATAGAAGGAGTATATCCAAATGGCACAAAAGCCTATTACGGTTTCGGATTGTGAATCAAATAATGATGTTTTTAAAACGGAGCATTTTTCAGTATTAATTGAAAGTTCTGTCACAGGTATCATCTGAATATGAGACACATAGCCCAGCTGGCAATAATTTGCCAGCTTTTTGGCATATTAAAAAGACTGAAAATTCGTTAAATACTTAAGGTAAATTTTAGTATTGCGTCATGTTTTAATAAACTGTATTTTTGTCGCCTGAAAACACTATTCAGAAACCTGTTTTTTTTTGAAAGAATTTAAATAATAAATTACTGTATGAGACAGTTAAAAATCACCAAATCTATAACCAATAGGGAAAGCCAATCTCTTGATAAGTATTTACAGGAGATCAGCAAGGAAGAATTGATAAGTGCGCAGGAAGAAGTAGAATTAGCTCAGAGAATAAAGCGAGGAGACCAAGATGCCCTCGAAAAACTAACAAGAGCTAACTTAAGATTCGTAGTATCAGTTTCCAAGCAGTACCAAAATCAAGGTTTAAGTCTGCCCGACTTAATAAACGAGGGAAATCTCGGATTGATTAAGGCTGCCCAAAGATTTGATGAAACAAGAGGGTTTAAATTTATTTCCTATGCAGTATGGTGGATTAGACAGTCCATTCTCCAAGCATTGGCAGAACAAAGTAGAATTGTAAGATTACCATTGAATCAGGTTGGTTCTTTGAGTAAAATCAACAAGTGCTTTTCTAAGTTAGAACAAGAATTCGAAAGACCACCGTCAGCAGAAGAGTTGGCAACGGCATTGGATCTTCCTACTGAGAAAGTAGCACAGTCACTAAAAGTAAGTGGAAGACATGTATCTATGGATGCACCTTTCTCTGACGATGGTGACAGTAATTCATTATTGGATGTATTAATCAATGATGACTCACCTAAAGCAGACCGTGGATTATTGAGCGAATCTCTTCACAACGAAGTAGAACGTTCCTTATCAACACTTTCTGAACGAGAAAGAGATGTAATTCGTCTTTTCTTCGGAATTGGAATGAATCATGGATTGACATTAGACGAAATCGGAGAAAAATTTGATTTAACACGTGAGCGTGTAAGACAAATCAAAGAAAAAGCGATTAGAAAGCTAAAGCAGCATTCAAGAAGTAAATTGTTGAAAGCTTATTTAGGATAGTCTTAAAAATCTTAACAAAAAGAGCCGTAACATTCGATGTTACGGCTTTTTTTTATATTAATTTTGCCGAAAGTTTTAACGTAAAAATATGTCATTCGAAGTCAAAGAAAACGAGATATACACTAAGGAAGCTGATAAATGGATAAATCAGAAAAAACACGCTGTTAAATTAGTAAGTGCTGTTGGTGATCTTATGTATACAAAAGGAGTTGAATTGGTGCTTTTTCGAAATCCATTAACCGAAAAAGGAATATCAGAAGTTCTTGACCTACATAACTATGCTAGCAAGATTGTCCAAAAACCTATTGATATAGCTGAAACATCGGAAATTGCTCAGCTACTATGCAAAATGGACTTAGCTCCCTCAAAATTAGATATTGGGAGATTAGATTGGGAATGGAGAAATGAAGGATGCAAATACGATTCTAAACAAGAATTCTTAGGGGATAAACTAACAAAATTCATAGGGCATCAGGAGAGTTCTGACATAAAACCAAAAGATGTTGTTTTATATGGTTTTGGAAGAATTGGGAGATTGTGCGCTCGTGAGTTAATAAGTATGGCTGGAAAAGGTCAGCAACTGAGATTAAGAGCCATTGTGGTAAGAAAAATAAGCGCTGATGAATTAAGAAAAAGAGCAGATTTGTTTAAAATGGATTCCGTGCATGGACCATTCCAAGGCGTGGTTGAAGTGAATACCGAAAAAATGGAAATGGTCGTAAATGGGCAAATCATTCATTTTATTACAGCTAACGATCCCAGTGAAGTAGATTACGAATCTCACGGTATTCAGGATGCTTTGGTAATTGATAATACCGGAGTATACCGAGATCAAGAAGCAATGTCCAAACATTTGGGTTCTAAAGGGGTTAGCAAAGCCCTTTTAACTGCACCTGGAAAAGAAATGCCCAATATTGTTTACGGTGTAAACCACAAAGAATTTGATCTTGAAAACACCAAGGTATGGTCTGCAGCTTCTTGCACAACCAATGCTATTGTTCCCATTCTAAATGTCATGGACAATATTTTTGGAATTGTGAGTGGACATATAGAAACCGTTCATGCATATACCAATGATCAAAACCTATTGGACAATATGCACAAGAAGCATAGAAGGGGTCGTTCCGCTGCAGTAAATATGGTAATCACAGAAACTGGAGCCGCAAAAGCTGCAGTGAAAGTAATGCCGCAGTTGGCTGGAAAATTAACAGCAAATGCGGTTAGAGTTCCCACTCCAAATGGATCTTTAGCAATTATGAATCTTAACTTAAATAAGAAAACCGATCTTGAAGAAGTTAAGAACGTCATGAAAGAAGCAGCACTTCAGGGAGATTTGGTCAATCAGATTAAGTACAGTGTAGAAGAAGAATTAGTCTCTAACGATATAATTGGAAACAGTTGCTGTAGTGTTTTTGATAGCCCCGCAACTATAGTGTCTAAGGACGGAAGAAGTATTGTGCTATATGTTTGGTATGATAATGAGTTTGGGTATACCAAACAAGTGCTTAGATTGGCAAAGTATATTTCCAAGGTAAGAAGGCTTATTTATTACTAGGTTGTAAAGTTTATAGGTTGACATGATAATAGCCCTATAGACTTTCAACTAAATAGTTTTGAGTTTTTGCCTATTGTAATCGACCATTGATTTTGATTTTGATTTTAATTTTGATTTTTAGGCTATATTGAGCTTTTAATCAAATCGATAATATTTGAAAGAAATAGATTGGTCATGGATATCTATTCCCAGAGGACTTTTGGGAATTGTTGTCATAATTGGAATAGCTTGGCTTTTCAGTTCAAATCGGAAAAATATTGATTGGGGCCTTGTTGGAAAAGGAATAATTTTTCAGATCATTTTAGCTGTATCTATTTTCTTGTTTCCACCTGTTTATTGGTTGTTTGATATTGTTGCTCAGTTTTTTATAGAAGTACTGAACTTCACTGAAGAAGGTGCAAAATTTGTTTTTGGTGATTGGCCTAATGTTGTGGAAGTAAGCAAACTGAATCCAGATGGAAAACAATTGCACGTTATTGGATATGTTTTTGCCTTTAAAGTCTTGCCAACTATTGTGTTTTTTGCTGCACTCTCTTCCCTACTCTATTATTTAGGTATACTCCAAAAAATAGTTTACGGTCTGGCTTGGCTAATGAGTAAAATCATGCATCTCTCAGGCGCAGAAAGTTTAGCTGCTGCCGCAAATGTCTTCATTGGTCAAACTGAGGCTCCGCTAATCGTAAAGCCTTATTTGGAAAAAATGACCAAATCGGAAATAATGTGCCTAATGACAGGTGGAATGGCAACCATTGCCGGTGGAGTTTTTGCTGCTTTTGTAGGTTTTTTGGGAGATGATTATGCCTTTCATTTACTCACAGCTTCTGTTATTTCAGCTCCTGCGGCAATTGTTATGGCCAAGATATTATACCCAGAGGACAAAAGTTCTGAAATCAATACGAATTTGGATATAAGCAAAGAGAAGATTGGTTCAAATGTTCTGGATGCAATTGCAAATGGTACAACTGACGGAATAAAATTAGCGGTAAATGTGGGAGCAATGCTACTGGTGTTCATTGCAATGATTGCTATGGTTAACTATGGCCTTACAGATATGTTAGGATGCTGGACAGGTTTGAATCAATTAATAGGAGAAGCCAGCGGTGGAGTTTATAATCCGGAAATCTGTAAATGTGAGGGAGGCACCTTTCCGGGTTTAAGTTTAGAATATATTTTTGGGTTGTTGTTTGCTCCTTTTGCCTGGATACTAGGTGTCCCATCTTCAGATATTATGATTATCGGACAGTTGCTTGGCACAAAGACCATCATTAACGAATTTGTGGCCTTTGGCGCACTTAAAGATGTTCCTTTAGAATTTGAAAAATCGAAAATTATTGCCACTTATGCCCTTTGCGGTTTTGCTAATTTTTCTTCCATTGGTATTCAAATTGGCGGTATTGGTGCAATTGCACCAAGCCAAAGATCAACTCTTTCGGCTTTGGGAATAAAAGCACTTATTGGAGGCACGCTTGCTTGTTTTGCTACTGCTGCTATTGCTGGGATGTTTTATTAAAATCTGCTAATACTTTTCAACACTACTAGCCCTTCTTCATTCATCTTTCTAACTTTGTATCAATATGCAAGCCTACTTAAACTTACTCCAACATATTCTAGATAATGGAACGCAAAAGCATGATCGAACAGGAACGGGAACTATTTCCTGTTTTGGTTATCAAATGCGCTTTAATCTTCAAGAAGGGTTTCCAGTTTTAACCACCAAGAAATTACATCTCCGTTCCATTATTCACGAATTACTATGGTTCTTGAATGGAGATACTAATGTAAAATACCTTCAAGATAATGGAGTGAAGATTTGGGATGAATGGGCAGATGAGAATGGTGATCTGGGCCCAGTATATGGCCATCAATGGAGATCATGGCCTGATAATAAAGGTGGAACTGTTGATCAGATAGTGAATCTGGTCGATATGATTAAGAACAATCCCGATTCAAGAAGATTAATTGTCTCCGCTTGGAATCCAGCAGATATTCCCAATATGGCGCTTCCTCCATGCCATTGTTTATTTCAATTTTACGTTGCGAATGGAAAGTTAAGTTGCCAATTGTATCAAAGAAGTGCAGACACGTTCTTAGGTGTTCCTTTTAACATTTCTTCCTATGCACTATTAACGATAATGATTGCTCAAGTTTGTAATTTGGAGGTGGGAGAGTTTGTTCATTCATTTGGAGATGTTCATCTGTACAATAACCATATAGAACAAGCGAAATTACAGCTAACGAGAAGTCCAAAAGCCCTTCCCAAATTGATCATCAATCCGGAGGTTAAAGATTTATTCTCCTTCAAGTATGAGGACTTTCAATTAGTTGATTACAATCCAGAACCACATATTAAAGCCGCGGTTTCTGTATAATGAATGTAACCATCATTGCTGCGGTAGCCGAAAACAGAGCCATTGGAAAGGACAATGATTTAATTTGGCATTTACCCAGAGATTTAAAATTTTTCAAGGAAACTACGGAAGGCCATTTTGTAATAATGGGTAGAAAAAATTATTATTCCATTCCAGAAAAATATCGGCCATTACCAAAAAGAAGAAACATCGTGGTCAGCCGAAGGACTGATTTACGTATAGATGGAATTGACCTATTTTCTTCCATAGAAAAGGCAATTGAATTTGGAAGAGAAAAAAAACAAAAAGAAATTTTCATTATCGGTGGCGGTCAAGTATATGCCTATGCACTTGAAAATGATTTGGTTAACAAAATGTTGATTACCCATGTCTCAGGAGAATTTTCAGCGGATGTGTTTTTTCCAAAATTTGATTCTAATAATTGGGAAAGTGAATTGCTCCTAGATTATCAAAAAGATAATTCAAATCCTCTAGATTTCACCATAGTTGAATACAAAAAGAAATCAGGCAACTCTTAATTCCAGACTTAATACTGCGAAAATTTAATCAGCGAAATTTTCTTATTTTGAGCCTATAAGTCCTTTTTATTCCTTGAAAAATATGATGATCAATTTTAAATGCCCAAGCAAATCAACGCTTCTTATTTTTTCCTTACTACTTATTCAGAACAACTATTTTTCACAAAACCAAGAGTGGAACAGCAGCCAAATTTTTCATGAAATATCCAAATTAAAAAACACAGGATCCATCTTATACTTAGCTGCTCATCCAGATGATGAAAATACCAAACTAATATCCTGGCTCGCAAATGAAGCTAAGGTTAGAACTGCCTATTTATCATTAACTCGTGGTGATGGTGGGCAAAATTTAATTGGCACTGAAAAAGGGGCTTTACTCGGAGTATTAAGAACTCAGGAACTTTTAGAAGCAAGAAAAATTGATGGTGGAGAGCAATTTTTTACCAGAGCCGTGGATTTTGGATACTCTAAATCTGCCAATGAGAGTTTTGAAAAATGGGGTAAAAAGGAAATTCTTGCAGATGTGGTATTCGCCATTAGAAAATTTCAACCAGATATTATAATCACGCGTTTTCCGCCCAGCAGAAAAGCTGGTCATGGTCATCATAAAGCTTCAGCAATTCTGGCAGAAGAAGCTTTTGAAGCAGCTGCCGATCCTTCTGCATTTCCTTCTCAATTAGAGTTTGTGCAAGCCTGGCAAACAAAGACACTTTTACATAACAGTGGAACTTGGTTGATAAAGAATCTTGAAAAGCTTGCCAAGGAATCGAAGGATTATTTGAAAATTGACGTAGGAACCTATTCACCAATACTAGGTGAGAGTTTTAACACCATTGCCAGTAAGGCAAGAAGTCAACATAGATGCCAAGGTTTTGGAAGTATATTGGAAAGAGGTGAACATTTTGAATATTTAAAATACGTTGCAGGAGAAAAACCGGAAAAGGATATTTTTGAAAATCTGGATCTTTCATGGAACGGACTTTATTCAAAAGCTGACATAGATGTTGAGATATCAAACGTTTTGAAAAATTTCAACTTTGAAGATCCTTCTCTTTCCATTCCTTCACTCATTGCATTATATGAATTCATTGATCAATTACCTGATCAAAGGGCAATCGTTAAGTACAAAAAAGAAAAGGTACTGGAGATAATTTCTGCATGCGCAGGTCTATGGATTGAAGCTTTAGCCTCAGAAGATTTTGCATGTAGATCAGAAAATGTAAATGTTAAAATCGAAGCCTTGCAAAGAAGTTCCTTTCCATTTATACTGGAGTCGGTTTATTTCAATAGTAAGGATAGCCTATTAAACAAAAATTTAAGCAACAGGAAAAGATCCTTTCCCATTCAATTTGAAATAGGAAACAATGCGTCCTATTCAAGTCCTTTTTGGTTAAATCAGAAATTCTCTAATAGATATGAGGTAGATAATCTGGTCATTAGAAATTTTCCAGAAAATGAGCATTTAAATAAAGTATGGTTTAACATAAAAATTGACTTAGAAGAAAAGTCATTCAACTTTAAAATAGCCAGAAATATTAAATATAAATGGGAAGACAAAGCAAATGGTGAACAGTACGAAAACTTTAATGTCTATCCTGAACTGAGCATCTCGGCCATAGATAAAAATGTGTTATGCACAAATTCTGAAATAAAATCAGTGAGAGTGAAGATAACTGCTCTTAAAGATGGTCAACTAGGTATACTCAGTCCTAAATTGGATTCAGAATGGGTGATTTCGCCTCAATCAATTCCATTTGACTTAAAAGAAAAAGGGGATGAGGTCATTCTAAACTTTAAGGTTGAGCCTCCCAAAAAAAGTGAAGTCTCTACTCTTGGTTTTCAAGCTAAAACAGCCTCAGGCGCATATACCAAAGAGTTATTTGAGATTAGCTATTCTCATATAACTAATCAAAGTGTTCTTCTGGACTCCAAAGTACAATTGGTTAATATTCAATTCCAAAAGAAGAAAAACACTATTGGATACATTCCTGGCTCCGGAGATGAAATTCCTACTGCCTTAGAAGCAATGGGCTATGAGGTAAGTTTGATTCCTAGTGAAGAAATATTGCTGAATGATTTATCTGGTTTTGAAACCATTATTGTTGGTATTCGTGCCTATAATACGCAAGATGCGCTAATAAGCGCAAATAAGAAGTTAATGCAATATGTTAAGGGCGGAGGAAACCTGATAGTACAATATAACACCAATAGAAATCTAATAATCGACCAAATCGGCCCTTACCCCTTTAATCTATCTTCAAAAAGGGTTACGGATGAGAATTCAAGAATATCATACAATTCCGCAAATGAATTGCTCAATTATCCTAACCAAATAAGAGAAGAGGATTTTGAGAATTGGGTTCAGGAAAGAGGCCTCTACTTTGCAGATTCTTGGGATAATAGCTACTCTACACTCTTTGAAATGAGTGATAAGGGAGAAGAGGCTCTATCTGGAAGTGTCTTGTATTGCGACTATGGTAAGGGTACTTTTATTTACTCAGGAATCTCATTTTTCAGACAATTACCTGCTGGAATACCCGGTGCTTATAGATTGTTTGCTAATTTTATCGAATACAGACAAAACTCTTTTAAGAAATGAAAAAATTTAAATTACAATTCCTACTCTCATTATCTATCCTATTTCTTTTTTCTTGTAGTAAGCAGGCTCCAGAAACAACTGTTATTGCTTCAGGTGAAATATCAAACCCGGTAGCCGATATGGTTACCATATCAGCAGGTGATGAAACCTATACACTTGATTTAAGTGAGGATGGCACCTTTGCAGATACATTGGAAATAATGAATGAAGGTTATTACAATCTTAGTCATGGTCAAGAAGGAACCAGCATATATCTAATTCCTGGAAAAGCTATCAATATTAAGTTAGATTCTAAAGAATTTGATGAAAGTCTTGTATACTCAGGGCCAGGATCGAATGCCTCTACTTATTTGGCTGCAAAACAACTTAGAAAAGAAGAGGAGCGCAGTAATTTTGATGTAAAAGCATTTTATTCTGCTGACGAAGCAGAGTTCATAAAAAGTGTGGATGAAAAGAATGCTGGAAATATGGATTTTCTAGGTTCGTTCACGGATTTACCTCTTTCTTTTACAGCTAATGAAAAAGAAAATTTGAACTTCGAAAAGCTCATGAATTTATTTTCATATCAACAAGCACATAGTTATTTTATGAATAAAACAGATTTTGAACCGAGTTCATCTGTTACATCTCAGTTTGAAAATGTTGATTTTGATAATGAAGAGAATTTTATCAATTATGATAACTATAGAAATTTAAGCATGAACTACTACAGTAGTATGGCTTCAGAAGATGATATAGATGTAGTTGGAGACAAAATAAGTTCTTTAAAGAGCCCATCCATCAAAAAAGCTGTTCTAAGAAATATGTCTTACCAAATTTCTCCATCTAATGAGGATCTGAGTAAAGTGGTAGATATCATTTTGAGCAACGCTGACGATGAAGATTTTAAATCTGAAATTTCAGCAAAATACGAATCTATGAAGGCCTTAGCAAAGGGGCAACCTTCTCCTTCCTTTGAATATGCCAACATAAGTGGTGAAATGGTTTCATCGGAAAGCTTGAAAGGTAAATTGGTTTATGTTGATGTTTGGGCAACTTGGTGTGGTCCTTGCAAAAGAGAAATACCTTACTTAAAAGAAGTTGAAGAGAAATACAAAGATAAAGGAGTAGAATTTGTGAGTATCTCTATAGATAAGCAAAAAGACAAACAAAAATGGATTGATTTTGTAAACGCAGAATCTTTGAAAGGTGTTCAGGTCATTGCGGATAATGACTGGAACTCTGACTTTGTTAAATCTTATTCTATTACAGGAATACCTCGTTTCTTGCTTATTGATGAGAATGGTAACATTCTAAATGCAGATGCTCCCAGACCATCAAATCCAGAACTCGTTGAACTTTTTGACGATAGTATTGGATGAAAAATCTTAATGAACGAAAAGCAAACTGGGCCTATATTTATATAGGCCTTTTGCTTTATCAAATAGTTTTGATCTCTTTTCTTTACTATATCAGCATTAAACTAGCCTAATGAATGAAATAGACTGGCTGGTTCTTTTAGGAACCTTGCTATTTATTGTCATTTACGGCATTTGGAAGTCCCGAAAAACAAAAAACATAGAAGACTATCTTCTTGGAGGAAAGTCAATGAAGTGGTGGACCATTGGTTTAAGTATAATGGCCACCCAAGCTAGTGCAATAACTTTTCTTTCTACTCCAGGCAAGGCATTTGAAGATGGTATGGGATTCATTCAATTTTATTTTGCCATGCCCTTGGCAATGATTCTAATAGCAGCTTTTGTGCTTCCCCTTTATCATAAATTAAAGGTATATACTGCTTATGAATATTTAGAAAACCGCTTTGATCTAAAAACTCGTTGGCTTACATCTTTCCTATTTATGATTAACAGGGGGCTTTCAGTTGGCTTAACAATTTATGCACCCTCAATAATTCTCTCCACAATAATGTCCTGGGATCTTACCATGACTAATTTGTTTATGGGTAGTTTGGTAGTCCTCTACACCGTAACTGGAGGTGCAACAGCCGTTGGTCAAACCCATAAACTTCAAATGGGTATCATGATGGGAGGAATGATTGCTGCTCTTATTCTAATTTTTCAATTTCTATCTCCAAACATCTCGGCAGATGCAGCTATTGCACTGGCAGGAAAAATGGGGAAAATGGAAATTGTGGACACGGAATTCGACCCAAGTAACAGATACAATCTATGGAGTGGGCTAATTGCTGGCCTTTTTCTTTTTCTTTCTTATTTCGGAACAGATCAATCTCAAGTGCAACGTTACCTTTCAGGAAAAGACATTAAGGAAATGCGCATTGGATTAATCTTTAATGGCATTTTCAAAATACCCATGCAACTACTCATACTCTTTGTAGGAGTAATGACTTTTGTTTTTTTTCAATTCAATCAAGCCCCTGATTTCTTCAATAAATCTGAGCTGTCGAAAATCGAAAATTCCCAGAGCTATCAGAATATTAAAACTGAAAATGAAATTTTATTCGAGAAGAAGAAAGAAAAAATTTCAAGATTTAATACGGCTTATCAAAACAATAACCAATCACTTATTAATGCTAGTGTAATTGAGATAAACGATATAGAGGCTAAATTAAATTCAAACAAGGAAAAAATTCGAAGCTTATTAAAATCTACCGATAAGAATGCTGAAACCAATGATGCGGATTATGTATTTATTTTCTTCATTCTAAACTATTTACCTATTGGAATGGTCGGTTTACTGCTGGCGGTGATATTTTCTGGTGCTATGTCCAGTACTTCAGCTGAACTCAATGCACTTTCATCTGCAACCATGATTGACGTCTATAAACGTAAAATAAGACCTAATGCCAGCCCGAAACACTATCTAAATCGCTCACGATTAATTACTCTGATTTGGGGAATAGTGGCAATTGCTTTTGCTAATATGTTTAACCTTTTCGAGAATCTTATAGAATTAGTGAATATTATAGGCAGTCTTTTCTATGGAACCATTTTGGGAATTTTCCTTGTTGCTTTTTTTATTCCTTATGTAAAGAAAAATGCTATTTTCATTACAGGAATCATTGTAGAAATAGTTGTTCTTATTATGTACTTTTTAAGCAAAGATTCTTTTTGTCAAAGATGGTTTCAACACAACAAATTAATTGATATAGAATATCTCTGGTTTAACCTAATAGGCCCCATATTAGTGATAATTCTATCACTACTTATTCAATTCATTATTAATCTTAGAAAACCTTCTTAGAATACGATTTTCTTACCTCTTCTCTTAATTACCCTTTTAGATCTTCTGAAGTTGTTCTTCTTCAGTTTTCGAGTATAATTAACGGTAACAAACATGAAAGCGTCCTTATCAGTGGGATCCCCTCTTTGAGCACTTTCATTTGTCGCAATACCTGGAACTAATCCCAATTCGGGATCATCAAAGAAAGGCAAAGATGGATCTGCTAAAGTAGCAGCAACTGCCCCATCTCTTGCTGCTATTGCCAAATTATCGTAATAACTTCCACTTACATCATCAATGTAATCGGTAAACGTAAAACGATGCATAAATTCAATACCTATACTGGCAACTGTATTCAACCTTTTTCTGTAACCAATTCCCACTGGAATAGCAAAACTGAAATTAGAATAAGGCTCAGCGCCATCTGGAAAATTTTGTCCTTCAGTGCCTAAGGGTCTCAGGGCAATCCAATTCCCCTGAAAATTAGCTTTTGGGTTATAGTAAAATCCAGAAACACCAGCTAAACCATAGATAACCGCTCCATATCGAGAACCTGTTCCTTTAACACCTAAACTGTATCTATGACCAGGTCTAAACTCATAAATCTCAAAATCAATAACAGATGAAAGTTCTATTATATCTGATCTGAAATGTAAATTTCTTGTGTTTCTAAACCTTTCTTGGGTTAGATTATCATTTCCTCCAACTAGACCATAACTGAGAGCAACCCTTAATGCCGTTCCTCTTGATAATCTATACCGATAGCCCAAAGTAATTGCAGGCCTGGTCTCTGAGGTTTCAAGATCCCAATAGAAATCTGATCCAATCTGATCTCTACCTCCAAGATCTCCTAAAAAATTTGATACTCCTATTCCTCCAAACACTTCTGAACGATCGTGTTTCCAATAGGTTTGCTTACGGAAATATTGAGCTTCTATTGAAACAAATAAAAGCAGAAACAATCCGATAAGACTTATTTTGTAATAGTGTTTTTGCATTTTAAATTGACCTGATACTTATAAAAATACACATTCTAAGCCATAAATTTACAAAAATTAGACGAAACTTATCAGTTTCATATTTAATTCATATAAATCTCTTGTTCAGTATATCCCAAAGTATTATTCCCGCACAGACACTTACATTCAAGGAATGCTTTGTTCCGAACTGAGGGATTTCCATTGTTTTTACGCTCTTATCGATTGTTTGTTGCTCTACTCCGTTAATTTCATTCCCCATTACAATTGCTATTCTATCATATTCTGCCCAGTTCAGATCGCTTAAACTGAAAGACTCTTTGGTTTGTTCAATGGAAAACATGGAATATGCTCTTCTGTCCAATTCAGAATAAACTTCATTGGGAGTTCGGAAATAGCTCCACTTCACACTTTCGGTAGCTCCAATTGCCGTTTTATTTATTTCTCTATGCGGTGGACAAGGGGTATATCCAACCAAAAAAATTTCTTCTATACCCAATGAATCTGCAGTTCTAAAAGCAGATCCCACATTACTCAAACTTCTCAAGTTTTCAAGCACCAGAATTACAGGAAATTTTTTTGCTTTTTTAAATTCCTCTACACTCAGTCGATTCAACTCTTCCACTTTTAATTTCCTGTTCATAAAAGATGATTAATTTGATTGATAATTCCTAAGGATTGCCTTTTATTCGTTGGTTAAACCATGGTTGTCAAAGCTAAAAATAAAAGCAAAAAAGAAACTCCTTTGATGAAGCAATATGCAGGAATCAAAGCAAAATATCCTGATGCTCTGCTACTTTTTCGGGTTGGTGACTTTTATGAAACCTTTGGTGAAGATGCTGTTAAAGCCAGTCAGGTACTCGGTATTGTTTTAACAAAACGAAAAAATGGTGCAGCCGCATTTATTGATCTTGCCGGGTTTCCTCATCATAGTTTAGAAACGTATTTACCTAAATTGGTAAGAGCTGGATTTAGGGTTGCAATTTGTGATCAACTAGAAGACCCTAAGCAAACTAAGAAAATTGTAAAAAGAGGAGTGACCGAATTGGTAACTCCCGGTTTAGCATTAAACGATAATGTTTTAGACCATAATCACAATAACTTCTTGGCGGCTATTCACTTCGGTAAGAAGGATATTGGCATTTCATTTCTAGACATCTCCACGGGAGAATTTTCTATAGCTGAAGGAAGTCTGGATTACACAATGAAGTTGTTAGAAGCTTTCAAACCCAATGAAATTTTATATCTTAAAAATTCTGAAAAAGCAGATTTCCTTTCGGAAAATAGATGGAACGTATTTGCGCTCGATGCCTGGGTCTTCGAAACTGATTTTGCACGAGAAAAGCTTTTAGAACAATTTGGAACTCTTTCATTAAAGGGCTTTGGAATAAGTGAATATTCAGAAGGCCAGATTGCAGCTGGTGCCATTCTAAAATATCTAGATGACACACACCATAGCAATCTAAATCATATTAAATCCATTTCAAGGATAGACAAAGACGATTTTGTTTGGATGGACTCTTTTACCATCAGAAATTTAGAATTGGTCCATTCACTGAATAATAATGGTCATTCTTTGTTATCGGTTCTTGATCATTGTAATTCTCCTATGGGAGCTCGTCTGCTAAAAAAATGGATCTTGCTCCCGTTAAAGGATATTAATAAAATAAATTACCGATTAGATGCCGTCCAGTTTTTCACCAATAAATCCGAAGACATCACGGATTTGGCATTGCTTTTAAAGCAAGTTGGTGATTTGGAAAGAATCATTTCCAAAGTGGCAGTAAAAAAAGCAAACCCTAAGGAACTACTGCACCTTTCAAAATCATTATCCTTAAGTACTTCTATAAAGCAATTTTTTGGTTCAAGCAAAGACAAAGCACTTCAAGAAATTTCTAATCAATTATCAGAATGTACTCAGCTTTGTAAAGCTATTAATGAAACCATTCATCCAGAAGCGCCTGCACTTTTCAGTAAAGGAACTTATATTAATGATGGAGTCAGTAAGGAATTAGATGATTTGAGAGCCATCGCCTTCTCTGGTAAGGACCATCTCATAAAACTTCAGGAAAGAGAAAGTTCGGCTACTGGTATTCCATCTTTAAAAATTGGATACAACAATGTTTTCGGTTATTACCTTGAGGTTAGAAATACACACAAAGACAAGGTTCCAGAAGAATGGATTCGAAAACAAACGCTTACTCAAGCTGAACGATATATTACTCCAGAGTTAAAGGAGTACGAATCAAAAATTCTAGGTGCGCAAGACAAAATAAATGGCATTGAAAATCAACTTTACGCGGATCTATTAAACGATCTTCAAATTTATATTTCTGAAGTTCAACAAACTGCCTTCGCAATTGCTCAAATAGACTGTTTATTGTCTTTTGCTAAAGTTGCCTTAAAAAACAACTACACCAGACCCTTTATCGAGGAAAGTCAAATTCTGGAATTAAAAGAAAACAGACATCCGGTCATTGAACAGAATCTTCCCCTTGGAGAAAAATACGTTCCTAATGACATTTATTTGGACAATGATAGCCAGCAAATTATAATGATTACTGGCCCTAATATGTCTGGTAAATCAGCTATTCTAAGGCAAACAGCACTTACTGTTTTAATGGCGCAAATCGGTTGTTTTGTTCCTGCAAAAAATGCCAAAGTTGGACTTATTGATAAGATATTTACCAGAGTCGGAGCAAGTGATAATATCTCTTCCGGGGAATCTACTTTTATGGTAGAAATGAATGAGACTGCCAGCATTCTAAATAACATTTCCAGTCGCAGTCTTATTTTGCTTGATGAAATAGGAAGAGGAACAAGTACCTACGATGGTATATCCATTGCATGGGCAATTAGTGAGTATTTGCATGAGCACGATCAATTTAAACCGAAAACTCTTTTTGCAACCCACTATCATGAGTTGAATGAAATGGCAAGTAGGTTTGAGAGAATTAGAAATTTCAATGTCTCGGTTAAAGAATCAAAAAACAAAATTATCTTTCTTAGAAAATTGAAGCCCGGTGGTTCAGAACATAGTTTTGGTATTGAGGTTGCCAAGATGGCCGGTGTTCCCTTCAAAATTATTCATAGAGCAAAAGAGGTTTTAAGCTCATTGGAAAAATTAAGAGAAAAAGAAGGTAAAGCTGAAATAGATGACGCTCTTCAGTTAAGCTTTTTTCAATTGGATGATCCTGTCCTACAAAACATAAAAGAAGAATTGCTTAAAACCGATATCAACGCTTTAACCCCGGTAGAAGCCTTATTTAAGCTTGATCAAATCAAGAAAATGGTTGGAGGATAGTACACCTTAAAGTTTTCCTAAAAAGTATATTTCAAAAAAAACCCCTTTAGGCGAACCTAAAGGGGTAAAAACTATTTACGTGTACCATTTAATGTGACTCAAAGATATAGACATTTTTTGAATTCCCAAATAATTTAAATAAAAATTAGAGAGACTTTCCTTGGCAAATAGTCTAAACATTAACTATCTATTTCATTTACATGGAATTAGAAATGCATATAACCTACTTAGATCATATTTAGTAATCAAATAATTCATTAAAATAAACAATCAAAGTGCTAAATTTTCACCTCTAGCTGCTTATGTAGCTAATATTTCACCACTTCCCTTGGGGGAATCGAAAACCGTTTTGAACTCAATTCCAGTTTACTCGGACATACAAGAATTTGTTCTACCTAATTGTTTTATACTCCAAATACGATAGCTCATTTCTTCAAATTGAAAAACATATTAGTCTACAAATAATTTCTGTTCGTCTATTATCATTAGTAACAAATCGACAACAAACACGTACATAATTGGGTATTAAAGGCGAAGTTCAATTGATACCGAATTTAATACCAAAAACTTATTCATGCATAAAGTATCAAAGTTCAAAGTCCTTTGGCTTGCTGCATTGCATACCTTTACAGTTGGTATTCTCAATGCTCAATGTCCAGTGGCGCCAAGCTCTGGTTGCGACCCTAATAATCCATTAGATCTTTATTGGGTGGGTACCGATGCCAATCACAACGGGAATTGGAATGAACCATGCTCCTGGAGAGTCGGATCCACAACCGGTGTGGAACCATGTCAAGCACCAAGATCTTTTGATAATGTTTATTTCACCAATAATTCTTTTGGCGGTGCAAGTAATTCTACGGTAACCATAAACAATCAGAGCCGTTGTGATGATTTCTTTGTTGACCCAAGTTTAAATAGCCTCTCTTTTACTCCCAAATTTAGATTGGAAAACCCCGGGCAAATAGAGATTTACGGTTCATTTCAACTGCAGGATAATCTAACTTGGAAAGTGGTATCAGGTCACCTTGGACCGGAAACTTACTTTAAGGCAAGTGATTCTGGACATACTATCGATACAAAAGGGCATGAGCTTGGCACCATTCTCTTCGAAGGAGTTGGAGGAGAATGGACTTTAGCCAATGATATAAAAGCTGCTTGTTTAAATTTCATATTCGGAGAATTCTCCACTTCAGATGGCGTCAATGACTACGACATGGACATCCTAACATTCAGCTCTACCATAAATACGGGTGCTTCGTCAACAAATAGGATTATGAACCTAAATTCATCTAAAATTACTGTTAGAGGGGTTGCCTCTCAAAACCGATATGATCCATATACTAATTGGCAAAATCCTGGAGTTTGGGAAGCTTATAATACCACAAATACTAACACTGCATTTAATGCTGGCACATCAGAAATAATATTTACCTCAACAAGCCCATTTATTCATATTGGTGCGATTGACTATAATAAAATCACACACACTGGAACCGGAAGGTTTTATAGCCATTTTGCAAGTCATCCAACATATATAGATACTTTCGAAACGAATGGATATGTCTTCTTTCACCATCAGCATCATTTTAATGTATTCAAGGCGACCAAAACAGGAGTTCAACATGATTTCTTTCAGGAACAATGGGTAGATGTGGATTTTATTGTTGAAGGTAATGTATGCGAGCCCACAACTCTTTCAAGTGAGTACACTAGATTTTTAAATCTACCAGCAACTATTTCAAGCTCAATGGAAGGTTTTATAATCGACAACCTGCGCTGTAATGTTACTGGAGGAGGCACTCAATATATTGGAGGTTATGGAGTAGGAAATACGAGCGGCTGGGACATCAACTCTCCTACCGGACGAAATCTCTATTGGGTAGGTGATACTAACAATAATTGGACAACACCTAGTAATTGGTCAACGACAAGTGATGGACTTAGCCTTTTAGACGACTTGACAGATTGTCCACCAACTATAGATGACGATGTCTTCTTTATTTCTCCTTTAACCGATGGTGATAATGTTTTCATTGATGATATAGCATACTGCAAAGACATGACATGGGATATTGCGTCCCCAGCTACTTTTTCTGGGTCTAGTAATATGAATATATATGGCAATCTAGAATTTGATTTGGATATGAATTTTACCTCCACATCATATTTCTATTTATACGGAACAAATGGAAATACTATTTATCCAGCAGACCAGACCTTTAGATATATATACTTTCAAGACAACTCAGATTATGAATTGCTTGGAAACCTATATTTCAGTAATCTTTTGTATCTATTTCAACACAGTTCATTTAAATCAAATGGCTGGGATTTGGACGGTTTAAGGATACATTTTAGAGGTAGCGGGACAACAGATTTTAGCTGTTCTGAGATAAGGTTAAGTTATTCCGTCCCATGGTATTGTGCAGGAAGCCAAACCAATGTTATCTATGATAGTAATACTCATGTTTTCTTCGAGAATACGGTCGAAACTGAAATAGGAGGTTGGAGTAATAGTGTGACTTTACCTAATGTCACTCAAGAGGAAAGCTCAGCTATTATGACATTCCGAGATCATATGGGTAATGATCCAGTTACCGTCAAAGGAAATTTAATCTTAAATGGTAGTGCAAGGTTCAGAGCAGATGAAGGAAATAGTACAAGTGATGGACCACTGGGAGATATTACCATTGAGGGAGATCTTGTTCTTGGATCTGATCAATCCTATGAAATCTCAAGTAGTGGAGTATTTACAGTTGAAGGTGATGTGTATTCTCAAGGTGCATGCGCTTCAGAAATGATTGTTTTACAAGGATTTCAGGGAGAAAGTTTTGACACGGATTTTCAAGGAGCATTGAATTTTCAATATTCCATCATTGGCAACTCTAATGCTCTGACTCCTTATACGGTAAACAATTGCGTAGACCTTGGAGGAAATACTAATTGGACAATAAATGCACCTTCTTCCTCCACAATATTCTACTGGAGAGGAAAAAACGGAACATGTCCTGCTTGCGATTTCAATGAACCATGGAACTCCCCTAGTAATTGGACTACAAACATTTCAGATACTGAAGGTGGAAGTTCATGTATTCCAGGACCAAGCGATATTGTTGTCTTTGATGATAAATCCTTTAATGGCGGAGTTTCAAATGTCTCTATTAGCGGAGTCATTAGTTGTAAAGACATAATTGCTACCAATACAAACGTTAGCCTGAGCGGCAATGGCGACCTCTATGTTTCCGGAAGTATTCAATCAGATGGTACTCTGAATGCGTCATCCTACCTAGGTACTACATATTTAATTTCAACTGATCCTCTTGGAGAATCAATAGATTTGAATGGAACTATTTTGGGTGGAGATCTGATCGTTCAATCGACTTCAGGAACATGGGATTTGTTGAGTGATATTCAAGTTAACGGTAAAATGAGAATGCAAGGGGGCATATTTAATTCAAACGATTATGCGATCACCCTAGGCACATTTAATGGAAATGGCAATAATAATAGGACCTTAAATCTTGGAAGCTCTTTAGTCACAATAAATGGAGCTGGAAACTGGAATCAACCCGGTTCAGTAGAAAACATTTTCACTTGGGATAGCGAAACAACAAGCAATTTTACATTTAATGCGAACAACGCGATAATAGATTTCACAAGTGGATCTGAAGCCGTAATGAGAGGTGGTGACTTGAATTATGGAACTGTGAACTTTACCAATACAAATTCTATTACCAGTAGCTCGCCAGTTCTGTACTGTGAAAATTCAAACTTTAAATATTTAAATCTACTGGGAAGTGCGAGAATATATAATGATAACACCTATGATACCCTTCATTTTAATCCAGGAAAAACATATATACTAGAGTCTGGAAGTACGCAAACACTCAATGCTCCAAATGGTATACTTAGAGCAACGGGAACTGGCGGAAATGAAATTTTTATTAAGTCAAGTGTAGACAATTCAGATTCATATATTTATAAGGAAAACACGGGTGGAGAAAACGTTTCTTTTTGCTTAGACTACCTTTCTGTAAAAGACAATGTTGCCAGTTCGGATGATCCCGTGTTCAATTTTTTTGTAGGTCTGAATAGTGATAATGTTGGAGAAACTGCGACCGGTATTTGGGATTTTACCAGAGCATTATTTGTAACGCCATCTATTTCAGCTCCAGAAGACCAGCATGTATGCCCTGGTTCAATGGCAGAAATAATCTTTACTTTAGAAGGATCTGGCCCTCACTTCCTGGAATATTCTGTTGATGGTGGAACTCCAGTGGAAGTTTCACTTTCAAATGGAGAATCTGAATTCATGGTACAAGAAGTGCACAATGCTGATGCAACCTATACCATTACCTATTATACCGCTGATAATTGTGGTTCTATTGTTCCCGGAACAATCATTGATAATGAACATCATGTATATGTTGACACACCAAATAACATAGCGATTAATAACGATAGCTCAACATGTATTCTTGATAATGAAAATTCATTTATTCATTTTATTGAGGATCTGGGTAGCAAAAGACCACTTGTTTCAATAAGAGATCGTTCTGATGGAATTGGGTTAGGAGCAGTGACCACATCTATTAGAATAGAGCCTACAGTGCAATCATTTTTTGGCACCCCCTATCTACAACGTTATATAGGCATCAGTCCAACCAATGAGGAATTAGCTGATCTACGTTTTTACTTTACCCAAGCGGAGCTAGATGCCCTATCAGCAGAATGGGGAACAACATTAACATACAATGATATTACAGTAACTAAGTTCAACAACGACAACATGGATATGTCTGGAACAAGAACAGATATGACCGTTACCAGTTCAGGCTCTGCCGCAGGAATTACAGGTATGAGTGATACTTATTATGTAGAAGTTTCCACTTCCAGTTTTAGCACATTCTTTTTTCATCCGATGGGCACTACTTTGCCAATTGAATTGTTAGAATTTTCTGCTAAAACGGATGGAGAAAGAACCGAGATAAAATGGACTACTGCAACTGAAGTAAACAATGAGTATTTCACAGTTGAAAGATCCGCAAACGGAATGGAATGGGAGGAATTAGAGCGAGTTCCAGGTGCTGGAAATTCAAACGAAAACTTAAGCTATATCACATGGGATAATAATCCATTAACAGGTATGTCATATTATAGATTAAAGCAAACCGATTTCGATGGAACCTATACATATTCGGAGATAGAATCTGTTGAAAATATATTATCGGATAAGTGGGATTTAACCCTTTATCCCAATCCAAATAATGGGATATCGTTTACCATTAATATTAATGGAATCCCTAAGCATAAAAACATAAACGTCAGTATCATAAATGGATTAGGAAATACTCTTTACGAAAAACAAATAGAGCTATTAGACATCCACAAATACAACATCCAACCAGATACTCCACTTAAACCGGGATATTACTTTGTAAAGCTAGAAACAGAACTGGAAAGCATCACAAAAAAGATGGTCGTAGAATAAAATAAAGGCCGACACTTGTCGGCCTTATCTATTCTTTATCTGCTTGAACATCAAAGAATGATTCTGCCGGATAAGTAAGACAGGTAACTGTTCCCGATGTATTTAAAATTTTGTTTTGAGCAAGCTTGATAGCAAAACCAGATCTAGCATAGTCCACCCCTATTTGTTCTCCACAAGAAGCGCAAAAACTACTTGCTTCGTACCAAAATTTTTCCTCAGCTCTTAGCCTAATATCTTCGTTCAGTTTTTTTATCCCTTCAATTTCAAAACGAATGTAATTGGAACAAGCTTCTGGCTCCTTGGTTTTAATAATTTTAACTGACATAGGAGAAAAGCCCGCATCAGATTCTAGGTCCATAGATGATTTGGAAAGATGGTATTTTTCACCCTGAAAAGCTATAAAGCTATAGCACATCATTTCATAACCAGGTTGAATTTTTATGGATTTTATTCCATCTTCCCAATCCAGGAAATAATCTATTTCAGGATACAGGCCTAATTGTAATGGCCCTTTTTTTCCTTGTCCATTTACCTCCTCAAAGACCTGAATAGGATATTTCTGATCGCCCATCCAAATGATAGTTTCATCCATTCCCATATTCAAAAAAACCAAAGAAATAATAGCAAGTACTAATGTTCGTTTCATAGCGAGTAATAATCGTTATGAAGCATAGAATTTGAATAGTTTACGGTTTTGATCAACTATTGGTTGGTTGCTTGGTCGAAAAAAAACAATAAAGAGGCGAGAGAAAACGGTGAACAGTTAAAACCCTGAAAACAAAAAAATCTGAAGGTATTTCGAGTTTTATCTATTTTTTCAGTTGGTAGAAAATTCTTTCTCCGCAAAAAGATTAACCCAATTATCTTCACTAATTCCCATTAAAGTGCATGTATAATCTTCGTTAGGCTCTAAGGTGGGGACAAAAGCAGTATCGGTGATATTAAAAACAACATTACTTAGGTCGTAAAAAGTAAATTCCTTCTCAACGGTATAGGTTCCTGAAATAAAATTATTCTCTGCGTCAGAAATAACTTGGAAGTAAATAATATTTTCATCTATCAATCCATCGCTCCAAGAAAAAGAAGGCTTAACTCCATTCTCCATAACTTCCAGTACATCTGAATTTACTTCTGATGGCTTAACATTGGTTTTTAGCCGAATAGGTGTAGAAAAGTGAATTTTACCAGGTGTTCTATAGGTTACAACAGCCATTTTTTCTCCAACAAAAGGAGTATTGTTAAACTTGCTGAGATATCCATTAAAGAGCGGCTCATCCTCTAAATTCTTCGCAAGGTATTTTGAAAAGTCCGATGAGTCCGCAACATTTTCTGCTTCAAAATATCGAAAATCTGTCGCGTCTAGAATGGGATAAAAAATGACATCCGTAGGTTCACCGGGTACACCTAAAAAACCATTTTCCCTGCCTCCTGCGCAGGCAACTAAATCTGCCAGTTCAAGAGATTCATTGAGCTCTAAATATTCGGATAGAATATTTTCATTCAATTCCTCTTCTTTGTCGCATGATACAACAAGGAGCAATACCACTATGAAAATCAGCTTTTGCATATTATTCTAACAATGTAATGCAAATATTAATTGTATTCTACTTCTAAATTGTCCAATTTTTGGAGAAGGTTGCAATAAAAAAAGAAGAAAATCGGCACAAAAATCGACACTCTTCACAAAAAAAGCCCTGAATCCATAATAAATTCAAGGCTTTGAGTACCCCGGGCGGGACTTGAACCCGCACGAGCAGCTGCTCACAAGATTTTAAGTCTTGCGTGTCTACCAATTCCACCACCAGGGTATATGTTGAGCGAAAGACGGGATTCGAACCCGCGACCCCGACCTTGGCAAGGTCGTGCTCTACCAGCTGAGCTACTTTCGCCTATCCTCAAAATTTTCGAGGACGGCAAATGTAAAAAATTCTTTGTTTAAGAATGAAATCTTCGCCCATTAATCTCATTTTTCTATTCAAACAAATCAATATCTTTAATCATGCATAAGGTATTCATACTTTTTCTTATTACTCTCCTATTTGCTTGCCACCAAAAAAAGCAGCAAGATTCATTAGGCAAGACTGAGAAAAAAACGATTCCTACACAAAATCTCTTTTTTGCGCGCAGCTTTCCCGATGAGGTTCCTGATATAAAGGCAATGAATAAAGCCTTCAAGTCGCATGAAATATTAAGAAAGCGGGCTTTCCAGAAAAATTCGGGACCAGATTCTCCGTGGAGGTTAGAAGGCCCAACAAATATTGGAGGAAGATTAAATACGGTTGCTATTCATCCTCAAAATCAAGATATCATATACACCGGTTCCTCCACAGGAGGTCTTTTCAAAACAGAAGATGGCGGTGAAAATTGGTCTTCTATTTCAGATAGCTTCGACCATTTGGCTATTGGCGATATAGTTATTGATCCAATTAATCCAAATATCATCTATGTGGGAACTGGAGATCCGAATATTACTATACTACCCCACCCTGGAAATGGAGTATATAAAAGTGAAGATGCAGGGGCTACATGGACTAATATAGGCCTAAATGCTGCTGGAATAATCTCTGAAATTGCAGTGAATCCTAATAACAATCAAATTATCTATGCAGCGAGCATGGGGCTGCCTTTTGAACCCAATAATGACAGAGGCCTTTATAAGAGTATTGATGGTGGATTGAGCTGGGAACAGATACTATTTGTCTCCGATGACTCAGGGATAATTGATATTGCAATGCATCCATCAAATCCCAATATCATTTATGCTGCAGCCTGGGATAGAATTAGAAATAATACAGAATCTGTTGTCTTCGAAGATGATTCTAAAATCTTTAAAACTACAGATGGAGGAATAACATGGAATCAATTAATCAATGACCTCCCTGGAAATGATCAAGTTAGAATCGGATTAGATATTTCTCAGCAAAATCCAAATAAGGTTTACGCACTTTATGTTGGACAGAATATGGAAGTTGAAGGGATTTACAAATCAGAAGATGATGGAAGTACATGGACAGCACTCAATATAGATGGCTTAGGTGGAGCGCTTGGTGGCTTTGGTTGGTACTTTGGAAAAATTAGGGTAAATCCTTTTAACGATAATGAAATTTCCGTTTTGGGTGTTGGTTTGCACACTACATATAATGAAGGATTGACATGGGAAGACACGACTCCAGAATGGTGGACTTATGAAGTTCATGCGGATAAACACGACCTAGTTTACTACAATGAGAATCTAAGATTTTTAGCGACAGATGGAGGCCTTTACAGAAATGATAACGCCTTTAATTCTGAATGGATCGATATTGAAAATTTACCCATAACACATTTCTACAGAATTGCAGTAAACCCACATGAACCTGGTATCTACGCAGGAGGCGCACAAGACAATGGAACAACAGCGGGTAATCATGAGGGCCTTAATACATGGCCAAGAATTTTTGGAGGAGATGGGTTTCAACCGATGTACGATCCTGAGAACCCCGATCTTTTTTATGCTGAAACCCAAAGAGGTGGTCTGGTATTCAATGATGGCTCTGGCTTTCAGGACTGGTCAGATGGAATTGACAATTCTGATAGAAGGTTTTGGGACATGCCCTACATTATGAGTGCACATGATAATTCCAGATTTTATACTGGAACATATAGGATCTATAGAATGGATAACGCTCCTTATGACATTTGGTATCCCGTTAGTGAAGATTTAACCGATGGGAATGTTTTAGGAGGTTCTTTTAATACGATTTCTACCGTTGGAGAAAGTCCTGTTGATGAAGCTATTATTTATGGGGGAACTACAGATGGAAACGTTTGGAGAACACTGGATCAAGGCGATAATTGGACAAACATAACGGATGGACTTCCTGAAAGATATGTGACCAATATTAAAGCTTCCAGCATAGATGCCAATTTGGTTTTTGTTTCTCACAGTGGCTACAAAGACAATGATAATATTTCTCATCTTCATATGTCTTCAGACAATGGAGATACATGGATTGATATTTCCGGAGATTTACCCGAAATTCCTATCAACCATATTGAACTAATAGGCAATGACACCCTTTTCATAGCTACGGATGTAGGTGTGTATTTTTCTGAAAACCAAGGCGAAAATTGGCTAAGAATAGGAAACAACATGCCTTTGATTCCGGTGTTTGACATAGAAATTGAACCTACAGAAAAGAGATTAGTCGCAGGAACTTTTGCAAGATCTATATGGAGCTTTCCTTTGGATTCTCTGTTTATTGGTTCAACAAGTATAGAAGAGCTTTCTTCTAAAAATGAAATCACTGTTTTTCCAAATCCAAGTAATGGAAGTTTTCAGATTGACCTAGGTAATTTTAATACGAACCAAGTCAAAATATATGATCTAAAAGGCAAGTTGGTATTTCAAAAGACGTTTAACAATAGTGGAATACAGAGTATAAATAGTAAGCTGAGTAATGGAAACTACATCTTGCACTTGGAAAGTGAAGACAGTCAGATAAGCCAACAAATCACAATTAATCGCTAGGCATTAAAAATTGTTTCATAAGATTTTTGAAGAGCACCCTTATTTTGCTCAATAAAACGTGCTGCTTTCTCTCCCATTTCCATTCTGGTCTTTTCATTGAAAAAACATTGATCCAGAATAGAATCAAAATCAGATTTATTGATCACCTTTTTCGCTCCTCCATAGGCAATTAAATCCTCGGCCTCTGGGTGGTTTTTTATTTTGGGTCCAAAAACAACAGGAATACCAAAAACAGCTGCCTCCAAAATATTATGCAAGCCTTTCCCCCAGGCTCCACCCACTATAGCCAGTTGGGCATATTGATATAAATACTTTAGCTGCCCTATTCCATCAACAATGAGAATGTCGGAAATTCCTGATTCTGCATTTAGTTGGGAAAATAAAACTGCTTCTGGAAATCGGTCATTTATGTCTCTTATGTTTTCTTCTGAAATATCATGTGGCGCAATTATCACTTGAAACCTACCTTTGTTTTTTTGATAGTAAGATTCCATTAATTCAATTTCCTGTTCCCAGCATGAGCCCAAAACAATACAATCTCTCCCATCCAGAAAGTATTTCATTTGAGCAATTTCCTTCCCTTCATTCTTAATATCTAAGGTTCTATCCATTCTGATATCTCCGCTAAACAAAACCCTTGATATACCCTTATCATTGAGCAATTTTACCGCAGGTTGATGTTGCACTAAAATCGCCTTAAAGTCCTTTAAAACTTTCCTAAATAAGCCTCCATACCATTTGAAGTAAATTTGATTTTTTCTAAAATCCCCAGAGATTAAATAACTTTCAACCCCTCTCTGATTAGCAGCGTTCAAATGATTCAACCACAAGTCGTTTTTAACAAAAATAGCCTTATCTGCTTGTATTAAATCAATGAATTTTTTCGCGATTCTTTTTTTGTCAAGAGGCATATAGGTTTTAATAATTCCTTCGTCTTCTTCATTGACATACTCATAGCCAGAAGGAGAAAAAAAACTAACTAAGATTTGAAAAGTATTGCTCTTTTTAATTTTATCAATCAAGGGCTTAGCCATTTCGTATTCCCCTAAAGAAGACACATGAAACCATACTAAAGGCAATTGGTTCTTATCTATTTTCTTATTTAGATTTTGAAATAAATTCCTTCTACCCAATTTCCATTTTTTTGCTTTTTCATTTCCAAAAAAAGCTGCAACGGAAATACTCCATCCAAAAAAGTGTATAGCTATGTTATATAGAAATATCAATAAATATAGTACTTATCAGAAGCGCGCTGATAAATCGGAATTATCCAAGTCGCTTTCAGGCCTACCAAACCATCAAGTCTTTTCATATCATCCCTTCTCATAAGGTCAATGTTAAAGTCTCTCCTGCTTTCTGTAAAGCCTTCTATAAACTCAAGGCCAACAGAAAAATTTATTCTATTCTTGTTTCCGTAATGATGATAACCAATGAACTGAGAAATGGACAGACCATTGCTTAATCTATCATATCCTTTTTGGGCTTCTCCTTCTATTTGAGGCACTTCATTTTCTCTTGCTTCAAATCTAATTCTATGTTGTAAAAAACCGGCTCCAAATTTAATCAGAAGACCACTATTTGGATTGGGGCCAAAAACTGGAAATATTTTTCCGGCAACAAGCCTTACATCTACCCCTCTTTCTTGAATCAAAACGGTTGCTAGCAAACCTTGATTGTCAATAAAAAAACCATCTGGCGTTCTTATTTCATTGGCTAACTCATTGCTATTCTTAACATTGGAACCAAAAATCAAATTACCCTCCGCTCCAATCAATAGATTGCTTTTGGTTTTGAAATAGTATGAAAACCCAGCAGAGCCATTGACACCAAAACGCTCAGATAAGTCTCCAAACGGAAACTGCAAACCACCGCTAAAACCAAATGTATGTATGGCAGAAAGTGAATCTCTATCGCTTCTTTGAGATTGAGCTTCTTTGCTAAAAACAAAGAGACAGATAAATGCAATTAAAATTTTTGCTTTCATAAAGGAACAAACGTACAATTTTTAGAAATCATACTTGTTTAATATATCTTTAAAAAGAACAAATCGAAATTCCCTTTAGTAGTATATTCGTCCAACTAAATAGATAGATGAAGAAAATTCAAATGGTAGACCTCATCGCACAATATGAGGATATTAAGACTGAAGTTGATAATGCGGTAATTGATGTCATACGATCTTCTGCGTACATCAATGGTCCTGAAGTGAAAGCTTTTCAAAAGGAATTGGAAGATTTTATGGGAGCTAAGCATGTTATTCCATGTGCCAATGGAACAGATGCTCTACAAGTAGCTATGATGGCTCTTGGGCTTCAACCGGGTGATGAAGTAATAACCTCTAGCTTCACTTATGTTGCTACCGCAGAGGTAATTGCCTTACTTCAATTAACTCCTGTTCTTGTCGATGTTCATCCAGACTCATTTAACATTAATGTTGAGGCTATTAGAAAAGCAATTACACCTAAAACCAAAGCTATTGTTCCCGTGCATTTGTTTGGACAATCTGCCGATATGGAACCCATAATGAATCTGGCTAAGGAATTTGACCTATTTGTTATTGAAGATACTGCTCAGGCAATTGGAGCTGAATATACTTTTTCAGATGGAAGTAGAAAGAAAGCAGGAGCAATAGGGCATGTTGGAACAACGTCTTTTTTTCCTTCGAAAAATCTCGGTTGCTATGGAGATGGTGGCGCAATCTTTTGTAACGATGACGATGTTGCATCAAAAATCAGGATGATTGCAAACCACGGTCAGGTAAAGAGATATTACCATGACTTTGTGGGAGTCAACTCCCGTTTAGATAGTATGCAAGCTGCTATTTTAAGAATCAAATTAGCTAGACTTAACGAATATGCTCAGAAAAGAAATGAAGCTGCTTCATTTTATGATAATGCATTCAAGGATAATGACCACATTCAAACTCCATTCAGAAGTTCAAATTCTACACACGTTTTTCATCAGTATACCTTAAAATCAAAAGGGATAGATAGATTTGCACTGATAGATTACTTAAAGGAAAAAGAGGTTCCTGCTATGGTTTATTATCCAGTGCCCTTGCACTTTCAGAAAGCATATAGATCTGAAAGGTATAAGGATGGGGATTTTCCAGTGACTGAAGAATTATGTGAAGGTGTTTTTTCCTTGCCAATGCATACCCATTTAACTCAGGAACAGCTCAATTATATTGTAAGCAATGTAAAGGCTTTTTTAGCTCAGAATATTTAAAAGAAAATGAAAAAAGTTGCAGTCATCGGTTCTGGATACGTAGGACTAGTTACAGGTACTTGTTTTGCGGAAACAGGTAATGAAGTTATTTGCGTAGATATAGATGAAAATAAGGTAAATCAAATGAAAGATGGATTTATCCCCATCTATGAACCACATCTAGATGTAATATTCGAAAGAAATATAAAGCAGAGAAGGCTTCGTTTCACAACACATCTTAAAGAAGCTTTAGACTTTGCCGAAATTGTTTTCTTGGCTCTTCCAACTCCACCGGGAGAAGATGGTTCAGCAGATCTATCTTACGTTTTGAATGTTGCAAATGATATAGGAAATATCATAGAAGACTATAAAGTTATTGTAGATAAAAGCACTGTTCCAGTGGGTACAGCGGAAAAAGTGAGAGCTAAGATTGCTGAAAACTGCAAAACAGATTTTGATGTAGTTTCAAATCCTGAATTCCTTAGAGAAGGTTTTGCTGTGGATGACTTTCTTAAACCTGAACGAGTGGTCATTGGCACCAGATCTGAAAGAGCAAAAAAGATCATGGAAGATTTGTATAAACCTTTCATAAGGCAAGGAAATCCCATAATCTTCATGGACGAAAAATCTGCTGAACTTACCAAATATGCAGCCAATTCATTTCTAGCAACTAAAATCACTTTTATGAATGAAATTGCGAATTTCTGTGAGATAGTTGGTGCAGATGTAGATAAAGTGAGATTGGGTATTGGAACGGACTCAAGAATAGGCAAACGTTTTCTTTTCCCTGGTATTGGCTATGGAGGGAGTTGCTTTCCTAAAGATGTTTTAGCCCTTCACCATTCAGGTCAACAGGAAAATTTCAATTTTAAAATTCTGGATTCTGTATTACAGGTTAATAATAGGCAAAAACTGGTTCTAGTAGACAAGATAAAAGCATTCTATGGAAATGATTTAAGCGGAAAAAATTTCGCTCTATGGGGTCTATCTTTTAAACCAGATACGGATGATATCAGAGAAGCTCCGGCTATTTACATGGCCAAAGCTTTAAAAAATATGGGTGCTAAAGTTGTCGCTTTTGATCCTGAAGGAATGGAAAATACGGAAACACAATATCCAGGCCTGGTATCTTTCTCCAACAATATGTATGAATGCTTGAATAATGCGGATGCCTTATTGATTGCTACAGAATGGTCGGTATTTAGAAACCCAGATTTCGGGAGAATTGAATCTCTTCTTAAGGAAAAGGTAATTTTTGACGGCAGAAATTTATATGATCTGGAATCTATGCGTGAAAAAGCATTCTACTACGAAAGCATTGGAAGACAGATAATTAATGCTGATATTAAGGCAAGTATTCTAAAATGAAAAGAATTCTAATAACTGGCGCTGCGGGATTCTTAGGATCTCATTTATGTGATAAATCTATTGCAGCGGGCATGGAAGTGATTGCCATGGATAATCTGATAACAGGATCCATGAACAATATTAAACATCTAATGCCACACAAAGATTTTGAGTTTCATCATCACGATGTATCTAACTTTGTACATGTTGCTGGAGAGTTGGATTATATACTTCATTTTGCAAGCCCGGCAAGTCCTATAGATTATCTGAAAATCCCTATTCAAACGCTTAAAGTAGGATCACTTGGAACGCATAATTTACTGGGTCTTGCAAAAGCAAAGAATGCACGAATTTTAGTGGCTTCAACATCTGAAATTTATGGAGATCCTCTGGTACATCCACAAACAGAAGACTATTGGGGCAATGTAAATCCTATTGGCCCCAGAGGTGTTTATGATGAAGCCAAAAGATTTCAGGAAGCCATTACAATGGCTTACCATAGATTTCATGGGGTGGAAACCAGAATTGTCCGAATTTTTAATACTTACGGACCGAGAATGAGATTAAATGATGGTAGAGCATTGCCTGCTTTTATTGGTCAGGCCTTAAGAGGTGAAGACATAACAGTTTTTGGAGACGGGTCTCAAACTCGATCATTTTGCTATGTTGATGATTTGGTTGATGGAATTTTTCGACTATTGAAAAGTGATTGTTCAGAGCCTGTAAATATTGGGAATCCGGATGAAATTTCCATTAAAGATTTTGCAGAAGAGATAATCAAACTAACCCAAACAGATCAGAAAATCGTATACCTAGACCTACCAAAGGATGATCCTAAGCAAAGACAACCCGATATTAATAAAGCGAAGGTCATTCTTAATTGGGAACCTAAAGTTTCCAGAGCTAAAGGCCTGGAAATGACATATGCATACTTTAAAAATTTGCCTGAAGAAGAGTGGTATAAAAAAGACCATTCCAGCTTTGATGCATATATAAAGAGATAAGATGGACTATTTTGCACACGAAACCGCAGTAATTGACGAAGGCTGTTCAATTGGTGAAGGCACCAAAATTTGGCACTTCAGCCATGTAATGCCCAAATGTATAATTGGAAAAAACTGTAATATAGGTCAGAACGTTGTCATTTCTCCTGAGGTTGTTCTAGGCAATAATGTAAAGGTTCAGAATAATGTTTCTATTTATACTGGTGTAAAATGCGAAGATGATGTTTTCTTAGGCCCCAGTATGGTTTTCACTAATGTAATCAATCCGAGATCAGCGGTAAATAGAAGGGATCAATATTTGAAAACTATTGTTCGAAAAGGTGCATCAATTGGAGCGAATGCAACAATTGTTTGTGGTAACAATATAGGCGAATTTTCGTTTATAGGAGCTGGAACAGTCATCACAAAAGAAGTTCCTGCTTATGCTTTATTTGTTGGAAATCCAGGTCGTCATATAGGTTGGATGAGTGAGTTTGGACATCGATTAGATTTTGATTCAAATAATGAAGCTAAGTGTCCTGAAAGTGGTGACGTGTACACCTTAGAGAATAACACTGTAAAAAAAAACAAATCATGAGTGATTTAAAGGAAACCATCAAATTTGCTATTGTTGGCAGCGGTCATATAGGAAAAAGACATGCTACAATGGTTCAAAACAACCCCGAAGCTGAACTAGTTGCCATGTGCGACATTGCAAAAAAAGAAAATCTTAATCTAGATGGATTTAACGTTCCCTTTTACAGCAGCATAGATGAGCTTCTGGCTAATACGCCTGAGGCGGATGTTATTTGTATTTGCACACCAAATGGTTTGCATGCAGATCAAGCTATTCAAGCTTTAAAGGCAGGTAAAAATGTTGTGGTTGAAAAGCCTATTGGTCTTTCTAAAAGTCATTGTGAAGAAATGATTCACGAGTCATTAACTAATAATAAAAAGGTCTTTTGCGTAATGCAAAATCGCTATTCTCCTCCATCTGTTTGGTTAAAGGATATTGTCACTAGAAATTTGCTGGGCGACATTCAGATGGTTAATGTGAATTGCTATTGGAATAGAGATGATCGTTACTATAAGAAGGGCGGTTGGAAAGGAACACAAGATCTTGATGGAGGCACCTTATACACTCAATTTTCTCACTTTATAGACTTGATGTATTGGTTGTTCGGAGATATTAAAAATATTCAAGGTAAATTTCGTGATTTTATGCATTCGCATTCAACGGATTTTGAAGATACGGGAACGGTACTTTTCGATTTTGTAAAAGGAGGAATGGGAAGTATTAATTATTCCACTGCCGTGTGGGATAAGAATTTTGAAAGTAGTTTAACAGTGATGGGAAGCCGAGGAACAATAAAAGTTGGGGGTCAATACATGAATGAAGTCAACTATTGTCATATTGATGATTATGAAATGCCCGAACTACCAGAAGGAGCTCCTCCAAATGACTATGGACATTATAAAGGAAGTGCTGCAAATCATCACTTTATTATTGAAAATGTCATTGACACACTTAAAAATAGAAATGTTGAAACCACAAATGTATTAGAGGGATTAAAGGTGGTCGACATTATAGAACGAATTTATGAAATAAGAGATAAGCAATATGAGTATAGACAAGTTGCAAACCAAAGAATCTAACCAAATAGCTCCTGAAGGAGTTCCAATTCAATCACCAAAAATGATATACGATAAGTTAATCGCGAAAGAGACGAAATTAGCTGTTATAGGCTTGGGTTATGTCGGCCTACCTATAGCTTTGGAATTTGCGAAAAAAATAAAGGTTGTAGGTTTTGATATCAACCAAGAAAGGGTGGATATGATGAAAAACAATATCGACCCGAGCAACGAACTGGTAGCTGCTGACTTTGAAGGTGCCGATATTCAATTTACAGCAGATCCAAATGAATTAGAAGGAGTTAGTTTCTATATCGTTGCTGTTCCAACACCCATAAACGAAAGTAATCTTCCAGATTTAAGACCGGTTATTGGAGCTTCAAGATCCGTTGCGATGGTTTTAAAGAAAGGTGATTATATAGTGTATGAATCAACTGTGTATCCTGGTTGCACTGAGGAAGATTGTATACCTGTATTAGAAGACATTTCAAGGTTAAAGTGGAAGGAAGATTTTAACGTTGGTTACTCCCCTGAACGAATTAATCCGGGAGATAAGGTAAATACACTATCTTCTATTGTTAAGGTTGTTTCAGGTGATAATGATGAATCATTAGATCAGATAGCTAAGGTTTACGAATTAGTTGTAGATGCTGGAGTTCATAGATCTGCATCCATCAAAGTAGCTGAAGCGGCAAAAATCATTGAGAATACGCAAAGAGATGTAAATATTGCTTTAATCAATGAACTTTCTATCATATTCAATAGAATGAACATCAACACATATGATGTCTTAGAAGCTGCTGGAACAAAGTGGAATTTCTTGAATTTCAGGCCAGGTTTAGTGGGCGGACACTGTATTGGTGTTGACCCTTACTATCTTGCTCATAAAGCAAAACAGTTAGGATATCATACTAAGATAATTGGTTCTGGAAGATATGTTAATGATTCAATGGGCTTTTATGTTGGTAAGCAGACCGTTAAGAAAATGATTGCCAATGGTGTCAATAGTCAAGATGCCAGAGTTCTTATCATGGGTGCTACTTTTAAAGAAAACGTATCTGATATTAGAAATTCAAAAGTGATAGACGTTATCACCGAATTAGAATCTTTTGGGGTAAATGTGGATGTAGTTGATCCATATGCGGATAGTGATGAGGTTAAACATGAATATGGATATGAATTAGCGGAAAAACCAGAAGGTAAATACCATGCTGTAATTGTTGCCGTTAATCATTCAGAGTATGTTGATATGGAGGAAAAAGATTTTACAGATATGATGCATCCAAAGGCTATATTAGTGGATATCAAAGGCATATTTAAAAGAAAATTTCCTTCACTAAATTATTGGAGTTTGTGACCTATAAGAAAACCATTCTAATCACCGGAGGAGCTGGTTTTATTGGCTCTCATGCTGTTAGACATTTTGTAAAAAAATATCCGCATTACAAAGTTGTTAATCTTGACAAACTCACCTATGCGGGAAATCTGGAGAACCTGTTTGACATTCAAGGTGCTGAAAATTATCATTTTGAAAAAGGAGATATAACGGACAAGGCAGGATTAAAAAAACTGTTCGAGTTTTATCAATTTGATGGTGTCATTCATTTAGCAGCTGAATCCCATGTGGATAGATCTATCAGTTCTCCGGATGATTTCGTTCAAACTAATATTGTGGGAACCGTAAATCTAATTGCCGCCTGTCTTTCAATCTGGGGAGATAATTTTGAAGATAAGCTCTTTTACCAGGTTTCTACTGATGAAGTATATGGTTCCTTAGGGGATGACGGCTATTTCACGGAAACCACAGCTTATGATCCTAAAAGTCCATACTCTGCAAGCAAGGCAAGTGCGGACCATTTGGTTAGAGCATACAGTCACACTTTTAAAGTACCGGTTGTTTTGTCCAATTGTTCCAATAATTATGGCCCTTATCAATTTCCTGAGAAGTTAATTCCATTAATGATCAATAATATCAAACATGAAAGACCCTTGCCTGTCTACGGTGACGGTTCAAATGTCAGAGATTGGCTTTGGGTAGAAGATCACGTTAAGGCCATTGACCTTATTTTTCATAATGGAAAAACGCGTGAAACCTATAACATAGGTGGAAATTCTGAATGGAAGAATATTGATTTAGTTAAGGAGATCTGCAAGATAATGGATGAAAAAATGGATCGTCCACAAAATTTTTCTCAAGGCTTAATTCAGTTTGTAGAAGATCGTAAGGGGCACGATAAACGATATGCCATTAATACCCAAAAAATTGAAAATCAATTAGGTTGGAAAGCCGAAATGAGCTTTAGCAAAGGATTGGAAAAGACGATAGATTGGTATTTATCCAATGAAAAATGGATGAATAATGTTACTTCTGGTTCCTACCAATCTTACTATCAAGAACAATACAAAGAATAAGAATTGGGATTCTTTTCTAAATTATTCAAAGCAAAGGAACAGCTTCTGGAGCCCGCAGATTTATCTGTTTTACACACGGATATTCATTCTCACCTAATTCCCGGAATAGATGATGGTTCAAAGGACATGGAGGATAGTATTCAAATGATCAAGCGATTTGCTGAATTAGGTTTTAAGAAGATTATTACTACTCCTCATGTAATGAATGACTATTATAGAAATAGTGCCGAAACCATTATTCAAGGCAAGAATGAAGTTAGAGAAGAACTGGAAAAAAGAAAAATCTCTATGGTCTTTGATGCTTCCGCTGAGTACTACTTAGATGATGATTTAGAAAGAAAGATTGAGGAAAAAGAGGTCATTCCAATTCATAAAAAATACCTGCTTTTTGAATTGCCTTTTGTAAGCGAACCCATCTATTTAAACCAGATTATTTTCAGCATTCAAAGCAATGGCTTAATTCCTATTTTAGCACATCCAGAGCGGTATACCTACTGGAAAGACGAATATTCAAAGTTTCAAGAATTAAAGGACAAGGGAGTTCTTTTTCAGCTGAACTTAAATTCATTAAGTGGCTATTATTCTCCTGATGTAAAAGTGATTGCAGAATGGTTGGTAGATCAAAATATGATCGAAATGGCAGGTACTGATTGCCACCGAATGGACCATCTGGAAATACTTGCAAACAGAACGGTTAGAATGCCGCATTGTCATCAATTGCTGGAAAGAAAGCTTTTGAATAAGGAGTTTTAATTACCAGTCAAATTTCACACCTGCTGATATGGAATACCTAAGAAAATTATTCCGGTCTGTATTGAATTGAAAACCTCCATAAAAATTTTCTACTGTCAATCTAAAACGTACAAAAGGAGAAGATTCTGTAAAGCCGTTAATAACAAAAAAGGCATCATAACCTGCTCCAATAGAAGCTCCAACATCCTTTACCCCAGTTCCAGCTTCACTTCCAAAATTTAAATCACATGAAAAGGGTAAATCAATTGCTCCCAAAGGAAAAATTGCCAATTGGGGAGCTGCACTTAAACTCACATTAAAGCTCTCATTTTTGGGCATTAATAAATAACCGTACTCATAAAAAATGAAAAAAGCTGCTCCTTCAAAATCCTCATTAGCAATTATCGATTTAACTGAAAAACCACCGTAATGCTTGTCGTGAAAGTTCAAACTTGATCTGAGTTTATCCTCCCCGTTATAATCAAAAGCACCCGATCTTTCCACTTCATCCACGTTTTGAGCTATAGAAACAAATACCGAGCAAAAAAGAAATATAAAAAAGCAAATTGATGTTCTCATCTATTGAAGCTTCCCCTTTTTATATCTTTCTTCCTTTATCACATTACCATCCTCATCCCATACCTTCCAAAGACCATTCTTTAATCCTTGATTTACTCCTCTAGCATATTCACCCACCAATTTCTTACTTCCATCTTCATAAAATTCTCTTACAAAGCCAGCGTAATTGTCTTTTTCGTATACCGCTTCCTTTTTAACTTGATCGTTCTCATAGAACCATCTACAAATACCCGATTTCTCACCTTTAATATAGTTCCCCGTATACTTTCTATTACCATTCTTATACCATTCCGTGAACTCTCCAGTTAACAAGTCTTTTTTTCCTAGCAAGTAGGTTCCAGTAGATTTCTTTTCTCCAGTGTTGTAGTATTTGGTTACCTCTCCCGCAAACTTGGAACGATCGTAAAAAGCCTCTAATTTAATCTGTCCATCTTCTGTATACTCTTTCCATTCTCCATCTCTAACTCCCTTCCAATAATCACCTTCACTTTTTACTTGTCCATTGTCATACCATTCTGTAGTTGGTCCACTCAGCATAGAATCCTTGGTCTTAAGATTAGACGCGACAAAAGAAGACCTGAATTTCTTGTTTCCGCTCTCATACCATTCTTCAATTTTTCCTTCCGGGTAACCATTGACATAAGTCTGTCTTCTCATCATCTGACCATTCTCATGGTAATCTTTCCATTCACCATCTTTCTTTCCTCTTCTAGAGCCCGTTAAGGTTTCTCTATAATAACCTTCCCATTTAACATTTCCGTTAGCGTAAAACTCAATGTTCTTTCCATATACTACTCCATTTTTATACTCCCAACCACTTTTTTGTTGACCGTTTTCATGCCAAGCTTTCCAGGGACCATTTTTTCTTGCATTCTCATATCTCCCCTCCTCTTTTTTTTCTCCAGTTTCATGATAACTTGTCCAAATCTGATCTATCCTTTTATCGGATTTGTATATCTCTTCAAACTTCAAATTTCCATTGGAATATTTTTCAAGCCACTTTCCTTCCTTCTCATTATTGGCATAGTAGCCTAAAACATCTACCTCTCCTGTTTCATGATAACGTTCATATTCACCTTCTTTCTTTTCATTAATGACGCTATATCTGGCTAATAAATATCCATTTTCATGATATTCTTTCACCTCCCCTTCCTGAACTCCTTTTATATAAAAAGTCTCCTTTTTCAAGTTTCCATTTTCATACCATTCTTTATAGGGACCATCCAAGACAGAAATGGCGTCAATTGTAATATTGCCCAGGGTGATTAGTAAATAATCACTTGTAACCTTGTGAATGAGCCTATAATTGCCTTCTGACTCCTTCTGGCCATTCTCAAAAAATTTCTCGCTAATGCCGATTCTTCTTCCATTTCTATAATCCTCTTTAACCTTTAAATTTCCATTTTCATACCAAGCCTTGTACTCCCCTTCTTTAAATAATTTCTTGTTGAGTACATAAATGGATTTCTTATTCCCATTCGGCCAAAAACTTTCATTTTTTCCTTCCTTGCTTGCACTGGTTTGCACCGAACCAAAAGTAGGTCCAGAAGTCTGCCCTTTCTTTTTCTTTTGGGCAATTAAAGAATCGCTCATTAGGAGAAAAGAAAAAATTAATAATATGAATGAAACCCTCATTTTTTCTGGATGTTTGCTCAAATTTACTATTTTGCGAGATAACCTTTAAACATCAAAAATGAAAAATCTTGTATTAACCATTCTATTATTAATTTTTGCTGGCAATTTTCAGTCACAAACCGTGCAAATAAATGGTGTTCGCGGCAAGGACTTTAGAGGAGTAAAGTCTATTGAAGATAAGGGCTATTATACCTTTTATTTTTCCGAAAGAGCTGGTAAGGGAATGATTGAATATATTCTGGAAATATATGACTTGGATTTAAACCTTGTCAAAAAAGTTCCAATGCAAGTCAGAAAAACAGCTTTTTTAAGTGGAGGGGAATTCAATGGAAATGACTTCTTATTTTACTTTATTGACCTTAATAAAAAAACCAATACTTATTTTGTAATTGACAATGAAGGAAATATTGTTCAAGAACAGACTGTTCCGAACAAAAAAATTGCCTCTGCAATGTCTACCAAAATATTTCCTGCTCAGGACGGTTCTGGTTTCTATATTACCAAGAGTGTGAAAGAAAAGAAGTGGGGCTATCAAATAGAGAAAGTAGATAGAAACATGCAAGTTCTTTGGGATAGAACCTATACCAGAGATAAAGGAGTAGCTGGAATTTCAGCTGCTGAATCTGGAAATGGCAGATTGGTCATTGTTTCTCTCGAAAGACCTTCCTTAACATCAAAAAAAGTTATGGGTAAAGTTGTTTCTTTTGATGATGGTAATGGAGACAAGCTCTATGAATATGAATTGTATAATGGCGAATTAACTGCTCAACCTACTTCTTTTTTAATTGAAGATGACGGATCAGTGGTAACTTCTGGTATGTATTTTGACGGTATCAAATGGACAGCAACAAACAGTGACGGAATCTTTTTCTTAAAGTTAAATCCTAACGGTGAAAAGGAAATTTTTAATGCTATCGATTGGGATAATGGTATTCAAGAAGCATTAAAGGCCACATCTAGAAAGTTTAGTATAGGTTCCAAACCGAAAGTTTTATTTCATGAAATTATTAAAAGTCCTGCAGGAGGGTATCAGGTGGTTTCTGAGACTTTCAGAAAAACGGTAAAAGCAGCAACCGCATTATCAGCATTAGGAAATAGAGGTGGTGATCCACCACCAATGGGTTTCACAGTAATGGACTATATCATTTTTAATTATGATGATCAAGGAAATCCGACTGATATTAATAAAGTCGAAAAGCCTTATAAGTCGGCTACAATACCAGGGAGAATAGCACAACAAGGGGGCGTTTCTTTGGCTCAATACATGAAGAATTATAAAATGTTTACTTATGAATTCGAAACAGAGTTGGACAATGGAGATAAAGTGGTTGTATATACCAATTTTGAAGATGCAAAACTTGGTAATGGCAAACCTTATTTAGGAATAACAACAATTAATAAAGGAGAAGAATCTAGAACTGAGAAAAGACCCTTAAGTAAGAAATATGCAGCTTATCTTGCTGGTTCAGCAGCTAATTTGAAACTGGGTGCGTTAAAAGGTAAACCCGGTAAAGTTTGTATGTATTTCTTTGATAAAAAGAACAAGGCAATTAATCTTGTTTTAGAGGACTTAAACTCCAATTAAGATCTCAAAAAATACTTTTTCGAAACCGCTCTTAAAAGAGCGGTTTTTTTTGTTTTAAAAGGTATAAGCAAATTCAATTCTTGGTAGCACAGAAGAAGTTAAGATATCATCTCGTTCCGTAAAAGGTAAATAACTTATTTGAGCAAAAAGCGATATATTAAATTCTTCATTTATGAGATACGAAACACCAGGAGAAATAGAAGTCTTCGCTCCAATATAATCTGGAATTCTTTCGATAAGCCCCAGACTATTCGTGAATTTTCTTTCCAGTATATATATCAATTCAGCCTTTATACCCAGCACAGGCTTAATTTGATATTTGCCTAAAAATATATTTGCGAAATACCCCACCATTATCTCATTACCCGACAGGTTGTTGGAATTGTAAGCAATACTTCTACCTAAAACAATTTGATCTGTAACGGTTTTTGCACTGAAAATGGAAATCAAGAATTCATTCTCAGTTGGTGTATATCCGCTTGTGAAACCTATATAGTCAAAACCTTCCTTAAGGCCTTTTTGAATACGCTCATTTTTATATTCCTCGTCTTGAGTAAAAGCATTTAAATGAAAGAATAGGAGTAAGAAAAAAACACATGCTTTTCTCATACACCAACCGTTTCCACATTACGCTCAATCTTCCTCATCAATCCTTGTAGCACCTTTCCAGGTCCAACTTCAGTAAATTGACTTGCTCCATCTGCAATCATTGCGCGAATACATTGTGTCCATCTTACCGGAGAGGTTAATTGCTTTACTAAGTTTTGCTGTATTTCCTTTGGGTCCGAAACAGCACTTGCTGTCACGTTTTGATAAACTGGACAAACAGGTTTATTAAATTGGGTTGACATAATTGCTTCTTCTAATTCTGCTTTAGCGGGCTCCATTAAAGGAGAATGAAAAGCACCGCCAACAGGCAGAACCAAAGCCCTTCTGGCTCCTGCTTCTGTTAGCTTTTCACAAGCCTTGTTTACACCAGAAATACTTCCAGAAATAACCAATTGTCCGGGACAATTAAAATTTGCAGGCACAACAATGTCATCAATTGAATTACATATATCCTCTACAATTTCATCATCCAGTCCAAGCACAGCTGCCATTGTAGATTCTTGCGCTTCACAAGCCTTTTGCATTGCCATAGCGCGTTTAGAAACCAGAGTTAAGGCATCCTCGAAGAACAATGTTTTATTGGCTACTAAGGCAGAAAATTCTCCAAGGGAATGTCCAGCAACCATATCTGGCTTAAAGTCTTCTAAAGTATTGGCTAAAACAACAGAGTGCAGAAAAATAGCTGGTTGAGTTACTTTTGTCTGCTTGAGGTCATCTGCCTCACCGTTGAACATAATATCAACGATGTCAAAGCCAAGAATTTCATTAGCCTTATCAAACTGTTGCTTGGCTGAAGAATTGCTATCATACAGTTCTTTTCCCATTCCCGGAAATTGAGAACCTTGACCTGGAAATATATATGCTTTCATTTGTCCTTGATTTTATTAGAACAAATGTGAGAAAATATCCTAAACCTAGGACAAATTTGAAGAAATAAGATTGATAAATTCTTTTCTCGTTTTTTCGTCTGTCATAAACTCCCCAACAAAGGCTGAAGTTGTCGTTACGGAATTTTGCTTTTCTACACCTCTCATCTGCATGCATAGGTGTCTTGCTTCTATTACCACTGCAACACCTGCTGGTTTCAAGGTATCATTAATACAATCCCTAATATCATTTGAAAGACGTTCCTGAACCTGCAAGCGTCTTGAAAAAGCATCTACTATTCTAGGTATTTTGCTCAAACCAACAATGTGCCCATTTGGAATATATGCAATGTGCGCTTTTCCAAAGAAAGGAAGTAAATGATGCTCACACATGGAGTAAACCTCAATGTCCTTAACTATAACCATTTGATTATAATCTTCTGCAAACATGGCTCCTTTTAATATTTCGGATGGATTTAAGTTATAGCCCTGTGTTAAAAACTGCATTGCTTTTGCATATCGCACAGGAGTTTTTAATAAACCCTCTCTTTCAGAATCTTCACCTAATAGCTCCAAAACGGATTTGCAATTTTCTGCAACCTTTTCAGTAACTTTATCATTATAGCTTTCTTCTTTTTTATAGTTCTCCATCATTGTTTCTTTTTCTCCTCTAAATTAATCTCCGAAGTATTCTGCCCAATTATTTTCGGTTTCAAAAATTTTCACAGAGTGCAAATAAGCTCCTTGATCTTCTATTGGCTTCTTAATTTGATTCCAGGCAGCAACAACCAAATTTTCTGTTGAAGGCAAAATGCCTTTTAAAAAGGGCACATCCAAATTCAAGTTCTTATGATCTAGTTGATCACAAATTTTTTCTTTAATGATACTGCTCAAAACTTTCAGATCCATTAAATAACCCGTTTCCTGATTTATTTCACCCTTTACCGTTACATGAATATAATAATTGTGCCCATGCCAATTCTCATTTGCACACTTTCCAAAAACTTCATGATTTTTTTCAGCCGACCAATTAGAATTCCATAATTTATGGGCAGCATTAAAATGTTCTTTTCTGGTGATGTAAATCATATTGCCAAAGATAACACATTGCTACTGCAAAAGTTCAATGAAATTTTAGGCCATTGCTTTTTCAATATATTTGACCTTCATAATTGGATGAAAAAAAATGATTGTAGTTACAGGTGCAGCAGGATTTATTGGCAGTTGTTTGATAAGCAAATTGAATTCAGAAAGGTTCTTTGATTTAGTTCTCGTAGATGATTTTTCGAATGAAACCAAAAACCTGAACTTACAGGATAAGCGTTTTAAAGAAAAGGTAGATAGAAGAAACTTTTTTGAATGGTTGGATCAATATCAAAAACATGTTCAGTTCATTTTCCATTTAGGTGCTAGAACTGATACCAGCGAAATGAACAAAGAAATTTTTGATGAGCTTAATCTAAACTATTCCAAGAAAATCTGGAATAAATGCATTGAACACGCGTTGCCTATGATTTATGCATCATCAGCTGCGACTTATGGTTCGGGAGAGCATGGCTATGATGATAATGATTCCATTATCCCAAAACTGAAGCCATTAAATCCATACGGTGAATCCAAAAATGAATTTGATAAATGGATATTACAACAAGAAAAACAACCCTTCTTTTGGGCAGGACTTAAATTCTTTAATGTATATGGACCAAATGAGTACCACAAAGGAAGAATGGCCTCTGTAGTGTTTCATGCATTTAACCAAATCAAAAAAAATGGAAAGGTAAAACTGTTCGCCTCTCATAACCCAAACTATGAAAATGGAATGCAACTAAGAGATTTTGTCTATGTCAAAGATGTTGTAGATGTATGTTATTTCTTAATGCGTCATAGAAAAAATAGCGGTATCTATAATTTAGGTACCGGAAAAGCCGATTCATTTATGAAACTTGCGAAGAGTACTTTTAAAGCTTTAAATCTAAAATCAGAAATAGATTTTATTCCAACTCCAGAAGATATAAGAGATAAGTATCAGTATTTTACAGAAGCCAATATGAGCAAACTAAAATCCATTGGCTATGAACAAGAATTTATTTCACTTGAAAAAGGAGTGATGGATTACGTTCAAAATTATCTAACTGAAAACAAGTACTTCTAATTGGTAATGCTTACTACATTATTAAAGAAAGAGGTTTGATATTCTCTTAAAGGTACAAATGCATCCCCACTTTGAACTGTGCCATCAATTATTGAAAACACCGAACCACAGCATTCATTATCCTCAACCTGAATATTCGTATCATCAACATCCAGTCTGCAATTGCCGGGAACATTAAAAGTACAGTGGCGATCAAAAGCTTTGAACTCATCAATAGATAACCTATAAACTACGATCCCCAAAGAGCCACCAGAAATATTTAAATGATTACCTACCGTGTTTAAATCTGCATAAATAGGCAAGTTCAAATTCAAATCAATATCCACCGGAACATTAGGAACCGCTTGGTCAGTATCTCCGCAACTAATAATTGAAGAAAAAATAATTAACATTCCTATCGTAGACAATAATTTCAAATTCTTAAGCATTTTATAAGTTAATAAACGCAAATTTATATGCATTATTAGATTTCAAAAGAATAGATGTTAAAATACTTTTTTAAAATAGCGATTTTACTCCTTCTTTTAGCTCCATTGGATTCTTCTGCGCAGAAGAATAAAGGTCAAAGCCCAAAAAAAGCGGCTAAAGAACAGATAAAAAAGAAAGAAGCTGACGAAAAAGCAAGTATCAAAGCAATTGAGAAGGCAAAAAAAAGGCACCTAAAAGTTCAGTCTAAGCAAACACAAAAAAGTATGAAGCGAAACAAGAAACGGTCAAAAAAGCACCGTGAAAATAAAGATAACATCTTTAGGCGGATTTTTGGATAAGTAAAAAAGCTTGTTTAGACGTGTAATTTTCAAATTAAATAGACTGCCAAAACTCTGGAAAAGGCATTTATACCTCGTATATTCGATTAAAGCAAACAATCTGTATTTAATCTAGGAAACTCAATCTTATTAAGATTTTTTCAGATGTTAAGCAATGTTAAAGAAATCGTATGAAAAAATTATATATTTACGGCCTTTGTAAATCAAAATTTACTCAAACCTAATCAAACAAGGTATGTTGCGAAAGTATATTGTATTATTCTGTTCATTATTTTTAGTGGGTGGTCTATCTGCCCAACTCAGTTCTGGAACCTTAAAGGGAAAAGTAATTGATAAAGACACAAAGGAGCCTCTTCCTTTTGCCAATTTAGTAATTCTTCAAGGAAGCCAGCAAATTGGTGGTGCCACCACAAACTTTGATGGTGAGTATACCATTAAACCAATTCCTCCTGGAACTTACGATGTTAAATGCTTCTTTGTAGGATATAGTGATCGTCAAGTTTCTGGTGTTGTTATTAATAACAATAAGATAACTTTCTTAGACATGGATATGTCTTCTGGATCAGTAGATCTTGAAGAAGTGATTGTAACTGGATATAAAGTTCCATTAATTGATAAAGATGGTGGAGCATCTGGTGGAACTGTGACCAGAGAAGATATTGCAAAAATGCCTGGTCGTTCTGCAGTATCCATTGCAACCACTGTCGGTGGTGTTAATGATTCTGGAACAAATGGTGGTATCAGTATTAGAGGTGCAAGAACCTCTGGAACGGTTTTCTTTATTGATGGTATTAAAGTAAGAGGAAACTTAACATTACCTAAAAGTGCGATTGCAGAAGTACAAGTTTTAACGGGGGGTATTCCAGCAAATGTTGGAGATGTTTCCGGTGGAGCAATTAATATTTCTACCAGAGGTTCTACAAGTCCAAAGTTTTTTGGAGGAGTCGAATTATTGAGTTCCGGATTTAGAGCTGGAGACGAAATAATTGGTTTAGATGGTTTTGGTCAAACACAAATTGAAGGTTCAATAGGTGGTCCATTGGCATTTAAAAAAGATGAAGAAGGAAATAAAACAGATCCTTATATGGGATTCTTCGTATCTGGTAACTTTAGAAAATTTGAAGACACAAGACCATCTGCAATAGGAAATTGGTACCTTAAAGATGATGTCAAAGCAGATTTACAATCAAATCCTATAACTGCGATCAGTCAAGGACCTAATGATTTTGTTATTTATAATACCGATTTTTTAAGTGCTGATGATTTCGAAAATGTTAAGGCAAGAAGGAATTCAGATTTATTGGGTGCATCACTTGCAGCGAAGCTGGATATAACAGCTTCCGATTTAATTAATGTATCTATTGGTGGATCTGCCGATTACGTTGACAGATTAAATTATAGCTTTTTAGGTTCGGTCTTTAATTTTCAAAATAATTCTAGAACAAGGGATTTGACTTGGAGAACATTTGTTCGATTTACACAGAGATTTGCAGGGCAGGAAAGTGAGGAAAGTGAAGAAGAATCTGCATCTTCCATTAAAAACGCATTTTATACGGTTAGCTTTGATTACTCGAAATTTAACAGAAGAACACAACATGAAACACATGGAGAAGACTTCTTCAATTACGGCTATGTAGGAAGATTTGAAACTTTTCAGCAAAACAACTATGCTTTAGTAGATACTTTAGGTGGTGGAAATGGAGTAGGATTAGTACAGGATGGATTTTTGGATACATTGATCGGATTTACACCTGGCACTTTAAATCCAGATTTAGCGCAAGTTTCTTCGGCCTATTTTAACCTTTTAGATGCTGACGGAAACTATAATAACTTTCAAGACATTTTAGGAAGTGGTGGCTTATTAAATGGTAGTGCTGCACCGAATGTATATGGCCTCTGGGTTAATAATGCTGGTAATGCGTTAGGTGGAGATGTTCAGAATAACACATTTGGTTTAACAGATAATATACAATGGAGAATAACTGCTGCTGGTTCTGCGGATATAGGTAATCATGCACTTCAAATAGGTTTTGAATATGAACAAAGAGTAGATAGAGGGTATGGATTAGCTCCAAGAGGATTATGGGGTCTAGGAAGACAAAGAGTAAATAATCACTTTACCGGAATAGATTATAGTGCTGTTCCAGATATCAATTTTATGGGTGGTTTCTTTTTCTATGATTATCCAAGATTGATTGCGGATGATTTAACTGCTTTTGGCAGAAATTTGAGAGAAGAGCTTGGAATATCTGATGGTGAATTCGTTTTTATCGATGAACTGGATCCCTCTCAATTAAGCCTAGATCTATTTAGTGCTGATGATTTATTAAACGATGGAGCAAGTGCAGTAACCTATTTTGGTTATGATCACTTAGGCAACAAAACTTCAGATCGTCCGAGTTTTGATGATTTCTTTGATGGGGTGAATGATGATGGAGATTTTACAAGATCTATTGGTGCTTTCGAGCCTATTTATACGGCTGGTTATATAATGGATAAATTTGCTTTTGATGACATTATTTTCAATGTTGGTTTAAGAGTAGACCGATACGATGCTAACCAAAAAGTATTGAAGGATGACTTCATTGTGGGAGAAGGGTTAACTGCTTCCGAAATAAGTGAGGTTAATGGTCAACCAGTTTCTCACCCAGCGAATATTGGAGATGATTTTGCTGTATATTATGATAATATTTTGAGTCCAACTACAATTAATGGATATAGAGATGGAGATCAATGGTTCAATGCACAAGGAACACCTATTGATAACCCTGCATCTATATCTGGTTCTCAAGGTATAGCGCCTGCATTGGTTGATCCTGATGCAGTTAGAACAAACTTAACTTCAAATGCATTTGAAGATTATGATCCAGCTATTACCGTTATGCCTAGAGTCTCATTCTCTTTCCCAATTTCAGATCAGGCAGTATTCTTTGCTCATTATGATGTTCTTGCACAAAGACCATCATCGAATAATAGATTGAATCCTATTGATTACTATTTCATTGCTACAAGAAACACAGTTATCAATAATCCTAACCTGAGACCTGAAAAAACGATTGATTATGAATTAGGTTTTCAGCAGGAACTTTCTAGATCATCCTCTCTTAAAATTGCGGCTTTCTATAGAGAGCAAAGAGATATGATTACTTCTAGATTTTTAGCTCAGGCATTTCCAAGACAGTATATTACGTTTAGAAATATTGATTTTGGAACTTCAAAAGGTTTAACATTTAGTTATGACCTGAGAAGAACTGGGAATGTTTGGATGAAAGCAAATTATACTCTTCTATTTGCAAGTGGTACAGGATCAAATGCTACTTCTAACTTAGATCTTTCCAGAGCGCAAGTTCCTAACCTTAGAACTATTATTCCTTTAGATTTTGACCAAAGACATCAAATTCAATTAACTATGGATTATAGATATGGTGAAGGAAAAGATTATAATGGTCCTGTAATAGGAAATAGCCAGATTCTATCAAATGTTGGTCTGAATTTAGTAGGTAATCTAGGTTCAGGTACACCATATACGCAAAGATCTGGAGCACAAAGTTTAAATGGAATTGGTTTTGCCGGATTGGTAGGTGGAACACCCAACTCAGCTAGACTTCCATGGCAGTTTACAGTAAACGCTGTTCTTGATAAAACAATTGATTTAAACTTCAAGAAAGAAAAAGGAGAAAAAGCAAGTTCTGCTGCTCTGAATGTTTACTTATTGGTCAATAATGTATTCAATACTGCAAATATAATTGGCGTATACTCCACAACAGGTAGTCCAGATGATGATGGTTATCTGGTTACTTCTTTAGCTCAACAAGATCAAAATAGTAGGATAGATCCTAATGCATATATAGATTTATACAATTTGCGTCTTGCCAGTCCGTTTAATTTTAGTACTGCCAGAACTATCCAATTAGGTTTAAGACTAGACTTTTAATCAAAAATATTTGACGATTATGAAAATGAAATTAACTCATATATTATTAGCCGCTAGTTTTCTTATTGCTTTCCATTCGGAAGCTAGAGAAATAGAAGGAAAAAGTGCAAAACCAAGTAAATCTCAAGCGAAAGTTGCGGATTGTGTGCCTCCTTCTGGGTACAGACAATTCGAACTGAACAATGTTAGGTTTGGTTTGGAAACTGCAGGTTCTCTTTGGGAAAATAGGCCTGGGGGACAAATTGCTGATTATGAAGTTCCTAAAGGGTCTGATATTCATTCCATTTTTGCTGGTGGTTTATGGATGGGTGGAACCTCTCCAGATCAACAATTGAAATTGGCTGCGGTTACTTTCCGTCAGGGAGGTACAGATTTCTGGCCAGGTCCATTGCAGGAAGAAACTGCGAATATTGAATCAGAAACATGTGAGGAATTTGATCGCCATTGGTTAGTCAGAAGACAAGATGTTGAACTTCATAGATTATGGTTTGAAAGAAACAGACAAGTAAATGAAGGTTTAGCTCCTGCATCTATTCTTTCGGAAGACCCATTTCAAAATGGCTATACCATACCTGATTCTTTCTTCGATTATCCTGCACTTAATTTTGACCCGCTAGCTCAAAGAGATTTAGCCCCTTATTTTGATGCTAATGGAGATGATTTCTACGATCCTGAAGATGGAGATTATCCAGGTTTTGATTTGGATGGGAATATAGATTGTAATACGAAATGTGCAACAGATCCCATTCCATTATTTGGTGATGAAACATTGTGGTGGGTATTTAATGACAATGGAGGAATTCATACAGAATTTGGTGGAGATCCTATTGGAATGGAAATTAGAGCACAGGCTTTTGCATTTACTTCCAATGATGAGATCAATAACATGACCTTCTGTAATTACACGCTAATTAACAGAGGAACTCAAACTTTGATTGAAACATTCTTTGGACAATGGGTGGATCCTGATTTAGGATGTTTTAACGATGATTATGTCGGATGCGATGTACAAAGAGGATTGGGTTATTGCTATAACGGTGATGCGGAAGATGAAAATTGTCAGGGTGCAAATGGATACGGTATTCAGCCACCCGCAATTGGTGTAGATTTCTTTGAAGGACCTTTCCAGGATCCTGATTTCAAAGATAATCCAGACACCACAGACATTCAAACAGCTATTTTAGAGCAAGGTATTCCCTACCCTGGTTTGGGTATCGGATATGGTGATGGTATTGGTGATCCTAACTTCTGTGTTGATCCTGAATGTTGCGATAATGAGCGTTTTGGTATGAGAAGGTTTGTTTATTATAATAACGATGGAAATCCAATAAATGGGAATCCAAATATCGCAATAGAAGTTTATAATTATCTACGTGGTATATGGAGAAATGGTCAGAGAATGACCTTTGGTGGTGATGGAACCGATGCCGGAGGTATTCCTACTGATTACATGTTCCCTGGTGATACAGATCCTTTGGGTTGGGCAACAGCTGGTTTAGAGTTATCTACCGATTGGACTGAAGAAACTGCAATGAATGGTTCTCCTAATCCTCCCGCAGATAGAAGATTTCTTCAATCAGCAGGACCTTTCATCCTAGAACCGGGAGAGTTTAACAATATTACAGTAGGTGTAGTTTGGGCAAGAGCATTAAGTGGTGGACCACTTGCATCTGTTGCAGAACTTCAAAGAGCTGATGATAAAGCACAATCGCTTTTCGACAACTGTTTTAGAATTCTTAATGGACCAGATGCTCCGGATGTAACTATTCAGGAATTAGATCAACAACTGGTTCTTTACTTATCGAACGATAATGTATTGTCTAATAACTTCCAAGAATCATATTCTGAGTTTGACCCTACAATTCCAGAAACTTTTTCAGATGGAACTACAATCCCTGAAGAAGACAAGTTTTACAGATTTCAAGGGTATCAGATTTTTCAAGTAAGAGATGCATCGGTTTCTGCCAATGATTTAAATAATCCAGATCTAGCAAGATTGGCATTTCAAAGTGATATTGTTGACTTTACTCCTGAAGGTGAACCTGTTTCTCAAATCATCAATTGGGAATTTGACCCTAATATTGGATTAGTTGTTCCTTCCGAGCAAGTAAATGGTGCAAACGAAGGAATCAACCATACCTTCTTAGTTACAGATGATTTATTTGCTACAGAATCTGGATCTCTTGTAAATCATACTAAATATTATTTCATAGCTATAGCTTACGGTTATAATAACTATGAAGATTATAATTACCTAACCCAATCAGGTGCTGCTTTACCTTACATTGCAAGTAGAAAATCTGCCATTGGAGATATTAAAACCTTCTGTGGTATTCCACATATTCCTGCTTCTGAAAGTG
>CAZSQZ010000005.1:0-212321 GCA_964609215.1 uncultured Flavobacteriales bacterium
GTTCTAATTGATCGTATTGGAAACCATAGCCTCTTTTTTCTTCATCGAATTTATTCTTCCAATGAATCTCCGAGATATTCCCATTATAAAGCGGGCTATTGTCAAAGTTACCAGAAGTAGTATTGTACTGAATGCACATACCCCAAAGGTCATCGTCATCGTCATTATAGAAGACATTGCCCAGAGTAGCCGTGATGTACTTTGCCAATTGTTCTTTCATGCGATCAATGGCATCTGCGGAAGTAATGTTCTTAGCTGCCAGTTCATCTAGCATCAGGCTTTCTGCGGCTTCATAATAGGCTGCGGTGCTGGAACCAATGGGTATTTCAAAACGGTCCATATAGAGGTAAATGGAGTCGGTATAGAGTGTAGCCATTTCATCATAGGTAGCTACATCGTTTCCTTCTCTGGTGACGATGATGTCTCTGTAGTTCTCTCTTCCGTTTACCTCTCTCTCATCTCCGCTGCTATCGTCTTGCAGTTCTACTTCTCTCAGATCTTCAATTTCTATCATCATTTGCAGCCTGCCATCTTCTTCTCTTTCTTCAAAACGCATGTTTAGATCTTCTATGGCCACGGCAGTTTTGCTGTAGTCGGTGTCTTCAAATTCAGAGAGGATATTGTCATTGCTCAAGTCGCAATTGTTGATATGAGTGAGCCATCCTCTAGGGTTATAGCTGTAATCTATGGACTGCAAATAGGAACCTAAAATGGTGGAACCGATGTTCTTTTCAATGAGTTGGCCAATTTCATTGTAATTGTTTCGGACCATTAAGACGGGCTTCTCTTGATTGACCTGAGCATAGGATTTGACGAGCCTGCTGGCATGGTCGTATTCGTTTCGAGTTTTGATGTTGACTTGTGTATGAAAGCCAACACCATCTGGGTCTCCAATGTGATTGACATTGCTATGTAGGAGTTCTCCTGCAAAATTGTAATAGTTGTCTATGATGTTCTGTCCATTGATATAGTTCTGGTTTTGAATTTGAATTTCTCTTCCATACTCATCATAGAAAATAGTGTTGCTGATCCAATTTCCAGCATTGGGGCCATTGAGTATTTTGCTTTGGCTTCTGGTATTGAGCCCTTTTGTTCTTGGACTGGGGCTATTGGAAAGGGCTTGAGGTGGAGTTACAGGATCTCCTAAATAGGTGGAATGAATAGGAACATAGCTATTGGATATAAAGGAAGCGTCTGCTGCACCATCATGGTCAAAGTCATAATCATCGTAGTAGTTTATGGTGAGAATATTGTATTGAGCACATAAATGATCAATAGGATAAACCTGATCTGTATATCCATGACTCTGTGCAACATTTAGATTGGATGGTTCTTCCCATAAGTTTCCTTGTAAATAGTTTTCTATTTCCGTTCGGCTCAATGCATTTCCATTAGAACTTAAAGGTGTGAAGGTTCCAGTCATAAGGACTCTCCCAAAAATATCGTATTTGGTAAAGGAATATTCTTCACTACTTCTTTGGTTACCGTCTTGGGTAAGTACTACTTGATCCAGTTTATTGTAATAGTAATCTATCCAATCTGCACCGGGTATTTTCTTTCGCTCTAAGCGGCCTCTGTGGTCGTATTCGTAGAAGAAAATCAACTCTTCTTCAAGAGCTAAAGGATCATGGGAAGCATCTACAAAACGCTGATAGGCTTCTGGGGAAATAATGGCAACTACTCGGTTAAAATCATCGCATACATTATAGGTAGTGGTTCCTAAAACTTCGCTGGAAACCTGCATAATGGTCTTGCCATCTTTGTCTGTATAGACTTTTGTCTGATGTCCGTTTTCATCTTCTGCTTGGGAGACATAGACAGCGTTAGCTGCGTAGAAACCATCGAAACTAAAGGCATTGTTTTCCCATTTAATAATGGGGACTTCATTGGCAGTGTTATTGCCCTGATCAAATTTACTCGTATGTCCGGTAGATGGTGCAAAAGCCATTCCCGGAGCTGCTTTCTCGTCTACTTGATTTAAAGGGGATTTTTCAAATATATTTTCTGAATAGGCTCTTTCGCTATGCGCCACTCTGGGTGCATTGGTGTAAAATAAAGCTTGTGTATTAATGGCATCAGAGAGCAATGCGCCATTCGCATCATGGCTAAAGGGAAGGTATTCATTTTTAAGTCTGCCTAATGCATCGTAATCGAAAATAGAAATCAGGTCTTTGGCGAGTGGGGAGGCATGGAGTTCTGCACTTTGCACAACTCTGCCTAAACCGTCTGAGTAGGCTACACTTTCTAGTTTATCTAAGTCATTGAGTTGCGCCAATGCGGCATTGCTTTGCACAGCTACTCTGGGAGTACTGCTCTTAATGTAGTTTTCCGTATCGCTAAGTCCAATATTTAATGGGGGCTGTGAGGCATAGTGATAGTGATTTTCAGCGAGCAGATTGCCTTCATTGTCTTTGACGGTCTGCAAGCGGTTAAAATCATCGTAGGCATAGTAGGAAGTAAAATCATTGACATCGGTAATGCGGGTCGCTCCAATTAGGGGATTATAGGTGGAAGTCGTGACCATTGCATCTGGAAAGGCATTTCTCAGGTTTTCTAGGCTGAGTGCCAAATCCTCTTCTGTGCTGGCATCTGTGTCTAGATTAGATGCTGCTATGGCTGCATCAATAGCATCGTTTTGATTTGGGGAGAAATCGCTATAGTCTGCATTTTGCAATTGAGCAATGGGCAGTTGATTCTGATAACCCCATACATAAGTACTATGCACGCCATTGCTTTGACCAATTTCCAATGGATTTCCATTGGCAGCGTAGTTGTGAAAGCTTATTCTGTTTTCCAGATCGTTGTTTTCTCTGGCTACCTGAATGTGCTCAGGTAAAATCAAATCATTGCCCCAATTCTTGTAAAGGGTTCTTTGTCTGCTCAACAACTCTTCAGGGTCTAAACCTTCTTTAATCAATGATTCTACTTGAATAGGTGTTGCAATTCGGTATTGATTGTCTTTATTCAATAATACAATGGCATCGTATTCTTCAGTAGTAAAGCTTCCTCCAGCCAAGGCATTCTCAGAGATTACATCATCCGGAAAATAAGTTCTGGTGATACGTTGTTGACCTTCGCTATTGCTAGTAATGGTTTCGGTAGGAAACATTCTTCCTTCATAACCCGCATCGTAGACATAATCGGTGCTTTGGCTAATGACTTCTCCATTGTTATAAGTGCTTCGGGTATCGCTAATTTTATAATAGCGTTCGCTTAGGTTTTGATAGCTGCCTATTCCACTATAGCTGCCTATTTTAGACATTTTAATGTTTTCGCTAGATAGGTTGTACTGGTTGTCTGCAATTCCACCTTCATAGCTGGTTTGGCTTTCTTCCTTAATGGCATAGCCTGTAGCTGTTTTTTCAAATACTTTTTGGGAAAGCATTAATCCTCTTCTATGGGAGTAATCATAGGATGGAACTGGAGGGAAATCGTTTATTTCAAAAATATTGCTGGTATTGAGCTGTGCATCTGGATTAAAAAGAAAACTGTATTCTATTTTTCCGCCATTGCCATCGTCCCATAGCTCAGTTACGTTGGTATAGCCCACAGTAGATCCGCTGTGTCCATTCAATGGGAATAGGGCATTGGCTGAGATTCTGTTTTTGCTGCAATTGGCTCCTCCTGTTCCTCCATTTCCTACGGGAATTCCTTCTTGAATAAAGGTGGGTGGGTTTTGTGCTAGTCCACTGCTTAGGCTAGGGGCATCGAATTGATGGTAGTGATAGCTTTTCTTTTTGAGTAGGGTGCCGTCTTTGTCTTTAAAGTGGAGTTCGCCCAATCGCAAGCCACCTACCAATGCATTTCCCGGGCCTGCTGCACTATTGCTTATGGTTCTTTTTCTGAGTGTAATTTCTACTGCTGTGGTTCCTAAGATTCCGTTTTCTACTTGAAGGATGTAATCGCCATTGGGAAGTATCAATGTTCCATTGCTATTTTGGGTGGCAAATGTGTGCACAATACTGCCATCGTTTTGGGTGATGCTTATGGTAGGGCAATCGGTTTCAGAATAATCGCATGCGCTGCCTACCGTTAGATCATAATCCAACATTTGGGCAAAGGGGGCTGAACTGTCAAAGGTGAAATTACTGCTATAGATTTGTCCTAAACTTTGTGTTCCGGTTTGATTGATTACTTGTCCTCCGGGAATGGCTACACTGTTAAACTGTGTACCTATGTAGAATCCGGCTTCTCCTGTGATGGTATTGGATTCGTAGATGAATTCTGAACTTCCTCCTGTGGGCCAGGTCACGCTTTTTAATGCGCAGGACTTTACGTATTCTGGATAGACTTTTCTATCGCCTCCTGCTATACTGTAATAGTGGGAAGAAAGGGCTATTTCTGTCTGTGGATAGAACTTGTCGTTTTCTTGTCCATTGTAAAAGCCCCATAAATCCTGAGCATAGGAAAATCGGTTGGGAAGGATATGATCGGTATAATAGTCGAAGTGGTGTTCTTTATTGTTTTGGCCGTTCTTGCTTTGAATAATGCTCATCAGATACAAGCGCTTTTTCAATTGATTATCTATTCCATAATTGGGATGTGGATTTTGATCTGTGCTTTGAAAATAACCGTAGTTGAATTGGTATTGATCGATAAGGTTATTGTGATAGTCTAGGACTTTTACTGCTGTTAAAGCTTGGTCATTGTTCAGGTCTTGTCGGTTATGGTTGTATTCAAATTGAATGCTTCCCATATCTCCTTCTATACTGGTGAGATATACTGGGCTATAGGAGTTTTCTGAAAAGGAGGTGCTTTCACTTAGACTGGTGCAGGTATTGGCTCCAAAGGGATTGAATTCCTTGCTTTGGTCTATGAGGTTATAATAGGTGATGACCGTGTTTTCGTCTTTGCTATAGTTGAATGTCACGGTATTTCCAAAAGTGTCTGTGATCTTGGTTAAATACCAGCCGGAAGTGTAATTGTGCAATCCGGGACTGCCTTGTGGTAGGGCTTGTCCTTCTACATAGGTGTATTGGATTTGGTTTTCGGTAGCGAGGATAGTGCTTCCGTCCATGATGCCAAAGGTAAATTCCATTCCAGAGGCGGAGGTTACTGTCCAACCTTCAATTTTGTCTTGTGTGTCTTTTAAGGGAACTACTTTCGCATCGTTTTTGGATTGCATGATGATGTCTCCATCTTGATTGAAGAAAAACTTTCCGCTTTCTCCTAAGACATTGAAGGTATAGATATCGGATTCATAGTCTTGATAGCCGTTTTGTGCATTTCCAGATAATATAACTTGTTGTGCAAAGCTTTGATTGTAATAGTCTGCAACAGTATTGGCAGTATTGAGGTATCCTTCTGCATGGTCATCGGGTATACCGCGCACTTGTCTGGATAGCATTCCTCCTGCATTGAGGTTCCAGCCTAATCCTGATCGGGCTGCAATTTCATTGACACGTATTCCTGCTGCATGATAGCTTAGAGAAACGGGTAGGTTGATGCCATGTGAACTGAGTTGTGTAATGGGTATGGATATATTGGGTACTCCGGTATAGTAACTTACAGGCATCTCATCGTAACGGGCAAAACTGGCTGCCTCTGGGGATGGTGGCATGATTTGGGGTGGTGTGGGGTCTTCTTGAGAGAAGGAAAAATAGTTCAAACAAAGGAATAGGATAAGAAGAATAGATTTTTGCATTAGATTATTTTTTTGCGCTTAAAATCAACAAAAAAGCAGTGGATGTATACAGGTTTATGTGCTATAATAAACTGTATTCAATGGTGCATTTTAGGTTCATTCAGCAGGTTTAAAAAAAGTTTGTACCAAAGAGAAAAGGGTAAAGACAGAAAAACCAACCACGCAAATTTCCTTTCTAGGGTCTGTATTTTTTCGTTTTCTAATATATTGGTGTTGCAAACATTAATTGTACTCTACTAATTTGAAAATTTCAGGCGGAAATTCAAAATATTTGCATTCACAAAAATGTGTAAATAGGATTTAAGTGATTGAATATCAGCGGTGTTTTTGTGGATAAGATTTTGACTTTTTTTCTCGAATACTAAAGATTGTATTGAAAAATCACTTAATAATCACCCCATCGGCTAGGAAACCTATATTGTATTCTGGTTCAGTAATTTTGGCTATTTCTTCTGGAGTCGCTCCGCCATCTTCTGCATAGTGTCTTGCCATTTCAACACTCACTGTATCTTGCCAAGCAATGCCTTGCATGATTGTTGTTTTTCCTTCTTGTCCTTCAACGGGTACAAAGAAACCGTACTCTTTAAACTTTACTCTTATGTCTTCTCCCTCTTCATTTTTTAATTTCATCCAGCAGCCTTTCTTTGCGCAGGTTCCTGTAATTTCTCCTTGTACCTTTCCCTCAAAAGTTCCTGTTTGATTCACCTTGGTTATCATTTCTTTTAAAGAAATAGCACCTTCCATTGTTATTTTTTCTCCGAAATAGGATTCATTTTGTTCGCCCACATAATTGGGCTCAACAGATTTTGAAGCACACCCAAATAGAAAAAGTGTGCTAAGGGCAAAGTATAGTAGGGTTTTCATCTTTAAAATTTTGAATAAATATAGGAAATTCAGTTTTCCCCATCACTTTTATTAGCATCTGAGGAATCCTGTTTTTTAAAATGATAGACGATGCGCACATTGGCATTTTGTTCCTCCAGTACTTTCTGAAGCTCTTCCATTCTTTTTTGCTCTTGCTCTTCCAGCATCTCATCAATTTCATATTGATAGATTTTTCGCTGAGGACCGTCTTTTCTATAATAGATTGCAATGGCGGTTCCTGCTAATGCACCGAATAAATGTCCTTCCCAGGAAATGTTCTTTTGCACATTGACATCATGAGGCAATACTCCCCAGAAAAAGGAACCGTAAAGAAAAGCGACTAGCAAGGATATTCCCATTAAATTCTTATTCTTACGAATCATTCCGCTGGTAAAAAGGAAGGCCGCTAATCCGTATACCAATCCAGAGGCGCCCACATGGTTTGAGCCTAGGTCACCTGCTATCCATAACCAAAATCCTCCAACCAAAACGATGAAGAGAATACTCTTCCACGCTAATTTTTTGTAGAAATAGAATATGGAAAAGCTGAGTGCAAAAAGTGCCGTTGAATTACTTCCCACATGTCCCCAATTGCTATGCAGAAAAGGCATTGTAATGATTCCTATCAATCCTTCTACATTCTTAGGCCTCATTCCATGGTGGTTAAGGTATAACCAGCCCATCTCTTGTATGAAATGAATGGAATTAATAATTAAGACCAATACGGAAGCTATCAACAAGGGATATTTCCATGAAGTCTTTGTATTTTCTAATTCTTCCAACACGTTAATTATCGTTAATTAATATTAAGTAAATGCAGTAAACCTTATTTTTACTCAAATCACCAACCATGAAAATAAAGTTAACTGTACTTTTTCTATTTGCCTTTTCACTATCTGCATTTGCACATTCTGAAAACAAAGTTGAAATAAGTTCTCATCAGAAAAAACAAGAAAGTGACACATTAAAAAAGGAGAAGAAATCTTTCAAGTTTCCAATGATTCGCTTCGAAAAAAAGAGAATTGAAAAAAAGGATTAATTACTTCATTCCTCTTTTCTTCTTTATTTTCTCGTATGCTTCCTGAATAGCATTAAACTTTTCAGCCGCCTCTTTTTGCACTTCTGGCCCCAATGTTGAAAGTTTATCCGGATGATACTTTTTGGCCATTTTTCTGTAGGCTTTTTTAACTTCATCATCAGTAGCATTTGGGTCTATCTCCAAGATATCATAATTCCTACTTCTCTTATTGAAGAACATGGCTTCAATGGATAAATAGTCTCTTGTACTTATTCCTAAATAGATCGTAATCTGTTTGATTACTTCTATTTCTCTGTTATCAATATGTCCATCTGACTGCGCTAACCTAAAAAGGTAGTGAATCAATTGCAATCTTAAGGGATGACGCATATTGAATTTAATATCCAAACACACCGACCTTAAATTGTAATTGGTATCCAATGCGGTCTTCAGAACCTTTAAATATTCTTTAGAAGCTTTTTCTCCAAATTGCCCTTTTAGATAACTCTTCACATAATTCAACTCAGACTTCAATACTTTACCATCCGCTTCCATGACTGCTGCGAAAAGCGCCATTAGGCTAATGGTGAAATCTCCCTTCTGAGTTTTGTGTCTATATCTATCTCTATTAGTATTATTTCCTCTCTGACTTGTTCTTCCTCTTGAACCTGGTTGTTTATATCTTCCTGTTGGTCTTGAACCAGTGCCTAACATTTTGTCTGAAGACACCCCGTCAACAACAGACCCCAAGGCATAACCCACCATGGCTCCCAGCGGACCAAAAACAGCCCAACCAATTCCACCGCCTATCCATTTAAAAATTGACATAAAATTCTTTTAATGTAAATGATGATCGTGTTCAAAAGGGTCATGTGTTATAATATTCCATGAACCTCCAGCTCCTCCTCCGCCAGAAGAACCTCCACCAAAACCGCCAAATCCTCCTCCTCCAGATCTTGATCCACCGCCAAAGCTTCCTCCACCACTCCAGCCTCCACCGCCAGAATAGGAGCCGCCTCTATTGCTTCTACCCGTATATCCTCCAAATGGATCAGTACCCTGATTGAAATCTTCGTACTTGCCATCTCCACCGCTAAACAGCAAAAGTTTAGCTGCATCCTTGAAGCTAATTTTGTTCAGCTTCGCATAGTTTCTAATTCTAAAGTAAGTAGATATTCCAAATATGCTGAAGAAAGCAAATAGCGCAAAAAGAAATTCATATGGAAATTCTTTCTTGGGTTCTACTTTCTCATTATAGTCTCCTTTCGCTCTAGGCATCAGATCTTCTAAAGCTGCGTCAATTGCAGCGTAGTAATCTCCCTTCTTCAGCTTTGGAATCATCAGCAATCGGTATACATCTGATGCTACTCCATCGGGTATACTTCCTTCCAATCCATCCCCAGGAGCAATAAATACCTCTCCTTTCAACCCATTTCTTTTGGGTCGCAAAAGAATTAGCAGTCCATTGTCCTGTTTTTCCTGACCAATTCCCCACTCATCTATAATATCAAACGCGAGCGGTGCTGGCTGAAAACCACATAAAGTATCTGCAATATAAATGACAAATTGATTTGAGGACTCAACTTCAAACTTGACTAATTTTTCATTTAACAATTTTTCTTGAACTGGATTTAAAACATCTTCTCTTGAAAAATCAAATACTAACTTATTTGATTCAGAAGACTTGTCTGGAAATGGACAATCATGTTTTGCTGCATTAAAGTTTAGACAGAAAAAGAAAATGAATATGACCGAAACTACTTTTTTAATCATCAATTTTCATTCATTGAAAGATCATCGGAAATTTGATTACTCAGTTCATTTACATCGTCTGGGTCAATAGGAAAAAATGTCTTTAACCTTGCTCCAATATCCATTACCGCTTTTTCAATTCCCCGGGTAAATTCTGCTTCATTAAAATCGTTTCGCAAGTGATCTCTTGTGCTGTTCCAATACTCATCTCCCACATGTTGGTGAATACCCACATCTCCCAAAATGGCAAATTGACCATCCTTCACGGCAAGATAGATGAGTACAGCATTTCTGTATTTGGTCTTGTGCATACCTAATTGCTCAAAGACATAGGCCGCACGGTCTAATACATCTATCAAAACATTGTTTTCAACGTGAACACGTATTTCACCTGAAGTCAATTTCTCAGCTTCGGCAATGGCTGATTTAATTTGATCGCGTTGCGTTGGAGTAAAAAAATCTCTTGCTCTGGACATTATTCTAGTCCCATGTCTATTTCAGGTGCATTTTGGGCTTGATCACTTGCGCTAAATAAGTCTATTCTATCAAATCCCATAGCGGAAGCATAAATACTAGCTGGAAATTTCCTTCTATACTTGTTGTACTCTGTAGCTACTTCGTTGAAATCTGTTCTGGCTTTGCTAATCCTGTTTTCTATTCCTTCCAGCTGGTCTTGCAATTTATTAAAACCTTGATTTGACTTTAACTCAGGATACTTTTCTGCATAACCAAACATTCCGGACATCGCTCTGCCATAGCCTCTTTGTCTAGTTTGAAAAGCAGCAACATCTATATTGGGTTCTCCTTCTGCCTTTGGTGGGGCACTATTATTTGCATCATTCATTCCAGCTGTTCCCGCCATTCCTTCTGCCCTAGCCTGCGTTACTTGTACAAGAATGTCTTTTTCTACCTGCGCATATCCTCTAACAATTTCAACAAGATTTGGCAATTTGTCATTCCTTGCTTGATACTCTGTTTGAACCATTCCCCACTTCTCATTTACAGATTCTTCATATTCAACTAGGTTGTTGTACATGAACCCTGCTCTTACAAGAAGGAGTAGTAATAGTCCAAAAACTACTATCCAAATTATACTTTTCTTCATTATTCTGTTTCTGTTGTTTATTTAATCAAATCTAAGCTTCTTTTTATAAAGTTGGTCATTTTCTCTCCTTTCAGAAGCCCTTGAGACAACATAGCCAAGTCTATTGCTTGTTCAAGAAGTTGCGTCTTCTTCTTGTCCGTCTTCGTCTCAACTATTTGACCTATAAGTGGATGGTTTGCATTGACCACCAAATTGAACATATCTGGCATCATTCCCATCATCATTCCACCACCTGTCATTTGTTGTTCTTTCATTCTTCTCATGAATTCGCTTTGGGTAATGAGAATGGGTGCTTCGTTTTCACTCATACTTTCAACCGAAACTTGATACTTTTCTTTGTCTACTACAGTTTCAACCAATGGCTTTAAAGCTTCCTCTTGTTCTTTCGTCAATTTGCATGGAATCTCCTCATCCGTTTCTATCAGCTTATCCACTGAATTAGAATCGACACGAACAAACTGAACATCTGTATATTTTCTTTCTAAGAGCGTTGTAATGTGACTGCTCAATGGGCTGTTCAATTCTAAAACATCATATCCTTTATCCTTAGCTGCGGAAATATATGCATGATGCTCTTCCACATCGTGTGTATACAGACAGATGATTTTATTGTTCTTATCCTTTTGAGTCTTTTCTATTTTGTTTTTATAATCCTCAAAACCAGCGAACGCTCCTTCCGTATTTTTTAACAGGTAGAAACTCTTTGCTCTATCGTAGAATTTATCATCCGTTAGCATTCCATATTCCATGAATACTTTAATGTCTTCCCACTTCGCTTCAAACTCTTCTCTCTCATTTTTGAACATCTGAGATAGTTTATCCGCTACCTTTTTTGAAATGTGATTTGAAATCTTCTTTACGTTGGAATCTGATTGCAGATAAGAACGCGAAACGTTTAAAGGAATGTCAGGTGAATCAATTACCCCGTGTAGCAAAGTCAAAAATTCAGGAACAATATCTTCTACATTATCGGTAATAAAAACCTGATTGCTATACAGATTAATCTTATTCTTTTGAACCTCAACATTGTTCTTCAACTTTGGGAAATACATAATTCCCGTTAGGTTGAAAGGATAGTCTACATTTAAATGAATGTGAAATAGAGGCTCATCAAAATTCATTGGATAGAGCTCTCTATAAAATGCTTTATAATCTTCGTCCTTTAATTCACTGGGTGCCTTTGCCCATGCTGGAGCGGTATTATTGATGATGTTAGGAACCTCAACGGATTTGTATTTTGGTTTTCCTTCTTCATCCTTGCCATCTTCTACAGATTCTGTTTTTGTTCCAAAATAGATATCCACCGGAAGGAACTTGCAGTACTTATTTAAAATCCCCTGAATTCTACTTTCTTCTAAAAACTCCAAAGAATCTTCAGCGATATGTAAAACAATGTCTGTCCCTTTGGTTTTCTTTTTGGTTTCCTCCATTGTGAAATTCGGAGAACCATCACAAGACCATTTAACAGGTATTGAATTTGGTCGTTGAGATTTGGTGATGATGTCTACTCTTTCAGAAACCATGAATGACGAATAGAAGCCCAGACCAAAATGACCTATAATTGCTTCTGACTTATCCTTGTATTTTTCTACAAATTCCTCTGCACCTGAAAAAGCGATTTGATTGATATATTTTTCTACCTCTTCCTGAGTCATTCCAATTCCATTGTCTCGAATAGTAATGGTCTTGTCATCTTTGTTTAGAATGACCTCAACTTTAGATTTTTCCAGATCGGCTTTAAGTTCACCCAAAGAAACCAAGGTTCTCAGTTTTTGTGTGGCATCTACCGCATTTGAAACGAGCTCTCTTAGGAAAATTTCGTGGTCTGAATAAAGAAATTTTTTGATTATCGGAAAGATGTTTTCCGTTTGTACATTGATACTTCCTTGTTGCATTTTATTATTTCATTTTAGGCATTTGGAATAGGTCAAATGCTATACCAAATCCATAAAACTGACAAAATGACCATTTAGCAGCAAAAATGGTGACAAATTATACTTGAATCATTGACTATAAAAAAAGCCACCCAACAGATGGGCAGCTTTTTGAAAGAATAAAAATAAATAGAAGTTGTAGCAAAAAATCTTAAAAATCTTCTGTTTCCTCTGGTATCGATTTCTTAATAGAATTGAATCCATAGTATAACAAAGAAAATTCTATTGCACCTCTAGAGCGTGTAAATTGACTCAAACTTGAGGTATTAAAGTCATAGGATATTCTAAATATATTTTCTCTGTGATGCACTCCTGTGTGAAAAGCAATGGCATCTGAAGTTCTCCAGGAGAATCCACCTATCACATCATATTCTGTATCCTCAACATGATATTGTCCAAGAACATTCAAGTCAAACTCCCAATCTTTTCTTTGTTTCATATACAGCAATGAAGGAAGAATTTTCAATTTTTCATCTGCTTGCCAGACTCCTCCACCACTAAACATCCAACGCAAAGGAACTCTTGCCTTTACATTACTAATAAAGACATCTTTTGTCGGGATGGCATGGAATAAGGAAATAGATCCCCAGGGAATAAATTCTTTCGATTCATCGGTCATCTGATAGAACATTCCCAAATTCACATCTGGAGAGAATTTAGCGCCTCTTTCAAAGTCTTCGCCTGTTGGAAGGTTTTCATTGAACAGACCTTCATCATATTGATTGTCAAATATGAAAGAGTTGGTATTCAAACTCTTGATCATAAAACCAACCTGAAGACCAGCTGTTAATCTATAATCTCCGTTGTTGGGTTCTGTAATTTCATAAGATCCACTTCCAACAAAGTTGGTTACATTGATTGTTGAAGCCATGTCATAGTTCTGAAAATAACCTCCAATTCCTATTCTGTCTTTAAAAGGCATATCAAAGGCCACTGATGTGGTCAAGAAATTAGTTCCCAATGATCCCCATTGGCTTCTAAATCTTGCCGAAACTCTCCAATCTGAATTGTCAAAAACACCAGTTGTTGCTGGGTTCAACATAACTGGGGAAGCATCAAACTGAGTGTAGTGTGCATCTTGTGCATTTGTGTTAGCAGCGATTAATAGTAATCCTGCAATAGCTGAAATTTTTATTGTATTCTTAATTTTTTTCATGATTTCTAGGTATTAAGGATTATCTAATTAGGCTTACTTTACCACTTTTGACAAAGCTTTCTCCATCTATTGTTGTGGCTCTTACTGTATAGACATAAACTCCGGTGGGCTCATCTTTTCCTTTATGTGTTCCATCCCATCCTTCGTTTGGATTTTCAGTTTCAAATATGGCTTGTCCCCATCCATTGAAGACCACAAAATCTATATCCGTAAATGGTCCTCCTCTTACAATGAAGCTGTCATTTTCTCCATCTCCGTTTGGTGAGAAGGCATTTGGTAGATTAGGTGGGAAAACAAAATCGCCACCTATCTTCACCAATGTTCCCGTAGTATCTGAACAACCTAATGCATTGGTTACTTCAAGTAGGACAAAATATTCACCAGGTGATGTATAGGTATGAACCGCATTTTGGTTGGTATTCAAACTACTTCCATCACCAAAATCCCAGGCCCATTCAACTGCATCGGTTGATAAATCAACTGTGCTAACCTGATCTCCGACATTGGCTTCTTCATCTATAATAAATTCTGAAGTAGGTCCATCGGTTACCGTGATGGTTTGAACTATATTATCTGAACATCCTGTACTGTTAAATACGGTTAGAGAAACCTGATAGTCTCCAGGGTCTGTATAGATATGATCAGGATTCTGGTTGTTTTCAGTACCTCCATCGCCAAAGTCCCATGACCAACCAATGGCGTTACCATTACTTACTGTGGTCATATCTGTGAATTCGGCTTCTTGACCTGCACAAATATTAGACACTTCAAAATCCGCAGTCAAATCAGAGCTAAAGAATATGGTCAAGGTATCTTTTGGGGTTGAACATAATGTTTCCGAGAATGCTTCAACAACTAAATCTACCGATCCTGCTGTGATGTCTCCATCTGAAGGAACATATTCTATTTCAGCAAGATTATTCAATAGGATTTCTCCACTTCCTAAACTCTGCCAGTTTATTGAATCTGCATTAGCAATTATTCCAGAAACAATTATAGTATCTACACTTTCACAAATGGAAAGATCATCTATTGGTATGATTGATGGAATAGGGTCAAACTGTATGAACGTGGTGTCTACTCCACCTTCACAACCTAAACCTGAAACCGTTTCTAAAATAAGATTTACAGAGCCTACCAGTAAATCTGTACTGCTTGGAATGTACTCAGTAATTAATTCATCATTTGGTGCAAATGTTCCTGAGCCTGTTGAAGACCATTGAACAGCGCCTGTTCCAGCGATTGAACCGCTCAAAAGAACATTTTGGCCATCTGCACAAACCAATTGATCAACTCCAGCATTTGGTATAGCTCCCCCTCCTATGAACAGCGTCAAAGTATCTGTAACACTCGAACAAACTGTTGTTCCAATGGAGGTAGCGTAAATTTCTATGGAGCCAGCTAAAGAATCGGCCACATTTGGCACATATACATTTGTGAGTGTACTATCACTAATGAAATTTCCTGTACCACTGCTTGTCCAAGAAACATTAGGTGCAAAGGCTACTACCGCATTCAAATCAACTGAATCTAATTGGCAGATAACTACATCCTCTCCTGCAAATACAACTGGAATAGGATCTACATTTATAGTCAACTGATCTGTGGTTGGTAAACAATTTCCATTGGATTCGGATGTTAATGTCAATTCTATAAAACCATTGGTTAAGTCGTCTTGACTTAAGGTATAAATGGTGGACATCACATTTACATTTCCAAAATTACCACTTCCAGATGTTGACCAGGTTCCTCCTATTCCTCCAGATACAAACCCATTCAAACTGATAATAGAATCCTGACCGCATATTTCAACGTCAAAACCTGCATCTACTGTTGGGTTAGTTCCAAATGTCACTATAACCTCATCCATAACCACATCACAATCTCCAACATTGGTTGATTCTAATGTGAAAGTAACTACTCCAGCCAAAGAGTCTGCTTGGCTAAATGCATAGGTTGCTGCTAAATTTGTTGGATCATCAAATGTTCCGGTTCCATCAGAGGACCAGATTCCAGTTGTTGTTCCGTTGGAAACAACTCCATTTAAAGTGGTACTTAAACTACCTTCACAAACCATTTGATCCGATCCAGCATTAGCAATAATTCCTTGGGTATATATAATTTGAACGGAATCAACTACTGCTAAACAATTTGAATTGTTTTCAGATGTCAAATAGAGGGTTACTCCACCTGCTGCAAGTTCTTCTGGACTTACCGTATACAAGGTGTTCATATCTGTAACATCGGTAATTGAACCATTTCCACTTGTTGACCAAATACCATCCGTTGTGATACCTGTTACTGATCCGTCTAATGTAAATTCTGTATTCGAACTACATACCACAAAATCTGCTCCCGCCTCTACTTCTGGAGCCGCGGTGAAATTAATATTGATTACATCTGAAGCTCCATTACAGCTTTCTTCACTTGACAATACTAAAGAAACAAAACCTGTCATTGCATCGGCCTCACTTGGAATGTATTGTGGATTCAAAATATCATCTGAAGGACTGAATGTTCCAGTTCCTGAACTTACCCATTTCGGTCCTGAACCATTACTGATTACCCCAGCCAAATCAATCACACCATTATTGGCGCAAAGTGTTGTGTCTGTTCCTGCCTCCACTATTGCTTCTTGAAAAATATCGATAGTCAAGGTATCTGAAACGGTTACACAACCTGGTGTATTAGTAGCAGTTAATATCAATTGTACTTCTTGATTCACAATATCTAAGGAGTCAATTTCGTAAGTGTTATCCAATTCGGTTGATGGATTCAAGAAAATTCCAGATCCAGTTGTCGTCCATTCTCCTGTTGTTGAAGCTCCAGATATCAAACCTGAAAGATCTATTGTTTCCTGATTTGAACAAATAATCTGATCTAAGCCAGCAGTTGCTTCAGGGGCAATTCCTATTGTAAGATCAAATTCATCAATTGCCTGATCACAGCTATTGGCTGTTAGACTCAATGTCACCGTCCCATTAACCGCATCTCCTTCACTTGGAATATAAATTGCATCTAAGGCATTTTCGTTAGGAACAAATGCTCCAGTTCCTGTAGAAGACCAAACTCCGCCTGAGGCATTTCCAGCAATTTGTCCGTTTAATTGAAGTGCTGAATTATTCGCACAAACCGTGGTATCATTACCAGCTAATGCAATTCCTGGAGGTAAAATATTTATCTCAACTGTATCTGTCACTGCATCGCAGAATGTGTTATTGGTAGAAGTCAAAACCAAAGTAATATTTCCAGCAATAGAGTCTGCTGCACTTATATTGTAAACAGCATTTAGGTTGGAATTGTCTGGTGAGAATGTTCCAGAGCCTTGTGTTGACCAGATTCCTGTATTGGTAATTCCCGTGACTGAACCAGAAAGATTTACTGTATTCTCGCTAATGCAAGGTGTTAAGTCATCGCCCGCAGAGACTAGTGCTGGTTCTAAAATATCAACCTCAAGCGTATCTGTTACTGCCAAGCAATCTCCTTGGTCAAAAGTTGTAAGTACAAATGTAATTGAGCCTTGATCGAAGTCTGCTTGATTTGGAGTATAGGTTGTTGAAAGGATTGAATCTCCTGGAGTATACTCTCCAAATCCTCCGGTCCAAAAACCATTATTTGCAACAGTAACTATTCCATTAAGATCTAGTGCATTAGTATTTTCACAAATAGATACATCAGCACCTGCATTTGCAGTTGGCGCATCTGTAAAGGTGATATTTATAATATCCTGAACTGCCAAACAAGAACCATTTCCTGTAGACTCAAGCGTTAAGGTCATCGAACCATTATCTATTTCAGCTTGAACAGGAGTGTAAGTTGTGTTCAACAGCGTTTCGGAAGGGCTAAAAGCCCCAAACCCATTTGACCATGTTCCACCTGAAGCTCCTGTTACATTTCCAGTAAGGTCAACTTCTGGGTTATTTGAGCAAACGCTAATATCTGTTCCTGCATCAACAATTGGAGCAGGTATGATGGTGATATTCAATACATCTGTTTCGGCTGCACAAAATCCGTTTCCAGTTGTGGTATAGGTAAGCGTAACTGAACCGGCTGCTATTTCAGCTGGACTTGGTGTATACTCCGCATTTGATTGAGTGTTATTTGGAAAGAAATCTCCCGTTCCTCCTGTCCATTCAGCTCCCAGAGCATTTCCAACGAAACCGCTTAAGTCTACTTGTGCGTTGTTTGCACAACTTTCTAAATCTGAACCTGCATTAACAAAAGGTTGAGCTTGAAATCTTAGCTCCAAATCATCTTCCACTGCATTACAAGTTCCATTACCAATGGTTGTTAAAGTAAGCTTTAAAATACCTGATGCTTTTTCAGTTTCCGTTGGAAAGTATTGCGCATTAACATCTGTGTTTGAAGGCATGAATGAACCATCACCTCCACTCCATTGCACTCCGCTTGACAGAGTAAAAGAGCCTGCTAATTGAACTGAGTTTACGGTTTGACAAAGATCTTGATCTAAACCTGCATTTACAGTCGGTGCATCGGTAAAAGTAAATTCTACATCATCTGTTGATGCAACACATCCTCCGTTGCCAGTGGATGATAATGTTAATGTAACTAAGCCAGCATCTAACTCTCCTTGAGATGGGCTGTAAACTGCATTTACTGATTGTGCATCTGGGACAAAGGTTCCCAAACCACCACTCCATTGAATTCCACCAGCATCAGCAAAGGATCCATCCAGTGTGATATCTGAATTATTTTCACAAAAGGTATCTGTTGTTCCAGCTTCAACTGTAGGAGCCGAAGTAAATGTCAATTCCATCGAAGAATTTTCTGCTGAACAATTACCGTTACCGGTACTTGTCAATATGATGTTTATCGATCCCGCATCTATTTCAGCCTGAGTAGGATTATATGTGGCATTAAGTGTTGTGTTGTTTGGGGTAAATGTTCCAGCCCCACCAGACCACTCGGCCCCCGTTGCAATACTTACAGTACCATTTAAAGTGGCTTCAGCATTGTTTTCACATAAACTTTGATCTGTTCCTGCAGCAATAGTTGGAGCAGGTGTAAAGTTCATGGTTACCTGGTCTTCTACTCTTAAGCAAGTTCCATTTCCTGTTGTTTCAATGTTCAAGGTAACAGTACCCGCATCTAATTCGGATTGCACAGGAGTATATGTCGCTTCGGGATCATTTGCATTTGGACTAAAGCTTCCCAAACCACCTGTCCACAGAACTCCGCCTGCTCCGGTTTGGCTCCCTTCTAAATCTGCTTCTGCATTATTTGCACAAAGTGTTTGGCTAATACCTGCATCAATTGTAGGCGCTGATGTAAATGTAAATGTAACCGGATCTGAAACTGAAGCACAGTTTCCATTTCCAGTAGTTACCAATGTAAGTGTTACAGATCCTGCTGCTAATTCAGCTGCAGATGGTGTATAAAGTGTTGTTAATGTTGTTGCATCTGGATTGAAGGAACCGTTTCCTCCGGTCCATTGCCCACCAGTCGCTAAATCCACATCTCCAGCTAAAGATACCGCTGCATTGTTTTCACAATAACCTGCATCGGAACCTGCGTTTGCTGTTGGAGAAGTAGTGAAAGATAGAGTCATATTATCAGACTCAACGGAACAGGTACCCGCACCTGAAGAGGTGAGCGTTAATTGAACTGAACCATTTAAAATTTCAGCTGCAGTTGCCTCATAAGTGGCATCTAATGCCGTTGCATTTGGACTAAATGTACCAGCTCCACCACTCCACACGGCACTAGGTGCTCCAGCCACAGAACCACTCAAGTCAACACTTGCATTATTCTCACAAGCAGAAATATTTTCTCCTGCTTCAACGGTAGGTGAAGGAGTATACGTTATTGTCATTGAATCAATAACTTCGTTACAGCTTCCATTTCCAGTAGTGGTCAATGTCAATGTTACATTACCTATTGCTATTTCACCCGGTGTTGGGCTATAGGTAGCATTGGGACTGGAAGAGCTTGGTGTAAAAGTTCCTAATCCACCACTCCACTGCACTCCAGTAGAAACAGTGAATGATCCGTTTAGATTTACATCTGGTGAGTTAGCGCAAACAGATTGATTTGATCCCGCATCAACAGTAGGTCCATCAGTAAATGTGAAGGTAACATTATCTGTTTCGGCCAAACAACTTCCATTTCCTGTAGTAGATAAGGTTAATGTTGCAGAACCATTAGAAAGCTCAGACGCACTTGGAGTATATGTTCCGGTTAAAGCAGTATTGTCAGGACCAAAAGATCCCAAACCACCAGACCATTCCCCACCGGTTGAACCGTTTACTGAACCATTTAATGTTATCTCAGAATTATTTGCACAAAAAGTGCCATTGGAACCTGCGTTTGCACTAGGTGCCGCAGTAAATGTTATTTCAATATCATCACTTACAGCTGAACAATTGCCTACACCGGAAGTAGTTACTGTCAAAGTAATTGAACCAGAGCTTATCTCAGCTGCCGTTGGTGTGTAGGTTGAATTTAAAAATGTGTTTGAAGGGCTATAAGAACCTGTTCCTCCAGACCAAAAACCACCTGAAGCTACAGTTGCAGTTGCAGAAAGATCTATACTCGCATTATTTACACATACCGATTGATCTATTCCAGCATTTATGGTTGGGGCTTGGGTAAATGTAAATGTAACATCGTCAGTCTGGGCTGTGCAATTACCATTGCCATTAGAGGTTAAAGTTAACGTAACAGAACCATTCAAAACTTCAGAGTTGGTTGGTGTATAAACTGCATTTAATGCGGAGTTACTTGGGGCGAATGTTCCTGAGCCTCCCGACCATGTTCCTCCAGTTGCACCAATGATTGATCCATCTAAAGTTATCTGTGCATTGTTAGAGCAAATGTCTTCATCTATCCCAGCATCCACTTCAGGTTCATCTTGAAAAGTCAATTCCATAGAGTCAGATTCTGGTTCACATTGACCTGTAGATGTTATCGTTAATGTAACAGAACCTGTCAAATAATCAGCTGCACTTGGATTATAAGTTGCATTCAAATCAGTGTCGCTTGGAGTGAAAGATCCAGAACCAGAAGTTGTCCATATTCCAGTGCTTGCTCCTCCATCAACTGTTGCACTTAAGGTTGCATTTTGATTTACACAAACCGTTTCATCTGTACCCGCATCTATTTCAACTACTCCAACAAATTCAGAAAAGTATCCATATCTACAACCAGAGGTTCCTCCACCGTTGATAATACCTAAGGTGAAAACATCTGAACTATTTGAAATTAAATGAGCATCGCCTACCGGAATTTCAGTTGTATTGAATTGAAATTGACCTGATAATAAAGTTCCTCCTGTTCCAGGTACAGGAATAAATAAAGAGGGGTCTATTGTGGCAGTTCCCGATCCTGCAATTACAAAATCATTTTCAGAACCTGCTCTAATCATTATATTCAGAAAGAAGCCTTCGTTTGTTGAACGCACGAAACTAACTTGCTCTGACCCTGCACAATTCATTGGAGGGAGCAAAGCCATTCCAGATTCACATCCAAATCCAGTAACGTGATTTACATAGGATGGCCGTGAAGTTTCTATGAGGATACTGTTGTTGGATGAAGAAGATAAGGAATCCATATCCACCCGGTAATACTGACCTGCAAATAATGTTGCAACTTCTGTTGTACTTCCATTCAAGAATACTTTAGTATTATTTTCAGAAGCCATTACAAAAGCACTTTCGTCACCATTATTATTCAAAAAACCTTTTATAGCCACATATTCTTTACCCAAAATGCCAACAGGAATAATTTGGTCACCCATAAAATCAAAACATCCACCCGATGGGTTATGAACTGAATCATCCTTTATTGAAATAGCTATTGGTTTATCAGAAACCACTGCTGCACCAGCAGGGTTTGTAGATGGATCAGTATAATTGGCACCAGTCCATGCAGCCGAATATGTTTCTCCTCTATCCAGAACAATTGTGAATGGAATTAAAGCTGGATGACCATCCAATTCTACTGGCGAAAATATTAATACCGTGGTATTGTCTTCTGTTGCTACAATATCAAATGAGGAGTATGCAAAATTCGGAAAGGTATGATTGAAAAAAGGAGCATGTCTATGTAGTGGAATGTAGAATTCTGTTCCTAATCCATTCTCTCCTTTTAGGGACATCATATCTGGATTATTGGTGTTACTCACCTCATAGTAAGCGGAAACAGTCGCTGTTGATTCCACTAATAAACCAGTTGTTAATATAGTATTAGTGGGTGCTGTTTCCAAATCATCTTTGAACGCGGAAAGCGTCTCTCTGTGAGAATCATTGGCTCCTAGATTCACGACAATAGGTGTAAAACCCGGGTTTGCCGGCTGTGAAATAGTCACAATAGCAGCTGTTCCAAAGGATGTTAAATTCAAATAAATGGGAACATCTCCTGGATTGTTATGATCAATAGTAACTTCTGGCGGAGCTAACCAAAACTCCGTCCCTGATTGTGCGTGTGCGAATATTCCAATACATAGAAATATTAGCACGCTAATTAGTTGTTTTTGCATAGTTTTTTGTTGTTGATTTAGCATGGGTGTGTGTGTTGTTTTTCTTTATACGCCATTAGTTTCTCAAAGTTCTCTTTTTAGTTAGTTGGCAATTTTTCTACGACAAACTGATTATTTTTTACCTTTCCTTTTTAAAAGAAAAATGTGATTACAAAAAGAATTTGCATGTGGTCTGGCCCCAGGAATGTTTCTACCGCTTTAATGTACTCTTGGGGCAATCGAAACGACACTATTGCTATTGATGAACCATTCTATGCTTACTATCTTGTTGAAAGAGATATTGAACATCCTGGTTGGATGGAAACCTTAGATAATCAATCTTCAGATTATTTAGATGTTATTAAGAATGTACTCTATCAAAAGACCGACAAGCCTGTAATGTATATAAAGAACATGACCCATCATTCTGTAAATATGTCATTACATTTTTTAGATGATTTGGTTAATCTCTTTCTAATCCGCGAGCCAGGTGAAGTAATTTCCTCATTTATCAAAAATATTCCCAATCCTACAATGGAAGATTTAGGATATAAAAAACAATGGGAAATGATTGAACTTCTTAAATCTAAAGGAAAAGAGGTTTTTGTTGTTGATAGTAAAGAATTATTGACTAATCCCAGAATTATTCTGGAAAAAATGTGTGCGTTTGCTGGCATACGTTTTGAAGAATCCATGCTTTCCTGGGAAGCTGGCCCGAAAGAATTTGATGGTGTTTGGGCTCCTTACTGGTACGATAATGTTCACCGATCAACTGGTTTCAACCGCTATGAGAAAAAGCCTGTAAAGCTAAGTCAACAGTACAAAGATTTAGAGAAAGAGTGCTTGGAATATTATGCTAAGATGAAAGCTTTGGGCGTTACTTGCTATTAAAAATTATTTCATTTCTATAATAGGAGAATGAGGATTCAGAATATGGGCTGAATTGCTTTTGAAAAAGGGAAAAATTCGAAATAAACCTACATTAAAAGAAGTGATATTCGTAATATTTTTAAATAAATTACTAGAAATAGTTTAATTCTTAAACCTGGTAATCAAGCCCGTTGTTATTTCAACTGAATTATTCCCGTACTTTAGAAAGTTTACGCTATAATAGTTCATAAGTCCAATAAAAATCTGGGAAGAAACAGTGTCAATGTTAGCGCGTAAAAACGCGCTAACAAACACTGATTTGAAGCTTTTGAACTGTTTTCATTCCTAACAATAGCTAGGGAATTATCGAGTGTCCCAAATTTGTTTACCTATTTAGGACAAATACTGGGTGTGTGTGATTAACATGATGAAATTAAATGATTTTGCTTAAAAATAATAAAAAGAGAGGTTCATTATTAAACAAATAGTTGTTGGAAATGATCTTATAGTTTAATATTCTTTTGAGGCCTGGTTAACTCGGATATACCGTCTAATAATACCCAAATGAGCTTCTTATCCCTTACTCGCTAGAATTCGCTTAGAAAACAGTTTGTCTATTCTCTCTTTTTGTTTAGGAAACCATTCCACTTTATCCTTTGTTGGAGAATATCTGGCGATACCTGACAACATCTTAGAAATATCTTTTGTTTTTAGTCCTTTTTGTTTGGGTACGAGCCCAAGATCACATTTCAAATCATAAATCTTTTGATTAGCCAATGGTATATCAGTCGCATCGATTAGCGTTCTTCTGGAAACAAAATTTTTTGAATAATAAATTACCGTGTACTCAAAGCCGTAGGGCAAGTCTATTGAATACGATTGATTGCCTGCAAATTCTTCAATATAAATGATTTCGGTATCTAAAATGATCCTGATTTGATATTTATCTAATTCCCTATCATCTATGAAATTCGTTATCGAACCATTTAATCTTATTATATCAAAAAGGCTGTCTTCTTGAGCAAAAAGACCAGAGCTGCCCAATAGAAAAAGTATTAAAACTAGTTTTTTCATCACTTACCATGTTCACGTCCGAAAATCTTGCCCAGAGAGAATTTTTTATCCAATTCTTCCTTTGCTTTCTTTTCTTCCTCATTATCAGAGTAAAAAGTTAAGGAATTTATTTCAGGTTGTCCAGCATTTACCCACGCGGTATACCATAAATTTCCTAAATTTTTTATGGCTTGAGTCATTCTCCTCTCGACCATTCCTTGTAATTCTCTTTCAAAGGCCAAGCTGAATTCTTCTGAATAGACTTGTATAACTTGAGCTCCCCTATTCTCAAATGAATATTTTTTATCAGTGGACATGCGAAGGGTTAAGTCCTTTTCTATTTGCAATACCGAGTCTACTGACCAATGAGAGTCTTCAATAATCGTCCAGATATATCCCTGAACATCATTAATGTATTCTGCCTGTCCTACAAAATAATCATATTCATCTGCTGAAATCTCCGGTATTCTGGATTCCCAAAAACCGTGAATTCCAACTTGGTTGGTTAATTGACCATTGTAATTTTTAGTGGTATGAAGTGGAACATGAGCATCGCCTATATAGTGTCCCATATCTGATGAAAGACGCAATATTTTCTTCGCATCCTTATTTTTATACGCTTCCGTTAATCTAATGACCATTAAATTCAAGTGCCAGGGAATAATACCATAAGCATTTAATGTATCCTCAGAGAATTTGTCTACGGCATCGTACCATCTCTTAGGAACAACATCAAATGGGTTTTCACCTTCCTTCGCAAAATGATCTATATCAATATAATGTCTCGGTGCTTCTCCTTTAATAGAATAACGTCTTTTGTCTGGATCAACAGCGTGCTCTGAAATGTAATCTATATTGGCCTTATAAAAACCAAACATGTCTTCAGGCAGGGTAAAACATGCCATGCGGTTTATTCTTTTGTGTGCGAAAAAACCCCAGGAAGAAGTATTAAAAGAAGAACCTAAAAAAATAAAGGCTGCAAAAAGGATTAAAATTCTACTGGTTTTCAATACTCACGGTCTTGTTCAAGTTAATCAAAGCTCCATCAACTAATATAGGAATACTTTTACTTTGATTTGGACTTAGACAATACTTAATGTCCGCATTCATTTTTAGTTTCTGCAATCTTCTTCTATGTGAAGAGGACTTTAAAAGTCCCATATAGCCATCTATAGCACTTCTGCATAGATACTTTGAAACTATAGTAGAGTCTTCAAAAGATTGAAATTCAGGATGAGCAAGCATTTTATCAGCTATCGCCCCAGCGCAAATGGTATCTTCTAAATTCATTTTATCCTTCCATCCGCTGCATAACATCAGAGTACTTCTCTTTTGAGCAATCAACCATTCTGAAATAACATCTAGATTCAATAATGATGCTATAACCAGGGTATTGGAGTCTTTTGCTATTTCAATAGCCTTGGTGCCATTGGTTGTGCTAAGCACTAAAGTTTTTCCGCTAAGGTCTTTCTCTAAATAGTTAAATGGAGAATTACCATATTCAAAGCCTTCTACTATTTCGCCATTTCTCTCTGCTGCGACAATATGATTGGGTTTGCCAATATATTCTCTTGCCTCATCTACTGTTGCTACTGGAATAATTTTCTCTACTCCACTATCCATTGCCGCGCAAATTGCAGATGTGGCTCTTAGGACATCTATTACGACAACAATATCATTATATTCTTTGTAGAGATAATAATTATTGGGTGCAATGCAAACTTCTACGAAAGGCTTATTGGGATCTATTGGCATGAATTCTAAGAATTATAAAAAGGTAATTTAACAATTTTAGCTTTTAGGCTTTTGTTTCTTATAGAAATATAAATTTCCGTGTCCCTTTTATGGTGCGGTTTGTTTACATACCCCATCCCAATGAATTTATTCAATGAAGGACTACTTGTCCCTGAAGTAACCTTGCCTATAACATTTCCACTTTCATCAGTAATGGGATAATCATGTCGGGGAATTCCTTTCTCCATCATTTCGAAGCCTATCAATCTTCTTGAAGTGCCTTCTTCTTTTTGTTTTAAAAGGTTTTCTGAGTTCACAAAGTTTTTTTCAAATTTGGTAATCCATCCTAAGCCTGCTTCCAAGGGTGAAGTAGAATCATCAATATCATTACCGTATAAGCAATAACCCATTTCCAACCTTAAAGTGTCTCTTGCTGCTAAACCGGCTGGCTGAATTCCGTGTTCTTCTCCTGCTTTCATAATGGCTTCCCAAGCAGCATTTGCCTTTTCGTTAGGAATATAAATCTCATAACCTCCCGCCCCAGTATATCCTGTTGCAGAAACTAGAATATCACTCATTCCAGCAAAATCAGCAATTTGAAAGGTGTAATACTTAAGTTCTGATAAATTGACTGAGGTTAATGATTGCAATGCTTTTGCTGCATTTGGTCCTTGCACCGCAATCAAGGCGGTTTGATCAGACACATCTTCTAGGACCGCTCCAAATCTATTTTGTGAATTTATCCAATCCCAGTCTTTTTTCATATTGGAAGCATTGACCACCAGCATATATTCTTTTTCAGAAATTCGATATACCAAAAGATCGTCTACTATCCCACCCTCTTCATTTGGAAAGCATGAGTATTGCACTTTACCATCTACTAATTTTGAAGCATCATTTGAGCAAAGCCATTGAATTAAATCTAATGCTCCCTCTCCTCTGACCATAAACTCTCCCATGTGAGAGACATCAAAAACACCCACATTTTCTCTAACGTTTAAATGTTCTTTAATAACTCCTTCATATTGAACTGGCATATTATAGCCCGCAAATTCTACCATTTTAGCGCCATTGGCTTCATGCCAGGTTGCAAGAGGAGTTTGTTTTATCGTTAATTCCATGGTGCGAATTTATTTATTCTAACCCAAAAAATTGAGTCTATTCGTTAAGAGTCTTTTAACATTTGGATAGTGAACCTCCCAAGAACAATTATGACTAAAATCATTGCTCCCCAAACCCACCAATTGCTTTTAAAGAATGGTTCTTTTTCTGTGCTTGGGTAAGGAATAAATGTAGCATTACCTAAACTCATAATGCCTAAATCTTCTGGGATATTATCTTGAAAGCGTGCGATATCATATTTGGGTGCTCTGGTCTTCCTATGCTGAAAAGACAAGTAGTGATTCTGGTATCCATCTTTGAATCTTCCTATTATTGAATATGTATTTCCTTTCACTGTAATATCTTTTATACTCAAAGGTTGATTGTCTGCATTGTGGATAACAAATTTTAATTCATTGGTAAAAACCATGTTAAAAATTTCCCGATGATCTCGAACTGAAGTTAAATCTCCAGAGTAAATGCGCTTATAATTCTTATGCCATTTTTCTAAATAATTGGTACTGTCTTTTAGATAATACAAACTGCTATTTCTAAAATAATCGATATTGTCAGCTATCTGAATTTCAAATGATCTAACGGAAGTATATTCATCTAGACTAATGAGTATCTCTGTTTGTTTTTTTTCAGGGACTTCTTTTACTTTCCAATTGGTTTTACTCACATTTTCAATTCCACCCTCAGAAAAATTACCTATCAGATAGGCGCTTTGAAAAGTAAGTGTGGTTGGTAATTCTAACCTCAAGTACGTATAATCTACAGGACTAAATTCAAGATCTGTATAACTGAATTGAATATTATCCTTGTTTAATGAGAGGATTCTATAGTCATCAAGAATTGTAAACCATTCTTTTTGGTCCTTGCTTCCTTCTAATCGAATTCGTGCATCAAACTCTTTATCTTCTATGTTAAGATTCATTCGATTCAAGAGTTCATCACTATTCGGCTTGAATGTGAAATATTTCGAATCGCCTTTTGTGCTTTCATTGAATAATTCAAATTCTACTTGATGTGTCTGATTATTGGGAAGGTTATTTCTAATTAGGTAAGGAACTTCCAATGTGTCTCCAGAATTGTTCGATGAATAAATACGCAAACTGGAAAAATCTCCTTGTAATTCCCGATAAATTTCGTTCGGGATATGCAGTTCGCACCACTCACCAGCAGGTTTTGCCAGTTCATACCAGTGCTCACCTTTTTGTTCTTGAGCAAGGCTCAAATTCGTCCATAAACAAACGATTATAACTATCCATTTATTCATCACTAAAAAGTTTTGAAGTGTATTTATTATATAAGAAGGAACTGACCAACATACAAACTCCTACTGCAACCAAAACAATAGTTTTAGATAGTGTTTTTAAATGGGCGATATCATAGAAAAACAGTTTTAAAAGCACTATTCCCAGCAGTACAAAACCAAAATATCTTAAATGTGCTTTACGGGCAAATATTCCCCGAATAATAAGGTAAATGGTATATACTGCTCCTAATATGGTCAATCCAAGTTTATAGGGTTCTGGAACTTCTAATGCTCTCATCCAAAAAATAAGTTCATAAGCCAAAGTAATAAATAGTGAAGCATATAAAAAGACATCCATAAGCTTCTCTTGAATCTGACCACTATACAATCTTTTGACATGTCTATAAATAGAAATTGCAAATGCAATAGCCAATCCAATAATCGGGTATCTCAGAAACACTAGGTTCTTTCCATAAACGAAGTACTCATTTGGAGGATTAAAATGGAATAATCCAATTCTTTGAAGTATTGGTAAGATTGCAAATAGGAAAATGAACAATGCCAATCCCTTTAATACTAAAAGAACATTTTTTAAATCCGATTTTCTCTTGAACCAATTGGCTAATAAATGAACGGCTCCTACTAGTGCGCAGAAGTAAATATAATATGTGATAATCGCTATAAGCTTAATAGATCTATTAAATGCAGTGGAATATTCACCAATTTCTATTCTAGAACCATAATGGTAAAAACTACTAATTGTAAAGTTTTCATTTCCTCCTAAGATTAAGAAAGCCATGAAGGATAAAAATGCCACCAGATATCCCGCAATTTTTCTAAACCCTAAATCCCTTCCAAAAAGATTTTCCTCTCTCTTATAAATAATAAATAGAGTAGCTGTGAGCAGCACACAATAAAGAAGATTGGCAAACACCTCTATTCTATACAATGGTTTAAAAGCTTCATTTCCCCAATGCATAGCGTTTCCAATATCATCTATAAAACTAAAGAAGGAAAGTAAGACTAAAATAAAGCCCAATACCTCCATAAACTTCACATTCTTTTTTCTGGCTAACCACAGTAAGAGTCCTCCTTCAATGATCCAAAACAATGTTACCCAGTTGCCATCTAGTTGAACCGGAATTGCAATTGTTATTAAGGTCAGCACTATTGTACCTAAGAAATGTATTAAGTGATCACTCCTATTTTTATCCGTGAATATTTTGTAGGCCGGGATGAAATTTATCAAAGCGACAAATAAGGTGAATGGCCCTTGATATAACTGCCAGTCTCTGTCCTCTAGCATAAAATACCCTATACTGTAATATGTAATAGTGTTCAATAAAACGAGAATGACATCCAAGACTTTTAGGCTCTCATCTTTAATGAATTTATAGGCCAGGATAATCCCGAAGAAAATGAGGTAAAAGATGGTGGCAAAACTTAGTGCTGAATTCCAGTAATTGTAAGAGAAATCGTCATATAATGCAAAGAGGAAGAGCAGCCAGGAAATCGCAAAACTAACAATCTTCAGACTCTTCCAATCCTTTTTAAATGAAAGGAAAAGTATCCCCACATTTATTATTGTAACATAGGTCATTAAACCCGGATAATTTCCTGAATTTTGACTGGTCAAAAAAGGTATGGCATAGGCTCCCAAAAGTCCTAAGTGTGCAATTATAGATCGATTGTAGGAGACCGATGCTAAAACTGTAAAGACAGTAAACAACAGCATGAGGCCAAAGGTGACGGGTCTTGAAATAAAGCCGTAAACATCAAATGCAACATAGGTGGTTATATAAAGAGAACAGCAAGCACCACTTAAGAGAACCGCACTAAAACTAGAGTACTTTTTCCTCAATTTCATGGAGAAACCAAGTAATCCTAAAGAAGCTGCATAAGCTAGAAAAATTCTTGCTTTTTCTCCCAATATATTATGATCAATAGAATACTTTACACCAAAGGCTAAACCAAGAACCAGAATCACAATACCTCCAATAAGAATAAGGTTCTTACCTATAAATTTTTCAATTCCCTGATTACTGGATAAATCATTTCTCTTAACCTTCCTTTCCGCAGGTGGTTTTGTCGCTTTAGAAGCAATAGAAGGTTTTACTTCCTGAATCACTCTTGGTCGAACAACCGTCTCTTTTTTAGCTTTTTCCTCCAATGGAACTTGAGCCTTTGGAATTGTTTTTCGAGTACTATCTTCTAATGAAGATTCTCCACGAAACTCCTTATTAAGTAACTTGAGTTCAGACTGTAATTTGGAGATGTTATCGTTGAAAAAGTTCTGTTTGTCAGCGAGCGTTTTTATTTGCCACTCTAACTGCTCTATTCTCTTGCTTAGTTCCATATTTCTTCGGATTTGGCATTTGAATGCAATCCGAAGGTAAGTAAATGCTCAACTAGCTCGTAAAAAATGAATAAGAGGTAAAATTATAGGATAACTGGTAAAACACGAATTAACCCCCTAGGATTTCGTGTTTAACTTCCTGATAATCAAGCTTAAAATAACCATCTCGATAGCTATACTCTCCGTAAACGTCCATATACTTTCCCTCTCTCACAAAATCCATATCGTTATAGGTCTGATATCTAAAAAGGAGTTTATTTCTTTCTGCATCGTAGGTCATAAACGTTTCTTTTTTCACAAAAGTTGAAGAGCAGGCAAAAGCATTTACCATTGGATTACTATTGGAATATTCATCTTTTCCTTCTATGAAACAAGGAGCAAATACTGGAGCTCCATTCTCAAATGTAAGTACAGAAGCACTTGCACATTCCGTTGCTTCTACACCAGATGAAAAATTACTTTTCTGAATAATCAAATACTTTATTTCGTCTCCAAGTCTGTTTACAGATTTAATGGAAGATAGCTCTATTTCATAAGGCTCCTCTGAAATTCCATCCTTGTTCATTATTGTCGCGTAGGTAATGGGAGTGCATTTATCTAAACAATCCTTACCATCAAAAAAGAAAAGCTTGAATTCCGAACCTGGCAAATAATATACTTTCCCATTCATATATCCCGAGATATCTTCTTTCATTATAGGATCATCCTTTATTTCATTATTGAAATCTTCGTAGGGTTTATTCAACCAATTTATGGTTTCCGCTATATATTCTTTATCAGCTTCCGTTACTTGTGTCTGAGCAAATAAATTAGAACAAAAAAACATAGCTGCTAAAAGAGGTAGAAAGGATATTCTAAGTTTCATGTCTAATGGCGTTCAAATATTAAGCCAAGATAGTTTAATGAATAATTGATATTAAGGTTCATTAAACTATTTAGAAACATTTTTCAATAACAATCTTATCTTTCGCCAACAATACTATCTATGAAAAAGCTCTTTCCTGTATTGCTATTATTGCTTTGTGCTTGTTCGATGGAAAATCCTGAAAATAATAAATCAGCATTTGAGTATGTTGATCCATTTATTGGTACAGGAGGTCATGGCCACACACATCCTGCAGCTACAATGCCCTTTGGAATGATTCAAGCAGGTCCTGACACCAGACTTGAAGGTTGGGATGGTTGCAGTGGTTATCATTATACGGATAACGAACTGTACGGCTTTTCTCACACTCATTTGAGTGGCACTGGAATAGGAGATTATAATGATGTCCTCTTCCTACCCATGACTAAAACTTTGGATAAACAATTGTTTAAGAAAGAAGCCGTTGCTTTTGATAAGTCTTCGGAAATAGCTCAACCCGGTTATTATTCCTGCAAAATGTCTAATGGCGTGAATGTTGAAATTGCAGCGGATGTTCGTTCAGCAATGCATCATTACACCTTCCCAAAAAATGAAGGTATTGTTAAACTCGATTTAGCCCATAGAGATAAAACTACTAGCTCTTCATTGCATATCGTAAATGACAGTACCATCTCTGGTTCTAGGTTTTCGGAAGCTTGGGCTAATGATCAAAGAATCTTTTTCTATGCTGAGTTTTCTCAGCCTTTTCAAGAAAAAATAATTGAGAATAATACGCTTTCTTTTTCACCAGTAGAAACGGATTCTATTCAAGCACTCTTCAAATTTGATTTGAGCAATAAGGAACTGAAAATTAGAATTGGTATTTCAGCGGTTAGCATTGATGGAGCTCGGAAAAACTTAACGACAGAAATTGATCATTGGGAATTTGAACAATTGAGAAATAAATCAAGAAGTGAGTGGGAAAAAGCTCTAGGTAAAATTGAAGTTAGTGGAGGAAGCGAGGACGATAAAACCAAATTCTACACTTCACTTTATCATAGTATGGTTGTTCCAAATACGTATTCGGACGTAGATGGAAAATACAGAGGTATGGATAAAGATATTCATGAATCTGACAGAACACGTTACACTGTCTTTTCACTTTGGGATACCTTTAGAGCAGCTCATCCTTTGTACACTATTATTGAAGAAGAAAAAACCAATGACTTCATCAATAATTTTCTGGATATGTATAAGGAAGGTGGTCATATTCCTATTTGGGAATTAGCGGGCAACTACACAGATTGTATGATTGGTTATCATTCAATACCGGTCATTACAGATGCTTACGCAAAGGGATTAAGGGATTATGATCAAGGGGCGATTTATCAAGCTATGAAACATTCTGCAATGCGTGATGAATTTGGATTGCAAGATTACAAGGAAAGAGGCTATATCTCTTCTTCTTTTGATAGCGAGTCGGTTTCAAAAACTTTAGAATACGCTTACGATGATTGGTGTATTGCGCAAATGGCAAAATGGTTGGGGCATCAAGAAGATTATGAATATTTTACAAAACGAGCGCAGAGTTACAAGAATATTTATGACCATGAAACTCAATTTATGAGAGCTAGAAATAATGGGATGTGGCATGATAAAATTTTTGATCCCTATGAGGTTAATTTTCATTTCACCGAGGCTAATTCTTGGCAGTATAGTTTATTTGCTCCACAAGATGTTTCTGGCTTAATGGAAATGCTTGGAGGCGAAGAGGGTTTAGAAAAATGGCTGGATAACATCTTTAGTGCTGAAGAACAAACTTCTGGAAGGGAACAAGCAGATATAACAGGTTTAATAGGACAATACGCTCATGGTAATGAGCCAAGTCATCATATGGCCTACCTTTATTCTTTCACTGGAAGACCTCATAAAACCCAAGAAATGTGCAGGCGTATAATGGATGAATTGTACTCTACAAATCCAGATGGTTTATCTGGCAACGAAGATTGTGGGCAAATGTCCGCATGGTATGTCATGAGTGCTATGGGAATTTATTCTGTTACACCAGGAACAGATTATTATGTATTTGGTTCCCCTATTTTTGATAAGGTTAAAATCAACTTGGAAAACGGCAACGTATTTGAAATTATCGCGAAGAATAACGGGACTAAAAATAAATATATTCAATCCGCAAACTTGAATGGTTCAGCGTATCAATTGGCTTACATTAATCACCGAGATATCATTTCAGGGGGCAAACTGGAGTTCGAAATGGGCAGCCAAGCTTCAACTTGGGCAAGTAAGAGAGATGTTCGTCCCAAAACCTTTATTCGAGATCATCAAATTATCCCTTTGCCCATTGTTAAAGCAGAATCCAGAACATTTACGGATGAGATGTTAATTGAAGTAGAACATCCACTGAATATGTCTGTGCAATATATGACTGAGCCTAATAAGACTTGGATAGACTATTCAAATGCATTTAAAGTTTCGGATAACACTAGGGTTTTTGCTAGAGCAAAAAGGGGTGAAAAATATAGCGAAGTGGTTGAAACGGAATTTGTAAAAATAGATGGTAAGAGAAAAATAGAAATCAGCAATCCTCCGCAAGCGCCCTATATTGCTGAAGGTCCAAAATCTTTGATTGATGGGCTCAAAGGAAACAGCAATTTTAAAACGGGTTATTATCATGGTTATCGTGACGATTTTGAAGCAATAATAGATTTGGGGGAAGTAAAAAATGTTTCCAAAGTAAGTTTAGGTTGCGTTCAGGATATTCGACCTTGGATTTGGTTTCCGAAATCGGTGACCGTGTTTGGTTCAGAAGATGGAGAGCATTTCACCCAACTTTCCACATTACAAAACACATATTCAGACAGTGATGAAACTGCTATACGAAAGGAATTTGAGTTGAATTTCAAATCTGGGAAATATCAGTTCATAAAGGTATCAGCTGAGCATTATGGTCAGTGTCCAGACTGGCATTTAGGCGCAGGTGGACAGGCTTGGTTGTTTATTGATGAGATCAGTATCTTTTAATCAACATTCTTTTATGAAAGTTCAAATTTTCAGCGGTTAACTTCAGAATATATATTCCAGTAGAAAGACCAAAACCGGAAATTTCTATTTCATCACAATCATTGCGATTTAATATTTCGGAATAACACAATTGGCCATTCATATTGATTAACTCAAGTTTAAAATTATCAATATCTTCTGATAATTCTATACTCAATTGATCAATAATAGGGTTTGGATATACACTAACAACAGCGTTTGCATTTAGAATTTCAGAAACTGAATTATTCTTAAAATATCTCATTGAATTTCCAAAAGAAATTAAATCCAAATCACCATCAATATCTAAGTCATCTGAATATATAAAACTGCCACAATCACCTATTTGATAAGACTGTTCGAAAATTCCATTCCCGTTATTCTCAAAATAATAGATTGAACAGTTTTCATCATTTGAATATAGCTTCCCTTGACAAACTAACTCACCAATACCGTCCAAATCAAAATCGGAAAACAAGAATTGGTCAATGTCAAACATTTCAAAAGGGCTCAAAATTTCAAAGGTTCCAGTTCCGTCATTTCTATACACGTTAATTTTATTGTACGTATCCTTCATCATTAAGTCTAAATCAGAATCACCATCCAAATTCGCAACCTGAACATCTTGCGGATCAAAAGAGGAAAATTCAATAACCTGTTCTGGGCCAAATGACAATCCATCAATATTCTCAAACCACGATACTCGATTGTTAGTTGCCAAATTTCCATCTAAATAATGTCCATAGCAGGCAATTAAATCTTTGAAACCATCCCCATTCAAATCTTCAGTCAAAACATCATAAATGGATGAACTATAATTGGTATTTACTAACAAAGGTTCAGAAAACTGAAATTCACCGTAATTGTAAAAAATTTCAATTGACGATTGACTTCTGGAATAAACCAAATCAGGATAACCGTTCAAATCTAAATCAGAAGTCGTCAGATTTGACATTCGTCCAAAAAAGTCATGAAGCAAAACTATATCATCAAAACTCCCATCCTCGTTTTGCTTTTGATAAGAAATATTTGTTTCTCCATGTATGAGATCTAAATTTCCATCAAGATTCAAGTCTTCCGCATGAATATTATTTGATAATTCAACCCTTGGAGTAATCAAGGTATTCATCTCAAATTTTCTTTCTTTTAAATCTGAAATTGCTACAATTGTCCCAAAGCTGTGTCTATTCAAACCAATTACATCTTTACTATTTTCACAAGAAATAGCTCCAGATACATTGGCATCAAAGTCAGTTTTTGTACTTATCAGTTCTTTCAAATTAAAGTATCCATTTTCAAGAGAATACAAGCTTAATTTATTCCAAACATCAATTAATATAAGTTCCTGTATTTCATCATTATCAACATCTACAAATTGGATATTTTCCGAACTAGAAAAATCCGCAATTGAATCGATCAAATTAAACTCATTACCATTTAAATTCTCCATTATCACAGCCCTCTTTGAATCTAAACCATTTGCTCCAATGTTGCCTGAACCTACAAACAATAATAAATCAATGAATTCATCATCATTATAGTTGATGTGTTCCACACCAAAAACATGATCAAGTTCAATAATGGTCTGTGAACTTGAAAAATTCCAACTGTCAAATTGTAAAACATGAAATGCTTTATCATCTCCAACAGCAGCAAAGACAAAATCAAGTAATCCGTTATTGTCCAAATCGACAAACGAAATAGCATTTATAGAGTACTGATAATCAAGATCAACAAAGTGCTCCAAAAAAGCACCTCCAGTATTTTCTAAAATGACCAGCTCATTTGTTTCATCTCTAACAAAGACAAGGTCATTTAAAAAATCATTATTCACATCCACAATTGAAATGCATGAGGAGGAGGATTTACAATTTTCACAAATTATACTCATATTGAATTCCTGGTTAATACTATTTTGAAAAAATAGTATTTCGTCAGAGTTCGTAGCAATTATAAAATCTAGTAATAAATCTCCATTTATATCACCTATCTCAAGTAGCTCAAAGCTATCAATTTGAAAATCAAAGTAAGTATGTAGAACAATATCTTCATTGTCGAGGTTCTCGAAAAGTCTAATTTCACCACCATTTGAAATTATAATTAAATCGGTGTCACCATCATTATCAAAATCTATTCCTTTTAAGTCTTTTATACTTCCAATAGTCAAATTTATTTCTTTGTCCAATAGAAAACCATAATCCTTATCATAATGATATATAACTAAGTCCTGTTTAGAAGAAGTCAAGTTAAAAATATGTGTAATTCCTTCATCATCTTTATCCGAAACCACAAAATCCAAAGAACCACCCAAAATTTCGGTATCTAGATTAAATACTTGTGCTTGAGAAAAATGATTGAAGATTATAATGAAAAAAATGCAGAAAGAATTTCGAAGAATTTCCATTTCTTTTCTTCTGAAAATACAAAAATTATTTCAAACTCCTAATTCCAAGCTCCGTTCTTAACTTTTCTCCTGCTTTTGGATAAAACAAAACCTTATAAGTGGAATCCGCCTCCATATCAAAATAGTTATTTGAAAAATTGCCCTTCATTGGAAAACTTAACTCTACATTTTTTGCTAAGGTATTTGATCTGATTTCAACTTCAATAGTATCACCAGTCGATATAGAATAGGTATAATCTAAAGGTTCTAATTCTAGGTATTTTTCCTTATTGAAATACAGCAATTCTTCATCAATAATTTCACCATTACTGTATAGCCTCAATTGCAAATACATGGAGTTTTTCTTACTGGAAGGAACAAGATGATTGATAGTATACTCCTTCAAAAAATTAGCATTGTCTGGGAATACGGTCTTTGAAAGCGTATCTCTATACAATATCTCCCCTTCAAAATCTTTTAAGGCCAATTGCACCTCCACATCTGTTGGCTTACGTTCATCACAATCTATACTCAATTGAATTCTATTTCCTTCTTGTTTTGCTATTAGAATGATTGGCGCATATCTGTCCTTTACCCGATAATGTGCGGCTTTCCATTTACCATCATAATCTATAGTACTCCAGGAAGGTCCGGGCCAACAATCATTAAGTTGCCAATATAAGGTTCCGGCACATTTTTTATTTGCAGAGCGATGCGCATTAATAGCCATGTTCATGAATTTGGCCTGCGTTAACTGACTTTTATAAATAAAATCACCAAAGTCATCGGGAGTTTTGAAATAGTCCTCCACATGATCTACAATTAAACCATTTCCCTTGTAACTCTTTTGTCTATTGGTCATCGTAGCAGATTCCAAAAACATGTTAGCTGGAGAAATAAAACCCTTCAAAGTGTTTTCAGAAGGAAATGATTGAAAGCCATATTCAGCCATAAATCTAGGTACTCTCTCATATACATTTTCAAAGGCTTGCTCACCATGCCAAACACCCCAATAGTGCATGGAAGATTCGTTGAAATTTTCTTTTGTCCCCCAATTACTTAATGGCGAAGTATGCACATACGGAACATCTGAATCGTACTCTTCAACAAGCTGAGGAAACATCTCTTTGAAAATAACTTCGTAGTCTCTATATATTTTTGACTCTTGTGCATAGGTGTATTCAAATTGTTTTTGCCAACCCCAATTTTTCCATGCCACATCTACTTCGTTGTTCCCACACCATAGGGCCATGCACGAATGATTTTGCAAGCGTTTTATTTGTTCCATAGCCTCCTTATTGATATCAAGAAGGAAATCTTCATTGCCAGGATACATGGCACAAGCAAACATAAAATCTTGCCAGACCATTATTCCCAAAGAGTCACATAAATTATAGAAAATATCCCTTTCGTAAATACCACCACCCCAGACGCGAACCATATTAAAATGGGAATCTTTCATTGTATTAAGTAAGTCCCTATAATCTTGATTTGTCATACGATCAAGCAAAACCTCTTGAGGAATATAATTTGCTCCCTTTGCAAAGAAGTTCTTATTGTTGATGTTAAATTGAAAAGTCTTTCCTATCGAATCTCTTTGTTGAACTAGTTTAATCCTTCGCAGACCGGTCTTTATATTTTCAATGTAGGTATCCGACATTTCTGGAAGAGTAGAAAATTTAAATTCCAAATCATATAAAAATTGCTCTCCCATTCCATTGGGCCACCATAGCTTGGGATTTTTAATTTCGAAATCAAAAGATCTACTGCCCTTTCCGGGTTCAAGGTAATATGCCTCAAAATTATTTTTAATCTCTGTTTGCTTGGACACCAATTGCATATAGACTTTTCCATTATCAACTGATTCAAAATCAAATTTGGCTGAAAGTGTAGCTTTTTCTGCATTTATCTCCTTAATCTCTATTTCAATATTTTCTACTTTGAAATATTTCCATCCTTTTATTTGAATATCTTTCCAAATTCCCGTAGAAATTATTCTTGGTGCCCAGTCCCAACCAAAGTGATAAGGTGCTTTTCTCACAAAAGAAGACACGGAATTAATTGTATCCGTATCTGTAGTAGGCAATGTATATTCTTGCTCATTTTTTGCAATATTTCCTTGCTCAACTGTGGATTTAAAAATGATCTTTAATTCGTTTCTACCTGATTTCAAATGAGGTTTCAAGTCAACAGTCCAAGAGCGAAACATATTGTTACTTTTCAGAATTTCTTTCTCATTCAAATAGATCTCTGCATAGGTATCTAAGCCATCACAAAGCAATTCTATTTTATCGTAATCAAACCAAGAATCGCTGGTTTTAAACCATGTCGTATACGCCCAATCCTCATTTTCAATCCACTTAATATTTTTCTCCTCATCATCGGAATATGGATGATTAATCACTTCTTCATTGAATAGAACAGAATGCACAGTTGAAGGAATATCTACTTTATATTTCTCATTGGAACCCAACCTAGAAAGTTTCCAATTGGCATCCAAATCATGTAAATTCTGTAGGCCTGGATTATTGTTACTACAGGAAAAGAGAATGAGCAGTAAAGGAATCATCCAAACGTATACTCTTTTGTGCATGCTCAAATTTATTTTAATAATTCAATAATCATATTGAAAGCTGAATCAATTGATGAATTCTTTTTAAAAGCTACCAAATTCTAAAATGGACAAACCGAATTCTCACCGCTATAAAAGACTGAGTTAATCTTTACTGAATTTCGTGTGCTCAAATTAAAATCACATGAAATCAATTTATCTTTTCCTTTTGGTTCTAATATTTACAGGAACCGAATTATTAGCACAAGACTTCCAAAACTATAATTATCAGGCCATTGCCAGAGAAAGTGGTGAAGTCATAAGTAATCAAAATGTAAGCTTAAGGTTTACATTTCACGAAAACTCAGCTCTAGGAACAATCATTTTTCAAGAGTCACAAACAACCACAACGAATGAATTTGGTATGCTCAATTTGGTAATAGGCCAAGGTACTGTTCTTATGGGCGACATTAATGACTTAGGGTCTGGAAATGACAATTACTTCTTAAGAGTAGAGTTAGATACAGGTTCAGGTTTTGTAGATATGGGAGCCAACCAAATTTCGAGTGTTCCCTTTGCAACAAGAGCCTTAAATGTTGAAAACGACCAGGATAATCAAACACTTTTTATTTCAGGGAATCAGTTATCAATAGACGGTGGAAACACCATTACAATTCCTTCAACAGGAGGTGGTACAGATAATCAAACAATGAATTTCAACAGCTCCAATAGCCAACTAAGCATTAGTGGAGGAAACACAGTTGACCTTAGTACATTGGATCAAGATTTATCCATCTCTGGTTCGCAATTAGTAATAAGCGGTGGAACAAATGTCAATTTAAATGATCTGGACGATCAAACATTGAGCATATCTGGTAATCAATTGAGTATTGACAATGGAAATACCATAACCTTACCTTCTTCCGGTGGTGGTTCAGATGATCAAACCATTTCTCTTTCTGGAAACACTCTTACAATTGAAGATGGTAATAGTGTGAATCTGAGCACCATAGATAATCAAACACTTTCTGTTCTAGGAAATCAGTTGACCATTAACAATGGAAATACGGTTTCACTTCCCAGCAGCTCACTTTGGGACGAGAATGGAACAAACATAAACTACACGGTTGGAAATGTTGGAATTGGAACGGATGAACCGGAATTTGACATGCATGTGGATGGAGAGTTTTTTGTCAATTCTCTTGCGGGAAGAATTAATTTTGGTGCACCAGGAGATGGAAATAGATGGAGAATGTCGACACAGGGTTCTGGATCCAACTTACAGTTTCAATCAAAACCTAGTGGTTCAAACACATTTACAAGAAGACTATTTTTTGCACAAGACGGAAACATCGCCATTGGTAATAATTCTAATCCCGATGAGGAGTTAGTGATTGGAACCAATTTGGGCTCAGGATGGGTAATTCCAGCAGTAACAGTGGGTGGAACTTCTGGAGGAGCGTTTCAAGCTGGAAATTCAGATTATAAAATTAGTTTTTCGTCTAGTTCTACATTTAACAGAGCAAGAATTATATCCTCCTCACCTAATGGTTTTGGAACAGGAGAAATAGAAATGCGAACAAATGGTCTATCATTAGGCGAGAATCCAGGAGCTCCTGGAGCTTATATGCTCAGGATGGAACATAGTTCTTTTGGATTACTTTTGGAAAGGTTTAACACAAGTAATGATTGGGAGCTTTTAACCTCTAGTGGAGCCGCAGGAAACTTGAACTTATATGACAATGGAATTCTTGCCGGAGTTTTTAGTGGTACAGATGGTTCTTACAATACCTCATCAGATAGAAGGCTAAAGAAAAATATTCAACCAGTTGAAAGTATGCTTAATAAGGTATTAAAATTAAACCCTTCAACCTATTATTACAAGAGAGATCCAAACCAAAAAATTCCTTCAATTGGTTTTATCGCTCAAGAAGCAAAAGAACTCTTTCCAGAATTGGTGATGGTCTCGGAAGATGAAAGATCGAAAGGAATGCATGCAGTAAATTATGGTGGTTTCTCAGTTGTGGCAATCAAAGCCATTCAAGAGCAACAAGAAATAATTAGCGATCAACAGAAACAAATTAATGAGCTTAAGGAATTAATAGATAATCTTGCGATTCAGGTTCAAAAACATTAAAATATGAAGCATTTAATATTTCTTTTATTCTGCATTGCATTCATAAGTATTGAAGCGCAAACTTTGGAAAAACAAACCCTTTCAAACGCAGGCGGGTTTGGTGAAAATGAAAATCTTAGTTTAGAATGGACTTTAGGTGAAATGCGAGTTAATAAACTAAGTAATGGAAATCTAGTTTTAACAGAAGGTTTTCATCAGGGAAATGATCTTTCAGTGGGCATCATTGAGGAAGAAGGCTTTCACTTAAACATTTTCCCTAATCCAACACAAGATAAGATTGAGCTTGTTATAGAATCTCAATTAAGCACAGATTTCTTTATTGAACTATATGACTTAAAAGGATCTAAAATCCTGGATAAATTAGTATTCAAAGATGGTTCTAGGCAATCAGAAATTGATTTAAGCGCTTTTGAAAACGGTTTTTATATCTTAGTACTCAATGATAAAAATTCACAAAAAAGATACGAATGGAAGGTGGAGAAAATCAATTGATGACCGAATTCTAATTGAAACAAACCGAATTCTATATGAAAAAATATAAATCCAAAAATAATAAGAGATTTATCTAGAATTTGATTTAGACATACGTGCCATGATGGCCCGAACCCAATACAACATAGTCGTAAAGTATAAAAAAGCCGCTACCCCCAGCGGTTTTTTTATTTCAATAATCGATTAATTCTTTCCCATTTTTCTTTATCAAAACTATTCTTAAAGTTATAAGCAGTTCTTGATGTTAATCGCTTTTTCTGACAAGAAAAATGAATATGATCAATTCCTATATCCAATAATTGGGGCAAATTATTTTCATTCAATCCACCTCCTGCTACTATTTCAAAATCATGCAAATCCAAATTGACATATTCTTTTATTTGATCAAGCCCGCTATCCAATCCAGTAATATTTCCAGAACAAAGAGCTCCATCAAAATTCAATTGCTTAATAGCCATGAATCCTGCTGTTCCGGTCAAATCAATTCCCCTGTGAAAAATAAACTTAAGGGTATCACTGCATTCTCTAAAAATCCTATTCACTTCCATGTCAATTCCATTCGACTCATTCAATGCTCCGAGAACAACACCTTCAGCTCCTAAATTTTGACATACTTCTATATCCTTAAGCATCATTTCCATTTCATCTACGGTATAATAAAAATGACCTGAGCGGGGTCGAATTAAAACTCTAACAGGAATATTCAAAACACAGGCTTTTTCAATAAAGGAGTATGACGGTGTTAAACCTCCAACTTCAAGACCTTGACAAATTTCCAACCTATTGGCACCTGCTTTTGCGGCAGCTTTTGCTATTTCGAAATTAGGCGCGCAAACCTCTACTATCATCTTACAATAATTTCATCTATAAATAACCAAGCCTTGCTTCCTGCAGCTTCGTGCCAATCTGGGCAATATTCCACATTCTTGGCTTTCACTTTTAAATACTTTCCTTTATGAGTATCAAATTCTGCTTTGAAAGTTTGAATAAATTTTCCAGATTCTTTTAATGCTCTATCATGTTTCAAATGACTTAAAACCTTCCAATTTTCACCGTCCAATGAAATGGAATACTCTACCCATTTTGGCAGAAAAATCCATGAGTTATTATATTGATAAAAATGACTTTCTACTGAATTGATGTCTTTTCCATTCAGATCAAAAATAAGCTCAACATCTTCATATTGAACTGCCTGCCAATTCCCATCTCTAAAATCTAAAGTACCTACCAAACCATTGCTTAAAGCTATTTCTCCTCCTCCAGTATAATATGGACTCCACTCAAATTTATAGTCAGGTATACTCCCATTTAGTTTATGTTGTTCTACTCTCACTGAAATGGGCTCTCCATAGCTTTTTCCATTCTTAAATGCTTGTGCAAATAAATTTTGACTTTCAGTTATAGTAATGAATTCATCGAACTTAAAATCATTTGGAGTGGGTGTAGAATCTGTGCTAGAATAATAGATATCCAAATCAGGGATACCTTTATTGAAAAGTAATTGTAAATTATCTTTATACCGCGTTTTATAGGAAATAGGATCCGTTTCCAAACCATAATCCACTCCTAAAGCTGAAAGTCTCGGATAATGTTCTTGAACACGATTGTAAAACTCATTAAAGTCTCTTCCTGTGCTATCTGTCCAAAGGACTTCAGACATGGCTAAAATTCTGGGAAAAACTTTTGAATCCACCAATTCATAAGGAGCTCTTTCACTCCACATGTTGCACTCTGCACCCAAAATATGATGGCGATTTGTTTGCGATAATTCTGCTGGTACCGGATAAAAACTATATACTTTCTCCAAATCGATGGAACTCAATCCGTAATCAAAATAGCAATGACTGGTTGGAGACATTACCACATCATGACCTTGATTTGCAGCTTCTATTCCACCTTGAATACCTCTCCAGGATTGAACCATTGCTCCCTCCGCTAAACCTCCTTCCAATATTTCATCCCAGCCAATCAACTTTTTTCCCTTTGAAGCTAAATACTTTTCTATTTCCTGAATGAACCAGGACTGTAATTCATGCTCATCATGTAAACCCTCATCCTTAATTCTCTTCTGACATTTAGAACAATTTTCCCACCTATACTTTGGTGCTTCATCTCCTCCAATATGAATATACTCTCCGGGAAAAAGTTCAATAACTTCATCCATAACATCTTTTAGAAAACGAAGTGTATTATCATTCCCGGCACAATAAATATCCTTAAAAACTCCCCACTCTGTTTCTACGGGGATATGCTCTCCTGTGCATGAAAGTTCTGGATATGAAGAAATAGCCGCAACGGAGTGTCCTGGCATTTCTATTTCGGGAACAATGTTTATTCCTCTCTTTTTTGCGTAAGCAACCACCTCTCTGATTTCCTCTTGGGTATAAAAACCTCCATAATCATTACCATCTTCACCCATTCTCCATGCCCCTTTTTCTGTGAGTTTAGGATACTTCTTTATCTCTATCCTCCAACCCTGATCCTCAGTTAAATGCCAATGAAGAGTATTCATTTTATGATAGGAAAGTAAATCAACGTATTTTAGAACAAACTCTTTTGGCATGAAATGCCTACAGCAATCTAGTAACATTCCCCTCCATTTAAATTGAGGTTCATCCATAATCTTTAGACAAGGCAGACTCCACTGTTTTTCTAATCGCCTATCATCACCATTAAAGTTTGGAGGGAGTAATTGTCTCAAGGTTTGAATTGCATAAATAAAGCCAATAGATGAGGACGCATAAATCTGTATTGTTTTTTCATTGATGTTAAGCTCGTATGCTTCTGAACTATTCAGGTTTTTATGTGAAAATGATATTGAATTTTCTCGTAACTCTTTCTCTGATGATTGTAGCAATTGAACTTCGAAATTAGACTTGTAATCAATGAGTTCCTTCAAGAAAGTCATCTCCTGCAAAACACTATTATTACCAATAATACTTGTGTTCTTATCAATTATAAAGACACCTGGGCTCTTATCTATAAAATTTGGTTTTGGGATTAAATTAATTTCATAGGGTTTTATTTCGGGATTTATATTACACGAAATAATAGCTGTTAATAGAAATAGATAAAGGAATATTCTCAACTGCATTTTTGACAAATCGCTAACGTTTAATTGAATTAGGGTTCAATTCTAATCATAAATTGGCATTACAAAAATGAATGCGCTCCCAATATTAATTCTAATTTCGATTATTCTTTTGAATTCTTAAGTGAGTAGAGAAGTAAATTATCAGGGACATAGAGGTTGTCGAGGGTTGATGCCAGAAAACACAATTCCTGCATTTAAAAAAGCGCTAGACTATAATATTACTGCGTTGGAAATGGATGTAGTGGTTAGTAAGGATAAAAAAGTGGTGGTAAGTCATGAACCATTTATGAATCCGGAAATTGCTTTGGATTCTAGAGGAAATAAAATTAGAGACGGCTTAGATCATAACATATACCGTATGGCTTATGACTATGTTTCAAGGTATGATGTGGGCAGTATAAATCATCCGCGATTTCCACAACAGGAAAAAATTAAAGTTGTGAAGCCTTTACTTTCTCAAGTATTTGAAGAAATTGAAGCTTATCTCGAGAAGCATCCTAAAAAAGGAGTTCTCTATACTATTGAAGCCAAATGCAAGGAAGGTTATGACGACATTTTCCATCCCAAACCTGAAGAATTTGCTCACCTGCTCTACACAGAAATTGAAAAATACAAAATGGTGGATAGAGTAATTGTTCAATCTTTCGATTTCAGATTCTTGACTGAAATGAGATTAATCAATTCCAACATAAAAATGGCTATGCTTGTTGAAAATGAGCTTAGTCCAAAAGAAAATTTAGATGCTCTTGGCTTCACTCCAACATATTATAGTCCTTATTATAAACTGGTTGATAATAAGACCAAAGATTTTTGCATAAAAAACGGAATGGGTTTAATAGTATGGACTGTTAATACTGCTGAAGAAATGCAACAGATGATTAATTTAGGTGTAGATGAAATCATCACGGACTTTCCAAATTTGATTCCAGAATAGATGCCTGCAATTATTGAAAAAAGTTTTTCTCAAGATCTTATCTCTTTGGCCGTTTTGGTTGTAATGCCGAAAAAAGGCTTTGGCTCCGGTATTTTTATTATTCATAAAAAACGAGTGTTCTTTGCCACTGCAAGGCATGTTATTTTTAACATGAGAAAAATTAAAAACTCCTTAAATTTTTCTCCAAAAACGAAAAAAATTAAAATTCAATACTATGCTTTAGATAATGACTTCACAGATCCAAGTGAAATAGAAATTGATTTACACGGTTTGTTTAAGCAAAACAAAATCAAATTACATGGTAAGAACGATGTAGCCGTTATGCAAATTGGAGCAATAAAGGGTAAAAAGTTTGAATTATTAGACAACGTAAAGTTAACCCATGGCTATTTGAATATGAATATGGCTATGGAAAGCATGATTCGTTATTTTGATGATATTGAAATTGGTTCGGATACTTTTGTAATTGGTTATCCAAAAGCATTGGGAATGAAGAATAGAGCCCAATATAATTTTAACCATCCTTTGGTGAGGAAAGGAATAGTTGCAGGAAAGAACAGACAACATAAGACCGTAGTTATAGATTGCCCTGTCTATGGAGGGAATAGCGGAGGTCCAGTTTTCTTAACAGAAAAAGTAATTGTTCAAGACAAAGGCAAGGTCACTTTCGAAAATAAAAAATATCTTATTGGATTAGTCACTGAATACATTCCCTACCTTAATAAAACTAATAAAAATGCTCAGCATATGGACAATGCAGATTTTGGGGTAATTGTTCCTTTTGATCAAGCTATAGAACTAATAAATACCATCGCATAAAAACAGTATTTTACGCTAGTACCAGCTAAATAGCACAAACATATTAGGATAAAAAATCTGGTGTTAAAATACATTTGCATCGCAAGTAAAGCGACATGAAAAAAATCCTGTTCTTATTAGTACTTCTATTATCCATTTATGGTTCTGCTCAGCGTATTGAAGGTTTTGTTTTCGAGGCAAAAACTGGCCAAAGCCTTCCTGGAATCAATGTTTATATAACAAAGCTTAATACAGGATGCATCAGTAATTCCAATGGTTTCTATTATATAGAAAACCTTGCTAAAGGAGAATATCAAATAGTCGCAAGTGGAACAGGTTTCGAGAAAGTTGAGAAGACTGTTTCTATTTCAGGAGATGAAATTTTGACTTTAAATTTTGAATTAAATGAAAGTACATTTGATATTCCCGAAATTGTAATTACCGGTACTTCTTTGACTGGAGGATTAGCAGGATTAAATGAAATTCCAGGTTCTGCTCATTACATTTCTCCTAAGGAAATTGAAAAGTTCACTTATACCGATATCAACCGAACATTAAGAGCTGTTCCTGGGATAAATTTGCAAGAGGAAGATGGATTTGGCTTGCGTCCAAATATTGGAATTCGTGGATCAGGCCTAGAACGCTCTTCTAAGATAACCGTAATGGAAGATGGCGTATTAATGGCTCCAGCGCCATATGCAGCTCCAGCGGCTTATTACTTCCCAACTATTGGCACAATGGAAGCAGTTGAAATTTTAAAAGGGAGTTCTCAAATTAAATATGGCCCATATACTACTGGGGGAGCTATTAATTTAATTAGCACAAAAATACCAAATGATTTTGCAGCTAAGGTCCAGCTTTCAGGCGGTTCATTCAACAACAGAAATCTACATGCATTTGTTGGAGATAATATTGGTCAGTTTTCATATTTGGTTGAAACCTTTCAATACAGTTCAGATGGATTCAAAGAATTGGAAAACAATGAAAGTACGGGATTTAACAAGGAAGATTATAGAATAAAGCTCAAGTTCAATTCAAAGAAGGGTGCGAAAATATTTCAATCACTCCAATTAAAGTTAGGCCGAAGTGACGAAATCAGCAACGAAACATATCTAGGTCTGTCCGATGCTGACTTTTTACAAAATCCTTTCTTTCGTTACGCATCTTCTCAAGAGGATGTAATGAATACGCAACAAAGTCAATTTAGCTTATCTCATCTGATAGAGTTGACAAAAGACTTGAGCATCTACACTACTGCTTACCGTACTGAGTTTGCAAGAAATTGGTACAAATTAGATGCTGTAATTGATAGCAGTGGAACTAAAACCAAAATTTCTGCAGCACTTGATAATACAAATAGCCTTGCTTTTGCTTTGGTTAATGGTACAGCTAATGCTGACGAGGGAATTTTACTGGTTAAAGCCAATAACAGAAGCTATTATTCACAAGGCATACAAAGTATTATAAAATATAATCTTAGCAGTGAAAAGTTGAATCATGGTTTAGAAATGGGCATACGTGTTCATGAAGATCAAATAGATCGTTTTCAATGGATAGATGATTATATTCTCGACAATGGAGAAATGAAATTGATCAATTCGGGAGTTCCTGGAACAGAAAGTAATCGTGTTGAAACGGCCAATGCTGTTGCTGCTTATTTTCAGTATAAATTGGAATTAGGTTCCTTAACCCTAAACCCAGGGTTGCGTTATGAAAATGTTCGTATTGTAAGAGATGACTATGGCACACAAGATCCTGAAAGAATAGGTACAGACATCTCCTCTCGTGAAAATTCTATAGATGCTTTTATTCCAGGAATAGGATTTACATATGATTGGAATGAATACCTAAACCTATTTGGTGGAGTGCATAAAGGTTTTGCTCCTCCTGGCTCCTCTCCTTCAACTAATCCAGAAAGCAGTGTCAATTATGAGTTGGGTTTAAGAACAAATAAAAAGCATTGGAATGGTCAAGCAGTTCTGTTTTTTAATGACTATGAAAACCTTTTGGGTTCCGATCTTGCAGCAGCTGGAGGTAGTGGAACTACAGCGCTTTACAATGGAGGCGAAGCACAAACCTATGGCTTAGAATTCCAAAGCACATGGCAATTAGTCACAAATGATCTATCTAAATTTAATATTCCTTTTTCTTTAATTTATACATTCACCAATGCTGAATTTTTAAATTCGTTTGATAGTGATTTTGATGGATGGGGTGCAGTGGAAGCGGGAGACAATTTACCCTATGTAGCACAAAATCAATTCACTATTTTATGTTCAATTGAACATAAGAAGTACAATTTAAATTTTAATGTAAGGTATATTGATGAAATGAGAACCAGACCTGGGCAAGGTGATATTCTCAATGAAGAAAGTACTGACAATGTTTTCACGATTGATATAGGAGCAAATTATTTTTTAAATGAGAAAAGCAATTTGTTCATGAATTTAAATAACCTGAGTAATCGGGTTTATAATGTATCTAGAAGACCTGCAGGGCTTAGACCTGGGCTGCCAAGGAGTTTTAATATAGGTGTGAGAGTTCGGTTTTAGTTTGATGATTAGCACAATTTTCGCACACTTTTCATAGAGAGGAACGCCCCAATCAACCAATGGGGCGTTTTTTTTTTGTAATAATAATACTCGGTCACTTCGAGAACCTCAGTGACCTTTGTTTCGAGAACTTCAGTGACCTTTGCTTCAAGTACCTAACTGATCTTCATTTTATCCTTGAGTTGATCATTCAAAATCATTTTAAATATATTGTGGGATGAAAACAGCATTCTACACGGCACTATTTTTCCTTTTAGCTTGCTCTTCTAGCTCTCAAAGAAAAGAAAGCTCTTCTCCTAAAGGAAAACAAAGCTTCTATGACAATATGAAGGAGATAAACTTCTTTAAAATGGACTGTAGTATACGGGCTATTGAGACAATAGATGAAAACACTTGTTATTTTGCTGGTTCCAATGGCATGTATGGATTTACTAAGGATGGTGGAAACAGTTGGACTATCGATTCCTTGAGTCACCCTTCTCATGCAAGCCTACAATTTAGGTCTATTGCAAAAACAGAAAAAGCTTGGATGATTTTGGGAATTGCCTCCCCTGCTCTATTGTATAGAAGTGAAGATGAAGGACAGAATTGGGAAATCGTTTATCAGGAAAATGATACGCTTGCCTTTTATGATTCAATGGCCTTTTGGAATGATATGGAAGGCATAGCTATGGGTGACCCTACCGATGGTTGCTTGTCAGTGATTAAAACCAAGGATGGTGGAATGACATGGAATAAAATAGATTGCGAGGGCTTGCCCGCCAGCGCCAAGGGCGAGGCCGCTTTCGCGGCAAGTAATAGTAATATTGCTCTGGCGGGCTCACACGTTTGGATGGTTTCAGGTGGTGTAAAATCAAGAGTATATCATAGTGCAGATAGAGGCGCTACTTGGGAAGTTTTTGACACACCTATTATCCAGGGCCAGCAAATGACCGGTATTTTTTCATGTGATTTTCTCAACGAAAAAGAAGGCTATATTTTTGGAGGTAACTGGGAAAAACCCAAAGACTATTCGGCAAATAAAGCATTTACTCAAGATGGAGGAAGAACATGGACTTTAGTGAGTGACTCTCTCAGCCCTGGTTATCGTTCATGCGTTCAATATTTAGATAATAGTGGAACAATACTCGCAGTAGGTTTTCCGGGAATATCAATCTCCACTGATTTTGGAAGATCTTGGGAAAATGTTTCCGAGGAAAGCTTTTACACTGCAAGAGCAACTGAAAATGTGCTTTGGTTGGCTGGGAAGGAAAGGATAGGAAGATTGGTTCTAAAATAATTTCTAATTTTCAAACATGAACCCAAACTATTCGGTTTTTGAAAGGTTTCCCAATCGTGAAGCAGCAGCAGTGCTTACCGATTTGTTTGAATCAAAAGATATTGACTATAAATTGGTGGATAACTCTGCTGATATGGACATAACTTTTGCGCATAACATGCAAAGTGAATTGCAATTATTGGTAGCTGAATCTGATTTTGAAAAAGCAACTGATTTACTCGAAAAAAGTGCAGAAAGACTTATTAAAGACGTGGATAAGGACCATTATCTTTTTGACTTTTCCAATGAAGAACTTTATGAAATTTTGCTAAAACAGGATGAATGGAGTCCTTTTGACAGGAAATTAGCTCAAAAAATATTAAAAGAACGCGGACAAGAAGTTGATGATGACCTTATGAAGTCATTGCTAAAACAAAGAATAAATGAGCTAGAAAAACCACAAGAAGGAAACAAAGGATATATAGTTGCAGGCTATATTATGGCAATAATTGGAGGCTTTTCAGGTTTGCTGCTTGTTGCAATATCGGTAATGATAGGCCTATATCTATGGAGGTTTAAAAGAACTCTTCCGGATGGCCGAAAAGTCTATTTACATGATAAGAAGGCTAGAACAAATGGCATGTATATTTTAATATTAAGTCTAGCAACTTTTACTTTCACGGTTCTAATGATGGCGTACCATGGAAATATTTGGTTTTTCTATTAATCCTTTTGGGAAGATGAGTTTTTCTTTTAAAAAACTTTACTCATCTATTTTCCTCCTTATCTCTTTTTCATTAGGTGCTCAAAACTGTTCCTTAGACTCTTTGCGTATAGAAGCGATAGATGCAAATGCCACAGATACTGAGATAAACCCAGAAATTCAGAATCATCAAGTATTCATTAATACCGATTGTAATCAAAACGGTCAACTACTTATCCATCTTGTAGGTTCTTTTGATAATCCAGCGAATACTACTCTCTTTCCAACTCATGCCGCAAACAATGGATTTAAGGTTATTGTGCTCAAGTACCCAAATCTGGTAGCCGCATTTGGCACTTGTTCAAGTAGCACAGATATTGATTGCTATGACAATTACAGACAAGAAATTGTTTTCGGTGAGGATGTTAGTACAGATGTAAATGTGAACACCGCAAATAGTATTTTGAATAGGATTCAAAAGCTTTTAATCTTTCTAACAGAGAATTATCCAAATGAAGAATGGGATAATTTCCTGAATGTTAGCGATGAAATAGATTGGACAAATATCATTCTTTCCGGCCATTCTCAGGGAGGAGGTCATGCTGCATATATTGCCAAGTTCTTTAACTTAAAACGGATCATTCAATTTGCATCACCCAATGATTACAGCACTCTTTTCTCCGCCCCTGCACCATGGACAAATATTCCAAGTGTTACTGCTGACTCTCTATACTATGCTTTCGGAAATCTGTTTGACGAAGTTGTTGATTTTGAATTCCAGTATGATATTTGGCAGAATCTCGGAATGCTCAATTTTGGAGATTCAGTGAATGTAGATCTTAGTAATTGTCCTTTTGAAAATTCCAGAGTACTTTATACTAGGGATACCTCTTCTTCCAATCCATTTTCAGGCAATCATGGAAGCGTAGTTACAGATAATGAAACACCCATAGTAAATAATGTCCCAGTCTTCACTGAGGTTTGGGACTATTTATTAGGTTTATGCGATATTGTTCCTAACGTGCCTTCTATCGATAAATTTCCGAGCATCAAAATTTTTCCTATTCCAAGTAACGGATTATTCCACGTTCAAAATCATTCCATAATCGAACAGGTGAATATCTGCGATCTAAATGGACGTTTGATTAAAAATCTAAATCCCAACAAGAGTGATTTTGAGTTTAATTTAGATGAAAAAGGAAGTTTTTTATTTGAATACACAGAAAAAAACGCATCTAAGAAACATAGCCAAATCATACAGGTAAAATAGGCTAATTTCCTGTGTTTGCTATATTTAGAATACAAACGCAACTATAATGAGTCTAAGAAATCTTCTCGTTCTTGGTATTATGGCAGAATTAGCCATCTTCTTTTTATCAAACCTAACTTATCCTGCCATAGAGGAAACATTTAGGTATTCGGCTAGATATTCTGGGAGGCTTTCAGCAGTTATTTTTCTGATTACATTTTTCATTTATGCCAAAAACACAAAAGCAATAGAGAAAAACTCTAATCTTCAAAAATCATTAAAACTGTTTACATTCCTACATCTTATTCATCTTGGCTTTTTGGCAACGAACGTCCACTTAAATAATATTCAGTTGGAAACTCCCAAAATAATAGGTGGTGCTTTTGCTTATCTGCTCATAGTTCTAGCTCCCTTCTATTTGTATAGAGTGAACAAGGGCATTCAAATCTTCTATTTTTATTATGTCAGTCTTGTTATGATATTGACCTATCTAGCAAGAGCAAGGGGAGACTTTGAAGGTGGAGAACCCAGTTGGTTTCATTATACAGCTTTGGGTGTATTTATAATAGCCTCTTTGTATTTTGCAAAACACCTAGTACAAAAAAGTAAAATCACCAGTTAAGACACTTTCAGCATTCGCAAATTGTTTTCGCCTTGAATTATTTTCTTTAAAACTTTGTGTTAGTGAGTTATTGTGCCGATGGCTAGCAATTGCTTGACAATGATTAATCATTACTCCATTATTAATCAGAGCAAGATGAAGTCCAACGCACATTGAGTGCACATCAAGCGAAGCCGAGATGGAAGTATTACCAAGATTGTCTCAGAACAAAACACCAGAAATCATAAACCAGAAATCATAAACAAAAAATTGAACCTTTATGAAATTTGGGTGTACGGTGCATCATAGAACAAAGAATAATTATGATGACACTCAAACAACTCTCTCTTTGCCTTATTGCTTGTATTCTACTGTCTGCCCTATCGGGTCAAAATTTTAGTGGTAATGTTGCCAACTTTTCCAATGAAAACTTGAGCTACTCCAACATAGAGATTTATCAGGGCAAGAATCTTGTCGCCAATGCTATAGCAGATCATAATGGTAATTTCTCCCTACAATTAGATTCCGGATTATATCGAATAGAAGTGCTGAATTCCGGATATAAAAAAAAAGTGTTTGACTTAAAAATTGATGGAGACGTTTCCAAAGATTTCAAGCTGAATGATGACCCCAACGGAAAGAAGAGATTGCTTGAATACAAATCAGAAGATAGTGAAGAAGTTGAGATGTTGGATGAAGTAGTCATTGTTTCCGAAAAAGTAAGAGTAGATAATTTAAATGTCCAATCCATTCAAATGGCTCCAAGGCTAGATGTTTATGATTCAGTAAAAATCTCTAAAGGTAAAAGAGAGAAAAGGAAAAAGAATACAGATTCTCGTAGTGAACTCATCTTAGAATTCGAAAGTTATGTTCCTGAAGATACCTATAGAACAGAAGGCAGTTTTGGAGAGTCATTAAGCAGATCCGCAATGCACGATAAAGAAGTTAGTACAGAACTTAGTCGAAGTGAAGTATTTATTGGGAACACGAATAAAAGAAAAAGCCAGGGGAAGAAATTTAAGAAGGGATTGACTGCAGGAGAAATCAATGATTTTTCCAAGTGGGATTTATGGGAAAACATCACAGAAAATAAGCTTTACGTTCATCAAAGAATGTGGCAAATCGTTCCTAAACATCGATACATGGTTCAATTAATAGATGAAAATGCATCCCCTATCGTCAATGCAAAAGTTGAACTGGCAGGTCCGAATAAAGAGATGCTTTGGAAAGCCAGAACGGATAATACAGGGAAAGCCGAACTCTGGGGAAGAATAGATTTTTACAATCTGGAAGAATATAAAAAGCCTTCCTATATCTCCATAGATTATCACGGTCAAAAGGAAAAAATTTCAAATCCGTTGACCATAAAAGAAGGAGTAAACTCATTAATGCTTAAAGGAGATTGTGAAGTAAGTAATGATGTTGAAATAGCTTTTGTGGTGGATGCAACCGGTTCCATGGGAGATGAAATTGAGTTTCTTAAAGAAGAGATTGCAGAGATTATGTTTCAGGCAAAAGGCGACAACAAAAAACTACTTATGAAATTTGCCAATGTATTTTATCGAGACAATGGAGATGAATACATCACTAAACATTCGGATTTCACAAAGGTGCTTTCAGAGACAGGAGCTTTCATTGATGAACAAGGCGCAGCAGGCGGAGGCGATGGCCCAGAGGCCGTTGAACAAGCCCTAGATCTAGCAATAAATACATTATCATGGACAGATGATGCCCGATCAAAAATCCTCTTTTTGGTTTTGGATGCTCCCCCACATAACCGAAAAGATATTAGAGAAAAAATCAAAACACTCAATAGAACTGCCGCTGAAAAAGGCATTCGCATAGTTCCCATTACAGGAAGTGGTCTGAACAAATCAACCGAATATTTAATGCGAGCAATGGCACTCTGCACCAATGGAACATATACTTTCCTTACCGATCACAGTGGAATTGGTGAAGGGCATATTGAACCCACAACAGATTCCTATGAAGTTCAATTGATGACCGATTTAATGGTCAATATCATCAAGAACTACACCTATGTTCCAGAGTGTGAAGAGGAAACTCCTACTCTGGCAGTTGATCTTCCCGACTCCGAAATTGCTTATCAAATTGAACGGGACAGCTTAGCAACTAATCGCCTTAAACGAGATACCATCACCAATCATATCCTCAATACATTCATTGGTGGAAACGATCATATTATTTCCTGGAAGTATTGGCCCAATCCAACTATGGGAGACTTGAATATTGAAGTTTCCGAAAGTGTTGAAAGGCTATACTTATCTGATATGAATGGTAAACTGATCAGAGAAATAGAAATGAATGGCGCACAAAAAACCTATATCAATCTAGAAGGCCTGGCAACAGGTGTGTATCTGCTTCGCTATCCCGTGGGTAAAAGATGGATTTCTGGGAAGGTTGTTTTGACGAGGTGATTTTATTGCTATTGAATTCTTAACTTGTCAAAAAATACAATGAGAATTCTAGAGTATATACTTATCGTAATTTCCTTACTAGGTCTTCTATTTAAAGTTTTGCATTGGCCCTTTGGAAGTGTTCTTTTAATAATTGGTTTAGGCTCTCTTTCTGCCTTTTATTTTGCTTTAGGCTGGGCACATTTCAATAAAATTAGATTGAGAAATCTATTTAAAAAGGAAAGTTATTCCGAAATAAATGGAATGCAAATAGCTGGCAAATTTCTTTTTAGCTGGGGACTTTCTACTTTATCGATAGGTATTCTCTTTAAACAAATGATCTGGCCAGGAGGAAAGATTCAACTCATAGCGGGGCTGGTAATGGTTGTGCTAGGTTTGATCATTGCTGCCATTTTTTACTTTCTTAAAAAACATCCACATAATATCGGTTTATTCTACAGAGGATTAATATTTTGTACACTTGGAATAATAAGTTTATCCTATGTTTTACCAGCAGGTGGATTAATTGACCCAGAAATTGCTGACAATCCAAATTACATAAAAGCTATTGAAGCTTATCAAGAAGATCACACAGAAGAAAATTTTCATCGTATTGAGTACGAAATGATGAGGGCATATGGAGACACCCTTTCCGCAGAATATTATTATGATCAATACATATCTGAATAATAATTTATAAAACTACTTTCAATCCATTCATTTCATTCTTGCCCCTCCCATCACAATTGACAAGGGTTTGAGCCCCTTACTGCTTATATTCGAGGTATCAGAAAAGGAAACATCTTTTCTATTATCTAAATAACACAAAAATGAAAACAGATACAGTAAAACCCATTGACCCAAAACAAGTAGATAGAATAATTAACAATCACATGATCCTTTCCATTGGCGCAGGCCTTGTTCCTATTCCTTTATTGGATATGGTTGCAGTAACCGCCATACAATTGGATATGCTTAAAAAATTAGCGGAGCATCACGATGTTAATTATGACGAGCAAAGATTTAAAAGTTGGATGCACGCAATTGGAGGAACCATTCTCGCCAGATTAGGTGCAAGCACTATAAAGGCCATTCCAGTCTTTGGAAGCATATTCGGAGGTATTAGTATGGCTGCACTTTCTGGAGCGAGTACGTATGCAATGGGAAAAGTCTTTAATGATCATTTTGAGAATGGTGGAGATTTGGAATACATAGATATGGATAAAGCAAAGGAGTTTTTCAAACAAAAGTTTGAAGAAGGAAAAGAAATGGCCAAACAAATGGTTCCAAAAGTTGAAGAAGAGCGGAAAGCTGAGTCAGAAAAAAGTGCGGAAGAGAGATTGGCCGATATTACGAAAATGAAAGAGGATGGCTTAATTACTCAAAGAGAGTTTGAGGCCATACGAAAAAGGATACTCAAAGCATAAAAACAAAAACATCCATTTTTTGGAAAGCCTGTTTGAATTAGCAGGCTTTTTTTGATAGAAATTTAGGTTTACTGTTATAATTATGTGACATTTTGGCCTTATCATTGCCACATGAAATACATACTATTATCCTTAGTTGCGTTTGTATTGTTGTTTTCATCCTGTGTCAAAGATGATTTTATTGATGACAGTGTTGACCCTGTATTGCGAATTATGACTGTGGTTGATACCATTGGTATCGATACTGTTTTTCAATTTAACTATTCTTATTTGAATGAGATAGGTATTGAAGAAGATCTTGATGTTACTTGGACCAGTTCAGATTTATCCATTTTAACTATCAATGAGGAGGGATTGTGTCAGCCTCAAGGCTTAGGTAATGCGACTATAAAAGTTGAAGCCGCAAATAATCCTAATCTATCCGATTCTGTAATGGTTGTTATTGATCAGGAAACAGTTGCTGTAGAAGAGATTGAAAGAACCGGAACTCTTCAGACAACTACTTTCTATACGCTAGAAGGAGATTTTGTCATGAAAGAACAAGGAGATCAATTGATACTTGAATTTGCAGATAATTATGCAGCTTCTTCTTCCCTACCCGGTCTTTACGTTTACTTGACTAATAATCCTAACACTATCTCAGGTGCTTTCGAAATAGGCGCAGTAGACGTGTTTTCAGGAGCTCATTCATATACAATAGATGGAGTAGGCATTAATGACTTTAATTATGTTCTATATTTCTGCGCTCCATTCAACGTAAAAGTTGGCGATGGCCAATTTGATAACTGATATGAAAAAAATAAAGATTCTTCTGGTATTTTCCTTGACTACTCAAATTCTTTTCGCAGGTGGTTGGGTGAAGAAAAAAGGAACAGGATATTACAAGTTATCTCAATGGTGGACGGTATTTGACCAACACTATACAGATCAAGGATTAATTGATCCTAATGTTACCATGGGCTTGTTCAACACGAACATTTATGTGGAACATGGATTAAGTGATAATTTCACATTATTAGCAAATGCTCCTCTGTTTAGTAGAAGTTATACCAATAACTTGGTTTCAAGTGTTTCAGGTAATATATTGGCAGAAGGCGATGCGCTAAACTCAATAGGCGATATTGATTTAGGAATTAAATACGGTTTTAATCAACAGGCTTGGCCTATTGCTTTCAGTTTAACGCTTGGGCTTCCTACAGGTGATGAATTGGGTGGTATACAGATGAACCTCCAAACCGGAGATGGAGAGTTCAATCAGCTCTTAAGAGCAGATATCTCGCGTGCGTTTCAAATCAAAAAATTCTCGAATTATTTCAATTCCTATCTGGGAGTTAACAATAGAACACAGGGTTTCTCAGATGAATTCAGATATGGTATTGAAGTGGGATCATCATACTATAATAAATTCTCTGCTGCATATCAATTGTACGGAATTGAATCACTAAGAAATGGTGATATGACAGATGGTGGAAATAGCGCAAGTGTCTTTGCCAATAACACAGAATTTACAGCATGGTCTATTGAGCTCAGTTATTACGTTAAGAAGAGAGTCGGCATTTCAGCCAATTTCACCTCTACCTTTAGAGGAGAAATTATTGCAGCAGCACCATCTTATAGTATTGGCATCTTCATAGATACCAGTAGATAAAATTAGTAGCAGCAAATCTCCATTTCGTTAGAAATTTAGAGAAGCTATTCATATTTCAAAAACGGAAATTAGGTTTAGTGGGAATAGTCTTTTTCCACTATTGTTTTCTATAGCTTAGCCCATTAACGGAATATTTGTATAATTTAGTCCGTTTAAGATTAATAAATTATCGGCTTCGACATGACCTGTAAATTCCTGTATAAAACACCTGCCATTTTTTTACTTCTTTTTTTCACTTCTCTTTCTAGCTATGGTCAAGATAAGTACCCTAGTCTACTCTGGGAAATAACAGGAAATGGATTGGAAGAACCTTCTTATTTATATGGAACAATGCACGTAAGTTCAAAAACAGCATTCTACCTTGGAAAACCATTTTATGAAGCAATTAAAAGTGTAGATCAAGTAGCTTTAGAACTGGAACCCGAATTGTGGTTTGATGAAGTTTTAGACGGTGATTTTATTAACCGTACTTTTCGCTCCAACCCATATTTAGCAGATTATTCTTACGGAAAAGAATCCTGGAATCAATTTGAAGGAAGATATACCTTCAAGGAAAGTCCCTTTAACAATACCAAGACCATTTTTGCTCAGAATCCTGAGATGCTTAATGAATTGCTGTTCAGGTTTTATGATATGACTGGTAATTTCGAAGAGGACACTTGGTTAGATATGTACATCTATCAATCCGCCAGAAAATTGAATAAGAAAACATTGGGTCTGGAAACTTTTGCTTATGCAACAAAGGTGATGCAAAAAGGATATCAAGCCCAATTGGAAGACAAGGATTTCCGAGAAAAAGATTACTCTAAAATGCAAGAACTTCAAGACCAATTGGAGCCTGCATATAGAGATGGGAATTTAGATCTTTTAGACTCTATTAGTAAGGCCACATCATCTGAAGGTATGCTCAAATATTTACTTACGGAACGAAACGTAAATTTTGTAAATCAGATGGATAGCGTAATGAAAAACAATAGCCTTTTTGCTGCTGTTGGAGCTGCTCATTTGCCTGGTGAAGATGGCTGTATTGAAATGTTGAGAGAGAGAGGTTTTACACTAAAACCCGTTCTGCAAGGTGATCGCGATTTGAAATCAAAAAAATCTCTGGACAAAATGACCTTGAAAAGAGAGTTGAAAAAGTATGTTTCCGATGATGGTCAAATTTCATTTCAAACTCCTTACAAGGGATATACCATCACCTTTCAAAACAATTCAACCAGTATTATGAGCATGGACATTGTCAATGGACTCACCTTTATGGTTGATCGTTTTTTAACCAACGATTTTTTTGAGAAAAAAAGCACCACTGAAATAAGGGAGAATATTGAGTCGTTGCTCTATGAAATTATTCCTGGCGAAATAATAAGTCAAAAAAATGTGAGCCATAATTCCTTTCCCGCTTTGGAAATAATGAATAAGACAAGGAGAGGATTTATTCATAAATCTAAAATCATTTTCCTTCCCGGTGAGATTGTTATTGCAAGGCTTTCTGCTTCTGGAAACAAAGTAAAAAATGGAGAAGGAAATTACTTCTTCAATTCACTCGAGATTAAACAAAAAGAAGATGGTGATTGGAGAGAGAGAAAAATTTCCGATAGCACATTGCAATATATGGCTCCCGGAAAAGAGCTGGGCTATCATTCTAAAGACAATAAGAACTATGGTGAATATTTTAGCGAGTATCTCACCCGTGACCAAAGTGTTTTTAGGGTATATAGAATAATGATGCAGGATCCTGGATTTTTGGAAGAAGAAGCCTACATCAATAGCATTTGTGCAATGGGATTTAAAAAAGACTTAGAATTGAAGGAAATCAGTTCTGAGGAAGTAATGCATGACAGTAGACCAGCATTAAGAAATGAATACGAAACCCTGAACGATAAGAAAGTTTTTGCCCAGTTTCAAAATATAGGAAACAGTGCATACTCCTTTATTGCTTTCTGCGAATCGAAAGATGAGGCTTTAAAGTTTTTCAATAGTGCAAAATATGCCAATCCGATTTATGAAGAATCGCATAATTATTTGGATTCAGCCTGCTTTATTACTTCCAAGCTGCCTTGGGAAAATGACCAAAATGAATTGAGCAATCAATTGCTAAGAAATCCATATCAATCGAGAGGAGAAGATTATGATGAACTTGTGGAGAAATACTATAAGTATAGAAACTTAGGTACGCCCAGTAGCAATGAAGAAGTGAACATGAGTTATGAGCGTTTTGGTATTTATCAATATGGGTACAAGAAAGATGAAGAATGGTACAAGGCGAGAAAAGAATCGCTTACCAATTATGACGATTTCTTTGTAGTCTATGAAAATAAGGTGCTCACAGATACAATGGAAACCTATGAACTTGTAGTTGGAGATACAGCAACTACCAAAAGATATTGGAATTTAGACATATTAAAAAACCACAGCTTACTTACCATTCAGGCTGTTTATGACAGCTTACTAGGGCCAAGTGATTTTTTAAATAATTTCTTTGAGAACATTGACTTTATTGAAGACACTTTGAGTACTTATGATTTCTTTGAAGATAAAGACAAACTTCTACTAAGTGATATTCAAAGCGAAGATTCAACTAGATATGATAGAGGTGAAAAAAATCTGGAGCTGGTCTGGGAATATACTCCAGATCAAATACATCAATTCTTTAAAAAGCTAGTAGAAAAACCTTCGAGCCTTGCAGATGAAGATCAAATTGAAATTTATGAAGAAGGGCTAAAACAAACGAGATACTCCAATAAAACGGATGATAATGTAAACAAACTCAAGACCGATTATTTTGAGAATTCAGAGAATTCGGAAGATCAAATATCTATCCTTTCCAACCTTGCTCAAATTTCCACAGAAAAGTCAATAAAAGCATTTAAGGAAATCATTGTCAAAGAACCTCCCTTAGCTAGCAGCTATGAATTATTTTCCATGTTTAATGGTTTAGAAGATTCTTTGATATTAGCTAAGAATTTGTTTCCTGATATTCTAGTTCTTTTAGAATACGATGACTATTTACACCCCATGAAAAACCTTCTTGCAGATTTAGCCGACTCAGGCTTTGTTAGCCCAAGCCAATATAAAAGCAAACTTTCTTATTTCTTAAGAAAAGCAAAAGTAGAGTTCAGAAAATTAACAAGCGCCAAAGAAGAAGAGGAAGACGATTACGGAAATAATTATTTCACACTTCACAAATACTGGTCTATTCTCTACCCTATGAGAAATGAGGCTGAAGTAAAGAAATACTTTGAGGATTGTGCAAACACCGAAAACTTGGAGTTTATTGAAGAGTATCTCTATTTTCTGCATAGCAAGGAGGAAAAAGTAGCAGAAGATTTGATTATCAAAGTTCTTGAGAATAAAGAAAAAGTTCACAATAAATATGCTTTGCTAGATGAGCTTGAAAGAATAGACCTCATGAACTTAGCCGATAGTTTAGATTTAACACAAAGCTATGTCGAATCCAAACTAAATGACAATTGGTTTCATCGTTACTCCGAAAAAGAAGTAGACTCCTTGGAATTTGTAAGTAAGCAGGAAATACAAATTAGAAAGCGAAATTACGAGACCTTTTGCTACAAGTTTTTGCGAGATGAAAAGTGGAAAGCAGCAGTTATCATGATTGAAAAAAATGGCAAGTCTTTAGTTGATATGGATGTGATTAAAAAGTCGAAGACCATTAAAAAAGACGATGAAGCCGATGCAGAATATTTTCAAGACATTATTGACGGCCTTATTAGTAAGAACAGAAATAATGTATATGGAGAAGCTAAAGAGTATAGCAATTATGACTATGACGATTATGACTATGGGTATTAAATCTTTTTTGAGTTGATAGTTGATAAATAGTTGTTATTTGCAAGCTAAAACCATAACTGTAATAAGAGTCAAGCTTTCCAATCTCTAACGAAAAATAAATTAACCAATGAACAATTTAGCACTAGCATTGGTCATAGGAATTACTTTGTTGTCTTGCCATCAAAGTAAAAATGATAATGACCAAAAAACTGAAAATCAAATTGCCAAAGAAGCATTAACCTCTGAATTAGACTCTATTCAAAAAAATGGTTTGATCAATGGCTTTGCAGTAGCGATGGTTGATAAAAATGAAATACTTTACACAAAAGGCTTTGGGTATTCTAACGTAGAGACAAAAGAAAAATACACAAAAAACACGGTACAACACATCGCTTCTGTTTCAAAAACCCTAATTGGTATAGCTTTAATGAAAGCAAAAGAAATGGGAAAATTAAACCTAGATGACCCAATTCAAGATTATTTGTCATTCAAAGTAATTAACCCAAATTATCCGAACGAAATTATAACCATAAGACATTTAGCCACGCATACCTCAGGAATTAACGATACCGAGCAATATATGGACAGAGCATGGATTCTTTCAGAGAATCAGGACTTAACAAATGTAAGTACCGATTACCCTGAGCAACAATTGAACCCATCTGAAAAAGATATACCAATGGAAGAATATCTCAAGGGATATTTAGAAGTAGATGGCCTGTATTATCAAAAAGAAAATTACACCAATTTTAAAACAGGTGAACGTTATAATTACTCTAACATAGGTGCTACTCTTTGTGCCCTAGTAATTGAGAAAGCAACAGGTAGGGCATTTGATTCATTTACAAAAGAACATATTTTAAGACCTTTAGATATGAGTTCAACGGGTTGGTCATTAGAAAATGTGGACATAACAAAGCATTCAAAATTGTACAGAAATGACAACTCTGTTTTACCTTTCTATACTGCCATAACTTATCCTGATGGAATGCTAATTTCATCTAGTAGCGATATGGCAAAATATTTAGCTGAACTGATAAAAGGATATAATGGAGAAGGAACATTGCTTTCAAAAGAAGCTTATAAAGAACTTTTTAAAGAACAACTAAATGAAACCCATTTTGCAGAAGGTGAACGAAACGAAGAAAATCCTTATGATGGGGATTATAGTCCTGCAATTTTTATCGGACATAGTGCATTAGGTTTTATTGGTCATTCAGGTGGTGACGCTGGAGTTGCAACTTGGATGTATTTTGATAAAGAGGAAAAAACAGGTAGATATATTGTTATTAATTGTGATATGGGTAATGATGAACGAGCTAGAGAATTAGAATATTATGCAATTTGGGATACAATGGATAAATATTTTGCTGAAATGAAATTTGAAAAGCCAGCACATAACACAGTGCATAAGTAATAGCGGTTTAAGTAATATAACAAAGTCCAGACTAAAACCGAAAGGTTTATTAGTAGATCACTACTCCAAATACACACGACTGTTTCTGCTTAGTGTAATTCCTTATTTAATTGTGAAGATTAGAATTTACCTCATCAATCTGTTTCATTTGGTTCCTATAAATTCGGTATATACCAGTAAACTTAGAAATGCACAATGATAACATGACCTTTTTTAATTTGACAATATGCTTGGTTTCAAAAACGTTAAAAGAAATGATGACGATTTTCACAAATTGTATTGCCAGAACACTATTTACAACCATTTAACTTGGAATAAAAATGCTATCCAGGAATTAAAGCCCATAAAAAAATTGAAAACCATATTTTTATCCTTTCTCTTTATCCTCATTTGTTTAGCAATTGTTTCTTTTTCATTTCTAGAAGAGAACCAAGAAGACGATAGGTTTATAAGCCATGAAGTAAACTTGAAAAAGAGTGATTTAAGGATGTTTCTTAATGATGAGGAAGGAAAAAAATATGGCAATTTTGACAAGCTCAAAAATGATTTAAACTCCAAAGGTTATAAACTCATTTTTGCCATGAATGGTGGAATGTATATGGAGGATCAAAATCCCTTGGGACTCTATATTGAAGAGGGAATTACAAAACGAAAAATTAATCTAGTTCAGGAGGCCTATGGCAATTTTTATCTTCAACCCAATGGAGTTTTCTATATCACCACCAATAAAGAAGCAGGCATAATTCAAAGCACTAAATTCCAAAATAAGGCCATTCGTTTTGCCAGTCAATCTGGCCCAATGCTTTTGGTAGATGGAGAAGTCCATCATGCCTTAAACAAAGGTTCGAAAAACCTAAATGTGCGAAATGCAGTAGGAATTTTACCCAATGGAAATGCGCTCTTTGCAATGTCTAAAAAACCCATCAATTTTTATGATTTTGCTATGTACTTTAAAAAGCTAGGTTGTAAAAACGCACTCTATTTGGACGGTTTTGTCTCCAAAACTTATCTTCCTTCCAAGAACTGGAAACAAGATTCCGGAAAATTCGGAGTCATAATTGCGGAAATTCAAAAAGCAGATTAATCTATTTTCCTTAACCTTGTCTTGAATGAAAATCCTCATTATTCAAACAGCTTTTATTGGTGATGTTGTTTTGGCAACTGCACTAGTAGAGTCGATTAAGAAAGAGCTGCCCAAAAGCTCCGTGGATTTCTTATTGAGAAAAGGAAATGAAGATCTTCTAAAGAACCATCCAAAAATAAACCGCCTACTCATTTTTAATAAGAAAGAAGGAAAGTACAAAAACCTTTTCCGCTTGCTTTTAGATATAAGAAAAGAAAGGTACGACTACATCATAAATCCACATCGTTTTGGAACTTCTGGATTCTTAACTGCCCTCTCAAGAGCAAAGAACAAATTGGGTTTTGATAAGAATCCTTTTTCATTTTTCTATTCAAAAAAATACAAGCATCAATTGGATGGAGGAATGCATGAGACCGAAAGAAATCACTTACTCATTTCCGATCTGGTGCAATCCAAAGTAGAAAAACCCAAATTATATCCCAGTGAAAGAGATTATGAAGTCATTCCAAATGAAGATTATGTGTGCATGGCTCCTGCCTCAGTTTGGTTTACCAAACAATATCCTGAAAAATCTTGGGTAGATCTTGCCAACAGAATTCCTAAAGGCATTAAAATTTTCCTAATTGGCGGACCTGGAGACAAGGACCTTTGTCAAAGAATAGCAGATGCCTCTTCATCCCAGGATATTTCCAATAAAGCCGGAGCCTATAGTTTTCTGCAATCTGCAGCTTTAATTTCCAAAGCGAAAATGACCTATGCCAATGACTCTGCTCCTATGCATTTTGCATCAGCTATGAATGCTCCAGTAACAGCAATTTATTGCTCCACCGTTCCTGCCTTCGGTTTCGGCCCATTATCAGAACAATCATATATAGCTGAATACCAAGAAAAATTGGAATGCAGGCCTTGTGGAATTCATGGAAAGAAAAACTGTCCGTTAGGGCATTTTAACTGTTCAAACTTTAGGATTGAAGCAATATTTAAGTAAATTTAAGGATGATCAAAAAAATCGTTTTTTCGTTCGCCCTTATTCTTTCAATAGGCAATTTTCAAAGTCAAGATATGGACAATCAAAAGCTAGGAGAAATAATTTATGAAATGAGTGATACTTTGGTTGGAGATATGGGCCAATGGTCTTTCTTTATAAATGAAGTACCCTTTTATTGCATTACCGACCAAAATCACAATAGAATGCGCATCATTTCTCCTGTTGCTGAAATGAGTCAATTGAAAAAAGAACATAAGGAAATGGCTCTTAAGGCTAATTTTCACAGTGCCCTAGATGTGCGTTACGCAGAATCGGATGGCGTAATGTGGGTTGCTTTTATACACCCACTTAAGGAGTTAAGCGAAGGACAGGTAGAAGATGCGATAAGACAAGTATTTGCAGCCAATTTAACCTTTGGGACCACTTATACTAGCACCGATCTTGTTTTCCCAGCCCCAGGCAATCAAGAAGAAGAGGAGAAAGAAGAAGAGAATTTGGAACGTTCCTGAGTTTTTCCAGTATCGATTTTTTTGATTTTTAATTAAAGAGTAGATCCTATCCAAATGAACTTTATTCAGGAATAGGTATTATTCTAAAAAGATTTAGAAAGATTAAGCTTTCCACTATTTTTCGTGCTTTACCCATTCCTGCTATAATCAGTAATACCAAAGAATTATCTCTATTTTTCGTAAATTGTATAACCAAACAAATACCATGAAAAAAATTCTACTACTTTTCGCTCCTCTATTTGCTTGGTTCAACCAAGGTTTAGCTCAAATTCTTCCTTTTGTCGAAATGCCTGATTCTTTAAATTCTTTTATGGATTTGCCAGGTAATTTGAACCTTGAAATAGCTGATATAGACGATGATGGGCTGGACGATGTTTTATTATATAACGATGATTTTAGCTCCATCCATCAATTTAGAAGCCTGGGTAATTTTGAATTTGAGGAAATCGATCTCTCACAATCTTCACTTCAAGATGCCATATTCTTTAGCGAACAGTATTTTAATGATAGTATTGAAAATCTTAACTTTTTTGATGATCAAAAGATAATTTTTGCCGACATCGATAGTGATGGGGATACAGATCTTAGCGTAAGTGCTAGAGTGCATATACAAGATAAATATAGTTGTAGTTTCTATTATGACGAAAGACATTTTTTAAATTTCCAAAAGAACGGAGAAGTCTTAGAATTCAATTCATTGGTTGAGGAAACTTGTGAAGAGCAATTCAGAGAATATACGGATTGGGATGAAGATGGTGATCTGGATAAGTTGACTACAAACTGTGATTATTCCTGCAAATATCCTTGGTTAACATTAATGTTATTTGAGGAAACTAGCCAAACTTTTGAATCAGGATCCTTTGTTCTCAGTCTTGAAGAAGAGAATTTCCATGCTCACGATGTAAATGGAGATGGTTATGAAGATATCATAACCATAGAAAGTTCAAGAATAAAGTTGGGGCCAGAAGAATTTAGTGAGCCAATTCCTAGCACTTTTCCTTTAAATTTTCAGAATTCTGCTTACCGAAAAGACTTTGGAGACTTTAATAATGATGAAAATCAGGAATATTTGGTATACGATGACCAAACCGGTAAATGGCGATTGTTTTCACAAAACTGTGACCTTGTAATCCCAGGAACATCCTGTTTTGATGGATTAGATTGTACTTTAGATGATGTTTGGAATGAAAACTGTAGCTGTGTGGGTACCCCTACAGCTGGAATTCCTTGTGATGATGGACAAGATTGCAGTATTGATGATCAATACGATGAAAATTGCAATTGTATTGGCACAGTAATGGATGCGGACAATGATGGGGTCTGTGATAGCGAAGACCAAACAAATGGTGACTGCGAACTTAACGATACTTGTGATGATGGTGATGATATCACCATTTTTGATCAACTAAATGAAAATTGTGAATGTGTTGGCACTCCTTGTATTGGATTACCTTGCGATGATGGTCAGGGTTGCACCATTGATGATCAATTTGATAGCGACTGCAATTGTATTGGAACCCTAACTGGGGATAGTGATATGGATGGAATATGCGATGGCGCAGATCAAACCAATGGAGATTGCACACTAGGTGAACCCTGTGAGGACAATGATGAATGTACCACAAATGAATTTATTGATGAAAACTGTGAATGTAATATTGGATTCGTTTTTCCAGATGCAGATGAGGATGGTGTTTGCGATCAATTTGATCAATGTCCGGGTCTTGATGATAATCTTGATGCTGATAATGATGGAACTCCAGACTGTCTTGAAACCGTTGGCTTAGAAGAGATTTTAGAGAGCCAAGTCAATATCTTTCCCAATCCCAGTTCAGGAGAATTGTTTATTGAAACAGAACTAAAGATTTCTCAGGTCAAGATGTACAATGCAATAGGAGAAGAAATGCCCATCTTTTATACGCAAAATAAAAACCTTGACTTGAGTTATTATTCCAGTGGTTTGTATCTTATAGAGTTGCATTCTGAAAGAGGCATTATTCATAAAAAGGTATTTAAGAATTGATCATAATGTTTTCTACAACTTGACATCAACCCAGGATATATTATAGGAAACATAAGAATCATATCTGATTTTAGGCATCTCTTTTATTTGAATATATGTTAAAATGTTATTATATTTGAAAAGTGAAAAGCACAAAACGAAATTTATCGGCAGAGAAACTTCAAAAAGTTGCTAAAATTCTAAAGGCAATTGGACACCCAGTTAAGTTGGAAATTTTAGAAGTTTTGGAGAGTGAAGAGATGTTGGATGTCAGTACGATCTGTGAAAAGATTGGTACTGATTGTGAAATTTCTATGATGTCTCACCATTTAGCAAAAATGAAGGATAAGGGTATTCTAACTTCGGAAAAAAAAGGAAAACAGGTATTTTATAGAATTCTGGATAGGCAAATCCTTAACATTTTTGATTGTATGGAGGGCTGTGAATTAGTGTAAAAAAATTTATACCAACAATTGATTAATTTAACAAATGTTTGAATAATAAAGTATGGAACTGATAGGATATTTCATGGCCTTGCTAATTGGTATTTCTCTTGGATTGATAGGAGGAGGAGGTTCTATTCTGGCAGTACCCGTTCTGGCATACTTGTTTTCTTTAGATGAAAAGGTAGCCACAGCCTATTCCTTATTTATTGTTGGAGTTGCTTCACTCGTTGGTGGCATAAGACAAAACCGAAATAAAAATGTTGATTGGCGAACAGCAATTGTATTTGGCATACCGGCAATAATTAGTGTTTGGATAGTTAGACACTATGTGATTCCTGTCTTACCAGATATACTGTTTAATCTTGGAAACTTTGAACTTACCAGAAGAATGGGAATGTTTGGTCTTTTCTCTTTACTTATGATATGGGCAGCTTGGTCAATGCTATCGAATAAAAAAAGAAAAGGTGGGACAGGTGAAGTGAAATATAATTATTCATTAATCTTACTTGAAGGTCTTATTGTAGGTGCAATTACAGGATTTGTAGGAGCTGGTGGTGGTTTCTTAATCATCCCTGCTCTGGTTGTATTGGCGAACTTAGAAATGAAGAAAGCTATCGGAACTTCTTTGATTATTATAGCCTTTAAATCAATTCTTGGTTTTCTTCTTGGTGATGCATTAACAACAACAATAGATTGGAATTTTTTACTTGGCTTTTCAGCCATAACCATAGTTGGAATTTTTCTTGGAGTTTATATAGGAAAATTTATCGATGGAAAATTACTTAAAAAGGGCTTTGGCAGCTTCATTATCCTGATGGCCGTGTTCATTTTTATAATGGAATTTGTAATAAAACCCTAACTAATAATAATGCAATTAAAAATGAAAATAGAACAAATTTATACGGGTTGTTTAGCCCAGGGCGCTTACTACATTCACAGCAATGGAGAAGCTGCAATTATTGACCCTCTCAGAGAGGTGTCACCTTATATAGAAAGAGCAGAGAAAGACGGTGTAAAGATCAAATATATTTTCGAAACCCATTTTCATGCGGATTTTGTGAGCGGCCACCTAACTCTTTCCGAAAAGACAGGTGCTCCGATTATTTACGGCCCAAATGCTAATCCACTCTATGAAGCACATATTGCAGAGGACGGTGAGATTTTCCAATTGGGTAAAGTACAGATAAAAGTATTACATACACCTGGTCATACTTTGGAGAGTACAACTTATCTACTTCTTGATGAAGAAGGAAAAGAGCACAGTATTTTTACTGGAGACACTCTTTTTCTAGGTGACGTTGGTAGACCAGATTTGGCACAGAAGGTAGATACGATCACTATGGAAGACTTAGCCGCTTTATCTTATGATAGTTTGAGGAATAAAATTATGCCACTACCAGAAGATGTGATGGTTTATCCCGCTCATGGGGCAGGTTCGGCCTGTGGTAAGAACATGATGAAAGAAACGTTCGACACTTTGGGTAATCAAAAGAAAATGAACTATGCACTAAGAGCGGATATGACAAAAGAAGAATTTATTACAGAAGTGACCGAAGGATTGTCCGATCCACCTGCCTACTTTCCTATGAACGTGAAAATGAATAAGGAAGGATACGAGTCAATAGATCAGGTATTGTCTAAAAGTCTAAAAAAAATATCTCCTAAAGATTTTGAAGCCATTGCAAATAATACCGATGCTCTGATGTTGGACCTGCGAGGACCGCAGGAATTTGCAAAAGAACATATCCCTAACAGTATTTTTATTGGTTTAGATGGAAATTTCGCTCCATGGGTAGGAGAACTCATTGTGGATGTTAAACAGCCCATAATACTAATCGTACCTAAAGGTCGAGAAGAAGAAGCAGTAACCCGTCTTTCCAGAGTTGGTTTTGACAATACCTTAGGTTATTTAGATGGAGGTATTGCGGCTTGGAGAACTGAGGGGAAAGAATTAGAAACTGTAATATCCGTTCCAGCAAATGAACTGGAAGAAGCACATGTCCAAAACAATGAAAGAATTTATGATGTTAGGAAAAACTCTGAATACAGCTCTCAGCATATAAAGGGAGCACATAATATCCCACTTTCGGAGATAAATAATTATTTAGATGCAATTCCCAAAGAGGGAAATTTTTATGTGCACTGTGCTGGAGGATATCGTTCAATGATTTTTTCATCTATTCTTAAGTCTAGAGGTTATCATAATATGATAGATGTCCAAGGTGGCTTTAAAGCTATTTCAGAAACAAACATTCCAATAACGGACTATGTATGTCCAACAACACTTTAGTTTAAAATGATAGAATTATTAAGTAATCCCTGGCCCTGGTATATCTCAGGGCCGCTCATTTCAGTCACTATGTTTTTGCTTCTATGGGTGGGAGGAAATTTAGGTATTAGTTCCACCTTAAGAACTATCTGTTCTATATCGGGAGCAGGAAAAAGAAATAGCTTCTTTGACTTTGATTGGAAAAGTCAAAAATGGAATTTAGTTTTCGCTCTAGGAGTTGCTCTTGGAGGAGGAGTAGCATCAACCCTGTTATCAAATCCAGAACCTTTAATCTTAAGCAAAGCAACCATTGCTGAGCTATCTTTACTTAATATTTCATTCAATGGTGAATTGGCACCTGAAGAATTATTTTGTTGGGATAGCCTATTTACTTTAAAGGGTTTTACCATTTTGGTACTTGGTGGTTTTTTGGTCGGGTTTGGTTCTCGATGGGCTGGCGGTTGCACATCAGGACATGCGATTAGCGGATTGTCTAACCTACAATTACCTTCACTTATAGCCGTTATAGGGTTTTTCATTGGCGGTCTTATTATGACATTTTTAATTTTCCCATTTATATTCTAAGCAGATGAAATATTTAAAATTTTTCTTAATAGGTATACTCTTTGGAATAGTATTAACCAAGTCAGAAGTTATCTCATGGTATCGAATTCAAGAGATGTTTCGGTTTCATTCCTTTCATATGTTTGGTGTCATTGGGTCAGCCATTGTTTTTGGGGCCTTATTGATTTATCTAATAAAGCGGAAAAACATGAAAACTTTTAAAGGAGATGACATCGAATTTAAAAGCAAGCAATTCTCCATTATCCGTTATCTTTTTGGAGGCACAATATTTGGCTTGGGCTGGGCTTTAAGTGGTGCATGTCCTGGCCCTATGTACACTCTTGTCGGAAATGGATTTTTAGTTTTTTTAGTTGTAATTGCCAGCGCATTATTAGGAACATTTGTATATGGAATGCTAAGAGATAAACTTCCTCATTAATCTTTTCTGCTTGAAGATTGCCTTTTCTTTAACAAAAGATTCTTCTCTACCAAACCCTTAAACTGAATTGTAACTCTATTTTATTGTGAATTATTGTCAATGATGAGTTGAAGAACGATAAATTTTTAATCTAAAAATCAAGCAAATCCTTTGGACTAATTTCGAACGCACGAGCTAAAAACGAAATAACAGAAATAGAAGGATTCACTTGTCCCTTTTCAATTCTTCTAATCTGAGAAGTTGAAATACCTGTTGAATAATATAACTCGTATTGAGATATTTTTTTTCAAGCCTAATTTTCACAGTGCCCTAGATGTACGTTACGCAGAATCGGATGGTGTAATGTGGGTAGCTTTTATACATCCTCTAAAAGAGTTAAGCAAAGAACAGGTAGAAGATGCCATAAGACAGGTTTTTGCCGCCAATTTAACCTTTGGAACCACTTATACTAGCACCGATCTTGTTTTCCCGGCCCCAGGCAATCAAGACGAAGAGGAGAAAGAAGAAGAGAATTTAGAACGTTCCTGAGTTTTTTGAGTATTAATCTTTTGATTTTCAATTTGAGAGTAGATATCCTATTCAACTGAGCTTCATTTAGGAAGAGGTATTATTCTAAAAAGATTTAGAAAGATTAAGCTATCCACTATTGTTCGCGCTGTATCCATTCCAGGTATAATGCGTAATACCAAAGAATCATCTCTTATTTTTTCGTAAATTGTTTAAACCAATCAATACCATGAAAAAAATTCTTCTTCTTTTCACTTCTCTATTTGCCTGGTTTGGTCAAGGGATAGCTCAAATTATTCCTTTTATTGAAGTACCAGATTCTTTAAATCCTTTTATGGATTTGCCAGGTAATTTAAATCTAGAAATAGCTGATATAGACTATGATGGGTTGGACGATGTTTTGTTGTACAGTGGTTTCAGCACTGTTCACCAATTTAAAAGTCTGGGTGATTTTGAATTTGAGGAAATTGACTTTTCTGATTCTGAACTGCAAAATTCAATAACCTTAGGTGAACAGTATTTTAATGATAGTTTACCGGGTATTGTAAGTACAGGAAGTAGAAGGATTCTTCTTGCTGATATAGATAGCGATGGCGATACCGATCTTCATATAAGTTCACAAGTATCTGATATCTATGGTTACAACAGTTGTGGTTTCTACTACAGCAGTGAAAGGATACATTTAAACTTTCTTAACAATGGAACAGGAGTCTTGGAATTCAATTCATTAATTGAACAAACCTGTAATGAGAGTGTCAGAGAGTTCACGGACTGGGATGAGGATGGAGACTTGGATTTGGTCAGTCATATAGCCAGTAAATATTATAACTCAACTAATTTATTACTATTTGATGATGTCAATCAAACTTTTGAAGCAGAACCAATTTCTTTCATAATTGATAACGCTAACTTTCACATTCATGACGTAAATGGCGATGGATTTGAAGATATTACAACTAGAGATAGTTTAAGAATAAAATCTGGTGCGGGAGAATTTCATCAGCCAATATCCAATGTCTTTCCTCTAGATCTTCAATTTTTTGCATATAAGAAAGACTTTGGAGACATTGACAATGATGGAAATCAGGAATATCTTGTTTATGATAGTCAAGCTGCAAAATGGCGATTTTTCACACAGAATTGTGCCTTTGCAATCCCAGAAACACCTTGTTATGATGGAATGGCGTGTACAATAAATCAGGTATGGGACGAAAACTGCAATTGCATTGGTATTTTTATAGATGCCGATAATGATGGAATCTGCGATGATGAAGATCAGACTAATGGTGACTGTATGCTTGGTGATAGCTGTGATGATGGAAATGACACCACTTTTTTTGATGAACTCGATGAAAATTGTGAATGCTTTGGAACTCCTTGTATAGGATTGCCATGTGACGATGGAGAAGATTGTACAACAAACGATCAATATGATGAAAATTGTAATTGCATAGGAACTCCAACAGCTGGAATTGCATGCGATGATGGTGAGGATTGCACTATCAATGATCAATATGATGAGGATTGTAATTGCTCAGGAATCGAATCTGGAGATAGTGATATGGATGGAATCTGCGATGCGCAAGATCAAACCAATGGAGATTGCACACTTGGTGAACCCTGTGAAGACAATGATGAATGTACTGCAAATGAATTTCTAGATGAAAACTGTGAATGTAATATTGGCTTCATTTTTCCAGATGCGGACGAAGATGGTGTTTGCGACCAATTTGATCAATGTCCTGGTCTAGATGATAATCTTGACGCTGATAATGATGGAACTCCAGACTGTCTTGAGACGGTTGGTTTAGAAGAGATTTTAGAGAGCCAAGTCAATATCTTTCCCAATCCCAGTTCAGGTGAACTGTTTATTGAAACGGAACTAAAGATTTCTCAGGTTAAGATGTACAATGCAATAGGAGAAGAAATGCCCATTTTTTACACGCAAAACAACAACCTTGATTTGAGTTATTATTCCAATGGTTTGTATCTTATAGAGTTGCATTCTGAAAAAGGACTAGTTCGTAAAAGAGTCTATAAAAACTAGGGGAAATTTAATATCGGTCAGTCTCCCTTATCCAAATAATGCGTCAACTCAAAATCAAACAAATCTTTAGGATGATAGTCCAAGACGCGACAAATGAAAGATATATCTGTTCTTTTAACCATAATCTATAAGGGAGTTTTCAGTTGAAAACATGAATATACCCATGATCATTCAATAAGACTTGGTCATTATTCTTTCTCACCGCCACCCAATAGTAAACTCCCTCGGAAACCATTTTTCCATTTGCATTTATACCATCCCAAACTAAAGAAGAAGAAAGGCGTCTAATTTCATTTCCCCAACGATTGTAAATAATTACTTCTCTTACATCTGCGCCTAAAGCACCAAAATTGACATTGTCATTCTTGCCATCTCCATTTGGGCTAATGACATTAATCATTTCTTCCAAACAGAAAGTACTAGGCAGGTAAATAGAATCTTGGACAAAGCATAGATTTGCAATACCAACTTCAATCTCCCAAAACCCAACTTGATCCACCAGAACAGAGCTTCCAGACTCTCCATTACTCCATTCATAGGAATCATAATAGGGAGCAACGGATAAACTCAATATTCCATCATTACATAGAATAGCAGCACTATCTAAGGATACTTGTGGGTATGGAAATATCTGAACAATAGTTTCGCCAATTGCAGTGCAACCATCCAAATTTGAACCCTGAAAAGAATAGATTCCAGACATGCTTACCTCAACTGAATCTAAAATAATAGAGGGAAGGTTAGTTTGAGAATCTACTTGAGGGCCATTCCAAACCAAATTTTCCAAGTCCATATATTCTGGATTTAAAATAAGCAGTTCTCCCTCACATAAGAGGTTATCTGGAATACTTAAAATACTGGATTCAATTGGCGGACTAATAACCAATTCAATTGAATCTATTGGACTACTGCATTCTGTCCCTATAATTTGTAATTGATAGAATCCCGAATACTCAATCGTTGCACTATCCAAATTTAAGTAAGGAGCATTTACAATGGAATCATTTGGCAATGTCCATATATATTGAACATCTGGATATTGATTTGAAGATAATTCAATATTAGCACCCGCACAGGTAATTGAAGTCGTTTCTATTTCTGGAATTTGTGAATAGGGAATGACAGAAACAGAAACTTGAGCCCCTGAACTGTGACAATTCTCATTTCCACTAAATGCATAGATTAAGAGATCTTCTTGAATATTTTCAAATTGAATAGTATTACCCAATTCGATTATTGGAACACCCGAAGCGCTAAAAGACCAAAACACTTCTTGATTTGAAATTGCGGACAAACTAACTGATTCTCCTAAACATACTTCAGTTGATTCAACCTCTGGCGCTAAATTATCTACTTGAAAAATTTCAATAGAATCCGTTTTCGAACACCCTATTTGATTATATACAATTAACTCATACCAACCCGGTTCATTGACTTCTATTTGTTGCGAAAAAATATTGAGTGGTTGCCATTCATAAAGAAAATCACCTGTAGGCCCACTCAACAGCACAGCATCATTATCTGAACAAAGAGTATCTTCTGAAAATTCAATTTCTACATCAATCAAAGAATCAAAAATCTCAATCGACATTTCCGTAGTAATTGAACATAAGGTGCTACTTACGTTATAAATCCCAGGTTCAGACACGGTGATAAAGGAAGAGTTTGAATCAACAGGAGGCTGCCATTGAATTATGGCTCCTTCATTGGAATAAACCTCTAGATTAACGCTTCCAACCAGACACAAATCGTTGAGTTCGCTAATTAAGAAAGGACTTGTATACTCAATAATTTCTACACTATTAGATGCTAATACGCAACCTTCCGCATTTTCATGAATACAATAATATGCGCCAGGTAAACTGGTATAAAAGCTTTGGGTAGTATCAATAAAATTTCCAAAGGGATCAACCCATTGGTAGGAAATACCTTCCTCACAACTAATCAGCACAGAATCATTAGGACAGATAATACCATTTTCAGGAAGTGACCATGCTAAAGGTGAGGGCTCGGACTGAATGGTAAAATAAACCTTATGGACCTCTTCGCAGCCGTCACTGGAAACAGAGCTAAATTGTATCACAAAATCTCCAGTTGCATGCACCAAAATAGAATCTTCAGAAATTTCAGTAATACCCGATATTGGCGTAACTTGATAGGTATCTGCTCCTGACAATACCAATAGTGCTGTATCCTCTGGACAAAGAAAATTATCACTTAATGTATACTGAGGGTCAAAAAAAGGACTTTGGAAAAAATCTATATAAACAGAATCAATCAGTTGCGGCCATGAATAAGTAGTATCAATACAGATATTGGATTGAACAGCGAATGGTTCTAGTGCATAATAATGCCAACCTATTTGATCTGGAATAGGCAGATCAGACCAATTGGGACTTAAGAACAATTCTGAAAAAGATGTATCCTGACCAATTATTACTTCCGCATGAGTAAACTTTTCTATGCTGGAGTATTCACATACATTTCCACCTCCTTCTAATCCAAGTCCAAATCGCTCTCCGGGACACAAAATGATGGTATCTCCGTTAACCAGCATTGAATTATGAGTAATATTAAATACTAAAGAGTCTTGAACAATATCTAAGGTATCTCCTAAAAGAATGGGTACAGTATTGCTTGCACTGCATCCAACGGAATCTAAAACCGAAATTGTATGAGATCCAGTACTAACTGCAACTATTGTATCATTAGTATTGCTCACACCATTAAGGCTCCATGAAAAGCTGCAATTATCACAAATATTTCCTGCCCATAGTATTACACTATCTGCACATAATTCTATACTCTGAACATCATCTATTGCTTCAACATTAATCATCAACTCATCTGAAATAGAAGGTATTGCAGGAGGCTCGTAAAATATCACCTGAACGCTATCAATATTTTCCACATCACAACCATCTAATCTTGAAGCTTCACATATATAAAGACCAGACTCTGCTACAATCTGCTGATTTATATCAACACCATTATTCCAAGTATAAATAAATTCAGGGCCAAATACACCCTCAATACCACTTGGAGCTTGATGAACAATTTGAATTGGAGGACCACATGATTCGATAGTATCTTCTGGTATAAATACTGAATACTCTTGAAACTCACAATCTGTATAATCTAATGCATAATAATAATATAAGAAACCCAAGCTAGGATCAATCGCATCTGCAATAAAAATGTCCCTAGAAAAATCAGAAGGACCTACCGACTTTAAGGTTTTCCAATTCCCATAATCCTGAATACCACACAAGCTGAAGTTAAAGTTGGGAGGTATATTGGGTGAGACAAAAAGGTTATCTATATCGGAAGTAGAAACGTCTAAAAAATTCTCATTAGATGGCGCATGAAAATAACCAGAATAACTTCCGGTAACCAAAGGACGATTTTCTTCTTTATATGCAATACCAAAAGCTTGATCATGCCTTGGACCTGCATAATGCCATATCCAGTTCTTTGTTCCATCTGCATCTATTCTAGCTAACCAAACATCATTAAATCCCATACTTTTAAAAAGCCCATCCCCTAATTGCATATTTGGTTCTGTAAATTTACAGCGGAAGGTTCCTGTAATATAAGATTCATCCATAGCCCCAATAACTAATGATGATCCTGCGAGTAGATTTTCGCTTCCATAACTACTAATATTGAAAAAGTTACCCTCTTGATCAATATCTAAAATAAAAGTGTTGAACTGATATTGAGAATCTAAAACGATATTGGATGTTCCCACAGAAAGGCTTCCCGTTAAATCACCTAATATTCGAGGTTCATGAGTGTTTGATAATTGAATATCCCTTGGTAAGACCGAACCTCCCAGTAGGGGAAGCAACCACGTCTCATTCCCACTCCCATTAAATTTTAAAATCGCACCAACATTCAAAGCTTGATTCTCAAAAGTGGAATTAAAGGTCACCGTATCGCTTATTTGAGCAGCTAAGTAAATTTCACTTGGATTTTCACAAGCTACTGCGGTACCTGAAATATCATTATCACTTGAACCTTGAATTGTCCATAAGAAGTTTCCGTTAGAATCCAGTTTTGATAAAAAAACATCAAAACTGAAATTGCTACTGTTATAGTAGGGTGTGCTCACAAGATTGGTCGAACCAAAATTTGCCGAGCCCTTAAATTGACCCGTGATATATATATTGCCATTTTCATCAACGTCAATATCTTCTGGAATTTCTGTGTAATCTCCTCCACATTCTCTCGACCAAAGAATATTACCTTGAGCATTCAGTCTAGTAACAAAAATTTGAATGGAATCCTGAACAGTAGTAAAATTATCTGCACCCAAACTAATTTCGGAAGTATAATAACCTAAAGCTACAAGGCCACCCGAAGGAAATGGACTTAGGGAAACAATTCTGTCCGACTGACTTCCTCCAAAAGATTGGGCCCATTGCGTTTCACCTATTTCATTAATAGACTGAATAAAAGCATCCGTTGATCCATTTCCTGAAATATTAAAATCGTCAAAAATGCCGTTCGCACTAAAATAACCACCAACGTAAAACCCGTTGCTTTGATTTTCGCATATATCTAATGCTTCATCTTGAAATACTCCACCATAAGATTTTAACCAATTGCCTTGACTATTTAAATAAAACGAATTAAAAAATAATGCGAATAGAAAGAGTAATCTAATATGGTCAGATAGTTTCACGTTTCTTGAATCTATTGAAATCGCGTTAGAATAAAAAGATTTTAATAGGATTAAATGGTATGTTATTGAAATCTTAGAAATAGATTTCAATGGAGTAGAATTAGTTTCTATTGAAACTTTTCAAAACCCTCGGAAAAAAGGGAAGGCTACACTAAGAGATCCATTTCAATTTAGTATAAACAAGATCATTAATTCATTCCAAAATCGAATGAATTAATGATAAATTTAAGCCATCAAACAAATGAGAAATGCAGGAAGAAATCATTGATCTTAAAACATTAGAATTTCCAATAGGAAAGTTCACTGCACCTTCCGAAATTTCTGAAAAGCATATTCAATCCTGGATAGCGACTATCAAAGATTTTCCCTCAAGATTAAATACGCTTTGCAATCCTTTAAGTAAAGAACAATTAAATTGGAAATACAGACCCAATGGCTGGAATATTCAGCAGGTGGTTCATCATTGTGCAGACAGCCACATGAATGGAATCATTAGAACCAAGCTAGCACTAACAGAAGATAATCCCACCATAAAACCCTACCCTGAACATCTTTGGGCTGAACTTGAAGACTATCAGGTGAATATGGAAATGAGCCTGCAAATAATTCAAAGTGTTCATTTCAAATGGTCTTTGTTATTTGAAAGTATTTCCAGCCAGCAATTGGAAAGAAGCTACTTTCATCCAGAGGATCAGCACAGCTATTCCATTGCCCAACAATGTGGTTTATTTGCCTGGCACTGTAATCATCATTTTGCACATATTGAGCAGGCTTTAAATGCTCAGGGAAAATTCAATTAAAAATAATTTATGCAGAACAGCATTCAAGTTAAGGACACTCCCATTTCTGAAATCCAAAGAATTTTTGAGCTTCAAAAAGCCAATCAATGGGAAGTAGCAAGGTCAAGTGTAAAAGAACGAAGAGCTAAATTGGAAAAGCTTAAAAAGTGCATTCTAAAATATAGGGATGAAATCAGATTGGCTTCTAAACAAGATCAAGCTAAACCGCATATAGAAACAGACATTACAGAGGTTTATCAAATCACTTCAGAAATCAATCATGCCAGAAGAGAGCTTTCAGAATGGATGAAAAAGCACAGTGTAAAAACTCCACTTTCACTTTTTGGTGCAAGCTCTCATTTTCAATATGAACCCAAAGGTTGCACCTTAATTATTAGTCCCTGGAACTTTCCATTTAATCTCAGCTTTTGTCCAATGGTCTCAGCGATTGCAGCAGGTAATACGGCCATTGTAAAACCTTCTGAGAACACTCCTCACGCATCTCAATTGATCAAAAAAATAGTCGAAGAAATATTTGATGAAAAGGAAGTGGCGGTTGTTGAAGGTGGAAAGGATAGCTCTACTGCTTTATTGAATCTACCTTTTAATCATATCTTCTTTACTGGCTCATCTAAAGTGGGAAAGATAGTGATGAAAGCAGCTGCCGAACATCTAGCTTCCGTAACCTTAGAACTTGGAGGTAAATCTCCAACCATTGTTGATGAAACTGCCAATTTAAATAATGCAGCAAAGAGAATTGTCTGGGGAAAATTCTTGAATAATGGGCAAATATGCATTGCTTCGGACCATGTTTTCGTTCATGAAAAAGTAAAGGATAAATTCATTGAAAAACTGAAATTCTACATTGAAAAATTCTATTCAACTGAAGAGGAAAATTCTGAATCATACGGTCGAATTGTTAATGAAAATCATTATGATAGAGTAAGCTCTTATATAAAGGATGCTGATAGGCAGAATGGAAAAATAATATATGGTGGCAGCGTCAATGCTCAAAGCAATTATATACAACCCACCATTATTGAAGGCTTATCTGAAGAAGCGGAATTAATGAAAGAAGAAATTTTTGGTCCCATCCTTCCGATAATTCCATTCGACAATATTGAAAAAGTCATTCAAGAGATTAATGCAAAGGAAAAACCTTTGGCGCTCTATATCTATAGTGATAAAAGTTCCAACTGCGATTACATCATTCAAAACACTAGAGCCGGAGGGACTGTAATCAATAATGGAAACATTCAGTTTAGCAATGGCAATTTACCCTTTGGTGGAGTGAATAATAGCGGAATTGGAAAAAGCCATGGCTTCTTTGGCTTTGCTGAATTCTCAAATGCCAGAGCAGTTATGAAGCAACACGTTGCTGGCTTACAGGAAATGATTTTTCCACCCTACAATTCATTCAAGCAAAAACTGGTTGATTTTACCATAAAATGGCTTTAAGTTGAATCATGTCCAAAGAATATGCACTAGAAACGGAACGATTAATTATTCGCTCAACCCAACTGGATGACGCAGATATTATTCTCGCCAATCTAAACACACCCAAATTTTTACAGTTTGTAGGCGATAGAAAAGTACGCACGTTAGAGGCTGCAGAAAAGTATATTGAAGAGAGAATACTACCACAACAGAAGAGACTTGGATACTCGAATTTTATTATCATTAGAAAGGAAGATAAAGCTAAACTAGGAGTTGTCGGATTATACGATAGAGAAGGTTTGGAAGGACTTGATATTGGCTTTGGTTTATTGCCAGAAAACGAAGGCAAAGGTTATGCATATGAAGCTGCAAATTGTTTGATGAATTGGGCAAAAAAGGAAATGAATATTAAGAAGATTAAAGGAATTACGGTAGAAGAGAATTTAGCTTCAAGAAAATTGCTGGAAAAATTAGGGCTCATGTTCATAAAGAAATTTTACCTGAAAGGAGATCCAGATGAGTTAATGTTGTTTGAATGGAAAGCCAATGAAGGGTAATATTTAAGAAAAGAAAGTAAGTGTCAATTTAACACTTTTAATGTTTCTTTTTGTAAGTTTGAAAATAAACGTAAAAAATGAAAGTCCTTTTCTCATTCCTTTTCACAATTGCATTTACTTGCTACAACACTCAATCTTTACCTATAAACTTTGAAGGAGATATCGCAACTTCAGACTTTGTAGATTTCGATGGTGGAACAGCTTCAGTTATCGCCAACCCTCAAAGCGGGGGAATAAACACCAGCCCAACAGTTGCTCAAATTGTTAGAAATGGAGGTGAAATTTGGGCAGGAAGTAAAATTATTCTCTCTGGAAATTTAGATTTCTCCACTCTTAATTCCATTAGGGTGAAAGTCTTTACTACCGCTCCAATAGGAACAACGGTTAAATTTAAATTGGAAGGAAATGGTCAAACAGAAAGAGATGTGCAAACTACAGTGAGCAATGAATGGGAAGAACTAAGCTGGGACTTTACTGGAGAACCTATGGATTTCAATGAAATCGTTTTTATGTTCGACTTTGGCAATATTGGAGATGGCTCCATTAATTCAACTTTTCTTTTTGATGATATCACTCAAGAATTTGGCGGCCAGCAAATTGACTTACCCGTAGATTTTGAAGGTGATATTATTAATTACACAACAACTGATTTTGGAGGTAATGTTTCAACTAGAATAACGGATCCAACAGATCCATCCAATACGGTCATACAAGCAGTGAAAACCCTTGGTGCGGCAACATGGGCAGGAACGACCATTGGCACTCCAGCGGGATTTGCAACTGATATCCCATTGACTTTAACAGATTCTAAAATGGCGGTTAGAGTCTGGTCCCCTACCGCTGGAACTCCCATTCGCCTTAAGGTGGAAGATTCTGATGATCCTACGCATACCTGTGAAACGGAAACGAATACTACAGTTGCTGGTCAGTGGGAAACCTTAATCTTCGATTTCACCAATGAAGCTCCAGGCACAGCATCTTTAGATTTTGGTTTGTCCATGGGTTGGAACTATAACATGGCTTCCATCTTCTTTAATTTTGATACAGATGGAGCAACAGCAGGTGAACAAACCTACTTTTTTGATGATGTTTACTTTGGCACAGGAGTAAGTAGCTTGGAAGAGTTTTCCGCTTCTGAATTAAGCATTTTCCCTAACCCAAGCAATGGGATATGGCAATTGCACACAGAGAATACTCCCATTACCCATGTTGAATTGTACAATGTAAATGGTGAACTGATAATGACTTTAAACCCCAACAAAAGGGTTATTGAAATAGATGGTGCTGCTTTGAACAAGGGAATTTATTTCATTTACATTTCGTCTGAAAATAAACGTTCTGTTCGGAAGGTGGTTAGGTTGTAAAGTGATAAAAATGATTCTACAAAACGTTCATTAACTTTTGGACAAATCAGATTTAAATTCTGTTAATTATCAAATATTACAATTTTATTTTGGAGATAAATTCTTCGTACCTTGTTCAATGAACAATTGAACCATAAATGCAAATTCGGGAAAAAATATCCATAGAAAATTTTGGAGATAAAAAGTTTAAAATCAGAATTTTAGAATCAGGTAAGGATACAGAAGCTCGATTTACACAATTGTGAAAATATGGAACTACAAATGCTGTTGTTTGTGGAGGTATGTAATGAGAACGAAATTTGGTTTATGATGATAGACTTATTTATTCGGATTTTTTCCTATCGGGTCGAACTTTCCGTTCCAATCTTTTTGCTCGTACCGTTTAAAAAGGGTTTCCCCTTCAACCCTAACGCAAAAATAGCTATATAATGGAACATAAGTTAAAAAATATAACCCGAGAAGATTTTATGAATTTCTTTCGTGATAATGAAAAGTTGAGTACTCTTTCATCTGATGATAGAATTGAAATATTTTCACAAATACTTTCTGGCGGTTCAGATATTACAGAAGACCTTTTGAACGAATTAATCTGTGATTATCAAGTCCATAATCTAAAAGTAAGCCAAATCAAATAATGGCAAAGTCAAATAATTGGACAAGAGAACAAACAATTGTAGCATTTAATGTTTACTGTAAAATTCCATTTAAAAATAGTAGTAAAACACATCCTACGATAATAAAATATGCTAATATCATAGGTCGTTCTCCATCCGCTTTGAATATGAAAGTTGGTAATTTCGGTAGACTAGACCCTGTACTACAAAAAAGAGGCATAACAGGTCTTGCAAATGGCAGTAAGTTAGAAGAGGTTATATGGGATGAGTTTCATAATAATTGGGATAGTTTGGCTTATGAAAGTGAAAAATTAATTTCACAATTTCAGAATAAAACTATAATTGAAACCAATGAAATTGATTTAAGTGAATTTCCAGAAGGAAAAGATGCAGAGCGACTTGTAAAAACTAGAGTTAATCAAAAATTTTTTCGTTCTTCTGTTTTATCTTCATATTACCAAAAATGCTGTATTACTGGTATTGAAATTTCGGATTTTTTGGTTGCAAGTCATATTATTCCTTGGAGAATAAACAAAGTTGAAAGAATGAATCCGAGAAATGGTTTGTGTTTAAATTCAATTCACGACTAAGCTTTTGATAAAGGATTTTTGACTATTACTGCTGACTATGAAGTTAAAATTTCTGATGCAATTTTTGAACACAAAGAAAATGAATCAATCCAAGATTTTTTTCTAAAATATAATAAACAAAAAATATCTCTTCCCGATAAATTCTTGCCATCGCAAGAGTTCCTTAAATATCATTCTGACAATATCTTTCGCAGGTAAACTGAGTCGGGGTAGCAGTTGAAAGCTCCTAGCAAGATACGAGTGAGGGCTTGTAGCAAATAACCCAGCCCTTTTGTGTAGCCCTCTCTTTTTAGAAACAAATTTGGAGAGATTTATGTAGAAAAAGATATGCTATTTATTAAATTGAATTTACAAATTCGATTTATCAAATAGTTTTCAGTTTAAAAAGCCCAGATTTACAAATCGACTATTTATCTAAACAAAAGCAACAGCAATCTCAAGAAAGTGTATCTTTAACACTTAGTGAATAATTACAACATATTCTGTTCAAACAGTGTTTTAAGAAAAGTGAGGTTTAGAATCATATTTCTCTTTTTGGTTTTCCTTTGTTCATTTCAGGCAAAGGCGCAGTTCTCCGTTACTGTCTGTCAAACAAGTGCAGATGCTCTGATTGCAACGGATAGAAACGATTGGGCCCATGCCAACCTAGCGGTTGTCAACGATGGTTATTTGCACAATTTTGAGCAACCTGAAGTTCCCTGTGGCCTAGCCAATTTAACGCTAGCTTCCATGAATATTGAAATCAATATCATGGACATCAATACAAATACTGCGTGCACAGGTGTTCCAATTTTCGGAAATGTATTGCTCAATTGCCCTCTTACTACAAGTGCTGTTTGCCCTATCGTTCAAGATGTTTTAAGCCCTGCTTGCAATTTCGGAATAGGGGCCACTACCCCAGGTATAAGTTCCCTTAATCCAATGACCTGTGGGGTTGGAATAGATTCAAATGACATTATTGGAGTAGACCTTATTCCTGCCACCGAAAATTTAAATTCTTGTCCAACTATAGCCAATGCTGTGCAAAGTGGAACCATAGAATTGATTTATGAAATTTGTATCACCTTTAATTACCAACAAAATGTCCCTAACGCATGCGACAATACTATTTCCATGCCTTGTGATGACGGTGACCCATGCACAGAAAACGATGAAATTATTGTAGATGAATGCGATAACGCAATCATTTGCGCACCTTGTGCAGGACAATTAATCAGCTCTTGTGCAGATACAGTGGAAATGCCTTGTGATGATGGTGACCCTTGCACTATAAATGATGTGACTCTTGTTGGCGCATGCGATAATTCCTTTATCTGCGAACCGTGCGCAGGAGAAGTACAAATTGACTGCGATACTACTCAAGAAATTCCCTGTGATGATGGGAATCCATGTACGGAGAACGATGTGATTATAGCTTCCGCCTGTGACGATACTTTCATTTGCGTTCCCTGCCAGGGAGAAGCGATTGCCGATTGCAGTAATGTTGTTGAAGTGCCTTGTGATGATGGGAATCCATGTACAGAGAATGATGTAATGGTTTTAGATCAATGCAATAATGATGCGGTCTGTGTTCCATGTCAAGGTACCGCAATCACACCTCAAAATTGTGATGATGGGAATTGCGCGAATGGCTTTGAAATTTGGGATGAAAATACCTGTACCTGTGAAACTGTAGAATCTATTTTAGGTTGCACAGATCCCCTGGCTTGCAATTTTGATCCTTTGGCCAATTGCAGCTTTGAATGTGATTACAACTGTTTCGATTGCATGGGAATTCCCTTTGGAACAGCAGTAATAGACAGTTGTGGTGAATGTCTGGCTATGGATGATCCTCTTCTCAATTTTTCTTGTTTATCAAGTATATTTATTCCAAACGCATTTAGCCCTGATGGCGATGGTATCAATGATTTCTTCGCTATTCAAACCCAACAACGTTTCGACTTTTTTGAAATAAGTATATACAATAGACTAGGACAAGAAATATTTAGCTCCAACGAACCTGATTTTCGATGGTTCGGTAACGGCTTAACCATTGAATATTATCTACCCAGTGACCTATATATCTATGTTGTTTCCTTTTCTTTTGATGGAAAATTAGTAGAAAAGCTAAATGGTCATGTTAGCATTATTAGATGAGAATAGTATTCTATTTAGATTTCCAAAAATGATTCGTTTAATATCCCATGAGTAATCTTTAAAGAGCACTTTTCTAGATTCTTTTCGATTCGTTTTCTATTATCGATACCTATTCAATAATGAATTTTAATGCCAACACTTTCAACTCCGTTTCAATTCTAATAAAATATAATCCTTTGGCCATATCTCCTCTTTCAATTTGAACCTTATTAGAATTAGGTTGACCAATATCCTTAATTAACCTTCCCTGTGAATCAATTATAGATATATTTCTAACATTTTTCAATTCTCCAAGATCCAAAATTGAAACCTGAGTAATTGGATTTGGAATAAGTTGAACATCAAATTCCTCTATACTGTTTTGAGGAACATGGGTAAGTATATAACCATTCTCAAACCAATCAAAGTTTGCAAAACTATAAGATGGATCACTAGAATTGTCATGAATTGACGCAGCAGCTACAAATAAATCAGGGGATGAACTTCCAGAGATTTCCATGACTTCAAAAAAGGAAGTAAATCGATCAACTGAGGATATATTCGAATAGGGTGTATAGTCAATGTGATGGGGTATAAAACCAAAGTTGTCAATGTTCCTCAGAAAGGTAATTTCGGGAATATCTTCCCATGTTTCATGAAAATTGAAAGCAATAATATCCTCAAAGCCATCTCCATCAAAATCAGTAGACTGTAAATTGCTAAAATTCCTCGCAACAAGAGCATAAATAATCTCCTCTTGATCAAATTCTCCATTACCCAAATTTTTTATGTAATATATGCCTTCCTGAACATTATTCGCAAAGACAATATCATTTAACTCATCATTATCTAAATCAACAATAAGGAGTTCATCTACGTTTGACTGAGATATTTCGTATTCATTAAATACTTGCCCTTCATTGTTTAATGTATAGATTCCTAAAAGCGTTTCGGTCTTATTGGTAAGAATATCTTTACCCATATCATTGTCCAGATCTCCAATGATTAACTGCTCCGGTAATGCTTCTATTGACGAAATCTGATCGGTTTCCAAGAAGTCGCCTTGCCCTTGCCCCATAAGCACATAAATCAATGGTTGACTACTTTCTATGGCCGCATAAATAAGATCAATATGACCATCATCGTTGGCATCATCAATATGGAATGACCCTATTTCCTGATGGATTACAGTAATTGGATTCCCCAGAGAACTAAAATGATAACCTAGATTCTCATACCAAAGAATCTGAGTTTCATCAATGGACTTGGTTATTAGATCTTCTTTACCATCTTCATTGATATCTGCAAAACTAAATGAACTTAATACCTCTCCATCCCAAATTCTTCTTACACAATCCCAATCGCCATCGCCCAGATTTTTCAGTTCAAATAATCCTTCTTCTGTTTTAAAGTAGATATCATAAAGACCATCAGAATCGAGATCAGCTTGTTCAACCGCATGTATTTTTAAAATTTCATCAGAAACCGTTTCTTGAACATATTGATTATCTCCTTGCTCTCTTAATCTTATGATATAATCGATGCCATAAAAGTGGGAAAAAATAAAACTCTTATGATTATGGTACCTATTGGAGAATAGACCGAGTAAATCGTTTGCAGGTGGTGGAAACGTTCCTAATTGAATAGTATCTTCAATCTGAAGAAGTCCATCATTATTTTGTAGTCCAATTAAATCTAATCCCTGATAATTTTTGTCAAATATTAATAAATCTAAAGGTGCTACACCATCTAAATCTTCTATAACAAAATGATCGCTTGAAATTGACTCAAGCTCATCATGCAAAACAAAACTCATGTCTTCATTTTCCAGCCAAATTAAGTTATCATTAGGCCAAATATAATATTCGTACCGTTGGCCTATAATATCTATATAACCGTTTAAATCCAGATCTGCAAATTCAAGATTTATAAACGCACATCCATCACTTATTATGGTATCGGTAAAATTAAAAGTCCCATCATTAATATGCAATAAGGTTCCAATTTCATAATATGTGGTCAAACCACTGCTTACAATATCTATATCACCATCGGAATCAATATCAACAAAACCAAAACTGTTACCTGATAGGGGAAGTGTATACAATAAACTAGCTTCATCAAATTGATAATTGCCTTGGTTCTTGTACCAAAAAAGATCTCCCCATTTTGAACATACAATATCCAGCTTTCCGTCAATATCAACATCTACAAAAGAAAATGACCTATATGCCCAATCTTCTACCCAGGTATTCTGTAATGTTAACTCATTGTTTTCAATAGAATAAATCCTGAAAACCGCATTCTCGGTAGGCCATTTTTCTGCAAATACAAGATCATTTTGCAAGTCGCCATTTAAATCCGCAAAAGCAAGTAACTGAGGGTCTGGATACGTAGATGAACTATTAGGAATTACAGTAGTTGGGCTTAATGCACGATATGGATTATACTTTTCGCTTTCAATATCATATTCTAGCCACACCAGACTCTTTTCAAATCGTGAATAAAATAAGATATCAAGATCGTTATCGTTATCGAAATCTAGCTCAATAATACTTCTTGCCCTTACCGCTGAAGAAATAATTCTATTTGGCCCTTCAAAATTTTGACAGAAGCTATCAAAGGTGTGTACCAAAAAGATTACAATAATCAATTTTTTCATTCGATTTAAGAATTGGCCTTTCTAAAGATACGAATTAATTGCCTTCAAAGATATCCTCCTTCCAATATCTTCAATCAATTAAGATCTTAGTAATAATAACCGATTGCTAGAATTCAAATGTGGATTTTACCGTAATTTCTCTCAGCAAAGACCTAAAATCTGAAATGATTTCATCCATAATTTCAGCAGCTGGCAAAATAGTATCAATTTGACTGGATATCTGCCCAATTTCCAATTCTCCATTCTCCAGATCCCCTTCAAACATTCCCTTTTTCGCTCTTCCTCTTCCTAAAATTTCTTTCAATTCTTCAGGGCTGGCATCTCTGTCATAGGCTCTCATAATTTCTTCAAAGAAACCATTGCGTAATAAACGTACAGGTGTAACCTCTTTTAGCGTCAAAAGGGTTTCCCCCTCTCCTGCTTTTACTACAGCATCCTTAAAAAGTTGATGCGCTGATGATTCCTCTGATGCTACAAATCTACTCCCTATTTGCACTGCATCTGCCCCTAATACCATTGCTGCAAGCATAGATTTTCCCGTTCCAATTCCTCCAGCCGCTATAACCGGAATCTCCACTGCTTCTACCACCTCTGGAATTAGACAAAGTGTTGTTGTTTCCTCACGTCCATTATGGCCTCCAGCCTCAAAACCCTCTGCGACAACAGCGTCTACTCCCGCTTCCTGAGATTTAAGCGCAAACTTCTTACTAGACACCACATGCACTACTTTTATTCCCTTATCCTTCAAAAAACCGGTCCATTTTTTCGGATTTCCAGCCGAGGTGAAGACAATAGGAACTTTGTATTTAACAATTAACTCAAAATGAGCTTCTATATCTGCATAGAGCAAAGGCACATTCACCGCATAAGGTTGGTCTGTAGCATCAGAAACTTTCTGTAAGTGCTGTTCTAAAATCTCAGGATACATGCTCCCTGCACCAATTATTCCCAATCCTCCATGATTACTAACTGCAGCAGCCAATTCCCAGCCTGAGCACCATACCATTCCCGCCTGAATAAGTGGGTATTTTATACCAAAAAGTTCACAAACACTATTTTTAGACATAATTCTGTATAAATTCTAATCAAAATTAGAATTTGAACGTATAAACTTTAGTCTTCTAAAAAAATTATTTAATAGAATTTTTAATAGTTTCTATATAAGGTTGCCCTTTATAGAAAAAGTATATTATATATTTGTTCGGTTGAAACGACTAAGCACTATATTTATTTTTGTTCTCAGCATTTCTACTTTTGATGCTCAGTACCTTTGGGATTTTGGTGTCACCGTAGGTGGTTCTAATTATCTAGGAGACATTGGAGGTGTTGACAGGGCGCGTAGAGATTTCATTTATGATGTCAAGTTAAGAGATACCAGGTATACAGCTGGTGCTTTCATAAGAAGAAGAATTTCCAGATCCTTTAATATCAAGCTTGCTGGCTATTTTTCTCGTATTCAAGGTGATGATCAATTTACTACAGAATATGGTCCACGAAGAGCAAGAAATCTGAATTTCACGAATAATATCAAAGAACTTTCGCTTCAAACAGAGTTCACCTTATACTCTGACAATGATTTCGGTGGAAGAGGTTTGTATAATCCAAATTTCAGAGTCTACGGCCTTGTGGGAGTAGGAGGCTTTTTACATAATCCCAGAGGAACTTATGCAGGGGACAATCCAGCATTTCAAGGAATGACTGTAGATTTGGCTCCTCTTAGAACAGAAGGTCAGGCTGAAGAATATGATAGATGGGGTATAACAGTGCCATTAGGCTTTGGTTTTTATTTCACCTATGCAAGAAAATATAGATTTGGTTGGGAACTCTCTTACCGTATGACGTTTACCGATTATTTAGATGATATAAGTTCGGTATACGCTACAGATGCGGAATTGGGCAATGATCCCTTAAGAATCGCATTTGCCAGTCAAACTACACCAGCTGTTATTGAAGAGGCTTTTCCGGGAGAACCAGAAGTGATTTTTAATTATGTCTATCCTTCTAACTATGATCCATCAACTCCAAGAAATCCAAGAGGAGTTATAAGTAACAATGACGGTTATATTTTCATGAACCTTAGTGCTGGATTGATTCTTCAGAAAAAATCTAAAAGCTTCCAAACTAAAAAGAGAAGATACAGCTGGCTGAAGGGCAAGGTGAAGAAAAAGAGAAAGTCTAGAGCGAAGTTCTAATCAGCTCCAATATTGATTCAATTTACTTAGTGGTTTTCTGATTAAGGTAAATGGTCCCGCTTTGAGGTTATTTATTCTCCAAGCTCTACGATCTTCCTGATTGGCTCTAATCCTATGCCTTAAAGAAGCATTACTCTCCCCTCCCATTCTCATTTTTGTGATTAAGGTTGGAACATAATTGCTTTTGATTTTATGTTTTTCGATCATTCTGAGCATCAACTCATAGTCTGCAGATATAGAAAAGGAAGTATTATACACCCCAAAATTATCATAGCATTCTTTCCTGAGAAAAAAAGTAGGGTGTGGTGGCATCCAACCTTTTTGAAATAATCCAGATTTAAATTTTTCACTCTTCCAGTCTCTTACAATATGTTCCAGATTATCTTTTTTTACATATTGTAAATCTCCATAACACGCGTCAGTATTATCTTTAAAGCCACTTACAATCTCACTTATTACCGCTTTGGAAGCGTATACATCATCCGCATTTAGTATTCCAATCACCTCGCCATTTGCTAGAGCAATTCCCTTATTCATAGCATCATAAATACCTTTGTCCTTTTCGGAAACAACACGATGAATTTGCTCCTTGTATTTACTTACAATCTCCATCGTTGAATCGGATGAAAAACCATCTATAATGATGTACTCTATTGACTGATAATCTTGAGCTAAAACGGACTGAATAGTTTCTTCTATAGTCTCCTCTGCATTATAGCAAACGGTAATAATTGAAATCTTCATGAAATCTCTCTTTGCTTAACTTTTACCGCTGGTATTCCAGAGTAGATTCCATAGGCTTCTAAACACTTAGGAGCTCTTGAATTTGCAGAAAGCACGGAATGATCTTTACAAATAGTTCCGGGACCAACAAAGGATTTTGCACCAATCCATACTCCATCTTCCAAGGTAATTGGTGCTATCTCCAAGTCAAAACTTGGCTTTGAATAGTTGTGATTACCACATTCCAACATTGCGCCTTGAGAGATACAAACGTTTGATCCTATTTTAACTAAATCCAAATTATCTATCCAAACATTCTCACCTATCCAAGAGAAATTTTCAATCTCCAATTTCCAGGGATACTTAATGTTAACACCAGGTTTAATAGTAACTCCCTTTCCTATTCTCGCTCCAAAAAGCCTCAACCAAAATTTGAACATTCCCGAAAAAGGAAACAGTTTAGAATGAAAAAAGACGGCTTGAATCCAAAACCAAAATAGCCGTTTCATTGGCGATCCCGGTTTGTACCAATCATTATTATATTTAGACAAGTCTGTTTTCATTCAAAAAGACGAATATATTCAGTTCTTATGGTTTCAAGGTCAATTTTTTTCTTTGCATAGGAAATAGCTCCTCTGTAATAGTTCTGATATTCATCATTATCCATGCTCAAAAAGAATTTGATTTTCTCTGCAAACGATTCCTTTTCAGACAAAGCTAATTCAAAACCTGCGGTGCTTTTAGCAAGCCCTAACCAGGGAGTTTGGTCAGATATTAAAACAGGTGTTCCATTAATCAAGCTTTCATAAATTACATGTCCATAGTTCTCGCCTAGTGTGGGTAAAAACATCAGATGTGCTTTTTGTAGTTCTTTCTCAAACTCTTCTGGAGCTAAAGAACCTAAAAATTGAACATCAATGTTTTGGAGGGATTCGGAAACTGATTTGCAAGAAAGAAAGTAGTCCTGATCGTACTTCTCTCCTATTACTTTTAATCGAATTCCATTAAAGTCAGCCTCCTGAAGGCATTGCAATGCAAAAAGTAAATTCTTCTCTTTGGCTATTCTTCCAGCAAAAACCATTTCCAGAACTCCATTCTCTTTTTCCTTTGGAATTGGTTCTCTAACTATTCTGGGACAATTAGAAGCAACACTAATATGCTTACTTAATTTTTGAGCCAGGATATCTTTGGCTTCATCATCCGTTGTTCCCTGAAAGTGCACGTTTTTATAGCTTCCTTTTATTCTGGCAAGACTCAAATAGGCTTTTTTCTTGAATGACTTGATCGCTAAGGCGCTGGATCTTAACATTCCCCTTGGGGCAAGAATGCATTTTTTGTCACCTATTAAATCCAATGGCCAGATGGAATACACTTTAGAAAAGATTCCATTCAAATAACAAAGATCAAAATCAAGGTTCCCAACCAGATTTCTTATGTAGGATTTATTTTCATGTTCTCTGGATAGATAAAATACTTCGCAATTTTCAGAATACTTTGTCCATTGGTTGGAAGGAATATCTGGATAAGGAGTCTCCTGCATATAATCCCTATCGGAAGTAATGACAAGAAAATAATAGTCTTTCTCCAAAAATTGAATCATATTGGAGCAAGAGGTAATAGGCCCTCCAGCTTTATAGCCAGGTTTGAACCAATCGATAAAAACAAGAATGCGCTTTTTATTCTTCAATTAAATTTATTTGAAGCCACTGTTCCAAAACTACGAGATGCCAAATACGTGACCAAGTAATTGAAGGATCATCATTCAGAAATCTACTCCAAAGACCCAAAAGCTCTTTTGATGCTATAACCTCTCGCTCGGCAAGAGAATTAATCTTTTCCTCGCAAAAATCTTTTAAATCCTTTTTCATCCATTCCTTCCAAGGAAAAGTGAAACCCATTTTTTTTCGATTGACCACCTCATCGGGTAACAGATCTGAAAAGGCTTCTATCAGTAATTTTTTTGGACTATGGGGATACTTGGTTCTATCATCAATAGCTAAAACCATATCCACAAACTCGTGATCTAGAAATGGAACTCTTACCTCTAATGCACTGGCCATGCTCATTTGATCCGTATCTCTCAGTAATACATTGGTCATATAAGAGTTAAATTCCAATAGTGAAATCTTACTTAGATATGGCAATTTAAAGGCATATCCATCAAAAGAAATATGCTCTTGCCCCTTTTTGAAGACCTCGTTTTCTGGTAATTGTTTAAGGCCTGTTAAATTCAGAATTGATTCATCTTGAAGCACCGCTCGCATACTTGGATATATATACTCCAGATCAAAATAGTCCTTAACTAAAATATCTTTGACCTTGGTTCCAGCGGCTTGTGTATTCATTCTGGAGTATACCGAACCGGCCATTTTTCTTAGAAAAAGAGGAAAGCTCGTAATCCACTTCTTTTGGGAAATATTGGCGCAATACTTAAATAGATCGTAGCCGGCAAAAAGCTCATCTCCACCTAAACCTGACAGAGCCATTGTAATTCCACTCTCCTTTGTTTTCTTTGAAACTAAATAAGTATTTGGACCATCTCCAGATGGATGATCCATCGCTTTAAGTGCTTCAGGCAAAAGATCCAGAAAGTCTTTTAGTTCTAACTTAATTTCATGATGCTGTGTATTATACTTCTTTGAAATCAATTGAGAATATGGGGCTTCACTAAATTCTTCTTCGTCAAAGACTACTGAAAATGTATTGACCTTTCCTGGGGTAAGCTGTGACATTATTCCAACTATAATGCTGGAATCAATACCGCCACTTAAAAAAGCCCCATAATCTACATCTGCCACTAATCTTTTTTCTACACTTGATATTAAACCTTGCTTAATATCATTTTGAATCTCTTTTTCATTTTTAGCCTGCGCGGGATGATGACCAAACTCAAAGTATTTAGATATTTCAAATATTCCTTCACTTAATCTGATGTAATGGCCAGGTTCCAATACCTTGACTCCTTCAATAATTGTATTTGGAGAATGCACTGTAGAATACCTCAAATAATCCACAAGGCTTTTCTTATCTAGCTTTCTAGAAACCAATTCACTACTCAAAAGAGCACGAACTTCAGAGGAAAATAAAATCGAATTGTCTTTTTCGGCATAATACAGTGGCTTTATTCCTACCCTGTCTCTGCAAATAAATAATTGCTCTTCCCAATCATCCCAAATTGCAAAGGCAAACATTCCATTAAACATTTGCAATGCTTTAATGCCCCATTTTGAAAAGGCTGCAAGAATAACTTCAGAATCGCTCTTACTTTGAAATGGATAGTCTGAAAACCGTCCTTTAAGTTCCTGAAAATTGTAAAGTTCTCCATTAAAAACTAGGGTATATCTACCATCAGCACTTTTCATAGGCTGGTTAGCCTTTTCATCCAAATCTATGATTGACAAACGTCTATGACCTAGTGCTACAAAATCATTGACATAAACACCTTCTGCATTTGGACCACGGTGAGCCAAAGCATTATTCATTTTTTCAATAACTTCTTTAGGATGTTGAACTTTTTCCAGGCCAAAGAGGCCATTGATTCCGCACATCTATAAATTTATGTAATGGGGTGTTTCAATAATACTTTTCAATCCAATTTCAAGAGGAATGAGTTCTCTTTGTAGGATCTCTTTCATTTGTCTATTATCTGGTAATCTTCTAGACATATCTCCTTCAGCCAATGGAGGTAAGTGAACAATTTGAGAAGGAGAACCGGTAATTTCAACAATTTTTCTTGCCAAGTCAATAATGGTCATTTCCTTGTCAGAACCAATATTTACAACATCATTGATAAATAAGTTGTCTTCAAAGCACTTCAAGCATGTATCCACATTGTCATTGATATGGCAGAAAGTACGTGTTTGATTTCCATCTCCGTAAACGGTAATATCTTCTCCCTTCAATGCAGCTCGCAGAAACTTAGAGATTACAAAATCCTTACTTTGTTTTGGGCCATAGGTATTGAAAAATCTAAAGATCGTATATTCTAAACCAAATTCTTGATAATAGGATCTTAAGTAGGCTTCTCCCACATTTTTTACAATTGCATAGGGTAATTTAGAATTTAAAGGAGTGGTCTTCTCATTTTGAGGAATCTCAACGGGTTCGCCATAAACCTCTGATGATGATGAATAGAATACTCTCTTCACTCTTGAATTTTTAGATAAATCCAAAATATTTCTAATTCCTTCAATATCTTTTAAAACTGAAACTGGATTCTCTAATGTTCTCTGTACACCTACCAGTGCAGCATAGTGGAAAACGTAATCAAAATTATAGGCGTAAAATACTCCAGAGATATCATTGAAATTATTTACATCACACTTTATAAATTGAAGATTATCGTAAGCTTCTAAAGGTAATTTTTTAGTATCTCCTGTTCTTAAATTGTCTACAACCACAACAAGATTTTGAGAGTCTTGCGCTAACCTAATCGCAACTTCACTCGCAATAAATCCTGCCCCACCAGTAACCAATATACGTTTCATAATTTTTAATTAACTATTCTAAATTTACAATATTTCTAGCAAATTGTCAGCCCACTTTCGAGGACTAATCTTATTTGACAGTTCAATACTGTATTTAGACATTTTAATGTATTGTTTTTCAGTCAATTGACTCATCTCATTTAAAGCATTTAAAATTTCTTCCTCTGAATCAGGATTCACCAAAAAACCATTTTTGCCTTTTTCCAGAAATTTTTCTGAGGCTCCCACCTTATTACTGAGGATCATTGGAAATCCTGCTGCTGCCATTTCATGAACTACAAGCCCCCAAGGCTCAAAAAAACTGGGAAGAATAAAAACATCGGTTTTCAAAAGAAATTTTTCCATATCGGCTGGTTGTACAAAGCCTTGATGTGTTATTCCCTCTATTTGAGGCGCATTTTCATAGAGAGGGCCAGTTCCTAAACATAGCAATTCCCATTCCTTATTTAACTCTCTAAACTTTTGAAAGGCATTGAACAATCCAAAAATGTTCTTTTCATTGGAGTAACGGCCTATATAGATGAACTTCTTCTTTCTCTCAGAAATGGAAGATCGTGTTAAGCTAATTTTCTCAAACAAATCAATATCTGCAGAATATAGATCATTAAGAATTCTGTCTTTTTTGAAGCCTAATTTTAAAGCGTAATTTCTCTGCCTATTCCCTGCAACCCATGCATGAGAAAAATAAGGTAATAGCTTAAATTTTGATACTAAAGTCCAAACTCTCTGTTTGAGATTTGCTTGCCAGGGATTATCTAGCGTAAGTACTTTAATATCGCAAAGCTTCATCTTAGCAATGTTGACATAATCCTTATCTCTCCATCCACTTACGACCAAAATATCTGGCTTTAAGGAATAGCAAAGTGTCTTTAGTTCTTCGTCTTTGTAATTTGCCTTTGGATAGAACTTCGCTTTGCCCGATAGATTAAATTGAAATGGTGCTTCTGGATTCACAGGCCAATGAATGACATGAACCTCAGCTTGCTCAGACAATTCGGAAATGCAAGCCACAAAGTACATGGCTAATTCACTATGCAAGAATAAAATCTTAGGCCTCACTTATTTCCTCTTTAGGTTCTTCATAAATCATTACTGTCAAAATCATTATCAGAATAATGGTAAAAGGATTTAGACTCGCAGTTAACCAGGATTCAAAACTTACCGAAAAAATCAAAGCATAAAAAATGGGCCATGCCATAACGGATTTCTTAGATGCTTTTATAAAGGTTATTACTAGTCCCACACAATAAAGAACTACTCCAATTACACCTGTATCTAACCAGAAAGTCAAAAAAGACTGATGTGCATTACCTAAATGCCCTCTTCTAGAAAGCAAATGAAAGTTTTCTTTAAATAGTGTTTCTGTATAATTAAAGCCCTTTCCAAAAGTAAAAGAGGAATAACTGGATTGAATTTCTTGCCAAGCAAAGCCCCAGGCGATAATCCGTCCTGAACCTTCAAGAAGTGTGTCTTTTCTAAAATAATTATCAAGCCCCAGAATTTCTATACCACTAATAATCAACTCAAAAATTTGATCGTAAAGAAATAGAATGGAACAAAACAATAAAAAACCAACAAAGCCCGAGATGAAATATATTCTGCTAAAGAGGAAATAAATGAAAACGGAAAAGATTGCAGACCTTGTTTGACTGTAGGCTAAAACTCCTAAAATAATTATGTAAAAAACCCATTTTTCGGTCTTGGAAAAAACCAATTTATCTTTGCTTAAGGCGACCTCAAAGAATATAAAGAGAAGCATGCAAAAGATTCCCAAACCATTTGTATTCCCAAAAAAACCTCTAAAACGTTCTTCAAGAAATGCTTTTTCACCGACAAAAAAGGCATAAGCCAAACATGCCAAAAGAATGATGGCTCCAAAATAGACCACACTTCTAAGAAAATTGTTCCTTTCAAATTTCATGGACCAATTGACCAGATAGGGAACTAAGAATAGCAAAAGTGCATAGGACAAGGTCTTTTGAAAACACACTCCAATTCCTGGAGAAAAAATAATCACCACAAAACTCCAAAATATGAAAGGAAGAAAGCTTTTGATAATAGGGTTTCCAACGGCAATAATGGATTTCCTTTTTATAAAAAAGCCTAAGGCTACGAGTAAAATAAAAAGAGGCTTTATAGTCTTCGCAAATTCTAAACTGTAGACACTACTGTCACTGAGAATTAGAATAAACCAAAAACCCAATAACATCTCTAGTAAATAGTTTCTTCTTATGAAAAGTAAAGTTGTTAGAGGAATAAAAGCCAAATAGGTTGGACCTAGAAATGCTCCTACAATAAGCCAAAGAAAGACTATTGCGAAAAATACTTTATTGAGTTTGAGGTGGGCAACCAAAAATTTAGAATAAGGGCAAATATATACCTTTAGGTGTTCAAATTGTTGCTATATCGAATCTGTTTAAAATAGAATTATGTGATATTTCAGTGATTGGGCCATATTTATAGCTTTGTTAAACCAAATCGATACATGTTCTATTACTTATCCAAACTTCTGGACTTTTTACTTCAACCTTCTTTTTGGGTCTTTCTGTTCATAGTATTGGCCTTCCTTAAGAAGAACAAACGGAAGAGGTTTATTGGGATAGCATTGTTATTGTTTTTCGTTTTCGGGAATTCATTTATTTACAATTTAGCGATGAAGGGTTTGGAAGCAAAGCCTATTCAAAAAGATGCATTTGCATCAAATGCAGATGCGGTCTTGCTGTTAGGTGGCTACGGCCGTTATGGTCATCAAAAAAAATCATTGGAACTTAATGAAGCTGCTGATAGAATTGCGGAATCTCTGGCACTCTATCACTCAAAAAAAATTAAAAAGATTATCGTTTTAAGTGGTGCCTCTTCTAGTGCATTTCCAGAACAGAAAGAAGCAAACCTCAGCAAATCCTATTTGTTAAAATGTGGTGTAAAAGACAAAGATATCCTAGTTGATTCCAGTTCATTAAATACTTTTCAGAATGCAGAAAACGCAAAACAAATTATTGAAAAGAATAATCTAAAAGGCCCTTTTTACCTCATTACATCAGCGTTTCATATGAGAAGAGCAAAAGCATGTTTTGATAATCAAAATATCAACACCATTCCTTTAGCAACGGATTATTACAGCACAGTTGAGACCTTTGATCTGGAATATCATCTTCTTCCAAATACCCAAACATTGGTGGATTGGAAAATTATTTTCAAAGAGATTGTGGGATATTGGGTTTATGATTTAAAGGGCTATATAGATTAAATTCTATTTTTGTTCTATTGAAAGAAGCTAAAAATATACTCGTACTTGCCCCTCACCCGGATGATGCAGAATTTGGTTGTGGAGCATCTATACACAGGTGGTCAAATGAAGGAAAAAATGTCTGGATAGCCACCTTTTCTGCTTGTGTTAAGTCTTTGCCCAAGGGCTTAGAAAGCGATACTTTGTACAAGGAAATGAGCAAATCAATAGCGCATTTGAAAGTAGATTCTGAATGCATTAAGCATTTTGATTTTCCAGTTAGAGAATTTCCAAAATACAGACAAGAAATTTTAGAAGAACTGATAAAAATGAGAAAGGAAATTGATCCTGGTTTAATTCTTATTCCAGCTTCTTTCGATATCCACCAAGATCATAAAACCATTCATGAGGAAGGCGTAAGAGCTTTTAAAGGCAGAAAAGTATTGGGCTATGAATTGCCATGGAATAATATTCAAAGCACCATAGATTTTCATGTTAAGGTTTCAGAGGAAAATATGAATGCAAAAGAAAATGCCGCTGCATGTTATGCCTCTCAAAGTCATAGACCTTATACAAAAGCTGGGTTTTTTAAAGCATTGGCAACAATTAGAGGAGTCCAGGCAGGAACAGCCTATGCCGAAGGTTTTGAGCTGATTAAGTGGAATTCTTAGACCTTTTATTTTAAGTTCTTATTAGCCTAAGTCACCCATTTAGAATTAAACGATTGAAAGCAAAATATGATAAAATAGGAGTCAATTATGCAAAAAAGCGTAAAAGTGATCCCAAAGTAGCTGCACAAATTTTTAAAAGACTTGAAGGGGCGGAAAGGATAATCAATATTGGAGCGGGTTCTGGATCCTATGAGCCAGATCATGTTAATCTGGTTGCAGTTGAGCCTTCTATAGAAATGATCAATCAGCGCAACCCGAATGCTCACCCTGTGATTCAAGGAAGTGCAGAATCTTTGCCTTTTCCAGACAATAGCTTTACGCATGCACTGACTATCTTATCCATGCATCATTGGCAAAATAGAGAATTGGCCTTTAAGGAGATAAATAGAGTTGCTACAGAACGATTTGTTGCTGTTTCATGGAATCCAGATTCTAAACCTTTTTGGTTGACCAGAGACTATTTTCCTGAAATCATTGAATTGGACAAAAAAATATTTCCAACTGCGGAAGAAATTGCTGGTCACTTTGATGATGTAGAAGTAAACCCATTGCTAATTCCTGAAGACTGTATGGATGGATTTTTGGCTGCGTATTGGAAAAGACCTTCCGCTTACTTGGACGTTTCGGTCAGAAATTCAATCTCTACTTTTTCAAAGCTTCCAAACATTTCAAATAATCTTGCAAAGCTGGAATCGGATATCAAAAGCAATAAATGGTTTGACACCAACAAATCAATCCTGGATAAGTCATCATTAGACGCTGGTTACATAATCATTACTGGAAAAATTAAAGAGACATAATTATCAAGCTCAATTGTCAAGCTCAATTGTCAAGCTCAATAGTCAAGTTCAATTATCAATTATCAATCATTAACTATCAATTTCAATTCTTCTCCTGATAAAAGAAATCGTCCCCTCCTCCAGTAGCTCCAGAAATGTTATTGGAACGATCGGTATCTGCCATTCTCATTGTAGGGTCTATCTCTATGGCATCTATTAAACTTGCTGGATAGTTAACAGACAAAACATAACCAGGATGAGTCCAAGGCCAATCTGGAGCAGTAATTGTTTTTACTCCATTTATTGATTCTTCTTTTTCTCCCCTCATTATTCTTAAGGGAATAGTATACTGAATAACATTTCCATCTACCATATAAATCATAACATCCACTGGCATTATCATATCTCCTTTTCGTTCAATATAAATGTTAGTTTTAGTTCCATCCGCTTGAACATCGGAAACCGCATAATCAATGGTCTTCTTGCTGGAAACAAAATATTCATGATACCAATCCAGTTCCAAACCACTTACTTTTTCAGCAATACGTATAAAGTCCTTATCCGTTGGATGCTTAAATTTCCATTCATTAAAATAGCGCAGCATGGTCTCAGCCAACGCTTTTTCACCAATTATATATTCCAGTTGCTTTAAAAAAACTTCTCCCTTGCTATATGCGTTTACACCATAAGCTCTATTGGTAATATAATGATCTGCATGTGTATCCATGCCTTCATCTTTTCCATCTCTAACTAAATTCAAGTAAGATTGATACGATCTAAAATGAGCGTTTATGGGTTCTTCAGAAGGAGGATACAATTGATTCATTATAATGGTCGAAGCATAAGTAGTAAAACCTTCATCCATCCACGGGTAAAGTGCCTCGTTGGTACCTAAAATCATTTGATACCAAGAGTGCATAACTTCATGAACAGTCACACCAACCAGACTTCTTTCTTTTCTATTTCCTGTAATCAATGTAGCCATAGGATATTCCATTCCTCCATCGCCTCCTTGAATGATAGCATATCTTTTGTAAGGATATTGACCAAATTGCTTACTGGCCAGTCGGAATATCTCTGGAGTTTTTTCCTGAAGAGTTTTCCAATTCTTTTTTATTGCGTCATCATCCAAATAGAAAAAATGAAATTCAAGATCTCCATCCTTTACCACATCATGGATGTAATTAGGGTCTGCAGCCCAGACAAAATCGTGTACATTTTCCGCTCTAAAGTGCCAATTCAATTTGCCCTTCTTTGCTTTGCCTTCCGCATCTGAATAACCATGTCCAATTTGATCTTTATTCAGTAATATTCCTGTTGCTCCAACCGTATAGTCTTTATCAATATTAATCTTTACATCAAAGTCTCCCCATACACCATGAAATTCTCTTCCTATGTAAGGGTTTGCATGCCAACCTTGCTTATCGTATTCGCAAAGTTTTGGATACCATTGAGCCATAGAAAAGTCAATACCTTCAGAATTGTTTCTGCCTGACCGTCTAATTTGAACAGGAACTTGCGCCTTCCAACCCATTGAAAATTGACAAGTTTTACCGGGTAACAATTCGTCCAAAAGGCTTACTTCACATATTGTTCCTACCGTCTCAAAATCAAGAGGCTTTCCTTCTTGTCTAACATCTCTGACATCTATATACCCTATTTGCGACTCATCCAGTTGAGCAATTCTTGCTCCTACTCTTCTATCAGGATCTTCAATGGTTCTGCTTCTAATATCCATCATGGAACCAGGTTGAAATGCATTAAAATACAAATGAAAAAAGATGCGATCCAGTGTATCAGGAGAATTATTGGTATAGGTAAGATACATTGAGCCATCATATTGATAGTTCTTTGCATCTACTTCAATTTCCATCATATACTCCACTCTTTGCTGCCAATAATCTCCTCCTTGAGCAGAAATAGAAATGCTGAGAACAATTAAAACTAGGGCTAAAAAAATATTTTTCATTTAAATTATTTGTTGAAAGCTATCAAAAGCTATTCCGAATTTCACGTAAAAGTCCGAAATTTGACGGATAAACAAAATTTGAAAGGCATGTTTGGAGACTTAATGGGAAAAATTGGCAGTATGAAATCTAAAATGGAAGAGGTAAAAAACCGTCTTTCAAATATTACTGTTCAGGGAGAATCATCTAATGGAAAGGTAAAAATTGAAATGGATGGAAATAAACTAATGAAAGACATTTCAATTAACTACGATCTTAAAACAGTAGACTCTGAAGAGTTGAATGACATGATTGTTCAAGCCACAAATAGAGCGATAGAACAAGCGGAAAAAATGTATGAAGCAGAGATGGCAGCATCTGCAAAAGATTTCCTTCCAGGAATGGGTTTATGACCAAAAAAGAAATAAGAAAATTATTCCTTGAAAAAAGAAAGAGCCTTCATTCAGACACTTTTCAAAAACTAAATGAATCGCTCATTAGAAACGCAACTGATGCACTTGACTATCAAGACAAGGTCATTCATTTATTTCTAACGATTGAGAAGCAAAGGGAACCCAAGACCTTTGAGTTAAAAAGAAAAATTGAATCAAAGAACAATGGTATTACTTGGGTACTGTCCAAAAGCAATTTTAAAGATTTGAGTCTTGAGCACTTTATTTGGAATACTGAAACTACGGTTGTAAAAAATCATATGGGTATTCCTGAACCTATTGATGGTAAGTCTATATCAGAGCAAAAATTAGACGTTGTTTTTGTGCCATTACTCGTAGCTGACAAGAAGGGTTTTCGTGTGGGGTATGGAAAAGGCTTTTATGATCGTTTTCTATCAAAGTGCAGAAAAGATTGCATTAAAATCGGTTTATCTATTTTCGAGCCAATTAGCGCAATTGAAGATTTAAATGAATTCGATATTGCTTTAGATTATGTAGTCAGTCCAGAACAAATCTTAAAAATTGCTTAAGTGCTATTTCGGTTCTCCTGTTAATCTTTGCTCTAATAAAACTGAATAAGAAGCATTAAGTTTTCTAATTTGCACTAGTGAATTCAGAAGAGTATATCGAGGGAATTTTAGGAGCTAATCGAATGCTTTTGGGCAAAGCCATTACGCTTGTTGAAAGCACTTTGGAAAGTGATCAAATTTTGGCAGAAGAAATTCTGGCTCAATGCATTCCCTATAGCGGTAAAAGTGAACGAATTGCAGTTTCTGGTTCTCCGGGAGTAGGAAAAAGTACGTTTATAGAGCATTACGGACTTAGATTGATTAAAGAAGGTCATAAAGTTGCGGTGCTTGCAATAGATCCTAGCTCTCAAAACACCGGGGGAAGCATCTTAGGAGATAAAACCAGAATGGAAGAATTATCTGGAAACGAAAATGCTTTTATCCGTCCTTCACCAGCATCCGATGCCTTGGGTGGCGTTGGTCACAAGACCAGAGAAAGCATTTTACTATGTGAAGCTGCAGGATTTAACAAAATAATCATTGAAACAGTAGGTGTTGGTCAATCTGAAATTGCTGCGTCAAGAATGTCCGATCTTTATTTGGTTTTGGTTTTAGCAGGAGCGGGAGATGAATTACAAGGAATTAAAAGAGGTATTATAGAATTAGCTGACATGTTAGTCGTTAATAAAGCGGATGGAGATAATATTAATAATGCAAAAAAGGCTAGACGATCATACTTAAATGCATTGCATTTGTTTCCTCCAAAATCATCTGGGCAAAAAGTAGAAGTTTTTACCGTTTCATCCATAGACGGAAATGGGATGGAAGAACTGCATAAAGGAATTGATCATTATTTTGAAACTGCAAAGAGTAATTCCTTTTTCATTGAAAAAAGACAGAAGCAAAAATTAATGTGGTTTGAAGATGCTATGAAAATGGAAATTCAGAGAAAGTATCTTCAAAAAGGAGGTATTTATTCGGAAACCATGAAAAAAGTAGTTTCTGGAGAGTTGCATCCAAGATTAGCAGCAAAAAACCTTATTGAAAAACTCTAAGAATTTTTCTCTCTTAGCTCCTCCTTCAAATAGTGAATTGCCACATCATGAGGAAGCTTCTCAACCTTAGTAGACATTTCCAAAAGTAATTTCCCTAAATCTTTTGCTGTTCCATTAGGCCCAACTTTATTGGATGCGAGGTTTACTAAATTAATGGTTTCCTGACGGGCTTGCTTAATGGTTTTCCAAATTTCATCTGAAACGTAAATTTGTTGAGATAAATTGTGCTCATATTCTTCTCTAATCCCTCTAACCATATCTGACTGAAGAGCTTTTAAACTCATACCGTTTTTATGCGTTCTAAGTACCATATTGGTTGGATTGATTCGCTCTAAATAAAGAACCAATCTCTCATAAGCCTGATAGTTAATATGGCTTGGCTTTTCTTTTAATGGCTTAACGTTTTTATCTAAGCCCTGTATTACCTGAAATTGATCTAATAACTTCCTAAACATAAAATAGGCTACAAAAAGCACAATTATAGAAGGCATAAGATAGGCAAGTATTTCCACTAATTCCATTGCAAACGTTTTAATACGTACACTAATTAACGTAAAAAATGCGTATTGGATACTTTTAATAATTAGAATTTCAAGCTATTTATTATTCAAATAGTCTAATCCAATAAATTTTTGACTTCTTAGAATGAAAAAACCTCAGTTTCTTTAAAATGGATGAGAAACTCTTTCATTATCAAGGCTTTAATTTTCCATTTTGAAAGCCTTACATTTGTCTTTTAAAATCTAGTATGGAAAAAGCATCTGCATTTTTAAATCGTTTATCCGAATCTGCAACTCTAGCAATGTCTAGAAAGAGCAGAGAATTAAAGGAAAAAGGAATAGATGTAATAAGCTTAAGCCTTGGAGAGCCTGATTTTAATACACCTGACTTTATAAAAGATGCTGCCAGAGCTGCCCTAGATAATAACATAACCAAATATCCTCCAGTTAATGGTTTTAAAGAGCTTCGAGAAGCAATTTGCAAAAAATTTAAAAGGGATAATGGCATCAATTATAATCCAGATCAAATTGTGGTTTCTACGGGTGCTAAGCAATCCATTGCAAACCTGATATTGGCAATCATTGGCAAAGAAGATGAAGTGATTATCCCCGCACCTTTTTGGGTCACCTATATTGAACAGGTAAAAATGGTTGAAGGCACTCCCGTTGTCATTCCTACCTCCATTGAAAATGATTTCAAAGTTACTGCAGAGGAATTGGAAGAGAAAATCAATAGCAACACCAAATTGATTATGTTTTCTTCTCCCTGTAATCCATCTGGATCGGTTTATTCCAAGGATGAATTAGAGAGTATTTCCAAGGTCATGGAAAGACATCCGCATGTCTATGTGATGTGCGATGAAATCTATGAGCATATTAATTTTGTTGGAAAACATGAAAGTTTAGCTGCTTTTAATGCAATTGCAGACCGCGTAATTACTGTAAATGGAGTCTCTAAAGGATTTGCAATGACCGGTTGGAGATTAGGTTATATAGGAGCACCAGAATGGATTGCAAAGGCCTGCGCCAAAATACAAGGACAAGTAACTTCCGGAGCAAATTCCATAACTCAAATGGCTACCATAGCTGCTGTTAATGCTGATCCTTCTGTAACACATTATATGAGAGATGCATTCAAAAAAAGAAGAGAATTGGTTTCTTCCCTACTTTCTGAAATTCCTGGAGTTAAAATCAACGAACCCGAAGGTGCATTTTATCATTTCCCAGATGTGTCCGCATACTTTGGCAAGTCAGATGGCAATAAAACCATTGAAAATTCTTTTGATCTGGCAGAATACATTTTAGAAGAAGGTCACGTTGCAATGGTCGCTGGTGCAGCATTTGGTTCTCCCAGTAATATAAGAATCTCTTATGCTGCCTCTGAAGATGAATTGAGAGAAGCAATGAATAGACTAAAAAATACATTGGCAAAACTGTCTTAATGGATATCAATTTAAAAGCATACTTTGAAAAATTTTCATCCGTAAAGCCTCTAGTTATAGGAGATGTAATGCTTGATTCCTATATGTGGGGAGAAATAAACCGTATATCACCTGAAGCTCCGGTACCTATTGTTGAAGTTAAAAAACGAGAAGATCGCTTGGGTGGAGCAGCCAATGTCTTAAGAAATTTCATCTCTTTGGGGTGCACTCCGTTGCTCTGCTCAGTTATTGGTAAAGATAAAGCAGGTGATGTATTCAGAGAAAGATTAAATCATCACAAGCTTAAACAAGATTATCTTCTGGTTTCTGAAGAAAGACCTACAACACAAAAAACACGAGTTATATCGGAGCAGCAGCAAGTTCTGCGTGTAGATGAAGAAATCACGAATGATTTATCTGACGATGAAGAACTGAGTCTTTTATCTAAAATACAATCTGCGCTAAACAATGAAGATATTAGTGTGGTTATTTTAGAAGACTACAATAAAGGAGTGCTAACAGAAAAAGTAATTCATCAAGTAATTGATTGGTGTAAAGAAAAATCAATCCCCGTGACGGTAGATCCTAAGAAAAAGAATTTCTGGGCATACAAAGAAGTTAGCCTCTTTAAACCCAATCTACGGGAAATTGAGGATGGTTTAAAAGAAGAAATTGACCCAAGCAGCAAGCATTCTCTTGATGAAGCATGCGCTAAGCTACAAAAAAGGCTAAATGCTGAAATGGCCTTAATTACTTTATCAGAACATGGCGTTTACGTAAATCATCAAGGAAATTCGGAAGTCATTCCTGCTGAAAAAAGAGAAATAGCAGATGTTTCAGGAGCAGGTGATACGGTTATTGCCGTTGCATCTATATGTTTAGCATTGGGAATGGATGCAGAGCACATTGCGAAACTATCCAATCTCGCTGGCGGATTAGTCTGTGAGAAAGTGGGTGTAGTTCCAATTACATCAGATACTTTATTGAAAGAAGCAAAATCGTTAAATATTGGGAGAGACTAAATTGGCTGAGCAAGTAAAACCTTACAAGCATAGCGAAGACAATAAAAAGAAGCAGGTTGCTGATATGTTCAACAACATTGCCAAGAAGTATGACTTTTTAAATCATTTGCTTTCTCTGGGAATAGACAAAGGTTGGAGAAAAAGAGCCATAAAAATGGTTGCTCCACATCGCCCCAAACAGATTCTAGATCTGGCAACGGGAACAGGAGATTTTGCCTTTGTTGCTATGCGTTTGAAACCCGATCATATAGAAGCTGCAGACATTTCAGAGGGAATGTTAGATGTAGGCCGTCAAAAAAATATGAAAAAAGGATTTTCTGATGTTATTGATTTCGTTTATGGAGATAGTGAAAATCTGAAATACCCAGACAATCACTTTGATTTGGTTACCATAGCATTTGGAGTTAGAAATTTCGAGAATCTAAAAGCTGGTCTTTCTGAGATGCGAAGGGTTATAAAACCAGATGGCCATGTTTGTATTATTGAATTTTCAAAACCCAGAGGATTTCCAATGAAGCAATTGTTTGGTTTTTACAGTAAATACATCCTTCCATTAATTGGAAGGTTATTTTCTAAAGACAAATCAGCTTACACCTATTTACCAGAGTCTTCAGCAGCTTTTCCTGATGGCGAAGAATTTATCGCAATAATGGATGAGATTGGTTATAGTAAAACTCACGAAAAAAGACTAACTGGAGGTATCGCAACTATTTATCTATCAGAGAAATAAAAACCCTTTTAGCTCCTTTCCGTTTAATAATAAGTTTATGAAACACTTTTTAAAGAATAAAAGCGTTTTCTATTTTTGCTAAGCTTAGAATTGAAAAAATACACTATCATATTCATTTTACTCTTTTGTGCCAGTTCTATGTTCGCACAAAAAAGAAGTAAAGTAAAGTCTGCCAACCTCGGAAACTTTGATAGAAGATGGTACCATTTCGGTATGGCTCTAGGTTATAATACCTCTGATTTTTTTATTGAACGAAACGTAGATTTCACCTTTTCTGATTCTCTGGTTACATTGAACAATGTCAGTCAGCCGGGCTTTAACATAAACATTGTTACTGCCTTGCATTTAACAAGAGGTTTATCTCTTCGTTTTCTTCCGGGAATATCTCCTAAGGATAGAACTTTAGAATATACTTTTTTAAACCCCTTAGGCAGTCAACCTGAGGTTTCAACATTCACAAAGAGAGTTGAATCTTTTTATGTGGAATTTCCCCTGTTTTTAAAGTATAGAACTGATAGGATAAACAATTTTGCAGCGTATGTAATTGCCGGTGGCAAATTTGCTTTGGATTTACAATCGCAAAAACAGGTTAACAATAGTTTAGACCAGGATATTGTTATCAAAACCGAAGACAGAGAATGGGCTGCTGCCTATGGTGGAGGTTTTGATTTCTTTCTCCCCTACTTTAAGTTCGGAATAGAGCTGAGACATGAGGTTGGAATTAATAATATCTTAATTGATGATGGAACGCGTTTTGACGCTCCTTTACGATCTCTTCGTTCACGAAATTTCGTTCTAAGTCTTACCTTTGAAGGATAAGCACAATCATTGCCTAAAGAAATAAGTATAAGGCTACGGCCAGAATTTGCTTTTGAAGAAAAAGCCATTCGAAATGAAATTACCCGTCTAAGTGGTATTTCAGGTGCTTTTCAATATAGAATCTTAAAACAGTCCCTAGACGCGAGAAAGCAAATTGCCTATCAATTTAAGATTCAGGTTTATCCAGAAGGAGAATCCATTCCCCAAAAAGATCTGGCTTTTAAAGCAAAAAACGTAAGCAATCAAAAAGAAGTTGCAATAATTGGTGCTGGGCCGGCTGGACTTTTTGCTGCGCTTGAATGCATTGAAAAAGGCTTAAAGCCCATCATTTTTGAAAGAGGAAAAGATGTGCGGTCAAGAAGACGAGATCTCGCCAAGTTAAATAAAGAACATATTGTCAATCCCGAAAGCAATTATTGTTTTGGGGAAGGAGGAGCTGGAACCTATTCAGATGGTAAACTTTATACCCGAAGTAAGAAAAGAGGTTCGGTAAGAAAAGTATTGGAAACATTGGTTCAATTTGGTGCAGAAGAAAACATTCTTTATGAAGCACACCCCCATATTGGAACCAACAAGTTACCACAGATCATCACTAGGATTCGCGAAACAATAGAAGAATGCGGTGGAGAAGTAAGATTTGAAAACAAACTTACCAATCTTCATTTTGATGATAATGGTTTGAAGTCTATTGAAATTAATGGCAACGAAAAATTAGCATTTGATCATCTCATATTAGGAACAGGACATTCGGCAAGAGACATCTTTTACTTGCTGCACAGAAAGAAAATTGAAATTCAATTTCAAAGTTTTGGTTTAGGTGTGCGTATAGAACATCCTCAAAATACGATTGATCAGATTCAATACAATAAGAGAGAGAGAGGCGATTACCTACCTCCGGCTTCTTATTCTTTAGTAGAACAAGTCGATGGAATTGGTGTGCATTCTTTTTGTATGTGTCCTGGAGGAATCATTGCTCCTTGCGCAACTGCTCCCGGAGAAATTGTCACAAACGGTTGGAGCCCAAGTAAAAGAAATAATCCATATGCCAATTCTGGTATGGTAGTTAGAGTGGATGAACAAAATATACCCCAATTTAATACCGCCTTAAGTGGGCTTGAGTTTCAATCGCGAATAGAACAGAAAGCATGGCAAGTAGCTGGAGAAACGCAGGCAGCACCTGCACAAAGATTGACTGATTTTATTAAGGGAAGGGGCTCTCAAAATTTACCCAATTGCTCCTATCAACCGGGGATTGTTCCAAGTAACTTGTCCGAAATTCTTCCAGATTTCATTCATAGTCGATTGCAAGAGGCATTTAAAATTTGGGGAAAGAAAATGAATGCATTCCTAACAGAAGAAGCTGTTGTTGTGGGTGTTGAATCTCGCTCCTCCTCTCCCGTTCGAATTCCTAGAGATAAAGAAAAGTTGGAGCATACACAGATCAAAGGATTATACCCATGCGGAGAAGGAGCGGGCTATGCAGGTGGCATAGTGAGCGCTGCCATAGACGGAATGCGTTGTGCAGAACAGATTGCTTTAAAGTATATTTGAAATAATGAACTTCATAAGAACCGATAATCAGCACCCAAAATTTGCAGGACTCGTTGACCTGTTAGATGAAGTTTTGAGAACAGCAGATGGTGACTTGCACGGTTTTTATCATCAGTACAATGGCATTGAAAGTTTAAAACATGTGGTCCTTTGTTTTGATGCTGATGAGGCAATTGCTTGTGGAGCATTTAAAGAATTAGAAAACGGTCAAGTAGAAGTAAAAAGGATGTATACCCGTGAAGGGTATAGAGGCAAAGGTATTGCTACTGCGCTACTCAAAGAATTGGAAAAGTGGATAGGCGAATTGAATTACCAAAGCATTGTGCTGGAAACAGGGAAACAGCAACCAGATGCCATTGCGCTTTACGATAAAAACGGGTATAAAAGAATTCCTAATTATGGGCAATATCAGAACGAGGAGAATAGTGTTTGTTTTAAAAAGCTTTTATAAATTATAGAACATGAAGAAATCTCAGAAAGTATTAGTTATCACAATAGCTTCATTTTTCACACTATTATTCATTGGTCGCTTACTTGGTTTCTATATTTTTTGGTCTATACCTACTCAAGCAAATGAGCCAGGCTTAAAATTAGATTCTTATCATGTTTCATCAAATCTGTTTAGTCCAGTAAAGAATGATTTTATATGCTTTGAAACATTGGAAAATGGAGAAAAAGTTACCTATGTTAAACGTTTGGTTGGAGTTGCTGGAGATAAAATAGAATTAAAAAATTCCATTCTTTATGTAAACGACATCAATGTAGATCAAAACATGAATTTAAAGCGATCTTATTTGATATCAATTGATGAATATCTGAAACACCAAGCCTTAATAAACGATCCTTATCTACTTGAAAATGAAAGGATGATTAAACAAAGGGATTCTGTAATAGTCCAACTTGAAGATGCTTGGTTAGATGGAATAATAAAGGCAAGAAGACTTTATGATGACAATCCAAATCCAAAGACCTTTGCGTTCTATGGAAAAGAGTGGAGTATGGTGAATTTTGGACCATACATTGTGCCAGAAGAACACTTTTTTGTTATGGGGGACAGTAGAGATAATTCGTTAGACTCAAGATATATTGGCCCAATCCATGAAAGTAAATTTGAAGGTGTTGTGATTACAGCGAAATATTAGACAATGGATTGGAAGTGTTGTTCTTAGAAAAATGAAATGTAGTTCATTTATTAAAAGTATTGATATGAAAAGATTGTTATTTTAAATCCAAAAATAAAGTGAAGAAAAAATTACTTTTTTTATTCTACATCCTTTTTATGTCTCATTTTTATTGTTCTGATATAAATGTTTCAGGAGTTATTTACGATAGGTTAAGTCAAAATACACTTTGTGGAGCTGAAATAAAAGTTTACAACGAGAGAAAGTTAGCCGGAACATTATTCTCAAATGAAAATGGAGAATTTGCATTTAATATTGAAAGAGGAAAAGCTTTTATACTCTCTGTGAATAAAAAAAATTATTACTCTCAGTGCTTTGTTATTAATGGAATTGGGTCAGAAAAATCTGAAAAAAGTATTCATTTATCATTAAACCCTTCCCTATTATATGCATTCGATCCAGAATTAGATTCACTCTTCCATAATCCAATTTGTAAGTTTCGATATGACTATAAAACTGAAGATTTTATCTGGAATCAGGTAAAGTTGGAATCAATGATTGAAATGATCGATTCAATATCAAATAAATTCCAAAAAAGTTCATTGACCATTCCTCTTCAACAGGAAATTGATTCTCTTTCTAAAATTTGTAATGTTCAGGTATTGGAACAAAATCTGATTAATGAAAGAATGCATGAGTATTGCATGGAATACCATAAGTTTTTCGTTGCTGGTTATGCTAGAGGTGCAGCTCTTATCTTTGATATGACCAGTCAAAATTTCAACTATGAAAAAGAACTAAATTTTGGCGACTCATTGATTACTCAAAAAAAATATGAAATGGCAATTAACCATTTTAAAGCAATGCAAAGAGTCCTTCCAAACAATTCAATTATTAAGAGAAAAATTAAAAAACTAAAAAAATTGACTGAATCCGAAAGTATATCAAATTAAATCGGAAGGTCTTGATTTCAAAATTGTGAACATAAAGAAATCTTGTTCTCAATAATCAATCAGAACAAATTCTTATCTTTAATGGCTATCCGTTGGTAGCAAGAACTTATTTACCATTAAATTAAATCACATGAAATACTTTCTCATTGCACTATACCTGTGCCTATTTTCTTCTAATCTATTTTCTAACTCTACTGTCAGAGACATTGTCATAATTTTTGGAGGCAATAATGCTCGAGGAGCTGGGGTACTTGCGGATCTCGATAATTCTCCAACTCATTACGAATCAAATATTGATATTTGGAATAATAAAAGTCATCAAAGTGGTGAATGGGAGGCATTGAATATTGGACAAAATAATAATTCCATGCCTCATGGTGATTATGGATTGGAAGTATCACTTCTGGACGAGATGACGCTTAGACCATCATCCAAACTATCTGTTGTTAAAGTTACTTTCGAGGGCACCTTGTTTCAAAGGTGGCATTATGAAAATGATACAATTGCAGCTCCTATTTTGGACAGACTAGTCGCTCAAATTGCAGCGGTTAAAACGCATGCCAGAAATAATAGTGAGGACATAAGGTTTAGAGGAATAGTTTATGATCATGGATTTTATTCTAGCCAAATTGCCGATAGCTTATTGCCGTCAAGAGTGGAACATTACAATGCTTGCAAAAAACTGGCATTTTATTTAAGATATGCAGCAGAACATAGCAATCTCCCTTTTGCTATATTTGGAGAAAGCAATGAAGGAACACTTCCTTCTGAATACGTTTCAAGACCAGAAATAGCGCATAGAAATTCTAAATTCACCAATTTTATTGATCTATGTACTTTTTTTGAATCTGGGCCTAACACAGACTACAGACTTGCTGATAGACATATCTTTAACTCAGCAACCTTGCATGGAATTAACGATAACATTGCTACCTATTTTAATAACCACTTTTCTGACCCGATAGAAAATTTTGATAGTTTAGGCACCTTCTACACTTATCTTTTGTGTGGTCAATCGAATATGGTTGGATGGGGAACAATTGACTCCCTATCCAATTTTGAGAAGAGATTTGGCAAAACACGAATTTGGAATAATTCAGAAGAACGTCATCAAGTATTAAAACTTGGTGACAATAATAATGGTGCTCATCCTTTCCTCTTTGGAATTGAAGCAATAATAGGACATCAGATTTATTTAAATCAATTGGATTCTATTCATTTAGTAAAATCTGCATTTGGAGGAACCTCTCTTTTTGGTGCTTGGAACGCAGAAGGAGTTAGCATGGGTGTTTCTTTGAGAAGAACTCAGAGAGAAGTTTTGCAACATGCTGAATTTTTATTTCGCCAAGGTCGGAAACCAGTTTATAAATCATTTGTTTGGATACAAGGTCAATCAGATTCTGATACAATAATACGTGCCGTTCAGTATGAAGATAACTTAAGAGGTCTAATAGATTATGTAAGAAGTTTAACAGGACAAGACCAGCTTAAAGCTATAGTCACTCAAACACATGATAGAATTAATCCTCATCCATATAAGTATATAGTTAGAGCAGCGCAGGCAGCTGTCTGCAATACCACTAATTTTTGTGAGCTTATTGATGAAGACGAATGTGTTCCAAATGGGACTGACTGTTTAACAGATAGCAATGGAAACATCGTATATGTTATACCACTTACCAATAATTATGGAGTTCATTTTGAAACAGATGGCTTTCGTATTTTAGGTGGGTTTATCTATGATGCCTTGGAAAAGCCATAGGTTTAAGAAACAGATTTTAGATCATTTGTCAAAAGGGCTACTATCACAAATTTGATTTCACCATAGAAAACGGAACCATACTTAAAGCCTGTTTAAACATTTTGATCAATGAAAATATGAGTTGCAATAAACCTCTGATGATATCATCACCTTTAGACTCTAAATTGATTTTAAGAATTAAAAAATCTAATTCTTTTTCTTAAATGATAGAAAATAGGTGAATAAAGTCCCCTTTTATTCCTAGGGCTAATTTATCTTTGGTGGTATTACAAAAAGAATGCTTAAGCGCTATTCTAAACAAAATTTGAACTTATGAAATTGCTAATATTATTGTTCTCGGTGTTTACTGCACAAATTATGATTTGTCAAAATATTGTGGAGACCAGAACAGCAACACTCGTAGATGGAGATTATATTTTACAAGGCACTGTTCATCTGGAAGCATTTGATGATGGAAGCCTTGATTTACGCCTAGAGGATGATTATATGACGCAAAGCAATGTGTTTGATGTACATATTTATCTATCGAATAGCGATGACTATAATGCTCCAATAGATACTTCTGAAGCTCTGCTAGTCGAAAATATAGGAAGCATAAGTGGGATTAATTATTCCTCTGGAGCAATGACTTTTGAATTACCCTCCGGAGTCGGAATTAATGATTACAATTTCATTGTATTTATATGTGTTCAATTTGGAAATTTGCATTGGGGAAATGGCACTTTTTCTGAATCTATAGTTTCTAGTATAAATCAAGTAGAAGATCCTATAAAACCTATAGTTGAAGTTTTTCCAAGCACCTCTGAGAATGGGCAATTTGAAATTGCTGTTTTGAGGAATGAAAATGTGAACCTAGAAATATTTGATTTAAATGGAAGATTGATAGATTTCAAATCACTAAAGCAGAATAGTAATAACACCGTTTATATTGAAAATTCTGGCATCTATTTTTTGAGATTTAATGGCAGAAATTCTACCATGACAAAAAAAGTAATTCGAAGATAAAATCATTAAGAAGTGCTTTCGGCACTGTAATTAGGCTATTATCTAAGAAAGGTAATCACGGTAAACTAGCAATTAGGTTTCCTCTTTCTTGGGTGGGACAATCAACACATGTGACTTATAATCTTTATAAGAAAGGAAGGGGGTTTTAATAAAAAGTGGACTTCCAAAAATCTCATATTTATCTGCAGGAGCTCCCAACCAATTGCATTCCTTAAGTACTTCAAAACGCGTTATCCAAGTGTGATAGCCTTGATCGCTAAAACCCCAGGCAAACTCATTCTCCGAGAGCAAATTCACAATTAGTGAATCCTGTTCCCCGAGTATATACATTTCTTCCAATTTTATATTGGGTTGTCTCCAAACGGGATACTCTCTTGACTTTTCGAATGACTTTTTAACCTGCTCAAATTCATCCGAATCTTTATCAATAATGGAATAGGCTTTCCAGCCCCAATCTTTTACCAATAGATAGCCTATACTCCATCCTGCATGCTCCCTTGCATTCCAAATTTCTTCATGCCTTTCCTGCATTTTGTTGAAGCTCTCTCCCATTCCAGCTTTGAGCGCCTTAACGGCATAAATAGTGCAATGCATGCTATCACATTTGCTTTGTATATCTCTTCTATACTCATTGAATAGCTCACCACCATATAGTTCGGCTTCTGCCTGTTCTCTCCAAATCGTTCCATAGTACGGACTTCCTTCCCCTGATTTATTATCAAAATAGTGATTCTCCATTTCCACTATCTCATTAATGGCAGTTACGGAATTAAAGTTTTTGTATTCATTTTCCAATTGACTGAATTCAGCAAATTCCTTCGGAACATCTTCTTGAATATTAGTATGTTCCTCCACTTGATCAGGAGCAGAACAAGCAAATAAAAAAGTGGTAATAAAGAATATGATTAGAACTCTCAAACTACTCAGCAACAGGCTTTTTTTGAAAATAAAAAACACAACCAATTCTACTAAGGGGTTCTCTAAAAAAGTTTCTACTTTCAATTTTTCTGCTCACTCCATTCTCTCTTAATTCAGTATTCAAGTTAATAAGATAATCTCTGAGAATGGAGACGAAAAATTTTCCACTCATTCTTTCTGAAACGTTAAACATCATGGAAAAATTAGCTTGCAAACCCAAACTTAGATTGTTACTTACTCGTCTGCTTCTATCCTTAAAAGGATCATTATTAATAAAATTGAACACGTTAAATACTACATTACCTGTCGAATCGAATTCTTGAATCGTACTGTTCAAAATACGTGATTCTTTATGCCAGCCACTGGTAAAATCTAAACCCCAGGAAAAAGGAGATTCTTTTATCCTTCTATCCAGTCCAATGAGCAATGAAACTTGTTGATCTTCCAAGGTTAAATAGTTCTCCTTGATGGCAACCAAAATATCCGGATTTCCAGTATCAATAATACTTTTACCTTGAGAAAAACGATGCTTCGATTGGCCATATAAAATAGACACATTAAGGTTTTTCTTTTCATCTAGTGGCTTGGAATAATTTAATGAGTAAGATGGTATATATAAGCCACCTATATGTAATCCAAAACCCATTTTACTTTGAGCTGAAAATTGAATTCCAATAAATAATACTAAACCCGAAATAATAAATCTTGAAAGAGATTGTTTTGATGTCATGATTTAATTTTTTTTCTAAAAAAAATGCAAAAATTATTTTGTTGAAATGCACAAAAATCACTCCAAAGGATATTTCTTGTTCTTTCTTTACTAAATTACAGATTAAAAGACTCAATTAATACGATCATATGCTTTTCACAATCCAACAAAATTGGAGCGAACCTGAGTTTCTCACTTTTGGGCAGAGGATAATGTTGATAGTTGGGGTTTTCTTGGTTCTATTCATTATTTCTGGCATTTTAACAGCTAAGAAAAGGAACACGGAAGAGGATGGAGAGGCAATTTACAATGTCAAAGATATTCTTGGTCTGAACAAACCATTTTCAAGAAATGAGGACAGGAAAAGTATGAATGATTTTCCTTCTCCAAATAGACCTTCCATATTTCAGATTATGATCGCGGTTATTATAGTTTGGCTCATTATTTTTATAGGTATTTCTTTATAAATTTAACAGTATTGGATTCAGAAATAAAATTGGAAAGAAATTAAAATGAAATCATTCAATATCTATCATGATGTATTTATTCAATCAAATCCTTCTAAGGTATTTGATGCCATTTCTGAAGCAGAGCATCTGGTTAACTGGTGGCCATTAAAATGCAGTGGAAATTGTGGAATAGGCGAAACATATAATTTCTTCTTTACCAAAGAATATGATTGGTTGGCAAAAATAAAGGACCTCAAGTTGAATGAATATATTGAATTTGAGATGACTCGTTCAGACTCAGATTGGGCAGCAACATATTTTCGTTTTGACTTAAAGATAGAAGAGAATGGGACCATGTTGGAGTTTTCCCATTGCAATTGGCCAGAAAATAATCACCATTATAGACGCAGTTCCTATTGCTGGGCAATTCTATTGAAAGGCTTGAAAGATTATGTGGAACAGGGCAAGATTGTTCCATTCGAAAAGCGAGCTTAAAATGTCTTATCAATTCACTAGAAGTTTTCATGATGATGATTTAAAGGCAATAATTGCCTTGCAAGCTTTGAACATGGAAAAGGCTTTAGAGAACAATGAAGTAAGAAAGGAAGGCTTTGTTACCGTAAAACACTCTTTTGATTTATTGAAAAGAATGAATACGCCACACCCTCATTTCATTGTAAAATCAGGGGGCGAATTAGTAGCCTACGCACTGGTAATGGATCAACAATTTAAAGCGGAAATTCCAGTACTCATTCCCATGTTTGAGACCTTTAATTCTTGTTCATATAAAGAACACTTCCTCTCGAATTTCAAATATGTTGTAATGGGGCAAATTTGTATTGCAAAAGAACATCGGGCAAAGGGTATTTTTAAGAGACTTTACGAACACATGCAAAAAGATTTATCCCATCATTATGAACTTATTTTAACTGAGGTTGCGGACAGAAATATACGTTCATTAAATGCGCATCTGGCTGCTGGTTTTCAGTTGATCAAAAAGTATAAGACGGGACAAGAACATTGGAGTATTTTAGTTCTTGAAATGGCTAGTTAAAACAACATTATTTTGAAAATAAAAATCCCCTCTTATCTAAGACAAGAAGGGATTAAAATATTTGATTCAATTCCCCATTGTGGGGAGATCATTTTCTTACTTGAGTTTAGCGGCTTGATCTTTCCCTAACACTCTCCAGCACTCATGCGAGCCACTTTGCGATTTTGTTACTGCAAAGAATCTTCCACTCTTCTCTCTAACTTCGTACTGATCTGATTCAAACTTTGACTTGCTTTTAACATCGTAAAAGCTCAATTTTTCTTTTGCCATTTTTACTAAATTTTAAACTTATTTCTCTAAATATACTTATTAGTTCTCTAAAAACCTATATATGAGAACGTTAGAACGATCAAATAATTGTTAATTAGAAAATTCTCACACAGGAGTCAGGAGCTTGAAAATAAGCTAGGATTTAAGCCAATTCACTAAAATTCCACATGCCACAGCCGCATTCAAAGATTCTGCTTTTCCATGCCTTGCAATGGCAATTTTATGAGAGCTTAAATGAAGCAATTCCTTAGATATCCCCTTACTTTCATTGCCTATCATTAAAAGCCCTTCATCAGGCGCTTTCAACTCCTTAAGATCCTTTCCATTGACAACTGCAGTCAAGAAATCTATGTCATTGTTAATCAGCGAATTACAATATTCAAATAAATCTAAATAATGTACTTCTACTCTGAATATCCCTCCCATACTTGACTGCACTACTTTCGGGTTGTATAACTCTACAGTATCTATTGAACAAATGATCTTTCTTATGTTGAACCAATCACAGATTCTTATGATGGTTCCAAGGTTACCAGGGTCCTGTAATTTATCCAATCCCAAATACATTTCTCCTTTGGGAAAATCTACCTCTTTTTTGGGTAAAAATGGCACTTCTGCCAGGCAATTTGAAGCTGTTTTTAATCCTGAAATTCTTTCCATTTCAGCCTTTTTTATGTGTAAAAAGCCCTCTTTTTTGAGAAAATCGGGTGCTTCTTCTGTATAATAGATGCGTTCATAAGGTATACCACTATCCAATAATTCCCTTATCATTTTGGGACCTTCAATAACAAAACGACCATATTGATCTCGGTACTTTTTTTGCTGTAGAGATTTTAAATATTTGATGTCGTTTTTAGTCATCCTATAAAATTGTGCATTTTCGCATTTGAATTGAAGAGTTCGCATTCAAAAATATCATTTTATAATTTGAGCACTTGGTGCTTGAAAATTGCACTATCTATTTTAGTCATTTCTCTGCTTAATTCATGTGGACCGTCCAGAAGATTACAGGATGGAGAATACCTCTTGAAAACGCAAAAAATTGTGAATATTCCTGTCGATCTGGACAGCGATGAAATTCACGCCAATCTGAAGCAAAAACCGAATAGAAAATTGTTTGGATTAACCCGTTTCAATCTTCAGATGTATAATTTACCCAACCCCAAAAAATTAGACGAGAAAACCGAAAAGAAAAGAAAAAGAATAGAGCGGATTAATGAAAAAAGAAGAGCGCATAATGAGCGCAAAAAGAAGGGCAAAAAAAAGAAAATGAAAGCCTTCAAACCAGCGAGATATTGGTTAAGGGAAGTGGTTGGAGAAGCTCCTGTTTTGGTGGACTCATCTCTTGTAGAAAGCTCGGTTAATTCCCTGAATAAATATTTAATTTCCAAAGGCTATTTTGAAAATGAGATTAGAAACTCTATCAAGTACAAAAGCGAGAAAAAGAAGAGAGCCAAGGTTTACTATATTATTGAGGCAAAAAAGCCTTACCTCATTTCAGAAAAGAAATTTCCAATGCCTAGTCGAATTGAAAGTTTGGTTGAGCAAATTCCAAAATATCCCATTTTAAAGGAAGGCGATCGTTTCGATGTTGATCTCATGAATGAAGAAAGGGAACTCATCGCAAAAAAGCTTAGGGACAATGGGTATTATTATTTTAACAAGGATTTAATCTTCTTTCAAGCCGATTCTACCGAGGGCAAAAATCAGGTAAAATTGTTAGGTGGAATTAGCGGAGCAAATGATACCATTCCAAAAGATCATTTGCGCACATGGACCATCGGTAAAATAAATATCGAGCAATTAGAACTAAATCCTAAGGTCTCCTCATCTGTTTTATTAGACGACTATCTTTTTGTAAATGGCGAAAGTATGGTTGTGAAACCCCAAGCCATCGTTCCTCATTTGTTATTTAAGAAAGGCGATCACTATAAACAGAATGTCATAGAAAGGACGTATAGAAGGCTACTAGCTTTACCCATATTTAGTATCGTAAACATCTCTTTTGCAAAATCTGAAATACCAGGTGTTCTAGACTGCTCAATTAAATTAAGAAAGGGTAAAAAGCAAAGTTTAACTGCAGAAACCAATGGAACAAATAGTTCTGGTTTTCTTGGCATAGAAGGAGATTTGGTCTACAGAAATAGAAATGTATTTAAGCATGCAGAGGTTTTAACGGTAAAACTTTTAGGAGGTGTTCAGGCTCAGCCACTGGTTACTGATGAAGGAGGCGATAATTCGAGCAATATTAATTTGAACACCATAGAGTTTGGTCCGGAAATAAGTCTTCAATTTCCAAAATTCCTATTACCTATTAGGCAAGAGAGATTCTCCCGTTCTACCAACCCAAAAACCAATTTATTGGCCTCATTTAACTTCCAGTCTAGGCCTGATTTTTCAAGAACGATATCCAACTTTAACTTTGGAATTTCCTGGTCAGAAACAGCAACCAAAAAACATTATTTGAATTTTACTGAAGTCAGTTTTATTAACATCAACCCAACTCAGAGCTTTACCGACTTTTTAGAAAATTTAAATAATCGTCTTTTAACCGATGCGTATAGAAACCATTTCATTACTTCTACGCTTTATGGTTTTAACTTTAATAGTCAAAAAAGAGCTTATAAGAAAAACGCCTTTTTCTATCAGGGCACCTTTAAATCTTCAGGTTCTATTCTAAGGGCTTTGCATAATCTTTTCGATGCTGAAAGAGATAGCTTAGGTAGTTATCAATTGTTTGGAATTCGCTTTGCTCAATTTCTGAAAAGCGATCATGACTTTAGATATTATCGCTTCTTTTCCAGCAAGAACAGTCTGGCATTTAGATTTGCAGGAGGCATTGGAGTTCCATTAGAAAACCTAGATGTCCTTCCTTTTTCGGAATCTTTTTTTGCTGGAGGGTCCACAGGTATAAGAGCATGGCAAGCAAGAAGTTTGGGACCTGGATCTTACTTTGAACCCAATACCACTTTAGACAAAATAGGAGACATTCACCTGGAAGCGAATTTAGAATACCGTTTCGACTTAATAGATTATTTAGAGGGAGCCTTTTTCTATGATGTAGGGAATATTTGGTTATTGAATGAAGATCCACTTCGTCCCGGTTCTGCTTTTAGTGCTGACCGTTTTTTAGATGAAATTGCCATGGGAGCGGGAATAGGCTTTCGTTTGGATTTTGACTTCTTTATCATTCGTTTGGACATAGGTTCCCAATTGAAAGATCCGGCTCTGCAAATTGGAGAACGTTGGTTTTTTCAACCGAAGGATCTATTTAATGCTGCTATTGAAGATTACAATGCCGATTTTCCAGACCCCGCTGATCATCTTAGCCCATACCGTCAGCGATATACTTTCAATTTAGGAATAAACTATCCTTTCTAATTTTGTTCATTTCATTAGGGTTCTGGATTTACACGCTAAGCATTTTTTTCTTATCTTAGTAAGAACAAGAAAATCAAACGATTAGTAATTTAATCTTTACGTTTTGAAAAAGACAATCTCATTACTCGTTCTGGCTTTTTTCATTTGGGCCAATAATTCTGTTTCTGCGCAATTATCTAATGATAATCCTGACACAGATGTTGAGGAAACTGTGGTTTATAATGATCAATTGATCAAATTAAAAATGGTTATCAATCCTATGTGGGAGTTCGAATCCGCTGCGGTAAAAATTCAAATGTCCAAGAATGAAAAGTTCACCAGATCAGCACAACCAGACGATAATGGTAAATACAACATTTACCTAAGGTTTGGTGAAATTTATGATTTTGTCATTTCTCAGGATGGTTGTCTGGACAAGAAGTTTAGAATTGATACCAGATATAAAGGCTACTATGAAAACATGGTCAAGCAAATTTTCGAAATCAATTTAAGGGAGCAAATCGAAGATGACCAAATTGAAGAGCACTATGCTTTTAAACTTTTCAAAAATCAAAAAGGGAAATTGCAGTTATTTTTTGATTGATTTTTTGAGGCCTTAATTGAAAAGCGGTTCGCTAATTTTACTCCTAGTTAATTTTTTTCGATTATATATTTATGAGTTATGCAAATAGTAGCTAAGACTATTTGAATCTATATCGATCTGTTTAAATGGCACAGTGCCATTTAGCCATCATGAATATTACGCATGGGCATTGCATATTCTATTTCTCCTTGAAACCAAAGCGCTCCCGTAATTTTCATTCCTTTTTCTATACTTTCAATTCTCATATTTCCTTTATTGATGAACATATCAACAGTAAAAAAATCAGGATTCGATTCCTCATTTATTAATTTCACTTTTACAATAAACCCACCGTTTTCCTCTGTAATATTCACTGGTTTAAAATCAATAAGAACACCTATAAAGTCATAATAAGTAGGTCGAGGAATATCTTGACTTGGCATATATGAGGCAAATTCTTCACTTACTTTTTGTCCACCAATTTCAGCGACATCACTTTTGTCTAATACTAATCCAATAGCTGAAACCTTAATATTCAGATTCTTGTTTGACTTATACTTATTGCCATTTACGGCATAATCAGTAGCAAAGAATCCAAAACCAAAAGTATCTCTACCTCCACCTTTGATTTCTGCTTCTAAATTTCCTATGTGTGACCATTCTAATATTTGTCTTGTAGTAAAAGGAATAGTATAATTAGTTTGGAGATACGGATATGCTGAAAGCATATTTTCCCCTGATTTTACCGTTCTAATTCCTAATCTTTTATTTATTCCCTTATCTTCTTGAAATATAGTTTGGTGAATCCCCAAATCGCCCTTCGTCATAATAGGTTTTTGGACTAAACTGAATGCCGAATACTCTTTTATTAAATTTCTTCCATTTTCGGAATTTAGAAAACCAAAGCCAATCAATCCTCCAAAATTATCTCCATGTGAACCATTATCTATCGATATAATCTCTATGGATTTATCGGGTTGAGCTTGAGGTGTAAGACTTTCTTTTTTATCACTTCTTTTATCTTTCTTTTTGAAAAAGTCGAATATGCTCATTTGTTTATTTTTTTAAGATTATGTCAAATATCAAAATATAGACAACCTAGATTTTGTGGTAAATTCCTCAAGAAATTTCATTCCTCGATAAGAATTTCCCTTTGGATTTAGTCTAGGACTCCACACCGCAATGGCATACTTATCTGGATGTATGGCTATTATTCCACCTCCTACTCCACTCTTTCCCGGAAGACCAACCTTAAAAGCAAACTCTCCTGACTCATCATAGAACCCGCAAGTTTGCATTAATGCATTTATTCTTTTCGATTGACTCTCCGTCAAAATTGATTTACCAGATTGAACCACCTGCCCATTATTTGCTAGAAACAAAAACAATTCTGAAAGCTCCTTACAATTCATTTCTAAAGAACATAGGTTAAAATAGAAATCAAGTACATCCTCGGGTTCATTATTAATGTTACCTAGTGATTTAATGAAATTACAAAGGGCTACATTTCTGTATCCAACTGCTTTTTCGGACTCCGCTATTCTACTTGAGTAATCTATATCGGCATTATCATTTATACCCCTTACAAAGTCCAGAAAATCTTCTTTAGGGTTCTTTAAATTGCTAAGTAGAATATCTGATATCACTATCGCTCCAGCATTCAAAAAAGGATTTCTAGGTATTCCATTATCGGCCTCTAATTGCACAAGAGAATTAAATGCGGTTCCAGATGGTTCTACTCCTACTCTGGTCCAAATATTATCTCCAAGAATGCGATAGGCCAAACTCAGAGAAAGTACCTTTGCAATACTTTGAATCGAGAATTTATCATTACAATTTCCGGTTCCACAAGCAATTTGATCAACAGTAGAAATATACACCCCAAAATTATCGGGATCAACACAAGACAACTCAGGGATGTAAGAAGCTGTTTCTCCTAGATTCTCTATATCTTTTATTTTTTTATATGCTTCTTGAATTACGTTTTCTAAGTTTACCTTCATTGCTCCTTTGTGGTATTTCTATCTACTCTGCTTTTCTCAAGATTTTCTCCATCTTCCTACCCCTTGCCAACTCATCTACCAACTTGTCCATATACCTTCCCTTTTTTGTCAAGGGAGTTTCAATTTCTTCAATCCTATAACCACAGATAACTCCTTTTATCAAATGAGCATTTGGATTCAATTTTGCCTCAGCAAAAAAAGTCTCGAACGTCACTTTTTTGTCTATAAGCTCCTGCAGTTTTTTTTCATCAAAGCCCGTCAACCATTCTATCACTTGATGCAGTTCTTCTTTGGTCCTTCCTTTTTTCTCTATTCTGTTTAAATAATGAGGATATACAGATGCAAATGTCATTTTCGCAATTCTGGCATCGTGCTCAGGTGTCGTTTTCATTTTCTATGATTTAAAGGGTCTTAGTTAGTGATTAACTGATTTCTGGTTGATAGTTACTTGGTAGTCCATGCCTGAATAAGGTTGCCCTTTTTCGGGTTAATAATTAATTTCAAATATAGGTTTATGTTTGTCTTCTAATTCTAGGTATTTAAATTTATGTTCGTTTGACTACTTGAAAGTTTCGGTCTTTAGGAGTTCACCCGCCTCATTATAGATCTTCCACACACCCTTCTTCTTGCCATTTTCGAAGCGACCTTCATCCCAGAGTTGGCCATTGGAATGGTATCTCTTCCATTCACCATGCTTCTGTTCTTCATCGTTGAAACCTCCTGTGCCCCTTAGCTCGCCAGTCTTAAAGAACCATTTCCACTGACCAACGATCTTTCCATCCTTAAAATTGCCGGAGGATTGCATTTGGCCATTATTGAGAAAGTATTTCCACTTTCCAGACTTTTTCCCATTATCAAATTCACCCTCACAAGATACAAGTCCATTTTTGAAGTACACCTTGAACTGACCGTTTTTGGGATTACCGTTTTCATCTATTCCTGGAATATCTTTCATTGCTGATATTTTTATTGACCACAAGAGTCATAACTCTGAGTAGCTACGTGAGTTGGTTCTTAAGCTTGTAAGTAAACACCGAGTTGGAAATTTCAGAAGAATTTTTCAAATTAATCGAGAACAAGCAATTACTTATAGCCATTTTTGTGGTGTCGTTATTTTTTTAAAACTCCTAAATAGTTTATCCAAGGACCAACTTCTTTAGTGTATTGTTTTGCCATCACTCTTGTGATTTGAGCAATATGCCCTAAATCGTGAACGGCCCAAGTCGAAATCAATTGTTTAAGGGTTACATTTCCAAATTCAGGGTGAATCCCAACTCTTTCAAAATCTTTTTGAGTAATGTTTAATAATTCCAATTCATTTAGGTTTTTTACTCTCAATAATTTGAATTCGTTGATCAAATCTCCAATAGGTTTATTTTGGTTTTCATTTAGTTGAGCAAATCTGTCAAAAGGTTCAAAAAGTTTGTTTTCAGAATCGCTCAAAATAGTTTTCATTCGAACAATCCAATCAGTTTTTTCTCCAAATACTAGGTGCCCAACTATGTCATAAGGACTCCAAGTATTTTTAGCTTCATTATTTTCAATCCATTCTTTGGATAAACCATTAAGTAATGTCTCCAAAACTTTTGGTGTTCTCTCCAAAATTTCTTTTGATTTATCCAATTCAAAAATCATTCTTTCATTTTTGTTTTAATGCACCATAAGGACCTAATCATGGACGTTGCTTACTTAGTTCCTAATGCTCTTTAGCCCTTGTTATAATTCGCTAATTTTAATTTCCTCATTAAAGTTAAATAATAATTCTCCTTCAATACTATACTTTGGGTTTGTCATATCAAAGGTTTCTTCATTCAATTCGAAATCGATATTTGCAATTTGAATCATGATCTCGTTTTCCAAATAAAGTTTCAACTCTACAGGTACATAGTATTTTTCTCCGACAGGCTCAAAATCCTCATTTATATTTTGATAGAATTCCCACTTAATATCTACATTCCGAATTAGGCTTCCTATTAAATTTGAAATCCCTGGGATATTTTCATTGTCTACTAATACAAAATTGGGGACCAAAAATTCTTTGATGTGTTTCTCAGTCGAATACGAATATATTTCATTTTCAAAGTTCCATCCCCAACCAAACACTCCGTGTTCAAGAATGAATTGAATACCTCCATCGAAGATCCAAAAAGAATTATCATTGAACTCATAGAATTCGAGATTTATTTGATAGATCTCAATACCCGAAATTTTGTTACCAAATAATAGCTCTTTAATACGCTCCTCTTGATCTTCCATTTAATGATATGAATTATAACATTTCTCTAAAGGGCCAATATTCATTATATTTCTAATGCTATTTAGCCTTTGTTAGTGATCTTTTTATTCTCCTTGATTAAGATCTTAAAATATTCTTGGAATATCTGTTTTAGGTCTTCTTGTTTAGTAATCGAATCGTACCTGGCCTGATCGGGAATTAACTTTTCTCCTTGTTCGATAGTTTCAAGAATAGATCCTTGCTTAAAGTAATATCTTCCCTCAAACTTTAGCCCTTTTTTAGAATGGTTAAATTTTGCATTCTCTTCATCGTAATAGAATGAATTTTCTAATTCAAAGACAAAAACTAAATCATCATTTACACAGTAAAATTCTATTTGTCTCGTACAGTAGGAAAGCCCCAATTGGAGATTCATTTTAAGCAAAGAATCTCCAGAAAAGTATCCTAGTAGTTTTCCACCTCCATCAGGCACGGCATTAAGAAATTCCTCATTATTCAATTCGATTATTGAAAAATTGCTTACCGAATTAATTCTATTGAATTGATTTCTAATTTCAGCTAAATCAGAATTTTGACCTATTAAATCTCCAGTACAGATCAAGCCTAAAATAAGTACATGTAATATGTAAGTTAAACCCTTCATGTTATAATAGCTAACGTCTCGTGCATGAGTAGTAGCGGATTTCTAATCACAAACCCTTTTGTTTTGCACTGACCTTTGTTTCATGTTTATACTTTCGTTTATTACTTAAATCGCTATTGCTTAAACACATTGTTCTTTGCTGGCTTTTTCAATCAGCTTTTACATATTTATCATAATATTCAGCAAACGAGTCATAAGTAAATTTTACAGCATCTTTTGAAATCTGTGCATTAGGTACGTAGGCATCAAAACCATGATAGGCACCTTTATACAATTGGAATTTAACATCAATACCTTCATTTTTTAAAGTTTCAATGTAGGCAATTGTTTCATCTTTGAATGGTTCCAAATCTCCCACAAAAGAGATAGTTGGAGGAAAATTAGTATAATCTTTATTTCTTGCTGCTGCTGCGTAAGCAGGAACTTCTTGGTTATTATCCCTAATATCTTTTAAATAAGAATCCCATCCTTTTTTATTAGATTTAGTATTCCATACGGGCACATCTGTCATTTCTTTTGCGGACTTTGAATTTTGGAGATCGTCAATCATTGGGTAAAAAGGCATTTGAAAAGCGATATTAAAATCTCCTGTATCTCGTGCTTTTAAAGTTACGGCTGCCGTCAGTCCACCACCCCCACTATGTCCAGCTACTATGAATTTGTCATTCCGAATCCCTAATTCTTCTGCATTTTCTTTTGCCCATAGTAAGGTATCATAACAATCATTAAACGCAGCAGGATAAGGTGCTTCTAAAGATTTTCTATATGCAGGAGCTATAACAATACAAGGTCTCTTTTCAATAAATTGCTTAATGATGTCAAGATTAGGTGTCATTTCTGGACTTCCTAATATGTAACCACCTCCATGTATATATTGCACTAAAGGTAGGTCTCGTTTTGCATTAAGTGGTTTAAATATTCTTATTCTAATATCAGGTCCGCCACTTTTACTTGGAATAAACCGCTCCTCATTTTGTAAACCTTTTATTTTTTTTCCATTAAAAATACGAGCAGTAAAATTCATGAAATTTATTCCCCAATTTCTACTTGCCATAAAAGGGAAAGATTTTAGTGGAGTGTACATTGATTGAAGTCCTTTATCTGCTAATTTTTTCATAATATTAAATTATCTATTCTTTGAAAATTGTTATTCTTTATTGGGCGTGTAATTTTATTTTTTTGCTTGCAGAGAACATCCGAATAAAAGAATATAGTTCCTTTTATTTCCATTATATATCCAAGGGATTTACGATGGTTTGTCGCTACTAAGGTATAAATTTCAGTAGTTTTTAGACTGCTGTGTCCCAGTAGCATTTGAATGTAAGGTATATCCGTCACTTTCCAACAAATGTGAAACATAGGTATTATGAAAAGTGCGTACAGTTATTATTTTTCTTATTATCCTCGCTTTTTCGGCCAATTGATGAATGACCTTTTGGACTAAACCTATCCTCTACCCATTAATTGCATTACGCACCGAACCTGCTTCCATCAATTTTTGATTGGCTTCTTCATAGGAAATATTTAAAGCCTCCATTACCATTTTTGTTCCTCTATCTACCAGTTTATTATTGCTCAATTGCATATCTACCATTCGGTTGCCCTTAACTCTTCCCAGCTTTATCATAATGGCAGTGCTGATCATATTCAAAACCAATTTCTGAGCTGTTCCAGATTTCATTCTCGTGCTTCCCGTTACATACTCTGGGCCTACAATGGGTACAATTGAATGATCCGAATACTTAGTTACGGGCGCGTCAGGATTACATGTTATACATCCCGTAAGTATTTCTTCTTCCTGACATTTTTTGAGTGCTCCAATAACATAGGGTGTTGTTCCAGAAGCGGCAATTCCAATGACGCTATCTTCTTTACTGAGCGCATGTTCTTGTAAATCATTCCAGGCTCCATCCGGGTTGTCTTCTGCAAATTCAACGGCTTTTCTAATGGCAGAATCTCCGCCTGCTATTAAGCCCACAACCATTCCATGGGGCACTCCAAATGTGGGTGGACATTCAGAAGCATCAACTATCCCTAATCTACCACTGGTTCCCGCGCCTATATAAAATAAGCGTCCCCCTTTCTCTATTCTTGGGACAATGGCCTCGACCAAAGCTTCAATTTGGGGAATTACTTTTTGTACAGCACTCGCCACTTTCTGATCTTCTTCATTGATCCCTTGAAGTACCTCTAGTACTGTTTTTTGTTCCAGATTATCGTGATGGGAAGTTTGCTCGGTTATCTTATCCATAGCTATTCCACTTTTACAGTTTCTCCTTCAAATTCAACGATATCTCCTGCTCTAATTTTCTTTCTTTTCTGCAATTCAACCTCACCATTCAAGGAAACCATTCCTTCCTCGACACAGATTTTAGCTTCACCTCCAGACATGCAGAGTCCAGTTGCTTTAAGTAGTTGAATTAACTGAATATAGTCTCCAGTAATTTTAAATGTTTCCATTAATAGTTAGGATAAGAATCTGGATCGCTCTCATTCATTATGCTATAGACCTTATCAAAAATATCGCTGATATTGGGTTTTGAAAAATAATCACCATCAGAAGAATAGGCTGGCCTGTGATCGTGTGCACTTAATGTTTGAGGTTCTGAATCTAAAAGGTAAAAGGCTTTTTGTTCATTCAATACTTTATCCAGAATAAAAGCTGTTCCCCCGCTGCTAACATCTTCGTCTACAATGAGAAGTCTATTGGTTTTCTCCAGAGATTTTTTAATGACATGTGTTCTATCGAAAGGCAGAAGGGTTCTTACGTCTATCATTTCCACTGAAATATCAACTTCCTCTAATCGCTCTGCAGCTTTCATGCATAAATTAAAGGTAGAACCATAAGAAACCAAGGTAATGTCCTCACCTTCTTTTACCACTTCGGCTTGTCCTAAAGCAACCGTGAAATCGCCAAAATTGCTGGGTAAGTTTTCTTTTGTTCGATAACCATTCAAGGGTTCTATAACTAGTCCAGGATCATAGGATTGTGAAAGTGTATTATACATCCCGGCAGCTTCAGTCATATTTCTGGGAACACAAACGTGAACGCCTCTTAGGGAATTGATAATCATTCCCATAGGAGAACCGGAATGCCATATTCCCTCTAAACGGTGGCCTCTAGTTCTAATTATTAATGGGGCAATTTGCTGTCCATTGGAACGGTAATGAACAGTAGCTAAATCATCACTAAGAATTTGAATAGCATAGAGTAGGTAATCAAGATATTGAATTTCAGCAATTGGCCTTAAACCTCTCATCGCCATTCCTATTCCCTGACCAATGATTGTGCATTCGCGAATTCCTGTATCCATGACACGGTTCTGACCGAACATATCTTGCATGCCTTCCATGCTTTGGTTCACCCCTCCTATGCCTCCAGTATCTTCTCCAAAAGTGAGCATTAGCGGATTACGATTGAATAGTGTTTTAAAGTTTTCTCTAAGCACGATTCTACCGTCAACTTGTTCGGTGCCTTCGTAAACAGGTTTTATTTCTTCTATATCCAATGCACTTTTAGGGCCTTCGTTGAATAGGAATGCATTAAATTTCTTTGCGTTTATTCTTTGTTGGTTTTCCAGCCAATCCTTCAATTGGTTCCTGGAATTTGATTGCTCTCCTCTAGATAGTAGTAAAGCTTTTTTAACGGCTTCATGCACATCTTTTTTCAATGGCCCCAAGGTTGCTTTCAAATTTGAAGCAACTTGCAAAATCGCCTCTGCATTTGCACTTTGCCCGGCCATATTTGTAACATAGGCATGAGCCGTATTAATCTCATTTTTAATTTCAGAGGTGAATGCTTCCCAGGCTTTTTTCTGAGCGGTCTTTACCTCATCCTTTGCTTCTATCTGAATGGCTTCTAAGTCTTTTTTAGTCGCAATCTTTTGACCTTCGTATTCAAAGTCTAGAATCCACTCTTTAAAACGGGCAATGCAATCGAAATCTTCTTCCCACTGCATTCGCTTTTTACTTTTATAGCGCTCATGAGAACCTGAAGTTGAATGTCCTTGGGGTTGCGTAACTTCTTCAACATGAATGAGAACGGGTACTTGTTTCTCCCTGCAAAGTTCTATTGCTTGTTTATATGTTTTCAATAAATGAGGATAGTCCCAACCAAGAGTCTTAAAAATTTCAAAGCCAGGTTTTTCCTCATTTCTTTGAAAACCAGCAAGCGCTTCTGAAATACTTCCTTTTACAGTTTGAAACTCCTTTGGAACCGAAATACCATAACCATCATCCCAAATACTCATGGCGACTGGCACTTGAAGCACACCTGCAGCATTCATGGTTTCCCAAAAAGGACCTTCAGAAGTACTTGCATCTCCAATGGTTCCAAAAGCAACTTCATTTCCTTTCTTGCTTAAGTCAGTGTATTTATGAAGGGCCTTGTTTTGTCTGAAGAGTTTAGAAGCTAAACCCAATCCCAACAATCTTGGCATTTGTCCGGCTGTAGGTGATATGCACGCAGATGTATTCTTTTGTTCTGTTAATGGAAGAAATTCTCCATCATTAGAAACGTTTCTGGTTGCATAATGCCCGCCCATTTGTCTTCCACCGGAATGGGGATCATGATCTAAATCAGCATGCGCATATACAGCAGCAAAAAACTGCTGAACTGTCAAGTGGCCAATGGCCATCATAAAGGTTTGATCTCTATAGTATCCCGAGCGCCAATCTCCATTCTTAAATTGCTTTGCTAAAGCAATCTGGGCAAGCTCTTTTCCATCGCCAAAAATCCCAAACTTGGCCTTTCCCGTAAGCACCTCTTTCCTTCCCAAAAGTGAGGCTTCTCGGCTAATGCAGGCCAATCTGTAGTCGCTCAAAATCTCCTCAACGAATGCAGTGATAGCCTGATCTTTATTTTTTTCCTTAACTGGCATAAGAAGTCTTCCTTGATTGCGCAAAGATAGCCTTTTTAAGCCATTTTTTTAGTTAAATCTCTTCTCCAGTTTCCTCAAGTTCTTCACTATTCTCACTGGAATCTATCTCTGTATTTTCCAAATTTTCTTCTTCTTTTTCTTCCTCAAATCCACAATCTGTACATCTCAATCCTTCCTCCTTCATTATCCAGGTATGGCCAAGCATATTTCTATCGTACATATCGTGAACATTGTCAATATTATAGATTATTCTCCTCATAGATTCATCTAAAAAGACCTGTGCCCCTATTGGTAAACGAAGTACCAAGTCCACATTTTGATTTCTTATTAAATCTGATTTTGCAATAGTCATGTGAGAATCGAAAATAACCCTATCACCATTTTGACTCCAATTGTATTCAATGTTTTCGATTCTTTCCTTTGCATCTCTATTGTCAAGGCCGTTACTGGATTTTAAAATTTCCAATTGAATAATACTGTCGTGAGGGCTTTTTAGAATGGTGAATTCAACTTCATTCATAAGAATGTCTTCATCCTCAATACTATAAAAGTCCTTTCCTCTTCTATAACTTCTATCTGCACTATTCTCATTAGTAAACAATCGTAATGAATTATTTTCTGATCGAATTTCTTCAAAAAACTGTGCTGTTTCTGTGCGCTTATGCTCATTATTCAACTTTAGTCCTGAGTAGCCTAAAAGAGCAATACCGGTAAAGAAGATTACAAACAATCCTGCTCCCATTGCTTTTGAATTTCCGCTGATTCTAAAAACAAGTTTCAAACCGGCATAGACCAAAGCTGTAAGTGGCGCAAAAATAGTCATCACTGTTCCCAAGGTAAAAAGTCTGGAAATACTGGAATCTCCTATAAAAATCTCCCTGGCATCTTTTAAGGTTAAGGTATCTCCCAAGCCGCTTTCATTAAAGCTTAATAGATCTAAATCTGCTATACCAAAAACCAAAATAACTAGAGCAACTAAACCAAAAATTAGAAAAAGTGCTCCTACAATTTTTCCGATAACAGAAAAGATTACCCTAAAGAAATCAATGATTCCTTTTAACACTCTGCTTAGACCATCCTTTATACTTTGGGTTCTTGATCCTTTTAAAGAATGGCCACTATCCTTTCCCAGCAGCGCATCTACACCTTCATCTACTACTTTCTTTATATTCTCTACGGTGACTGGTTCTCCATGCATTTGAATTTTCTCCGCAGTTGTTTCAGCCTTTGGCATTACTATCCATAGAATAATGTATGCCAGAAAGCCAAATCCAGCAAAAATAAAAAGGAGAACAAGGAATATTCTTAAGCCAATGGGTTGCCAACCAAAATAGTTGGATAATCCTGCACAAACTCCTCCTATAATTTGATTATCGGGATCTCGAAATAATCTCTTTCTGTTTTTATTTTTTGAGTTTTCAGAATAAGAATTATCATCTAGCTCACCATCCACATAGTCTTCTGGTTTACCCATTATTTGAATTACTCTATCTACATCTTCATTATTAATGACTTCCTTTCTATCATTAATATTCTCCATAAAGAGTTCTCCAATTCTAGACTCTATATCTTGAATAACCTCCTCTGACCCTTCAGAGTTATTCAGGTATTTTCTAATACGATCTAAATACTTTTTTAAGGCCTCATAGGCTTGTTCTTCTATATTGAAGATGAGACCGCTTATGTTAACTGAAACTGTCTTATTCATTTTTTTAATGTTTTGGTGGTTTTCCTAACCGCGTTTACTAATTCACCCCATGTTTGATGTAATTCTGTTAAAAAGTCTTCGCCTTCATCTGTAAGGCGATAATATTTTCTAGGTGGACCTGATTTCGATTCCTCCCAACGATAGGTTAGAATACCTGCATTTTTTAAACGCATGAGCAATGGGTAAATGGTTCCCTCAACCACTATTAACTTGGCGTCTTTCAGCTCTTGAAGAATATCAGAAGGATATGCTTCTTGTGCTTGCAGAATAGAAAGAATGCAGTACTCAAGTACTCCTTTTCTCATCTGGGCTTTTGTATTTTCTAATTTCATTTAGTGATTTTTTTATTGAACAATGGCATCTAGTGTGTTTAGTTGCTTTTGTTCGACATCATTATTAATAGTGCTTGCTTCAGTTTGGACCGGATGAATAAATCCAGTGATGGAAGGTATTCGAAATGGCTTTTTTTCTCTGCTGTCTAAAGCCTCTGGTTTTGGGATGAAACCAAAAAGCAAAAGAAACAGAAGGCATGAAGCAAACTGGGCAATTATTGTAAATGTATTTCTTGGGTCTTTCATATTATATAGTAATAGACATGACAAATATATATCTTTTACTTAGTACTTTGCAATACATAATACTATTAATTATTGACAATTGTTTCCAAAGCCACCTATTTAAGGATGAGTGGTTTCCTATTTGTTTAAAAGGAATTGCATGCTGTGAATAAGAATTTGGGTGATTTTCCGTTATAACAGAAAAGCGTTTGTTAGCTTTAGACAGACTATTATTTACCACTTAATATATCACACTTTATGAAAATCCTGTATTTAGATAAAGACGAGAATCGCGCAGAAGAACTTCTTCGAGAGCTCATTTCAGCAGACGTTATTATTGAACGTTTAGAAAACGTAACCCAAGCTATTCGAGCTTTATTGACCAGCAGGTATGATCTGGTATTAAGCGATATATTCTTAGATGAATTGGACGGTTATGACCTTTTGAAGTTGATGAAGAAATTTAAGCTCAAGCAACCTGTCGTGCTTTATACACATAAAGATGACGAGTTGGAAAAAGCCATTGCAGAAAATGAAGGTGCATCAAAATTGATAAAAAAAGGAAATACCAAAGAATTGAAAGCGTATATTGAAGATACATTTATTGCAGCTTAAAATTTTTTGAATCCGTTTCAGCATATAAGTATTGGTCTGGTAAAATTTTACAAATTCGCCATCTCACCTCTTCTGCCTTCCACATGCAGATATGATCCAACCTGTTCTACTTACATGATAGAATCAGTAAAAGAATGGGGTGCTTTTAAAGGAACTTGGTTGGGCTTGAAAAGAATAGGTCGCTGTCACCCTTGGGGTTCATCTGGCTATGATCCAGTTCCAAAAAGAAATGAAAAAAACAAAAAAGAGATTTAGTACAACTTGCTTCTTTTGGTAAGATACTCAACTAGAACTTTATTAAATCCATCATTGATATCTGCTTCCACAAAATCTATTCTATACTGAGCACATTTTAACTTAAGTTCAGAAGTGTATTCCTTCATTGCTTTTTGATACATTTCCTTAACTTCTCTTGGGTGGGCTTTTATTTCCTGATTGGTTTCCAAATCAATGAAAGTGTAAGGTCTGTTTTCAAAATCAAATTCCTTCTCTGTTTTATTGTCTCTAACATGGAAAAGCATAACCTCGTGTTTATTATGCTTTAAATGTTGTAATGCATTAAATAAATCATCGCTCTTTTCAGAATTGTCCAACATATCACTAAAAATAGCCACTAGCGATCTTCTTGGAATAGATTCTGCAATTGCGTGTAAGGCATCTACAGTAGAAGTTTTCTTTTCTTTGGGTCTGCCAGGCTCATCTATCAGCTTTTCCATTTCAGAAAAAAGATAACGATGATGAACATTGCTTGATCTTGCATTTGTATGCAGATTGACATCCTCGTTAAATAAAGAAAGTCCAACAGCATCTCTTTGTGTTTTGAGCATCTCTATAATTGCAGCAGCAGCATAAACAGAAAATTTGATTTTATTGAACTTATCTGATTTCAAATCAAATTCTTCTGGATAGTACATAGATGAAGAAGTATCAATGACCAACTGACATCTTAGATTGGTTTCTTCTTCATACTTCTTCAAAAACATCTTATCGGTTCTTCCAAACAGCTTCCAATCCATGTGTCTGGTAGACTCACCTTGATTGTATATTTTGTGCTCGGCAAACTCTACTGAAAAACCATGAAAGGGAGATTTGTGCAAACCTACAATAAAACCTTCTACTACTTGCTTGGCCAAAAGCTCTAGGTGGCTTATTTCTTGAAGTTTTGTTCTATCTATGTTTATTGGCATACTTTAAATACGGTAAAGTGATTTGCAAGTTGTGCGCATCATATCTTTTTTAATACAATTTTTTCCGATCGCTTTTGAAGGATGTTATCATACATTGTCTTCAAATCTGGATAATCAATGGGCATTATGATATCCGCTTTCATTACAAACACATAATTGATAATTAAATTGTTTCCAATGTGCTTTGCATCATACATAAAAGATCCTAAGTTATCATTCATGTTATAAACAACAGACTCTGGCATAGACTGAACAGCCAAGTTCTCTGGTAAAGCTATTGTAGTGACATAACGCACATTATATTTATAAGGAAAGAATACAGGAAATTCTCTTTCTTCTTTGTGAAAAGGGTTTTCGTCTATTCCCATATTCAAATCAGCATTTATAAAGATTTCGTCTCCGATTTCTATTATATCTTCTTGTATTATGGATTCGAACTCTACTTTAATATCTCCTTCCTTATCTTCAACTCCAGTACTTTCAATTGCTTCATAAACATCTTCTACTTCTTCTTCTATTTCTTCCTCCTCTTCTTCTGATTCATTTAATCGATCTCTATATCTCTTAGCAGCATATAATTTATATTGTTCTCTGCCCTCACCTTCTAAAATATTTTGATCTTGATTATAGCTCATTGTACTGCTCCTCATGTATTGATAAACATTTGGATTTACTAGATCAACAACTTGCACATTATCCATATCCATTAGCACTCCTGAGATGTTCATTGCCCTGTGAGGCAGCATTCCAAAACGACAATTCTTATCTGAAGGATCAAGTACAAAATCAGAACCATCCACGGTAACAAGAGTCAAAACATAATTCAATTCTGTTAGACTGGGAATATAAGAATTGAATACTCCATCATTTCTATTTTTGGTTAAAATAGGGTTTGACTCTAGTCCAGCTTCTCTTAATAAGGAGATTAAAAGAAAATTCATATCTGTGGAATTTCCTGTTTCTTCCTCGTATAGTTTTTTCATTCCATTTTCTGGATACCTGCTATATTTGCCATTCCATTGATAGGAGTCTCGAACGTGCTTAAATAAAAATTCAGCCTTTTCTCGAGCTGTCATATCCTGACATTTTTCGGTTACTCCCTTATGATATTTCATGTTTTTTTTGAAATGAACTCCAAAGTCATCATCGCTTTTCAGGTTTCCACAAATAGTGGCCCAGTTTGTTGTATAGTCTTTTCTGTATACTCCCGGAATATTAATTGAATGTAATTCTAATTTAACACTACTCTTATAGTCATTTAAATTCAGAACGAATTCATCATCTTCCATGGGAGGAATATTCTTGGCAGAATAAAAATACTTACTACCAGCTGCACCATTATCGATGACATCAACTTCGATAGGAAAGATACCTCGAACTATAGGTGTATAAGATATATTTTCACTACTAATAATATTATAACTGCTATAGTCAACTGGTATATCTTTCTGAAAATACCATTTAGGGATTAAATAAATAAATGGTGATTTAATAGTGTATTTAATATCTATAATAGATCCTTCTTTAACCTGCGGAAGAGCAAACTTTTTAATCTCATAACCCTCTTCTTCTTCTGTGAAAATCTCCTTTTTATTTAAATGTATCATCACCACCTTTTCAGTTTCTGTTAAGTTATGAGTAACACACTTTAAATCTGCCAATTTTTCTTTCTTTCCGGCATCTGCGCTAAACAAAGGAATTTCAAAATCTCCATATTTCAAACCGTTTTCATTGTAGATCTTGATTCTTTCATGAACTCTACGTTCCAGACTAAACCCACCTACTTGATTGAAAATTAAATTGACTTTACAATGAGAAAAGATATACTTTGCAGGTGAATCGTACTCTGGATGCTGCACTTCTTTTAAATCATTTATTGTAACATCCTCAATATCTTGAGCATGGCTTTGAAGAAAAAATAGTGAAACGAAACAACTAAGGCTGAGTAGTTTCCAGAATGCATTGAAGGTTTTCATTTTGCTTTACGTTTTTAAAGAATTCTTGAATTTCGGAATATTTTTCTGGTGGGTATACTCCTTTTTTAATTTTTAACTCTTTTTCAATAATCAGGTAATTGGCTTTTTGTTTGAGACTGAGTTGATATTCCGCAAATTCACTACTTTCAGACATATTCCCTTTAAACTCTGAAAACTTTAAATGCGAAGGGATTTCCACTTTTATATGACTTCTATATCTGGAAGACCTGAAGAAAACAATGTCTTGATACCTGCTTTTGGATTTCCCCACTTCTGGCATATCAAAATCGAGAATATTTAATGGCAGCAAGACATACTTACCTGCATGTTCTAATAATTTGCTAGACGAAACATTATATTTTAAGTCCATTTGAAAATCATTGACCTTGTTCTTTGCACATAAGATATCACCTTCAACCTCAACATTTGTGAAATCATTGCTGAATTGTTTTCTAATATATTTTGAAAGTTCCTTTTCGTTAAAATCCATTAAATCGGAATAGTTTGACATAGGTATGCCAATATAGTTTCTGTCTATTTCAAAGCTGGTATTATCTTTTGTTATTCGGACTGAAATACTATCTATAATTTGATTTTCATCAAAACCATAAGTAGGAGTTCGAACGATTTCTCCATTTCCATTTCCGTCAATACTTAAGCAAAGTCTATCATCTGTAAAATCCCCTAAAAAATTAAAAGGCAAGTTTTTTGAAGTGCAATCCACCCAGGCAGTATCCCCATTCCAAGGAATAGAAAGTATAATATGATTTCCCTGTGTTGATGAAGCAAAATTGGGTTCGTATGATACTGGGTAATCACTTTCCGCATGAATTTCTATGTAATTAGCATCTATATCGTATTGGTCTAGAATTGATTTCATGTAAAAACTCAATGCTTTACAATCTCCATATTTTTTATCGTGAACTTCTTGGCTATACATGGGTTGTATAGCGCCTTCATCTAAACTTATATTGACATAGCGAGTGGTGTTTTGTATATATTCATAAATCAATTTCGCTATTTCAAATTTGTCATCTTTGTCTTTAATCAGCGGATTAATGTGATTCCTTACATTGCTAACCAGATTATTCCGGCCCACTAAGAAATTTTCGTGACGCCATGTTGCAAATTCGTTCCAATTGCTATAATTGCCTTTAAAACCTTCAAACTTAAAAGCTGATGGACGGACAAAAAGAATTGGAAATACATCTCTAAATCCCGGAGAATATTTTTCTGCTTTTATGGCGGGGAGGTTTGCAATTTCAAATTTATTCTTTTGCGCTGTCTCCCAATTCAAACCCTCTAGATTCTTAGGGTAAAACGAAAAACTATCTGAATCTTTTGAAATTACATGAAAACTAGATTTTTCGACCGAAACATTATATCCTTGAATGGGGTACCAATTTCCAGGGAATGTATTCTTTTTTTCAATGGTATATGAATACTTTAAAGTGACTGGGTATCTGGTAGAGTTAATATTCAGGTACTTGAATCGAAAATCAGTAAACATGGAAAACCCATCATATGAGGCATGATCCTCTATGTCCTTATTATTATAGCTTTCAATAAGAGATCCATTTTTATCAAGGATTTCAATTTTAATGGCCTTGACCTTATCGCTTCCTTCTTTATATCCTTTATAGAATGTCAAATGAGACTTTCCAGACTTCTTTAAAACGGTAATGGCATAGTCTTTAGAAAACTTTGCTTTTGAGGCATTACTAAAATCCAGTTCATTTCTGTCATAGCGAACAACAGCATCCGCGTTTTTTCGCATATTCTCAGATATCAAACTAGAACTTAATTCAGGATATTGACCAAAAACTATGGTTTGAAGAAATAAGAACAAAATGATGAATATTGTCTTGGGAAAAGAAGTGATAGTTTTCAATGGATTAAGTTCAGGAGTTCAAATTACTATTTTTTAATCTAATTCATAATATGCCCTGAATAATCCAAATAATGATAGCGGGAAAAATAGGGGCGTCCCAGAAAAAACAACCAATAAAAAAACCCTATCAAACCTGGAATATTACCAAGAAAGATAGGGTTCAATTTTTTTTTGAACGCAATGCTATAAATGCGCGTCTATTTTGTCCGACAATACATTTTTAGGTACCGCTCCAACTGATTTATCTACCACCTCACCATTTTTAATAAATAGTATAGTTGGTATATTTCTGACACCATATTTCGCAGAAATCTCTGGGTCATTGTCCACATTAACTTTTCCAATAACCGCCTTTCCATCGTACTCGTTTGCCAACTCATCAACAATTGGTCCTACCATTCTACATGGTCCGCACCATTCCGCCCAAAAATCAACCATTACTGGTTTATCAGATTTTAATGCTAATTCTTCGAAATTTGCGCCTGTAAATTCTAAAGCCATAATTTTAAATAATTTTCGATTCTATTATCAAATGTAAATTTTAAATACGATAACCGTCTGAACAATCTCAAATAATTATCACAATCCTAGTAGCACAATTTGCTTGCCAATGTTAATAAACTGCCAAAGTGGCATTTTCGGTACATTTTTCAACTAAAACCTCTAATTCAAGGCATACTTTACATTGCCAAAATCGTCTAAAGCTTCAAAAAACTCCGAATTCGCAGCTATTTTTTTACTTCGAGATGGCATGGAAATAGATTTGCCATTGTTATCGAAGACCTCAAATTTCAGCTTACAATCTCCCTTATTATCTTTAATAAGGTGATTTAAACGACTGAGAAATTCCTCATTTAAGTCCGATAATTTAAGGGAAACCTTTACTTCTTTAGTCCCTTTATTCATTACGTCAGCTAATAGCTCGATAGTATTGATTTTGAATTCAATCTCTCCTTCTCTAAAACGGTGTTTCTGGGATCTACCATTTACCATCAAAAAATTACCCACATGCATGAAATGTTTCATCATCAAATAGGTCTCTCCGAACAGGGTAAACTTATGATCGCTTTTATAATCCTCCATTTCAAATGAACCAAAAGGTTTCCCATTCTTAGTCATCCTATGCTCTACCTTTGTTACCATTCCTGGTAACTTAAAGACTTTATTGACATAGTTTTCTATGTTTTTCATATAGCTTAAATCCCCGGCAGCAAAATGTTCAATTTGCTTTTTAAAATCATCTAATGGATGTCCAGAAACATATATTCCAATAACTTCTTTTTCTTTTCGAAGCATTTCTAAATCAGACCAAATATTATCAACCTCTGGAATCTCTGGCTTCTTAATTTCAACCTCAAAAGCATCCCCAAATAAATCCGGTGCTCTATCATCATTTGATTGCAATGCAGCTCCAAATTTCATCATGTCCTCCATAAAAGTTCTATCACCTTCATAAGGCACGATATACTTTGAACGCATAATACCGAAAGTATCAAAAGCACCACCTAAAATCAGATTTTCTATACTTCTTTTATTGGCTGCTCTTAAGTCTATTCTGGAAACAAGATCAAAACAGTCTTTATACTTCCCGTCTTTATTTCTTTGTTCAACAATACTCTCCACTGCATTGCTTCCTACTCCCTTAATTGCTCCCATTCCAAAACGAATTTCTCCAACCTTATTTACGGTAAATAAATATTCTGATTCATTTACACATGGTCCTAGAACTGGAATTCCCATTCTTTTGGACTCACCCATAAACTTCTCAACCGTTTTTATTTGATTTAGGTTATTGGATAAAAGAGCGGCCATAAATTCTCCTGGATAGTTGGCTTTTAAATAGGCCGTTTGGTATCCTAACAAAGCATAACAAGTGGAATGAGATTTATTAAACGCATAAGAGGCAAATGCTTCCCAATCCTTCCAGATCTTATTGACCTTTTCTTCTGCATGGCCATTTGATTTGCAGCCCTCCATAAATTTTGGAAACATCTTATCCAAAACATCTTTCTTCTTTTTCCCCATTGCTTTTCTCAAGACATCGGCTTCACCTTTAGAGAAATTTGCCAGTTTTTGAGATAATAACATCACTTGCTCTTGATAGACAGTAATCCCATAAGTAGCTTCCAGATGTTCTTTGCAATCTTCTAAATCATACTCAATTTTTTCCAGACCATGTTTTCGCTTGATAAATGAAGGAATATAGGCCAATGGCCCCGGTCGATATAGAGCATTCATTGCAATAAGGTCATCGAACTTATCTGGCTTAAGGTCTTTCATATGCTTTCGCATACCATCAGATTCATATTGGAATATTCCTACCGTATCTCCTCTTTGAAAGAGCTCATAAGTTTTAGCATCGTCTAAAGGAATATTGTCAGCTATAATCTCAATTCCATGATTCTGTTTTACCAGAGCAATAGCATCATCAATTATGGTTAAGGTTTTTAAACCCAGAAAATCCATTTTCAACAGACCTGCATCCTCAACTACCGAGTTATCGAACTGCGTGCAAACCATATCAGAATCCTTGGCTGTAGCAATTGGAACAAGGTCTGTCAAATCTGTTGGAGTTATAATCACTCCGCAGGCATGAATTCCAGTATTTCTTACTGAACCTTCTAAAATTCTTGCCTGCCCAATAGTATCAGCAGAATCATCATTTCCCTCGGCTGTCTTAAAGAACTGTTCAACTTTCTCTAGTTGTTCACTCGGGAATTTCTTTTTTCGTTCCTTTTCATCATAAGAGAACATTTTCTTGAGAGAAGTGAAATCTGGAATTAGCTTGGCAATTCTATCCGCTTCATGCAGAGGTAATTCCATGACTCTTGCAGTATCTCTTATAGAAGACTTTGCAGCCATGGTTCCGAATGTTATAATCTGAGAAACTTGGGAAGCTCCGTACTTTTTTACTACCCAATCTATGATTTTATCTCTACCTCTATCATCAAAATCTATGTCTATATCTGGGAGCGAAACTCTTTCAGGGTTTAGAAAACGCTCAAAAAGCAGATCGTATTTGATTGGATCTACATTGGTGATTCCAATGCAATAGGCCACCGCACTTCCAGCAGCACTTCCCCTTCCTGGTCCAACAGAAACTCCCATTGATCTAGCTTGAGAAGTAAAATCTTGTACGATAAGGAAATAACCCGGATACCCTGTGTTCTCTATAACCGCTAATTCAAAGTCCAGTCTTTCCTTGATTTCTTCTGTAATTTCACCATATCTCTTTTTGGCTCCTTCATAGGTTAGATACCTCAAATATTTGTTCTCTCCTCTGTTCCCTTCATCCTGAGCATCTTCTGCAACAATAAATTGTTCTGGGATATCAAATTTTGGAAGAAGAACATCTCTTCTTAAAGTGTATCCTTGGAACTTGGCCAACATTTCTGAGAGATTATCTATTGCTTCAGGCATATCAGCAAACAAAGCCTTCATCTCATCAGCTGTCTTGAAATAAAATTCTTCATTTGGGAAGCCAAATCGATAATCTCTTCCTCTTTTGCCAGTATATTTTTTGGGGGTTGATTGATTTTCGGCATCCTTAACACATAACAAAATATCATGTGCATTGGCATCTTCCTTATCAATGTAATAGGTATTGTTTGCCGCTATCATTTTGATATTCATTTCGCGAGCAAACTTTTGCAGAATCATATTGACCCGATCTTCTTCAGGAAGACCATGCCTATTTAATTCCAGGTAAAAATCGTCTTCAAAAGTTTCTTTCCACCATCTACAAGATTCTTCCGCCTGTTTTTCCCCAACGTTCAAAATAAGCGATGGAATTTCTGAGAAAATACCACCAGAGAGCACAATCAAATCTTCTTTAAACTCTTCTACCAGAGCTCTATCGATTCTTGGAACATAATAGAAACCATCAGTATAAGCTTTTGAAGCAAGCTTGATTAAATTTTTATAACCGTTTTCGTTCTTAGCAAGAAAGACAATACCATATCCATTGTCTTTCATACTTTTATTTCGATGGTCTTTACAAACATTCAATTCTATTCCAACTATTCCAAGAATATCATTCTGTTCGCAGGCATTTACGAACTTAAAAGCTCCAAATAAATTTCCATGATCGGAAAAAGCAACTGCCGGCATATTTAATTCCTTTGCTTTCCCGACCAATGAATTGATATCGGTTGTTGATTGTAAAATTGAAAACTGCGTATGATTATGAACATGGAAAAAGTCTGTACTCTTGCTTTGCTCAACTTTAACCTCTTTTTGATATTCATCAATTACATCTGACTCCTCACCTATTTCATCTTCTAGTTCTCCATAGGGTTGGATGTTAAGCCCTATAGCCTCAATCCTTTCGGGATTATTTAATTTAAATGCATGAACATCTTCTGCTGTCCAGTTGAATAGATTCGCATTCAAAACATCTCTTCGTATCAATTCGAAGAAGCAACGAGCAGTAGCTTCAACATCGGCAGATGCATTGTGAGCGGCATCAAATCCTTCATCAAATAAAATATGATGTAGCTCCTCAAGTTTCGGAAATTTAAATTTGCCCCCTTTTCCACCAGGTAGCTGACAAAAATCCACGGTGGACTTCATGGTATCAACTACACCAAGACTATGAATTGAACTTTCTAAGCCCTTTCTATGATATTCCGCTCCGACAACATTGATATCAAAACCAATATTATGACCAACATTGAATTTAGATTTTTCCAACGCAGTCTTGAATTCATCCAAAGCAAAGCTTAAATCAACGCCTTGCTTTTGCGCTCTTTCTGTAGAAATTCCGTGAATTTGTTCCGAGTTATAAGGAATATCAAATCCTTCTGGTTTGATAATGAAATTTTTAACTTCAATTAAATCTCCTTTAGCATCGTGCAGTTGCCAAGCAAGCTGAACCATTCTGCAAGAATCATAGGCTTTTAAATCTGTATATGGAGCATTAAAATAGGCAGGAAAACCTGTGGTTTCTGTATCGTAGATTAAAAACATTCAGCTGAATTAAATAGGTAAACAAAATTAAATTTTATAGAAATCCAGAACGTAATAATGCCGTTTAAATATCAACAGAATCCCATTCCTTTAAAAACTGATACAGATAATTTTTAAGGAAGGAGTGTCTATGCTCTGCAATTCGCTTTCCTTCTTTTGTATTCATAAGATCCTTTAACAAAAGTAGTTTCTCATAGAAATGATTTACAGTCGTTGTCTTCGCATTCTTATATGCTTCGAAGGAATGGTACTCCTGAACGGGGATATCTGGATGATAAATTGCTTGTCCCTTTTTTCCTCCATAAGCAAAAGTTCTCGCTATTCCAATGGCACCAATTGCATCCAATCTATCGGCATCCTGAACTACCATAGCCTCTAGAAAACTGGCTTTGGTGTTAACTGCATTGCCCTTAAATGATATCTGAGAACACGCGTCAATTAAGTAGGTTATATAGCTTTCCTCAACACCTAATTTTCTCAAAAGTCTTTCACAATTTCCGTCACCAGTGGTTAGCTTGTAATCATCCATTTCGTGTAACCAAGCTATTAATTGACAATCTAGCATATTTGCGTCTTCCTTTTGACCAATGTGCTTAGCTAATTTGACTACTCTTTGAATATGAAAATGATCATGACCACTGGCATCTGTCTCAAACTGTTTGCAAACACTGATTCTGACTGCTTCTAAAAGACCTTCCTTATCCAATTGAACTTAAGTTGATTTTATTCGTTAAAGATTAGGAATTTCTTCAGAATTGGCGATATTTGCGCCCTTAAAAATTTAAAATTAGTTAACGGGGTTTAGGACCCTTTTAAAATTATTAATTATGGCAACAAGAATCAGACTTCAAAGACACGGAAAGAAAAGATACCCATACTACTACATTGTAACCGTTGATGGAAGAGAAAAGAGAGACGGTAAATACATTGAAAGGTTGGGTGAATATGATCCTAATACAAATCCAGCAACAATAAATTTAGACTTTCATAGAGCCCTGCATTGGTTACAAGTTGGTGCACAACCTTCGGACACAATGAGAGCGATCCTTTCCTATAAGGGAGTGCTTCACAAGAATCATTTGTTAAATGGAGTAAAGAAAGGTGCTTTTTCTGAAGAGGAAGCGGAAAAGAAATTCGCTGCTTGGTTAGAAGAAAAAGAAGGAAAAGTAAGAGCGAAAAGAGAAGGTCTTATTGCTAGTGCTGATGCTGAATTAGCCGAAAAAATGAAGGCTGAAAAGGCAATTGCAGATAAGAGAAGTGCAGAAATTCTGGCTAAACAAGCTGCTGCTGCGGGTGTTATAGCTGCTGCCGCTGCTGGTGAAGCGGAAGATGCAGCTGCTGTTGCTGATGAAGCTGGAGAAGTTGCGGAAGATGCAGCTGAACAGGCAGAAGTTATGGCGGATGTTGCGGAAGCTGCGGCTGAAGAAGGAAATGCAGAGATTGCTACTGAAGCTGCTGAAGCTGCTACCGAAGCTGCCGCTGTGGCGGAAGAAGTTGCGGAAGTTGCAGAGGATGCTGCTAAAGAAGCTGAAACTGCTGCTGAGGCTGCTACCGATATTGCAGAAGAAGCTACTGAAAAAGCGGAAGAGGCAGTTGCTGCTGCAAAAGAAGAAGGAACAGTAGAAGCGAAAGAAGCTGCCGACAAAGCGGTTGAAGCTGCTGAGGCTGCTACAGAAGCTGCAGAAGAAGCGAAAGAAGACGCAGAAGAAGCGAAAGAAGACGCTGAGGAAGCTAAGGAAGATGCTGAAGATGCTGCCGAGGCTGCGGAAGAAGCCGTTGAGTCTGCAGAAGAAGCTGCTTCTGAGGAAGAAGAATAAGCTGAAAGCTAATGCCTTTTGAAGGACATTACTATATAGGTAAAGTTGTAAGGCTGTACAGTTATAAAGGAGAAGTTTATATCAGACTTTATATAAACAATCCAGAAAAATACTTAGAAATGGAATCAATGTTCTTGAATATTCAAGACAATTTGGTTCCATTTTTTGTTGAATCCATTCAATTTGGAAGTAAGGGCATGCTTCGGGTAAAGTTTGAAGACATCGACACAGAAATAGATGCAAAATCCTTATTAAAAAAAGAGATTTATGCTCCTGATTCATTTATTCCCTCCGAAGAATCAGATGTTAGAGAAAAAGAAATTCTAGGATTTACTGTAATAGATCGTAAAGAAGGAGAAATAGGTGAAGTGGAAGAACTAATCAATCATCCTGTGAATAAACTTATTAGAATAGAGCAGGGAGAAAGAGATATTCTTATTCCATTTCAAGATGTTTTTATTCTAGAAATTGATTCAAAAAAGAAAATCATTCAAGTAGATTTACCCGAAGGACTTTTATCAATCAACGATTGAACAGGCTAATGAAAACTTTTGGTGTTCAATCACCTCCTTTAAGTATTTTAGAATTTGATACATTCAATAAAAATTAGGTTTTATACCTTTATAGCCTCCATTGCAATTTTATTGGGTTAAACTATATCGGAAAATCCGAGCTTATTAAATTATTATTGATCCTTATTTACTATTAATGAAAAAATTCGATTCAAAACTTGAAAAAGTATTTACAGCAATGATTCCTTTTTCATTAATGCTATTATTCATGACAACTGGCAGCTCTTGTGGTAGTGGCGAAAAAATCCCTCTTACTTATGAGGATTCATTGAAAGTCAAAAAGGAGATGATAAAGTTGAGGGCTGAAGAGCTAAAAAATGCTCAAGAACAAATTAAGGATATAGAATTGTTTGAAATTGAGGCTGAATTGAGATTTGAAGACCTAGAAAAAAGAAAAGCCGAGATTGAAAATATGTTGGAAGAATACGAAAGTAAGGAATGAAAAGGAATCTAGTATTACTATTGCTTGTCACCCTATTTTGCAGTGCAACAAAAGAAAATGTCGATCAAACTGAAGAGATTGCCGCTCATCAAATTACTATGCAGGAACATTTTGAGTTTGTCGATAGAGAAAAGGCTTTGAAACTGGAAAGACTTAAGCTTTTTATTGAAAGTGAATTTGAGAATAGGATTGAAGAATTACATACTCAACTTTCAACTAAGCTTCATAATGATGAAATCACCCTTAAGGAGTTTCAATTAAAAAATTGCGAGTTAAAACTTATTGAACAATACGTAAAGGAGTTTAGGCGGGAAGTTCGAAAGGTAAATGCTAAGCAGAAGAAAGTCTACTATAAGCCAAAAGGCTTCAAATTCAACGGAAGACTAGTTTGGAAGTTATTACTTGAAGGGATTACAAAAATACCCAAGGTAGGAGGATGATGAATAAATCCAAGATAATTGGACTCTTTGTTCTAGGATTAAGCTCAGTATCATTCAGTGAAAATGAAAGAGCCGTGAATGACAGCTTACCCAGCTTGAGCAAAGAAGAATTTAAGATCAAAATGGCTCCTCTAGTTTTACAAAAGAAAGAGATTCATGACAAACTCGAAGTTAAACTATCAGAACTCGATGACATGATTGAGAATAATTTCGTGCCTATTATAAAAGATCTTATTGATGATTGCGAAGATCAATATGAAGATTTGGAGATTTCTGAATTTGTGTATACCAAGAGGCGAACCCAACTTGAAATTATTCTATCTAAAGCTAAATCATATTCTAAGTTAACGTATTCCCTAAATAACGAATACAAAAAGAAATTCAGACCATTTCAAGATATGGATAAATTGGAAAAAAGACGTTATCGTCATGCACAAAGAATGAAGCGCTATGAAAAAGTTAATGAGACTTCAGAAAAAAGTGGAGAGGAACAAAAAAAGTAAATTGCTTGAACTGCGAACAACTATCCTAAAAAAGATCGGTAAGAATTTAACATTTAATAAACTCGTTTATTTGAATTAATCCAAATTTGAATGCTCTTCCAATTCAAACAGTTTTCTGTAAAACACGAAAAATCTGCAATGAAAGTAGGAACCGATGGAAATCTATTGGGTGCATGGACTGATGTCTCCAATAAAAGAAAGTCGCTCGACATCGGTTCTGGAACTGGTTTAATATCATTAATGATTGCCCAGAGAAATTCAAATCTTAAAATTGAAGCTTTGGAAATTGACCCAGAAGCCATCATAGAATCTCGAGAAAATATAGCTAACTCGCCTTTCCCAAATCAAATTAAAGTCATCCAATCATCCTTTGAAGATTTTGAAGCTAATGGTCTCTACGATCATATAATCTCTAACCCTCCATTCTTTTTTAACCAAAGTAAATCTGCAAATACAGCAAGAGCTAATGCTCGGCAAGGAAATACAGATTGGAAAAATTGGCTTCCAAAAATTTCCGATCTACTTAATGAAGATGGGACTTTTGACTGTATTTTCCCTATAGAACAAAAGGAAGAGGTAGTAGAACTAGCCTCACAACAAAGCTTGTTTGTTAGGAAAATGACAACGGTTTACCCTAAACCTCATATTCCGGCACATAGAGTTGTCGTATCTTTTTCCAAATCTTTTGGTTCTTCTATTTTCGATAAATTAGTTATTGAAACTGAAGAAAGACATCAATACACCTCTGCATACAGGGAATTGCTGCAAGATTACCTCATCATATTCTAATAATATCATTTTAAGCACTTTTAGACTTTAAAGGAAGTTCAGGTACATCTTTTTTATCTAAGTCGTAACTATTCTTTTTCACTTTAGTATAAAGAAGCAACCTAATAAACCTTTTATGTACAAAATACTATCCTCACTATTATTCGTATGCCTTGTAAACTTAGGCGTATCAAATGTAACTGGAGAAGAAAAAAATCCTCCAGCAAATGAAGTTTACACTCTTGATGTAAGTACATCGGGTGTAGCTATTTCTCCTTCAAGAGTAAGATTCAATGTATTACCTGGTAAGTCTAAAACGACTACTATCAAAATTAATAATGACACCGAGGAAGGAAAAGCTTTCAGAGTAAAGTTCAATGACTTTAACATGAATGAACATGGAAAAAGTCAATTTGTTGAGCCCGGAAATGGTAAATACGGGATTTCAAACTGGGTAAGTGTTTCTCCATCATTTATAGAAGTAGGTCCAGGCGAAAAGAAAGAGGTCACTATTACCATAGATGTGCCATTAGATGAAGCTGGTAAAAAAGCGGCTTGGGGCATTATGATGATTGAAGAGGCAGCAGAAAGAAAGTCCTTAGATTATGGAAACGAAAATAGCGAGTCTATCGCATTTGGTATTGTTCCTACTTTGGCTTTTGGTGTATTTCTTTATCAAAATCCTCCAGGCGTTTCTACGAATGAGGTCGAAATCATGGACTTCATGATCCAAGAAAAAGATGAGAAATATTTCGTAAACATAGATGCTCAAAATACAGGAACGGGAATTGCGTATTGCAAAGCATACGTTGAATTAACCAACCTTAACAATGGAGAGCAAGAAAAACTTTTAGTGAAATCTTTTACGATTGTCCCAGAATTAACTCGTGTATTCAGTTTTGAATTACCCGATTATCTGACAAGCGGAAAGTATTCGGCAGTTGGTGTCCTAGACTACGGAAACGAACAGGAAATAGAAGCTGCTGAATTAGAATTCGAAATCAAATAGATTTATTAATAAACAAATATTTACTAAACCCTTTTAAAATTTAATGTTATGAGAAAGTTGAAACTTATGATGTTGGCGGTGGTAGCAGGATTCTGCTTCCAGTCAGCAAATGCACAGTTAATTGACGAGCAGGATGTTACCATTACAATGGAATTACAACCAGTTCTTCAACTTGACATGCAAACACCAAACCAACTCGAATTTGTATTCGATGAAATTGAAGAGTACTACAGAGGTATTACTCAGTATGCTGCTACTCAGCTTAGAGTTAGCTCAAGTGTATCTTGGGATCTTTACGCTGTTGGTAGATCAAATGGAACCAATTGCGCTGAGTGTTGGGACCAACAATTAGTTTACGGAAATGGAGGAGTTACTTCTGGTGCCGAAGCTAATTTACCTATGAGTTTAGTTGAGATCAGACAAAACAGAGCAAATTCTGGTGCTGCTGGTGCTACTGGTCCTTTTGCTGATTACAGTCAAGCTTTCTCTCCTGCTGCTACTGCATCTGGAGGAAATAGCCTTTATGTAAACGGTGGTACAAATACACCTCCAGCTTCTACTGGCAAATACATTGCTGGTCACTCTGGTACTTCTGGTACTGCAGGTACTGATGCTATGGTAGGTGGTTCTTGGTTGACTCAAACTGGTACTGGTTCTGATTTTTTCTATACTATAGATTACAGAATTTTACCAAGTCTTCCTGCTGTTTTCCCAATGGCATTTAACGAAGATGGAGCTACTCCTGAAGATTTAGTAAGTTCAGTTGCTGCTACTTCCTATGCTCAACCAGGTGTTTACACTATGTACGTACAGTATGTATTGTTAGAAGACCAATAAAAAATTTCCAAAGCCGACTGAAGACGGTCGGCTTTGGTTTTTTCTTTTTCACCTTAAATCTTGTGTTATGTCACCTTTTAAACAAGCCATAGTCGGTATATTCATTTTTCTTGGTATGCCTGCATTTTCTCAAATTCACTGCGGAAATGTTGAGCTAAGCGTTGATGGAAGCACCAACACTATGATTACATTCGATGATTTTTCGAAGTACAATGGAGGTGTCACTTTAAACAATGCTCTAACACTCAAAGTTAAAGTTGATCACCAAGCTATTCCTGATCCAGATTGTAGTTGGTTCCTGAACATGGAAGTATTTAACAACCCCGGTTCTGGAACTCCTGTAAACGAGTGGGAAGAACTTTTTCAGTATGGTTCTGGAAGTTCAAATAATCCATCCCTGGATATTTTGGAAATTAGAGTTAGAAATAATTGTGCCACTTCACCTATTAACGGAACATTCCAAACATTTAGCAATAACGGTGACATAATGGACATTATTCAATCAATGCTTGCTGTTACCCCTGCTGGATCATGCACAACAAATGTAAATGGACCAGGCGATGCTAACATCAACTATGACGAATTCACATTTACAATAGATATTAGAGTTAGACCAAACCTGGATTTCAATCCTGGTATTTACGAAATGAGTGTTCGATTTCACTTAGAAGAAAACCTGTGATTATCCATCAGAATGAAAAATTTACACCTTAAACATATAGCTTCTTTTCTTTTTATTGCCGCTTTAAGCCTCAGTTCATTTGCACAAATTAATGAAGGTGAAAATTCAGTGGATTCTTTAATAAATCCAACTGAGGGAACAACTATATTGGTTGATTCATTAAACAATTCAATTGAAAATAACCTTAATAATTCCGATCAGATTAACTTGTCTGAAGCGCAAGAATCAATTGAGCCATTCGTTCAAAATGATAGCTCTAAGATAAAGGCCCCAAAAATAAATAGAGGAATAGAAATTTCATTTGCAAAAGAAAAATTAGAACCCAAACCAGGTGAAATATTATCTAATGTTTTAAAGGTTATAAATCACAATACGGAGCCTAAGGTCATTCTACCGGAGTATAATTATCCAGCTTCGTGGAAACTAGTAGGCGGGAAAGATATTTGGTATGAAATTGCCTCAAACGATACGCTTTATATTCCAGTAAGAATCATTCCTCAAGCAGTAGTTTCCGGTCAATCTAATTATCAAATAAATGTTTTCGTTTACAATGACAAAGGAATTCAGATACTTACTGATCATTTCAATTGCGTAACTGACAAAACAGTTCAATGGAATGTCGTTAGCAATGACGATAAAATCTATTTCAAAAATGGAGAAACAAGTGAAGAAGTTTCATTTAACATTTCCAATTCCAGCGTTTTTCCTCAGGAAATTTTTATGTCCGTCAATGCAGCAAAAGGAAATTTGGCTCTTTCACGAAATGACGAGGATTTGAAAGAAGGCGAATCATCTACCTTTAATTTAGGCTCATTCAATGATACCACTTTCACCTATACTGCTCAAATAGACAACCTTAGAAGAAACTTTAGAAGAGTTTCTCTTTTAGGACACGTGCCAAATCGAAATAATCAAACAAGAAGATATTCGGTTTTCCTAAATACACAGGAAACAAAGTCGGTTGGAAAAACAGATTACAAGAACGGATCAAAAGTTGATCTTGTTAAACTAGCAAATGTGTTAAGAGCTACTGAATATGGTTCTAACGATCTACCTTTAGATATTCAAGCAAACTATCAAAATATTTTGGGAGACTTCCCATTCCTTTCATTAAACATGAACGGATACAAGAACTTCAACAACGATGCAAACCTAAACTACTTTACTCAACTCAACTATAGCCAAGTTTTCTGGAACCAGGATTACTTGGGCAACCTACCTTGGTACGTAGGGTATTTTTCTAGAAAGTGGACAGCTCAAGCAGGAAACATTAATGGTGGTGTTGTAGGGATGCCTTCTGCTGGTAAAGGAATTAAAGGTTCCTACTTTATCAACCCTAATAATGAAGCTGGAGCATTCTTTACCTCAACCAGAGGTTTTCTTAAAACCGGACATACAGACGCATTTGGATTGCACTACCAGTATAATCTAAACGGCAATGGTTATGTACTTGGTAAGTTTGGTCGTTATGTAAATGGTCTAAATGGAACAGATGGTAACGTATTTAGTTTACAGTCTAACTTTAGGTTAAAGGAGAAGCACGGTATCGGAGTATTTGGAGCCTATAGTACCCGAAATTTCAGATACGTAGGAACCTTAACTGGACAAACAGGCTTCTTGGCGGGGCTAAATTATAGCTCTAGATTTCTGGATAACAAGTTATTTGTTTATGCTGGCGGTAGATATAATTCAAAGTTCTTTGGAACGGCTACTTCTGAGATTTTAACAGCGAATGGAAAAGTTCAGTACGAGATAAATGATAAATGGTCTATGTTCTATTCTGCAAACTATTCGGATATCGAGACATTTAATCCAGCAACAGGTTTTCTGAATCAATTCTCAAGTTATAATTTCTTTCAGAACAGGCTTATTTTTACCACCACTAACAATTGGGGAACTTTTAACCCAGGGATCTATTATAATTTCAATAATTTCTTCAATTATAATGTTCATGCCAGAGGTCTTTCCTTACGTTTTTCGAAGTTAAATTATTTGAAAAACACTTTACTTTCTTTTTACTCTGAAGCTGGTTATACTGATAACAGAGGAGAGAGTGACATACAAGACTATTTTAATTTCAGAACAAATTTATTGTATCGAATAAGGACCTTAACCTTAACAGCAAACTATCGTTACGGAGCAAATAACAAGGCTGCACAAGATTACCAAACTGCTACTAACCAGGCACCACAATTAGGAAGAATTGGAATTTCACATCAGTATTTGTTCAATGACCAACACTGGGTGCTAGAAACAAATGCTTCTTACACATATAACAATAGATTCAAATCTCAATTCCTGGGTATTTTTCCAGAAATGTACTACTTCTCAAATAATGGTTGGAGGTATAGTTTAAACCCTGGTTATACTTTAAACATAACGAATTACGATGCTGATATACTGAATATCTCTCCAAATGTTCCGATTAACACAGATGATCTCGGAAGCAATGTAAATAAAGGATTTAGAGTAAATGCATCTATTAGAAAAAGTTTTGGCGTGCCTATTCCTTTTGTACAACAACATAATTCAAACATTACATATAATACCTTCTATGACTTGAATGGAAATGATCAACAGGATAAAGGTGAGACCGCTGTTTCAAATGTTGTGGTTAGGCTTGATAATTACGAAATTCTAACCAATAATAAAGGCTTTGGCTTGGTTGAAAATGTCCCAAATGATACGTACTACGTTTCTACACATCCCTTGGAAGATATGAGAGGATGGTTTGCTAAGACACCAGATTCATTAGTAATCTCTACAGACATGATTGTACAAATTCCATTTGTTAGAGGGGTTAAAATAATGGGAGATGTCATATTAAATAGACAGGAAATTGCGGTTACTGATGATAGACCTTTTGATCTTTCTAATATAAGAGTTACTGCAAATGACGGTGATCGCGTATATAGCACACTTACCAATTTCAATGGAGGTTTTGAACTTTATCTTCCAAACGGAAACTATACTTTAACCATTGATGAAAACATACTTGGAGACAAATATTCTTTGCTACAAAACAATATTGAATTGGAACTGGGCAGTGAAATGGAAAATGTCTATACCAGTTTTTTCATTGTAGAGAAAGAAAGAAAAGTGAAGGTTAAGAAATTTGGTAATGGAGCGACTATTATCAAAAAGAATTAACTCACCTCTTTTTCAAGAAAACGTATTCCCATTTCCTCTAGCTCTTTTAAGATAGGATTGTAAATAGCTGAACTGGTCGGAAGATGAACACCATTTAAATCAATTTCCTTGTTAACAATATGTTTGGCTGCTATTGCTAAGGGAAGGCCAACTGTTTTTGCCATACCCGTATACACCTCGTCATCTCCAATGCAAACTAAAGAAGACTGTATTTCCTTTTCTAATCCATTTAATGCATATTTGAATTGATGCCACATCACAATCATGTCCTTATCTCCGTCCTCAAGCGCCCATTTTTGCTCTAACAAATGTTGCATAACTTGAGCAGGACTTGCATTTGCGATTCCGATCTTTTTCTTTTCGAACAATCCCAACCAATTGAGTTTATCAAATACCTCATCCTCTGGTTCAAGTCGTAAAACATATCGTAATTTTAATTCTACCGAATCAGTTGGATGATAAGATAAGAAGGAATTCGTAAAGTCCCTAAAAGTCATATTCTCAGAATCTTCTAATTTATAGGTATCGTCCGTCATACCCAACTGGACTAAAGCATCCCATGCTCTGCAATAACCAGATCTTCGTAATGTTCCTCTATAAATGGTTGGGATATCTTCAAGGTTATAGATACTCCTGTATTTTAAAGAATCTCTATTGGCGTAGCCATCAAATTTCCCATATCCCTCAATATTTATTTTTTCTATTCTTTTGAATAGTTGGCTGTAAGGAATATACTTATATCTGCCATTTCTAATATACTGAACAGCTCCACCTTGTCCTGCTAAAACCACATTTCTTGGATTCCAGGTGAACTTATAATTCCATGGATTATTATCACTTTCCGGAGCAATCAAACCTCCTGTAAAACTTTTAAAGCTTTTAATCTCTCCGCCTCTGGACTTGATTTCATCAATGATCTTCATCGCGGACATATGATCTAAACCAGGGTCAAGTCCCATTTCATTTAAAATCATAATTCCCGCATCACTCGCTTCCTTACTTAGCGCTTTTATTTCGTCTGAGACATAAGAGGGTGTAATAACGTCCTTTTTTAAATCTATGCAATCCCTAACCACATGAATATGAAACCTTGCAGGTAGCATAGAAATAATCAAATCATGATTCTGAATTTGAGCCCTTCTTTCCTCATCATTTAGTGCATCAAATACCAAGCCTCTGCTATTCGCCATTCCCTCTAATCGTTCATCAATCAAGTCTTGATCTCTATCGGTTACGGTTAAAGACCAATTATTCAGCGAAGAATTATCGGCTAAATATTTAATTAATGCTGAACTAGATCTCCCTGCACCAATGATTAAAATCTTCTTCATTCTGTCTAATGATTATTCAAGTTCAAATTTAGATTTCTTTTGATTTGAATTTCTCTTTTAATAAAAATCTTTACAGTTTGAATTAAGAAATTGTCAAAAAGAATTACTTTGAACAGAATTTAAACAAATACAACACAGCTTTAGCCATCTGCCTAATTATCAATAAATTACAGTATTGGCATGGCATTTGAATTTATTACTACAATTCTATTTTGTTTGGTGGGTATATTTTGAAAAACTCAATAGAAATAGACAATTTAATTTATTGCGTTATGGAACATTTTAAATATTTCTTAATAGTCGGGTTGTCACTGATACTTCTATCATGTGCATCTTCTAAATCGTTTTACAAAAAAGGAGTGAAGTTGGAAGAAGCAGGATTAACAGAGGAAGCAGCTGAAATGTATATGAAGTCCTTGTCAAAAAAGAACACCAATGTTAATTCTCAAATTGCATTGAAAAAAACAGGACAGAGAGCTTTAAATGACAAATTGGATTCTTTTAATAAAGCGCATATGTTAGAAGATCACGACCATGCAGTTTATGAATACGAAGTAGCTGAATTATTCTATGAACGGGTTAAGGGTTATGGAACTAAATTGGATATGCCCAATCATTATAAGGATAGATACGAAAAATCACTTGAATTCTATAAGGAAGAATTGTATCAGGAAGGGGTTGAACTTTACGAAGCGAAAAATTATCCTGAAGCAACTAGAAAATTTAATAAGATTGCCAGCTATGATCCTTCATATAAAGATATTGAGGAGTACAAGGTATTAACATTTGCTGAGCCCTTATATGACAAAGGCAAAGCAGCATATGACAGGGAGGAATGGAGAAAAGCCTATAAGTATTTTGATCAGATACATAGAAAGAATCCAGAGTTTAAGAATGTCACTGAACTATGGCAATCTAGTCTGGATTATGGAACATTTCCAGTGGCACTTGTTCCATTCGAAAGCACTACTGCAAATAAACCAAAGAGTGAAAAGATTCACTCGGTTGCTTTGGACAAAATCACTAGCATAGATAATCCTTTTGTAAAGGTTGTCGATAGAGAAAACATAGATCAGCTTATTGAAGAACAAACACTTGGTTTAAGCGGAGTTGTGGATGAAGCTACTGCTGCTCAGGTGGGAAAAATTCTGGGTGCTAAAGGTATGATAACAGGTGAAATTATTGAATACAAAGAAAACCTTGGAAGGTTGCAAAAGAAAACTGTTAAGGGTTTTGAAATGTATCAAGTTACAGTAACAAATGATGAAACTGGAAAAGAAGAACAGGAGACGAAATTTAAACCTGCTAGATATCAGGAATACTACAATAAAAATGAAGTTACCATTGCTGTAGAGTATAAATGTACTTCTCTTGAAACTGGACAAATTATCTTTTCCAAGGTTTACGAAAGAACAGCTACGGATGAAGTTTACTATGCAACATATAATGGTAAAATTGAAAATTTAGTTCCTGCCGTTGATGATCAACCAACAACTAGCAGAGATGATTATAATGCACTTCAAGCTTTATTGAAGGCAAGAAAAGAGTTAGTTAAGCCTGAAGAGCTTGTCGCTACTCACTATGATGGAATTGGCACGGAATTGGCAAAAGAAATAGAAGATTATCTTGATTTTTAAATTTGAAGAAAATAGCATACATACTGATACTAATAGCCACAACTATAAGCTGCGGAAAACAAAAGGTTATTATCCCTTCTGTTCCAGAACTAATTGATAAAAGTGACGACAGGCCAGAATGGATAAGAAATCGACCTTTTGGTAATTCCGAATACATTGGAATTGGGGCAGCTAGCAAAGTCCGTAACCCAGATGAGTATATGAAAGTGGCAAAAAACAATGCGCTTTCAGACCTTTCATCTGAGATAAAGATTACGGTTAAGTCGAATTCATTCCTTTATGTGCTCGATCGAAATTATAAGTTTGATGAAGAATTCACTCAGGGAATTCAAACTTTCACTGATCAAAATTTGGAAGGCTTCGAATTCGTAGACTCCTACGAAACAGAATTTGAGTATTGGGTTTTCTATAGATTGGATAAAAACCTGTACAAGGAAAATTTTGAGAGACGCAGAAAAGAGTCCATTGAATTATCGTATGATTTGTTTCTAAAAGGGCAAAATCAAAGAAGTGCTAGAAATGTTTCCGGTGCGATGCAGCTTTTCATAAAAGCCCTAGGTGGACTTAAAGAATATTGGGGAGAAAGTAACAAGGTAAACACAGTTGAAGGAGAGATTTTTTTGGAGAATGAAATACTTTTTAACCTGCAAGATATGATGAATGACATTGCACTTATTCCATCTAATGATTTTGTAAAATTGAATATGGATAATCAGTATTCAAATAATTTTGCAGTAAGCGTTATGAAAAACGGAAGTCCTCTCAAAAACGCTAAGCTGGACTTTTGTTATCCTTCGGAAAGTGGTTTTTCGCAACCCAACTTTATTACCAATGAAGATGGTATAGCAGTAGTTGCTATTTCAGATTATGAGAAAAATGTTAAGAAGTCTAATCTTGAGGTAGAAATGAATCTGGAATATTGGTTGAATAATGCTACTGATATAGAAAAAGAAATATCAAGAATCGTTAGACCAAAAAAATTGTCTATTCCTATTGTTTTAGAAAAACCACGCTTTTATTTTGAAGTGCAAGAAAAGAACCTTGGGGATAATCTCACTTCTCCTATAGTTAGTAATGCAATTAAAAATGCTTTGACGCAAAAAGATTTTAGTCTAACTAAGAATAGAAATGAAAGTGATTTGATTGTTCAATTGAATGCAAGCACAGAAAAAGCAGGAACAAGTTATAGCTTTTATGTAGCTCATTGTAACATGGAGATAAAGGTAATGGACAAAGAAGGAAATGTAGTTTATCAAAATGCATTTCACGACATAAAAGGATTGAATGTAAATTATGAAGCAGCAGGCATAAAAGCCCTTACAAATGTTGCTGCCAAGGCAAAGAAAACAATGATTAAAGAACTGATTAACAGTATTTTGTAGACTTTGGCACAGTTTTCGAAAGTACTTAGATGAAATTATTAAAACCTAGAGATATGATAGTTAGAAACATTAAAACATTTGGAATGATTGGCCTGTTGGCAATCGCCCTAGTTGGAACTGGATGTAAGAAGAAAAAGAATATTACTAAAGCTCCAGCTGGAGAAACACCCATTACTGAATACTGTTCAGGACCCGACTACTTCAGTAACAAAGATTTCTTTAGAGCAAGCGGTTTAGGAGAAAGCATGGATCAGGCTACTGCAAAAAAGAAAGCCATGAACAATGCACGTGCAGACTTGGCTGCAACTCTTCAAGTAACCATTAATAGCGTAGTAGATAATTACGTAAACTCCAGAGAATTTAACAATAAGGAAGAAATTGAAGAGCGATTTGAAGGACTTACAAGAGAGATTGTTAAACAGAACATGGTTGGTGTGAAGACCATTTGTTCACAACCGGTTAAGACAGAATCGGGAAATTACAAGTACTATGTAGCGCTTGAGCTCTCTGGAGATGATATCGTTTCTAAATACCACGAAAGAATTTCTAAAGATGAAAGATTAAGAATCGATTATGATTATGAAAAATTCAAGGAGACTTTCGATGCAGAGATGGAAAAGCTTGAAAACAGATAATTAGGAAGAATCCTGTTCAAAAAAAGAACGGGATTTCCTATTTTTGGATATGCACAAAAACCTTATTCGCCTTGCATCTGTTTTAATGATAATAGGAATAATATTGGGCGCCTTTGGCGCCCATTTTTTAAAAGCCAAAATCTCCGAAAAATTAATTGAAGCTTATAAAACAGGTATATTGTATCATCTCCTTCACACTATTGCTCTTTTAGCAATAGGACTTTCTAATCTACCTTTTTCAAAAAATTTAAAAAGAGCTAAAAATTTTCTTTTTGCTGGCATTATTCTTTTTTCCGGTTCTCTGTATCTATTGTCAATTAAGGAAATTGCAAAATTTCCTGATTTCCTTGATTTTATTGGAATACTCACGCCAATCGGTGGAATTTCCTTTATCTGTGCATGGGTATTTTTAATTCGCTCTTTAAATCAAAAGTAAGTGTCAAATAGACACTATAAAACTTATTAACGCGTCCCTTAATTCATTTATTTTCAATTATTTATCGAATAAATTTTAACAAAATAAATTTGCTTTTGGTTTGTTCGCTCGCTTTCAATTCCTGTAAATTTGTATCCTAAACCCATTACATGGAAAATAACATTAGTGTGCTAAGGGATTTGAATTATTTAGGGTTGAATGAGTGTGATCCAATACACTGGAACTTATTACCGCAAGAACTTATTGAAAAAACAGTCCAAAATGGACAAGGAGAAATTGCCAGCAATGGTGCTTTATCTGTTAAAACCGGTGAATTTACAGGTAGATCTCCTCAGGACAGATTTATTGTTGCTGATAGCATAACTGAGAACACCGTTTGGTGGGGAGACATCAACAAGAAATTTGATGCTGCCAAGTTTGATCAGTTAGACACTAAAATTCAAAACTACCTTAAAGGAAAAGAAGTCTTTGTAAAAGATGCCTGTGCCTGTGCAAATGAAGAGTATAAGTTAAATGTAAGGGTTGTTTCGGAGTATCCATGGTCTTCACTTTTTGCAGATAATATGTTTTTGAGATTAAGAGGAGAAGAACTAAATAACTTCAAACCTCAATGGAACGTTATCTGCGCTCCTGGTTTTATGGCTGACTCTTTAGTCGATGGAACACGTCAACACAATTTTGCCATCATCAATTTTAGTAAAAAGAAAGTTATAATAGGTGGCACTGGATATACTGGAGAAATCAAAAAAGGAATTTTCTCTGTTTTGAATTTCATCCTTCCTTATGAAAAGAATGTACTTTCCATGCATTGTTCGGCAAATGTTGGAGCAAATGGGGATACTGCCATATTCTTTGGTTTATCGGGTACGGGTAAAACCACACTTTCTTCAGATCCAAATAGAAAATTAATTGGTGATGATGAGCATGGATGGGCAGGAAACAAAGTCTTTAATTTTGAAGGAGGTTGCTATGCAAAAACCATCAATCTTTCTAAAGAAAATGAGCCTCAGATTTATAATGCTATCAAGCCTGGTGCTATACTAGAAAATATTGGCTACAAGGGTGATACTCTTGAACCAGATTATAGTGACACTTCAATAACGCAAAACACAAGAGTATCCTATCCTATCCATCACATTGACAATATAATGGTTCCCAGCCAAGGAGAAAATGCAAAAAATATTTTCTTTCTTACCTGTGATGCTTTTGGTGTTTTACCTCCTATCTCTAAATTGAATAGAGCTCAAGCTATGTACCACTTCATTAGCGGTTATACGGCTAAAGTTGCTGGAACAGAAGCTGGAATAACTGAACCAGTTACTGCTTTTTCTGCTTGTTTTGGTGCTCCATTCCTACCCTTGCATCCTACAAAATATGCGGAGATGCTTGGAAAGAAAATGGATGAAAGTGGCGTAAATGTTTGGCTAGTAAATACAGGTTGGAGCTCAGGTTCATATGGAGTTGGATCACGTCTTAAATTGAAATGGACCAGAGCAATGATTACAGCAGCTTTGGAAGGACGTTTGGATAATGTAGATTATCAGACACATACTATTTTTGGTTTAAAAATGCCAACATCCTGTCCTGATGTTCCTGCTGAAATTTTGAATCCGCGAAATACTTGGGCAGACAAAAATGAATACGATAACAAAGCCCAAGATTTGGCGCAGAAATTTATTGCCAATTTTGAACAGTTTGCTTCTCAAGCAAGTGCCGAAATATTAGGAGCTGCTCCTAAGGTTTCTGTTGGGGCTTAAATTGGCTCATAACCACTTTGTTTTTGTATAGATAATTCAGGTTAGAATTCACTATTCGGACGTAGATTCGAATTCGTATATCATCATCTTTCCTTATCCATGTAATCAGTCAACTCAAAATCAAGTAATTGAGAATAAGGAATATCAAGAACCTCTGCAATTTTAAAGAGTGTAGATACACCAGTATTGATTGTGCCCTTTTCTATAAGTCTCAGATGTTTCTCCCCAATACCTATTTCGAAGGCCATTTGAACAATACTTAAATTATGCTTTAACCTTAAATACTTAAGATGTTTTCCTAAAGCAATTAGAAATAGTTTATGTTGTGAAGAATCCAGAACATAAAAGTTTGATTTACTAGAAAATTATTTCGGTAATATTTTACCGATTATTAAATATTCATTAACTTGTCAAAAAATAACTTTCGAATACCATCATATATCAATTTATGCAACAAAAAAAGGTTAAGGAGATACCCACCATTTGGGATTAGAAAAATTAAGAGCCTTAAATAAAGTTGAAAAAGGATAGAAAGCGTTGGTCGAAATAAGCCGAAGAGACCTTAAATTATAAGTAGGCGTAATTTTTTAAACATTTAAATCAAAATGAAAAAAGTAAGTATTTTAATCTTAGTGACTTTAATTACCAGTTTACTATACACTTCCTGCGGAAAGAATGAATTAGATCATTCATTAACAAGAAAAATTCTTCTTCAGGAAAGCTCAAAAGACAAATTACTGGAAAAGTACAACTCCTTATCTTATTCTGATAAGATGAAAATTTGGGAAGAAAAGTTACTTCAAAGTATTGAAAATTCTCCTAAGGAGTATAATGAACATATTCACTCAATAATTAATAAAATTAAATCAGCTTCCTCTGCTCAAGAATTAATCAATAGTGATGATTTTAGAGATTTAACCATGAAAACAGCAGAAAATATTGCCCCATCTACATTTACTGATATTTTCTTTTCTCTAAATGATCTTCATTTTGATAATTCTGGAGTTATTGAATCCAAAAGTGAGGAATCCAGAGATTTAATTAATTACTTAAAACAATCATTTGAAAAGGCCAGAAACACAAAGCCAAGTGCAACTCAGAATAAAAGTGCTGAAAAACCATGTAATTGCGATTGGACATGTGGAGACTCTGCTTCTGAATGCACGCACTCAGATTGTGAAGCAACAGATACTGGATGTGGTTTTTTATGGTTATTTTCTTGCGAACAAAGAGATGAAATCTTCTATATTAACTGTCCCTAAAAATGGTCTTTAAAAGGTATTACATAATTTGTATTATCGTTTCCTTAGCCCTAATCCCCTTATGGGGGTTAGGGTTATTAGGAGCAAATACTGCTTCTCGGGTTGTAGCATTTTTCACCTTTGTTCTTACCATTATTGTATTACTTTTAATTGCCCGAAAATTTGACTTAAAGAATACAGGAAAAGCAATTCTTTTATTTGGCCCAAGCATTTATCTCTTGTTTACACTATTTATCATCGACAAATCACTATTGCTAACATTTCCCATTATATGGATATACCTACTTTCCATATTTGTTCTTCAATTTAAGAATAGAATTTTACCAACCTTGATATTTTCTGCTATACTGTCAGTTGTATATTGCTTTAAAATATTTCCAGAAGACCATCTTACTTCTAACACAAATAAAAAAGAGCTTATAACACCATTAGAAAAGCTCAACAAAAATTATAGCTTGAAAGATTTCATGGTCGTTAACAAGAACTATGACACTTTATTAATTGATAGCAAGAAACCCGTTATTATAGAAACATGGAATGAAACATGCGCTCCATGCATTAAAGCCATAAATGAACTATCACAAGAAAAAGAGCTTAACGATAAGGTGACTCATATATACCTGTATCAATCAAGAAATAACAAGAGTCTTAAACACAACGAAATTTTCAATTTTTCTTTAATCAACGAAAAAGAAAATATTTTCATTGACCCTGATAATTCCATCTTCCTTCAATTAAATTTAACCAGCTATCCTACTTTTTTATTTTTCAATTTTGATGGAGATTTGAAATATTCTATCAACGGATTTCAAATTGAAAATGAGCCAACCACACCCCAACAAATTAATAAAATAGTACATCAGTTTTATGAAAATCAAAGCCATTGATAGGATTAAATTCTAAGTATCCTAGACCTTGTACAGCTAAAAATTGTTATTCTCCGCTTTAGCAGACTTATAGTCTACGATTCAACTGTAAATCAAACTTACTTCGTCACTCGGACTACAAATCCGAGCTAGCCGTGCCTAAGTCAACTCCGGAATCAATAGTTCTACTTTCAAAAGCCCTTTTTGACCGCTATAATCTTTAGCAGAACTGTATAAATAGTCTTCTGCATTTTCTACATAGCCTTCTTTTATCGGATTTTCATGAATATAATTCAACTTCTGATTGGCAAATTTTGCACTGTAAACTTCTTTAGCATGGTAACCGTTTTGCCAGACTTTATACTTCTGCTTTCGTTTTAAATGGGCACATGCTTTGGAAAATTGTTCCAGTAGCCATTCTCTTCTTGATTCTGGTTCTTCTTCAATTGTTTTTATAAGTTTCTTTGAGGTATAGGTTTTAAAATCTCTCATAATATCAGACATTAAGACCTTATCAGACGAGCACAAGATATGCAAATGACTTGGCATTAAACACCAGCCATATATTTCTAAACCCTTTTCTTTTTGACAGTATTCTAAAGATTCTAGAATTATGTTCTTATAACTTAACCTAGTAAAGAGGTCTATCCAGTCTACTATTGTACAGGTAATAAAATAAACGCTTCCCTCCTCTGTTGTGGCTTTGTATGGCATCCTATGAATGTAGTAAGATTTTTTGTAGTATATAGCAAAGCTTATTCTTGAAGATTTAGCAGACTTGCAGTCTGCGAACTTAATTTAACTGCAATTGCTGTTAAGCATTTCGTTACTCGGACTGCAACTTATACTCGGACTGCAAGTCCGAGATAGCCGGTATGACGCACAGCTCAAAGAACTAACAATAGAGCTGGAGCAGACTTCTAGTCTGCGACCATCAACTACAAATTTTAACTTACTTCTTCATTGCATTACTCTAACTGCTAGCTCGAGCTTGCATGAAATAAAGTCTCGGACGTAGACGTCCGAGACAGCTAAATGCGAGAACAAATCAGCTTTAGCAGACTTGTAGTCTGCGAATTAATTTCATACTACAACTCACTACCATATATTGCATTACTCGGACTATAAGTCCGAGCTAGCAGGTGGTTAATTTTGTTTTTGTCCGATGCAGCGGGCCAAACTTCTGCTTTAGCAGACTTGTAGTCTGCGACCACCAACTACAAATTTTAACTTACTTCTTCATTGCATTACTCTAACTGCTAGCTCGAGCTTGCATGAAATAAAGTCTCGGACGTAGACGTCCGAGACAGCTAAATGCGAGAACAAATCAGCTTTAGCAGACTTGTAGTCTGCGAATTAATTTCATACTACAACTCACTACCATATATTGCATTACTCGGACTATAAGTCCGAGCTAGCAGGTCTATCGTTTTGGGGCCACAAAAATATTCTCATTAATTTCAGTTTCTGTCATGTTAGGCAATGCAGATGGAGGAGGAAATTTAATTTCGCCTTGACTCGAAATTTCATCGTATATCCTCATTCCAAGATTATACAATTCAATATTTCCAGTTTCGCTTTCTCCTTGAAGAACCACATTGATTAAGTCTGACATATACTCTTCAGTCTGGAATTTCAGCGGAACCATTCCCCAACTAACAGCGAGATTAACATCAATAGTTGCTTTTCCTAAAAACTGATCTGAGGCATGCTCTTCTACCAAATCCTCATCATAATCGGATATTAAAAATAAGGCTGTTTCCATGGTCCATTTTGCTGCCTGAAAAGCGAGCGCACCTTTTCCAAAATTGGAGGCTCCCGCCTTACTAGTTGAATAAGTTTGACTTGGATACGATACTAACGGATTCTTACTAGTATTTTGAGTAGTTATGCTTGCAGGATTCGCACTACCTCCTTGGCTGCCTATTGGACTACCAAATGCGTTAGATATTTCATTGCTGTACAAAGTAAACTCACCAACGATCATACTTCTACTTCCAATTTTATTATTTTCCCATGGTCCTGCCGCACTGGTATTATTAAAGTAATTTCTATTTAAGAAAATAAAATTCTCAAGTTTTATCAATGCCAAACCTCGAGTAACCTTTACTCTCGATTCTGCCCAATCTAAATATTCTAACCCCTCAAGTTCAATTCCATCCAATACCCGATTTTCACTAAAGGCGTATACACTGTTCCAAGGATACTCTTTACTCAATGGATCAATTGCAAAAAACCTACCCAATCGAGCATCATGCATCCTGTATTTATAATTAACCGAATTACCTTTTCCTTTAATCTCATCATCTTGTTCTTGCCCTTGGAAACCATAACGATGCCTCTCATCATTTAAATAAGAATAGCTAGGCATCACCATACCAAAAGGGTAATAATTCTTTGCAGACATAAGAGATGCTGCATAAGTTTCTGCTATTGTTCCAGTCCCATCTATACTAGCAACAGCAATCTTATCAGAAGTGACGGTCAGCACATTTCCTAAATGATTGGAAAACTCATAGCGTTTATCTCCTTTTACCAGAGTGAAATCGGTGTCTGGAGCTGATACAGTAATGGCAGGGGAAGTTGACGCCAATGCCAATCCAAATTCAGCGTTTTGATCTACTACATAAGTCAATTCTCTACTGGCTAAATCCAGAGCCATTTGCACATAACCTAATCTTGAAGAACCGTAGATATGCTGTTCTTTTACCGTATTTTTTTCCTCGTAGATCAAGCTTGTTATTTCTTCATAAGATTTCTCATAAGTGGCCATGACATTGCCTTGTGCATCCCTTACATAATAGGTATAGTCCCAATCATAAAACTGACCTGTAGGTTTTACAATTTTTAATACTCTATTGCCAGAGGCATCGTACTGAAATTCCAAATTTGGGCTTGTAGATCCGGCCGTTCTTATAATTTCAGATACTTTTCCCGTAACCGTCCATTTGATTTCTGCAATTTCTTCTTCCGAGTCCTCGGTCAAATTACCAATGGCATCGTAGCCGTAATCTCTAGGACCTTCATCCAAGTCATCGTATTTTCGGTCAGTCCCAACCATAACATTAGATTTAGTGTCATTGACACTTCTCAAACGGTTATTCACTCCAGTGTCATAGTCATATTCAAGCTCATCCATCTCCCTATCACTAGCAGGTCCTTGTCCTTTAAACCCATTTCTAGTTAAATTCAAAAGATTTCCATTGGGATCATAGGTATAATCACTGTAGTAGTCACTGAGAGGTGCATTGATGGGCGCAGGATCCCAAGCAATTCTATTATTTACATTTAAAGCAGTACCCGTTCTTTTTGTAGCAGATTTAATTCGGTTCAGTTGGTCGTAGGTATAGGCCATCAAAACTGGACTTCCATTGTCAACAAGTGGATCATCCATGAAATGTTTGATAGCTGTGACCATATGAGAAATGTTTCCGTTATGCAAAGTGTTATCAGTGAATATGGGGTCAGTGTTTCGCTCTATCAACCATTGCTTCGCTGCTGGAATATCATCACTCACCGAAACATAGTCGTTCTCAAAATATCCCAAACTATAACCGCATTCATCCTTTGGAACAAATTGGTTGCTGTTGTTTACATCAACAAAACCGTCTTTACCCATGTCATTTTCTGCCACATTAAAATTAGAATTCACTCCTTTTAACCAACCTTGCACGGTATAAGCATAATCTGAACCTTGAACTACATCATCTCCTGTTTCCATTCGGGCCAATGGGCCGTGTTTGTAGTACTGGTAGTAGGCATCTCGTTCCCAGAATATGCCATCGTTGGATGTTTCTGTAGATAATATTCGGTTATCTGCATCATAGGTATATCTGTGATTAAATTGATCCGCAGCACCCTCTTGATAGTTGACTTCATGCACGTTCCCACTTATCAGATCATAGCTGTATTCTATATGTTTGGCATCTTGTTCCAAACCACTGAGTTCTGTAAACTCCTGAATGAGCTCTTTCACATTTCCGTGCACATCATAGGAATAATGGCTTGCATTGTCATAATTTATTTCATCCCCATCTTCGCTATAGGAAACAGAAGCCACACGGTTTCTAATGTATTGTGGATATCCTGAATTGAAGACCATAGATCCTGTATGCTCATTATAATAGGTATAGGCCACTTGGTCTTTTACAGTTCCGGAGTAGTCTATCCAATCTACAAAATCTGCATAATCAACTTGATGGGTAATGAGGTCAAGCGGTGAGGCGATAAGATAGCCTCGAACTGTTATTTGACCAACTTCGTGAATTCTTCCTAAATCATCGTATAAGGTATAACTGTATTCCTCGAAGTCCAGTTGTTTAGCATTCTGTGAACAAACCAATCTTCCCAGCTCATCATACCAGAAATTAGATTCTCCTCCATCTGGTGTGCTTTGCCACATGAGTTGGTTCAAAGTGTTGTATTGATAATGGGTGCTTAAAAAGTGTTCTGTAATGTTTGTTGGAAAGGGGTTATTGGCCAATCGGTCATCATTGACCACATCGTATTCTGCTGGCTGCATCACTTCGACTCCAGCTGGAGGGGTCGTTTTAATGAGGTTACCCGCCAAGTCATAATAATAAAGTGTGTGGTGATATTCTTGATCTGTTCTGTTATGCAAGAGAGATTCTAAAACTGAGTTTTGAAAATGTGCTCTGTATTGTTGCTTAAAATCTCCAGACAGATCGTTAATCAATGTTTGTATGAAATTTGTGGTATTGCTTTGTGCAATAAAATTAGCATAAGCTTCGCAATCATTCACACTTGGAAAATCCACATCGGGAAATACGGTTGGATAGTTATTACAGAAATCGGGTCCTTGGTCCATTTCTGAACAAAATTGATCTATGGGGTCAGCATTGATTCCATTGTTCAATGCATGGGTAAAATAAGCAGATATGCAATCAATAGAATATCCTCCTTCTACAAATTCTGCCAATGTTAAAAACTGGGGGATAGCATAAAGTGCTAGGTATTCAACTTCTGTATCGTAATCACTTAATTGTTGAGGAATAATTTGAGCAAAAACAAGCGCATTTATAAAGTCAATATAACTTCCCGCAACCACACCAGGAATAGTTACCAACCCAGTATGCATGTGGTAATTTCCTGAAGCAAACTCATCTAAACTCACATAAAAAGGATCTTGAATACTAGTAACAAGATGTGAAAAGGTGATATTAAGGAAATCTAAGTATTCCAGATAATAGTCTACATAACCACCTGTACCATAGTTACAGAAATCTGCTTCAGACGTGAAAATATAGGCTGCATCCGGATCTTCATTGGGATCGCTAACTGTGCTGCTGCCTAGCTCGTTGCTCACAAATCGATCCCCGACATTGATTCCAAAATAGTCGTATGTGTCCAAACCATTCATATAGGTTGTAAAGGCATCATTGCAGGATACCATTGGAATGTCTATAGTTTGGCATTCTTCGCATGTCTCAAAACAGTGATTGACACTCAGAGCCATTCTATCAATGGAATTAAGAACGGGGAACTCAAAACGAACATTCCCATAGGAACCTGCAAATGTTGACCCTGGAGGTAAAGGAATTCCTAAATTATTCAAATTTAACGGGTCTCCATTGCTTACAAATAATTCTATACTACATAGTATTATATTATCATCGGGGTAAGTTCCATCAATGATCTGAATAGTAAGAGGAGCGGTAACATCAAATGAGGAAGGTGGTGCGTATGCCGTTCCATTCTGAACCACCTGAGCGAATATCGGAAGGGTATACGGATTATCATTTAGTAATGCAGCATATAGAACGGAGTAGTCTTGTAAATCTATATTTAAGGGATCATCATTGTATACTACTTGAGAAATGGTAAGCGTTAAGTTGTATAAATCGGATAATAAGGGGGTATTTCCTATTGGATCACATTCACCAGGGAAACCACATTCACTGAATGGATTATTAATGGAAACGTAGTTATTACTTTGAACCCTATCAATGAGGTGCAATTGATCTGTGAATTGTCCATTAATATCTTCTACGGTTAATTTATAGCTGGAAAAGGTAGCATCTACAACTGAAATATTTACAAATTGGTCGGTGGCATTTATCGGCTCTAAATTTGGAGAAGCTCCAATCGTAAAACCATTGCCATTTGCATCAAAAAGTTCATAATCGCCATTTGCGTTGCTATTTGTCCATTCCGCTGTAGTAACATCTATACCTAAAAAGTTGATTAAGGATAAGTTTGATAGAAAACCTTGTTCATTTGAAACAAAAGTGTGATTAGAATTGATCTTAGAAGGATTTGCATTTGCTCCATTATGCAATAGATTCAATATGGCAATAAGATCCTCACCCATCTTGGACATTTCACATTCCTGATAAAAGCCACCAGCAAATGGATCTCCAGAAGTAGCTGGAGAATTGAGCCATGCTTCACAATCTTCTAAGTCCATGCTGGCAGGGGAAAATATTGTTCCATGAATAACAATTTGAGAACCATCGGAAAGTACTCCGAGCAAATCAAATTCATTAGAGTTAGTGGCATCTACTTGTAGCTGCTGAAAAGTGGAGAGACTTGTCATTAAAGTATTCCAGTCAGTTCCAGCGTCAAGTTCAATTTCCATACTATTAGTATTATCAGAAATTGCAATGGTCAATATATTACCACTAATTGATTCCGACCAAAGAGGATGTGTGTATGGACCTCCATAAGACTGGCTAACTGGATCATAGGTCAGACCAGTGAGTTGATGGTAAAGCAGATAGGTGAAAGAGGCTTCATTCAGCAGTGGATAACCGCTTAAATGCTGGCCTAAAATATCATTTTGCAACATTGCTTCTAGAAAATGGTAAAATTGAAATGCCGTTGGACATAGCCCTATTTCATCGTATAAATTATAATTTGCCTGATTGGATAGTTGCTGAGCTTGATTGACAGTCGATCCTCCATCTACAATTGTTGCATCTTCCAGCCAGAATCTTCTTTGCTTATCGTAGATTTGTGTTACTCCTGGTACTCCTACACCATTAGGCTGCCACCGATTAAGACAATCTAAAGAACTTTGAGTAGAATTGCCATCAAAATTAATACATTGATTTGCTGGACATCCGTCAGCACATTGGAGTATACTTTCTTTGATCCATTTTTGTCTTAAACCAATATAAATCCCTGCAAAAACTTGCCAATCTTCAAATGAATCGAATGCTACTGTACAATCGCCAATATTATTTCCATACCAATTTCCACAGTCATTGGTATAGGCTGCAAAATGCACAAGGCTTTCAATATTGCTGCCCAGAGATTGACCTAATACTTGATAGACATAATCATCAAATTGATCCTCATAATTATTAGAGCCACAGTTGAGAGCTGCGCTTGCTGTAAAAACAGGATCTATAACTGTCATGCTTTCGGCAAAGGCCTCATACCCAGAACCAAATTCACTTGAACCTTCGTGTAATTGACTAAGCAATGTTTCAAAAGAAAATACATTTTGCAATGTTCCTCTAAAGTCAGGAACTTTTTCCAATTCATAAGCCCTACACTCCTGTAAATAGCAGTATTCAGGATGATATGGAAGTAGTGATTTTGCCCATGTTGTTTCCCATTCATCTAGGTAAACATTTAAATCCAAAAGGTTTTCTGGCAAGGTATAATAAATACCATCTACCTCAACTATATCATACACAGTTCCATTCGCACCATCAATCATTTCCGCTATTAATAGCAACTGAAGATCAACCGCAGTTGCTGCGGTCTGATTGGTCAATATATTGGTTGCTGTTGAAACATCTGGCATAAAATTTCCTCCATTTAGAAAAATTTCAACAAAGGCCGTAGTTCCATCTGGGTTGATATAAGGGGTTACTGGATCAGTCCATCCATCAGGATAATCAAAGTGAATACTTCCAGAGAATATGCTGTAAAATTCTGTCCCATCTGTTTGTCCATATTGTCCTCCAGGGCTAACATCCGAGAGCATTAAATCTTCGGAAAGATCACATAAATTAAAAGCATCTTGAGAACACAGTTCTTCACATTCTTCCTTTAGTAATTCGAATTGATCGTCTGTGTATAAGCCTTCATCAAGAGCTGCCTGAGCGTCATCTAAACAGGATTGACAATCGTAGTCACAGTCATTGTTTATCAGAAGATTGTCGATTTGCACTTGCAGAAAGTCATCGTCTTCCGTTACACAGTTTTCCAATGCCATGTAAGCATAGTGTAAGGCATATTTATCCATTACATCTTCATCTAGCAGCAAAGACCTGGAAAGATGATAGTTATCTATATTTAATGAAACATTGTTGTTCGTGAGTGATTCAGAGGAAATTCCAACAGGAATTCCATTGACTAAATTTTGCCAATTTCCATTGGCGTCATAGCTTACTGGATCATAATTAGAAACTCCAACTGTTCCTGAAAATGCATCAAATCCTGGCACTGTAACCCCGCAGTCATCGCTAAGATCATGCTCCAATTTATACACCACATTAAAGGCCTCAAAACCGGTCATGCATTCATTTGAAAAAGGAGGCACTTCTACCTCATAAGTGAAATTATGAGATGAACCATTGCTTACAGGAGTAATGGTAGTCGCATAACTCGAGGAAGTGGGATTAGCAGTCCACATAATGTTATTCTGGGCCGCCATTAGATCTATTTCTATTTCGGTCTCTGCAGCTAAATTTGACAGTGCCTCTAAATTTTCTGGAGCTTCCCCAGCTAAAGCTGTAGCTACGGTTCTTCCGTGTGCATCTACATAGCTAACAGAAACTTGACCATTGGGATCTACAACCAAATTCTTTTTATAGCGACTGGCAAATCCCACTTCATAGCCAAACAAACGATCTAGTTCATATTGCTCTGCCTTATTATAGAAATACCGCGTATTTTTTCCATCCAACTGATGGTGTTCTCCTACTCCGCCTTGTGTCTTTATTCTACCCGTATTATCTGGCGTATATTGAACCTGAGAAAAAGCATAACCAAATGCGTTTGGGGTAAAATCTTGATAGTTATTATTCAATACATTGATCTCTCCATAATACAATCCAGTTCCCGAAGAATTATCTAAAGGGTTCGCAGATGCTGGTACACAGGTAGAAGCATCCTGGTCAAAATCTGATGACGCGTAAGGCAATCCAGAAAAAGCTGATTTATTGAATTCATCATAAAATTTCAATTCTGTGTCTCCTGCCGGAACTGGTAAAATACTTACGGCTGGTCTACCATGATAATCGTAGACAGATTCGGCCACAACAGCTTCGTCTAAGGAATTGATCTTTGTAACTACTTGACGATTTCGGTTGAGACCATCATAATAGGAAATGACTTCTTTTTTCTTTCCTTCCTCTGCAAACGTAGTTACCACTTGCCAGTTTTTATTGGATTCATGAGGATGGTCAATATGAAAATAATTGGGCCAATCACTGACCATAGCATGGACATTGACATTGTCTGAAGTCCATTTTCCTGCTGTTAGAAAATTATAAGACCCTACTGTTTCTCCAGAATAACCAATAGCCCTTAAACGGTATATTAAAAATCCATGATCAAAAGTAAGCGGTATTTGATATTGGGTAAAATTCGTTACTACTCTACTGGCATTGGAATTAAAATCCTTATCCGAAAAAGGAATATTTGATGGAGCCTCATATGAACCATAGCTAGCAGTATAGTCGTCAATATAAGTCCATTCCAACTCATAGTATTCTGCTTCAGCTAAATAATTCCATTTTAGAACCATATCTGTGCTTGTTGAAGTCGGATTTCCACCCAGATTTATAGGATAATTCCCATTGGAGTCAATGAAGTAATGTGTCAGATTTGGGCTTGGAACGACATTGCAATCCAACCATTTATAACGTTCTATTTCTATACCGCAGTTTATATAAGCGTTAGAAGGCATTGTATTTGTGACATTTCCATTATCATCTATAACTTCAATAGTTGTGATATTTAGTTCATATTTATGAATATCATAGAAGACCTGAGCGCTCTTGTAGTCTTCCACCTCTCCATATCGATCATAGCTTACCACTAATTCACCAATAAAGGACGGTGCGCTGTATCCGAAAAGAACGTCCGGGACTACTTCATACACTACCTTAAGGGTATAATTTGGCAGGGATGAAAGTGTGCCAGAAAACTTATCATGAACCCCCAGTTCAATTACATCTCTAACCATTTCATTGCTATAAAATTCGTTATATGCAGTGAGACCAATATTATCAATCCATGGATAATGAACGTCTTGGATTGTAATAGCAGAATTCAATTGTACATTGGCTCCGCTTAAGCCATTATAAACACTCCAATCTGTTCCAAATAGATTTAGGCTGAATCCAAAACTCAGCAAAATCAATGTAATTCTAGCCAAATTTTTAATTTCCTTTTTTGAATTCATTTTAAGGCTTGAACCTAAAGTTGAAATGGATTCTTGGATCATTTGTTTTTGACTAAATGAAATAAAACTTCTCTTTTGCTTTATGAGATCATTTTTTAGCCAAGAATTGCTTTTCGAATTTTTCATGCTCTAGATTTTTTTGAAGTTTTATCGTTTGATGTAGTCTTTAATTGGATCACTGATGATTGTAAAATCTTCCTGTCCCAGAGAAACATAGGACAATATTTGATCATCAACAGAACGGATTGTATTGAAGCTTAGATTTAGAAAACTGACTTCTAGTCTTTTATTGTCTTCTGGTCCATTCCCGGTGTAGAACAAGGTCATTTTCCTTGGATAATATGTGTCTTTTTCCAATTCAAATTGAATCCGAGAAACTTCCAAATACAGTTCATTTATTTTTAAATCAACCACTATTGTATTCGCTTCTTTCAGAACGGTTTCGCTTATGTTATACTCGCTAAAATCAGATAAATCAAAATCAAGAGGACTTGCCTTCAAGGGTGTGGATTTGCTCAATGAAATTTCTTTATGAAAGTGATTAATATTAAGTGCCAATGAATCTTCTTGCACGACAAGCACTTCATCTATCTTCTGCACGTATCCATTTTCAAAAAGCTTAAACGATCCTTTTATTTTTTCTGTAGCGATAGAGGATTCATGATCATCATAACTGGCATATAAAAGGTCTACCTTGTAATTTTGTTCAGAAAGAACTGAATTGGCTTTCTTCAATATTTCATCTGCCGTTTGCGAATTAGCCCATGAAGAAATTCCCAACATGCAGGCTATTAAAATTGTTGCTTTTTTCATTAGTTGCTTAATGGAGTAAATGTTCTTGATTCTTGGATAGTCATTATACCTCTTTCGGTTTCCTTTTTAATCCTTAAGAGGCGCCCTTCATTGTCATATTCGTAGAAAGTGGCAAAGTTGTTATCGTCCAGTTCAGCTAATAGCCTCAAGTTTTCTGGATGGTATACATAGGATTTCATTGAGCCATCATAAGGATGAATTCTAATATCATCTACATATAACTTAGTGGCTCTCGACTGTTGCGCATTATTGGTAAATACAACTTGAATTTCCCCAGCACTTCCTCCTGGAATAATGAATTCCATTTCATACCTTTTCCAGCCTTCTATAAGTTCGCTTTCTCTAACGACTAATGGATTAATGGTAGAACTATTAATTTCAATGCTAGCTTGACAAGAATGGTAGTCTAAGAGTTTTTCATAAGGTAGTGTTTCTTTCACCCAGTAAGACATGACATAGCGCTTATCTAAATCTTGAGCTAAACCTCCGGTTACAAAGGATTCACCTGCATCATAGGTCTCCGGACCAAATAAACCTAGAGCATCACAAGCCCTTAATTCATAAGGCGCATTAGAACCGGGCACAGGATCTGATGAACACATATCATCTCCTGGATTATGATCCAAAGTCCTAACACATCGAACCGATTCATTGGCATCAATGGAAATACTTTTTAGTCCAGTGTGTGCTTCTTCAAGGCTAATTTGAGATTGATAGTCCTCGAAAGAAAAATGTCTTTTAAAACACACCCCATCGTTGTCGTAATAATCATAATCTTCAAAGCCATCAAAGGCCAATTGATGATAAGTAGTATTGGCTCCTACAGCAATTGGAATGGTATTGTTATATCCAAAAATGGCTGCAGAATGCTGGTACAATGCATTAATATTCTCTACCTCAGGTCCATAAGGATTGAACTCAGTTATAGAACTGGTCCAGGTCCAATTTTGATCATCAGTCTTCCATTTTTGAATGAAAGGCTTGTACTCCCAGAAAGGATTAAAAGTCTTGTATACTCCATCTTCCTTAATATTTGAATGATCCGCTGCAGAAGTAGCAGCATATTCTCTTTCACCTAAATAAGCGTATGAATTAATAGGCCTAAATTGCCCCCTTAAATTTTGTACAAAAGGGTTTACCGGATCTCCTATATTTGGATGACATTCTTCAAGTTTCAAGTCAAAAATGACTTGTGGATCCATCAAACAATTATTTTGAGTCACTTTTAAATATCCAGTAGTTCCATCGCTATATACTGCGCTATAAATAACTCCATTTATAGACACTCCTGTTGGAAGAAACTGCAAACAACTAATCGATTGTAATAATTCAATATTCTTACTTTCACCGCTCATATCTGTCGCCTCTATCTCAATTGAACAAATTTCAGTACAATTTAAGGAAGGATTACATTCAAAAACAAAACTGGCGTTCGGAGATGGCACATTAATTTGATTTGAAATTATTAAGTTTGTGCAATTGATCAAATCTGGACAATTGGTAAGGCTATACCAATCATCATAGCCATTGTAGTGCGGGTCTGTGAGGTCTACAGGATCCTGTAGCCATGAACTATTCGGGTCATTAATCAATTGATTTATCCAACTAGCAAAGTCTTCACCCACTTCGGTACAAATTGTTCCACCTCCATTCACATAATCTCCATCTTGTGCAACAAATGTTTTCCATTTATCGGAATATTCAATGGCGCTAACATCGATAATACGATCCGTTTCGTCCAGAGTAATACGGTTATCTACATTCAATTCTCCGTTTGCATCTAATAATGGATTTTTCATCAGCGTCATGCTGGTCATTGGGCTTTCATGCACGTTTTTATACCCAGACCTGATGACTTTAACTTGATCATCATATCCTACTATGGGATTCCCTTCTTTATCTATTAAATAATTTAAATTGCTTCCTTCTGGATTCCAGACCCATGCTTTTTCTTGCGTTCCCAAAAGAGCGACTTCATCCCCAGATGTCAAATGATTCGAAGTTGGGAAAGAACCATCTGCAGACGTTAATATTGATGTAACATATCCAATATTCTGAGAAGCCTGCCCCATGTTATTGTAAGCCCAATAGCTAGGAAGGTTTAAATTGAATATTTCATCTCCAAATTCATTTTTAGTTGCAGTTAAAAGCACCTGTCCGGTGTTGGCATCATAAGCCAAGTTCTTGGTGGAAACAGAAGCTCCATTGTCAAATGCACGTGTCTCTCTCAAAATCCCTCTTCTGTTGATCACCTTTGTTGTTACTGCGGATCTAAAACGCGTTCTAGAATGAGAACTTGTAGGCAAAGCGGTGGGAACAACTGCTGGGAATATAGCTGCTAAAAAACTAGTCAAATTAGAATTTAAACCGGTCGCATGATCATAATTTGCCTGTTCCCTAAAATCAGTCACCATATCCACTTCCACACCCACTTTAGATCTTTTTATTATTCCCTTCTCGTCCAAAACAGTAACCGTATTGTTGAGTACAAACTCTGCAATATCTTCTGAAGCAAATGGGTCATTATTATCTAAGTTTTCTTCTTCAGCCAAGCCATAGATATAATCCACACCAGATATAGGTTCTGATTGGCCCTGACCAAAAATTCGAACCGATTTTGGCTTCCCATTCATATCGTTTATTTCTACCTGATAACCTTGAGAAACGGTCATTAAATTCTTCACATCTAACTTTAGAAGATTTCCAATCAATCCACTTTTATCTTCTATAGATTCTAAATCTGTCCAAGTTGTTTTTGTCGGAAAATCTTTAGTTGTGTAAAATTCATGTTCAGCATGACCCGTTCCATTTGTATTGATGTTGGTGAGTGGTGTATCATCATCATCTTCAAAAACAATGTCGCTTACTTTTACTTTGCTATAAGTAACTGTGGGTGATGGAAAGAAGGACACTCCCAGTGGCCTTTCAATATAATTAGGAATGGTGTACTTACTTTTATTATCGTAATTAATCGGTTGCACCCAAGGGTTTTCCTTACTCATCAATGGTTCAAATGCAGCTACTCCAGAAGACTCTCCATTGTCTGATGTATAAACATATTTTTGTCCATATTGACTGGTTTTATGATTAGTAGTAGTCATCTGTTTCCAGTTGTCATTTGAAACGATTGACTTCACTCTAGACCCTCCACCAAATTTGTATTGCTTAGGCACATTCAATCTTATCCAAGATCTGCCTTGTACATATCTTCGCCCTTTCCCTTCTGCTTTAAGCGCACCATTCGGTCCTTTAGTCAGATCAGCCAATTGACCAATAAGACTAGCTTGACCTAGCGCTTTAACAATACTTTCCAATCCAGTATCGTCTTGTGGCTCAGGTAAATTATAGGCTTTTTTAGGAAGGAATTTTCTGGCAAAATTCCAAGTGGCTTTAGATACTGGATGGTGATCACCAGTGCCATTGTCTTTATTTTCTTTCTCCACACCTTGGAACTCGACCCAAGCATATTTAGATGATCCATTATGAATCACACTATTTATTACTCGAGCATAGCCTGAGACGTATTCATAGCTTCCATCATTTGATACATCTGTTAAAAACCTAAATTGAGTTGGAGCTACGTTGCTACCTATCAGATCTTCTAAGGCTTTATTCCATTGATCTGAGGAGAGTGACACATCACTTGCAATGCATGTCATTAGATTAGCCTGAGCCCCTGTTGAATAGCCATAATTGTATAATTCATTCCTTATATCTGGATGAGCGATCACAGCATTATCATCTGTCAAGGAAAATATATTTGGAGGGTTTGATTGATTCGTACTTCCTAAAACTCGAAACATTTGCATAACTCTTTTATTCTGCACATGCAGATAATCATCGGATTCAAATTCTACTTTGATAGATCCTCCAGAAGGCAATATAATTTCGCTGATATGCCAGGATTGGGCATTTTCATCGGCATCAGACTTTATTTGTTTGACATAGGGGTATTCAGGAGCACTAGGATAAATTCCTCCATTGCACATCCCACCCATTTCGGCTTTTTTATAATTCCCCCAAACATCAAATGATTTTGTATTGTATGCTGGGTTGGAGTTATCATACTTAAATTCGTACTTACTGAACCTTGCTCTTTGACTATTTCCATAGGTAAAGAACACCTCTCTTAAAGTCAGTTTCCCTCCTTCATTTCTAAGTTCATTATCATCCAATGAAGATTGATCCCCGCTATTATTGGGTATTCTTGTTCCTGTTGAAATTCCCGATTCGGGATTAATTCCACTTCCTAATACATAATCGTATACAAAATGAACTGTTTTAATTGGGGTGGGAATTTGACCGTTGTCAATAGCTTTTTTGTATTCTGGTAAAGCGTAAAGCTTAATTTGATCCAGTTTTCTCATGGATTCACTTCCGATATTATTACCTAAAGGGTGTTCTCCAAATGCTTCCAATGCATCTTCTCTGGGAGAAGTAACGAAAATTGCAATGTGCGTTTTAGTCTCTATTTTTTCTAAGTAAGACAGATCCTTTTCCCCGTATATATAACTTCCTTTGTCATCAGTACTCACACTTTTAAAGCCTTCATTGTAGTTCGCATCCGTATAGGGAGAACGCCATTTATAATTTGAAACAGTCGAATATTTGAAAAGTGTGTAGCCTCCAAAGTCGCCACTTGAGGGGCCTTTGATATCATCACTATCTGAATAATCAGTCGATAGTATTTCTGTAATCATAAATGAATGCGCAAATGGCGGTAACTCTGAACTTTGGAAATAATGATCAATTCCTTTATCATTTGAGATAGTAGCATCTTGTGGGAAGTATGCAACCTGTCCAAATTCGCAGACCTTAAAGTTATCAGTAACATTAAATGTGGCTTCTTTCTGTTTGGTGTTATACATGGGTCTCCCATATATATATCTTGAACCATCTGGCTGAGTAACTGAAAGTTCTCCCATCTGAGACATATATTCAGGTTTCACCGTTCCACTCGAACCCGAAACAAAGACATTAGAAGGCAGGTTTTCCGGTCTTATCGCATATTTACTCGCTTCTTCTACCGTTAGGTAACTAAAAAGTTGATTTCTTTTCTTTCTATCTTCTTGTCTGAAGCGCTCAGTAGGAGAAGGGAAATTTAAGTTCCCTCCATTTTCATGATCTACCTTAAATTGAGCTTTTGCAATACCAGAAGAACTAATATTTACTCGGACTTTATCAAAGCCACCAATTTTTTCTAGAAAAGAAATTTTTCCATCTGAACTGGAAATTTTCATTTCATCATCTACTGCAAGTTCTCCAACTTGTTTGAAATATGAAGGTTCATAAAGTTCATTTAAACCTGATGTGTTTTCAAATCTTAAACTATTTAAAGCTTGGTTTCCACTTGTCCACCTTCCACTGTGACTCTCCGAGCGGTTATACTTTAAATCAAAGCCTCCTTTAGCCAACATTCCACCACCAAATTCTCCTCCAAAACTTCCATCATCTCCACTTGAGTTTATTCGTGCATCGTATACTACCCCAATATCATTTCTATAAGCTCTAAAAGTTCCTCCTGCGCCTTGACCGTTCACAGAAAATAAATCAAAGGTCTGATTGGTGACGGGTAAATTTTCTACATTCTTCGAAAATGCGGCATCATTTTCACGATTAAAATCATGTTGGTCTGCTATGCTCTGCCCATTTTGAGCATATAAGTAACCATAGGAATTAACCGACTTAATTTTGTCTTTGACTTTATTGTGGGTATAGTAAGCACTAATGTTCGCTGTAGGCACATCCGCACCAAAAAATGAGGGCCCTAACTTAGTGCTGAAAGTTGCGGCTAAATTGTATCTGCCAACATCCAAATTTGGGGTATAAGTACTAGGCATTAAGCTCATTGACGTACCAACGCTTCCAGATGTTGTCTTACTTACTGTTGCACCTTCTCCTTTTAAAAAAACTCTTCGAATTACATTTGATAATGTTTTATCATACTCTATGGTACTTCCCGATACTGAAGCCGTCAACTGGCCAAGTCCAGATCTAGAGTTGAAACCCAATCCTACATTAGATTCTATTTTTCTGTCCTTGAAGGTATTTTCTTTTTTCTTTACTCCAAAAGAGGCAGAAGCATCAGCATTTAAGCCTCCATCGCTTGCCGTAAGCGTTAACCCTAATCCAGCATAGGACGTATTTGGTTCTGCTGAAGGAATTCCCATATCAACAGTTGCTCCCAAACTTTGACTAAAACCAATACCGTTGTAGTTATTATACTTTACACCTAAAGAGGCATTTACACCTGCATTTTCAATTCCAAAAAGACCTGCCCCAAGACCTAAGTTGATTCCAGCAGTAATATTGTCTTTCATATTGAATTGCTTCTTTACTTCAAGGCCATTAAAATCATCTGGTAATGATCTCATAATTCGGTTGACTACTCCGGGGTTTAGATTCCAACCCAATCCTACCCAACTGGCTTCCTCGTCCATAGAAATACCCGAACTATAGCTTATGTTTAATGGATAACCACCCACATCCAGCAAAGGAATGTTATAGTTAAAATCTCCTGAACTCAAGTCCACCAAGTCTGAAGTAGAGACTGGTGTAAATGAAGCTACTTCGGGTTGAGAAGGTCCTCCTGTCAAAGCGAATGAAACGGTCGCAAATGCCATGTCAAGCAACAAAAGTGTTGAAAGAGCAAAAGCATTAATTTTCAGTATCCTATTATTTCTAAGTATTTTCATCTGCTTAATTAATTGAGGTTAATTTTTGTTGATTGTTGTGTGTATGGGTTGTTATGCCAAATCAATTCATTGGGCTGTTGATCTGATTTTTTTTCAAAGACGAGATTAAGCGTTAGCTCTGGTCTAATGTTATAGGTGCGCTCCATATGGTTCAATATGCAGCTCAAGGTATCTGAGCCTTGAACAAGCCCCAAGTCTGACCCTATCTGTTCAGTAAAATAAGCCACACGAGCGCCATAGTCCTCCTTACTTTTTAGATCCGAATACAGAGGATTTTCCGAAGCGTCTAAAGACTTTAGCTTCATGGTATAATAGATGTAATCTTCATAAGCCTCTTTATCAGATAAATCTTGTCCATGACGGGCGCAGTAATCACTGGTTGAAATGGGGAGTAGCGATAATTCAAGAGAATCATTTATTTGCATTACTACAATGTTCGCTTCTTCGTTTTCAGATAAAGAAAAACCTAATGCAGCAAGTGCTGCTATAACCACAGCCAAAGAGCCGATTATTAATTTCTTATTCATATCCTTTAAAATTTTATTCTCTAATATTCAATTTGAAACCTCAGGTAAAGCTTTTCACCTGGGTTTTCTTGTACCTCCAAAACATAATAGCCTTCTAGCAAGTTTTCGACATTGAGTGTATACATATTGGTCCCCAACGAAACCTGATCAGTATCTATAGTAGTATTTAAGGATACATCTATATGGTCATCATTATAAATGACATAGTCCAATCCATTATTATTAGAATGGCGACTGTCATACCTGAAATTCAAATTCTTATTTTGCTCTTCATTGACTAAGGCAAGGTTGTTCAATTTTCTAGACAGTTTTGAGTAATAAATTGGAATGGGGTCGGCTAAAAGTGCCGATTGCAGGTTCATAATATATACTCTTCCCCAGTTAGCTCCTGCACCACCTCCTCCATCATGCTTAATGGATGCTAGAGCAATGTCCATCATTCCATCTCCATCTATATCACCAAGAGTAGCCGCACTCTGTCCAAGGTAAGCGTTATCATGCAAGCCCATTCCTGCTTGCTCAGGGCTTTGGTTTTCGCCTAGTACATTTTCTCCAAGAACTGAACCATCGCTATTCAAATAAACGATGACTGCTTTTCCATCTCTATAATGAGCAGAGTGACCAAAACGAGCGGTTGATAAGAGATCATTAACTCCATCTCCATTGATATCTCCCAGGTTGTCTATTGCCCATCCGAATTGAGCCGGCCAAGCTATGTCTGTGTTAATATTGGAATTATTAATTTTCTTATAAGAGCTTACACTTCCAGTGCCATCCATAAAGAGAATAAAAACAGTTCCCTGTTGATAATTCTTAGCTGTAACCGCCAAGTCTGCGTTGCCATCTCCATTCAAATCTCCCATGGATGCAACATCAAAACCAAAATATGCATTGTTGCTAAGTGGGCTTCCTGCCCAATTTGAAGTGGATGAAATTTTCTTATAATTTTTAACTGAACCATCCGCATTTAGAAACAGACATCTGATCATTCCTCTATTAGAACCACCTATATCCGCATTTGGACTTCCAACTACCAGATCTGGTATTCCATCGTTATCCATGTCTCCAGGACCAGTCATATTGAGAAATGTTTGATCAAGATTATATGTATCGCCATAGCCAGTTGCCCCTGCTACGATTTTACTATGGTCTTTTAGAGAGCCATCACTATTTAGAAAGAGTACATATATTGCTCCTAAATCACTTCCTGCTTGATCATCATCAGAAGCCAATACGGCCATATCATTTACTCCATCACCATCAACATCACCCACATTAGCTAGACGTGCACCAAAATGATCGTCATTAATGAGTGGAGGTCCATTGTTAGATGTTTCGTTAATGATTTGATGAGAAGCAACTGAGCCATCTGTATTGAAAAGAAGAATATAGACCTCACCTTTTCCACCGTTCGTTGTTGTCGAAGACATCGCTATATCCGGAGCCCCGTTACCATCAATATCTCCCATTCCACATAGACCAACTCCTAGATGAAACTGTGATTGAGCCTGAGTATTCAAGAAGCTGAGATTCTCTGCACTTAAAAAAGAGTGCCCTTTAACATAAGGCGGTGGAGATTGACTAAATGCAATTATAGAAGTTATGAATGATAAAGAAATACTTACAAAATATTTATATCTATTGAGTCTATGAGGCATTGGTTGTGTTTTAAGTTGATTAGAAAAAAGCTTGACCTGTTTACCTGTCAAAATTTTACAATTCAGATACCATTTTCAAACGATCAGTCCTTATCTAAACTGCCACATTAATGGCTGTGAAGACATCTCATTCTTTATGTATACCTAGAGTAATATTAATTGAACAATCTGAAATTAAATAGCGATTTCGATTTTCTCGAAAAATTTATTCTTGTTGAAAATTCAGTCTGAATAAACCATGGAATAATAAAGCTGCTTAACCAAATGTGGAATTGGTAGCAAGCCTAGAATATGAGCATAGTGAATTGCCTTGGCATCAGATGAAACAGAAACTCTATCTGCAAAATATCTTTGGTCCCATCGATTAAATGTCTGCTCTATTCTGGTTCTTATAGTTTTTGAAAAACAATCCGCAATCTTTTGTTCACCAATTTTCAAAGTTCTTCCGGAAAATTTTAGAATTTTCTCTTCCATCCGTTGAGCAACTGCCTTATATCTATCAAATTTTCTTTTTTCATCTAACATTAAAAGATATTTTACCGGAACATCCAGAAGCAAGGCATTAATAAGATATAGGGCAGCATTTTTTATATGAATATCATCTGCAACGGAAACAAATTGGAACCGTGGATAGTTAAATTCTTTATCGAAAATCACTGAATATATATCAAAATGGAAAGTAGCAATAAAGGATCCTTTAACTTTTTCTGTTCCAACTACAAATGCCTTTCTATCTAAAGAGACACTTTCTTTTCTTCTTAATTCAGCATCTTGACTCTTGTTGGTTCTAATTCTAAATTTTGCCTGATAATAGCCTTTATATGGTGCCCAAGAAAAAAATGGTAATGAAGTCATCATATAAGCAATGATATCATGTCTAATTATATGGAACATTTCATTTCTATGATACAAGGATTCATTTGTGTTTAAAGCCTGAATAGACATAGTTTGAAAATCCTCATTTCTGATTCCAAGAATATTGTTCATACTCTCATCTATAAATATTTCACGTCCAGAAGAAATATCAAAAACTGTAAAAAACTCATTGGGTAATTGCCATCTCTTCTTAAGGGCTCTTACCAAACTATCTAACCCTTCACTGGCCAAAGGCCCATGTAATCCATCATGAGAAAAAATATGGCTGATTTTCTTATTATCATAATTACGAAGCGAATCTCTTAATAACTCAACTCTTTGAAGAACCATCTTGTTTTGTTCTAAAAAAGCTTCTCTATCGCCTTGACTAGAAATCTTGATTAGCCTACTAACGACTTCTTTATTGCTTGGATACTTGACCTTAAGATCACTTTTTTTGTGTGTATTAATGTGCATAAGCGCGTGTTTATTGAATTGAGAGATAGTTTAAATAACATAGTAGAGTTTGAAATTCCCTTATACTAAGTTCAAATTAAATTGTACAGTGGTGTTAATGTACAAAAAATCCTCAATTTCATTGTGTACTTAAGACACCAAAGACTACTGCAAAATTCTATTATTGACAAACACATATTCTTGTGTTCGCTTGGAATAAAACAACTTTTAAATCAAAAACTTAAACAATAATGATTGTTCATCAGAATATGACTACTCTTCTTTTAAGTTAGATGCAGCCTATGGTCCGATCGAAATTAAATTAAGATGGCTCCAAATAAAAAAATCAAAACCCAAATAGAAACAAGATTCCTTTTGATTTAAAAACATTTAGCGCTTATTTCGCGTTCCAAACTTATTGATGCATACAATTGAGCCATTTTATAATTGGAGAAATTATTACGTTTCTGAGAACGATAAACGCTCGCCCTTCTTTGAAATGGAATACAGTGAGTTTGAATATTCTCAAAAGATTTACAATTACTTCATTCATCCGCAATGGGACAATATGGGCTCACCTACCCTTTTCATAAAAATTATTTTTGCAGATTATGAACAGGGTTTTTGCATGATCGAATTGATTGGAGAATGGAATGATGCGATAAACAATGACATCATGTTTTTAAAACGCAATATTGCAGAACACTTGGCGGGTGAAGGAATCAACAAATTTATTCTGATTGGTGAAAATGTATTAAACTTTCACGGTTCAGACGATTGCTATTACGAAGAGTGGTTTGAGGAAGTATTTGATAATGAAGGTTGGATAGCCCTTATGAATTTCAGGGATCATGTAATGCTGGGATTTGAGGAAATGAACATAGATAATTACTTCTTGCAAGGTGGAGATTTGGCCGAAATGGAATGGCGTACCTTCACTCCTGGAAGCCTGTTTTCAAGAATAGATGCATACGCCCAAAAAAGACTGGGAATTTTATAGCATTTTAATGAACCTAACCATTGAAAGATGAACCTCGAAGAAAATAAGAAAAATGCTATAGCCTTTTATAAGATGGCCTATGAAGGTCAACCTAAAAAAGCGGTGGAATTGTTTATTGGAAAAGAATACATTCAGCATAACCCGGATGTTGCTGATGGAACAGACGGTTTCATTAATTACTTTGAAAGAATGCAAGCCGAATACCCCGAAAAATCTATCGAGTTTGTAAGGTGCATTGCAGAAGGTGATTTGGTTGCTTTACACACCCACCAAAAATGGCCTGATAATGATGAATATGTGACCATGGATTTTTTGAGATTTGATGAAAATGGGAAAATTTGTGAGCATTGGGACGCTATTCAACAAATTCCAAAAGAATCTGCAAATCCTAATACAATGTACTAGTTGGGCTTAGTTGATAGTTAATTGCTCAGAATTGAATATTGTTATTTCGAATGAATTAAGCTAATCCGTTGAGCTGATACTTGAAGATCTAAGCTATTCCAAAGTGATTTAAAATCTAAAGGCAAGTTTAGCACTAATAAAAAATGGTGTCCCTGGAGTAAAATGAATTTCTTCGATTGGCTCAGGCTCATCTTGCAATTGAGAAGTGGTAGCAAACTGTGTTTCATTCCACTCGGTATTCAACAGATTTTGGATTTCAAAACCTAAATCAAATCGCTTTAATTGATAGCCCATATTTAAGTCAACAACAGTATAACCAGGGGCCAAAATACTATTGTCCTCAGTAGCAGGTCTGTCATTCAAGAATCTCAAATTTACTCCTCCGTAAATCCCTATAGGATGAAGTACATTCACGGAACTTACAAAAGTAAAGTTGGGAGCTAGTGGAATATAGTTCCTATCGCTATTTTCCAAAGCCCGAGCATTCGCATAGGTAAAGTCTAGATTCCAAAAAAGCCATTCCGATGCCTGATAACGCATACTTAAATCTACTCCTTCTCTCCTACTTTTTCCACTTGGCTCAACAATTCCTTCATCTCCCACATAAACAAACTCTTGGTCTGAATGTAGCTGCCAGATTGCTGTATTAAATAAAATATTGTTAAATGGTTTCCAAATAAAACCAATATCCCAACCGTATGCAGCCGGCAACAATATTTCTGCACTTTGATCAATTACCACCCTTGAATCATTTGAATGAAAACCTTTTCCTGTTTTCAAATAGAATTGCAACTCTTCATTTGCCTTGTAAAGCACACTAAACTTGGGACTAATTAAGCCTAGTTTTCTGGTCTCTTTTGAATATTGGTTTGCAAGTTCATCTGCGTATTGAAAATTAAAAATATCACCTCTTATCCCCATCGCAAAAGTAAAGTCACCAACGTTTAAGGTATTCTCTACAAACAAACCAGCGTTGGTCTCTTGAATATCACCTTTTCTCAAGAATTCCAATGTATTGAATCTATTAAGTGTTCTTGAAAGCTCTGTATCTTTGGTCTGATCGTTTCTCAGGCCTAAACCTATCTTCCAAGTTCCATCAATAGAGCTATTTCCGTAGGAATGCACAAATTCAGAATTAATTCCAATTGAATTTCTTTTTTCCTTTTGTTTGATTTGATCCCCATTAATCGAATCATTGAGGAAAAAAGTAAAATTCGAGAATAACTCGAAGTCATAATTAAATAGGAAAGCCGTACTACTTATATAGGATTTGTCATTGATAAAACGAAGATGATTCAATCTAATGTCGTTCCTTCCTGTTTCACCTCCCTCGGTATCATCAATTGCACCAAATCTGCTTATTGTCCCATCATCAACCTTTCGTTGCGGGATTTGACCAGAAGCATCCCAATTACTTCTAAAAGAAGAGATATTCAATTCTATCCGATCTTTATCCGAAGTAAAACCAGAATACTTTGCAAAGATATTTTTACGTACAAAGTTTTGTGGGCTTTCAAAAGGCCCATCGTTCATTAAAAACTCTGCAGCTATATATGCACTTTGTTTCTCTTTGTTCAGCAAGTTGAACATTCCCAAAAAACGCTGATGAGCAAATTGACCAGCGGATAAACTTAAGAGATTGTTTTTAAGGCGATCCTTTGTTTGAAAATTAACAAAACCAGCTGTTGCAAAATTACCATGTTCACTTTTGTAAGGTCCCTTTCCAAAATCTACCTTTTCAACGGTTTCTGGAATTAAAAAATGTAAATCTGCATAACCTTGTCCATGTGCATGTGAAACCATATTAACCGGAACATCATCTACAGTTATTTTAATATCTGTTCCATGGTCTATGTCAAATCCTCTTAGGAAAATCTGCTCGGCTTTTCCTCCACCTGCATGCTGTCCAATAAATAATCCGGGAACTTTTCTCAACATTTCCTGAGAAGAATTTACAGGATCCGTCTTCAATTCTATATCTGAAAGTAGATTTAAAGCATCAAAAGATGAATTTATAACTACTTGGTCCAAAGAAAAGGAACGTGTTCTCAAAATCAATTTAAGCTCTTTATCTAGATTATCTAAAGTAATATCTAGTGTTTCAAAACCCACGGATGTTATTTGAATAAAATCATTTAGAGAACAACCTTCAAGGAGAAATCTACCCTCGACATCAGAGTGAGCATGTGTTCCTGATGTTTTATTGACAATATTCACGCCTGGAATGGGCTGCAATAAATCATCTGTAACCTGACCTCTTATACTTTGTCCAAAGCCATTCGCACAAATAAAAAGTATCAGGAATATGGATATAGTTCTAATCAAATACAAAATGATAAATTTTTATGTAGCTTCAAAATTATTCAATTTGATAAAACAAACTCTTATTTGCTTGATTAAAACGAAACGTTACTAGATAAATCCTAAACAACATTATAGTACTTAACAAATATGATCAACACCATCAAGAATGAAAAAAGCCAATGGAAATAATTCTTTGTTTAGGACAACAATTCATTAAAAAACCAGTTTCAAATCAATACTGATAAACATCATAGTTTAGTTGTATTCTTAGCGGAAAAAATAAAGTAATTAACCTGTCATATTTGTAACATTACTATGAAAAAAGCCATCATCATTTCACTTAGTGCAGTTGCCTTCCTTTCAGCCTCCTTTTTTACTTTCAATGCTTTAGCGAAACACATTTTCAACCGAATAGATTGCAAGCGTTTTAATATAGATAATATTGAAGTGAGAACAGGAGTAAATGTTCCTGAAATAGACTCTTTCAAATGTAGTTGTGAAGACTACATAAAACAATCAAGTTTCATTCTGGGTTCAACTTTAAATCTTGAAGAATACATTGATAAAAATGCCTTTCAAAAAATCGATGGAATGTATCAAAAACAAAACTCGAATAAATACACCAAATGGAAGGCTCTATTGGATAAAGAGAAAAGAGAGCTAAGCTTTATTATTGAATACTTGGATCATAAATCAAAGCCAAGGAACTAAAGCGAATTCACTTTCATCCGTAATTTACTATATTCGGAACAAGATTAAAATGCGATGAAAAAAGCACTTTGTATTCTTTGTTGTCTATTGATTTCCCTTAATTTCTTTGCACAAAAAAACAAGTGCTTAACAGGATTAAGAGAAGGTACTTTTGTATCTACCGAACCAGAAAATATTGGATTCAAAATAGTTAGAACTTCTGATAAACAAATTGAATACTTCAATGGCAATGAAAAAATCGTGTCTAAGATTAAGTGGTTGAATGAAAGACGTTACAAAATAACTGTTATCAACACCGCTGAAGATTATGAAGATATTCCCATTGAATATATTTTTACTGTAATTGAATGCAGGAATGATATTCACAAAATTGAAACACTTTTTGAAAATAAAAAAGTGAACTTCGAATTCAGAAAAATTATTTAAAAATGTACAAAGACATTATCACATACGAGTTGGCCGATGGAATATCGGAGCAGCATTTAAAAAAAGTATCCATTCAAATTTTAGAAGAATGGATGAATAAACTACCAGGTTTCATTTCATGGGAATTGAATAAATCTGCAAATGGTAAATATGTAGACATCGTTTGCTGGGAAAATAAAGCAGCTGCAATGAATGCCAATAAAGAAATGGCGAATATTCCAAATGCTGGTGAATGGTATGCTTGTTATAAAAAAGGAAGTATTTCAGCAGAGAATGTTGAATCACTTGCGGTTTTCAAACTTTAATTATTTCGTTTTTTAGCATTTCAACAACTTTCTTATCAATTGGAAAAGTAACATCTGTATCATTCAACCCCTCAATAGATCTCCAAATAAAACTTTCATCTGGAAGCCTGCTTTCAAATTGTTTTATGAAGTAATAAACGCTAATAATCTGGCTCTCGTCAAAAGCTGACTTTACGTAAAAATCTGTGGTATAGAAGTGGTGAATATCTGAAATAATCCAGTTCAACTCCTCCATAAATTCCCGTTTCAAACAATCAACTGTCCCCTCCCCAATTTCCAGTCCACCGCCAGGAAACTTGGTGAAACAACGCCCGGCATAGGATTCATTTACCAAAAGCACTTCATTCTTTTCTTTAATACAAATACCATATACTCTAACATTAAAATTTTTCATTTCTTTAATGCTCTTAGCATTTCTCTTTTTCCCGGTGGGCCTTCTAATCTTTCAACCTCAAATCCACAAACTTGCATATTTCTTCTTACCTGTCCCTTGGCACAATAAGTAACCAAAACACCTCCTTTTCTCAATAAATCATAGCACCTCCGAAAAATTTCTACTTCCCACATTTCAGGTTGCGGTCTAGGAGCAAAAGCATCAAAATACACCAGATCAAATTCTCCCTTGTCAAATTCTTGAATACTCTTCCTTGATTTAAACAGAGAAAATCCTGTTGATATTTCTGTCCATATTTCCCAATTTGACGCATGGATTAAATTAAAAACCTCCCTTTTCCCCAAATCTATTTGTTGAACGTAATTAAGTTCTTCTAATAGCTTTGGCTCAACAGGATATGGTTCGAGACCAGTATAGTTAATAGATAGCTTTCCTCGATTTAAGGAACTTAAAAAAGCATTTAGCCCAGTTCCAAAACCTACTTCCAAAATATCAATATCATTCTGTTTTTCAGCTAAGTAGAAAAGACCTTTGGATATAAATACATGCTCAGCTTCATTAATAGATCCATGTATAGAATGATAATGTTCATTTAAAACTCTATTATAAAGAGTATGAGACCCATCTCCTGTTTCAATAATTTTAATGTTTTCGTTAGGGTTTTGCAAGGCTTTAAAAGTAACAGAATAGAGGGATAAACGTAACAGTAAATGGGATAAAATCCCGAAATTGCAAACATGAATAAAGTAATTGGAATAGCACTATCGATTTTATTGGCAGGAACATCTGTTTTTGCGCAAGAAAAAGAACAGGATTGGCAGGAATTGATGATAAATCGATCAGCTTCGATGCAGGAAATTCAAAAAGCTTTTAACAAAGCTTGGGAAGGCAAATCTTATGAGAAAGGTAAAGGCTATAAACAATTCAAAAGATGGGAACATTTTAATCAATCCAGACTTTGGGGATTGGAGTCTCATCCACCAGCAGATATTACCTGGCAGGCTATAAAAGAATTAGGGCTCAATAACCCAAACTCCCAAAATAGAAATCTAGGTAGTTGGACTTCTTTAGGTCCTACAAGTGTTTTTACTACTGATAATGCTTCATCTACGGGCTTAGGACGAGTAAATGTTATTGCGGTTTCTCCGAGCAATCCAAATGTAATTTATATCGGATCTCCAGCAGGGGGAATATGGAAATCGGAAACTGGTGGAAATTCCTGGACACCTCTTACCGATCATATCATGAGCTTGGGTGTTTCTGGTATTGCAATTGATCCAAGCAATGAAGACATAATATATATTGGAACTGGAGATGGAGACGGTAATGATACTTATTCAATAGGAATTTTAAAATCTATGGATGGTGGTTTAACCTGGCAGGAAACTGGCCTGGTATGGGAAACCAGTCAGACTAGAACATTCAATAAATTAATTATTGATCCCGTTGACCCTTCCATTCTTTTTGCTGCAACTAGCTCTGGAATTTACAGAACAGTAGATGCAGGTGAGAATTGGACCAATGTGCAATCAGGAAGCATAGAGGACATAGCCTTTCACCCTACAAATAGCCATATTGTCTATGCCTGTTCAGACGAATTTTTGAAGTCAACAGATGGAGGAATTAGTTTTGATGATGTTGACTCTGGGCTTCCTTCAGTTTTTAATGTTAGAAGGTATAAAATGGGTGTTAGTTTAGATGAACCTGACTATGTATATCTTGTTGCTGGAGATCAGTCAAACGATGGTTTCTTAGGTCTTTACAGATCCACAGATGCTGGTGATTCATTTAGCTTAAGATCAAATAGCCCAAATATCTTGCATTGGAGCCAATCGGGAAATGGTACTGGTGGACAATCATGGTATGACCTTGCTATTGCTGTAGATCCAAGTGATGCGAATAGACTTTTTGTGGGAGGAGTCAATGTTTGGGGATCAGATGATGGAGGAGCAAATTGGGAAATTTCTTCTCACTGGGTAGCTCCAAATCCTATAGGATATACGCATGCAGATATTCACTTTTTATCATACGAAGGCAGCACTATATACTGCGGAAGTGATGGTGGAATATATAGATCCAATAATGATGGTGGAACATGGAACGATCTTTCTGATGGTTTGGGTATCACTCAATTTTATCGTCTTGGATTGTCAGAAACCAATCCCGATTTAATAATTGCTGGATCTCAGGACAATGGAACTTTTCTTTTAGAAAATGGAAGCTGGTTTAATGTTTTAGGTGCAGATGGAATGGAAGCTTTAATCTATCCAAACAATGAGCAAAGAATGATTGGCTCTATTCAATTCGGATTTCTTTCCCATACTACAAATGGTGCAGATTCATGGAACTCTTTTTCGGATGGAATAAATGAAAATGGAGCATGGATAACCCCTTACGAAATGGATCCTGAAGAAAATGGGGTTGTTCTGGCAGGATATGAAAATATTTGGAGAAATGAATCTGGAAGTTGGTCCCAAATTTCAAATTTTGGAGGAGGTAGTTTTAATGCTCTAAGAATTGCACCTTCAAACAATGAATATATTTACGCTAGCAAGAATACTACTTTGTACATGACCAGTGATGGTGGCGACAATTGGGAAATAATTAGTGGTTCTCTCCCCAATTTTTTCATTGGATATATAGAAGTTGACCCTACAGATCCAAACATTGTGTATACTGTTCATTCAGGTTTTAGTGATGGCGAAAAAGTTTATAAATCTATAGATGCTGGCCAAACATGGGAAAACATTTCTGAAAATCTACCAAATGTCCCAATCAATTGTATAGAACTTGATGAGGGAAGCAATGGTGGTATTTACATAGGTACTGACATCGGTGTTTTCTATACAGATAACGATTTGTTTAACTGGACACCTTTTATGCAAGACCTACCTAATGTAGTAGTATCAGAATTAGAGATTCATTATGCTACAGAAAAAATAAGAGCTGCTACATTTGGGAGAGGTATTTGGGAATCTCCCCTTTACAATGGTTTTACTGATGCTCCAACTGCTAATTTCGATGCAAATAAAACCATAGTTTGCGAGGGTGAAACAATCGACTTCACTGATTTGTCAATTGGAAATGATGGAGATTGGGAATGGTCTTTTGAAGGAGGGACTCCTGCCAGCTCAAATGATCAACATCCAACAATCACCTATAATTCACCAGGAACCTATCAGGTATCTCTTACCATAGACAATCCAAATGGTAGCGGAACTGAAATAAAGACTTCATACATTCAGGTTATTCCTTTACAAGGACAGGAAACTCCTTTCGAGGAAGATTTTGAGGGTATTTCTTTACCTAACGTAGAATGGTTTGTGGTTAATGAAGATAATCAAACAACTTGGCAGATAAATGAAGGAATTGGAAATTTCGGACCAAATTCGGCTTGGATTAATAACTTAGGAAACCCAGAAGATCAGATAGATGAACTGGTTTCTAGCACCATTGATTTATCCGATGCAACTGATCCATTACTTACATTTTATGTTGCCTATGCAGAAACTAATCCTAACAATGATGATAGGTTAAGAGTTTTTGTCTCCAAGGATTGTGGTGAAACCTGGTCATTGAGGAAAACGCTTACTTCTGGAGGATTACTAATGTCCGCACCGGAAACCATTAACTTCTTTGAACCCAATGAAGATCAATGGAACTACGTTGAAATAACCAATATTCTAGAAACATTTTTTGTAGAAAATTTCCGAGTGAAATTTACTTGGCAATCAGGAGGAGGAAATAACATTTACCTTGATGATATAAATTTAAGTGGCACAGTTTCTAACAATGATATTGCTATTGAAAGTATCCATCTAAGTCTTTATCCAAATCCTTCAAATGGGAACTCAATCCTTAATTTTTCGCTAAAAGAAGAAGCTGAGACTTTAGTTTATTTGACTGATATTACTGGTCGAAGAGTGATGGATATCTTTAATTCAAGAAGTACATCTGGAGATCAAGTAATTGAAGTAAACACAGAGCAGCTAACTACGGGAACATATTTCGTTGTTCTCAATATAAATGGACAAGAGTTTACTCAGAAATTGCTTAGAGAATAAATTTGAACTGGTTCAAATCTTATTATTGAACTACTATTTTTCTGTGAATATTTTGTGTTCCATCTTCGGATTGAGCGATTAATATATATGACCCTGGTTTCATAATTATAGGTTCTGACACTTCAAATAAGCCGTACCCATCACTTAAAAGAACATTATTCTTCCAAAGAATTTGCCCTTGTTGATTCAAAATCATTAGCTGGATTGCATGTTCATTAAAGTTGGAAAATTTCAGATTAAACCTTCCGTTATTTGGATTTGGAAAGACAATTAAACTGGATATATCCTCATTTTTCTTATCAAAGAAGACGGCCTCGACATCACTATACGAATATTGACCATCAAAATCTACTTGTTTTAGCCTATAGAAACTCATTCCATCAACTGGATCAGAATCTAAAGCAATATAACTTAACAACTCTATACTAATTCCCGCTCCTTCCATCTCAACAACAACCTCCCAATCTAATCCATTCGTTGATCTTTCCACTTGAAAAAAATCATTGTTTATTTCCAATGAGGTAACCCAATCTAACTGAACAAAGGTTTCTTTTGGCTTTGCAGTAAACAACAGTAGTTCTATTGGAAGAGCTGTATTATAGGTAAAAGAATCATCCACAGTAGCTCCCCAATTTGAAGTAGTAGGTATTGGATCACAAGGACCCGTTGAAGGCGCATTATAACTCATATAAATTCTATAGTTATAGGTTTCTCCTGAGATGAAATCGGACGAGCTAAATGTAAAATTGGATATCAAAGAACCGTCCAGTGAAATGGATCCTAAATCATACCTAGTTTCATAGATCGTTCCGTCTTGATCTAAATCAACGAAAACAAAAACGTAATGGAGATCTCCAACAAAAGTACCTCCTACATCTATAGAAATATTTACTTGATCAGATGAAGGTATAAATGAATATTCCTCAATCCACTCATATTGTGTATTCTCTGCAGGAGGAGGACAATATTGACCAAAAAAGGAAAAAGACAAGGTCAAAAAATAAAATGTAAAAATATAATAGTTCAGATGTGATCTAAGTTTAACCATGATTCAGGCAAATACAAGTTAATGACTCCAGTTTATAACAGTGAATTCTATTGTTTTTACTTGAAAATTGCGAAAACGATAATGTCCAATCATCGAATTTTCAGTTTTTTAGATAAGATGCTTATTGCATTAAAGACTATTTAAAGCTGAAAACTAAGTTCTAGCTAAGGATTTATCCTTGCTTTGATAAGAAATAATCCCATAGAGGATTGCCAGGAGGTGGTGCATTTACGACCAACTCTTCTTTTTTTATAGGATGGGTAAAAGAAATATGTCTCGAATGCAAAGAAATAGAACCGTCTTTATTTGATCTCGCAGAACCATATTTTAAATCCCCCTTAATGGGAGAACCTATATTTGCCAGTTGCACTCTTATTTGATGATGTCTGCCTGTTAGCAAATGAACTTCTATAAGATGATAACGGTCACTACTTTTCAAGACTTTATATTCTAACTCAGCCTTTTTGGCTTCTTTATTATCTCCTTTATGTACATATGATTTATTCTGCTTAGCATTTCTCAAAAGCATATTCACCAATTTCCCAGACTCCTGCTTAGGTTTTTCTGCGACTATTGCCCAATACACCTTTTTCAGCTCTTTATCCCTAAAAATTTTGGTCATGCGGCTAAGGGATTTACTTGTTCTGCAGAATACAACTGCTCCACTAGTTGGCCTATCAAGTCGGTGAGGTAGACCAAGAAATACCGCTCCTGGCTTATTATACTCTTCTTTTATATAGTTCTTTGCAAAATCTAATAGTGTTTTATCCCCTGTTCTGTCCCCCTGCACCAATTCTCCGGGTAGTTTATTCACCACCAAAAGATGGTTATCCTCATAGAGTACACGAGCTTTTATATCTTTCATTGATCCGGAAATTCTGGAAGAGGCCTCCAGTGAGTAACGTCAATAAAATAATGGTTGCTTAAGCCCTCTCCTAACCAAAAGTGAGGTCCGTGATCCTCAAATTTCTTTGTGCCTTCTTTGAAAAATGAATCCACATATCTAAGAATAACTATGGGTTCGTGTCTTTGTTCTCCTGTTTTTCCAGGCAGGTATTGATAGTTATCAGGAAGGAAGCAAATTACCTTTTGGCCATCCTTGGGTTTTTGGACCTTAATATCAACCCAATCACTCATTAATACTGTTCATTTTCATTTGGAAAATCTCTACTTCTTACATCTTTAACATATGAAGTAAATGCATTGGTCATAGCATCAGATAAATCTGCATATCTTCTCAAAAAGCGCGGGCTAAATTCCTGTGTAATGCCAAGCATATCATGAATAACCAAAACTTGACCATCAACACCTCCTCCAGCGCCAATTCCTATAATTGGAATTTCCACCATTTTAGAGACCCTGCTAGCCAGTTTAGAAGGAATTTTTTCTAATACAATTCCAAAACAGCCTATTTCCTCCAAAAGTTTTGCATCCTCAACCAAACGCTTCGCTTCTTCATCTTGCTTTGCTCTCACCGTATAGGTTCCAAATTTATATATAGACTGTGGAGTTAAGCCTAAATGTCCCATTACAGGAATACCAGCACTCAAAACCCGTTCTATAGATTCTTTGATTTCATTACCTCCTTCCATCTTTACAGCATGAGCACCTGATTCCTTCATTATTCTAATAGCTGAATTCAATGCTTCTTTGGAGTTGCCTTGATAATATCCAAATGGAATATCTACTACCACCAGCGCTTTCTTAACAGCTCTTATTACTGAAGAAGCATGATAAATAATCTGTTCAAGGGTAATAGGCAAAGTGGTTTCGTGTCCAGCCATAACGTTAGAAGCCGAATCTCCAACCAAAATGACATCAATTCCTGATTGATCTACGATTTTTGCCATTGAATAATCGTATGCTGTTAGCATAGCAATTTTCTCCCCTGCACTCTTCATTTCTTTTAAAGTGTGCGTAGTAATTCTCTTCGCTTTTTTATGAACTGACATAATTTGAATTGAAGCCAAATTTAGTTTTTAAATGGAAATAGGCGCATTATTGGCGTTCATTTTCCTATTATTCCTACCATTCGCTTATTTTCTTTACCGTATGTGAATTCAAATGTATTTAACTTTATTTTAAGGTATAAAAAGCTACTTTTGTAACGATTTATAAGAATGATATGAGATACCTGCTGGGAATACTTGTTTTTTTTACCATGATCATGACATTTTCATCATGTGAGACTGATTTTGAGTTGAATGCACCATATGATGAAACAGCGGTTATTTTCGGCTTCTTAGATTTATCAGCGGATACTCAGTTTTTCCGTATTCAAAAAACATTCCTTGGTGATGGAGATGCTTTACTTTTTGCCTTAGAAGAAGACTCTTCTACCTTTTCAAATGTTGAAGCCACACTTTCCTGGACCAATGCTGTAGACCAAGTTGTAGGTTCAATTGCATTGGACACTATGAGCATAGATAATAAGGAAACAGATGGTATCTTTTTCGCTCCAAGACAGTTAATTTATTTCATTCCTTCTGCAAATATGGATTTGAATACTAACTTCACTTATCACTTGGAAGTTATTGCCGATGGTGAAACGTATACCAGTTCAACAAATTTGGTAGAGTTAGAAGATAGTGATTTTTTACGTCCTTCCCCTGCTTCGCAACAGCCTGAAATTTCATTTGTGCAATCAACTGGATTGGGTGTAAATTATTTGGATAAGGAAGTGGAATTTAAAGCACAGCCTTTTGCAAGACGCTATAGTTTAGATGTCGTTTTTGATTATACAGATGTCACCCCGACAGGGACAAATACCAATTCTTTGGTATTTCATATAGGTGATGTTATTACACCAGATGCAGAAGGAGGCGAAAGTGAATCTAAAACATTCAATGCGGAATCATGGTATTCTTTTGTCCATAATTCGCTAGGGAATGTTCCTGACTTGACATACCGAGAAATTGGTTTTATCGATTTTCAAATAACTTTGGCTGCTGAAGATTTACACAATTTTCTTTCAGCAAGTGAACCAGTTACTGACATTATTCAGGAAAGACCTCAATATACTAACATCAATAGAGGTAGTGATGGAGAAACGGGTATTGGTGTTTTTTCCAGTAGATATACAATTCACAGAAACAAATTCCTTAATGATGTTTCTTTAGAAGAATTGGTGTGCGGAGATATTACGGTTACAGACTTCTTTTGTAGCCCTAATTCTGGTCAATTTCAATGCGGCACTAATTTCGACTGCAATTAATCTGCCTTTTTGACACATTTTGTCAGTCTCTCTATGCCATTTTAATAACATATACGGGATGGCATAACTATTGACTATTTCAAATCCGAATTGATAATAAGAATTTAAAACTCAAAATAAGAAATGAGCAAAATTATTGGAATTGACTTAGGAACGACAAATTCATGCGTTTCTGTTATGGAAGGGAATGAACCCGTTGTGATTACCAATAGCGAAGGAAAAAGAACTACACCTTCTGTTGTAGGTTTCATTGAGAATGGAGAACGAAAAATTGGTGATCCTGCAAAAAGACAGGCTATCACAAATCCAACAAAAACTATATACTCTATAAAAAGATTTATGGGGAATAAGTTCGATGAAGTTTCAAAGGAAATTAGTCGTGTTCCCTATGAAGTGGTTAAAGGAGACAATAATACACCTAGAGTTCAAATAGACGATAGACAGTATACTCCGCAAGAAATTTCGGCAATGATTCTTCAAAAGATGAAGAAAACTGCGGAAGATTACCTAGGTCAAAAAGTAACAGAAGCAGTAATTACAGTTCCTGCATATTTTAACGATTCTCAAAGACAAGCTACCAAAGAAGCCGGAGAAATTGCTGGTCTGGAAGTTAAGAGAATAATAAATGAACCAACAGCAGCAGCTTTGGCTTATGGTTTAGATAAGAAGTCTCAAGATGTAAAGGTTGTTGTTTTTGACTGTGGTGGTGGAACACATGATGTTTCTATTCTAGAGTTAGGTGATGGTGTTTTTGAAGTACTTTCTACGGATGGAGACACTCACCTAGGTGGAGATGATTTTGACGCTGCAATAATCAATTGGCTGGCAGAAGAGTTTCAAAGCGATGAAGGTATTGACCTGAGAAAAGACCCTATGGCTTTGCAGAGACTTAAAGAAGCTGCTGAAAAAGCTAAAATTGAGCTATCATCAACTACCTCTAGTGAGATTAACTTACCTTATATAATGCCAGTTGATGGTGTTCCTAAGCACTTAGTGAAAACATTATCTAGAGCAAAATTTGATCAATTAACAGCTGACTTGGTTAAAAGGACTATTGAGCCTTGTGAAAGTGCACTTAAATCTGCTGGTTTAAGTAAAAGCGATATTGACGATGTTATTTTAGTGGGTGGATCAACAAGAATCCCTGCGGTTCAAGATGCTGTTAAAGCCTTCTTCGGAAAAGAACCTTCGAAAGGTGTAAATCCAGATGAGGTAGTTTCTCTGGGAGCTGCTATTCAAGGCGGTGTATTAACTGGAGAAGTAACGGATGTTCTTTTATTGGATGTAACACCACTTTCTTTGGGAATTGAAACGATGGGTGGTGTTTTCACAAGGCTAATAGATGCGAATACAACCATTCCGACCAATAAATCGGAAGTGTTCTCTACTGCTGCGGATAATCAAACATCGGTTGAAATCCATGTTCTTCAAGGAGAACGTTCAATGGCCAATGATAACAGAACCATTGGAAGGTTTCATTTAGATGGAATCCCTTCTGCACCAAGAGGTGTCCCACAAATTGAAGTGAGTTTTGATATTGATGCTAATGGAATTATTAATGTTAGCGCAAAAGATAAAGCTACCAATAAAGAACAAAGCATTAGAATAGAAGCATCATCTGGTTTATCTGAGGAGGATATAGAGAAAATGAAACGAGAAGCTGAGGCAAATGCAGATGCAGACAAGGCTACAAAAGAAAAGGTAGACACCATGAACAAAGCTGATAGTTTAATTTTCCAAACTGAAAAACAACTTGAAGAGTTTGGTGATAAGATTCCAGCTGATAAAATGCAACCGATTAATGATGCCTTAGCAGAACTTAAGGAAGCGCATAAATCTGGAGATGTAGAAGTTGTAAAGCCAGCTATTGAAAAACTCAATACTGCTTTCTCTGCTGCCTCTCAAGAAATGTACAATGCAGCTAATGCTGCTCAACCAGAGGGAGAAACGGGGCCTACAAGTACAGGATCTTCTGAAGACTCTGATTCAGGAGATCAAGAAGTTACAGATGTAGATTTTGAAGAAGTGAAAGACGAGAGTTAATAACTCCATAAGAATAAATAGAAAACCTGTTAGTTATCGCTAGCAGGTTTTTTTATGCAACAATTCTTAAATGAGGAAATGAAGTTGATGAATAATCTACTCCTGGAATTTCAAAGCCAGCCACCAGAACATCATCCACCTGTTCCTCTTCCTGCTGCCATAAATGAAACTCATAATTGAACAAGAACTCTTGATCTTCCATTCTTAGATCTTGATTATCTAGAATAAATCTTTTAAATCTTCTAGACATATATTTCTTTCCTTTTTCTCCTCCAAACTGGTCGCAATAACCATCTGAGAAAAGATAAAACCTATCTCCTTTTTGCACATTTACAGTTCTATTCTCAAAGACTTTATTTTTATCAATAATGCCTCCAATGGAAAATTTATTTCCGTTAATAATAGACATTTCTCCTTCTCGAATCATAAGCATTGACCTAAATGCTCCGGCATACTGAATAACATCCTCATTTCTGGACATACGACAAAGGGAAATATCCATTCCCTCAGGAATATCAAATTTATTGTGATTAATGGTACGTTCCAATCGTCTATTCAGCTCCATTAATATTTGAGCAGGTGTTATGTCTTCTTGTCCTTTAATAATATCCTTAAGTATGGTTTGTCCCAGCATGGTAACCATTGCTCCTGGAACACCATGACCTGTGCAATCTGCCACAGCAAAATAAGAAACAGAACCAATAGTATGATACCAGAAAAAATCACCACTTACAATATCTTTAGGTTTGTATACTACAAAGAAATCAGGAAACTCTTTTTTAATTTTTGAAAGAGGTGGTAGAATTGATTCTTGAATTCGCTTAGCGCTTTGAATACTGGAAATAATGTTTTTGTTTTTTGCCTTGATTAATTGATTCTGGTGTGCAAGTTTTTTCTTGACCTCCATTTCTTTTCTCACTATTCTTACCATGAGTGAATACAAAATCACGGATGCCACTAAAAGCAGCAAAGCTAGCACAGCAGCATTTTTCAAGGCTGTTCTTTGTGTTTTCTTTATAAATGGGCCAAAAGGTAAATCTACCTGCACTATTGCCGAAAACTCAGAACCATGTCCTTTTATAGGAGCAAATGAAGAAAGCCAAATTCCATTTTCAGATTTATAACACTCAAGAGATCCTCCTGTGTTTAGTTCTTCAATAATTTGTTGATCAAATTGCTTCCACTTATGTCTAAAATAAGGTTCATCGTTGGAAGTAACCACCAAATCAAAATTATTATCTTCTTCATTATAAACAGCCGTATAAAGATCTGAAGGAAGATTATTGGTGTGTTTTACAACCTTAAGTAATTCATGAATTCTCCTATAACTTTCGTTATCATTTGAGGATTTTATAGCATTCTTCTCTTCATTATCTTCATAAATGGATAAATGCTCTTCCCCATTAATTTGACTGGATATTGTCTTAGCTATTCCTAAAAGTCTAACTTGTTCTTGTGTTTCTAAGGATCGAATTGTTTTTTTATAATCATAAAAAGTAAACAATCCAGAAAAAATAATTAATGCAAGTACTACCAGCATTAATATTCTAGAAACATTATTTTGAAATATTTCTTTAAGATATAGTGGCATATCGGTCGGTTAAGCATTGATGTATACGCAAATTTCGACCAAAGGTTTATTTTAGAGACTTGATAAAAAAAATTGAGTTAGAATTTCAAACAATTCCTTTTTACATTCGTTGTCTAATTAATTAATGCAAGAAAATAAACTCAAAAAAATTGCATATTTCGTCATTGGCCTAATTGCTATTGTTACCCTTTTCTTTTCTTTTCAAATTTTTCAAAATCTAAGCACGGATTACGATTTCGAAAAATTCTTTCCGCAAAATGATCCGGAGACCGATTTTTTCATAGAATACAGAGATAAGTTTGAAACAGACAATGATTTTGTTCTCATTGGTATAAGCAACCATGATGGTATTTTTGACGCAGAATTCCTATCTAATGTAAACCAACTTAGCCAGCAATTATCAGAGCTTGATTATATCACAAAAATTCAAAGTCCTACAAACTTAGAAAGTCAAGTCATTAACAATGGCATACCTTACAATGTTAAAACACTCCATTTCGAGAATGAGGAAAAATATGCTTCAGACTCACTGAAAATTTTCAATTCTCCAGAATTAAAAAACACATTCTTTTCTGAGGATGGTAAAAGCATTTCCTTGCTTCTGATGCATGACCAATATCTATCAAAAGCGAGATGTGACAGCCTAAGCCATTTGATTAGCGATTGTATATCCGATTTCAATTTTGACGAAATTCATTTAGCTGGAAGAGCCATTGGTCAAAGATATTTTGTTGAACGTATTGAAATGGAATTGGCGATTTTCGTTTCCATTTCCATTGTTTTAATCACCATATTTCTAATTATCGCATTTCGAAGTCGTTGGGGTGTTTTTGTTCCATTAATAGTCGTTCTACTGGCAGTTGTTTGGTTGGTTGGAATTATGGTCATGTTTGGTAAAGCCTTTGATATCTTATTGACTATTATACCTACTATTCTTTTTGTGGTTGGAATGAGCGATGTAGTGCATATCGTGTCTAAATACTTTGATGAATTAAGAATGGGCAAGGAAAAATTAATTGCTCTTAAAACCGCATTCAAGGAAATAGGTATTGCCACCTTTTTAACCTCAGTAACCACAGCAATTGGTTTTTTGACTTTGCTTTCATCTAGCATAATGCCACTTAGAGAATTTGGAACCATCGCAGCTACCGGGGTCTTTGTTGCGTACCTTTTGGCCTACTCACTCCTTCCTGCAGTGCTTCTACTAAGCAAAAAGCCAGGTGTTGCAAAAAAGAAACCTCTTGAGGTATTTTGGAATAAGAAACTGCACCTTTTCTTACTTTGGATTATTAGAAATAAAGGTAAGGTAATTGTAGGCTCTATAGTAGTTCTGGGAATATGTTTCATTGGAATAAATAGGATTCAGGTAAACAATTTTCTGCTAGAAGACCTAAAGGAAAACGATCCTATAAAGAAGGATTTCCTTTTTTTTGAAAACACTTTCGCTGGTGTGCGTCCTTTCGAAATGTCAATAAAAGTAGTAGATGAACAAAAAACCATTTTTCATCCTCAAGTACTACACGAAATAGAATTGGTAGAAGATTATTTGACAAAGGAATATGGTATTGGTTTCATTGCTTCTCCAGTAGCCGCTGTTAAGATGATTAATAAAGCTAATCATAGAGGCATTCAAGAGTTTTACAAATTACCTGATAACTATGAACAAGTAGATAAACTTTCAAAACAATTGGGCCGCTTTGCCAAGAGCAAGCAAATGCGATCTTTAATCACTGAGGAACAGAATGAAGGAAGACTTTTTGGAAAAATGGGTGATTGGGGGGCCATTGAAATCAAAAAAAGAAATGAGGCTTTAGATGCCTTCATTGCCGAGAATGTCAACCCTAAATTAATCCAATTCCGGCAGACGGGAACGGCAAGATTAATTGATCTGAACAATGAATTACTTTCTGCAACAATGATTCAAGGGTTGATCATCGCTTTTCTGGCCATAGCATTTATTGTTGGTTTGATGTTTCGTTCCATTAAAATGGTGTTAATCAGTTTTGTACCCAATGTTTTCCCCCTTCTTTTAGTTGGAGCGTTTATGGGATTTACTGGAATAGACCTGAAAGTTTCTACTGCGATAATATTTACGATTGCCTTTGGTATTGCAGTAGATGATACTATACACTTCCTTAGTAAATTGAGGTTAGAATTGGGGAAAGGTAGGTCAGAATTATATGCCATAAAGAGAACATTTATAGGGACAGGAAAGGCAATCATACTCACCTCTTTGATTCTGGTAGCTGGTTTCTTATCCCTAATGATTTCTTCCTTTAAAGGAACATTTTATACAGGACTGCTTGTAAGTTTAACTTTATTCTTCGCTGTTTTCTCCGATCTCCTGATACTGCCCGTTTTACTTTGGCTTACGAAGAAAAAATCTAAATAATATCTTCTTTCGTTTTCTCTAGCTTATTAATTTTTATGCCTAAATATCCATAAAGAACGGTCATAAAAGGACTTACTATATTGAAAATACAATAGGGAATAAATGTGAGTGGGTCCACACTTAATATTCCAGCTTGAGTAGCTCCGCATGTGTTCCACGGAATAAGAACTGATGTAACCGTTCCTGAATCTTCTAGAGTTCTACTTAAATTCTCCGGAGCTAAATCTTGATCTTCATAAGCTTCCTTAAACATCTTACCCGGAACTACTATTGCTACATATTGGTCCGAAGCCGTGGCATTAAAAAACAGACAAGTTCCCGCAGTTCGCGCAATTAATGGACCTGTCTTTTCTACTCCAGCCAAAACCGCTCTTGTTATTCTTCTCAAAAGACCTGCTGCCTGCATTGCACCGCCAAAAATCATTGCGCATAGGATTAGCCAAACTGTATTGAGCATGCCATTCATGCCTCCAGCTTTTAGAAGGTTGGATCTATCTTCTTTTGGAATATTAAAAATGTCATTTATGGCGTTATTTTCAGCTTGAAAAAACTCGGTCGTTTCTAAAGCCATTGCATTAATGCTAGCCGCATAACAGTCTACAGTGTATCCTCTTCCAGAATCACTAATTCTAGAAATAATTTCTGGTTGAGCAATAGAAGCTGTTATCGCTCCCAAAAGCACTCCAATTAAAAGCGCAGGAACAGCCGGCATCTTTTTAATAATCAACACCACAACAATAACTGGGACAATAAACAATAACAAACTCGTATTGAATGTTCCAGAGATTACCTTTTGCATTTCATCGATTTGAGATTGTTCTGCACCACCTTCAAATAAAAAACCTGTAATTAGGAAGACAATGAGCGCGATGCTTATAGACGGCACTGTTGTCCATACCATATGTCGAATATGGGTAAACAAATCCGTTCCTGCGACAGCTGGAGCTAAATTAGTAGTATCGGATAAGGGCGACATTTTATCACCAAAATAGGCTCCTGAGATTATTGCTCCAGCTATCCACCCCTCTCCTATTCCCAAAGCCATTCCTATTCCCAACAGAGCAACTCCCACTGTAGCCACTGTGCTCCAAGAACTTCCTGTTGCCAAAGAAACTATGGAACAAATTATGCAAGTAGCAAAAAGAAAAATCTTAGGGCTTAAGATATCCAACCCATGATAAATCATAGTTGGAACAATTCCACTGATAAGCCAGGTTCCAGCCAATGCACCAATTAATAATAGAATAATTAAAGCCCCCATTGCAGAGGAAATACTTTCCACTATTTCATGTAATATTTTTTTCCAGGATAGTTTATGATAAAAGGCTATTCCAACTGCAGCTGCAGCTGCAAGCAATAATGCAATTTGATTGGGGCCATATGAAGAATCTCCGCCAAATAAAACCACATTGAACACTAACAATACTATTAATAATACGATTGGAATAAACGCTTGCAATAATGTAGGATTTGCTTGTTTGGTGCTCATAATCTCTTCTATTCGCTAAATATAAAAAAGAAGAGCACTTATATTTGCATTCTATGCGAAATGGTATTTTGCCCTTATTTATTCTTTTTTTAACCCTATCCTGCAATCCCAGTAAGGATTGGCATGAAATAAGTTTAAAAAATTTAAGAGGGGAAAAAGTTTCTCTATCCAATCTTGATGGTCCAATAGTATTTTATTTTCTCTCACCGGAATGTCCACTCTGTGAAAATTATGCCCTTAATATCCGAGAAATTTATCAGAGTTTTGAATACGATAATTTTCGTTTCTATGGGATTTTTCCAGGCAAGTATTACAGTAAAGAACAGATTAAAGAATATAAAAAAGTAAACGATTTGGGTATTGAATTTTTGCTTGACCCGAAATATGAATTAACGAATAGTTTGGATGCTACTACTACTCCTGAGGCTATTGTATTCAGCAAAGAACAAGAACTCATATATCAAGGTGCAATTGACAATTGGATGATTAGCCTTGGAAAAAAGAGAACTGTTGTTACCGAGCATTATTTATTAGATGCATTGGCTGCGGTGAAAAAAAATACTGTTCCCAAAGTAGTAAAAACGAAACCGGTTGGATGCTACATAGAATAAAATATCTTCTATTCATAAGCATTTTCATTCTTTCAATTGCTTGTCAGGAAGAAGAGGTCATCTCATTTTCAGAGGTTCAGGAAATTGTTGCCCAAAACTGTTATTCATGTCATCAGAGCAATGGAGCTGCCCCCTTCCAATTATTTAGCTATGATGAAATAAAAAGAAAAGCACATACTATTCAAGATGTTTTAGAAAACAATATCATGCCGCCTTGGCCTGCGGATCCTAATTATCGTCATTTTATTGGGGAAAAAGTTCTTTCGAAGGAAGACAGGATTAAAGTTATTAATTGGATAAAGCAGGGAGCCAATAAAAATGTGAATGATAAAATCGAATTACCACTTCCTGAGACTTCAAATACCGCTCTTTTGGAAACGAATAATTCAGTATTTTTTATGAAAGAACCCATTTCCTTAGAAGGAGATAATTTGGACAAATTTTATTACTCAAGAATTCCAATTCAATTGGAAAAAGACACCTTCATAAAGTCCGTTACTTTTCTTCCAGGTAATAGAAAACGGGTACACCACATGAATGGTCATTGGCTGAATTACCAAGATGACAAAAAAGAAGATCTCATTGAGGGAGATGCCTTTGTAGATGCTGAAGAAGACACAGATTTGAGAAGGTTTTTGAAACTTGGAGTACCGCATGATGATGGTTCCTTTCCTCAGCTTACTCCTTCTGTGGTAAATTATTTACCTGGAATGGAAGCCAATTATTACCCAGAGGGAATTGGAGGTTTCAAAGCCAATAAAAAATCTTCGCTTTTGATTCAATCTATTCATTATGGTCCAGGAGGAAGAGATGATGAAGATTTGTCTGGCATTGAAATTCACTATGCAGAAAAAGCTCCAGAAAGACCATTGAAAGAATTGCAATTGGGAAGTTTAGGTGTTTCGCCCATAGAACCTGAATTCATTTTGGAGCCTGAAAGCAAGAAAAAATTCAAAACAGAATGGCTCTGTGATAGAGACCTATCTCTTCTTACTGTAGTTCCACATATGCATTTACTGGGGACAAAATATAAAGCCTATGCGCTCTCACCTGAGAATGACACCATACGTTTAATCAAAATAAACAATTGGGATTTTCGCTGGCAATACGTTTATACATTCCCCGAAATCCAAGTTATTCCTAAGGGCTATAGAATTATTGCTGAAGCTGAATTTGATAATACCTCATCTAACCCCAATCAAGCTTTTGACCCACCAAGAGAAATTGTGGAGCCCAACTCATTGAATATGAAAACAACGGATGAAATGTTTCAGTTGATATTGGTTTACATTGATTATCGAAAAGGAGATGAAGAGATTTCATTAGAATAAAAAAGCCCCTCCAAATTGGAAGGGCTTTCTTGAAAAGAATAAACCTATTATTCCTTTATGAGTTTACTGGTTATTATGCCAGTATCAGTTGTTATTGATATCAAATATATTCCAGCATGGAAATGAGAGATATCCGTTTTTAACAGTCCATCTTTTCGGTTAAAATCACTAATAAAATGAACTTGTTCTCCTATAGCATTTAGTATAGAAATGTTATTGATATTTGATTCAATTTTCGAAATGTCAATATTCAATTCTCCACTACTTGGATTAGGATATATAGCAAGTCCATCGGCATTTAAGATTTTCAGTTCACTTTGCTCTAGCTGTAAATTCATCTGTCCCAAGTTGGTAAATAGATCAAAGCTTGACCAAGGTGAAATATGAACATTGGATGGGGCTAACCTATCTGGTAAAGGAAGGCTATTGTCAATTATACAACCACATTGAACACGCCATTTGTAAAAAGCTCCAGGAACCATTGCTCCCGTTCCACCAGCAGGGAAAGTATTTGGATTGAACAAAGTAAATGTAGATGAAGGCCCCAAAGGTGCTGAGTTATCGAATCCATTCGGCAAGCCATTCACGAGCTGTCCCTGAATCAATACTCTTCCAGGATTCTGAGTAAACGGTGCACTAACATCTAAAGAGCCAATTGTACCACCTTGAATAATGCATGCAGCTGTTTCATCAGAATAATGATCCCATCTTAACTGAGTAGTTCCGTTTTGCTGTAACTCATTAAGTCCTGTAGGAGCAGATGCAAAATTTGATGCAATACAACCCGCGCAATCCTCATCTGTCTGACCATCGCAATTATCATCAATTCCATTCCCACAAACCTCTTCTTCTCCAGGGTTGGCATTCGCGTTGGTATCATCACAATCTAAACTATTGGCTACAAAGCCAGCTGGCTGTGCACAATCTAGAACTGAATTATTTGGATCTCCAAAGCCATCATTATCCATATCTGCAAACCAAGTTTGATCCAGCCCCTCATCTATTTGTCCATCACAATTGTCATCTATACCATTGCACACTTCTGTTCCGTTTGGATTTACATCTGAGTTAGTATCATCGCAATCTAAATCATTGGAAACGAAACCTGCTGGCTGCGTACAAAAAGAAGCAGTGTTGTTTGGATCACCAAAGCCGTCTTCATCTGTATCCGCAAACCATGTAGAGTTGGGAAGAGCAGTTGTTGAGACGCTGGAAGAACTTGCGGAACATCCGTTTTCATCCGTAACCGTAACTGAAAAAGTACCTGAAGTACCTACTACAATCGATTGCGTAGTCGCTCCTGTACTCCACAAATAAGAATCTTCGCTTGAACTCGTGAGGGTAACAAATTCACCATCACAAAAGGTCAATGGACCACTTGGGGTAATTGTTGGTGTAGAAGGCAATGGATTAACAGTCACTGTTACAGGGTCAGATGTATCCATACAACCGTTCGAATCTGTTATGGTCACGGAATAATTCCCAGAAGAACTAACAGTTATGGATTGGGTGGTGGCACCTGTACTCCATAAATAGGAACTGGCCATGTTAGCAGTCAATGTAACACTTTCACCTTGACAAAATTCTAACGGGCCATCCAAAGTTACTTCTGCTGTTGGTAATGGAAAAACGGTAACTTCTGTTGGAGAAGAAACCGTTGCTGGACAGCCATTGACATCAAATATAGTTACAGAATAATTTCCTCCTGTTGTTACCGTTATACTTTGTGTAGTTTCTCCTGTACTCCACAAATAAGAATCCGCTACCGAACTTGTCAGAACAACACTAGCACCCTCACAAAACTCCAGAGGACCGC
>CAZSQZ010000006.1:0-180248 GCA_964609215.1 uncultured Flavobacteriales bacterium
CTTTTACTAATGATGAAATTGTTGTGGATGATTTCCTTATTGCACCAGGACAAGGACAAGGAAGTTATACTGAAACAATGGACTTAACTATTCCTCTTGGCGTAAACCTTGGAGATCATTTAATGAGAATGAAAGCCAATTTTAATGCTGAAGTACCGGCCAATCATTGTGAGGAAACACAATTCGGAGAAACTGAAGATTACACAGCTTCTCTATTAGCAGTTGGAATAGAAGAACACCCTTTCGGTAATAACGATATCACGGTAATTGAAAATGATGAAGATCAGTTTTTAATTCAGTTACAGTCTGATTATAATGAACCGCTTAGAATAAGTATTCTAGGAGTGAATGGGCAGATTTTAGCTGAGAATGTGATAGTATCTAATAATGGGACTTATGTTTACGATGTAGATATGTCCTATGTTGCTAGTGGTATTTATATGGCTAGAATATGGAATAAAGAATCGAGTAAGATTGCTAAGTTTGTCGTAAGATAAAGAACTAGAAGATTATAAATAAAAAAAGCCCGCTGTTAATTACAGCGGGCTTTTTTTTTATTAAAGCTCTTTATAACTATTCTCTAATTACTTTGATTCCTTGCTCTAAATCATTTAAAGTCAAGAAATAAATTCCTATCGACAAGTCACTCAAATCTATATTAAGGTTATTTGTCTTTTGAACTGATTTGGATATTAAAACTCTTCCAAGTTCATCTACCAAAGTATAGGACTCAATACTTATATCGGCATTAACCTGCAAGAAATCACTTGTTGGATTTGGAAACAAATCAACTTCAATTTCTGGTTCTATATCTTGAATTGAAGAGACCAAGTCAAGGCTAGTCGGCTTAACAATATAAAGACCATCGGTTCTATGAGTAACTACAACATTACCACTTTCAAAATATGGAAAATTACTCCAAGAACCTGAAAAACTAACTCCATCATCCCACGGGTGAACATCGAAATAAGCTTCTTCAAAAATATTCATATTTTCAATATCCGAGATGTCATATATCCTTAAACCACCCGTATAATTAGATAAAAACGCATAATTACCTCTAGTGTATAGATTATGATCAATAACAGGAATAGCAGCCTCATAATGCCCCAAGGAAATAGGGTTATCCAAATCTTGAACATCAAAGATTCTGGTTCTAGTATTAAATCCAAATGTGGATTCATCTATTTCATCATTTAAAAGAAAATATTTATGGTCTGGTGTCAACCATCCTTGATGACTATATACGTGGTTCTCATACCCAACCGCGTTGATTAATATCGGATCCTCTTTATCCGTAAAATCCGCTATTACAAATGCCTCTGCATTACCTCCATGGCAACCAAAATAAATTTCTTTACCTTGATAATCTTCATCTGGACCTTGATAAACAACAACTTGAGCATCATGACAATAGAACTGATCTCCAAAACCTCCCCTTGTAACTGGATTCAAAGGGTCTGAGACATCAACAAAGTGGGGCCCTCCTTGAAAAGTATCTGAACCAACTGCATATATAAAGTTTGAAGCTTCACAAGCAACAGTATTATGGCTATTTCCATATCCATCATAATGAGCTGTTTCTTCAAATACTACCGGTGGGTTTGTAACACCTGCCAGCTGAGTAAGGTCAAAAATTTGAAGACCGTGTCCATTGGCTTCAGCTCCTATGTACGCATAATTTCCTATTACCTTGACATCCCTCCAAGGTGAAGCTGTTGTATGGGTTGGCAAAGTCCCTACATAAACTGGGTTTACTGGATCAGATATGTCTACAATTGCCATTCCATCAGTCTTTCCTACCAATGCATATTCAACTCCTGTGGATGAATCTGTCCACCCCCATATATCGTTCACTTGTACTCCTAGCTCTCCTCCCAATTCTTCCACGGAAAGATAGCCCATTCTATCTACGTTATTACATGGAAATATACCTGAAAATCCATCTATACAAGGTTCTTGTGCAAATGCATTTCCAAATATTAAAACAGCAACTAAAACGCTCAACTTATTTTTCATCTAATCTCTTTAAATTTATTACAACTAGGTCAAAAATAGCCCTATTCTTACTTTTCCCTAGAATTGTTCCAAGATATTCTAATGAATATTGGTACTATGTTGAACTTTCTAAGCATTTTTTTGTTCCTATTACATGCGACTTTTTACAGTTAATAGAAGCCAAAAAATTGGCCTTGAGCTAGAAAATGCTTGGGAATTTTTTAGAAATCCATCCAACTTAAAAGAAATAACACCAGATCATTTAGGTTTCGAGATTACCAAAGATGGTCTACCAGAAGAAATTTATCAGGGACTAATTATTTCATATAGAGTAAAACCAATTCTTGGATTGCCATTAAACTGGGTTACTGAAATAACAGAGGTTTCAAGACCTTTTAGTTTTATTGATGAGCAAAGATTCGGTCCATATAAGTTTTGGCATCATAGGCATACTTTCGAATCCATTGCGGGAGGAACTTTAATTACTGACGAAGTAAATTATGGATTACCTTTTGGAGTAATTGGTCAGTTAATGAACACTGTTCTAGTTAAACATCAACTAAAGAAAATTTTCGATCATCGGTTTGACTATCTTGAGAAAAAATTTCCTTTTAAAGAATTGCAAAAAGCAAGTTGAACTTAAGTCCAACTTGCTATTTCTTCGCTATATTCTTTTGCACTTAATTTCTCTTGAACCTTGGTAAAGGTTTCAATAGTATATTTTACATCTTCTAAAGTATGGACAGCCGTTGGTATTAGTCTGAGCATGATTACCTCTTTAGGAACAACTGGATAAACCACTATAGATGTAAATATATTGTAGTTTTCTCTTAAATCTAAAGTGATATTTGTTGCTTCTCCCAAGGTTCCTTTTAAGAAGACTGGTGTAACAGCAGAATTTGTTCCTCCGATATCAAAACCTGCTTCCTTCAATCCATTTTGTAAGGCATTAGCAACTTCCCATAATTTATTTTTAAATCCTGGGTTCTCTCTAATCATTTCCAATCTTTTTATAGCCCCAATAACCAATGGCATAGGTAATGATTTGGCAAAGGTTTGAGATCTCATGTTATATCTCAAATACTCAACAATATTTTCATCTCCGCAGATAAATGCACCTATTGATGCCATTGATTTTGCAAATGTTCCAAAGTAAACATCTATTTGATCATGAACCCCTTGTTCGTATGCGGCTCCTCTTCCTCCTTCTCCAACAGTTCCAAAACCGTGAGCATCATCAATAAAAATTCTGAAGTTGTATTTTTCTTTAAAGGAACAAATCTCTTTAAGCTTTCCCTGGTCACCAGCCATTCCAAAAACACCTTCGGTAACCACTAAAATTCCTCCTCCACTTTCTTCTGTCCAACTCTGAGCTCTTTGAAGTTGTTTTTCAAAGCTTTCCATATCATTATGCTTGAAAACGAAGCGTTTTCCCTGATGAAGACGAACACCGTCTACCATACAAGCATGTGATTCAGAATCGTAAACAATGACATCTCTCCTATCTACTAGTGCTTCAATACAGCTCATGCAACCTTGATAACCAAAGTTTAGAAGAAATGCATCTTCCTTTTCCATAAAACTTGCAAGATCATCTTCCAATTTTTCATGATACTGAGAGTGTCCGCTCATCATCCTTGCTCCCATAGGATATCCCATTCCCCAGTCTCTAGCTGCTTCTTCATCTACCTTTCTAACCTCAGGGTGATTTGCTAAACCCAAATAGTTATTTATACTCCAAACCAAGCAATCTTTGCCTCTAAATTTCATTTTATTTGAAATTGGACCTTCGAGCTTAGGAAAAGTAAAATAACCGTGAGCTTCCTTTGAATATTGACCTAAAGGGCCTCTATTGTTTTTTATCTTATCAAAAATATCCTGCATAGGACTGATTTAGTATTAATCCGCGAAAGTACCCTATAATTTTGTTTCAAAGAAAAAATACTTTAGAAATATTAACACTTAAATATCGTTTTATAAATGACTCATTTATCTAAATTTATATATTTGTACAACTTTTTATGATGCATAAAATTCTATTACTGTTCATTTCAGTTTCCCTTATTTCTTGCAGTGGATACAACAAGGTACTTAAGAGTAATAATCTTGAATATAAATACGGCAAAGCTGTTGAGTATTACAAGGATGAGCAATGCCTTAAGGCTTTACCACTTTTCGAAGAACTTATTTCGCTATATAGAGGAACCAGTAAGAGTGAAAAGATTTTTTATTACTATGCCAAAACCCATTATTGTTTAAAGGATTATGGATGGGCAGGTTATTATTTTAAACAGTTTGCAAAAACATTTCCCAATAGCGATTATGTGGAAGAATGTACATTTTTAAGTGCATACTGTTCGTATTTAGAGTCTCCAGGCTTTAATCTGGATTCCGGTCCTACTGAAGTCGCATTGAATGATATGCAAGTCTTTCTGGAAATTTACCCCAATACTAGTTTGAAAGATTCCATAAATATTCTTATTGATGAAATGAATGAGAAAATGGAGCGTAAATCGTTCGAAAACAGTAAATTATATTTAAAAACAGAGAAATATAAATCTGCTGTGATAGCCTTAAATAGTACTTTAAAAGACTACCCGGCAACCGAGTATAGAGAAGATATATTATTCATGATAGTTGAGGCGAATTATAAGTTGGCTATAAACAGTATAGAGTCAAAAAAACAGGAAAGATTAGAGGATACTATCGAATCTTATCATAAATTTGTCGACAATTTTGAAAATAGCTCCAAAATAAGGCAAGCGGAGAACTATTATATTGGAGCTAGAAAAGAATTAGAGCAATTTAAATAGAGATATGAACTACAAGAACAGTACAGCAGCAAGAACAACCATTACTAGAAATTTGATTGAGCTTGAAAAGGATACGGAAAATATTTATGAGTCTATCTTTATTTTATCCAAAAGAGCAAATCAGGTAGAGTTAGAGTTAAGAGAGGAGCTTCATGCTAAACTAAAGGAATTTGCTACTACTCAAGATAATTTGGAGGAAATCTTTGAAAATAGAGAACAAATAGAAGTTTCTAGATTTTATGAAAGGCTTCCTAAACCTGTTGCTATTGCTATAGAAGAGTTGGAAGAAGATAAAATCTACTCTAGAAATCCCAAGGACGAGGAGACCAAGTAATCCATTTTAATCGTGTTAAAAGGGCGTAATATTCTCCTAGGTATTACTGGAAGTATTGCCGCTTATAAATCTGCATTTTTAGTTAGACTATTGGTCAAATCAGGTGCTAATGTCAAGGTTATAATGACAGAGGCTGCTATTGACTTTATTACTCCCCTTACCCTTTCTACCCTATCCAAGAACCCAGTTCATTCTGATTTTACCGAGGACAAAGATTCTGGTGTTTGGAATAATCATGTAGATCTAGGTTTATGGGCTGATATTATGCTCATTGCACCTTTATCCGCAAATACAATGGCTAAAATGGCTGAGGGTATTTGTGATAATTTTTTACTGGCGACCTTTCTTTCAGCCAGATGCCCGGTTTACATAGCACCAGCAATGGATTTGGATATGTTCAAACACGAGGCTACCCAAAAAAATCTAAACACTATTCAAGAAAACGGAGCTCTTTTAATTGCTCCGGAAGAAGGAGAACTTGCAAGTGGTCTTAGCGGTGTAGGACGAATGGCAGAACCTGAGAATATTGTTCATTTTATTGAAAAATCTATTAGCTCAAAATTACCATTGACTGGAAAAAAGGCTTTGGTGAGTGCTGGTCCTACTTACGAAAAATTGGATCCAGTGAGATTTATAGGGAATTTCTCCACTGGTAAAATGGGATATGCAATTGCTGAAGAGTTGGCTAAACAAGGTGCAGAAGTCACATTGGTTTCTGGCCCTACGCATATAAGTCCCAATATTGATTATCTCCATTTGGTAAAAGTTCTTTCAGCTGCGGAGATGTACGAGGCATGTACATCTGTTTTTGAGGATATGGATATTGCGGTTATGACAGCTGCGGTGGCAGACTTTAGACCCAATGAACAAGCCGAAAAGAAAATTAAGAAAACGGGTGATACCCTATCGCTCGAGCTGGAAAAAACTCAAGATATATTAAAAACTTTAGGAGAAAAGAAGAGTACGCAAATTTTAGTTGGTTTCGCGCTGGAAACAAATGATGAAAAACAGAATGCACTGAAAAAACTGGAGAAAAAGAATTTGGATTTCATCGTTTTGAATTCTTTAAAGGATAAGGGCGCTGGATTTGCTCATGACACCAACAAAGTGAGCTTCTTGGACCGGGATAATAATATTAAAGATTTTGAGTTAAAAGCTAAGACCGCTGTTGCCAAGGACATAGTCGAAAAAATAAAAAGCTATTTTTGAATTGAATTATTGATATGAGATACTTTATACTTTTTCTTTTTCTTTTCTCGCTAAACACCATTCAAGGACAAGAATTAAATTGTCAAGTCCAAGTTGTTGCCCCCACAATTCAGGGAACTCAAACCCGAATATTTGAATCTTTGGAAACGACAATTTATAATTTCATGAACAATCGTAAATGGACTGCAGATAAGTTCGAAATTCATGAGAGAATTGTATGTAATATCTTCGTTAACATTACCAGCGTAAACAATAATTCAGATTTTCAAGGATCCATTCAGGTGAATTCCAAGCGAATAGTTTACAATTCGGATTATGATACGAACATTTTGAATTTGGTAGATAATGACATTTCATTTACCTATCTAGAAAATACCTTGTTGGAATTTACACCGGATATTCACCGTTCTAACTTAGCTTCCATTTTGGCCTACTATGCCTATGTTATTCTTGGTGCAGATTATGACACTTTTTCTCTAGAAGGCGGAACAAAATATTATTCCATTGCTCAACAGATTGTAAGTAATGCCCAAAATGCTCCTGAACCTGGTTGGAAGGCTTTTGAAAATACAAAGAATAGGTATTGGATAGTCGAGAACATTTTACACAACTCCTTTAAACCTATGAGAAGAGCTTCTTTTGATTATCATAGAAATGGATTGGATTTAATGTATCAGAATGTAAATCTAGGCAGAGCAAAACTTATTCAAGCCATTGAAAAGCTTAAAAAGGTCCATCAATTGCGTCCACTTTCCTATAACATGCAATTGTTCTTTTTAGCCAAATCTGATGAGTTGGTTGACATTTTTAAGGAAGCTCCTCAAAGTGAGAAAACCAAACTGGTAACAACACTGGAGCAAATTGATCCTGGAAATATCTCTAAGTACAATAAGATCAATAAGTAGTACTTACACAGGTTTGCAATTTCAGCGTTTTAAATAGTTCGTTCAGAATTGAAAAGGTGCTTCTTCAAAAAGATTAAAAGGCTATCTTCAACCCATGCCCAGCCCAAAAGAAATTACAGATAAAATGATGGACAAAGATCATTTTAGTCAATGGTTAGGAATTGAACGCGTATTAGATGGCGAAGGGGTTTCCGTTTTAAAAATGAAGGTTCGAGAAGAAATGCTGAATGGTTTTGGTGTAGCGCATGGTGGAATTACTTTCAGTTTTGCGGATAGTGCTTTTGCATTTGCTTCCAATAGCAGAGCAAGACATGCTGTATCCATAGAAACTTCTATTTCACATACTGCTCCTGTTTTTGCGGATGATGAATTAACTGCGGTAGCCGAGGAAATTAACTTAACACATAAAACTGGGCTTTATAAAGTTGAAGTCCACAATCAAAAAAACGAACTGGTTGCTTTGTTTAAAGGAACGGTTTACAGAAAAAGCGAAGAATGGCAATGAAGAATACTTATATAATAGATGGTATTAGAACAGCAATTGGAAATTTTACTGGAACACTGTCCAGCATAAGGACAGATGATTTAGGAGCACATGTAATCAAAGCTTTGATAGAGAAAAACCCTTCTATTCCTCTGGAAGCATATGAAGATGTAATCTTTGGCTGTGCCAATCAAGCTGGTGAGGACAATAGAAATGTTGCTAGAATGTGTCTCTTATTAGCTGGTCTTCCCTATTCTGTTCCAGGAGAAACTGTGAATAGATTATGTTCTTCAGGAATGAGTGCAATAATTCATGCTCATAGAGCTATTCAAGCGGGAGATGGTGATGTTTTTATTTCTGGTGGTGTTGAGAACATGACCAGAGGTCCTTGGGTTATTTCCAAAGTTTCAAAAGCCTTTGGAAGAGATGCTCAAATGCATGACTCTAGCTTTGGCTGGCGTTTTGTAAATTCTAAATTACATGATGCATATGGGACTGATGGAATGGGTGTAACTGCTGAAAACCTTGTTGAGAAATATGGAATTTCCCGTGAGGATCAAGATAAGTTTGCTTATTGGTCTCAAATGAAGGCCTCAAAGGCTCAGGCTTCTGGCAGATTGGCTAAGGAAATCGTTTCAATAGAAATTCCAAGAAGGAAACAAGATCCTTTGGTTTTTGACCAAGATGAATTTATAAAACCCAATACTTCTCTGGAAGTTTTGGGCAAGCTGAGAGCTGCATTTAAAAAAGAAGGCGGTTCTGTGACTGCGGGAAATGCATCTGGACTAAATGATGGTGCAGCTGCGGTTATTGTCGCGAGTGAGAATGCCGTTGCCAAGCATAATTTAAAACCTATAGCAAGAATTGTGAGTTCTGCTGTCGTTGGTGTAGAACCAAGAATTATGGGAATTGGCCCTGTTAAAGCCAGTAACAAAGCACTTGAAAAAGCAGGGTTGACTTTGGATGATATGGACATCATTGAAATTAATGAAGCTTTCGCTGCTCAAGCTCTTGCTTGCACAAGAGAACTTGGCTTAGCCGATAACGATGAAAGAATAAATCCAAATGGAGGTGCCATAGCCATTGGTCATCCACTAGGAGTAACAGGAACAAGAATAATGCATAGTGCTGCTCTTGAATTGCAAGAACAAAACAAAAAATATGCCTTGGTTACGCTTTGTGTTGGAGTTGGACAAGGCTATGCTACAATTATTGAAAGAGTCTAATGGCCAAAAGAACAGATGCTGAAATAAAAGCCTTAGTAGACGAATTCATAAATAATAAAACGACTGAATTCTCAAAACCTATCTGTAAAACGCTCAGAGAAATATTACTTAAGTGCGGCCTGAAAGAAAATTATAAATGGCAAATGCCTTCTTATGATCATCATGGTATAGTATGCAGTTTGGGTTCTTTTAAAAAGCATGTTGGTTTATGGTTTATGCAAGGAGCAATGTTATCTGATCCTAATAAAATCTTAATAAAGGGTCAGGCTACTACTAAAGCTTTACGAAGCATGCGGTTCAACAGTATGGAAGATTTGGACGAGAAAATGGTTGGTGCATACGTGAAGGAGGCAATGCTCTTAAATGAGAAGGGAATTAAATTTGACCATAAAAAAACTAAAAAGGAGCTTATTGTTCCAGATGAATTTGAAAAGCGATTAAAGCTAAATAAAAAGGCATGGGAGCATTTTCAAAACTTCTCCTACACCAAAAAGAAGGACTATGTTGAATGGATTAGCACCGCTAAAAGAGAGGAAACAAAAGAGAAGAGAACTGTTCAAGCTATTGAAATGTTGGCGCAAGGAATAGGTAAGAACGATAAATACATCAAACGCTAATGGATACCTACTTGATTGTTGCAATAGGCATTTTTTTCGCTGGAATTTTTGGAGCCAGATTTATTAATGAAAGCGCCTTTAAACTGCTCAACCAAGGACAAAAAGGGCAATTGATTGATGTTCTTTCAGGAGTAAGAAAAAAGACACTTTTATATGTCGCCCTAATTGTCGGGGTCTTCCTTATTTTATTATTCTATTCTGGAATGGAGAAGAATCAACTCTTCTTTATTTACTTCGGATTACTTATAATATTAATGGTGGGAACAACCGTGGTCACAAGAAAAACACTAATTAAACATCATTTTCCAAAAGAATATATCAATCAATATTTGCTTTCATCTGGAGTTCGTTATTTTGGAATTGGTGTATTTTTAATTGTAATGCTCATGAATAATCAATTTGAGTTTTGATATACGAATTCAAAGGATATAAGCCCATTGTTCATCCAAGTGCCTTTGTTCATCCACAAGCTGCGGTTACAGGCAATGTTTGGATTGGTAAAGATGTTTACATAGGACCGGGTGCCGCCATAAGAGGAGATTTTGGAGAAATAATTATTGAAGACGGTTCTAATGTTCAAGAGAACTGTACTATTCATATGTTTCCAGGTGTAACGGTAAGATTGCATAAAGATGCACATGTTGGGCATGGTGCTATCATTCATGGTGCAACGCTTCTGGAAAACTGTCTGATTGGCATGAATGCAGTAATCATGGATAATGTAATTGTTGGCAAAGAAGCTATTGTTGGAGCCTTGGCATTTGTTCCGGATAGCATGGAAATCCCGGAAAGAAAAATAGCGGTAGGCAACCCGGCTAAAATTGTCAAGGATGTAAGCGATAAAATGATAGCATGGAAAAGTCAAGGAACCCAATTATATCAACAACTGCCAAAAGAACTTCATGAGACCTTAAAAGAATGTGAAGCATTGACAGAGCGTCCCAAAGAGCATAAAAGTATTTCTTCTGATTATAAAACCTGGGGACAAACTAAGTAGTTTTTAGTTCTTAGTTTTTGGTTTCTGGTTTTTTAGAATTTGACCTGTTTAACGTTGAATTTTGAATCTCAAACTTCACATTTCAAATCACTCACCCTTGACAAGAGCCCTTCTATTTCTTAACTTTCAGATGAAATTGAGCAGGTGATGAAAAACGTATTTAAAACTTTGGTCTTTCTTCTTTTATTGAGTTCTTGTGAAAAGAACATTAATCAACCAATTGTTAATCATAACCAAATAGACCTATCGAATCCTAAAGTCGGGCAGATATCCTGCTACGTTGAATACAACGCTGCTTGCGCTTTAGGTAATTCGAGTTATTCTTTTTCTCAAGATACACTTATAGTGAAAGTGATTGAGCAAGATGGAGATTTGCATTTCATGGAGTATTTGACTTATCACTCCCCTTCCCATCAAGACGGTTCTTTTGGCAATCCCAAAATTTACCCTGTTTATTTTGAGCAGGATTATATGCTTATTCCCGAAAGACAAAAATCCGAACTATTCTTCTTTTATGGTAACGATACCATGCATATAAATCCTGTTCATGATTTAGATCTTCAACAAGATGGTTGCTACCTCTATCACCCAACCGGAGAACAATTTATTGGTGAAGAAATAGGATTTAGTGAAACGGTAGATTTTGGAATGATTCACAAAGAGGAAAAAACAGTTGTTTCCTGTGTGCCAACCATACTGGATTTAGATGCATATATTGTTTATGATTTAAACAGCATTCAAGTGAGTCATACCATTCAAACGACCCTAAACGATCAAAATATCAATGGATGGGTTTTGGTGGAGTAAAATTACATCTCCTCCTTTAATTTAAGTTAGATTGCTGTATTTAGATAATCTCTTAATGTGATTTCCTAATCTAATTTGAGAGGAACAAGAATAATCCTGAAAAAAAACATCACCATTAAGGTTTCCATCTTTAAGACTGAACCTATTCAACAATTATTTTTTTTGAATCAATCCAATTTTCATTTCCTATCTGCAATAGGTAAATACCTGGACTTAGGTTCGACAGATCTAACTCAATATTATCAGATAATACATTAAAATTATCCAATCTTTTGGTCAATAGAACTTGTCCAAGCTGGTTAGTAATATAGAGTTCATTGAATCTTCCAATAACAAATTCTGGCGAATTGAATTTAATGTTTAAAATATCACGAACTGGGTTAGGACCAGCTACAAATAATGAATGAGAATCAATCTCAGAGATACTTGAAAAAAAATCATGAACATCCAAATTATCAAACATGAGTCCATCCATACCATTATCTATACTGTCGCTAATAAATGAAAACCTATATAACATCGTGTCTTCAAAATTGATATCGAACATCCAACCTAATGGATATAAATCTGCTAGAAAGAACTTCCATCCACCGGAATTGCCTGATAAAGTGGGTCTTGTATTACCTCCATTTCCGTCATACCATGTTATGTATTCATCATATGGATCGTAGGTCAGAAGATCAATCCAGGTATCTCCATTATCGGGTGAGAACTCGATCATTCCAAAATCATTGAGCGTATCTGAGTTTACATAATACTGTCCTGATATAAAGAATTCTGTACCAACCCATCCAGGGCCTAGAACACCCCCAGATGCTGTTTTGCTGATAATAAATGAGGAGGTATCATTTATTGGATACGGATTTATGGTATCGGTAATAATGACGTTTGAAGGTGAATATGCAGTGGATAAAATTTGCTTTTGAGGAGATCCTATTTGCCAAATATTATTGGGATTGCATGGTGTCAACCATTAAAAGCTCTATACACTCATTATCCTCAAAATCGAGCGTTAAAAAGTACTGACAGGTAATAGGTTGTGATACAAACCAAATGGGGAAAGCGATTAAGAAAAATAAGATAGTAGATTTCATTGTTTGATAACGTTAATTGAATCCAACCAACCGCTATCACTTATCCAATGTAAAGTATAGATTCCTGAAGCAAAACGAGACAAATCCAATTGATCTGAAAAAGATAGATTATTTTGAAAGCTTTGCAAGGGGTTTTCTAATACCAACTTTCCAATCTGATCGATGAGTAATAATCTATTGTTTTTTTGATTTCCAAATGTTCCTGAAGCTGGTATATTGAATTGGATATTCAGTTGATCCTGAACAGGGTTTGGATAGACGTTCATGGCATTTTGCAAACCAATATTTATGGTCTGTAAGCCATTAATAAGCTGACAACCCGGCTCTAAACAACCGTGTTGGTCTACCTTAAAGACCCATACGTCTTGGCCCACATGAGGGTTGGGAGGAACAACCAATACGAACCCTGCCCCAACAAAAGAGCTATCAGAAGCAATACCAATATCTAAAAGGCGATGTATAGTAGCGGTTTCGAAAAGTCGATATTCTCTCATCCATAAACTATCTCCATCCATATTGACCTTTGCCATGGTTCCTACTCTCCAACCTGTTGAGTCAATTTTTTGACCCACGACTACAATATTCTCTTCCCAATCTTGAACTGCTGAGAAAAAGGCACTCACGCTACTAACATTATCATATTGATTTTCCCAAATGATATTTCCATCACTATCTATTTTCCTAAGGTTAGCGATAAAATTATCATCGTCAACCCCCAATCCGCCCGACATCAAATAATTGCCATCACTTAAAGCAGCTAGTTTAAAGGTTCCATCATCAAATTCGTTGCCATAGGTTTGAGTCCAAATCTCATTTCCATTAGCATCTATCTTCATTAACAGATTATCTGAATATGAACTGGGTGTAGCCTGAAATGCCCCACCAACAAAAAACCCGCCTTCGTTGTCTTCAATAATGGAAACACCAAACTCTGCAGGTTCATTGGGGTTTCCATATTCTTGTGACCATAGTATATCCCCATTCGAATCAGTCCTAAAAACTACAATTTGAGGATTCCAATCAATGGTATCCACAAAAGCAACACAGGTAACGACATAATCTCCATTTGAGGCTTCCATGATCTGGGCACCATAGGCCGGGCGATTCTGAAGAACTTGATATTCCTTGGTCCAAAGGGTATCACCGTTTTGGTCAAATTTAAAGACACTAGGCTGATAGAGGACACTTCCACCAACTCTATCTTTTGATCCTGTTTCTAGGATATAACCATCAGAGGTGAAATAGGAAGATGATTGATGCCCCAAAAGCCACCAGGCATCGTCAGAACCATAGAGCTTGTTATACAATTCATTGCCTTCGTAATCTATGCCCACGATACCCACCTCAGCATTTCCCGGAGCAAAACGTTGCTCATGGGTTGCGTAAATTACCGAATCTGCCACCACTACACTCAAGCAATTGTTACTACTGAAAATAGAAGAATCAATGAGATTGATCTCACCATAGCGTTGATTAAAAGTGCTTTGGGCTACACAATCCGTAGCCCATAAGCACAAAAAAATCAATGTATATACCTTCAGTCCTTTATTCATTCTTTACCACAAAATTCCGTGTGTCGAGCTTGATGTTATTTGACCATAGGGATAGAACGTAGGTTCCATTGGCAAAATTACTGACATCAATAGTATTTAAACCAAAATGCTGCATCTGCTTTGAATATACGAGTTTACCTTGTAGGTCATGTACAAAAAGATCCACATTTATGATTTCATCCGCATAGTTGAAAACAAATCTTATTTAAAGACTTTATACTTAAACTGCCTTTACTAAATTTTTATGAATTTAGTTGATGTTATCATATTGGCTATCCGTAATTGAATAATGTAGAAACCTGATTGAACAAATTCTATTGGCAATTGCATCGTACTTGTTCCTCTCCTAACGTACCCAGAGTAAAGTTGTGAAATAAGCTTACCGCTATAATCATATAATTCAATGCTCATATCTTGTCCATTAGGTATATCTAAGTCAACACTCAATTGACCTGAACTAGGATTAGGATAGATATTGAACAAAGTAAGGTCTTGAATTTCATTTGTTCCAACAATGGCATCGGTATCAAAGAGGATTTCCTCTACGGTCTTACTCATTGGGTCACCATTTTTCCATTCCTCAATTTCAATACACACCGCATATTTACCGGGAAGAGATGGTGTAATGGATAAATCACCAGTTGCATGATTAATGACTGCTCCTTCGGGTAAAGTATAACCTTGCTCGGTACAATCAACCAATTTGACAAAGATGCTATCGCTGTCAACAATCATAGGTTGGTATGAAAAAGTTCCATTGTTATGGTTTATTTCGCTGTGAAGGCCATCTATTAAGGGATGCTCATTGTTGGGTACACCAGACGATATAAGCAATTCAAAATTTTTAAAAAGTGATGTATTTCCTGAGTTAACGATGTTATCAATGTCATCAATTCGAAAACCTTCAATAAGAGCGACATTATAGAAGCCAGGCCCTGGATATAGGGATTGTCCTCTATAGGTTCTTAGTAAAAGATTTGATGACAATTCAGAAGTTAATACCAAATCTAAAGTGTCATTCATTATACCATTGTTAATAACCAAGAATGGTCTAGGAACTATATTTTGAGCATCAGAATATAATTTAACATTTGTAGTATAATTTATTCCCGTTGTTTGCTGCTCTATCTCAATGCTTATTCCTTTTATGTCCTGTCCTAAAGATATAAATGCTATTAAGGTTGTGATAAGTGATATTGCTGCTGTTTTCATTTTTTATTTGAATTTACAAATTTCACTTTGGAAACAAAGCCGTCTTCATTAGTAAATTGAGCTATATAAGGAGCAATTGCAAGTTCTAAATACTCTAAAACTAAAAAGTTACTATGTACCAATTTTTCCTCTGTTAAAAGTTTTCCCTGAGCATCATAAATCCTTAGTATTCCAGTGACTTCATTAGGAAATTTAAAATACCAAATTCCATCTTGGTTTGTTACTGTAAATAGGTCTAGAACATCGAGGATAGGATTAATTTTTGTGGATAGAGAGTTCACTTTAAATTCGGAAATGACACAATCATATGTTCCTTGATTCATAGCAGTAAAGTAGGCAGGGCTACCTGGGTCTATTGTTGGGTAGCCTGTGTTACCGAATCCAACCATAAATAATCGATCATTTTGAAATACATCTAGCGAAAGTCCTCCGTCATCATTATTACCTATTGAAGTTGACCAATTAAGTTCCATGCTTGGTTCGGTGAAAACAGAAATAAAGGCCTCAGGATCGTTAAATGGGTTTTCATCGAAATATAAATTTGAAAAAGCAACATAAGGAAAGCCATTGCCTTCACTTTGTCCAGTAGCATATAGATTGCCGAAATCATCAATTGTTATTCCTTCAACTTGATCCCATTCTGATCCTCCTAAATATGTTCCCCAATCCAAAGTATGGCTGTTTACATCGAATCCTAATAGTATGCCATCCCAATCGTACCCTCCATTAAAACTATTGTCAAAATAACCTCCTGCATCAGCGGTTGGGAGATCTAAATTGGAAAGAGTAAAACCACTGATATATATTCGATCATTTGAAATGGCAAGACCATCTGATTCCGATGGAAAATCTTGTCCATTACCTCCAATAAAGGTGGACCAAATCAATGTTCGATCAGCATTAAATTTGTTAATGAACATATCCGTGCCTCCATTATAAGTTGATTGATTATATCCTCCAGTAAATGTTAGGGTAGGGAAATCGTTGCTTCCTGTTGCACCAATTATATAGAGATTATCTTGTTCATCAAATTCTAGTGAATATCCAAATTCATGTAAAGACCCACCAAGGTATGTTCTCCATAACAGTTCATCATTTGAACCAAACTCCATAATGAGTGCATCGGATGATCCTCCTCCATATATTTGAGTATGCTGTAAACCAGAAGCAATTGTTTGTAGACCAGATGAAGCGTATCCAACAAGAAATTTTGAATCTCCATTTATTTTTAAACCGAATCCTCTTTCTGTGCCCAATGATCCTATATATGCAGAATGTTCAAGAATACCATTTGAAGCTTCAAACTTTGAAAGGAACGCGTCAGTGCTTGTTGCAGATCCAATAGATAGCCCATTAAATGCTCCTGGAGTAAAAATGGTTGGAAAATCAGGGCTGAAAGTATAGCCAGTTATATACAAACTTTCACTATTATTAGCATATGATATAGATCGTACTTCGTCCGTTTCTGATCCTCCGAAATACGTTGACCATTTTAGCTCCCTGTTTTCATCAAAGCTCATAATAAATCCGTTAATAGACCCATCACTTTCTTCCATGTGTGCTCCTGGTGTAGTAGGAAAATTTAGCCCGCTAGTTATACCTCCAACAAATAATCCTCCATTTTCATCAATATCAGAGCTATATCCACGGTCATTTAAAGATGACCCAGCAAAAGTGCTCCATTCCAAATTTCCCATTTGGCTGGGGTTAGCAGTTGGTGGTAGCCCCATGAGTAATATGAGTGGAAAATCATCATCATATTGTTCAATACTCAGTTGAACCTCATTATTACTATCGTCATAAACGGCTCCCCAACCCAATGGAGAGGGCGTTCCATTGATGTCCTGATAGGCTATTGCTTCGGGGAACTTCAATTCTCGATTCCCTAAATGCAATCTTAAGAATCCATCAATCAGAACATTGAGCGAATCCTGTCCATTAAATGAAAATGCAATCTGATCAGGATTTCCTCCGGGTTTTACAACAAAAGCAATTTTTTGTCCTGATCTTCCAGCATAAAAATGCATATCCACTTTATTCCAGACTTCCTCATATATAATTCTATTGTAACCTGTTACTTCAGTAATTCCTGATCCTGTGTGCGGGAAATAGTAATTGTTGTGGTAATCGCGTACCGATGAGTATATGGGATTAACCAAATTCACATTCTTACCAATAGGATGGAAATCCACTCTATATGCTGTTATCTCATTACTATCAGGATGTTGATCTTCGGTTACAAAACTAATAGTGCTGTTTTGTTGCATATATAATTTTGGATTTGATCCCTCTGAATGGAATAGAATGTCAGGTACATAATTACTATCCAAATCAACGATCTGACCTAAATTCGGCCAAAAACCAATACTAGTCGACAGAGAATCTCCAAAAATATCGGGTGGAATATATTGAGCACGAATTGATTGAGTAAAGAGTGTAAACAATAAGGCGTAAAATAAGTAAGTTAAATTTTTCATTTAAAAAGGTTTTAATAGTGAGTACTTGCTTTTTAAATGGTTACCCAGAATAGTTTTACCAGAAAAGAGAAAACATAGTTTTATTATGAAAGATATGAATTTTCAGTTAACTATGCATGTCTACTTTATTATTCATTTCATAATTTTCTTGACCCTAAGCGATCAAAATATCAATGGTTGGGTTTTGGTGGAGTAAGCTCAAATTCATAAACATATCTATCCATTGTTTTGCGCCCCTCAAGTGTAAACTTCTTCATTGACCTATCTATTATTTGATAAGATAATAGGTCATCATCATCCAAAAGCTTCTTTTCAAGCTCATAATCTTTCGTATCAGCTGCTTGCATTAAATCATTTGTATTAATTCTAGTGATAGCTTCTAGGGCCCTTATACTGCGTTCTGAGTCTTTCTCTATTAGAAATAAAAGCAAAGTATCGCAGGTATAGGAAAAAGTGAAATCTTGCTCATCACCTTTATGAAATTGATACTCCATTGAAAGCAATGGTTCTGCGAGTTTATCTTGATACTCATAAAGAAAGAGAATGATTTCATCTTCGCCAGTTGAAAGAGGGCTCATGTCTTCGCTGAGGTTTAAAGCCTTAACACCTAATTGCCATTCTTTGTTAAGGTTAAGCTCTTTAGCAGCAGCACTGTTCACTTTCCTTGAAGTAGCACAAGAAATAACAAACAAGAAAAAAAGCCATACAAAACGAGTGTTTTGCATTTATTTAAATTCAGACTTATCGTTGCCCAACATCCTCAGTTAAAGCATCTTCATGCAAGAGAATGGAAACAGTTTTCATTCGCACATAGGATTCTGACATGTAGATATATCCATCATATGGACCTCTTTCCCCCCAAGAGTTTTTAATGATATAGTATTTGGTCCCATTTTGGTCTTTCGCAGTTCCCACTATATGCATCAAATGATCATCTGTTGTTGCATACGATTCAAAAGCTTCCTGTCTATTTTCCTGAGTAACTTCCAACTCTTCTCCTGGGTTTTCAAACAGATCTTCTCTTCCAGCATCCTCTGGTAATACAGCTATTCCTTTTTTAGAATCAAAGCCTTTCTCACTTACATCACCATCCCAAGCTATGCTATATCCTTTTTCCAAAGCATTATCAATATTCTTCATTAACATATCCAATTCCACATTGTAGAATGATCCATTAGAGTAATTATCTGGAATTTCTAATATGAATTCTGAATTGAACGGATGATGTGTAAAAGAAGTAATACTTACATAATCTTCAGATTTCAAATTCAAAGATTCTACAAAGGACTTTGGTGTATACTCTTTTCCTTCATAAGTAAATGTCTCTGGTGCTTCACCTAAGTAAGCATCTAAGATTGCATCAAATGCCTCAGGCCATTTATCACTCAATTTTCTTTGCTTAATAACACCATCCAGAAAACCTTTCAAACCAGCTTCCATTTCACTGTGATCATGCTTTTCTTCATCGTCCAATAGCCCCGTATATTCAGAATCTGGAACTATCCCAATTTCATTCATTACATTGATCAAATCATGCGCTAAACTTCCTTGAGAAAAATTTGCTTTACCATGTCTAAGGACATAATTCTCAGCCTTGTCTTTATAGATATTTCTAACCACAAATATTTCAGAGACGTTTAATTCTGAATGTCCCATTCGTATCAATTCAGATTCAATAAAGGAGGAAGTTGCAAAGCTCCAGCAAGTTCCTGTACGATCCTGACTCTTTATTTCAGTGCATTCCAATTCCTTTTTGTTCTTGAATTTATACTGAGCTGATAAAGCTCCTACCCCTATTGTAAATACTAATAAAACTGCAATTTTTTTCATCTCAATTCTTTCTGTTTTAAAGATACACAATTCTTTCTTTTTCAATCTAAGTATATTGTTTCCCCGCAGTTTCCATCATCCTCACACAAACATTTAAAATCTCCTTGAATGTCAATGCTCGCTCCGCTTTCTGTATAAATTCTAGTATTAGGTGCCATCATTATATAACCTGTAGTAGTGAGAACAGTATTCTTTTTAATAAGCAGATCTCCATATAGAACTCTATCATCATCCCATGTTTGGTTTTTGGAGATGATCAATGGCTCTCGCCATTTTGGTAAATCTAATGCGGTTCGCCATAAGCCCCTTCCGTAGGTTCCAGCGTATAGCTCGTTTCTACAATAGTTTATTTCGAGTTCTGTAATTTCAACATTTGGCATACCATTATTATAACAAACCCATCCATCCATGCCATCTTCAGTATAGTAAACTCCCAGTTCAGTTCCCAAGTAAATACGATTTGGAGATTGATGCTCATACAAAAAGCAATTCATTGCAACACTGGGCAAACCAATGGAATAGTCTTCCCAAGTTCTTCCACCATTTGAGCTCTTAAATACTCTTTGTTTTCCATGAACACGTTTTTTACTCTCTTCATAATGATTAGACAAACAGATATATATTTCCTTTTCATTTATCGGGTTGATAAGAATGTCCTTGATATTTTTCCAAGCCACTACAGTTGATAGGGAAACTATTTTCCCAGACTCTAAGCTTACTTGTCCTTCACTTAAATCTTCCCAAGTTTCTCCATAATCATCACTCTTGACTAGTTTTCCTGCTTTTTTATCATCTTGTTGTCCACCTGCTACCATGATTATTTCTGGCTTAGAAAATGAAAGCCCTATTGCACTTGGAAATTCCAACTCACAGCTCCTGATAGGAATATAATCTGCTTTAGACGTCTCATCGTCATACACCATGATACTTGCGAAAGATTTTTTTCCACAGTCCTTTCCTTTTGCTTTTCCTTTTCCTGCATAAATCAAATTTGAATTGGCCGGGTGAATTTTAACGGGTTTACGCAAAATCCATGAATTACTCGTGTATACTCTTTTAGGCCGTTCGCCTCCATACTTCATTAGTGTGGGGTTTCCAGAAGCAAAATAATTGCTTTTATCCATTGGATCGATAAGACAACTGCCTCCATCTCCTCCTCCTATTTTCTTCCAATCTTCTCCATTGAAATGAAAGGAATTACAATGCATTATTCCCAGGACATAATTTTCTTCTTTTGACTGTGCTATGCCAATACCATTCAACTGAGTAATTGGGAATGAATCTCCACAGACATCTTCCCAGCTTCCTTTATTTGTCTCCGTATTGAAGGTTACCAAAGAAATTCCGCCATCATTTGCTAGAAGAACCTTTTCTTCCTTTGTTTCTTCATTGTATCCTAAGAAATGATAATCTCTTACATCATCGTGACCTTGATTATATTTAATGGGTTTTTCTCCATTCCAAACCCAAGGTTGAATACCTCCAAAAAATACATTTCCAGTATATGGAGATTGTTTAATATCTAATTTATTGTTGTCTACCCTGCTCAGTCTATCAATAGGTAGACGCTCCCATGATTTACCTGAATCATTGGACTGATAGAACATTTGATTGGACATATAAAGAAAAATCGTTCCGTTAAGTTCTACTGAAATACTGATTTTTCCAGGTCTGCAATAACAACCTCTATTAGGTGAACATCTGGTGCACCCAACTTTCTTATCAGAGTTCATTGGAAACTCAGGTAAACGATCAATTATATTTGTCCAAGACTGACCATTATTAGTAGTCAAATAAACACTTGCTTCTCTGCCGTATCTGTAAGAAGAACTTAACAACAGAGAATTTTTTCCAACTTGTTCTACATCGTAAACATCAAAGTGCGAGGATTTAAATTCGGGGATTTTAAGGCTTTGGTACTTACCATTCTTAAAGAGACCTAATTGATATTCTTTTAATCTTTTCTTTAAAATGTAATAAGTTCCATCTTTTGAACCGCATGGACTATATCTATCATAAAACACTCTTAGAACAGCATCGTCATAGGTCATTTTAGTTTTGGCAAAAGGTTCTATTTTCCAATTTGCACCGTTATCAAAGGAAGAAATGATTCCATTTCCAAAGGTACTAGGCCCTATTCCATACATTCCGGTTGCAGCCATAATATGCTCGGGATTGCAAGGGTCTCTTACGATATCGTTTACTCTTAATCCGTGTAAATCTAGATTATCTGTTTTACATGTCCATTCTTTCGTTCCATCTGCTGTTTCCTCAAATCTCCATAAACCAGAACCTGCTGTTCCTATCATTATATTCTTGGTCATGTCCTCAGGGTAGTTGCGCTCATCTCCTAAGACATTCCAAACAAAACCATGCCATTGCCATTTACTATCTAAATACTTTTCTGGCCCTACAAATTCCCAATTGGCTTGATCAACTCCATTGCACTGAAAATCTTTTGCGGTCGCATTTGTTGGGTTCATACTTGTTACTGGATTAGTATAAACCTTATCATCATTAATACTAACTACATTTTTTTTGTTCTTGCATGAGATAACAAAAACAAATACCGTTAAAATGAAAATACGCACTGAGAAATTCATATGCGTAAATATAGTCTACAAGACTTGGGCTACCCAAGAATTTTTGATAGGAATCATCCAATTATTGACGAACTCACCCTTATTGGAAACCAAATTATTGAATGTAATATCATCTTCTGAGTAATTACCATTCTCAATTTCCTTTGCAATGTCTTTGGATTGAACAAATGAGATCTGATCGTTTTTCAGTACTGCCAAATTCATCCTATCAAAAAAGTCAATGTTCATTTTTTTCCCCAAATCCTGAATAAAATGAACAGAGGCGTCTATACTGCAGCCAGAAGCCATAGTTGCCTTTTCGTCTGCACCAATAATTATAAAAGCATTATGCTCAACTTTTATTGAAGCTTTCATCTTTGAACCATGAGCAGTCCATGCATTGATGAAATTTAAACCCATTCTTTCAATGGTTTCTAATTCACCTTCATTTAGTATTCTATCAGATTGGTAAATCCAAACTCTAGAATTCTCAGGCATTCCATTCCAATGAATCATACTTATAAATCTTGTGCTTGTGCAATTAATTCAGCGATATCCAGAACTTCTACCTCATCACTTTTCTCTTTGTTCTTAATTCCGTCTGTCATCATCGTATTGCAAAAAGGACAGCCCGTTGCAATGAATTTAGGAGCTACTTCCAGAGCTTGCTCTGTTCGCTCTATATTGACTTCTTTGTCTCCTTTCTCTGCTTCTTTAAACATTTGAGCCCCGCCAGCACCACAACAAAACCCTTTTGCTTTGCATCGCTTCATTTCTACCAGCTCTGCATCCAATTTTTTCAGCAAATCTCTTGGAGCTTCATATTCATCGTTACCTCTTCCGAGATAACAAGGATCGTGAAAGGTGATTTTTTTACCTTTAAAAGGACTATTTCCTTCTATTTTAACACGACCTTCCTTCAAAAGTGAATTAATGAACTGAGTGTGGTGTAAGACCTCATAGTTACCGCCAAGATCTGGGTATTCATTTTTTAAAATATTGAAACAATGAGGACAGGCAGTAACAATTTTCTGAACTTCATAGCCATTCATTACTTGAATGTTCTGCATAGCCTGCATTTGGAATAAAAACTCATTTCCGGCTCTTTTAGCGGGATCCCCGCTACATGATTCCTCAGTACCTAAAACCGCAAAAGAAACTCCAGCATTATTTAAAATTTTGACTAAAGCTTTAGTGATTTTCTTCGCTCTATCATCAAAAGAACCAGCGCATCCTACCCAAAAAAGCACCTCAGGTTTTTCACCTTTGGCATTCATTTCTGCAAGCGTATTTATCTTTAGTTGAGACATAGTATTATTGTTCTTCTGCCCATTTTAGGCGATCTGTTGGAGAAAAAGCCCATGGAGCACCATTATTTTCGACATTATTAAACATAGAAGTTATGGGTTCCGGAGATTTTGATTGTTCCATAATTAGATATCTCCTCATCTCTAATATAATTTCCAATGGATTTATATTTACTGGACATTCATCAACACAAGCATTACAAGAGGTACAAGCCCACAACTCTTCTTCACTGATATAATCAAACAGATTCTTATCATCGTCATGCTCCATTCCATTTTTCTTCTTGAAGGCATACAATTCATCCGTTCTATCCCGTACATCCATCATAACCTTTCTTGGAGATAACAATTTACCGGTAAGATTTGCAGGGCAAGAAGAAGAACATCTGCCGCATTCTGTGCAGGTATAACTATCTAACAAATTTTTCCAAGATAAATCTGTAATGTCTTTAACTCCAAAACTGGGAATCTCCGTTTGCTCTCCTGGTGGTGGACTTGCATAAGGATCAGCACTTGGATCCATCATCAACTGCACTTCTTTCTTAACACTTTCCAAATTATTCATTGCTCCCTTTGGGTTTAGATTCGAATAATAGGTGTTTGGAAAAGCAAGCATAATATGGAAATGCTTTGAATAGGGAACATAATTCAAGAAAATAAGAATCCCTATAATATGAAACCACCATGCTATTCTCTCAAAAAGTATTAAAGTGGAATTTGAATATCCATCAAAAAATGGAACTAAGAACTGGCTTACTGGAAAGGAACCATGCTTTGGATAAGCGCTAACACCATTTTCTTGCAGAATCTGATCACAAGCATTCATCTTCAGTAATGCAGCCATCAATACAATCTCAATAATCAAGATGAGATTACCGTCTAACTTAGGCCACCCCACCATTTCAGAAAGGTGGAATCTTTTTATTTTTTGAATGTTTCTTCGGTATAGAAAAACAAAGCAGGCAATCAAAACACCAAGAGCTAGTATTTCAAAAAAGCCAATAAGAAAATCGTAAAAGCTCCCTAAATAAGGGGCAAAAATTCTATGCTTTCCAGTTAGGCCATCTAAAACGATCTCTAACACTTCTAAATTTATGAGAATGAAACCGAGATAAATTACGATATGAAAAATACCTGCTACCGGTCTATTGATCATTTTTGATTGACCCAGTGCCACTAAGGCCATTGTCTTCCACCTGAGCCCTTTGTTATCATTTATTTCAAGATCTCTACCTAAGCCAATACTTCTTCTAACATCTACAATTTTGCGAGCGAAAATAAACACTCCAATAAAGAGACATATAGCAAAAGATATTATTGAAATCATAAACTATTTTGTGGTATCAACACCCATTTGTAAGTGCTCATTTAACTGTTGCATCTCACGTCTGGTTAATTTTAAAGTCCTTTCTTTTCTACCAAATATCGAGAAGTGCGCATATCTTTCTGGGTGCAATCTCACATCTTCTAATAATGCATCTAATTGATTACTTGCACTACTCAGACGGGTGTATAGCTTGTCATCATTTATGAGTTTACCCAGAGATCCATCTCCTCTATTAATACTTTCAGTGATAAGATTTACATCTTCCATTGCATCTTTCAACTTATTTATAGTTGAGGCAATATTTGCAGATGCTAAAGAGTCACTAACTGAACTAAAGTTTTCTACAATGTTGGATATCATTTCTCCATTATCCGCCCAATTTGTAGATATACTCTCCACATTTTCTATAATTTTTGCCAGCTTATCCTTTTCTTCCGAAACCAGTTTATCCAACTGCATAGAGGTTCTTTCAAAGTTTCTGAATGAGGCATTTAAGCTCTGAAAACTTTCGGCAATATTTACTCTTGTTTCCTCATCTAAAATAGATCGCACAACTAAAACCATAGAGTCTAAAGAAGAAAGTAATTCCTCAGATTTTAGTTTAAGCGGAGCTATTTGTTCAGTAACTTGAGCAGACAAATCTTTTTCCATTGCCGAGATTAAAGTATCTCCAGATTTATGATAATCATTCCCTTCTGCTATTTCCAGTGAAATTTGCTTTGAACCCAAAATATCTGCTGAAACTATTTTTGCCTTGGTTCCTTTAGGAAGACTTATCCCACTTTCCGTAATGGAAAATTTAACTACCACTGATTGATAATCCGACTTATCTAATTCCACCTCACTAATAATCCCCACTTGAACATTTTTAATAGTCACGGGATTTGAAACCAAGATTCCACCAGAATGAGGATATATTGCGGTAAATGTATTTTTTCCACCCAACATTCCCTTTCCTCTTAAGAAGTTCGAGCCAAATATTAAAGCCGCAATGCCCACAATAACGAGCAACCCAATTTTTATTTCCTTACTCATAAAGTTGAGAGACGAAGTTAATCTTTATCTGCACCTAATAAAGCTTCTTGAAGGGATATTCTTTCACCATTTTCAAACGCAACAATAAAGGCACCTTCAAAACCATTTTCAGACGCTTCTATTTGCACTTTTTTCGCTTTTGAGTAATCCTTCTCATTTCCAGTGAAATACTTATACAAACCTTTAGATTCAAGCATTTCAACATTCTCAAAAGCTGCAAATTTTTTCGGGTCATCACTTAAGTTCTTACTTGATGTGAAGAGCTGAACTTTATAGACTATGCCTGAATTATTTGTTGAAAAACTCTTAACAACACTTTCTTTTTCGACTTGATTTTTCTCGTTTGAATCGGATTCTACAATGGGTAGTTCCACATTCAAATCTTCCTCTTCTATTTCAACGGACTCAATTTCTGCTTTATAGGATCTAAAAGCTCTAAAAATTGCAGAAGCCATTAAGTCTTGTCCTTTATCCGTAATCAAGAAATCTTCTTCTTTCTTATTGGTAAGAAACCCCAATTCAATTAGGACGCTTGGCATTGTTGTAAATGAAATCACCCAATAAGGTGCTTGTCTGACTCCTCTATCCACACGACCTACTCTATCTCTAAACTGTGTCTGAACCTTATCTGAAAAATTTAAGCTCTGACCTATGAATGTGTTTTGTCTAAGCGATAATTCAATATAGCTTTCAGGAGAATATGGATTAAAACCACCATAGATTTTCTTATAGTCTTTTTCTTTCAAGATGGACGCATTTTCTCTTTGTGCCATTCTTAAATTGGCATCTGTTTTTGCAGTTCCCATAACATAAGTTCCACAACCATGAGCAGATTCTTTATGAAATGAATCACAATGAATAGAGATAAACAAGTCTACTTTCTCCTTATTTGCTTTTTCTGTTCTTTGTTTCAATGTTGGATATGAATCATCCTTTCTTGAATAAATAACTTTAACGTCTGGAATTTTCTCTTCTATATATTTTCCAAGCTTAAGCGCAACTTTGAGCGTGACATCTTTTTCTGTGGTCTTGTATCTTTTCGTTCCCAAATTTCCAGGATCTGAACCACCATGACCGGCATCGATCATAATAAGATCCACCTTATTTTCGTTGTTGGTAGGTTCAGGTAAATTTGCTGCAATAAGAACAAAGGCTCCTATCAAGAATAAAAATGAATACTTAGATATGGCAAAATTTTTGTGGCTCATTTACTCAGATTTTATATCGTAAACCTAATTGTTAGCTTTGGGCCTTGTATTAAAACCCCTGTCAACCAAAAATAGTATCAAGCGAGTGCTAAAAAAACCTTGGCTCTATTCAATTTTCACCTGTGCAATGTTAATTCTTGCTCAGACTCCAAGCCATGGACAAACAGACTCCTTGAAACTACCTATTGATAGCCTGTCTAAAGAAATAACGCAAGACAGCATTTCCGTTTCAAACAGCAATTCAATTCTAGATGATATAGTCATATATCCTTCAAAAGATTCTACAGTAATGGATGTAAAGAATCGTTTAGTGAGATTATATGGCGAAGCAGAAGTAAAATATCAAGATATTACACTTAAAGCAGATTATATTGAATTTAGTTTTACGGATTTAAGTGTTAGAGCATTTGGACTTAAAGATTCAACTGGACAGGTAATAGGAAAGCCGAATTTCAAACAAGGAAATGATGCATTTAGGGCGGATACTATTGCCTATGATTTTAGATCTGAAAGAGGCCTGATAAAACAAGTAAGAACAAATGATGGTGAGTCTTATATACATACCAATGTCTCTAAAAAACAGAAGAATAATGACATTCATAATTACAAGGGTAAGCTAACTACTTGTGATGCTGAAAAACCGCATTTCCACTTTGCTTTCAAAAAAATGGTAGTTAAACCAAATGACAAAGTTGTTACTGGACCTGTTATTATGAAAGTAGGTAGTGTTCCCACTCCTCTTGCACTTCCCTTTGGCTTCTTCCCGAATACAACTAAAAGAAAAGCCGGATTGATTCTTCCAAACTATGGGCAATCGGCAAATTTGGGCTTCTATCTTTTGGGAGGTGGTTATTATTTGCCATTGGGTACCAATTGGGACACACAAATAACCGGAGATATCTATTCTAGAGGAACCTGGGGACTTGCAAATGGCACCCGATATACCAAAAAGTATAAGTACAATGGTAATTTCAGATTAAACTACAATGCTCAAATTTTTGGTGACAAGGAAATTCCGGGTGATTTTTCCAGATCTAATTCATTTGGAATAAATTGGAGTCATAGCCAAAATGCTAAAGCCCGTCCGGGAACTACTTTTTCTGCAAGTGTTAATATTGCTTCTTCAAACAACAACACCAACAACTTTAACACTTCACAGGCTCAGTTCTTAAACAACACGCTTACTTCTACAATAAGATATGCTAAGAATTGGCCGAACAAACCTTATAATTTTTCAAGTAACTTTAGACATAGTCAAAACACACTTACGAGAAGTTTTAATCTTACCCTACCCAACTTAACCTTTACACACAATAGATTCTTTTTACCGCTATCCTTCCTAAAAGCAAAAGGAGTTACCAAACAGCGTTTTTACGAGAAAATTGGAGTTACCTATAGCTCTAACTTTGAAAACCAGATTAGAACATTTGAACCTGAAATCAGGTTTGACAATTTCAGAAATCTTAGAAGAGATTTTGTGAATGGTTTCAGACATAATGCTGCCATTACCACAAGTGTGAAATTTGGATATGTTTCTTTCAATCCTTCTATAAACTTCACGGAAAGATGGCATTTTCAAAAGCTTTTAAGAGTTGAAGATGAAATTAGTGGAGGGAATAATCGTCCTGGGTTTGTTGTAAGGGATGAAATTGAAAGTGGCTTTTTTGCTACCCGGGATCTTTCCATGGGAGGAAATTTCACAACCAAACTTTACGGTACGGCTTACTTTAAAAATTCTGAGAAAATTCAGGCTATTCGACACACGTTTACACCAAGCCTAGGTTTTACGTATAGCCCCGAATTCAACTTTGATGAATTCCTGGAAACAGCAAACAATTCTGAGAAGTACAATCCTTTTTCTGAGAGTGCATTTCCTCAGCCAAATCAAATCAATTCTGGAAATATTTCATTGAACCTCATAAACAATCTGGAGGCAAAAATGAAAATAAGAAATGATAGTATTTCTAAGTTCGAAAAGGTAAGGTTAATAGAAAACTTTACGGCTAGGACAGCATACAATATTTTCGCAGATTCACTTAACCTAAGTGACATTAGACTAAGCGCAAGAACACGTTTATTTAAGAAACTTGACCTGACCTATAGTGGAGCTTTTGATCCTTATCAAAATGATAGTCTTGGAAACAAAATAGATCGGTTTAGATGGAATCAGAGAGGAGATTTTCTAAGAAATATAAATACAAGAATTGCCCTTTCAGGAGGGTTTAAGAGTAATAGAAAAACCAAGGCTAAAAAAGATGTCAATATTGCCGAAGAAGACCTTGCAGAAATAGATAGACAAAGAAATAGTTTTGTAGATTTTTCTGTTCCCTGGAGTGTGAACATAAATTACACGCTAAATATCAGTAATTCTTTTACCACCCAATCTGGATTCCTTGAAGAACAAAAAACTGTCCAGCAAGGAATTATGTTTTATGGAGATTTCGCGATTTTCGAAAAATGGAAAATTGGTTTCGATTCTGGTTATGACTTTACGAATGGGCAATTCACTCCAACTACTTTGACACTAAATTGGGATTTACATTGCTGGGAGTTTAGTGGTAGCATTATTCCTTTTGGCGAAAGACAAAGTTATGTCGTGTCTCTAAGGGTAAAATCTTCCCTATTAAAAGATTTAAATCTTCAAGGAAGAGGTGTTTTGGGTGATCAATTCCTTCTTTTCTAAAAATTCCAGCTATTTCAAATGAACCTTATTACTTTTGAGTTGTACTCAAACAAAATTAAAGGATGAAATACCTTTTTACATTATTAAGCTCTATATTCTTTTTAGTTTCAGGTGCACAAGACATTCCGGAAACTAAAGAAGAGAATAAAGCAATAGAAGAAGTAGAAATATTTGACAGGATAGATGTTTCCGACAGTAATTTAGAAGGTTTAAATGGTATTTCCATTAACTACCAGCAATTCAATTCCAGAAAACAAGATCTTCTAAACAATGGAGTAAATACCACTATTCTTAAGAATGATGGAGCATTGAATGGCTTCCTATCCAATGTTGCCAATATTGATCCGAATACACACGAATTCAATATGATGCAGTATTGGTTAAATGGAAAGGATTTAAATGCTGAAAAATATTTATTAGACGCTTATAGATTAGATCCAAATAACGAAGAGTCATTCGATGAAGTATTGGAATATGCAAATTGGACCAGTAATAGGGATTTAGAGCTTGAACTTGCACAAAAAATAAAGACTTCAAGCAAATATGAAAAAGCAATTTACGATTACAGTGAAGACCTTTTAAAGAGCCTTCCAGATGGCTCAGTTCTAATCACAAGTGGAGAAATAGAAACGATAACGGGAAGAGTTTTGCAACTAGTAGAGGGCAAGTCAAAAGGCATTGTTATTCTTAGAAAAGAATGGATAGAATCTAAGCGATATTCCCCAGAAAGATTGCAAGAGCTTGGGCTTAAACTAAATACGGTTTACGGTGACTTGAAGCCTGCTATTCAAAATATAATTGAGAGTAACCCAAATAAGAATTTTTATCTATCCCTAACCTTGCCTAAATCAGAATTTTCATATATCTCGGATAAGCTCTTTCTTACTGGTTTGGCATATCAATATAGCAGTGCTACCATTAATAACTTGAATCAAATACAAAGCAACTGGGAAAACGTTTATCTGGATAAAAAAATAGACCAAAGCGAACTTGGATATTTTGGAAAAAAATTAATGAGCAATTATTTGCTTTCAGGTATTAAGCTTTATCAATTTTATGAAGCGAATGGCGAAAAGAAAAAGGCTAAAAAACTCAAGGATAAAATATTTGAAATGGCCGAATTAAGCGGGCATATAGACAAAGTCAAATTACTGTTGTAAAGAGATTTAGCTCAATGAATTCCGGAAACAACTATAAAATATTAAGCGATGAATCTCTAATGGAGATGTCTAAGAATGGCGATCAAAAAGCCTTCTCAGAGATATATCTCCGTTATAGTGCAAAACTGATGAGATTCTTTTATAAGATGTTATGGAAAGACAGAGAAAAAGCAGAAGATTTTACACAAGATATATTTTCAAAAATTATCCAAAAACCAGAACTCTACAATTCATCTCGAAAGTTCAGCACTTGGATATACAGTATTGCAAATAACATGTGTAAGAACGAATACAGAAAACAAGCAGTAAGAACTGATGCGCATGAGAAAATTGGTTTTACCCAAAGCACTCATTCTAAACAAAAAGACGAACACGATAAAAATTTGATAAAAGAAGAATTAAATAAGGCTATAGGAAGCTTAGATGTTAAACACAAGAGTGTTTTTATCATGAAATACAAACAACATTTGAGTATTAAAGAGATTGCTGAAATTGCTGATATATCTGAAGGAACGGTTAAAAGTCGATTATTCAACTCGTTGAAAAAACTATCCAATAAATTAGAGTTTTTTAAGCCTGAAAATTTATTACAATCATGAAAGAAGAACTTATCATACAGGCATTCGAGCTTTTAGAAGAGGGTAAGGCTTTTTCTATTCTTTCAGAAAAGGAAAAAAGTACCGTGCTTCAGGCATTTGGTTCAAAGGAGGAATACGCTCGTATGTTAAGTGTATCTGGAATAGCAGCTGAAGAGGATGAAGAAATAATCGCACCTTCCATGATGACTGAAAGCACTCTTATGAAGGAATTTGCAAACGCGCATTCTAAGAGTACAGAGAAAAAGGAAGAGTTAAAATTCAATTGGTTCACTACATTTATTTCAAATCGAGTAACAAAAATAGTTTTACCAGCTTTAGTATTAATAGCTGGTATTTTCTGGTTCGTGAACGATTCCGGCATCGAAAAAAATGAAGTTTCCTACAAAGCAACAGAAGAATCGAATTTGAACGAAAAACCTTCAAAAAAAGATACTCAATTTAGGAATAATAACATTGATGAATTAATAACTACCGAGAACAATGGCAATCAAGTTGTACAATCGGAATTAAATCAACAGGTTCAAATTAGTAAGGAAGAAGTGGAATTGGAAGAAATAGTTTTAGATTTTGAATCCTTAGAAGAGGAACCACAAATAGAGGACCTAAAGCAAAAAAACGAAACGGTTATTTTGGAAAAGAATGACTTGGAGTTATCTGCAAACCCAGCTCAAATTGATGAGACCACAATATCGTCTGGTGATGCTCTTTTCAAAAATGAAGACGATGGACTTCTTATAGATAAGGACACTGAGAACGACAAGATTGCCGAATCTTTTCAATTCGATGATAAAATGGGTAACATGGCTTCACCTGATATTGTATTGGAAGAAGTTACCAAGAGCAAAGTGGAAAGGACGCGCAAAAAATACAGGTCAGATTATGTTGGAGTTAGTGCTTCAAGCTCTGCTCAAGAGGATGGAGATCTCTTTGATTTACTGTTCACGACCTATTAAAACTTTGACAAGCTAGCGAAATCGTTGTATTTTAGCGTTTAAGACTTTACAAAATACGATGAGAGATTTTCTTGAAAAAACTGGACTAGTGCTTTTAGCACTTTTCACAGGAAACAATGCCAAAGCGCAAACTTGGGTTGAGCAAATAGACCAAGACAATCCATTCAATCTATTTGAGTTTTCTGAGGATGTAAGACCTCAGGCAGTTGATTTAGATAATGATGGAGACCTTGATATAGTAAGTGGAGCTTGTGGCGAAGCTTGGTTGGTTTTTTTAAGAAACGATGGAGGCGGTCAGTATAATCAAATAGCTGGAATTCAAAATCCTTTAGAAGGAATTACCGGATGTTCCAGTCCAGAATTTATTGATATTGATAATGACGGTGATTTGGATCTCTTTGTTGGTTCTTATTATCAAGATAAATATGCCAGAATATCACTGTTCGAAAATGACGGTTCTGGAAACTTCACTCCTTCCAACAACAATCCATTTGAAGGAATAGATTTTGATTATGTAGCTAATCCTGCGTTTAGTGATATAGATGATGATGGCGATATGGATGCTGTAATCGGTGAAAATTACTCTCTAAGAATCTTTAATAATAATGGCGATAATACATTCACAGAGCTAGATCCTGCAAATACGAGCTTAGCGGATATTGAATTCTTTGAAGACCTTACTCCTGAATTTGGAGATATAGATTTAGACGGAGATGAGGATATTATATTCGGAAATAAGTATGGAAATTTTATAACCTACGAAAAAACCGGTCCTTCAACGTTTGTTCAATTAAATGGTGAAGTCAATCCTTTAGACTCAATAGATAATTTCGTTAGTCCTTTCCCTAGCTTATTTGACTTTGAGGGTGATGGAGATTTGGATCTACTCGTTGGACAGGCCACCGGAAAATATGCCTTTTACCTGAATACAAGTCTTTCTATCGGCACTAATGAACTTGCCGAAATTGATTTAAATATCTTTCCAAACCCAGCTAATGATATATTGCAAATAAGTTCTTCTGAGCGTTTAGATTATGTCAATATTTTCTCTTTGGAAGGAAGATTGATTTTGAACAAACCCTTTTTTAATGGCAATTATTTCATTGATATCAGTCAATTAGAGCCAGGAAACTATATTCTGAGAATTGCTCACAATGAAAGTTTCTACACTAGAAAAATTGTAAAAATTTAACCTTACAGTCAATTGTAAATAAATTATAAATTCGAAGAAATTAGATTCTTTGAATGCGGAAAACATAACTTTCTCCTATTCTCAAGCTGTTCCTGTAAAATATGCACTAGAACATTTTGCAGAATTATCTTTTCCCAATTTAAGAACGCGAATAATCAACAATAAAATAAGCAATCCATTGATGGTTGTGATGGCGAAAAAAGGAGAAGAAATTGTTGGATTGTCTATTGCTTCCAGACAAAGGAAATCGACTTCAGACATTTTAACCTTAATGGTAAAACCTGAATTTCGCTTGAATGGGATAGGCACAAAGCTGATTAAACAGATGAATCGCTTGCAAGCCGAGAATGGTCACTCCGTTGCAAGAATATTTTTTTTCAATCACTGGAAAAACAAGGAATTCATTGACAAGTTGCAAAAAAAACATTTCTGGTCATCTCCTAAAACAACCCTATACCGCTTTGAGCATGATTATAGTATTACTAAAAACCAGATTCTTCCGTCTGGTTTAGTTTTAGACGATGAATATTCTTTTCGTTCTTGGGCTAAGTTGACTGCAGAAGAAAGAAACTTACATTTTAAAGCGGAGGATAGAGAAGATATTAAGCCCTTGTACAGGTTTTCTAATTATACCAGAAGACTGATTCCCGAGCTAAGTCACGTATTGGAAAAAAATGGAGTCATAATTGGCTGGTGCATTGCTATACAGGCCAATAACAAAAGCATTGAGCATACTTTATTCATTTTGCCTGAACACAGAAGAAGTCCTCTCCTTCCCATAGCTTTGATTACAAAAAATTGGCTTCGACAATTTAAAAGTGAGTATCAAAAAGCAGTTTGGTTGATTGATTCCAGAAATGGTTCCATGCTCAGGTTCATGAAAAAAAAACTTCCTCATTTAGTACACACCGAAACGAGTCTGAAGGTAGTATCAAAAGAAATTTCAAATCTCTAAACAATTTTACTTTTAGCTTGTTATATCTGCATGTATTGAAAAATACTATTGGTGTTTTGGTTAAAAAGGTCTGTTCTCAGCAGACCTTTTTTTATTTTTGTTCTGCTTAACCTTTTCAAGCCTTTGAAAAATTTTGACAATCAACTCATAGAAGATTTAGAATTCGATAAAATAAGGGAATTTTTATCCTCTTATTGTATTGAGAAAAGTGCTGGTGACAAGGCAAGCAAACTCTCACCTTTTAGAAGTTTCAAGGCTCTAAGAAACGAATTGAATACTTTAAATGAATTCCAAAGTACGTTCGTGGAAGGTCTAGGTTTTCCTCAATTGCATTTTAATGAGATTCAGAAAGAATTAAAAATCCTGAAGGTGCAGGATTCCAGTCTTCCCATAGATGCGCTACCTAAGATTTTAACCATAAATGAAATTGTAAATAACTGCATTACTTTTTCAAAAAAATATGAAAAACGCTTTCCCAACTTATCAGGAAGAACCAAAGACTTATATATCACAAAAGATATTATAAAAGCTATTGGAAGAGTTCTTGATGAAAAAGGCGAAATAAAAGATAATGCCTCTCCTAATTTAGCTGAAATTAGAAAGAAGATAAAAAGCATTCAAAGGCAAATAGATAAAAGCTTTGCGGAACAATTGAAATCACTTTCTTCACAGGGATGGCTAAGTGATTACAAAGAAACAATTGTCCAAAATAAACGCGTTCTGGTATTACAAGCAGAGCACAAAAGAAAGATAAAGGGGAAAAACTTTGGCTCTAGTAAAACGGGCAAATTTGTATACATGGTTCCCTCCTCTGTTGTGGCTTTGGACAATGACTTATCCGATCTTTTTATTGATGAGAAAAACGAAATCTACAAGATACTTAGGGAACTTACTGCAGAAATAAGAGTGCATTATGATCTCTTATTTGCTTCAAACAAGTATCTTATATATATGGATTTGTTACAAGCAAAATTAAAGCTTTCCCTATCCATGAATGCTTCTTTGCCAGCCATCTCTGAAAACAAGGAAATTGAACTTTTTGAAGCTTATCACCCCATTTTATTATTGGAAAATAAAAGTCGGGGTGAGAAGACATTTGCGCAAGATGTTCAAATGAATAAGGACAAAAGAATCTTGGTAATTTCCGGACCAAATGCCGGTGGAAAAAGCGTGACCTTGAAAACGCTTGGCCTAATACAAATCATGTTGCAATGCGGTTTACTGGTTCCTTTGAACTCCAATAGTACAATGGGGATTTTTCAAAGAATTCTTACAGATATTGGAGATAATCAAAGTATAGAAAATCAACTGAGCACCTATAGTTATCGCTTAAAGAACATGAAGCGATATCTTGATCTGTTGGATAAGGAAACGTTTATTCTGTTAGATGAATTTGGAACAGGTTCAGATCCAGAATTAGGAGGTGCTCTTGCTGAAGTTTTTTTTGAAGAAATATATGCAAAGCAATGCTTCTGTGTAATAACTACTCACTATGCGAACATAAAGGTGAAAGCGTATGAATTTAAGGAAGCGGAAAATGCCTGTATGTTGTTTGACGAAAAAACATTAAAACCACTCTATAAATTACTCATTGGACAACCAGGAAGTTCTTTCACTTTTGAAGTGGCGAAAATGAATGGCATCGCATCAAAAATTATTAAAAGAGCAAGGCAGAAATTGGATAACAAAACTGTTCGCTTAGATGATGTGATGGTGGAATTGCAAAGAAATAAAAGTGAAGTTGAGCATTTAAAAAGCTCATTGGAAAGGGCAGAATCCTCAGCAGAAAATGTTGAATCTAAATTCACTAATAAATTAGAAAGACTTAGACAGAAAGCCGAGAAGCAACAAGTTATCGTAGAGAAAAACAATGACTTCATAAACTTCGGTCGTAAAATGAAAATCTTCATTTCAGATTATAGTCCGTTTAAAAAGAACGATAAGCTCTTTAAAAGAATAGAAAAATATTTAGCTACTGAAAAGTCTAAGCTAGATATGGATAAACGAGTCAAAGCACACAAAGTAGCTAAGGCTAGTGAAGCAGGAAAAAAGTACAAGTTTCAAAGAAATCAACATAAAATTAGTGAAGGTTGTACGGTTCATCTTTTCAATAACAAAAAATGGGGCACAGTGCTTTCAATGGATAAAAAAGGTGCAGTAGTGCAGTTTGGTGATTTTATTACAAAAGTAGAGTTGGATAAATTGGTTTGGGTAAGAGATTAGCTAAGCAATAAAGAACAAAAAGCTTCTATTTTCGAATCACTAACTTTCTAGAGATAATTATTTCACCTACTTGAGCTTGAATTATATACGTTCCATTTGCAAGACCACTCGTGTTAATAGGAAATGCTTTATTCCCATTTAAAGTTCCATAATTTCTGGCAAAAACCGTTTTGCCTAAAACATCAATCAACTGAATACTTACAGAGGATGCTTGTTCTAAATTCAAAGTTAATTGAGTAAAATCATTAGTGGGATTTGGAAATAATTTTGCATCCAGTCTATTTTCAAAAGTATCTTCTAATCCCACCGTAGCCTCAAGATTAATAACTGCTCCATTATTAATTCTTCCATTTGGCTCAATTAACATTGCTACAGCTTTCATTTGATTCACATCTTGATCAACTGGAACTATGTAATTAAAAGTCTCCTGAGTAGTGTTTCCAGATAAAACGTTATCTAATGTCATACCATTAAACCCTCCAAGAATCGCTCTTGCAACATTATCATATACCATGTCTTCAGCTGGAATTGGATTAGGTAAATTCTCAAATCCTCCCATAATGACTGTTCCACCAGAATAGTTATTTTCCTGATTCCATCCGTTAGAACCTAAACCTACTACATTATTTTCAATAATGGCAATTGCTAAAGAGTAGTCTGACAGGTCATTTATCGCATTGATATTTGCAGAAATATCGATTTGTCCATTACTATAATTTGCTTCTAAATCTATGGTGGCATTTACTTCTTCTTGAATTCTTGAAATAAAATCAGCCTCAATATTAAGTGGATCAAAATAACCGTTTCGGTCATTATTTATATTTGGAAAGGAACTATTATTCATATTTGAATCATACTCATCAACCAGCATTGGGTCACCTTGATAAGTTCCAAAAGCAGGACCATTATGAACGGAAATTCCCTGAAAAAATCCTTCATAGTTCTCATGCATATAGTTCATGAATACTGCTCCTCTTATACACCAACCACACCAGGTTCCGGTGTGTTCTTCAGCAATAACCATTTTCCCAGGTGCAGCTGTAACAGCCTCAATATTCTTGCTACCGTCATTATTGTCTAGGGCATCATCCAATTGACCATTCACGTTGGTAATGTTTAATTGCAAGGTATTAGCGCCCTCTACCAATGTTATAGATTCTGAAAGTGTAAAATCGTAAGTCTCTAAATTGGAAATGCTAAGCCCAGTTATATTATCTATTCCGGAAGAAGATCCATAGGACCATTCAATATCAAAGGAGTTTAGCTCTTCATTACCCAAATTGATTATACTTCCACTCACTTCTTTACTTTGCCCCGTTAAGCCTAGAGAGCTCACATCAATCGTGAAAAGTGCAGCATCTAATGCTAAAGGTGAATATGGAGTAAATTGATAAGATAAATCATCAATAAAAAATCCTGATTGATCATTCCCACCATTAACAGCAGCATTTAAAGGATAAAAATCGATAGAAGCAACTTGATTAGAGGGTGAGCTAAATGCTCCTAAAGAAACTCCATTAATGAAAATTTCCCAAGAATTTAGGGTCATATCTAAATCCAGTTCTAAATTCCACCATTCACCAGAATTAAACAAACTACTGCCAACTATGCCACTATTATCCGTAACAAAGAACTCTCCTGTTTGTAAAAAGAAAATACTTAAAGCCCACTCTTCTCCATTAGTCGGCAGCCCTTGTAAATTAAAATGTCCTCCTTTATCATCCTCCACAAAAATTTCCATTGAAATAGACATATGCCCATCGGTATAATGACCACCCAATGGTAAAACTACGTCCTGAGGCCCGCCATTAGGTAAGTTAGAAGAAAAATAAAGTGCTTTTGTCCCCGAAGAAGCTTGAACATCGGAAATAGGAGCATCTTCTATCCCACCCAATGCTCCGCTCCATGTTGTCCAATTGGCATCAGACTCCGCAATTAAATCCCCATTATTTAAAGACTCAAAGTCAGCAAAATACGACTGGGAATGAACCAAAGATGTAGAATACAAGAATAAAAATACCAGCAAATGTTTAGTCATGTTTCTGAATTTGCACCTTAAAGATATACTTTGATTTTAAAGGAAATAAATAAAGGTAATGATTAGTTAACCCGAATCTTGGATTCAAATCACCATTCCATCCTATATCCACAATCATTCATTGCGTGATAATTACTATAAGTAAGAGCATAGTTAAAACCTGCATAAACTGCGTAACCACCATGTTCTCCATTCTTATTGAGTGCTAGAAATCCTACTTGTAAATTCTTTAAATCCTTGTGTTTTGAAATAACTCTATCCACAGCCATTTGACATGCCTCTGTAGGGCTATGTCCTTGCCTCATAAATTCAACAACTAAATGACTTCCAGCAACTCTTATAACAGCTTCTCCAACTCCAGTTGCACATGCAGCTCCGATTTCATTATCCACAAAAAGTCCTGATCCTATTATCGGAGAATCTCCTACTCTACCTCTCATTTTCCAAGCCATTCCGCTAGTTGTGCATGATCCTGAAAGGTTACCATTATTGTCCAAAGCCAACATTCCAATGGTATCATGGTTCTCAGAATTTACTTTCGGTTGATAGTTTTCAGATTTTTTCCATTCCTCCCAAGCCTTTTTTGAGTCTTCGGTTAAAAGCTTTTTAGGTGATAAACCTTGTTCTATTGCAAATGATCTTGCTCCTTCCCCTACTAACATAACATGAGGGGTTTCTTCCATTACTTTTCGTGCAACTGAAATCGGGTTTTCAATATCTTCAAGAAATGCTACTGCGCCACAATTTCCTTCATGGTTCATAATGCAAGCATCTAAAGTAACATAACCTTCTCTATCCGGTCTTCCACCTAAGCCCACAGATGTAGATTTAGGATCGCTCTCAGTTACCATAACTCCTCTTTCAACAGCATCAAGAGAAGAGCCATTCTGTTCTAAAATTTTCCAAGCTGCATCATTGGCTGCCATTCCATGATTCCAGGTAGAAATAACAATAGGTTTTGTGGCAATTGCAGCAGAAGCTATTGAACTATCTGCTTGCTTTGCTGAACATGAAATATTTGGAGCTAAAGCAACAGCCCCAAGTCCAATAGTGGATTTCTTTAAGAATTTTCTGCGGTTTTCCATTGATGAAATTTACTAACTTTTCTACTAAAAAAGTTAATATACAAATAGCAAATTAAAGGAAATAATAAGGCCACTTTGAATCCAAGAGAAGTTGCTCCTATTTCATTATCGGCAGGGCCAACTGCAACAGCAATTGCACCTAGGATTGGAACCAAGGCTCCGCCAATGATAGCTGAGCAAAGAATTCCAGAACCTTGAGGTTTTAAATCTCCCAAGCCCTCTATCGAAAGTGTGAAAATGGTAGGGAACATTATAGAATTGAAAAGCCCAATTAATAATAGAGACCACATAGAAACAAATCCATTCGTTAAAATGGATATTAACAGTAATCCCATAACTACAGTAGTGAAAATGAATAGTACTTTTCTTGGCTTTACAAAGTTCATAATAATTGACCCAAGGAATCTTCCTACCATTGCTCCTCCCCAATAAATGAACATAAAGGCTCCAACAATGGCTTTAGGGTCAACATCTGAAAAGTCATCAATATAAATCTCAGCAATAAATCGCATAAACGAACTATCTAGTATCATTGATGGTAAATTCATTGATTGAAAATACTTTACAGCATAAGTTCCTATTGCAACCTCTGCTGCTACATAAAGCGCAATCGCAAGCGCGCCATATTTCAATTGAGGAAATTTAAAGGCATCTCCAAAACTTCCCTTTGAGTCATCTCCCAAAATTTTAGGAAGTTTAAAAATCATTACCAAAATAGCTAGAAAGATTAAAGCACCTGCTATATACAAGAATGGAGTCTGAACCGCTCCAGCTTCCGCAGCAAGATAAATTTCTTTTTCAGAATCACTTAAAATTGATATTTCTTCTGTACTCTTAATATTATCACTAAGAATTAGTATCGTTCCAAGTATTGGTGCAATAGTTGTACCTAGAGAATTGAAAGCCTGTGCCAAATTCAATCTGCTCGATGCACTCTCTTCAGGGCCGAGAACCGATATATAGGGATTTGCAGCGACCTGCAAAAATGCCATTCCCGATGCGGTTACAAAAAATGCTAAAAGAAACAGCGTAAATAATCTTCCACCAGCCGCAGGATAGTATAGCAAACAGCCCAAAGCTATTATTGACAACCCAAGAATAATTCCTTTCTTATAACCAATTCGAGCTAGAACCATTCCTGCAGGAATTGAAACTAATCCATAAGCACAGAAAAATGCAGTTTGAAAAAGTCCAGCTTTACCGGGATCAATCTCAAAAACCTCTTGTAACCTAGGAACAAGAGAATCTACAAAAACGGTAATAAAACCCCACATAAAAAAGAGTGAAGTCACAGTTATAAATGCTCCAGTGTAATTTTTCTTCTCAGTCATTTCTATTGGTTTGAATGAGCAATTTAATAATATTAATTAAGTGTCATAATGACACTTAACTTTTTGATATAAAAATATAGTCAACTCCTTTGCATTTACATTACATTTGCCCGCATTATAAGCTTATGAAAACAATAGCTCTTTACCTATTCTCTATCTTCATCCTCTTCTCTTGCGGACAAAAACCAACCAGCGAAAAGAGAATTGAAGAACCAATGATGGAAAATAAAGACACCTTAGTTTTAAAGGGAGAAAAACACTTCAAAAACCTAAGGATGCTCACAAATGGAGGCGACAACGCAGAAGCATATTGGAGTTTTGATGACAACAACTTGGTTTTTCAGGCAAAAAATTCGGAATGGGATGCAGAATGTGATCAGATTTATGTATTCAATCCAGATAATGATAACCTGATAGAAAACAGACCCAAACTAGTAAGCACAGGAATGGGAAGAACTACTTGTTCTTATTTTCTACCAGGTAATGAGAGCATTGTTTATGCCTCTACACATCTTGCTGACGAAAACTGTCCAGTTGAACCGGAAAGAAGAGCGGATGGAAAATATGTTTGGCCTATTTATGAAAGCTTTGATATTTTCACAGCAGACCTAGAAGGAAATATCCTTTCACAACTTACTGATACACCAGGATATGATGCTGAAGCAACAATTTCTCCTGATGGAAAGTTGATTGTTTTCACTTCTATACGTTCAGGTGATCTAGAGCTCTATACAATGAATATTGACGGTAGCAATGTCAGACAGGTTACTTCAGGCTTAGGATATGATGGTGGTGCTTTCTTTTCACCCGATAGCAAAAAACTTATTTTCAGAGCCTCACGCCCCAAAACAGAAGAGGAAATTAAGATTTATAAAGATTTGTTGAAGGAAGGATTGGTTCAACCTACTCAAATGGAATTATTTATCTGCAATGTGGATGGTACTGAGCTAAGACAAATTACCAATTTGGGTAAGGCAAATTGGGCACCATTCTTTCACCCATCAGGTGAAAAGGTAATCTTCAGTTCTAATCATACCAGTGAGAGAGGATTCCCATTTAACTTGTATATGATAGATGTAAATGGTGAAAATCTAGAACAGATTACCTTTGACGAATCTTTTGATTCATTTCCAATGTTTAGTTTTGATGGTAGCAAATTGGTATTCTCATCAAATCGATTTAATGGAGGTACTAGAGCTACAAATCTTTTCATAGCAGACTGGGTAGATTAATGTCTTGGATTAGCAAATTAGAAAATAGATGGGGAGTAAGTAAGGAAAGAGTTCTGATTATACTTCTTGTTTTTGCATGCACAGGTTTCTCTGTCATGTTTCTGAAGAAACCTATCGTTCATTTTTTTACTCAGGGAGAAAGCAACACTACCTTTAGTATAATTTACTACATACTTATCTTCCCTATCTACAATTTAATTCTTCTTTTCTACGGTTTTATTTTTGGACAATTTAAGTGGTTTTGGGATTTTGAGAAGAAGATGTTTAGAAGGTTTTTTAAAAAATCTAATTGAGCAAAGTCATGCCATTAAAGGCTTTCCTATCTGTATTAATATTGAGTTTTACAATTGCATTTGACTTACGATTACTTTTACTTTATCTTTACAACATCAAATTAATCAAAGGATTAATAAACGGTCTCTTTTTTTACCATTGTGTTGCGTACTAACCAAAATAAAACTGCAACACGCACCAATAAAAATCATTGTTTATCCAGCCTAACACTTTGTTTTAATCCAAAACTATTAAAATCTTCATTCCATATTAACTGGATTTTTATTGCTTTTTATCATATATTTACCCTACTATAAAGCAGGTAAAATGAAAAATATATTTATTACCCTATTATTTGTTGGTCTGATCAGTGCTGCATTTGGCCAAAACTCAAAGAAAATTTCAATTGTAAGCTTTGAAGCTCGAATTGAAGCAAGTTGCGATAAAATACCTGGCATTGAAGATCTTGAATTCGCAACAAAATGTAAAAAAGGAGGAATTGAAATTTCTCATTTAGATCAAAGAGTTTCTGGAGGTTGCAGTAGTAATATTTTAAGAACCGTTACGGTAACTGATGCCTGTGGAAATTCAAAGAATTTTGAACAAATTATAGAAGTAAGAGATACTGAAAAACCAAAATTTTTAGTGCTTCCTCCAGACTTAACATTTAACAATCGAGTTGAATATAGAGATTCACCTCATACCAAATTCCCTCAGGTATTTGACAACTGTTCTTCTGAAATTATTCAGGAAGAAAAAGTCTATGACGATTACAAAGACGGTGAGGCAAAGATTTTTAAGACCTATATTGCTATTGATGGTTGCGGAAATAAAGCAACGCATACGCAAGAAATTACTTTTATACTATAATTCTCAATATTAGTATAAGCAAACAACATTGAAAAAAGCCTTTTTTAAAGGGCTTTTTTTGTGCTTTAATCCCAGATATACTTCATTTCATCCATTATTCCTTTTGTTTTAAACAATGAATGGGAATGTTCGTATAAACAAGAAATTGCGTTAAGCGAATTTGATTTTAATAGTTAATTTAGAGGCTTTTAGCTTTTTACTAATAAACACGACATGATTAGAGGATTACTCACTTTAATGTTAAGTTTTATCACCATTATTGGAATAGGACAAGTAACTACAACCACAATAGGTTCTGGATCTTACACGGATCCTACCAATTGGGATAACGGAGTTCCAACTAGTTCAGATACTGCTATTGTTATGAACGACATGGTTCTTACATTAACAAGAAGTGTAGCAAATATTAATATTCTTTCAGGAGCAAGTGTAACTCTTGATCCAGGATCTAGATTAAACGTTAATAATTTATGTGATATTGAATTAGGAGGTCTTTTAAATAACAATGATCTTTTTGTTTGTCTAGGAGATTATATTCTAGATGGAGAGCATAGTGGATCTGGTTTAATTCGTTTTTCGACAGGAGGAAATATTTCAGGAATTGGAGATTGTACCAATACAGATAGAGTTTCTATTGTTGGCTCTGACAGAACAATTTTAGCAGGCTCGGACCTTTCTTTTGATAATCTAAGAATGACTTTATTTGATGGAATTACAGTAACTAATAATGGTAATGTTTCTGTTTCTGACTTAAGAGGTCAATCAGGTGGTGAAACTTGGGTAAATAATACCGATGCTGTTTTAAGTGCAGATCAAATTGCTATTAGTATTCTTCTAGATGCATCCGCAACTGGAAATACTGTTTCCTTGAATGACAATACAAATATCACCACAAATGTTCTTGCGACCATAACAGGAGAATATTATAATTTAGAAATTAATGGGAATGGAAATAAACGTTTAAGGGGTGACATAACCATTTTAAATGATTTAACCCTAAATAGTGCAACATTACAAGTTCAACGTTCAGGTGTAATATTTGATGTAATTATCAATGGAGATTGGATAAACAATGGAGGTGAATTTGACCCTTCGGCAGGAAATGTAACATTTGCTGGATCTGATCAAAATTTGAACATTAATACAGGAACCGAGGTTTTTTTCAATGTTAACTTTTTTAACTCCGGAACCCTTACCCAAAATGGAGGCATTGTTATTCTAAATGACCTTTCTTTTACTGCAAATTATGACCATAACGGAAGCACAACTACTCTTCTTGGGGATTTTTTGAACTCAGGAAATTATATTGCTAGTAATGGAACAATATCAATGTCAGGATTTACAAATCAAGATATTGATGGACCGACTACTTTCCATAACTTAACCATTAATAATTTTAGCGCAGTTAATATCAATTCTGGTACTTCGGAAATTTTTGGAACATTGACTTTAGCAGGTGGAACACTTAATACCAATAATGAACTTGTCATAGCGAGCGATCTATTCAGTACAGGAAGAGTTGGACCAGTAACGGGTGGGTCAATTAATGGAGATGTAACTGTTCAAAGGTTTTTTGATCCTATTTTCCAAGGATGGCATCAATTGGGTGTAGCAACTACTGGTAGCACATTGCAAGACTGGAATGATGATTTTATTACCACAGGGTTTCCGGGATCTGATTTCCCTACTTTCCCATTTAACAATGTAGTGAGTTATGACGAGAGCCTTCCTGGTGACAGAGATATTGGATTGCTAGGTGCTACTAATATTACTGATCCCGTCAATATCGGTGAAGGGCGTAGAGTCTTCCTTGATAATGAAGAAATGTTAATTGAGACTGTTGGACCTATTCATGTTGGTGACTTTAACTTTAATGTCACTTTCAATGCCGATCTTGGAGATGCGGATGATGGTTGGAATTTAGTTTCAAATCCTTATGCCTCTGCAATAGATTGGGATTCTGGAGATTGGACAAGAGTAGATGTAAACGATGCAATATATGTTTGGGATGGAGATTTAGGTTTGTATAATAGCTATATAGCAGGTATATCTACCAATGGAGGGTCTAATGTTATTCCAAGTTCGCAAGCATTCTGGATTCAAACTAATGATAATACTGCTGCAGCCCCTTCTCTAATCATAACAGAGGAGGATAAAACAATTGACAATGGCACATTTAAAAATGCTCAGGATCTTGATATAATTAACCTTTATGTTGAAAATGGAACATCTAAGGATCAAATAGCTATTGTTATTCGAGAAGATGCTTCTGCAAGTTTTGATAGTAATTACGATGCCTATAAATTTTATACTGAAACTGGAATCCCGAATTTGGCTAGTGTCGCTTCTGATAGTAGTGAATTATCCATTAACTCAATACCTTCCTTAAGTGAGGATATAAGTATTCCATTAAAGATAGTCGCTGAGCCTGGTCAATATTCAATAAGAACCTATGATGACATTAGCATTCCTGCAACTTCTTGTGCGGTAATAGAGGACTTGGTAACAGGTGAATCAATTCCATTGAGTGTAAATCAAAGTATTGACTTTGATTGGACGGGAACATCTATGATTGAACCCAGATTTGTACTTCATTTAACTGCAAGTGCTCAACTCGATCTAAATAATGTTTCATGTGTAGACCTGAATGATGGTTTTGCAAGCGTTATGGGTAATCAAGATGGACCTTGGGATTATACATGGTATGATGGAGATGGAAACGTCTTGTTTCAAGATCTAAATCAGAGTGCAGCTTCTCAAATTGAAAATCTTTCACCTGGGTTTTATTCTGTGGAAGTGTTAGGTTCTAGCAGTTGCGGTAATGATATAATAAACTTTGAAATCCAAAATGCTTTTGAAAGTGCGTTTAGCATTATAGACAGCTCATTTGATGATTGTAACTCACTATCTAATGGTTCGGTAGAGTTCGAACTTACAAATCTAGATGAAAGCATAGAATGGAATATTGAGCTCCTTGATGGTAACAATAATATAGTAATAGAAGAAATATTGGGAAGCGGAAATTGGGCCTATTCAGATTTAATTGGAGACAATTATACACTGAAGGCTACCAATGCATGTGATGAGTTTGAAGAAATATTTTCACTTGAGGATGAAAATGCGGTTTCAGCTGATTTTGAAAGCAATTTAGAAGTCATTAACTTATCAATGGGACAAACTCTTATGTTATCTAATATAACAGCTAATGCAACAACACATTTCTGGGATTTTGGAGATGGCTCTAGTAGTATTGATTTAAACCCAGTTCACGAGTATACTGCTGTTGGAACCTATAATGTTAGTTTAACTTCCTCAAATGGATTATGTTCAGATACAAAAACAATCGAGATTGAAGTTATAGATCAGGTAACAGGAATAGATGAGCTAAGCTCTAGCAATTTCAAGGTCTTTGTTAATGACGATAATAGAGTAGTAATAGCTCATGATGTATATATTGAAGGACCTATTAAAATAGAAATTGTGAATTACGCTGGTCAGATTGTTTACAGTAATTCTATTTCTAAGTTTGATCATTATTTGGCTTTACCTGAATTAAATGTAACTGAGTCTATTTATCTAATTTCTATGGTGAAAGGAAAAGAAAATATTTTTACCAAAAAGATTAGTTTAAAATAAACCGACATTAAATAATATTAAAAGGGCCTTAGAGGCCCTTTTTTATTTTAAACCCTTAATGATGTAATCAGTAATATCGGATGGCTTGGTCGCATTCTTAAATACTTTGGTAATATAAAGTGGTTTATCTATCAGACCTTTGCTCATCATATGCTCAATTATTGGTAGAAATCTTAAACTGGTTTTACCAATAAGCAAATTTTCCAATCCGTTTCCAGCCTTTTGATGTCTCCTTAATTCCGCAAAACCTTTTAGATACAAATGATCTTTTGTGCATCCTCCACCTCTAAAGATTCTTGTAGCCATATAAAAGGCATCATTTTCCATTAAACCTCCCTCCTCTCTTAAATACATGAAAATTTTTCCGAAAGAATCTCCGTTAATCATTTTATGGATAGCCATTACCCGCAGAGCCAATTCCTTTATTCTATCAACGCTTAAATATCCAGACATATATTCTGCAATTATGGCTAGGCCTTCTTGCGTCTTTGTAAACAATGGTAAACCCGTTCTAAATATTTTTAACCTCTGTAAATTAGAATTTGCTGTGGTGACCATATGAACTCCTATTTCATGATGCGCAGTACCAAAGAGGGTATTGGAATTGAATGACGCTCCTTGCTTAATCAGAACTTGTCTCTTTCTATTCTTAACCATTGCTTTCGAAACAATTTTTTTTGTCACCAAAATTTCTGCATCAAAACCATAGTCTTTGACCATTTCAGAAAACACCTCATAGGCTTTTAAATAACCCACATGCTCCCCATTTTCTTTTTCCTCATTTGGACAATAGAGAATAAAAGAAGCATTATCCACATCTCTTTTCTGAGGTTCTCCAAAGTATCTCAAATTCTGATCTAGAAATTTATTTGTCCCCAGTTCAAGAATAATGTCTATTCGTTGACAAAAGGATTGGATTGTCTGCTCGTATAAATGCTCAATTTTGTCATCCTTTATTTTCTCAATAGGAATGCGATTAAGGCTCCTTTTTATGGAACCAAGACCAGTTGAATTTGATTTATACTTAAACTGAGGCGTATACTTTCCTCTGGACTTAAGGAACTTTTGCCTCTCCGTCTCTACATTTGTAGGGTTAATAAAATTTAGAATCTCAATATCCTTCGCTAACTGAAATAAATTTTCATCTATCTCTTTTAAATCAGCACTAATCTCTCCCATTTACCATTAGCTTAATTCATTCTGTAGAAAAAAGGTCTCTGCATGAGATTTCATCGCTTTTCCCAACTGATTAGAAACCCCATCTACTATATCTTGATAAATTTCTCCCGTTAACTCATCGCAATAAACTTTACTAATCTCTGTAGCCAATACAAGAGTATTAGAAAAGCGCTCAGTAATTTGTTTAAGTTGATACCCTCTGCCCATAAAAACATCATTTATGGCAGTTTCATTTATATTTCTTGGAATAGTTATTTTTCCCAGTAAATTAGCCCAACTTTGAATTTCATCCTTCCATTTTACCTGGTCAATTAACTCTGTACCAATATTAAACTCAGGAACTTTTCTATCATGCCTTTTCCAATTATAAGAATGCATGTCATAAAGCACTACCTTCCCAAACTCTGCCTCTAACTTTTGAATAAGTGCATTTAACACAAGGTAATAATCACCATGTTTTCCAAGACTTCTTTCCTTCTCTTCTAAAGTTAAAGCCTCACTCCAGCAATCTTCACCCCACGCAGTTTCATAAACTGCATTCTCTGGCCCTCTATTAAGGTCATATTCAAAACGAGAGTCCAGCCCCTTAAGGAAAATAGGAGCAGCGCTAACCATCTGACCAGTGCGCGGGTCTTCTTCATACCATCTTTGTAAGAGAGATTTTAGTGTTTTGGCCTTCAATTCTTCTCTAAAGCCTCCCCCATCATGAATTGCTGTGGCAACCCAAGGAAGGTATTCGCTTATTCTTATATGGAACCCATTATCATCACTGTTGGCCTCAAAACATTCACGGTTCTCTATCTTTCTTATAATCTCTTCAACACTCATTCTGTAGAAGATACTGTTTGCCTAAATTCTTGTTTTCTAATTCTGGCCGTTTCTTTGAAGCGAACCATATCTTCAGCATAGTCAATTATTTGCTTTTCAAGCTTAACACGGTTCATTTTATTGATATAATTGATACCTCCGGGACTACAAACATTTACTTCAATTAGCTTTCCGCCAATAATATCAAGGCCCACAAAATAAAGCCCATCTTGAACTAACTTTGGTCCAATAATCTTACACATTCTCTTTTCCTCTTTGGTCAAAATATGTTTAACCTCTTTTCCTCCAGCTGATATGTTTGATCTCAGTTCTCCAGAAGCTGGTACCCTTCTTACTGCGCCAATTGGTTCGCCATGCAGCATTAAAACTCTCGTATCTCCCTTTTCTGCTCCTTCAACATAGTTTTGCAAAATGACATAATTCCCTCCTTGCTCCTTTCCAACATAAAAGTCTAGCAGAGAATTGATATTTGATGAGGCTCCTTTTTCCAATACAATTACACCAGAACCACCAAAACCATTCAATGGTTTCATTATCATTCTATCTGTCTCGGATTCCTCAATAATTTGCCTCAGATATTTAATATTCTTAGACACATAAGTCTTTGGAATAATTTCATTGTTAGGATCGTAAAATGCCGCTGTGTAAAGCTTGTTATTTGCCATTCTAAGTCCGTCAATGTCATTAACAATAAAAGTATCTCCCTTAACAGAATCCAAGAAGTTAAGCATTATAGGATCTAAAGGTGGCTCCGCCCTCATGAAGATAACATCAAAACCAGCAAGAGGAAGCATTTTTTCCTTCATCTCAGTATTCCTATAAAAACTATTATAAGAAGAACTTGGTTTTTTCTTTTTTATAACCTGACAAAGACCTAGAGCAATACTATCCCTAATAGTTAACATATTTGGAGTAGTAATGGCCACTGTATAGCCTCTAAGGCAACACTCTCTTATAATTCTTAAGGTTGAATCCTTTTGTGGATTTATTCTCTCCCAAGGATACATTATGAAACAGATATTCATAGTTAGAAGATTGGTATTTCGAAAATATAATTTTCTCTCTTATCCAATACAAAAATTGGCAAATAAAAAAGCCCTCTTGATATATTCAAGAAGGCTAATTCATTGATAAATGAAATATTATCGGTTATGACTTATAACAATGCGTTTTGAATTCATACTCTTACCAAACTTAGAACGCAAAATGTAAATTCCGTTCTTTAGTGATTTAGTATCTATTCTAGTTTTATTTCCTTGATTATCAACGTCTAACATTATCTCGTTTCCGGCCAAATCTGTAATTTGTATCTCAAGGTCTGAAATATCTCCATCCGCCTCCAGAAAAACTTCATTATTTGCAGGGTTTGGATATAATTCTATTTCTTCAATACTTATAAGATTGGTATGATCCGTAGATAATACATAGAAATCTCCGTTGATATCATATTGGATCAATCGATAATAGGAATCCGCTGGAAACGCTTCAGTATCTAGATATGAATAACTTACTAAATCATTTGAGTTACCCGCACCATCAATAGTAGCTACATCAAACCAAACCAACTGATCTCTTGATTTCTGAATCTGATAATAATCGCAATCAACTTCAGTTTGCGTAGTCCATAAAATAACGACATGAGCTCCAGAAGCACTTGCTTCAAAATTTATTAAATCAACTGGTAAGGGAGCTTTGGCAAAAGATGTAAATGGGTTCAATAATAGGCTGAATACGCCTAATAAAATAGTAAACATTCTTTTCATAATCCTCGCTGTTCGTTCTTCACTAAAATGTCTCTATTATACGTATATAGAGCCTTTCATGTTACATCAGAAGTAAAGTTTTGGTGCAAACCTTGGGTTAACTAAAGTAGGCTTTCTACCTACAACATACTCTAAAGAAAACTCATGAGATCCCATCGAGTATCTTTGGATATCTGATAATGTAAAATCATAAGAGTAGCCCGTTTTGAGTTTCTCATTTATTTGAACCTCGAATATTCCCAAGATAGCATCTTGATGTCTATAAGATAGACCTAACCAGAACCTGTTTTGAATGATCAGATTTGAATTTATATCAAATTGCATTGTTGAAGAAGGGTTAGCTTTAATTAATGCAGAAGGTTTTAGAACCAGATTTTGAGTTAATTCAAATGCAGTTCCAAAAGCTAGAATATAATTTGTGTTTTGGGCATCATAATAAGTATTGATTGACTCATTATTATTTGATAAACGGGCATTGAATAAATAAGGCACCGAAAAGCCTGCATACCAGTCTCTTGCTTGAAAATAAGCTCCTAAGCCAAATTCTGGTCTAAATTTATTTTGTGTGTCATGAGAAAAATTAAAGTCACCATTTTGAGAAGTCACTAAATCTGTCCATGAACTCGAAAAATTCTTAAACCCCGCACTCAAACCCATAGACAACTTAGCATTATCTAGTTTAAGGTTGTATGCAGCGCTTGCTATCATACCAAATTCCTTTGTTACTCCAATTTTGTCATTAAATATTTGAACTCCAACACCCAAATCCTTCTTGGAAATAGGTCTATGATAAGTTATAGACTGCGTGACTGGAGCTCCTTCAAAACCAACCCATTGAGATCTGTAAAAAGCATTTATAGTTGAATAATCCTTTGCTCCTGCGTAGGCAGGATTTATAGTAAACATATTGAACATATATTGACTGACAATGGCATTATGTTGAGCCTCTAGTTTTAAACCAGAACACATAATGATAAGAAATAGCGCATAGAATTTTGTTTTCTTCATCTCCTCAAATTTCATCTTTTTATAACTAAAAAGCCGTTATAGCTTTTATTATACTCCTTTATTTCCAAGGTATAGAAATAGGTGTCATCAGGTAAATCCACTCCTCTCATATTTTTCCCAATCCAATTGTTTTCATAGTTTTCTCGTTCAAAAACTAGCTGCCCCCATCTATTGTAAATTTTTACAGAGTTATCACCAAATAGATGTAATCCTTCTATTTCAAAGACATCATTTTTTCCATCTCCATCTGGCGAAATTCCAGAGGGCATGGTAATATCAAATACATTAATAGCGACAGTATCCATTAGGTTTTCACAAACCTCATATTCAACATTCCAGATTAGTTCGTTTAATCCTATGGAAAGGTTATTTACAATAGTGTTAGGGTTGTTGGGTTCTAGAATGTTGGCATTTCCGTTTAAAAGAGTCCAAAATCCATTATTATTTGATAAATCCTGAGCATTTAAGCTAGTGTGATTATCAAATAAGATAGTTTGATCTATTCCAGCATTTGGAATATCCTGTTGTACTTCTACGAAAATTTCTTGAAAACAGTTATTCTCGTTTCCATTTAAATCTATTACTGTCCAATTAATAAATGAGGTTCCTATTGGATAAATTCCAGATGCATCTGAAGTACCATTAAAACTATTGAAAAGCTCATCTATACCGCATCCATCAAATACAGTTGGTATTTCTAATACTACATTGGTATCACAAACTTGAATTAGGTTATCGCACTCTATATGAGGTTTGAAATCATCAGTAACTATTACTTCTAGTGAATCTAAGTGAACATTTCCAAAAGTATCGCTGGCTTCAAAAATCAACCATGTTGCTCCAACAGGAAACTGAGCCCCACTGGAAATACCATTTATCATGGTTATAGCTGGTGTTCCACAATTATCAGTTGCCTCCACATTATAGTTCACAATTGCCCCGCAATTAAGCGAGTCATTTACAATACTTAACAATGAAATTTCTACACTTGGAGAAATAGTATCATACAAAACAACTTCAAAGGAGCAACTCATGTTATTGTTGTTTTGATCAGTTGCAACTATCTCTATGTTTGTATCTGAACTAATAATCGTTCCTTCTGGAATACTCTGATTGAGTTGAAAGTCGGTACAATTGGCATTTACACTTACATCATTAGTGTAGTCAGGCAATTGAAATTCGCATATATTTTGGATGAAAATTGTATCATTTTCTGGACAGTCTATTGTCCATGCCTCACTTGGTAACAATGAGACTGTAAATTCACAGGTGTCGCTATTATTGTAAATATCTGTTGCATAGTACTTTACCATATAATCTCCTACTGCAACAATATCTCCAGACAAGGGGCCTGAAAGCTGTTGAATATTCGCTATTTGGCAATTATCCTCTGCATCTAGATCAAAGGCAATTTGATGTTCACAATCTCCATTTGTATCAACTATCTCAATAGTTTCGCAGCTCAGTACAGGTGCAATACTATCTACTACACTAACATGAAACAAACAAGTATCACTATTTAAACTGCCGTCAAAAGCAACTATTTCTATAGAATGGGTTCCTATAGGAATAAAGTCATTTGGACCATAACCTATGAATTGAATACTATCTGTCCCGCAACCATCAAATACATTCCATTGATAAGGTAAAATTTTCTGGCAACTGTTTGCATCAACATAAACAGTAGTATCATTTGGACACTCTATTATTGGTGCGGTATTATCCAATGGAATTAAATCAAAAGAACATGATCTAATTGTTCCAAACAAATCTGTTCCGGATAGAGTTATCTCAGTTATTCCAGATTGTAGGCTTCCAGGCATTGGGTTTTGAGAAATAGTGATTGAATTATCACATTGGTTATCGACAGATACTTGTGATGAATAATCAGCAAGAATAAAATTACAATCTTGATCTGTTACTATATTCTGATCCAGAGGACAGTTAATCGTCCAATTTAATCCAGCATTTACAATCACATTGAATTTACATGTATCTCTATTTCCATGTATATCCACTGCTTCATAAGTTATTTCTGTTTCACCCGCTGGGAAAATACTGCCACTAATTGGCCCAGAAATCTGATTGATTTGAGCAATGCCACAATTATCATCTGCGAGCAATGAAAAATGAACTTGTTCTTCACAGTCATCATCTAAATCTGCCGCAATTATATCTTCACAACTAAAAGTTGGCAATACATTATCTACTACCGTTACTTCAAATAAGCAGGTATCATGTAACCCGGAAGTATCCCAGTAAATGAATTCTACCGTGTGACTTCCAATTTCAAGAAAATCTCCACTCTTAGGACCAGTGATTGTAGAATCTTGAATTCCACAATTATCAATAGGAATTACGGAATAATTGAAATAATTACCACATTCATTGGGCAAGGAATAAATGGTAGTATCTCCTAAACAATTTAATGCACTGGGCATAATGGTATCTAATGAGAATAATTCAAAAAAGCAATTAGACTCATTTCCTTGAAAATCAGTAGTACTTATAGTGACAATGGTTGTTCCATTGGCATATTCATTTGCTATTGGAAATTGAGAAAAGCTTTCAATACCAGAACAATCATATAAATTCGGATCTAAAGAAAAGTCCGGAACTATATAATTACAATTTTCATCCACAGACAAGAACAAATCAGGACATTCCAGATGAGGACCTACCAAATCTTCTACATTAATTTCAAATGAGCAAGAATTACTATTACCTGAATTATCAATTACTTCAAAGTCATAAATATGAGTTCCTATATCAAGGGTATCTTGTATTAATTCGGAAATACCGTTTGTTATGGAAAATAAATTACAATTTTCAACAATGGCTAAGTCATGGCTGAAATAAGCTACGCATGTATCTGATTCAATTGAAATGGTTTGAGAACTTGGACAGTTCAAAATTGGATCTTGATTGTCCTGAACGATTACATCGAAATAACACTGATTTGAATTCAAGGCGTCATCGACTATTTCAATATGCATCTCTGTAAGTCCTACGGGAAAAAATTCTCCTGATTCTAAGCCGTTAATAATCGAAGCTGGATTTGTTAAGTTACAATTATCAGATACATCAATACTATAATTAAATTGTGCACCACAAAGGTCATTTTCTGTAAAAAGAATGGTATCCGTTGGGCATGAGATATGAGGAGAGATGGTGTCTATTACATTAATTACAAAGTGACAATATCCAGCATTGTTTGATTCGTCTATTACCTCATAGGATTGAGTATATGTTCCTAGTGGCAAATATTGGTTATTTGGCTCTCCACTGAGTTGTGTAATCGTCAAATTGCTGGGGCTTGTGCAATTATCTTCTGCTTCTACTAGATAGTTTACTATATCACCACAATCATCTTCTGGGCTATAAACAGTGATATCATTTGGACAGGATGTAAAAACTGGTGAAATGGTATCTAAAACAACTATTTCCCATGAATGACTATCCATGTTATTACTATTGTCAATTATTTCATAGATAAAAGAATAGGTCCCTAGGCCTAAAGGAGAGGAATGTGTTTCTATAGGATTAATTATAAAGCTGCCACAATTATCATTTCCAGAAAGTGAATAGGTATAATTAACCTCGCAGGAACTCATATCTGTGTAAAGTGTATCAGATAATGGAACACTGGTAAAAACGGGAGGTTCAATATCTCTTAATTCTACACTAAATGAACAGGTGCTCTCTACATCTCCATCTCCATTAATAAGTTCATACATATTGGTGCTTACTCCAATAGGGAACTCATTACCAGAAGCGATATTGGAGGTCTGCTCTTGAATAGAATAATCCAATGGATTACAACCAAATAGTGTATCTAAGCTAAAGTTAAAATGTGCACCACAATTTCCTAAATCATTGAAAATAATGGTGTCGTTAGGACAGGTAATCTCCCCTATCAAATCATCTACATAGTTTACATTGAAAGAGCAGGTATTACTATTCCCATTCTCGTCATAGATTTCCCAGATATTGGTAGTTACGGGTTGAGAATAGTTCTGACTTCCTTGATCTAAGCCCTGAGCTAAAACCAAGTTAACATCACCACAAAGGTCAAAGCCAGAAATACTATAGGAATATTCAGGATTACAGCCATGTATTGAAGAATACAATGTAGTATCGCTTGGGCAATTGTTAAATTCTGGCGCAACTTTATCTTCTACCAATATCTCGAAAGTGCATGCTGGATTAGTAGTGTACTTATTAATAAAAAAGTCATCCATTATTAAATTAGAACCATTTGTTTGCGTTCCGAGTAAAAAGTTTGAGCTACTGGGAAAAACTAGCCTTGCACCGGGTATAGGATTTGGATTTTCCCATGCAACTACTCCATCAAGAAATATTTGACAAACTCCTGAATTATTATCATACCTAAAAAGATAACTGTGCAATTCATCATCCAAGGGTAAATCAAATACTGAGGGAGCTAAAATATGTTGAACTGTCCCTCCAGGAAGTTGAATATTATATTCAGCGAAAAAATTAGAGTCTGCATCTAACTCAAAATCAGAATTTGCTCTCAATATTTTTGCACTTCTATTAATATTGGCAGCATACCTAAAACCTACTTCTATGCCTTCTAAATCGCTAAGCAATTCAATGGGGAAAATCATATCAAGTGGACCAGCAGATTCTACATAATAGCCTCCATCTGAATCTAAAACATATGCACCATTATTTTCCCATGAAGTTGGTGTTTGACCAATGTTAGGAGAAGCAATTGATTGCGATGGATCATTCCACGTATATTTCAGAACAGTATCTATTATTGGTTCTATGGCATAGGCTAATTCATACACAGAATCAACTAAAAATGTACTTCCGCTGCCTTCATTGCTTAATTGAAGTACATTTCCCAACGTTGAAGTTGGTTCAACAAAAGAAATTACCTTACTGCAACTGCTAGGCTGCGAAGAATTATCATCTAATATATTGTCGGGACAATCTAAAATATGTGGTCCAGGACTTTGATAAATTAATGGAAAAGAACATTCGGAACTATTTCCATTGCTATCCCCAACTGAGAAAACTACATTGTCATTCAACTCAGTAATGGATTGGTTAATGGCTGGTGTTTGGACTATACTATAGTTTGTACAATTATCAGAGCTACTTACAGAAACAAGATGGGTCAAATCGGGCATATTTTCTGTACTGTTATTCGACCAAATCCTATACTCTGTACTAAGGCATTCAATGCTGGGACTAATTGTATCAGCAACTATTACCTTCCAGGAACATTGACTGGAATTGCCATTCACATCACCGATTAAAACAGAAAAGTCGTATTCCCCTATTCCAAGCGATGTCCCAGAAATTTGAGTATCGTCAAAAAATATTGGAGAATTCAAATTGCAGTTATCTACTTCATTGAGTTCCCATACATAGTCCACTTCACATAAGGAATTGTTTATCTGAAGAATGGTATCATTCGGGCAATCCAATAAAGGGCTTATGGTATCCAGAACTGTTATTTCAAATTCACAAATTTCTCCTGCATTATATTCATATTGTTCGATGTGCGAACCCACTTCAAAAAATGCTCCGGTACCTTTTCCAGAGATTAAATTACCAATTGCAGGAGGTGTATAATTTAAAATCCGACCACAAGAAGTAGCATCTGCATAAATTATTGTATCGTTTGGACAATTTAAGTCCAATACATTAAAATCTACCGAACAGGTATTTGGTGTATTGATGCCATCTGTAACGGATTGGGTTATTGTTGTTGTTCCAAATCCAACTGGAGAAGCTATCGGAGGAGATTGAACATATGTGAGTTTATTACAATCGTCTACAAAAGAAATTGGATTCAAATTCTGAAGGTCTGGAATTGTCTCATTTCCATCATCTGAGTACAAATTAATTGAAACTGTATTGCAAAGAATTTCTGGTGGAATAGAATCAATCACATTTATAATGGAGGAGCAATTGCTGGCAATATTGCCATTGATATCCTCAATTGAAAACTCAATATTGTAAGAACCTAAATCTAAAAGAGATCCTACAGAAATAGATTGAGAAAATGAAGCGGTATCCAACTCACAGTTCTCAGAGAAGGAAAGCTGATCAAAAAAGTTGGGAACTAAAAAATCACAATTTTGATTTATTTGAAATTCAGCACCATCTAAATTTGAGCAATCAATAATGGGTGCTGTTGCATCCATAACATTGAAAAAGCGTTTACATGTTCTCCGTCTCTCCAGAATTATTTCGGTTATCTTAAGATTATTATAGCAGTCTATATTTGAGGCGACTCCATACCCATCTACGTCATTATTAGATAGCCCACCAAATCCAACATTGGCGTTACTTCCATTATAGTTAATAATCGTTCCAGGAATAAAGGAATCAGTATATTGAATTACTCCATCAACAAAAAATTCAAGAACACCAGTTTCGGGATCATACTTTAGATGGTAATTATGGTAAGAATCTTCAGATGCATAAAATATACCAGTAACAATTTCATTAATCTGCGTTCCGTCTGGTTCAATAAGATTATATGCAATACTAAGACCTGTTATAGGTGCCGTTGCAATTTCTATCCCTCCTGCTCCTCCAGAACTAATAGCATTATCATAACCTAAATGAAGTAAAGTGGCAATTGTAGGTACGATTCCTTGATATCTATATCTAAAGTCAAAGCTCACATCTATTCCATGAAATGTTCTATTGCTCATTGGTACAGTTAACAAAAGACCATCATTGAAATTTGATACTATTCCTCCAGATGAGGAAAATGCAAAGTCCGAAGATAAAATATTGGGAAATTCACCTTTCTGGTCATCTCCGCTTATTAGCAATGGAGGTAACCAATTATTTTCAGTAATTAGATTGTTTTGCTTAGACCAAATAAACAAACCAGAAATGGAATCCAAGCCTAAAGGTAATAGGGTGTCATTTGAAGACCACGTTTGATTATTTAGATCAAATGCAACTTCAATCTCTAGTGGCCAACTGTAATTAATTGTTGCTTCACAATTATTATCAGCAGTATAATTCAACGTATCATTACATATACTTGGAAAAGAAGCTCCTGTATTAAGAATTACAATTTCTTGAGTTGAGGTACATCCACCAACCGTGTAACTTATCGTGTATATGTTGGGGGGAGTTAAGGTGGTTAATCCTATTTCTCCAGTATTGATATCATTGAAGGTCAGCCCAGAAGGAGTTGCTGAAAATATTCCTCCATGGTCACCAAGGATAACCGGCCTAATGGTAGAATTATTCGCTCTTCTTAACTTGTTATTATAAAAATCAAAGGATGCATCACACTGTCCCAAAATGGAAGAAGTGCTCATTAAAAAAAAGCCAATACACAATATAGTTTTCGCCCTCACAAAAATTAGGTACACGTAAATAGTTGTTTTAGTTTAATTTAATACGTATTACGTTTTTAAATGTTTCTCTTTTTCTTTAAGATACATGCCTAATATTTAAGAGCATTGTTTGAATTGAAAAATTGGTTCTAAAAATTTGAAATTTGCAATACCTTTACACCATGTTTTATAAGTTAAAGGTAAAGGAGGTCAAAAAGGAGACGAATGATACCGTTTCTATACTTTTTGAAGTTCCCAATGAATTGAAAAACACATTCCAATACTCTGCTGGTCAATATCTTACGATTAAAAAACTCGTTAACGGTACTGAACTGAGAAGAAGCTATTCCATTTGCTCTGCACCCTATGAAAACGAACTTAGAGTAGCGGTAAAAAAAATTAAGAATGGCCAAATGTCGGGTTTCCTTAATGATTCTTTAAAGGATGGGGATGAATTGGAGGTCATGGCTCCAACAGGAAACTTTAAAGCAAAAATTCTCGATGGAAAGCAATTGCATGTGGCGTTTGCTGCGGGGAGTGGGATAACTCCTATTATTTCTATTGCGAAAGAAATTTTACAAAAGGAACCTAAAAGCGAGTTTCATCTTTACTATGGAAATAAAAATATTGATTCAATAATCTTTAAAAGCGAGCTGGATTCTTTAGAAACAGAATACAAGAAGATTTTTGGAAAAAGATTCAAAGTTTATCATTATTTAAGTCAGGATAGCACTGCTGATAGTTTCTATGGTGGAAGAATAACAGAAGATGTTTTAAGAGAGGCTATTAGAAAACATCTTCGAGCAAATCATTTTTACCTCTGTGGACCTGAACAGTTAATCTTAAATGCTAGAGATATATTAAATTCAAAAGCAATTGAGGCTAGTCAAATTCATTTCGAATTATTTACAACTAGCGAGCTATCCAAATCTATTTCAAATTCCGAAAGCTCAGAAGCTAAGGAGAATTTAAGCGGAAAAGCTAAAGTGAAAGTAATTTTAGATGGTCAGGAAAGCGAGTTTGAGATGGATCCAAAAGATTCAGTTTTACATGCGGCTATTGACCAAGGCCTAGATGTTCCCTATGCTTGTCAGGGTGGAACGTGTTGTACATGCCAAGCTCTGTTGGTTGAAGGAAATGTAAAAATGGATTTAAATATGGTGCTTTCGGAAGAAGAAATGGATAAAGGATTTGTACTTACTTGCCAAAGTCATCCAACTACTGATTCAATAGTAATTAACTATGATGAATCTTAATTCAACCCAAGAACCTCTATTCCTTGACTAAAAATAATATCTGTAGGAATTCCAGCTTTATTTACTTTATCCAAGTCTTTTTGTAATTCTGGGCGAATATTACCCAATCGGTCAAAAAGTTCTTGTACACCTTCAAAGTCTCCGTCTCCTTGCAGTCTGAGGATATCTGCAGACAAAGCCTCCATGGCCAATTTCATTTTTTCAAAGTCAACTGTATAGAAACCATCTTCACCTTTTGAAAATGCTCCCATATCTTGAAAATAATTGAATCGCACCATATTTGCTTTTCCATGAGCACTTGAAGCTCCAAAACGAATACTTCTAAATATACTTGCCATAAATGTTACATAGTTGTCCTCTACAACTCCCTCATCAATTTCTCCTTGCTCAAATAATTCAGTAACCATGTAAAGACCTAAAATATCAGCCTTACCTTCCTCAAGGGGTGAATGAAGTTCTTTCAGAGCATCCGCAACTCTTCCGTTTCCATTTATTGTATTTTTTATACCCAAACCATGAGCTACTTCGTGAAACATAGTATTTCCAAAAAAAGCAGGAAAAGTAACGTGCTTTCTTTGCGAGGGGTGAATAAGAACTCTTGCAATGTCCACTAATATTTTATCATATTTGGCTTGCATAGCATTCTTAAGCTGAGACCGTCTAGTTCCTTTTTCAAGTTGCAATGTCTCGTCATTTGGAAGATTGACTGCAATAGTCTTACTTCCAGCATTACAATCACCGGCATAATAGACCACATCATAAGCATTGAGTTGGGAAGAACTTCCCGCTTTTTCCTGCTTATATTTTTCATCGCAAGGAAGACCGTTTTGAAGATCTGGTAACATTGCTACATACTTCTCTAATCTTTTACTCCATGATTTATCTTTTACCAAAACATAGGCCTCATAAGCAGCTTTATTTCCGTATAAATGATCTTCATAGTTTTCGATAGGCCCAATGATACAATCCAAGGTGTTGCTCTTCATATCTAACCAGAGCCTATCACTGGCATCAAATTCATCGCTTATTAAAGCTTCAGCTCTTGCATTTAAATAGTCTCTTAGACTTTGATCTTCTGATAATTCAGCTGCTTGTTTTAAATAATCTGAGGCCTTGCTTAGGCGCGTTTTAAATGCTGTGCTATACTTTTCGGTATAAAGTTCGCCTTCATCATTTCTTCGAATAAAAGTATAGAGACTCTTCTTGTCTGGAGATTCAAATGCTTCAAATTCCTCCTTGGTCATATCCTTTGGATAAAACTCCGCACCTTTTGCTTTCTCTCCTACCCCATCTATAAATGATTTATTATTTCCCAACCTATCCCAAGGTCCATAATTTATTGCAAGATAATTTCTATCGTCATCATTCTTTGCTAATTTCATGATTTCCTCTTTGCTACCACTGGCTTGCTCCCAAAAGAGTTCATCCATTATTGCTGCAGCGTTAATGAGAAGAGGTAACATCCTTTGTTCACTCTCACTAAGAACAGAGATATCTGTATTTAATTCAAACAAAGCATACGTTGCTCTATCGGATTTTTCCTCGGTAGGCGTTTCTTTTGAATCATTAGAAACTTTCATTTCAGAATTCGAAGAATTACAGGAAAGTAATATGCCAATGGCAAAAAGGAAATAGATAACTTTTTTCATATCAGAGAATTAAAGCTTAAAGCTATTAAATAATTAAAATTAATCCCTCAATGCGCACTATCTCTTTTATTGAGGCTTTAATTCTTTTAAATATGTTTTACATATCAAGTGTTTGTTAAGCTCTGCTTGCTTAGACAATTTTGGTTATTCACAATCTTTCAAAAATCCGTATTAAGAAGTGTTAAAATCTATTCATTATTAGAAGTTTCAACGTATGATTAGGTTTTATTTTTACTTGCTTGAAAATTGCTGTAGTTATATTGAATTGGAATGGAAGAAAACTCCTAGAAGAATTTCTTCCTTCTGTTGTAAAATACTCAAAGCAGGAGGTTAAAATTTATGTTGCCGATAATGGATCTAGTGATGATTCCATTGCTTTTCTCAAGAAAAATTTTCCTACTGTCCATTTAATAGAACTTAATGAGAACAATGGATTTGCCCAAGGCTATAATTTGGCTTTACAACAAGTTGAAGAAGAAATTTATGTTATTCTTAACTCCGATGTAGCTGTAAAAGAAAATTGGTTAAAAGGTGTGAGTGAGTATTTTCAGGAGCATCCAAAAAGAGCCGCTATTCAACCTGCCTTAATAGATTATCGCAATCCCAAACAATTTGAATATGCAGGTGCAGGTGGCGGTTTCATTGATAAGAATGGCTTCGTCTTTTGCGATGGCAGAATGTTTAATGACATTGAAGTTTTTAGAGAAAAAGAATCAAAGGAAATTTTCTGGGCCTCAGGAGCGGCACTAATAATTAGAAGAAGTGTTTTTAATGAGGTTGGAGGGTTTGATCCTGATTTCTTTGCTCACATGGAAGAAATAGATTTATGTTGGCGAGTTAAAAATCTAGGATATGAAATCTGGTATTATCCTTCATCTAAGGTTTACCATTTGGGTGGAGGAACCTTAGGTAAACTTAAACCCAAAAAGACTTACCTCAATTTTAGAAATAATCTCTTTCTCTTAACTAAAAACTATTATGCGAGCCCTTTGTTTATGAAACTGTTTTGGAGAATGCTTCTAGATGGTATTGCGGCATGGAAGTTTTTAATTCAGGGAAACCCGCTTCATTTTTTTGCTGTTGCTAAAGCTCATTTTCATTTTTACAGCGGATTTTTTAAAATGTATTCAAAACGGAAGGTATTAAAAGAAAAATCTTCTAAACCTAACTTAAAAGGGATGTATCAAGGGAATATAATCTTTGATTATTTTCTAAAAGGAAAAAAGCAATTTTCAGAATTGGACAAGAAAAAATTCTAATTCATTCTTGATCAAAATTGCTTAGATAAACTATTGCGAGACCATATCCATCTAAGCCCATTCCAGCTATTATCGCTTTACAATTTGGAGAAAGAAGTGATTTTTGCCTAAACTCTTCTCTAGCATATATATTGGTAATATGTACCTCAATTACCGTGCTTTCGACAGCAGCAACAGCATCTGCAAGAGCTACAGAAGTATGCGTGTAACCTCCTGCATTCAAAATTATACCATCGTAAGAAAAGCCGACTTCATGAAGTTTATTTATAAGTTCACCTTCCACATTACTCTGAAAATAATCTAATTCCACTTCAGGAAAGCCTTCTTCTAATTCTTTATAAAAATCCTCAAATGAGTTTTCGCCATACTTTTCTGGTTCGCGCTTACCCAACAAATTCAAGTTAGGCCCGTTGATAATAATAACTTTCACAGCGGAAATTTAGAGAATAAAAAATTAGCATTACATCTTTGATTCATAAATCCTATATATCTGGTTTTAAGTCCTATTTAATGCTTGAAAAAGGACTTTCCTCAAACTCTATTGAGGCCTATTTAAACGATATTGACAAACTCTCCTTGTTCTTGGAAACAGAACAATCCAGTTTATCTTTTCAGGAATTGAAATTGAATTCGTTCACCAATTTTTTTATTTGGTTGAGTCAATTAGGTTTTTCTGCAAGGTCTCAAGCTCGTATAAGTTCAGGCTTAAAGAGTTTTTACAAGTATTTAAAACTGGAAAAAATTATAGATGAAAACCCTACCGAGCTTTTGGAGACGCCTAAGTTGCCTATGAAAATACCAGAGGTACTTAATATAGAAGAAATTGAAGCTATCAGCTCTGCAATCGATATGAGCAAGAAGCAGGGACATAGAGATAAGTGCATTATAGAAACACTTTATAGCTGCGGTCTTAGAGTTAGCGAATTAGTAGAATTAAAGATAAGTAATCTATATCTAGATAAAGGGTTTATTCGAGTTTTTGGTAAGGGAAATAAGGAACGTTTAGTACCTATTGGGAATACAGCAAAAAAGCACATTGAGATTTACCTAAACGAACTAAGAAACCATCTTGAAATTGCAAAGGGATTTGAAGATCATCTATTTTTGAATAAACATGGAAAGAAGATCAGTCGCATTAGCATTTTCAACATTATAAAAGATCTTGTTGTAAAGGCGGGAATCACAAAAAATGTTTCTCCACATACCTTTAGACATAGTTTTGCTACTCATCTTGTTGAAGGTGGAGCTGATCTCAGAGCAGTACAGGAAATGCTCGGTCATAAATCCATTACAACAACCGAAATTTACACACATTTGGATAAGAGCTACCTAAGAAGTGTTATTCTGGATTTTCATCCACTTGAAAAAGCGGAACGTTCGCTAAAAAATCTATAGTTCTATTTGGCATGAAGGTTTCCATAAAAAACACAAAACCAACTAACAAATACTCTACTGTGAGTAGAATGGGCGGTTCATATAGTTCATGAGAATACATATAATAGCTCAGATAAACCGAAAGTGACCAAAGCAAAGGATATATTTTTCGAGTAAAAACAGATAAAAATATTAGGTTCATTATATACCATGGATGAACCGTAGTAGAAAAAAGCAGATAAATAAAAAAGGCAAGTTGCGCCAAGTTAAAATAACTTAACCAGTTTTGTTTTTTCCTCAATATACAGAAGGCAGCTATCAAAATTAGACTCAGTAAAGAAAGAACAGGCCCAATATACTGCACGGTATCCCAGCCTTTTATTTTGGTTCCAATGGAATTAATAAGGTAGAAAATGCTTGCATTAAACTCAAAAGAACGAAAATACAGATCAAGGCTTTGACTGAAATTTTGAACAAGTACTTCGCTGAGGAATGGTAAGAATAAGACAATGCAAAAGAATACCGTTAATAAACCTAATCCAGCTAATTTTCTAAACGGAATAAAAAACAGCAAGACTGGGAGTATCAAAGCCAAAGTTAGTTTGGTCATGATACCAAAAGCGAAAAAGATGCTTGCTAAAAAAAGTGAAACTAGTGTGATTTTGGCATTTCTGATAAGAATGTAAAACCCAAAAAGGAAAAAACAAATCATCATAGATTCAAAATGAAGGTTACCTATGGTTTCGATAATTACCAGTGGGTTTAACGCATAAATAATAAGTCCATTCTCATTCAGCTTTAAAGCACTTAGAATTCTTGCCAGTAAAACCATAATGGCTATTTCGGCAAGAAGTAAAACCAACCTGAAAAATGTAATTTTTATAAATAAGTTGCCCGGAAAAAATGAAGAAATATAAAATACACTCTGCATTACTGGAGGATAAACAGAATAGTAATTTTTGGAATTCATTAATTCATAAACATCCTTATTCTCATTAATTATAACTCCTAAATCAGAAGGTAATTCTTCATATGGACTTAACCCATTACTTATAATTTCGCCATCCCATACAAAGCGGTAAATATCATCTGAAAGTTGTGGTTCGGTAAAGAAGAAGCAAAGCCGAAACAAGAGCCCAGAAATCAAAATACTTTTAAAATTCAAGCTCTTCCTTACCAAAAAAAGATAAAGGATATAGGCAAAGCAAACTAAAGAGAACAGAACTATAAAAGAATCGCGTTCCGTAAAACTGATAAGAGAATAGCAAATCAATGCAATTAAGAATAGAAGTAGATTTCGAACCGAAAAATCCAAGATCTATCTATTATCCTTTGGCATGCTTAAACGAATAGAAGCAAACAATAGAAAAGCCAATAAATAACATGAGATGAAATGGAAACAGACCGAAATCATTCAAATAAATAGCAGTACCCATTCCTCCTAGAAAATATAATGCCATCAAGCCCTCCAAGAAGGTAATAGGGCTGACTTTTTTTATGGAGTAAATGTTGGATTTAAAGCCATCAGCTCTATCAGTTATATTGAATTTAGGAGTTCTAACAAAAGGGGTTTTCCTACCAACATAACCTTCTACCACGGCAATAGCATTATGCAAGGATAAGCCCATAGAAACCGATAGAAACATTGGAAAAATGATAATAAACTCCCAAAAACTTTTGAATTTATCCTGACTTTCCCTGCTCATTGAAACCCAGTAGAAATAAGATAGAATTACAAAGCTTAAAAGGAATAATGAAGCTATTTTGAATAACAATCCAAACTCAGGTGAATTCTCCTTAATAAATAGCATAGGTACACTGAGTAAGGCAGTAGAAATAATACAAATAAAAATGAAACTGTTCATTAAATGGAAAATGGCATGCAGCTTTGTACTGAAACCAATCTTCCTTTTCATCAATACTTTTGGCAAATTCTTAACAGCACACTCAGCCGCTCCTTTAGTCCATCTATATTGTTGGTTTTTCAATGCGTTCATAGCAGCAGGTAATTCTGCAGGAGCACCTACATCTTCTAAATATTTGAACTCCCAACCTTTTAACTGAGCACGATAACTTAAATCCAAATCTTCGGTAAGGGTATCCGATTGCCAACCTCCAGCATCTTCAATACAAGACTTTCTCCAAACCCCAGCAGTGCCATTGAAATTTATAAAATGTCCTCCTTCATTTCTACCTTTTTGCTCAATGGTAAAATGAGCATCTAAACCAAATGCTTGTAGACGGGTTAATAAGCTGTAATCTTCATTAATATGCTCCCACTTAGCTTGAACAACTCCTACCTTTTCATTCACAAAAAACGGAATAGTTCTGAGAAGAAAATCTTGCTTTGGCAAAAAGTCTGCATCAAAAATGGCTGTGAATTCGCTGTCTGTTTCATTGAGACCATAAGCTAAAGCTCCAGCTTTAAATCCTACTCTATCAGGTCTTTTGACATGCTTAATGTCTATACCTTTTGCCCTTATTTCAGCAATTTTTTTGGCTGCTATGTCAAAGGATTCATCAGTAGAATCATCTAAAACTTGTATCTCCAATTTATCTGATGGATAGTTCAACTCTGCTACCTTGTCAATCAGTCGTTCTACAACATAAAGCTCATTAAACACAGGCAACTGGACAGTAACTTTAGGGTAATTAGATTCGTCCCCGAAAGTGGTCTTCATATCCAAATCTTGTGACTTACAACACTTTTTTGACTTTTTATAATTGAATACTAATGTCAACTGCACAATACTGTAGCAGAAAATGAAGCTTAGAAATAAGCCATATATAATTATCAGTGCAAGACTCATCTATACTTAAATATGGTTGTTATTATTTTATATCCAGCCATTACTGTTCCATTAATAGTCCCTGTAATTTTCGAAACTCCAATTCTCTTTCGATAACTTACCGGAACTTCTGCAAATGTAAGATTATTTTTTGCTGCCTTCACCTGCATTTCAACTGTCCAGCCAAAATTGGTATCACACATTTGAATTTCCAATAGTTTAGACCATTTTATTGCTCTAAAAGGGCCTAAATCAGTGAATTTCTTGTTGTAAAGTAATTTAATAAGAGTGGTAGCCAACCAATTTCCAAAAATTTGTTGTGGCATCATTGACCCACTTTCCTTTTCGCCAATTGCTCTTGAACCAATAACCATATCCACGTTATCATTGATTATTGGCTTCGCCAATTTCACTATTTCCTCTGGATAATCTGAATAATCGGCATCAATGAAAACAACTATGTCTGGCGGTGTGGTATTTTCTTTTACTTTCTCCATCCCTTTTAGACATGCAGAGCCATAACCCATTCTGGGTTCGTCTATTACTATTGCTCCAGCTTTAGAAGCGCTTTCAACTGTATTGTCCGTTGAATTATTATTAACGACTATGATATCTCTGACAAAATCTTTTGGAATATCATTGACAACCAAACCAACTGATTCTTCTTCGTTAAAAGCAGGTATAATTACGTCTATTATTGTCAAGCAGTCTTTGCTAGTTTGATTCCATCATTTCCAATGATAATAGGCATATCATCCTTAAATCTACCTGCCTCCGGACCATTTTCCAGTTTTAGCACACCCCTAGGACAAACAGCTGAGCATACACCACAACCTACACAGGAAGCTCTAACTATATTCTGACCTCTTTGGGCATACCATCTAACATCGATTCCTTGCTCACAATAGGTAGAACAGTTACCGCAAGAGATACATTGACCGCCATTTGTTGTTATTCTAAACCTTGATTTGAATCGTTGGATAATTCCCATATAGCCAGCCATTGGACAACCAAATCTGCACCAAACCCTATTACCAAGAAGTGGATAAAACCCAACACCTACAATACCTGAAAAAGCAGCTCCTATTATAAAGCCATAAGGCTGTTGGAAAAACGTATAAATACTCAGACCTAGAAATTTATCCGTTTGGGCAAAGTGTCCATAGAGTGTAGCGAAAGTCATGATAAAAACAAGCACCATAACTCCATGAATCATCCATCGTTCTAGTTTCCAGGAAGAAAGCTTCTTACTTGATAATTGACGAAAATTATCTCCTGCAGTTTCTGCCAGTCCACCGCAACCACAAACCCATGAACAATACCATCTTTTACCCACGAAATAAGTAATAATAGGTGTTCCAATTAAGAATAGAAGCATTCCAACCCATAGATATGTCATACCCACTGGAGCAGTTGCCTCGCTTTGCATAGCTGTTAAATTCCAATCGTAAAAGAAATCGTAATTTAAAGGCCAAACATTCTTTAGATCAGAATCATACCATACTTCGTAACCTAATGATTCATCCTTTACTCCATTGTAGTTCATTGCTACTAAGATTTCTGGAATAAAATAAGCCAAGAAAAATTGACTAATCATTACTACAACGGTTCTAACTTTTTGATAGGTATTATGCCAATACTTAACAATAAACTTTAACCCTAAAAACAAAATTGCTACAGTATATAAAGTACCGTATACAAACCATTGTCCAGATGGCCTCCCATTTAAAAAATAACTAAGTGGGTCAAATAGACCAACCAAACCTTCGTTCGTTCCATCTATCCCCGTACCTAAACCTAAAACTGACGGAAACCAATAAAGTAAGACGTAAAAACCTGTGAGAATAATTCCGATTACCCAAGCCAAAACACCTCTGTTTGATAGGCTGTCAAACCATACGCCATTGTTCTTTATTCCAGCCGGCAAATTGGCATATTTTGAATAGGTAAATAAGACAGTACCTACCAACATCAATAAAATAGAAACAGAAAGAAAAAGCGCATTATTTAATTTCACACCAAAAAAGGCCAGAAACAAAATAAGAACACCTATTCCAGAAATAGCAGCTGCAATTTTCTGTACCCCACTTAAATCTTTAGGATGAGGGTTTGCGATTGATAAACTTTCTTCTTTGCTCATATTTATGCGATGATTCTAGCCCAACTTCTCTTTTTTAGAGTCAAATTGGCATTGAATTCTGTATTGTATTTTTTAATTATTTCGGCTTCGAAAGTTTTATAAAACTCCGGATCAAAATTTGCGTCTCTTAAATGGGTCAAGACATACTCGATGTCTCTTTCTTCATTTTGCCATTTATCAAACATTTCATGCCTCATTCTAATTCCGAAAGTGTTTATACCAATAAACTTCCCTGTTTTAGCATCATTATTGATATTAACACATATTTTGCCATTAGGGTGTTCCCAATAAAAATGCCTCTCTCCTTCTCTTGGAGCTTTAAAAACCCAACCATAGGTTTGATATTCAATATCCAAAAACTTTGCAGAGTTAAACCAGTTACCAGGATTATATGCTGTTTTATTCCCACAAATGGTCTGTGCAACTGTTTCTCCCATCATTCTTCCAGTGTACCACACCGCTTCAATAGGTCTTCTTCCATTTATTCCCTCATGCTGTTCTGCACAATCTCCAATAGCGTAAACATTTGGAACATTCGTCTCTAAAAAAGGATTTACTTTGATTCCCCTTCCAGTTTCCAGTTTTCCATCTTTCAAAAATGCAATATTTGGGCTGACTCCAGCAGTTAATCCTACTAATTGACATTCTATCCTTTCACCCGTATTCGTCTCTATAGCACAAGCTCTGCCATCTTCACCGGCAATAATTTCCTTAAGCTCAGTATTTCTCCTTAGATCAATGTGATGTTCAAGAATATGGCGGCTAACTATTTCAGATTCTCCTGCTGGTAAAACACTATTCCAAAAAGATTGCTCTCGTATAAGGAACGTAACTTCAACATTTCTGGTCAAAAGCATTTCTGCCATTTCAATTCCAATAAGTCCCCCACCAACTAAAACTGCTCGCTTTACTTTTGAATCTTTAACTCCATAAGCATGTGTATTTTTTTCAAGAAGCTCTAAATCCTGATAGCTATACAATCCTTGAACACCCGGTAAGTCTTGTCCTGGCCAACCAAATTTGTTGGGCTTAGATCCTAAGGCTAAAATAAGATCATCATATTTTACTTTTTGACCATTGTTACAATTCAATTCCTTCCCATCAAAATCAATATTGTCGACATGCGCATTTAACAAATCAATTTTATTCTTTTTCCAAAACCAATCTTCAAAAGGCTTGGTATGTTCGTATTTCATATGCCCCATATAGATGTACATTAGGGCTGTTCTTGAGTAAAAGTGATTTGTTTCTGAGGAAATTACAAGAATATTATGATCGCTATTCTTTCTAATATGCCTTGCTGCTGTAATTCCAGAAATACCATTACCTATTATTACTATATTTTTTGGCATATAAATTGGTGCTAAATTTGGCTTATTTATTGTTTGTAATTGTAGCTTTGAATTCTCAAAGTGGCTAAAGTAAATATTAGGATTCATAATTAAAAATGGGCAAACATCTATTTTATACTTTTTTTGTTTTGTTATTAACCATCCATGGTCAATCACAAGATAAATTGAAAGGAATGAGCTTTGAAGGGCCTTCCCAAAAAACTGAAATTGACGAGTTTCAGGACATTCAAAAGACCAATTCAAATTGGGTTTCACTAATGCCTTATGCTTATGCACAGGGTAGCGATCCAAATATAAATTATGAAAACCTCTCTTGGCAATGGTGGGGTGAAGGATATGAAGGTACTAAACAATGTATTCGCGATGCTCATAATTCTGGACTTAAAGTTATGGTTAAACCTCATCTATGGATAAGACATGGTTCATTTACAGGTGATGTTAAATTTGATTCCGAGGAGGATTGGAATATCTGGGAAACTGATTATTTGAATTACGTATTAAAATATGCTCAGCTATGCGAAGAAGAGAAAGTTGAGTTGTTTTGCATTGGAACAGAGTTAAAAAGCTGGTTCCTTGCGCGTCCAGACTCTTGGGAGGTAATGATTCAAGAAATTAAAAAAGTTTATAAAGGAAAACTTACCTATGCTGGAAACTGGGATGCCTATAAACTCTTCCCTTTTTGGGATCAATTGGATTATATTGGAATCGATGCTTACTTTCCACTAAGCTCATCAACTACTCCAACTGTTGATGAACTAAATGCCGAATGGTCTAAGTGGAAAAAGGAAATTAAAGGCATTAGTAAACGATTTAATAAAGAGGTAATTTTCACTGAGTATGGGTATAGAAATATAGATCAAGCTGCAGAAAAACCTTGGGAATCTTATACTGCAAAGACCCAGAATGATGTAGCGCAAGCAAATGCTTATACATCACTTTACGAAAGTGTTTGGAACGAACCTTGGATGTATGGAGGTTTTGCTTGGAAATGGCATTGTAGTAGTCATTTGAAATCAGTTAGAAAAGCGAATTACACTCCTCAAGGAAAAATAGCCCTTAAAGTTTTAATTGAATATTATTCGCAATAAGTCATTAAAACAGAGGCTAATTGGTAAATTAGCATATGCGTATTTTTATCTTATTACTATTTAGTTCCTTTTCGATTACTCTTTTCAGCCAAAATCAAATTTCTTTTCGTCTATATGAAAGTTGCGAAAAACAGCCTAATGAAGAAAAAGAGGTTATTGTAAAGTTTAAATCTAGTCTTGATTACAAAGCTTTTAAATCAAATTTCAAGTTAAATAATACCGCAGTAAAAGAACGAGTGGCCCCTGTAATAAATGCAGCGATAGAACTCAATGACTTGAATATTTCTCAACTTAAAAATCAATTACAATTAGTAAGATCAAATGAAGTAAGTGTTCGGCCTTTATGGATTGCAAACGCAGCTTGTCTTTCTCTTCTTCCGACTGAGATAGCTGCAATTGCAGAACTGGATTATATTTCGTTCATAGATTTGAATAAAACCAGTTTACTAGAAATTGTTCATCCTATAAAAGAAAGCGAATCTTCAAAACAACCCGGAGCGCACGAGCCAGGACATGACATTATAAATGCACCTGCAATGTGGGCATTAGGATATACTGGTCAGGGAACTAAACTACTTACCTACGATACTGGATTTTGGCCGGCACACCCAGCTATTTCTAACAGATATTTAGGAAATTACTTTCCGCAAGATCAATGCTGGTTCCCCTATGATCTGCCTAGTCCAGGAGATAAGTCCAGCAGTCATGGTACTCATGTAACAGGAACCGTTCTTGGTTTGGATCCGGCAACATCAGATACAATTGGTGTTGCACCTAATGCTTATTTTATTGCTACTGATCCTATTGTTACAGATATTGCAGATGTTAGAACTTTTGAGGAATTAGCCTTAGGTTTTGAATGGGCCTTAAATCCAGATGATGATTTAAGCACAACCTATGACATTCCAGATGTGATAAATAATAGTTGGGGAAGACCAGTAGATGTGGATGTTGAACCATGCAATCAAATAATGATTGATGTATTCGCTTTAATAGAGGCGGCAGGTATTGCAAATGTTTTTTCCGCTGGTAATTCTGGTCCTGACCCTATGACTATTTCAGTGCCTCATAATATTAATGAAGGGCTCGTAAACTCTTTTACAGTAGGCGCACTTAACATGGACGCAAACCTAAGTATTGCTAGCTTCTCGAGCAGAGGACCGTCCTTCTGCCCTGCTGCTACAGGGTCATTACTGATTAAACCTGAAGTTAGTGCGCCTGGGGTCTCAGTCCGTTCTGCTGTGGGACAAAACGAGTATGATAACTATAGTGGTACTTCGATGGCAGCTCCTCATGTTAGTGGCGCTGTTCTTCTTCTAAAAGAAGCATTTCCCTATCTAAGCGGAGAAGATATTTTATTGGGGCTTTATCATTCTACAGTAGATCTTGGTGAAACTGGAGAAGACAATGTTTATGGTAATGGAGTGATAGACGTTTTTGCAGCTTATAACTTTCTCATAGATCAAGGAAATACTCCAATTGCTCCTCAAAACAGTTCTTATGAATTGGTTATTAATGAAATATTAATGCCCAATGAAAGTGTGCAATGTGGTGGTGTTTTCAATCCTGAAATCATCTTGAGCAACCAGGGTGATTCAACTATTAATGAGGTTATTATTAATTATGCTTTTATCAATACTAATGAAGAAGCCGAATTTTTATACTCCGAACCCATTTTGCCTGGTGAAAGTGTCAATATTAGCCTCGGCACCATTAACTCTGATGTGGAAGGTAATTACGAACTCCTTATAAAAAGTACCATTACAGGAGGAATAAACGAATTAGACACTATTAATAATCGAGCTATTTTTAGAGGTAATGTTAGGCCTGAGGGAGAAGTTCCTTTTTTCGAGGATTTTGAAGATGGAATTTCCTCTGCTGATTGGAATGTATTTAATGATGATCTTCTTACCACTTGGGATACAATTTCAACCAACGGACTGCAATGGAGCGCACACTCTGCTTGGATGAATTTTTACGACTACAGCCCAAGAATGAATCAGAAAGATGAATTGCAAAGTCGTACTTTCAACTTAAATACATTGGAAACAGAACTCTTTTTGGAATTTGACTATGCATACCAGAAAAGAGGGAATGTGTCAGTTTTAAAGGATACACTAAGGATTTTTGCTCGAGAGGATTGCGACTCAAATTGGGATTTGATTTGGGAAGCTCATTCAGATAGTTTAACTACTATGAACGACAATTCTACACTCCCATTTTTTCCCGACTCCGCCAATCATTGGAAATCAAGGGTTTTTGACTTGAGCAATTATATCGGTTCTTCTGAGTTCCAATTCAAAATTCACACTTCGAATAGAAACGGAAACAATTTTTTCATTGATAACGTTCGACTGTTTTATGGTTCAGACCCTTTGTCCATTTCTGAAAATGAGCGCTTAGATGTCCAGATATTGGAAAACCCTTCTAACCAATTGTTTACTCTAATAAGTCAAGAAAATTGGAACGCTCTGAACATTATATTTACTGATATAAGCGGAAGAAAAATTCACCCAAGGACATCAAACGTAGGAAATCGATTGGAAGTTAATCTGAACGGATTTGCTGATGGAGTTTACTTAATGTTGGTTTCAAATGGAAGCAGAACCAGTACTGTAAAACTTATAAAGGCTAAACATTAAAAATTGTAACACCTAAATTCATAACTGAATAGCTAGTTCTTAACGATTAATCATAATCTTTTTGGTGCTTAAATCATTTAAGACTAGATAATAAATTCCACTTGAAATGTCTTGAATATCCAACTGAGAGATGGAAGTATTACTCTGATGTTCAAGAATAACTTGCCCCAAACTATTCAGGAGTTTTACAGAAAAAATATTCAGACTATTTCTAAAAAAGATTTCATCATTTGCTGGATTAGGGTAGAAAATGATCTCTTCCTCCTCTATGAACTCTAAAGACGAAATAACCTCACTATCATTAAAATAAGTCACATTAGTCACTTGTCCAAGAACTTCGGTAATAGTTAGCACCTCTGTCATTTCCGTTGAGGAAAGCCATTTATATTCAATAGTTTCTGGTTGATCAAATGTTGAACCAAAACCTAGAAAAGAAACAAAAATAGAATCTGTTCTATTGATTGTAGTCTTGACCTTAAGCACATCAAAAGTGCCACTTGGAAGAATTAACGTTCCCCAACCTTCTACTTCATTACTTCTAAATATTTCTTCAGACCAAAAACCAAGCGTTGGAATATCCGCTTCAAAATATGCAAAGTTGAATGTGGAATCGCCAAAGTTCATTGGTAGCTCATAAATTATATCTTTTGGATTATATATCACGGGGGCTGCAGTTCCATTCAAGACTGCTCCAAATCCCGTTTGCTCAAAGTAATTGGGTGTAACAGCGAAAAAATTAGAAACTTCATCAACCGTTAGTGCTCCTAAATCAAAACCTTGCCCAGAGGTAAAATAATCAGAAACATAATCCGGAAATAGAACGGGATTATTGAAGACCAGTTGAAATATTCCCTCGGCATTATCAATACCAATTGTGGTATCATTTGCTGCAACAATTTCTACCAGATCTGAATAATCCCAGGTAATGTTTTCACCTCCTATAGTTTGATCATTGCCATTATTAGCAGCATTGCTCAATTGATAAATCATATTTGCTTGAGGCATATTCGCCTCTTGAATTGTAATTTGAGCAAGAGAATTACTTACTACAGCAAAAAACAGTATTAGGATAGAAAACTTCTTCATATTGTGCAAGATACCTATTAAATGGCTTTGTTAATATTTGAAAATAAAAGAGAATTAGCTCCGTTGAATAATAATAATGCAAAATTATTAAAATACATTTGTATTAATGAATAATCGATTTCTTCTCATTCTAGCGTTCTCTCTGCTTTACACTGGTTTATTTGGACAAAAGGTTATACAGTTCTCTGGTATCATTGTAACTGGAGATAGTTTACAACCGGTTCCATATACATCTATTGGAGTAGAAAATACATATAGGGGGACAATGAGTGATTATTTTGGTTTTTTCTCATTGGTAGCTAAAGAAAAGGATACGATTAATTTTTCAAGCGTAGGGTTTAGAGATGCATCATTCATTATTCCGGATAGTCTTTCAGAAAGCAAGTATTCTCTAATTCAGATTTTAATGCCAGACACCATTACGTTACCCGAAACAACTATATATCCTTGGCCTTCAAAAGAAGAGTTTAAAGAAGCCTTTTTGGCTTTGAACATTAATCAAACGGAACTTCAAAACGGTTTGAGAAACTTAAACTCTGCTCAAATGATTGCTTTAGCAGAGAATATGGCTGCAGATGGAAGCGAAAATTTCAAGTTTCAAATGAGACAAGATGCTGCACGTCTATATACTGCAGGACAAGCACCTCAAAACAATCTTTTAAACCCAATTGCCTGGGCTCAGTTTATCAAAGCCTGGCGTAATGGAGCGTTTAAAAAGAAGAAAAAGAAAACAGATACCTATTGACTAGTTTATAATTACTTTTCCTTTTTGAATAAATCCTGATTCTTCCGAAATAATATGGAAGAAATAAATTCCTGAAGATTTTTTTCCTTTTGATATTTCAATAACATTGTCTGAACTAGAGTAGGTATCTACCAAATTGCCAGCAGTATTATACATATACAAAACCTTATTTTGCCCGTTTAAATCTGGGTTTAAAGAGATAATGCTAGTATTAGAAAAAGGATTTGGAGCAAAGTTATTCTGAGCATCAAACCCTCCAAACTTTAAAACGTCTTCATTAAGAGCTTCTAAATTATTAATATCAAGAGCTGCGGGAAAAGTATTCGTAAAATACTTATAGTCTGACCAAGATCCCGCAATAATAGTAGGATTCAACTGACAACCACATCTTACTCTCCACTGATAAGTTTGTCCTGCTTGAAGAACTGAAGCGCTTATATATTTTTGTTCTGGCTCCGTGCCATAAATATTAATATTTACTTGTGGCCCTCCGACTAGACCTCCATTTATTTGGCACGCAACAGAACCTGGTACTGGTCTCCACTTCAAGAAATACCCGTTGGCAAGAACTTGTGTAGATAGATTTATAGGCTCTGGCTGACCATTTTCATAACAACCCACACAACCATAATATTCATCAACGATACATTCTTGATGAGCTTGTGCCATAAAAATATCATTTTGAATATTTTCAATATTGGTATTTCTTCGAATAATATCTGCCAAATTGGTTGACTTAATTTCCAAAATCTCAGAAGGACTAAATTCAGGATCATTCTCGAACCAATACCAATCTGTATCTCGCAATCTTTCGAACTGTTCTTTTAGAATTACAAAAATTGTTTCACCAAACGCTTTACCACTCATATGATCTTCAGCAAGCATTCCAACCCAAGGATCAATCTCATTGATATCTCCATAAAGGTTCTCCATTATAGTTGCTAAATCAGAATCGGAAGTAATTTCAGTAAACGAGCTGTATGCATCCAAACCTATCTCAGTTCGCACAGTATTAAAATCAGGTAAGCCCATATCTCTTCCTCTATTGATATTTAACGCAGCCAAATCTAAGCCTCCAGAACCTGGAGGACCGAAAAGAAAGTTTCGTATATCTCCTACAACCTTATTATCAACTTCTTGCTGTAGCTGCAATGCCATTCCCTTGAAAATTGGCTCCATTCCGCCTTCGTTATTTAATACCAAAGGATTAAAGAATGCAAATTTCAATTGTAAATCGCCTGCACTAATCTCTTCACCATTATTATCTAATCGCTTAAGGCTTGAGGGAATCATAGTATGGCCCAATCTAAAGGCTGCACCGCTAAATATAGGACTTAGGGAAGGGTCTGAATATAAATCATATCCCATATAAGGCATTAAATCTATACCAGCGGTTGGTAACCACTCCTCCATTGTTATTCTCTGGATATATGCCCCAACAATTTTTCGAGCTCTTTGAAAAATTTCTTCATCAGACCAGGTAGGATGGCTTAATATAAGTTCATCGCAAAGTCTATTATGTTCTCTTGCAAATAAAGTATGCATAGCTAATAATGCAGTTTGTTCATTGGCTCTTTCATCTCCCGATAAATAAAGTTTAGATATAAATGGATTTTCATTGGCCATGGAAGGAGCCAATGGATCTACGGGATCAGTAAATTCCCCAGTTGTTGTGTTAAAAGGTAAATAATTTCCATCTGACATCTTCAATTTACCATCAACAAATGATCTTAAATAATTCATTGTATAATCATCAGATCCATAAATGCTACTTGCATCTATCCATGTGCTAATCTCGTTTGTGTATGCTCTAGGGTTGGCCACATCAGTACCTGTTCCATCATGTTCCATTGCTCTGGATTGAGGTATCATTACATCTCCAGTGTGAAAAGGGTCAAATTGAGGATCTCCCATTGGAACATAGATTGGAAAAAATTCTGAAGGATCGGAATGAATTGCAGTAATATCGTGATCTATAAACTGTCCCCATTGCCACCAAAAATCACTTAATCCAATAGAATTTGGCATATCGGAATCTTGATCAAAAATATCATTGCTAATTGTTCTAGGGTTTGGACGATCCATTCCTGTTGGTTCAGAAATTCCATCTTCAAATGATGCATCCATTATCCTTAAAGTGGGGGTTCCTGTGCTTCCCCATTCAGCATTCATTGGATTATTTCCTTCTCCCGTTGCAGTTCTGTTCTGGGAGTATAAAGTTGAGGCAATAAAAATACAGGAAAGAAAAATAAGGTTCAGTTCTTTCATAGTTTAATGTTTTGAGTAATGATTAGATAAAATTAACTCAAATTGCAATGGAAGTAAAGGTTTTATCGATTAAATATGCTCTTTTTCAGGTAAAATTGGAAATATCCGTTATTCTGTGGGCTAGAAATACTAATAAGTTGAAAAATTAGTTCTAATTCAGAACAATCTAAATTCTACATTTGAGGCCTTAATGAACAAGACAAGAGTTACATTTATTCTAATTTTAGTCGTCTTTATCTCATCATTTGGATTCTCACAAGGAGAAAGTGAAATTTATGGTTACGTTAAAGATCAAGAAGGAAATCCAGTTCCCTCTGCAACGGTTTCTATTAAATCTGAAAGCATAGGAACAGTAACCGATAACAATGGCTTCTACAATTTAAAGGTTCCTTCGAATAAAAAACTTCTGGTAGAAATTACATTTCAAACCTATTACTCATTTTCTAAAGAAATCAATTTAAAACAGGGACAAAGGCAAAAAATAGATGCTCTTTTAAAATCCAGAACTCTTGAAACTGTTGTTATTGAGGATAAAAGAGTAAGAAGAGAACCGCTAATACCCATTGAACCAAAAATACAAGTTAAAGTTCCTTCAGTAAGAGGAGGCATAGAGGATTTGATTGTAAACCAATTGGGTGTTTCCGCTAATAATGAGTTGAGTAGTTCGTATTCAGTAAGAGGAGGAAGTTTCGATGAAAACTTGGTTTACGTTAATGACATACAGGTATACCGACCTTTTCTTGCCAGAAGTGGACAGCAAGAAGGCTTGAGTTTCCCAAATCCAGAAATGGTGTCCAGTATTTTGTTTTCTGCTGGTGGTTTTGATGCAAAATATGGGGACAAAATGTCCTCGGTATTAGACATTCAATATGCCAAACCTCAAGAATTTGAAGCTTCTGTACAGGCGAGTCTTTTGGGAAGTGCGGTTCATTTTGGAACCCGTTCAAAGGATAAAAGGCTGTCTACTATTCAAGGATTTAGATTTAAAACTAATAGATATATTCTGGGGTCTTTAGATACAGGGGGAGATTATCAACCCTCATTTACAGATTTTCAATCTTACATCACATATTCCCTTTCAGATAAGGTTGAATTAGGTTTTTTAGGAAATTACAGTGTAAATAATTATCGATTTATTCCTGAAAACCGTGAAACTGATTTTGGTAGTATAAATGAAGCATTAAGATTTACGGTGTTCTTTGAAGGTCAAGAAATTACCCGATTTGAGACTCGGTTTGGCGCACTCAACTTAAACTATAGAGCAAATAATTCAACCTTGTTGAAATTTATTGCTTCTGCATTTAACACAGAGGAGGAAGAGAACTTTGATATCATTGGTCTATATCGTCTTGATGAGTTGGAGAGAGATTTAGGTTCAGATCAGTTTGGTGATGTGGCAAGAAACATTGGTGTGGGAGGTTTTTTTAATCATGCTAGGAATAGACTTGATGCTACTGTTATAAACTTAGAACACAAAGGATATAAGACCTGGAAGGAAGAAAAGAACTATTTACAATGGGGGGCCTCATTTCAAATAGAAAATCTAAGTGATAGAATTTCCGAATGGCAATTGGTTGATTCCTCTGGTTTTTCTATTCCTCAAAATCCTGTGGACTCAATTATTCTATTTGATATTATCAAAACCCAAAATGATTTAAACAATTCAAGAGTACAATCTTATATTCAAAATTCTTGGGAATGGATACTAAAGGACACTTCTGAGCTTAGCCTTACTGCTGGTATCAGAGGGACATACTGGACCTATAATGAAGAAACAAATATTAGCCCCAGAGCATCTATTACTTACAAGCCCAATAATTGGGTTAATGATAAAAATGGAAATAAACGTGATGTCCTATTTCGATTTTCCTCTGGTCTTTACTATCAACCTCCATTTTATAAAGAATTCCGTGGCCTATTCGGAGAAATCAATAGAGATATTAAGGCACAGCGCTCTATTCATGCTGTCTTAGGTTATGATCAGAATATATTTATTTGGGACAGGCCATTTAAGTTAATAGGAGAAGCCTATTATAAACAACTGAATAATCTAATTCCTTACGAATTAGACAATGTTCGACTTCGTTACTATGCAAATAATGATGCAAGGGGTTTTGCTACTGGAATTGACTTTAAATTGAGTGGAGAGTTTATTGAAGGAGTTTCCTCATGGGGTAGTCTTTCAATTATGACGGTGCAGGAAGATTTGGACAATGATGTAATCGTCACAAACTTCAATAGCGATGGAGATAGAATTATACCAGGGTTTACTTTTAACGACTCTATTGTGAGAACTGAAACAACTAACCCGGGGCTAATTCCCAGACCAACAGATCAAAGAATAAATTTCTCCATGTTTTTTCAAGATGAGTTAAGAACAAACCCGAGCATTAAAGCTCAGCTCAGTCTTTTATATGGAACTGGCTTACCATTTGGTCCACCAGATTTTGAGCGTTTTAGAGATACTTTAAGATTGCCTTCTTATAGAAGAGTTGATATTGGTTTCACAAAGCAACTTATTGATCGTGACACGCAGTTAAAAAATCCAAACTCTTTGTTTAAAAATGTAAAGGAATCATGGATCACCTTGGAAATTTTTAATCTTCTGGGAATAAACAATACCATATCTAAACTTTGGGTTCAGGATATTGGCGGAAGACTATATTCTATCCCCAACTTTCTAACCGGAAGGAGAGTGAATTTGAAATTTGTGATGCGCTTCTAGCGTTATTTGTAAATAAATACCTGAGCTTCTATTCCGGGGTAAATAAAACCTCTATACATTCCTTCTGTATTAAAAGGCATAGCAATATTACCATTGGAATCAACAGCTATCACTCCGCCTGTTCCTCCAAGGCCGGTAAGCTTTTCATGGATAACCATAGTTGCTGCTTCCTCCAAGGTGTTATTTCCGTGCTCCATTGCTGCAGCAATATCATGTGCAACCATAGCTCTTATAAAATATTCTCCATGACCTGTGCTGGAAACTGCGCAGCTTTTGTTATTTGCATAGGTTCCTGCCCCAATGACTGGCGAGTCTCCTATCCTACCCCATTTCTTAAAAGTCATTCCTCCAGTAGATGTTCCAGCCGCTAAGTTTCCATTTTTATCTAAGCATACCACCCCTACTGTTCCATGTTTTTCATCTTGGCTAACGGCTTCTTTTTCTTTTCTTTTCTTCCAAGAATTATATCTGCGATCCGTATGAAAATACTCCGGCTCTACCAGCTTTAATTTCATTTGTTCTCCAAACAATTCAGCACCTTTTCTTGAGAGAAAAACATGCTCCGAACTATCCATAACCATTCTAGCCAGCTTAATAGGGTTTTTTATGTTAGAGACACCAGCAATAGCACCGCAGTTTAAATTAGCCCCGTCCATAATAGAAGCATCCATATCTTGTTTTCCCTCATAGTTAAAAACAGAGCCTCTACCAGCATTAAACAAAGGAGAATTTTCCATGATTCTGACAAGTTCTTCAACCACATCTACTGCATTAGCCCCATTGCTGAGCATCTCATTCCCTTTTAACAATACAGCCCCTAACTTCTCCCTATATTCAGCTTCTTGATTTGGTTTTAAATTATTTCGAGTGATAGTACCAGCTCCTCCATGAATAGCCAAAGCATATTCCTTACTTTCATTTACTATAATGGGTATCTCTTCTTTATTTGTTTGGCAAGAAAGACCAAGTAAAACAAATGCTATTAACCCAAAAACCTTACTCATTTAGCGACCAATCGTATTCATTATAGGAAACAACAGCGGCTTCAGATAAATTATGAGAAGAGTATTTGTTAATGAAGTTGATCAAATTTCCAAAATCTACAGAATACCAATCAAAGATTTTGGAAACAGCTGCCTTATCTCCGTCAAATTGGTTTTGAGAAGAATTACTCAAAAATTCCTTGGTAGCAATGGTTAGATCAGCATCCAATTTATTTGGAAAGAATGCTCTATTCAATAATTTAGGACAAGATTTTGCAGCGCAATTAACAGCAAAATGAATTCTTGGCTCCTTAAATCTGGGACGGATTAAATCATTTTCAATTTCATTAAGGGAATAACTTTTTCCATCAACTTCAACTACTTTCAAATCCCAAGGTTTGCCGCCATTTATATCCTTTATACTTTTAACAGGGTAATTATCACAGATTAATTGCAATGTGCAGGCATTATATAAGTTAATCCAGAAAGCCAGTTGCTCATTTCTGGAATGCCCCTGTGCTATTCCAACTGTCTTTACACCAGATATATAATTATCCAGTTTCTCCTTATCTCCCAAAAAGCCCTTGTAATTGACCTTTCCATTAGATGAAACATGTTTTGAGAGTAATGCATTAAAATCAGAAAAATAAGAGCTTAAATCTTTTACGGTTTCCACTTCAACAACTTCCTCAACCTCTTTTACAACCTCAATCTCTACAACTTCTTCAATTTTTTCAACTTCCTGTTCAGAAACTTCTTCAGAAGGAATAATTTCCTCAACCTCAATTACTTTTTCTTCGATAATTTTTACTGCATCCTTGTTTTCCTTTTCAGTAACCTCAACCAGCGTGCTTTCAGAAGTCGAATCATTAACTCTTTGAACTTCCATCTGCTTCTCGCTTTCAATTTTTTGATCGGAACTCTTTGTTTCCGTTTCACTCTTCGCAGTTGAGCCTCCACATGCAAAGATTGCAAAGACCAAAACAACAACTAAACTTGAATAATTTCTCATTTTAATTTCTCTTTAAAAAGTTTTCTAAACTTATTGACTTTTGGCTGTATAACAATAGCGCAATATCCTTTATTAGGATTTAAATTATAGTAATCCTGATGATACTCTTCTGCAACAAAATATTCTTTTGCTTCCGATATTTCAGTGACAATCTTATTATTCCAATCTCCAGAATCATTCGCTGCTTCTATGGCCTTTTCAGCAATTTCCTTTTGCTCTTCGCTGTGATAAAAAATTACCGATCGATATTGTGTTCCCACATCTGCTCCTTGTCGATTCAAGGTAGTTGGATCATGAACCTTGAAAAATACCTCTAATAGCTCAGCATAACTTATTTCCTCGGTGTTAAAGTGTATTTGAACTACTTCAGCATGTCCAGTAGAACCTGAACAAACTTCCTCATAGCTGGGGTTATTATTATTACCTCCCATGTAACCAGAAGTAACTTCTTGCACACCTTTCAAATCTCTAAAAATGGTATCAACACACCAAAAACATCCAGCTCCAAAAGTGGCCTTTTCAATCTTCATATACCTTTGTATTAGCACAAAAATGCAGATTAAAAACGGTAATTTATAACAATCAATATTTAATTGAACAATTATTTTCTGCCACTCATCATTTTTAACACCCTAAATTGCAGCTTTTATCATTTTCTATTAATTTTGCAGCTGAAAATTCATTTATGGCAATTCATTACGAACCAAAAGCAGGAAATGCTCAAGTATTTGAAAACAAATACCTAGAGATTCTTAGTAAGGCTCCAGCCTTTGTTGCGTACACAATATATCCTGTTGCTGCATTATTTATTTTATCTGTAAATGCAACCCTAAGACCTTTAGGTGAAAATGGTGAAGTATCTATTTCAGCAATGGTCTATACCTTTATAGGAGCGTATTTCTTTTGGTCTTTTTTCGAATATGTGATGCACAGATGGGCATTTCATTTTGTATCAAACAATAAGGTAATTCAAAAAATAATTCACGGTGCTCATGGTGTTCATCACGAATATCCCAAGGACACAAATAGATTAATAATGCCTCCTTTACCTTGGTTCATTACGGTAAGCCTTCTTTTAGGTTTGTGCTATTTGTTTATGGGAGATTATGCTTTTTCGTTTATCCCTGGGCTTCTTTTTGGATACCTATCATATATTTTCGTGCACTATCAGGTACACTTAAATAGACCTCCAAAATTCTTAAGAAAAATGATGGTACATCATGCCCTACATCATTATAAGTATGATGATTTGGCTTTTGGTGTTTCTTCTACTATTTGGGATAGAGTTTTTGGAACAATGCCTCCCAAAAACTGATTCTTTTTAACTTACTACCTAAATCAAGAAAAGGGTTTAACCCAATTTGGGGGCTAATAAACCTAGTTCAAGGAATCCTTATTTTCTCAATAATGGCTATTCCCGGAATTGTAGGAACAATATTGGCTCTTATCACTAGAAAGCCTAAAGTTGGTCTATTCTTCGCAAAATATATATTCTGCTATGCTCTTTTCCCTATAAGTTTCTCTAAGCTTAGTATACATGGAGCAGAAAAGGTAGATTGGTCAAAAACACATTTATTTGTTTCTAATCACGAGTCACTTATAGATATACCATCGGTGTTTATTGGCGCAAAAAGATATTTGTTTTTCCTGACTAAAATGGAATTAAAAAAAACCCCATTTGTGGGATGGTTAGGTCAAGCAGTGGGAATGATCTTTATCGATAGAAAAAATTCAGAGGCTGCGAAAAGAACAATAACTCAGGCAGGCAAGGAGATAAAAAAAGGGAAGAATATTATTTCATTTGCTGAAGGAACCAGAACCAAAACAGGAGAAATTGGAAGATTCAAAAAGGGAAGTTTTACTATTGCACTTGAAAATGATATTGACATAATACCAGTTAGAATCATTGGCGCCCGTGAAATTCTTCCAAGTGGATCACTTAAGTTAAGACCTGGTCATGTACATGTTTACTTTGGCGACAAAATCATAAGTAGCGATTTTGATAAAGAAAAGCCTGAGGATTTGGCTAATTACACACGAAAAAAAGTAATTGCTCTTAACCACAAAAACCGAGAATAAGCTCGGTTTTTGTAATAAGTTTTCCCGTATTTTCAATATTTTAGTGAAAACAAAAACTTATGGTATTGAAGAATTTCTTATTTTCCAAATTTACTCCTATTGAAGGCAAGAAATACCTAGTTCCTGATTTTTTACACCATTCAATTGTTAATTTTCTTAGTATTTTTATCTCCCGAAAATGAGTTCTAAATCTAGCATCAAAAAGAAAAAGATTTCTGAAAGTATATTGCTTAAAGCATATGATCTTATGTGCACTGCAAGAGCAATGAGCGACATATACGAATCTAATCAAAAATTAACCTCAAAATATGTTCATGCAACAAGCAGAGGGCATGAAGCTATTCAGCTTGCTTGTGGAATGAATTTAAAGTCGCAAGATTATGTTTCTCCTTATTACAGGGATGATTCAATTCTCTTAGGTTTAGGAATGACACCCTGCGAGCTAATGCTTCAGGTATTTGCAAAAAAAGATGATCCGTTCTCAGGCGGAAGAACTTACTATAGTCATCCAAGCTTAAATGAGGAGGATAAACCTAAAATTCCCCATCAATCTTCTGCCACGGGTATGCAAGCAATCCCTTCTACTGGTGTTGCCATGGGAATACAGTATAAAGAAGATCAGGGAATAGATAATCGAAGGCTGAAAGAAAAACCAGTTGTGGTCTGTTCTTTAGGAGATGCTTCCATGACTGAAGGAGAAATTTCAGAGGCACTTCAAATGGCCGCATTGAAGCAATTACCAATTGTTTATTTAGTTCAGGATAACGAATGGGATATTTCTGCGCATGCTTCGGAAGTAAGAGCAAATGATGCCTCTCAATTCGTACAAGGCTTTAAAGGAATTGAACTCGTTTCAATAGACGGAAGTAATTTTGAAGAATCTTACCTGGCATTTTCTCAGGTGGTAGAAAAAATAAGAAAAGAGAGAAGACCTTTTCTCATTCATGCAAAGACTCCTCTGCTCGGTCATCATACTTCAGGGGTTAGAAAAGAATGGTACCGAGATGATTTAGAAGAACATGCTAAGAGAGATCCATTACCCAAGTTTAAAGAGTTTTTACTTAATGCGTCCATTGAATTAGAACTTTTAGAAGAAATTGAAAAAGTAACCAAAAAAAATGTTGAAAGGGATTTTAGGTTAGCAATGAATTCAGATGACCCTGAACCAGAATCTATCTTCAATTTTGATTATGCTCCTTCCCCTATTTTAGAAGAAAAAGGAACAAGAGCACCAGAATCTGGAGAGTCCACTCTAATGGTAGATTGCGCTTTATTTGGTGTTGAGGAGTTGCTAAGAAAACATCCCGAAGCTTTACTTTATGGACAAGATGTCGGAGGAAGGTTAGGAGGAGTCTTTAGAGAAGCAGCTACCCTAGCCCAAAAATTTGGAGATCAAAGAGTATTTAATACTCCAATTGTTGAAGCATTTATTATTGGAAGCACAGTGGGTATGTCTGCAGTAGGTTTGAAACCAATTGTAGAGGTTCAATTCGCAGATTATATATGGCCAGGTTTAAATCAGTTGTATACGGAACTTAGTCGTTCCTACTATCTTTCCAATGGTAAATGGCCGGTACATTCGCTAATTAGGGTTCCAATAGGTGCCTATGGAAGTGGAGGACCTTATCACAGTAGTAGCGTTGAATCTGTTCTATGTAACATTAAAGGGATAAAGGTCGCCTATCCTTCAAATGGCGCAGATTTAAAAGGGTTAATGAAAGGTGCCTTTTATGATCCAAATCCAGTTGTGATGTTAGAACACAAGGGTCTTTACTGGAGTAAATTGCCAGGAACCGAAGAAGCTAAATGTATCGAACCAGATGAGGATTATGTTATTCCATTAGGGAAGGCTAGAATTGCTCAAAACGCAGAAACGGAAAAAATAAATTCTGGAGATTCAATTTGCATAGTTACCTACGGCATGGGAGTTTACTGGTCTAAAACTGCATCACAATATTTTGAAGGACAAGTAGAAATCATTGACTTGAGAACCTTGGTTCCTTTGGATGAAGAGCTTATTTATGAAAGGGTCAATGCGCATGGTAAATGTCTGGTAGTTACAGAAGAAACTTGGGTAAATTCATTTGCTCAAGCCTTAACAGGGGCTATTCAAAACAATTGCTTTGAACAACTAGATGCTCCTGTAATGTTGATTGGCTCAGAAAATTTACCGGCAATCCCTTTAAACTCTGCTCTGGAAGCTGCAATGATTCCTAGTGCGGATAAGGTAAAAGTAAAAATTGAGGAATTGTTAAGCTATTAGAATTGAACTTCGTACAATCCTTGCGCAGAGTATTCTTTTAACTTGGCCATTACATCTGGCTTATCCTCTTGATAGGTCACTCCAATCCAATCAGAATCTGTGGGTATCACCTTTACCTTTGCCAAGTTCTTTTTCATCATGTTATCAATAACCAATGGAATGAAATATTCGGATTTCACATTTCCTTTACTGTTATTTCCAAACTCCACAAACTCTTTAGCCATGTAATCATTTATTGAAGGATGAAATCCAAAAAAATTCATTGAAACCAGAGTCTCACTATTCAAATTCAACTCTGTATCTGGTGTTTCATGTTTGTATGTTCCATCATTCTTTTGAATTTTCAAACCTTCAACGATATTGGTTAAAAAATCATTCTCTACCGTACACACTCCCCTATTAACTGTTCCATTATCGCTTAAGGTTTTATCCAATTGATAGCCTATCATACTATAGGTATCTTCCTTACAATCATTCCTTAAAAAGCCAATCATTTTATCAAAAGCGTCTCTACCATAAAAATCATCAGCGTTTATAACCGCGAAGGGGCCAGAAATAATATCTTTTGCAACAAGCGTTGCATGACCAGTCCCCCAAGGCTTTTCTCTTGCATCAATAATATCTTTGGAAATACCTTCCGTACATGCAGTCATATCCTGAAATGCAACCTTACACTCAATTTTTGCATTATATTTTGATAAGATTTTTTCTGAAAAATCACTCTCAAAATCTCTTCTTATTACGAAAATGATTTCATCAAACCCAGCTTCAATGGCATCGTGAATTGAATAATCCATAATAGTTTGACCGCTTGGCCCTACACCATCAAGTTGCTTAAGTCCACCATATCTGCTACCCATTCCAGCTGCCAATACTACAAGAGAACAATTCATTTCTATCAATTTAGGTTCAAAGATTAATATTATGCAGAAGCAAATAAGAAACAACATTCAATTTTATAAAAAGCATTTTCTTAATTCCTTCCATATATTGACTAAGAAATCGAATTATTGTCACCTTTTAGAGACTAAATAAGTATTATATTTAAAGAATAAGTAATAGTTTAGGCAATACAATCAAAATATATGAAACCAATTTTATCATTGTTAGTGACATTTATCACAATACAATTTTCTTTCGGGCAAATATCATTTTCAAACCAAACTAACCTTATTCCTCCTCTTTCAGGTAATAATTCTGAGCCATGCGCACTAGACATGAATGGTGACTATTTAGATGATGTAGTAAGAGTAAATAATAATCAGCTTATTATTAGCCATCAAAACGAAGATGGAACATATACCACTTCCTATTTTGATGTTCCATTTCAAAATGCAGCTTCTTGGAGTATAACTGGTGGTGATATTGACAAAAATGGTTTTACCGATTTAATATTTGGTGGTGGTAATAATGTCTCATTTATATATGCAGATGATGATGGGAATGGCTACACAGAACATTTTATTGACGACTTTATTTTTTCACAACGATCTACTTTTATAGACATCAATAATGATGGCCACTTAGATGCATTTGTTTGTCATGATGTAGATTTAAGTCATCCCTATGTAAATGATGGAAGTGGAAATTTAAGTGAAGACCAATCTCTTATCTCTACGGTACCGGTAGGAGGTAATTATTCCGCAATTTGGGTGGACTATGATAATGATGATGACCCCGATCTGTATATAACAAAATGCAGATATGGTGCAGCACCAGGAGATGCTCAAAGAACAAACGGTCTATATCGAAATAATGGTGATGGTACGTTTACTGAAGTAGGAGCAATTGCGGGAATGGATTCTGACGATCAATCTTGGTCAACAGTTTTTGAAGATTTCGACAATGATGGAGATTTTGATGCCTTTATGGTGAATCATGAAACGGCTAATTTGTTAATGGACAACAATGGAGATGGTACGTTCACAAACATTATTTCAGGTTCTGGAATTGATGCTTCCGATTTAGGGGCATGGGAAGCTATAGGAGGAGATTTCGACAATGATGGTTTTGTGGATATTTTTTCTCAAGTTGGTCAGGGAATATACAGAAACAATGGAGACGGCACATTTACAGATATTGATATTCCCGCAGGACAAGGTTCAGTAGCTGATTTAAACAATGATGGTTTTCTAGATATTTTTACTGGAAGTTCTATTTACATTAATAATACAAATGCAAACAATTGGATAAAGTTTGCACTTGAAGGAATTGTGAGTAATGTGGATGGAATTGGAGCCAGACTAAATTTATATGGTTCTTGGGGAATGCAAACAAGAGAATGTCGTTCTGGGCAAGGTTTTTCTCCAGGTCATACACTAAATGTTCATTTTGGAATAGGTTCAGCCACAGAAATAGATTCTTTAGTTATTAAGTGGCCCAGTGGCGCGGAAATAACAATAGAGAATCCAGCTATTAACCAACTGCATATACTTCCTGAAGCTGAATGTATATTTGCAGAAAATACTATTCAAGCGTTAGGAAATACCTCCATTTGCTTGGGTGAAACTGTTGAACTTTCTGCTGAACCAGGATTTGAATATATGTGGTCAAATGGAGAAACCACTCAAAATATAATAGTAAACTCCGCAGGGAATTACAGTGTAATTCTTAGTAATGCTGACAATTGTATTTCACAGTCGAACTTCATCACTGTAGAAGTTATAGAAGAAGAAAATCTCTTTATAGAACTAGATAATGAACCAATACTTTGTGAAGGAAGCACCTTAAACCTTACCGCAAGTGCAGGTAGCAATTGGACATGGTCAAATAACGCTAGCGGGAATCAAATCAACGTAACTGAAACAGGCAGTTATTGGGTCGAAGCCGATGGTGAATGTTCTCAAATCTTTTCCGATACAATTAGTGTTGAGTTCATTCCTATTCCTGCAAATCCAGTATCCTCAGATGCAACTATTCCGGAAGCAGGTTCTGTAATTTTAAATGCTACAGGAAATAATTTAATCTGGTTTGATGATGCTTTAGGAACAAATCAAGTAGGAGAAGGAGAAAGTTTGGAAATTGACGTTACTGGTGATGCTACCTTTTATGTTCAAGCAAATAATATTATTGGAGGTGAACTTCAGAATGGGGGAAAAGCAGATAATACCGGAGGTGGAGGCCTTCCTTCGTCTGGTGGATATTCCTATTTTGATGCCTATGAACCATTCACCATTCTAAATGTAAGGGTCTACTCACCTTTAGGGTCAGGAGCTAGCGAAAGAACCATTACTTTAAACGATGGAAATGGAAACATCTTAGAAACAAAAATTATCTTAATAGAAGAAGGAGAACATGTCATTGATCTGAATTTTGAGGTACCTATTGGGAACGATCTTTCTCTTAGATGTGCAGAAAATGATTTGTTTAGAAATAATTCGAATGTTTCATATCCTTATCAAATTGGTGATGTTGGTCAATTGACTAGTTCTTTGAATGGATCTACTTACTATTACTATTTCTATGACTGGAAAATAGAAAAAGAAAAAACGGTATGTTCCTCTGATTTGGTTCCTGTTAATGTATTCGTAACAGGTCTTGAAAGTATTTCAATAGGAAGCTTAACAGTTCTTCCAAATCCTGTTGAAGAGCAGCTTAACTTAATAATTGACACACAATATACTGGAGATGTTATGTTGACCATTTACAATAGTGCCGGACAAATGGTTTATTCCAAAAGTTTTAGCAATATGGTAAATCAAAATATTACAATTGACTTTAGTCAATATGCCTCAGGAAATTATAGTTTACAAATGAATGGTGATATTGGATCATATCACACCAATTTTATCAAAATGTAGGTCACATTTTGGACACAATACTGATTATTAAAAGCCTTTTGTATAAAAAGGCTTTTTTTATACCACAAGATTCTATTCATTTTTTAAGACTTTTCTTTTTACATTTAAGAACCAAAATTTGTTCATGAAAAATTCTTTCTACTTTTTATCTATTTCTCTGTTCTTTCTAGCCAACACACTAAATGCACAAATAGAATTTGATGGATGCCATTTTTATAAAAATAAGGCACACAAGCATAAGAAAGCAAGTAAGCATGAATTAGAATTAATGGAAAAAAGTATCATGGAAAGTGATACGTTCGATATTATTAATTATGACTTAACTCTTGACATTACTGACCTCTCCAATCAAATTCTTGTAGGAGAAGCACTTATTAAATATGTTCCTCAGTTTAACGATGTTAACGATATTGATTTTGAACTGTTTGACCTAACCGTGGATTCAGTCATTCAAAACGGGAATGTTCTTAGTTATGATTATGATACAGAAGTTCTCAGCATAAATTTAGAAAACCCCACTGTTGCCAACGATACAAACTTCATTCAAGTTTTTTATCATGGAACACCATACAAAGATCCTTTCTGGGGCGGCTTTCATTTCAACAACAATTACATCTATAATCTTGGAATTGGCCTCACAACAGTCCCTCCTTATTTTGGAAAAGTATGGTATCCTTGTTTTGATAATTTTAAGGAAAGAGCGACTTACGACTATCATGTAAAATCTGCTGGCGGAAGAATTCCTCATTGCCAGGGAGATTTAGTTGGTGAGACATTTCTTGGAGGAGACACACTTATTAGAGATTATAAATTTAAGTTCCCTATTCCTACACACCTTTCTGCCATTGCTGCTTCCAATTATGAAACTCATGAATTTACACATAGCGGAAATTTTGGAGATATTGAAGTTAGCCTAAAAGCAAAACCAAACCACCTACCAGGAATGATCACAGATTTTGTCAATATCGGAGATTGTATTGATGCTATGGAATTTTGGTTTGGTCCTTACGTATGGGAAAGAGTCGGATACATTACTACTACTCAAGGAGCTCTAGAAATACCAACGAACATAGCATATCCAGATTTCATGCCTAGTCAAAACCAAGGTGCAAACGAGCAATTATACGCGCATGAATTAGGTCATCTATGGTGGGGAGATTTAGTTACCCCGCATAGTTATAACGATATGTGGTTGAAAGAAGGAAATGCTGAGTATAGCGAATATTTATTCTTTGAATATGAGTATGGAGAAGATGTTTTCATTGATATACTAAAAGACAATCAAGAAAACATTATGAAAATTGCTCACATAGATGACAACGGTTTTCTTGCTCTTTCCCCCACACCTGATGCAGAAATATATGGAACTCATACCTATCAGAAAGGGGCTTCAGTTATGCACAATCTAAGAGGTTATTTAGGTGATTCTCTTTACCGACAAGGAATGACTGCTCTTAGAGATAGTCTAGAATTCAGTTATATGACTCCCGAGATGATGAGAGATATTATTACAGATGAAACGGGCTTTGATTTAACTGATTTTTTTGATGATCAAATTTTTAAACCAGGTTATTCTGTTTTTGTTATTGATTCCATTGAAACTGTTCAAAACAATGGAAATTATGATCATACACTTTACTTGCAACAAAAACTTTATGAATGTCCGAGTTATTATGGAGAAGTTCCATTGGAAGTAAGTCTAATAGATGAAAACTGGGAAAGACATGACTTTCTAGTAACCGCTAACGGCTTGTATAGCACAGTATCTTTGACAAGTGATTTTGAACCAAAAATGGTTTATCTAAATGGACGTCAAAGATTAAACCAAGCAAGACTTGATTTGAATTTCGTTGAAGATGAAATAGGTGGAATCTTTGCAACTGTGGATCGAACAGAATTCAGATTGAAAGTTGTAAATATTAATGAAGGAGATAGCGCACTCATCAGAGTAAATCATATATGGTCCGCCCCAGATAATAATTCAGTGGATGAAAATATAAGTGTCATGTCCAACTCACATTATTGGATTGTAGACGGAATTCTAGCTCCTGGAACTCAACTTTCTGGAAAAGTAAATTATAGAGGGTCAGTTCCCGATCAGCAATTTGATGAAGACTTGGTGGGTATCACAGAGGATAGTATAATAATGGCATATAGACCTGATTCTTCTTATCCTTGGAAAGAACACCCCTACTACTTTAAAACTACTGGGACTAGCACTACAAATGCAAATGGCAGCATAACTGTGGACAGTCTGTGGTTGGGACAATATGCCTTTGCCAATGGGCTTAGTTTAGTTAGTACCGAAGATATAGAAGAAAGAAGTAAGAAATTTGGAATTTATCCAAACCCTAGTATTGATCAATTCACTGTAGAGGGGACAATAGATATAGACAGTGAAATACACCTTGAAGTTTTTGATCTTCAGGGATTAAAAGTAGATGAATATTTTTTCAATCATCAACCTGGTTTGTTTAAGCAAAGTATAGAGATAAATAAGTTATCTGTAGGAAGTTACTTTGTTAGATTGAGTGATGAGGAAAATTATGTATTAATGGTTAAACAACTTGAAGTGATAAGGTGAAATTAGGCTGATATTTCTATCGCATAACCTGAATGACTTCTAATATTTATAACTCCTTGATCAAAAATAAGGTACTGGCCTTTTATGCCTTTTAAAATTCCTTGTATTAATGGTACTTTATCCAACTTGATACTTGTTATTTTTTGAGGATACTCAATTACAGGATATGTTATTGAGGTAATGGAATCATCATCTGCAATGAATTCGTGATATTCCTCAGGTAATAAATCAAGCATCTCATTTTTCTTGTCCAGTAGAGAAAGTTCTTCATCATACTCATTCTTCAACATATTTCTCCAATTGGTTTTATCTGCTACGTATTGCTTGAGTTCTACTTCAATCAATCCAGCCAATTGCCTGTAAGGAGTTTCTGCTAGTAAAATTCCTTGAACAGCACCTTGGTCTATCCATCTGGTTGGTATTTGAGTAGACCTGGTCACTCCTACTTTAACTCCACTAGTCAAAGACAAATAAGTATAATGAGGAGTCAAATGATGTTTCCTCTCCCACTCTTCATCTCTAAGTGCTACACCTTCATGAATACGGCTTAGTTCTGGTCGAATAATACTTGGAGAAGCCATTGGAGATTTCATAAACGCATCATAGCACATTCCTTCTCCATAAACTTTCTTAATGAGTTTCCCAGTAACCACACAATTTATTTGATTTGAGAATCTAATCTCAATTTCTTTACCAATGAATTGATTCATTTCTAGATACTGATCCAGGTCCAGATTATTGAATAAAGGCAAAGCATATTCCACTTGTTCACCCAAGTTGGATTTCATTTTTCTTATGTTTCCAGAAACCGTCAATCTTTTCAATTTTGAGCAAAAAAGAGGTATTTTTAAGTGAAAAAGAACATTTTTAGTAAGTTTTTATCCAAAATGATTGACAAAGGTTGTTAACTTCTATATCTTCTCCTCAATGAAAAAAATAATTTCTATCATAAGAAAAAAGATTTGGGTACTTAGCACAAAAAAAGCCCAACTCTCACCAGTAAGAGTGAGAAGTAAGAATAAGTAATAATCTCTAGTAAAACCTTCGCAAAAAGTCGAAGGTTTTTTAATTCACTAGGTTTTATTTCAAAGAATTAGAATCAGTTCTATAACTCATTGATTAACCTTTTACACTATCCTAAGACATTCCTGGCGTAAAGCACCAAGAATGTCTGTTTGTATCTGGTCAATTATCTCTTCGATTTATTAACAAAGTTCAGAATTGTTCAAAAAAGAATTAAAATGAGTTTTTGAATAGATGAAGCTCGCACTCTCATCAAAGAAACAATAAAATAAAACACTGAAAAACAATTAATTATAATTTTCATTTAGAAATCTCCACTCTTGATCCTCTAAATTTAATTTCTTATTTATTGTGTAAAAGTTAGTTCTAACACACAATTAAAATGAAGTTTTCAGACCATATATTTATTGCTTATTGAATTGAAGAATTGATGAAGCTAAATTTTCATGGACATTCCTGTTTTAGTCTTGTAACTGAAGATGCAAATATTCTTTTCGATCCTGCATCTAGTTACCTCAAGACTCCTGGGGTAAACCATGAAGATTTTAACCCAGATGTTATTCTGGTTAGTCATGGCCATGGAGATCATATTGCAGATGTTATTGAAGTTGCAAAAAGAACTTCCTGTAAGGTTATTGCAAATTATGAGATTGTAACTTGGTTGGGAGAAAAGGGGGTGGATAATACCATGCCTTTGAACCATGGAGGACAGTATAATCTGGATTTTGCTTCGGTTAAATATGTAAATGCTATTCATAGCAGTGTTCTTCCAGATGGAACAAATGGTGGCAATCCAGGCGGATGGATTGTTCAGACATCTGGAAAAACCATTTATTATGCGGGTGATACAGCGCTCACATACGATATGAAAATGCTTGGAGAACTTTATAACATTGACCTAGCTCTTCTTCCCATTGGTGATATTTTCACAATGGGCATTAATGATGCGATCATTGCAAGTCAATACATTAATTGTGATAGAATAGTTGGAATGCATTATGATACATTTCCACCAATTTCAATAGATAAGACTAGAGCTATTTCTGATTTTAGAAATGCGAATAAAGAATTGATTTTACTAAACATTAACGAAACGTTAGAAATTTAAACGATGGGAAAAATAATAGCAATTGCGAATCAAAAAGGTGGAGTAGGAAAAACTACGACAGCAATAAATCTTGCAGCAAGTTTAGGAGTTTTAGAACACAAAGTTCTATTAGTGGATGCGGATCCTCAAGCGAACTCTACCTCTGGTGTTGGTTTTGACCCTAGAAACGTTGAGAATAGCATTTACGAATGCATTATCAATAAAGTGGAAGTTAAGAATTGCATTTTGGAGACTGAAAATCCAAATCTACATTTATTACCTGCCCACATAGATTTGGTTGGTGCGGAAGTAGAAATGGTTGAGATGGATGAAAGAGAGCATCGCATGAAAGCAGCCTTGGAAAGCGTTTCTGATATTTACGACTTTATTATCATTGATTGTTCTCCATCTTTAGGCCTTATTACCATAAACGCATTGACTGCATGTAACTCTGTTATTGTTCCCGTTCAGTGCGAGTATTTTGCTCTGGAAGGACTTGGGAAATTGTTAAACACTATTAAAATTGTGCAATCTAGATTAAATACCGAGTTAGAACTGGAAGGTATTCTACTAACTATGTATGATACAAGGTTAAGGTTGGCAAATCAGGTGGTTGAAGAAGTAAAAATTCACTTCCAGGAAATGGTGTTTGAAACGGTAATACACAGAAATACAAAATTAGGAGAGGCTCCTAGCCATGGAGAAAGTATTATTCTGCATGATGCTTCGTCAAAAGGCGCTGTGAATTATTTGAATCTGGCTAGGGAAATATTACAGAAAAATCAAATGACAAGAATGTCATCTGAGGAAAGAATTATTGAAGTAGAATGAGTAAAAAAAGAGCTTTAGGAAAAGGACTTAGCGCATTACTTGAAAATGTAGAAACCGACTATCATGGTGGTTTGAATGTTACGAGTTCTGTCACTTCTACGGGGACAATAGATGAAGTAGGTATTCACCAAATTGAAGTTAACCCATTTCAACCAAGAATAGATTTTGAAGAATCCGCTCTAGAGGAATTGGCTAGTTCTATTGCTGAACATGGGATTATTCAGCCCATTACTCTGCGAAAAAACGGAAGGGATAAATTTCAAATCATTTCTGGTGAACGGAGATTCAGAGCATCTCAGTTAGCTGGACTCAAAACAGTTCCTGCTTATATTAGGGATGCAAATGATCAAACAATGCTAGAAATGGCATTGGTAGAAAATATTCAAAGGGAAGACCTTAATGCCATTGAAGTTGCAATAAGTTATCATAGACTCATAGAAGAATGCGAACTTACTCAGGAAGAACTGAGTCAAAAAGTTGGCAAGAAAAGATCAACCGTTACTAATTATTTGAGACTTTTAAAATTAGAGCCTGAAGTCCAATTAGCAATAAAGGATAAGAAAATTGGAATGGGGCATGCAAGAGCTCTTTTAGCTGTTGATGACAAGGCTAAAAGAAAAAGCATTTTTAATCGTATCATGGAAGAAGATCTTTCGGTAAGAAAAGTAGAAAATCTTGCAAAGGGCAAATCAGATTCTGATTCATCCGACTTTAAAGCTAAAATTATTCTCACTCCTGTCGAAGAGAGAATAAAAGATGAATTATCTTTGTTATTGACTAGCAAAGTCAAAATCCGATCTACTATTGACGGAAAAGGTAAAATTGAAATTGCATATCAAAATCAATCGGAGCTACGAAGAATTGCAGAAAAATTAGGTTATTAAGTTATTGCACACTATGTTTTCTTGTGCTAGGCTTTCAGGCATCTGGTCAAGAAGAAGTTCGCAAAGATAGTATAGTCGAATTAAACCATCCTATACCCAAAAGAGCTACCATTTACTCTGCAATATTGCCTGGTGCTGGTCAAGTTTACAATAAGAAATATTGGAAAGTTCCTATAATTTATGCTGGATTTGGGATTGCTGGTTACTTTCTTAATGATAATTTAAGAAATCTAGACTTTTTTAAAACCAATTTAATTTATGCTTTAGATGATGATCCTTTAACTATTCCAGATCCACGTTTTAACACAGAAACTTTAAGAGCTCAGGTAAATCGATTTAAAAGTCAGAGAGACTGGAGCTACGTGTCTATGGGAATAATTTATGCTCTTAACATCATAGATGCCAATGTAGATGCGCACCTCGCACATTTTGATGTGGGAAAGGATTTGAGTCTAGAAGTCCATCCATTTATTGATTTTACCGCTCAGAGAGCCAACGGTATATCATTAGTTTTGAAATTGTAATTTCACCAACTATGAAGATAGCCCTCGTTGGATACGGTAAAATGGGAAAGATAATAGAGCAAGTTGCTCTTGAAAGGAACCATACCATTTCTCATAAGATAAATTCTACCAATAAGGATAGTTCATGGGCGGGTTCTGATATTGCAATAGAGTTTAGTCAACCGGACTATGCATTAGAAAATATTAAAAATTCAATTGCTTTTAATGTCCCTATCGTTGTTGGGACAACGGGATGGAAAGAAAACCTTCCGAAAATAGAACAAGAAGTATTAAAAGCCGAAATAGGATTATTTCATGCTTCCAATTTTAGCCTTGGCGTTAACATCTTTTATCAAATAAATAAGCATTTAGCGCGTATAATGAGTGACCATGAATCTTACGAAGTTTCAATGGAAGAAAGCCATCATCTAGAGAAACTGGATAAACCAAGCGGCACTGCAATAGTGCTGGCAAATCAGATTATTGAAAAACACGAGGCTTATGACAACTGGACTTTGGATGATAATGGTAATAGAGCCATTCCAATTGAAGTGCGCAGGTTAGCAAACGTCAAGGGTGATCATAGCGTTACCTACGAAAATGAGATAGACAAACTAGAAATAAAACATAGTGCAAAAAACAGAAGCGGTTTTGCCTTAGGTGCTATATTAGCAGCAGAATTTTTGCAAAATAGAACAGGAGTATTCACAATGGATGATCTCCTTAAATTTTAAAATATGAGCTTTTCTTTATTCTTTTTGGTTTTTATTGTAATTACCCTACTCAGCCATTTTGCTTTTCTACACAAAATTTTTCAAAAAGCAGGTAAGCCCTCTTTTCATGGGTTTATACCGGGTTTAAATTACTTTACTTGGCAAAAAGTAACCGAAAGACCTTGGTGGTGGATTTTAATATTGATTGTTCCCGGTGTTCAATTTGTGATGTTAATGATTATGCATGTTCAACTGGCCTGGTCTTTTAATCGCAGAAGCACAAAAGATACGCTTATAGCGCTGTTTTTACCGTTTCTTATGCTTTTTCAATTGGCACATAAAGAAGAAAATAAGTTTGTGGGGAATATCAATTGGGATGAAAGAAAAAAGAGCAGTGCTCATGAATGGGGAGATGCCATTCTATTTGCTTTAATTGCCGCTTTCATCATTAGAACATTTGTATTCGAGGCCTTCACTATTCCTACACCGTCTATGGAAAAGTCTATGCGTGTTGGAGATTTTCTTTTTGTTAGCAAAATGAGCCATGGTGCCAAAATGCCTGAAACTCCTATTGCATTTCCACTTGCTCATCATACCATTCCTTTAATCAATACAAAATCCTATTTGGATTGGATGAAGTTGGATTATTATCGACTTCCGGGTTGGAGAGACTGGAAAAGAAATGATCCCATGGTTTTTAATTTCCCAGAGGGGGATACGGTTATTGTTGATAGACAATCAGAATCGTATTATCAAGTAATGATCACTGAATTAGCACTTAAAAGCTTTTATAGGTCATATTCTGGGCCAAACAATAACGATAGTGTATACACTAACTACCATCGACAAAAAAGCAGTCATATTGAAAAACAAAGAAAAGATTTGCTTAGAAAGAATAAACTTTTATTCAGACCTAAGGATAAGCAAGACAACTATGTTAAAAGATGCGTTGCATTACCGGGACAAAAATTCGAAATAAGAGACAAATCAATTTACATCAATGATGAACTTACAGAAAGCCCTAAAGGCGTTCAGTATGCTTATAAAGTAAAATTTAAAAAGAAATTAAGCTGGGAAGAGTACAAGGAAGTTTCTAATGGCAGCTATCTAGGTATTGCCGAACAAAAAAGGATTGAAAGAGCTTTAAAGCTAAGAGAGGAGCTTGACATTCATTTAAATAATGAGAGCGCAAAAATGCTTGAGGAAAATGATTTAGTTGAGTATTTGAAGCCAATACCTATAGGAGTAAATCCTATTTCAATATTTCCAAGAGATTTTTCTTTTTGGTCAAAAAATAAATGGGATCTGGACAACTTTGGCCCCATACTAATGCCAGAAAGAGGAGCCACAATTACCTTAACAAAAGGTAATTTACCCTTATATAGAAGAATTATAGAAGTCTATGAAGAGAACGAGTTCTCTTTTGATGGTCAGAAATTTGAGATCAATGGCATTGAAACCAATCAATATACCTTCAAGATGGATTACTACTGGTTGATGGGAGATAACAGACATAATTCCTTAGACTCAAGGTACTGGGGTTTTGTTCCCGAAGATCACGTAGTTGGTAAACCAACTTTCATTTGGCTTTCTCTTGATGAGGATCTTAGCCTCTCTGATGGAAAAATCCGATGGAGTAGAATGTTTCGAGGAGTAGACTAAATCGTTTGTCTTGACTATTCTTCCAGGATATTACTTTGGTGATATAGCCTATTATACTGCCTTACTGCAAAGTGAGAATGCAATCATTGATTTTCATGAAAATTACATTAAGCAAAGCCAAAGAAATCATACCGTTATTTCTGGTCCAAATGGTATAGTAAAACTCAGCATGCCTATTCATAAAGCTTCTAAGGATAACCGAAGGACGGGAAACATTAAAATAGACCATTCTGAAAATACAAGTAGAGAACACCTAAACAGCATTAAAACCGCCTATAGCCCCTCCCCTTTTTTCGAATCTTTTTTTCCCTTAGTTGAGCAATTTTATTCCATTGAATACACCAATCTTAAAGAAGCACATTTAGCCGCATTTAATGTCGTTGATTCTGTAATTCAAATAGATGGAAAATTAAAATATTCTCAGCAGTACTCTCAGGCAAAAGAATCTGATATAGACCTAAGAGTCAAAAACAATTTCCCATCCTATAAATTCTCTAATTACTCTCAAGTATTTCAAGATAGACATGGCTTTATTCCTAATCTAAGTATTCTCGATTTAATTTTTAATGAAGGGAAATGGGCCAGAAAATATTTGATAGATAATTCGATTTGAGAATTTTATCTTTACCGCATGGCGAAAAAGCAAGACTTAAAATTCAATAAGAATGAGGATAGCATGAAGCTTTTGCTTTCTGCTCTTAGACAGAAACAAGAAAAAATTGAGCTTGGTGGTGGAGAAAAGAAAATTGAAAAACATAAAGCAAAGGGAAAGCTTACTGCAAGGGAAAGAATAGATTACCTGTTAGATAATAATAAGCCCAAATTTGAAATGGGTGCTTTTGCTGGATATGAGATGTATGAGGAGTATGGAGGTTGTCCTGCTGGTGGAGTAATTGTTGAAATTGGATACATTTCTGGGAAACAATGTATCGTTGTAGCGAACGATGCTACGGTTAAAGCAGGAGCCTGGTTCCCCATTACAGGAAAGAAGAATCTTAGAGCACAAGAAATTTCTATTGAGAATAATCTTCCTATTATTTATTTGGTTGATAGTGCGGGAGTCTTTCTTCCCATGCAGGATGAAATCTTTCCAGACAAAGATCATTTTGGAAGAATATTCAGAAACAACGCTATCATGTCTTCCAAAGGGATTCCTCAAATTTCAGCAATCATGGGTTCATGTGTAGCTGGAGGAGCTTATTTGCCAATTATGAGTGATGAAGCCATAATAGTTGAGAAAACAGGAACTATTTTTCTAGCAGGATCATATTTGGTAAAAGCAGCCATTGGAGAGGATATCGATAATGAAACGTTGGGTGGTGCGGACACACATTGCGAAATATCTGGTGTTACTGATTATAAAGCTGCCAATGACCATGACGCATTAGACACTATTAAGGATCTTATGGATAAAATGGGTAATCAAGGTCCAAAGGCTGGATTTGACAGAAAAGCTGCAGCTGAGCCTAAACGCCCTAAAGAAGACGTATACGGTATTCTACCTAGCGATAGAGCTAAGCCTTATGATATGAAAGACCTTATCAAGTGTTTGGTTGACGATTCCAAGTTAACGGAATATAAGGCTGAATATGGCAAGTCTATAATTACCACCTATGCCCGAATTGATGGTTGGTCTGTTGGTATTGTTGCCAATCAAAGACAAATAGTAAAAACCAAAAAGGGAGAAATGCGCTTTGGTGGAGTTATCTATTCAGACTCTGCTGATAAAGCTGCTCAGTTTATAATGAACTGCAATCAAAAAAATATTCCTTTAATCTTTCTACAGGATGTAACTGGTTTTATGGTTGGTTCCAGATCTGAGCATGGTGGCATCATTAAGGATGGCGCTAAAATGGTAAATGCCATGTCTAATTCTGTGGTTCCAAAATTTACAGTTGTTATAGGTAATTCTTATGGTGCTGGAAATTATGCCATGTGTGGAAAAGCCTATGATCCTAGATTAATTGTAGGCTGGCCTACTGCTAATATTGCTGTAATGGGAGGAGCGCAAGCAGCAAAAACCTTAGTGCAAATCGAGGTCTCTGGTCTTAAGAAAAAAGGTGAGAAAATTACTCCAGCAAAGGAGAAGGAATTGTTCGATAAGATCAAACAACGTTATGATGATCAAACCAGTCCTTATTATGCTGCTTCAAGGTTATGGTTGGATGCTATAATTGATCCAGCGAAAACAAGGGAAATTATTTCTATGGGAATAGAGATGGCGAACGCGGCACCTGCAAAAGAAAAATTTAATGTAGGTGTTATTCAGACATAAAAAAACCGCCCTGTTTTCACAAGGCGGTTTCTTAAAATTTTTAAATCTTCCGATTATAACTTAACGATGTTTGTTCCTTGAGAAGCAACACCATCAACTATAAATCTAACGTTGTAAAGACCGCTATTTAATGCTGTCCAATCAACAATTACATTTGGATTAGATTCTGGGTAAACCACTTCTGAAATAACTTTCTTTCCGTTCAAGTCATATACTTCAAAAACAGATCCATCAGCGATCATGTTTGTGAATGTCATATTTAACTGATCAGTAACTGGGTTTGGATAGAAGTTTACTAAGTTATCTAGTTGAAAGTCGTTAATACTACCAGTAATTTCAACAAAAACATTATCAACTGCTATTGCGTTATCGTTGCTGGAATCATGGACTATGGCAATATAAATTGTTTGACCTATATATTCATTAAGACTTACAATATGGTATTCAAGTCCGTGATTATAAAGATCGGTTCCATCATTGAAAAACCAATCTGATAAGGTATAATTATCAGCATGTATGTAACCTGAACTCCAAGAATAATTTGTTGGATCTAAATCACTAAAAGGCGAATTACTGGATGCATCTGCTCCAATTGCGGTCATTTCTGCGACCTCAAACAAAACATCCGTAAAATCATCAGGGCAATTGTCTCCTGAGGTACTTACTCTTACTGAATAACCATCTGCATACCTAGGTCCTTGAATCGGGGCGGAGCTCCACGAAAACACTGCGTTTTGACTTTCTATTGTAACTGGAGGCAGAATCAAGAAATTCAAGTTTCCTGACAAAGAATCAGCCAGCCAACTGCTAGATCCCAAAACATAATTGGTATCTGTTGAGGGTTCGTTGGCTGTTCCCCATAATCAATCTACATAAAGCGCCCAGTTCTGAGATCTACCATTTGCGTCAGGTAATCCATCAGAATCATAAAGAACCCAGTCTGTGTCTGTATCATCTGGATCAGTTGCGTAGTTATCAGGATTATTCCAAAAATCAGTATCCTGAAAATCTGCATGAATTAAAATTTGTGCACTTGAACTAATTGAGAATAAAACCAATGTCAGGAAATATAAATTTTTCATTTTATAAATAGTTTAGAGCTTAAATATTAGTACCAATTCCAATAAAACCAATTCTACCATATCGATTTAAAACATTTTATATTATTATCTCAAAATCAAACAAATACGTACTTTTTGCTATTGATACTGTTATGAATGCCAATATAACTAAACAGATTTTCGTGTTATTCAGACATAAAAAAACCGCCCTGTTTTCACAAGGCGGTTTCTTTAAAATTTTTAAATCTTTCGATTATAACTTAACGATGTTTGTTCCTTGAGAAGCAACACCATCAACTATAAATCTAACGTTGTAAAGACCGCTATTTAATGCTGTCCAATCAACGATTACATTTGGATTAGATTCTGGGTAAACAACTTCAGAAATAACTTTCTTTCCGTTTAAGTCATATACTTCAAAAACAGATCCATCAGTAATCATGTTTGTGAATGTCATATTCAACTGATCAGTAACTGGGTTTGGATAGAAGTTTACTAAGTTATCTAATTGGAAGTCGTTGATACCAACACTTCCTTCAACAGTAATATCATCAACCATTATCATGTTATCATCATCAGAGTTGTGAACGATAGCAATGTAAATTTCCATACCAACATAATTCGCTAAACTAACAGTTTGAGGCTCTAATAAACCTGTGTAAGCAGTAGAACCCGCATCTTCAGTAAAGAAATCAGTTAAGGTAAAACCATCCGCGTGGATGAAACCATCACTAAATGTATAGTTAGCAATATCAAAAGGAGCGGCTCCAGCATCAGCACCTATATCAGTCATCTGAGCCGATTGCCAAAGAACATCTGTGAAGTCCTCAGCTAAATTGTCTCCAGAAGTACTCACACGAACTTCATATCCATCCATAAATCTTGGTCCTTGAAAAGGTGCAGCACTCCACGTAAAAGTGAAATCCGCTCCAGTTACATCAACAGGAGGTAAGATTAGATAGTTTAAGTTTCCTGGAGCATAACCAGCTAACCAAGAGCTAGAAGCCATAACCAAGTTCGAATCAACAGGATCAACAGGAGAGATATCTGTATTATAGATAAAATCTAAAGTTAAGAACCAGTTTTGAGGTCTACCGTTAGCATCTGACAAACCATCAGAGTCAAAACTTACCCAATCAGAATCAGTATCATCAGGGTCTATAGCAATGTTATCAGGATCACCCCAGAAATCTTCATCTTGAAAATCTTCGGAAATAACCACAGACTGAGCACTTAAACCAAGTGCAAAAAATGCAAAAGCAATAAAAAGTAAATTTCTCATCATATAAAAAGTTTAATAAGTGAATATCAATATTTGTTTGAATAAAGTATAACTTTACCAAGTTCCAAAGTTAATAATGAAATTTAAATATAACTACATAAACCTTGTACTTATCATTGCTATCCTATTAACAAGTTTATTAACACTAAGCAGCTGTGAAGAAAAGTGTCCAGAAATCAACATAGATGACTTGAATGCTTTCAATTTTCAGTTTAAAACTACGGGAAATAATTCCTTCACAATAGATGAACTAGACTCGGTTTTTATAGTTAGGTATCTAGACGTTGTATTGGATAGTTTTTCATTTCCTCAAGACACCTTTGATTTTGCTAATGGTATTATCAATTTCAACGAGCAAACAATTAGGTTAAGCCAGGGACAACCATTTATAGACATACCTCCACCTTATTTCCCAGACTTCAAGTATAAAATTCTAAGCAGAAATCAGGATTTTGAATTTAGAATTGAGCAAATAGAATTAGAAGGCAGTTATGTTGGGGAGTGCGAGTATGTGAACACAAGAAAAGCTTTAGTCTTTAATGGAGATAGTTTGGATTTTGTAGCGGGAGTAGATGAATTTATTCTTTTAGAAAAACCCTAAAAACTGGTTCTGGCCTGCTCATTTAGTTTCTCAATTAAGAAATTCGCCATTTCATTATTATATCTTTTTTGACGATAATTTTGCACCCATTTAATTCCAAAAATAGAATTGGTTAAAAACAATTCATCTGCAACCAAAAGGTTTTGAGGTCGTAACGATGTTTCGTAAACCTTAAAGTTTTCCTTTAAGGCAATATTGATAATTTGCATTCGCATAGTACCTCCCACACAACCATCCTCAAGAGGCGGAGTATAAAGCACTTTGTTACTTGAAATGAAAACATTGGAATTTGTGGTTTCGATTATAATATCCTTTTCATTCAACAAAAGCACATCTCCCATGTTTTTGGACTTTGCAAAAAGACTTGCCATCACATAGAGTTGACAGTTTAGTGTCTTATGTCTGGAAAGTTTTGAAATCTGCTTTTTGTAATCTGAATAAATGTCTATTTCCAAGCCATTATCATTAAGGACGAATGAATTATTCTGAAGCTGACTGCATTCCATTAAGTAGGACATCCTATTCCCATTTGGCAGATAAGCTCCATCAGAATCTCTAAACAATGTAATCCTTATTCTTCCACCTTTTTCCAGCCCATTGCTCTCAATTAATGTATTTGTTTCACGTTGAAAACGTTCAAATGTAAAATCTTCCGGTTGCTGAATTTGCAAGACTTTAAGCCCCTCTACTAACCTTAAAAAGTGGTTTTTTAGAAAACATGTTTTTCCATTAAGTACTCGAATAGTTTCAAAAATTCCATCACCATAATGAAAGGCTCTATTCAATAAGGGAATTCTTCCCGAATTTAAATCGAGAAGTGTCCCATTAAATATGACTTGCTTTTCAAGCATCTAATTGATTCAAAATTTCAAGTAATGGCCCGTTAGATTCTATTTTAAAACCCCGAACTCCAACTTTTGCAGCAGCAAATATATCTCTTTCTGAATCTCCAACTAAAAACGACTCTGAAACCTTAACATTATGCTGATAAATTGCTCGTTCCAACATCAAGCTATCTGGCTTTCTATCCAGAGATTCACCAAAATCCTGATGATGATTGCTGTAATATATATCTAAAAAAGCAATATTTTTTTCTCTTAAAATGGATTGCATATACTCGTGTAACTCGTCTACCTCTTCAGACGAATAAAGTCCTTTAGCTATTCCCCCTTGATTACTAATTAAAATAAACTCAAATGAACGTTTTTTCAGTTCTTCAAGAAATGAAAATAGCTCTGGATGAAATTTAAAATCTTGTTTTTTGAAAGTGTATTCTCCCCTTTCAATATTTACCACTCCATCCCTATCTAAAAATGCTATTTTTTTCAAGCTGCAATGAAATTAATCAGTTCTGAAATTTCGGTAACAAATTCCTTAGCATATTGAGGATGTATGAAAATGGTAAATAAAATACCAAATACCGCCCCGCCTATATGTGCATCATGAGCAATACCTGTGCCTCCTTTTTTACCCATATAATGTTCATACCAGAGATATAAAATACCAAGAACAACAGCTGGAATGGGGAAAAATGGAAAAAAGATAAAGGATAGGCTTAAAGTAGGGTTTAAAAGTATACATGAAAAAAGCACAGCACTAGTGGCTCCTGAAGCTCCCAAAGAATTATAGCTTGGATTATTACCATGCTTCATTAAAGAAGGTAATGAAGAAACAAACAAACCTCCAATATATAGAACGATGTAGTATATAATTCCCCTGAACCCAAAATCTTCCAAAAAGGTTCCTTCTACACCCAAAAGTAGTTGATCCCTCTGAAAATTTGCCCCTCCACTAATTCCAAAAAGATATAACACATACATATTCATTAATAGGTGCATTATCCCCCCATGAATCAATCCATTAGAAAATAATCTCCAATACTCTTTTCTATGAGCAACCTGATAGGCGTTGAAAAGAAATTTATTCAGGAGATCTCTATTTTGAAATCCAATAAATGATACCACGCAGGTAATACCAATTATAATATAGGTAACTGGAATCATTGGGGTAAATATAGAAGGAAATATTAATTCAACTCCACCTCCAAAAAGTGAAGTTGTGCTTGAATGAGGTAGCCTTTAGCCCGGTAAAATCTGATCTTTAAGAACTATTGTTTCACAAACTTTTTTACTACTACACTGGAGCCATTTTTCACTTGCAAGAAATAAACACCCGACCTTAAGTTAGATAAATCAATGCTTTGTATACCCTGAGAAATAGTATTGGTCTGAAGCAATTCCTTTCCTAAAAAATCGAGAATAGAAATTTCTAAATCAAATAGTTTATCATTGAAGATCTCAATATTATCTACCACTGGATTGGGATAAAAGCTAATATTATCCAGTAATGTATTTTCATCAATGCTCAAAGGGCTGCAATCAGCTCCTTCTTGATCTCCTAAAGTGACATAGCCCCAACGCTCATTTATGGCAATGCATTGAATTACGATATAATCAAAATCATCTATTTGAATATCGGGATATAACATCGTATCAATTGGAAACTCCATCATTCCAGTTATTGCCGCCTGAGGAGGAGATGTGCCACCATCATCGTTCAGTAGTTGAGAAGTGGTTACTTCAATAGCTTCTGCACCAGGAGCAAGAATATCATCCATTTTTGATATATATACTCTTAAGTCAACTCCCTGAACAGTAACAAAATTCGATTCAAATATTACACTTTTTGATCCATCAGAATCAAATGTAATATTAGCACTCCCACTTATATTATAAGTAGGATCACTTTGAACAAAAAAACCAGACCTAGAACATTGTGAAGAAGCAATTTGCACGGTCATTGCAAACAAAAAGGCCAATGATAATAGTTTCGTTTTCATATTTATGGAATCAATATTCAAAAAAAAAATTACGCTATAAATTTAAAAAATCAAATACTTACATCAGAACTATTTAAATAAACAATCAAGATTTAGTTTTTACAAAATAAGACCTGAATAGGATTCTTTTTTATAGCAAGTCAGAATCTGTTATTCAAACTCTTTTTACATCTTCCTCAAAATCTTCAATAGCTTTTAGAATAACTTCACCAATTGGAATTAGCAATCCAACTACTGAGCTCAATTCCAAAATTGTATCTCTTTGAAATTCTTCAATAATAGATGCCTTTGTCTAATGTCTCTACTTGTATCTCTAATATAAGTTTAGAGGAGCTCCTTCAAGTTTATATAAAACAAATTCTAAAATGTTCTTTGCACTTATCACCTTCCTATTTGTTCCAATAATAAGATGTATTGGTAAAATCCTCTTTACTTGACAATCGAACACTTGTACCATTCGAAATTACTTTGTCAGGGTTAATTAACTATCGTGGAAAGTACAACGATTTGAATAAGCCCATTTTAGATGGTTTACTCCTGAGAATTCCATGGAAACAGAAAGAAGCTGTAAGTTATTTGAAACCGAAAAATCGATTGGATACGAAAATTCACTAGATTTATAAAAAGCACTTATGAAGATTTTAAAAAAAAATTTTAGTCACTCTTGTCATTTTTTCTTCTACCAACTGCTTATTGGCATGTATCGATAGCACGAGCACTGCATTTGCCATTTATAATTATGACGAAAGCATTGAAGAATTGGAAATAAGAATTACAAATTTGAGGCTATTTGGTGGGAATCCAAATCAGTTTTGTTCTTGTGCGATTTCTAATTTCTTGATTGAAGATAGTCAAATCAACTATGTGGCATTTGTAGATTCTGGAACCGTCAATCCTGTGAGCGGATTTGATCCTTTCTTTCCAAGTGCGTCTGCTTCCAATGCATGGGAGAATATTTTCGCCACTGGTGATTGGAATGGTTTCGTTTCTGAAGTCAATCAAAATGGTCTTTTACCCAATGTACCAGTAGAATTAGTGGTTCGCATAGGTCTATTTCCACCACAAAGCAGTTTGGACTTCATTTTTGATATGTCTGAATTAACAAGTATAGGAACAGATGAGTGGGATGCTAATGCTGATAATTTGGCCAACTCACATCAAAATTTCTTTACAGATATCAATTCGGAGTTCGTAGAAGTAGATGCTTCATATTTTGATATTTTAGATGGGGCCATTATTTCTTCCGTCCCAGATTTGCAATTAGATTTTCAAGTTTATCCTAGTATAAGCAGTGATATCATTCAAATAAATTCGAATTCTATAAATTTCAATCGACTTGTCGTCTATGATATCTCTGGTTCGATAATCATGGAAAATGCGCAATTGAATTCTTCAATGTATGTTTTCAATATCTCATCTATTGCAAATGGAATCTATTTCTTGAGATTGGAAACGGATGATAGTTTTGGGGTTCAGGAATTCGTCAAATATTGAAATTTAAATTTGTCAATAAATTTCAAGCCAATTCGAAACTATTCTTTATCATCTCATACTTGAAGACTAACGAAATTATCTACCCCTTTCTTTATCCTAGTGTTTGTCGATTTCATCTTTCATCAAATTGAAAACTTTCTTCATAGTATTTTTTGTCTCAGCACTATCTTCGCCCGTAACCCGATATTAAAACACAAAAGCCTCGATTAACGTGGCTTTTCTTTTGGTAGCAGAATCGACACGATTATCGAACTTTTTAACTCAAGAACATATTGATTCTATAGAGATTTGTTATAGTCTGTATTCAGTTAGGAGGGCTTAGGATGGAACCTATTATTTAGATGGTTCCTTTATAATTTAATCTAATAAAAAACTGGTTTTATTCTGGAAATTCCTTCCACTGTTTTTGAGTTTCTTTCATATTTGTAAACCAACTAAGAGTTTTCAAATTGAACAACAAGTCTTCAAGCCTTTTTCCTTTTATGGGTTCTGCTTTATTTAGGTAAACAAATTTAGTTTGTGTTAAACTTTCGTCTATGCCTATCATAAGAAGTTTTTTACATTTATAGTTGTCGTAATAGCTAAATCCTTCTACTGCTATACTCATCATTTTCATAGCACCATCCAGGTCAATCCCGTTTCCATGCATGAAATAACTTAACCCAAAGTCATCAAATCTGCCAAATCTCCTTGCCATGTGATAGTCTCCCATGCCTTTATGCTTTTTAACAAACTCCTTAAAATTGTTGCCTGCAATTCTTCTTTGAAGCCTGTTTAGTTTTAGAATATCTGTTGCCATTTCAATTCGTTTGTCGTCATCAAAATGTAATACTTCTCTTTCAATAAATTCGTCTATAAAGTAGCTGTCCTTATCATCTTTCTTTTTATCTTGGACTTGTTTCGTGTTTAAATATCGATTCCATTCCCCATCCAATTCAATATCCATCCCATTGTATTCTGTAGAATAAAAATGTTCATTGAACTTCTTAGCGTTAAAGAAGTAGTCAGCAATTAGATCAGATTCATTTCCAGAAGCCATAATAAATGGCAATGAAGTAGGGTCAATTGTGGATGAATATTTGTGAAATTCCTTTGTTGTTTCAGGAGTCCAATCAGATTCTTCTCCCCTCAAAAAAACTAATTGTTTCTTACTAAAAGTGACCTCTCTTTCTTTAAGGTATAAATCCAAATCTGGAATGGTATCTAGTTCTCCGATTAGATTTAAAAAGGCATTCCAATTTAGTATATGAATAAAGGAGTTGTTTTTATTTAGTGTTCCCGCAGGATAAAATAATGGAATGTTACTGAGATTAATAATTATTCTATGAACTGAAGAATAATTCTTAGGGTTAAAATCAAAAACTCCTTTTAAAGGGTGTTCAAAGGATATTTTTCGATTGGAATGAAAGAGTTTTCTTTCTGCACCCTGTAACTGTTTAATTGCTTTTTCTAATGTGTTACGAAAATATCTGTCATAATTACCTTTGAACTCATAGTTTTTTACTTCAATTAAGAAAGCCTTGTTGTCAAAGAGAATTAGCAAATCGCAAAATTCTTTTTTATTTCCAAGTTCATCTAACGGATTTGGAAAACACCAATATTTCAAATATGTTTTAGAAGCCATGTGATGAACCGCTTCTTCCGCAACTATTCCTTTTTGATTCATTGCTAGTTTTTCTTAATCGACTGAGCGTATTGGTGGTGTCTTTGAGCAACTTGAAGATATAAAGTCTAATAAACATACTGAACATACTTTCATTTGCTTCCCAAATTTGGGAAATATTATTGATTGGGATTAAATATGGTTCGTAATCTTTCTTGACTAATTATCTTATGAACTAAAAAGAGCCTGAGAATTTTTCTCAGGCTCTTCAGTGTAGCGGGACCGAGATTTGAACTCGGGACCTCAGGGTTATGAATCCTGCGCTCTAACCAACTGAGCTATCCCGCCATAACATTTTCAAAAAATGCGGGCGCAAATATAGTTATTTAAAGCACTCTTTTAAACATCTTTAAAAAAGCCAGCTTTAAATTATTAAAGACCCAATGTTCATTTTCTTCCAATAAAGTTTTAAAATTCCTTTTTTTGTTTATATTGGTCGCTTATAGGATTATATTTTGATGTCTGAGAAAATTAAATACGAGGTAGAGACTATAATGAAAACCTCCGCTAAAGTTTTGTATAACATGCTTAGCACTCCGAGTGGTTTGTCTGAATGGTTTGCCGATGATGTAAACATTAAAAATGATGTTTACACATTTATGTGGGAAGGTAGTGAAGAACAGGCTAAATTGATTTCAAAGAAATCTCCTGAATTTGTGAAATTTCAGTGGTTAGATGATGAAGATACGGATGCTTACTTCGAGTTAAGAATAAAAGTAGACCCCATGACAAATGAGGTTGCCCTGATTATTACAGATCATTGTGATAGTGAAGAAGAAGAGGAAGAAGGAAGATCACTTTGGGAAAGTCAATCACTTGAGCTCAAACACGTTATCGGAGGATAACAATTCTTTTTTTTCACCGTTTTGAATAGTAAAGCACTATTATTTGAATAAGCTTTCTAAACTCATTTTTAGGTCTTTTGTCGGGCCTTTCATGTTATCATTTGTTTTGGTAGTCATTTTTTTCGTCATGCTTTTTGTATGGAAGTACATTGACGATATAATGGGTAAGGGAATTGAATGGTATTACATTGCTGAGTTAATCATTCTTCAATCCGCAGAAACCGTTCCTATTGCTTTGCCTTTAGCCATATTGATTTCTAGCACAATGACTATGGGTGCATTGGCGGAAAACTATGAATTGGCTGCATTAAAATCTTCCGGGTTATCCTTGATAAAAATAATGAGACCTCTTATTATTCTTGTTATCGGTTTAGCACTGGGTTCTCTTTTCTTTACCAATGTCATCTCACCTACAGCAGCTATAAAGTTCAAGCAAATATTATGGGATATTGTACAGAAAAAACCAATGTTAGAGCTAAAGGAAGGGGTATTTTATACGGACTTAGATGGATTCAGTATTCGGGTAAAAAACAAAAATGAAAATACGGGTGAATTAACGGATGTGCTGATCTATGACCACAGAAAACCGGCAAAAGGAAATAAGACTGTAATTAGAGCCAAAAGCGGAAAAACAGTTAAAAGCCAAGGTGGAAGCCAAATGTTTCTGGAATTATATGATGGCGTTAGCTATGACGAACAAGACTCAAATAATAGGAAAGGCCGAAATCATCCTTTGCTAAAAAGCACCTTTGAGAAAAGTGTATTGACCTTGGACCTATCTAGTTTTGATTTTCATGAAACAGATGAAGATCGCTTTAATAATATGATGTCCAGATTGAATATGAAAGAGCTCAAAGAATGTAGTGATTCCCTCTCTCATTTAATGCAATCCAAAAAAAATGACTTAGCAAAGATTTTAACCAAGAGCTATACATTAAATAAAGATTCTTTAGATATTGCTTTTGCTGGAATTTCTTCTTCTAATCACGATTTTCAATCTTTCGAATTATCCGACAAATCCAGAACTCTGGCCCTTGCGAAAAGCAGCGTAGAGAATATGAGGGCTCATATCAAAAACAAACAGGGAGAATTGAGGTATCTCTTTAAGTCAAGGAATAATGCTCAGATTGTATTCTTTGAAAAAATCGCTTTTTCGCTGGCTTGTATTATTTTCTTCTTCATAGGCGCACCATTGGGCGCAATAATTAAGAAGGGTGGTCTGGGCTTTCCTATGATAATATCTATCATTTTCTATCTGGTTTATCATGTTTTAAACATGATAGGCAGAAAGATGGCAAAGTCTTATGATCTCACTCCTGAAATAGGTTTATTGCTTGCATCTGCAATATTGTTACCAATTGGTGTATTTTTGACCCGAAAAGCAGCTTTGGATTCTGCAATTTTTGACGCAGAATCTTATTTAGGCCCTATTAAAAAGCTGTTTATGAAGAAAGAAAAGTATAGTGAGAGTTCTACAGTTATGCAATAAACCTCCTTTACCTGCGACAGATGGCGGTTGCATGGCCATGCATGCTATTACAAGGGGGCTTCAGGAAATTGGTCATGAAGTAAACATCATTTCTCTCTATACTTCAAAACACCCCTTTCAGGAGGACAAACTCTCAGCAGAATATCTTGAAGCTACTAAATTCATTGATGTTTTTGTAAATACAGAAGTAAATTGGGTGGAGGCCTATTCCAGTCTCATTACCAGAGATTCATATAATTTAAGTCGCTTTTTCACACCAGATTTTGATATTGAGCTTACTAAAGTTTTAAAAAAGGAAGAATACGATATTATACAGTTGGAAAGTCTTTTTATGTGCCCTTATATTGAGACTATTCGAAAATACTCTGATTCGAAAATTGTTCTAAGAGCTCATAATATTGAATATAAACTCTGGGAGCGAAGAGCAAAAAATGAAAAAAATTACTTAAAAAGTAAATACAAAGGTTATTTGTCCAAGGAGCTTAAAAAGTATGAACTGCACTACATGAGTCAGGTTGATGGTATTGCATCTATTACTGAAAGTGATAAATTAGAAATAATTGATAATGGGATAAAAAATCCTATTGTAACCATTCCTTTTGGGGTTAATATTGAAAAACTAAAGGCTCAAAATTCTACTCTAGAAAACAATTCTCTGTTCCATTTGGGTTCTATGGATTGGGATCCAAATGTTGATGCAATGAAATGGTTTTGTGAGCATGTTCTTCCCGATTTAAAAAGAGAAGATCCCAACCTCAGTTTCTATTTGGCAGGTAAAAAATCTGAACATCTGCACACTAATGTGAGTTTCAAAAATGCGACTATAGTGGGCGAGGTTCCTAGCTCTTTGGATTTTATAAACTCAAAAGACATAATGATAGTTCCTCTAAGGTCTGCTGGTGGAATGAGAGTAAAAATCATAGAAGGGCTTGCTCTTGGGAAACCCATTATAACTAGTTCCATAGGTTTAGAAGGTATTGATGCAGTTCATGAGGAACATATTATGATTGCAAATACTAAGGAGGAGTATTTAAAGGCGATAAGAAAATTGCAAAACGATGAGAATTTCAAAGAGAATCTTAAGAAAAATGCACAGAGGTTAATTCAAGAAAAGTACGATAGAAAAAGTATTATTAGAAACTTAGAACGTTTTTATCTGGACTTGAAAAAGCAATGAAAATTTTCGTCATACTTTCCAGAGTTCCATTTCCATTAGAGAAAGGTGATAAGCTTAGAGCATATCATCAGATAAAGGAACTTTCAAAAGAACATGAAATCCATTTATGTTGCTTATCAGTGAAAGATATTAGCAAAGAGCAAAGAAATGAACTCAGTAAAATATGTGCTCATCTAAGCATATTTAAACTAAGTAAATGGAAACGTTTGCTCAGATTGTTTTTTGGAATATTTGGGGATCAGCCTTTTCAGGTTATCTATTTCTATGAAAGGAACATTCATAAAAAGATCTCAAGAATAATAGAGGAGTTCAATCCTGATCAAATCTATGCTCAACTCATAAGAACAGCAGAGTATGTAAAAAAGGAGTATCCTATTCCAAAGACCTTAGATTACATGGATGCGCTCTCTAAGGGAATTCAACGCAGGCTGGCAGGCACTAAATCTATTAAAAGGTGGCTATTTCAATGGGAGTTTAAAAGGTTGTTGAAATATGAAAATTTGATTTTCGATTATTTTGATCGGCACACGATAATTTCTAAAGCGGATAGGGAACTCATCTATCATCCAAAAAAACAGAATATACAGGTTATTCCAAATGGTGTTGATTTTGATTACTTCCTTCCAATAGAAAAGAAAAAAGCTTTTGATCTGGTATTTATCGGAAACATGGCTTATCCGCCCAATATCGATTGTGCGCAATTCATTGTAAGGGACGTTCTACCTAAAATTAAAAACTCTAAGCCTGACGTAAGCGTGCTTATTGCCGGAGCTTCTCCCAGTAAAGAGGTTTTGTCACTGGCCGGTAAAAATGTAACTGTTAGTGGATGGATGGATGATATTAGAGATGCATATGCTGCTGCTCATATTTTTCTTGCACCAATGCAGATTGGAACGGGTCTGCAGAATAAACTTTTGGAAGCTATGGCTATGAAAATACCCTGCATAAGTTCACCTCTTGCCAACTCTTCTTTAGGTGCGAAACATGAAAAAGATATTCTAATTGGAGAAAATGCCGAACAAATCGCTAAATACTGCCTTTTGTTACTAGATAATACCGAAAAACGCGATGAAATTGCAAATAATGGATTTAACTTTGTGAGGTCTCATTTTAATTGGGTTCAAACGGTTAAGGAATTGAATTCGTTAATGAGAGAAAATAAGAGCATTTAAATGGAGAATAAGTTCAATACAATAGAGGAAGCTATCGAAGACATCAAAAATGGAAAGGTCATTATTGTTGTCGATGATGAGGATAGAGAGAATGAAGGAGATTTTGTTGCTGCTGCAGAAAAAGTGACTCCTGAGCTTATAAATTTTATGGCGACCAGCGGAAGAGGGCTTATATGTGCTCCATTAATAGAAAGCAGATGCGAGGAGCTGGGCTTGGATTTAATGGTCACAGAAAACAATGCTACTTATGACACTCCGTTTACCGTTTCCATTGACCTAATTGGTGATGGAACAAGTACTGGAATTTCTGCAAGTGACAGAGCAAAGACGGTATTGAAGTTAGTTGATCCTGAAGCTAAGCCTAGTGATTTCGGTAAGCCAGGGCACATTTTCCCGTTGAAAGCTAAAAGTGGTGGTGTTCTGAGAAGAGCAGGACATACTGAAGCTGCGATAGATTTGGCTAGAATGGCAGGACTACAACCTGCAGGGGTGATTGTTGAAATAATGAATGAAGATGGTTCTATGGCTAGAGTTCCCGACCTTATGAAGTTGAAGGAAAAATGGGACATGAAGATCATTTCTATTGAGGACCTTATAGCGTATAGAATTAAAAATGAAACGCTCATTGAACGGGTTGTAGATGTTGACTTACCAACTGACTTCGGTCATTTCAAACTACAAGCGTATAAGCAATTGACTAATAATCAAAACCACCTTGCTCTCATCAAAGGTGAGTGGGATGAAGGCGAAGAAGTCCTAGTTAGGGTGCATTCTTCCTGTGTAACAGGAGATATTTTTGGATCTTGCAGATGTGATTGTGGAGCTCAACTTCACAAGGCTATGGAAACCATTGAAAAAGAAGGCAAAGGTGTTATCGTCTATATGAACCAAGAAGGCAGAGGTATTGGCTTACTCAACAAACTAAAAGCATACCAACTTCAGGAAAAAGGCATGGATACGGTTGATGCCAATATTGAATTAGGATTTAAATCGGACCAAAGAGATTATGGAATTGGAGCTCAAATTTTGAGAGACTTAAAGGTCAGTAAAATGAGGCTTCTTACAAACAACCCAAAGAAAAGAACTGGGCTTATCTCCTATAATCTTGAAATCGTTGATATTGTTCCGATAGAAATAAAAGCTAACAAACATAACTCAGCTTATTTGAAAACGAAAAAGGAAAAACTAGGCCATAAGTTAAATCTGGACTAGGGTTCGTTCTCCTCGTTATTATCTGGCCTTAACCTTTTTAATACCGCTTTCATAAACTCTTTAAAGGTATCATACTCTTGTTCATAGAGTAAACCAATACCCTGAGTAGTAGGAGATTGATTGGTATCCGAAAAGTCAAAATCATTGGTCTCATTGAATACTTTCAATTTGAAATTACGCGCGTTCTTATCAAGGATATATTCCAAAACAAAATCACCAATTACATTTGTTGTTTTTTGGCTTACTCCCGCTTCATTATAGACTCCAAAATTTCCATACAATGTAATTCTATCTTCTAACAGTTGTGTAGACAAAGCAACTGCCAGTTCTTCCTGGGATATCTCATCACCAGGTCTATAATTTAAACCAATGTCTAAACCATTTAGAAAGTCGATGTCACTGAATATTTGAGTCAACCAATTACTCAATTGATTGGATAATAATTCAAATGTATTGGTCTCTGCCCCAGCCCCAACTCCAAGACCATTCAAGCCTCCACTTCCACCAGTATATAAGCCATCTTGAGGCGGAAAGAATTTATTCAAAACCAACAATCCAAATACTTGCTTGTTCTTTTCAGCATCGGTATTTATTCTGTCTTCAACGGCCGTTCTTATTCCAGCATTTAAACTTGGAAAAGTTATATCAAAATCTATCTCCGGATTTAATAGAGATTGCGATAAATTCATGGAACACTCCACAGGAATTCTCTTCCTCCAATTTTCTGGATTCTCCAATACCAAATCATAAATAGAAGAACGTGTCTTGTAAATTGCTTGCAAGTCTAATTCAGCATTATAAGGATCTCCATACCAAGTAATGCTTCCTCCTGGTTTTACTTCAAATTTCTTGTTAATACTGTTTCTTAAAGTAAAGAGATAATCTCCTTTAACGACTTCATAACGTCCTACCATTGAAAAATCGGAACCCGGAGAAATATTCATGTTTAGATTCCCTGCTCCTCTACCCTTCATGACATCGCCTATCTTTTCATCAAAAATTAAATTTACCAGAGCATCTTCCGTAATTTCGATATTCATATCCAGATTAATTCCAGAAAAATCTATTTCCTTTTCCTGCTGAACATTTAAAGAATCGAAATCCACGAAAGTGACAAAATTTTGAATAGAACTTGTGCCTGATTCTCCCAAAGGAATATTTAATACCGTACCAGAATCAGACCTAGCATTCAGCTCCATATTAATTTTATTATCATAGCCATCTATTGAAAGATAACCCTTAGCATAGGCAGTTCCATAATATAATGGATTCTGTTCCTTACTGGTGTTTAATAAAAGAAATGGCCTCTGTTCTGGATCCTCAAAATTTGCATAAGCATCAAAGTTCCAGTCTTTGAAATTTTCATGATTAATGGATGCAGTTACATCTCCAAAGTTTCCTTGTTCATCTTTGATAGGCATTAAATCGAATAGAAAAGCATCATTTCTAACCTTTAATTTGTTGCTCAAACTCCTATTAGAATCAGCTCTCTCTTTATCACCTACTCTAAACTTAGTGTTTAAATAATTAATTTTTAACCCAGCCTGCTCTAACTCTAGTTCACCATCTAATAATGGTTCTAGAAAAGTCCCCCTTACGGTAATCTTACCATTGGCATTTCCTGAAATCTCAGAAACCTTCTTAGAGGGTATAGTATTTAGATGACTTAAATCAAAATGATTAAGATCTAATATTAAATCCAAGTTGTTCTCATTTAATGGGCTATAGTTTCCTTTTATATTTATTTGTTTTTGATCATTTGAAATCAAATCCCCGTCAAGAGCTAACAATTTTTGGAACCTGTCCCAAGAAGAACTGATATTTAAATCTCCTATCTCCTCTCCTGAAAGGGAAAGCTTTTTTATTTCTCCATTTACCTCTGCCACAAGGTCATTATAAACATCTCTAATAACCAATTCTGTATTAATGGTTCCATCCAGATCAAATAAATATTCAGGTAAAAAAGGATTTAATCTTTTGATATCAAACCCGCTAACTATAGCGTTAAATTCCTCATCTGGATTTAAGGATAAGTTCCCATCTAATAGTATTTCTTGTTCCTTATCAGTTAAACGAAGTTCATCTACTATTATCTCTTTGCCATCACGATAAACGTTTGTTTCATTTTCTATATGCCAATAATCGTTGGCTATTACAATTTCAGATGGCAAAACTTTAATGACTTGTTTTTCCCAACTTTGAATATGACTTAGTAAAGAAAAAGAACCATTGCTATTATACTTTTTATTAGTCCAAGTCATATCAGATTCAAGGGTGTCTTGAAATGCCGAATTAGTCAACCAAACATTATCCATCTCAAACTTTTCAGACAGTTTTATTTTCTCGAATTCACCAGTAAAATAACCTTGGTAATAATTTTGCACTCCCTCAGTAAACACATTAATCATCTGCGTTTTACCAATTTGAATAGTATCTCCTTCAATCACAAAATCAAACTTATTTTGAACATTGTTAAACTCTCCCTGAACTAAAAAGTCATTGCTCAGCGTCAATTGCGGAATAAACAAATCCGTTATAGGGCGAGAATTCTTAAAGTTAAAGTCAAAGTTCACAAAGGTTGTTTTGTTGGCAGTGGTATCTCTTTGAGAGTAAACAGATGGTAAATGATGAGTCAAAATGCTGAATGCTATTTTGTCAATTTTCTTTAATTCAAAAGTTCCCATAACGCTAGCATCCAAAAGTTCTGAATTAACACTTATAGATCTTAATGAATCTATTTCACCAAAAGCTAACTCACCTTTGCCAAATTCGAAACTTCTACTATCATTTTTATAAGATAAACTGTCAAAACTTAATGTTCCAATTGTCTCATCCAGATCTAATCCAACTAGGTTTGCATTTACATTTCCTGAAATAATCCCTGCAGTACTATCATTCAAAAGATTAAGTGCAGCAAAATTCAAATGCTTAACACTAGCATCGAAATTTAAAACAGGCTTTTTGGTTGTAAAATCTAAATTCCCTGAAAAATTTAAATCGATTTCCTTTTCGGCAATTGCAAAATCTCCCTCAAATTTGTTTTGGGCTAACTTACCATTGATCTTGGCATTTTCATAAAGATGTCCTTTATAACCCAGGGAAATAACATCCACTTTTATATCGCTCTTTAGGTTCTTTATACTTAATCCTCTTCCGCTAATTTCCCCTGACATATTTACCGAACTCATATCCTTAATCTCTAGAATTCTCCCCAGGTCAAGTTCATTGGTCTTAATATTCCCATTATAGACAACACCATCTTTTTCCTGTTTAAACAACATATTACCTTCTACCGCACCAACCTCAGTATTTACAAAACCATTTGCCAAGAATTCTGAAAGAGTCCCTTTATAATTCCCATTAGCACTTATCCTTCCTAGTGTTCGCAAGTTATCTGGTATATCAAAATCCTTTCCTTGTTGTTTTAAGGGTGTTGCCAGAGAACGCTGGATATCTGTGTAATGGGTTTTAAGTTTTTTAATATCCGTATCTATAAATGTAGTTTTAGAGTCCAAGATGTTTTTTAAATACCCTGTTGCTTGAATACTGGTATAAGATCCTGTTTCAATACTTAAATTCTCAAATGAAAGGTCATTTATGGAACCATTTAAACTTCCACTTAGGAAAATAGATTCTTCAAAATAGTCCAGAAAAGGAGTAAAAAAATTGAGATCACTTAAATGAACTAAGGCATTTCTAAAAACAACATTTTGATGAATTTTATTTTCAAAATCACTGAAATCGGTCTTTGAATTAAATGATAAGGCATAATCAGAATTCAATTCAGAATTTGGAGTCTTTAAGGATATATTATTAAATGTGAAAGTGCCATTACTTAAACGACCCGACAAGGCAAGCTCGTCTATCTGAAAGCCAGACTTTTCATTAAGGGCCAAATTTTCTATTAGGAAACTAGCCTCTTCTCCCTTTAACTCAAAATTTTCTGCCCTTGCATTAAGGTTGCTTATGTCCAAGTTTTTAAAGTCTACAACATCTGACCTTTTAGGAGTTCCTGACTTGTCAACATAGATGAAGTGTCCATTGTTAATTTGAACTTCGCTGGAGCTTATATACCAATCATCCTGACTTTCATTCTCCTTTTTAAAGTATTCAATTAGGAACTGAATATTGGTCTTTGCATCTTCTCCCTTGGATAAATAGAAATAAGGATCATTTAATTCCAGAGCGTTTAATTCAATAATCTTGGCTTTTGTGTCAAACTTCTTAATGTCTCCTTTCAAGGAATAAATATTGAAAAGTGTATCTCCGTTTTGATCAGTTGCAAAGACATCTTCAAGAACTAGATTGTCAAAAAATTCAATATCCACAGCGCCTATATGGATATCTATTCCCAGTTCCTCAGAAATTGAATCTGTTATTGACCTTATTACTTTTGTTTGAACCCAAGGACTTTGAAAAGCGATATAAGCAATAGGAATGAGTAATAGTAAAATAATGATTACTCTAAGCAGTATTTTCTTGATCCTTTTAATAGCGCTAATTTGCTTAAAATTATTCTTTAATTTGAGCCGGATAAATTTTCAAATTAATATTCAGCCATAGAAAAGTCTATAAACATATTGGGAATAGAATCTTCCTGTGATGATACTTCCGCCTCTGTTTTAACTAATGGCAAAATCCTTACCAACTTTACTGCTAACCAGAGTATTCATCTTGAATATGGTGGTGTTGTGCCCGAATTAGCTTCAAGAGCGCACCAAAAGAATATAATTCCGGTGGTGGAAAAGGCTATAAAAGACAGTGGTATTTCAAAGAAAGATTTATCAGCAATTGCATACACTAATGGCCCTGGATTACTTGGTTCATTGCTCGTTGGCTCCTCTTTTGCAAAGGGTTTAGCTTCTTCCCTAAACATTCCGCTCATAGCTATTAACCATATGGAAGCACATATTTTAGCGCATTTTATAGATACCAAATATGAACATATAGATTTCCCGTTCTTGAACTTAACCGTTTCCGGTGGACACACGCAATTGGTTTTGGTTAATGATGATTACAGCATGAAAGTTATTGGAGAAACCAAGGACGATGCTGCCGGAGAGGCATTTGATAAATGCGGAAAACTGCTTGGTTTAGGTTATCCTGCTGGACCATTAATAGATAAGCATGCTAAAAATGGAAATCCGAAGAAATTTGAATTTCCTAAATCTTCAATGCAAGGATTCAACTATAGCTTTAGTGGATTGAAAACTGCATTTCTCTATTTTCTCCAGGATGAATTAAAAAAAGATGAAGATTTTGTCAAGAAAAACTTGGCTGATCTATGTGCATCTTTACAAGAAAATATTGTTTTGGTATTACTTCAAAAAATGAAAAAAGCTGCTATTAAATATAACATAAAGCATCTTGGTATTGCAGGTGGTGTTTCTGCAAACTCTAGACTTCGATCGGCTTTCGAAGAAATGGGGACTAAACATGGCTTCAAGACCTATATTCCGCAATTTCAATACTGCACAGACAATGGAGCTATGATAGCAATGGCTGGTTATTTAAAATTCAAAAAACAACAATTTGCTTCTTTGAGTTCAAAACCTAATGCCAGAATGGCTATATAATAAAGTCCTTAATTTTATTTGATAATTCTTTCATTTGAATGGGCATTTCGTTCTTAGGCTGTTTCATTCCAAAAGTATGTCCTCCATCCTGAACAAGAAAGAGTTCTGAATCCTTTATCCAATCATTTAAATTTAATGCATCGCTCTCTCCTACAACACTGTCGTTTCTAGCATGAATTATTAAACTGGGAATATCTAGGCTTCTTGCAGAATTGCAAATATCAAGTCTGGTCTGGTTCTGAAGAAAATCTTCATAGAATGAATACTTAATGGGCATTTCTTGATTCGTTCTTGAATTTTTAATGAATATCACCCCATCCCCTTTCCATGTTTCTAAATCATACGCATTGAATCTTTCTTGAAAATCTGAAACAGCAGCTAAGCAAACTAACTTTCCAACTCTTTTATCTTCTACGGCTTTTAATACAGTGATTGCTCCTCCTCTACTGTGGCCAATAAGCACCAATTCAGAATAGGTCATTTTCAGCTCTTCCCTAAAATAAATTTCTGCAAAATCCAGTATATCCCCAAGATCATCCAATTCCTTCGAATACGTATTATTAGAGAAAGCCTCTAAATCTGGAAAATCTATTGGATTATGAAGGGTTCCCCCATTGTGAGAAAAATTGAACTTCAAAAAATGAATACCATTTTCTTGAAAATAATGAGCAAAATCATTCCAATTCCCCCAATCTTTATATCCTTTAAAACCATGTACGAAAACCACCAAAGGGCTTATTTCTGGCCTATTTGATAGATATATATCATATAAAATTGGTTTTCTATCTGCTCGTAAAAGTTGCTTATTTCTATAAATCAATACGTTCGACTATTATATTCATTAATTCGTTTAAATTATCGAACCATTGGACGATTCGATTATTTCCGAACCAATTTGGTCTTTTTTTCGTAGAAATATTCAAAAATTATAAGGAAATTTAATCCTAACTTCTATGAAATTACTTGCCATATACTTTTTAACTGTATTCAATTTTTCTGTTAGCGGTCAAGATGGAGAACTTAAACATGATCAAGCTAAGGCATATGAAAGGGATTATCGCTTCAAAAAAGCAATGAAGTTATATACTGAAGCTATAAAGCTGGAACCTTCTAATGCACAGTATTATCTAGACAGAGGTCTTCTTCATTTGAAATTGCAACAGGCTGAGGAAGCCAAAAATGATTTGCAAAAGGTTGTTACATTGGATCTTCAGAATGTAAAGGGATGGCAGGCTATGGGCGAGTATTACTTATACAAAGAATTTCCTGATTCTGCTATTTTTTGCATTAACCGTTCCATTAGTTTTGATTGGGAAAACAAATTAAACAAGAAGAACCTTATGATTCGTGCAGATGCTTTTATGCTCCAAGAGATGTATCCAGATGCTTATGCGGATTATATGGAACTAGTTAAAACGGATAGTGCAAACTACAGAGTTTTAAGAAATCTAGCTTTTACGCTCCACAATATGGATAGAGATAAGGAATGTATCCATTATCTTAAAAAGATAGCAATGAATAATCCAGGAGACACGGAATCTCTAATAAACGTGGGATATGCCATGACTCAAATTGGAATGTTCCAGGAATCTATGGAGTTCTTTAATACTGTTTTGGATTATGATGATGGTCAGCCATATGCACTGAGCAACAGAGCATACGCATATTATAAGCAAGGTTATGATGATGCCGCACTCAAAGACATAAAGCATTCTTTGGCAAATGATCCAAAAAACTCCTATGCTTATTGGGTAAAGGGTCTTATTTCCATTAGAAAAGGAGACACCAAAAAAGGATGTAAAGAATTCCAAAAGGCTGAAAAATTCGACTTTTCAGAAGACAACAAAAAAAGAATTGAGGAATCTATTGTCAAATATTGCCAATAGAGAACTACTCAATAATTATCTTTTCTGATGCCTGTACTCCAGATTCATTAATAAATTGAATTTGGTACATTCCACTGGCAAGGTTCAAGTTCACTGATTCACTTCTTTGCATAGTAAAGTGTTTAACTATCTTACCTTGATTATCAAAAATTTGAATAGCTAGATTCTCATTATCTGGAATAGATATCCACACTTCTCCATTACTTGGATTTGGATAAATTTCTACCTGAATATTATCTATATCATCAATACCAACAGTGCCTTCCACTACTGAAAACAAATCAATTCCCGCCTCCACAAGGCTTCCATTGTCAACATTATCAGAAGTTTCCACTCTTAATTGCATAGTACTGGTGATTTCAATGAAATCGGATAAAGAAAACTCTTCTAAAACCCATTCACTATTATCACTGTTTGCATCATATGTAGCTAAAATTTCTTCTGTGCTTCCATTATCAATAGATAAAATAAGTTGATCATCTGCAACCGTATTATCATAGTTAGCAAACCATCTCCAAAAGCTCATTTGCGGGTTCGTAAATGCAGTACCGTCAAAAACAGGAGAATTCAAAACAACGTTTCCATCATCTACATCATCAGCTCCAGCCTGACCTGCAGTGCTGTTTCCAGTCACATAACATTGATCAAAACAATCCCCATCAACATCAAATTCCGGATTTACCTGATTATTACCAAAACCTGTTGTTCCAAATGGTTCTCCAATCTCCCATTGTCCTGTTGGAGATGTTGCAGAAGAAGTCCAGTTAAAATCAAAAGTAAAATCATCATAGATTCCAGGTTCCAATTCTAAAACTATGGTATTATTATTCTCATTTATTTCAACATCCTCCATACATGCGGTTATATAACCCCATTGCCCAGCATAAAAGCTATAAGTTCCTGGAAAAACGCTAGGGAAAGAGAAGTTTCCATTTCCATCACTAATTCCTTCAAATGTAAAATCATCACTTACCATAAGTACCTGATTTCCTTCCAAACCTTGATTAGTATTTGCGTTGTTAGTTATTCCACTAAAAGAAAAGGCCGTTAGTGGTTCTAAGCTCACATCCAAGTTAAGCTTAACACCATTCATTAAATCTACATTATTAATGATTGCAGGAGCATAACCGGGTTTACTTACTTGAATAGTGTAAGTTCCGCTTATCGGAATTCCCATTCCATAATAACCATCTAAATCTGAACTATCTGTCTCATCTTCGCCAATTATTTCCGCTGAAGCATCAAAAATTGGAGCATTTGTAGATGCATCTGTTACTATTCCTTCTACAAAACAACCTCTCTGATAAGTGGGTTTAAGTACATATAAGCCCTCTTCAATATCTGCAGCAATAATATTACCTGAAGGAAGCCAAGGATAAACTCCCCAACATCCATTAAAACCATTTCCATTGAAGTTTGGAGATGTATCAAAATTACCCACCTCAACCATTATTCCTGGACAAGAAACATCGTGAATAGTTACTCCATCTCGGTAGTAAGAGGTTACTAAATAGTCATCTATATAGTGTGTATTATGAACAATCACATTATCTCCCGGGCTAGACTGAATTTTATCTATTAGTACAATATCTGATGGATCAGAGATATCATAAGCTTCTAAAAATGAATTTGGAACCTCATCGGTTGTGTATAGAAAGTTTTGATCGTCCGAAAACCATGCATTATGCGTAAAAGTGTTCGTTGTTGCCTGAGAACCCAGAACAACAGGGTTCGATTTATCTGAGACATCGAGAATTTGAAAGAAACCATTACTTATATGGCTTAGATACATCAGGTTGTCTTTGACTACAACATCGTGAACATAGAACTGATCATATTCTCCAACCTCAACTGGGTTCAACGGGTCATTGTTCAGATCAAGAAAAATAACTCCTCCACTTCCTCTGTTCGCACCAGCTATGTAACAAAATCCAAATTCGTCTATGAATAGATTATGCGCAGAGCTCCAACCACCAATATCGTAATTAGTAACAGGCAGATTGGTGTTATCCGGCAAGCCGCTCATATCAATAATCTTAAGGCCTCCAGTATTTTCATTTGTTATGTAAGCGTAATCTCCCCAAGTTTTCATGTCCCTCCATGTAGTATTAGGTCCAGGAGAAAAGAATACTTCATTTAAATTCTGAGGATCCGTAACATCCACAATAGAAACTCCACCAGTATTTACTCCAACAATGGCATACTCATTTCCAAATTCATCTGTATATCCCCAAATATCCGAGATAGAACTATTGTGAAGGTTTTGGTAACTCAAGTTACCTTCAAATTGCATATTTAATTGTGCACTTAAATTTGCACAAGATAGAGCCATGCTAATAGCCAATACCAGTAAGTGTTTCATAATAATTTTCCTTGGGTGCAAGATAAGTATATTAAATACTTGATAAGAATAAAAAAAGATACTTTATACCTTTCCTAAAAAAGTTCGCCTTGTGGTTTATCCTTACCATTAACATCCAAATCCACAGTCACTGGTTTATCCGTTTTCTGATTGATTTTAATGCCATCTTTCGCAGAAACCTTCGACCATTTCTTTCCAGTAGATGGAATCACTGGACTTGAATTGGATTCTTCCGTAGAAGAAGCTTCTTTCGAACTGTCATTTGACTCTAAATCATCCTCAGCGCTCAATATAAGCTCTTCAGTTAAAAGACTAATATTCTTGATTTTATATTGAGACAATCTATTTCCTATTGCAGAAACTCCCTTTACAGAAATGATTTCATTCATAAAGTGTTGTTCATCATCTCTATCATTACTTCTTTTATCAAATTCTATCTTAATCTCTGGCTTCTCAACTGAAGTTGCAAGTTCGAGATAGGACTTCTCATGATCGGTTATAAAAAGAACCTCTTTGCTTGACATTTCAGGAACGAACCTCTTTATATTCAGCTGATTTTTATATCCATCATAATAGATAACGGAGATTGGCCTTTTTGAATTCCATTTTTGAATGATTTTCATATCATCATCAAAACGAAGAGCTAAATCCGGATCAACCAATTTATAATGTCCTTTTCCTGATACTACGAGCACTTTATCTCCACCTTTGAAACTACCCAAATACTTACCTCTACCATCAACATTGAGTCTATTTACAATATCATCGAACCATACCTTTCTTGCCGCCAAAGTCGAGCTTCCTCTTTCTTTAGATTCAATTTTACTCACTAGATTCTTCGTTAAGATGTTCCCTTTTGCACTTCTTCCTTTTATACTCAACTCAGAAAAGTCAAAATCGAATCTTAACACTTTCAGTTTAGGTCTTGGGCGAAGCTTAACATTAACTATTTCAGATTCTCCATTTGGATTTGCAGAGAAAAACAAAACTCTTGACCCTTTTGATCCTTTGGTCATGTCGTATTCTTTATCTCTTGTAATAGCACTTACGTTAAACCTTTTAACATATGATGGGCCAGCCGTACCATCTTGATAAACCATATGATAAATCGTTCTTTGGTCTCCTTTTTTCCATACAGCCGCGTGCAAGATATCCTTACCAACGAATTTTTTTGAATCAATTTTGGTAACCAACATCTTTCCATCATTCCTAAAAACTATGATATCGTCAATGTCAGAACATTCACTGATGTATTCATCTTTCTTAATACTCCAACCCACAAAACCTTCTTTTCTATTTAGATAAAGTTTCTTGTTTGCAACAACTACCTTTGTTTTCGCTATACTGTCAAAAACTTTTATCTCGGTTTTTCTTTCTCTTCCCTTACCGTACTTTTTCTTAAGTTCTTTGAAATAAGAAATAGCAAAGTCCGTTAAGTTTTTTAAGTTGGACTTAACTTCTTTAATAAGCCCTTCCAACCTTTTTATATTTTCCTGAGCCTTGTCAATATCAAACTTTGATATTCTTTTAATTTTAATCTCAGTCAGGCGAACAATGTCTTCTTCGGTAACTGCTCTTTTGAGTTTTTTTGTATGAGGTTTTAATCCCTTATCTATTGCTTTAATAACACCTTCCCAAGTCTCTTCATTTTCTATTTTCCTATAGATTCTATTTTCAATAAAAATTCTTTCTAGGGACGCAAAATGCCACTGTTCCATTAATTCATCTAAACGAATTTGAAGCTCCATTCTAAGAAACTCTTTCGTTTGATCTGTGGAACGTTTTAGCATTTCAGAGACTCCAAGAAACACTGGTTTATCATTCTCTATAACACAAGCATTTGGAGAAATGGAAACTTCGCAATCTGTAAATGCGAAAAGCGCATCTATGGTTTTATCCGGTGAAATTCCAGATGGTATATGAAGTATAATTTCTGCTAGCGCAGCAGTATTATCCTCAATCTTCTTTATTTTAATTTTCCCTTTATCATTTGCCTTAACTATAGAATCTATAAGACTTGAAGTGGTTCCGTAAGGCACTTCGTAAATGCACAAAGTCTTTTTATCTATTTGTTTTATTCTAGCTCTTACCTTGACTTTCCCTCCTCTTTTACCATCATTATAAGCGCTAAAATCTGCTTGACCACCATTTTGAAAATCCGGGTAAATACGCATTCCCTTCCCTCTCAAATGAGCAATGGAAGCATCTATAAGTTCTACGAAATTATGCGGAAGCATTTTACAGGCAAGACCAACAGCTATTCCCTCTGCTCCCTGAGCGAGCAACAAAGGAAATTTAACGGGTAAGTCCATTGGTTCTTTATTTCTCCCATCGTAGGAAAGTCCCCATTCTGTAATTTTAGGATTGAAAACTACCTCGTTGGCAAACTTGGAAAGACGCGCTTCAATATATCTAGGAGCCGCTGCTCCATCTCCCGTCAATGTATTTCCCCAGTTTCCCTGACAATCAATTAAAAGATCTTTTTGTCCTACCTGAACCAAAGCATCTCCTATAGAAGCATCTCCATGGGGGTGATACTTCATGGTATGTCCAATGATGTTGGCAACCTTGTTATAGCGTCCATCATCCAAATCTTTCATTGCATGAAGTATTCTTCTTTGAACCGGTTTTAGACCATCAACTATACCAGGTACAGCTCTTTCTAAAATTACATAAGAAGCATAGTCGAGGAACCACTCTTTATACATTCCACTAACAGACATGATATTTTCATCATGAACTTCAGCACTCTCCTCTTCATTATTATCTGCTCCAAAATCTTCAGGCAAATCCTCGGACTGCCCTTCTAGGTTTTCATTTTCTAATTCTTCTTCAATCATTCTTCAATCAGCTTATGCAAGTTCCAACTCCTCTATTTCTTCCACGGTTGTTTCTTCCAGCTCCTCAACAATATCCTTTTCAACTTTTAGGTTCTCAATAATAAATTCTTGTCTTTGGGGTGTATTTCTTCCCATGTAAAACGAAAGCATATCTTCAATAGTCATATCGCGACCTATAACCACCGGTTCAACACGCATATCGTCTCCAATGAAGTTTACAAACTCGTCTGGTGAAATTTCTCCAAGTCCCTTAAATCGGGTGATTTCTGCGTTCTTACCTAGTTTTCTTAGAGCCTCAAATTTCTCATTGGGTGAATAACAATAAATAGTATCTTTTTTATTCCTAACTCTGAATAATGGAGTCTGCAAGATATAAAGGTGATCGTTTCTGATAACATCGGGAAAGAACTGCAGGAAAAAAGTAATCAGCAATAATCTTATGTGCATGCCATCGACATCGGCATCAGTTGCGATAATAATTTTATTATATCTAAGTCCTTCTATTCCACCTTCTATATTTAGAGCCGCTTGAATGAGGTTAAATTCTTCATTTTCATAAACCACCTTTTTCGTGAGTCCATAACTATTTAAAGGCTTCCCTTTTAAGCTAAAAACAGCTTGCGTATTTACATTTCTACACTTGGTAATCGATCCACTTGCCGAGTCTCCCTCAGTAATAAAGATTGTCGATCTATCTCTATCTTCATGCGGCTTTACATCATTAAAATGCCTTCTACAATCTCTGAGTTTCTTATTATGCAGGTTTGCTTTTTTCGCTCTTTCTCTGGCTAGTTTTCTAATTCCAGCCATATCTTTTCTCTCTCTTTCGCTCTGCTTAATTTTATTCTCTATTATCTCGGCTACATCCTTATTTTTATGCAAATAGTTATCTAATTTCTCTTTTAGAAATTCGCTAATAAATGCACGCATAGACTTTCCACCCGGCTCAATTTCCTGAGATCCCAGTTTCGTTTTTGTCTGTGATTCGAATACAGGTTCTATTACTTTAACGCTAATGGCTGCAGTAATGGAGCTTCTAATATCAGTTGGATCATAGTTCTTACCAAAAAACTCTTTAATGGTTCTTGCTATTGCTTCACGAAATGCTCCTTGGTGTGTTCCTCCTTGAGTTGTATGAGCTCCGTTTACGAATGAATAGTAATCCTCTCCATAAGAGTTGGTATGAGTGAAAGCAACTTCAATATCATTGCCCTTCAAATGAATTATTGGGTACAATTCAGTCCCGCCAATTTTTTCTTCCAATAAATCAAAGAGGCCGTTTTTTGAAAAGTATCTGGTTCCATTATACCATAGCGCAAGGCCCGTATTCAGATAACAATAGTTTTGAATTAGCCTTATAATGTGATCTGGACGATAACTGAAATTTTTGAAAATAGTTTCGTCTGGAACAAACTCAACATAGGTTCCATTCTTCTCGTCCGTTTTTGTAGGCTTGTCATCAGACCTTAACTTTCCTCTATCAAATTCCGCGGTTTTCTTCTTTCCATCCCTAACCGCCTCTACCTTGAAATAAGTAGAAAGTGCATTGACGGCTTTTGTACCTACACCATTTAAACCAACTGACTTTTTGAATGCTTTAGTATCGTATTTTGCTCCTGTATTTATCTTGGAAACACAGTCTATAACCTTACCTAGTGGAATCCCTCTCCCATAATCTCGAATACAAACCCGGCCATCTTTTATAGATATATCGACCTTCTTTCCGTTACCCATTACAAATTCATCAATACAGTTATCCACAACCTCTTTGACCAAAATGTATATTCCATCATCGAAAGATGCACCGTTTCCTAGTTTTCCAATATACATACCAGGACGCATTCGAATGTGTTCTTTCCATTCTAAGGTTCTAATATTATCTTCCGTGTAAGCTGCTTTTCCACTCATTATCAGCGTCTTAAAAAAATTAATGTTCAGGAAATATCGATCTTTACCAAAATTGAAATTTTCCTTAATGTCATGCTTGAGAAGTTTTCAGTCGATTTTCTTCAAACAAGTGCTAAAATAAGAAGTTTTATAGGTCTACACCCCTTGTAAACACTGATTTATCAACAATTTTCAGAAAATTAGCTCTTTCACATTCTATTCTATCGAATTGTTAAAAATTACTTTACATTTTGTTCGATTCTATAAGCTAACTCCAATATCTTTAAACCATAAACATAAATGTTAACAATCTAAAAATGAGATACTTATTTACACTATTAGCAATTAGCTGCGCAATAGCCTGTTCAAGTGGAGGAGATTCAAAGACAATGGAACAGCAAAAAGTCATGGAGAAAATAAATGAGATTAACGAATCTACTGATCAAATAGAAGTTGAAATGGATGAAATAGATAGAGAAGTAGAAAACATTAACAATGAACTGGACGCTATTTTAAGCGACATTTAAATCTACTGAAAATGAGAAAAATAATATTTAGCTGTTTTCTGGCAATTTTAGTAATAAGCACTAACGCATATTCACAAGACAAAGCCACAGAGCAAGAAGTAAGTGCAATGAAGGCATTATTAGAAAAAAAGAAAATGTCTGAAGATCAAGTAAATAAAATGCTTGACAACTTTAGAGAAATGCCAAAAATGCAAAGGGATAATATGATGGACCAAATGAAAGCTGGTCTGAAAAAGGATGTTCCTAAAAAAGACGAAACGGGAGAGATAGATGGTGTGCAAAGAGGTAAACCCAATATGGAAAACAAGGGAGAGATAGACGGTGTGCAAAGAGGTAAACCCAATATGGAAGACAAAGGAGAAATTGACGGTATTCAAAGAGGAAAGCCTAATATGGACCAAATGAAAGAGAAGGGGAATCAGATGAAAGAGAAGGGGAATCAGATGAAAGAGAAAGGTGAAGAGATGAAGGAAAAAGGGCAGGAAATGATGGATAAAGGAAATTCCGTGAAGGAAGATATGAAAGAAAAGGGTGAAAAGATGAAGGAGAAAATGAATGAAATGAAGAGCGAAGGAGAAAAAATGAATCAAGGTGGGAAAAAGGATTGGTCTAAAATTTCTGGAAAAGAATTTGGAAAAGCTACATCAGAATGGGCCAAATCCAGAGGAAAAAAATACGGTCAGTTAAAGGAAAGAGCGGGCAAAATGGCTGTTCGAATGGATGCTGCAAGTTCAAAGATTGAAAAAGCCAAAGAACGCTTATTGGCCAAAAAAGAAAGTGGTGAAATAAGTGAAGAGGAATATAACACGAAGATGGCTCAACTTGCCAAGTATGAGGAGAGAATTAAAGCTTTGGACGTTAAGGCAAAGGGAAAAGCTGAGCTTCTTAAAAAAGTAGAACAACAATCCTCTTCATTGAATATTGAGAAATAAAAGAGAATCACAGAGTTACTAAAAAGCATCCAGATGGGTGCTTTTTTTGTATCATTGAATTATGGTTGAAACTGAAATAAAAAAACCAAAAAGAAATTATCCCGCCATTTTGGTAATTGGATCAATTTTGGCTCTTGCGCTCATCACCTTTGCACTTCAAAATGCAGAGCCTGTGCAATTGCGTTTTTTCAAGTTGTATGGCGAAGTAACAAAGTCCTTGTTAATATTCATTTGTATTTTTGGTGGAACTATTGTTGGCGTTCTTTTTAGTCTTCCAGCTATTCTAAAACATCGAAAAAATGCTAGAATTCTTGCAAAAGAATTAAAGGCTAAGAAGGACGAATTAAACACTGCTACACAACCAGCCATTAAAAACATGTCCAAGGAAAAACCAAATCCTGAGAAATAAAAAAGCCCGAACTTTTCAGAGCGGGCTTTACATTCAAAACAATTCTTTCTTAAGGGTTTGGGATGGTTAATTCCTGCCCTGGATGAATCATGTTTGGATCTTTTAGAGTATCCGTATTCGCATTGAAAATTTTCATGTAATCTTGAACTCTTCCATTGTAATACATTCCAGCAATCTTACTTAAAGACTCACCACTTTGAACTATGTGCTTATGATAATAAGCGGTTTCTTCAACCTTGATATCGGCTTCAATATCTACAGGAGAATCTCCTCCTACTTCTTTAATCTTATCCCAAATACGATCTTTTTCAAAAGCGGTTTTCGCAGTACCACCCATCTTTAATTTTCCAGACTCCTCGTTAACATACCCGTCTTTAATTCCTAATTCTTCACCTAATTTTAAGGCAGAATCATATTTTGCTTTAATTGACATAGCTAAATAATGTTTAATAATGAAGGTTGAAGATAGTAAAATCAAACCATTTCAAAGCTAATGAAAAGTGAAAATTGCTTGAGAATAATTTTTTAAATTTAAATCCATGAGAGCTTTTAAGTATTCGTCTGTTTTTATTTTCCCAATAGTTACTGCCATTTCATTCTGTTCTTATGGTTGGATAACTTTTATCCCCGTCTTTTTTGCTTTTGGCTTCATTCCGATTTTTGAACAAGTTTTTAAAGGTTCTACCGAAAACCTAAAAGAGGTAGAACGTGAAATAATAAGGGAAGATAAAATCTACGATTTTCTTCTTCATGCAGTATCATTTGTTCATCTTGCATTTGTTTTTTGGTTCCTTTTTGTCATTTCAGAAATCGAGTTAAATGGCTTAACCATAACTGGGCGAATTCTATCAATGGGAATACTTATTGGTGTTACCTGCATTAATGTCGCTCATGAGTTAGGTCACAGAAAATCATCTTTTGACAAAGTACTTTCTCAGATTCTACTTTTCTCTACACAATACACTCATTTCTATATTGAACACAATCAGGGACATCATAAAAATGTTTCCACACCAGAGGATCCCGCTTCTGCACGCAAAGGTGAAATTCTATACTTCTTTTGGTTAAGGTCTATAATTTTCAGCTATCACTCTGCTTGGAAAATTCAATTAAAAAATCTGAAAAGGAAATCGTTTTCCTTCTTTTCGTTTAAAAACAAAATGCTTGTTTATTTGATATTGCAAATCTCTGCTCTCTTATTAATTTATCACTTCTTTTCCCTTGGAGTATTGTTATATTATCTACTCGTTTCGTTTGTCGGTATTGCATTTTTGGAAACTATCAACTACATAGAACATTATGGTTTGTCAAGAAAGAAAGTGAATGAGTTTAGATATGAAGATACTCAGCCAAAACACTCCTGGAATTCTAATCATGTACTTGGGAGAATAATACTCTTTGAACTCACAAGGCATTCAGATCATCATTATGAGCCTTCAAAAAAATACCAAATTCTGGATAGTCATGAAGAGGCCCCTACTCTTCCTATGGGCTACCCTGCCAGCATGCTTTTATCCATGGTTCCTCCTTTATGGTTCATTGTCATGAATAAGAAAATCAAGCAGTTAAAAATCAACGAAAAAACACTTCAGTAGCTCCTTTTCCAAATTTCTCATAAGAAGCGTCTTGAACTTCTTTGACTTCGGTATACTCTGAAACTACCTTTCTAACCTTGCTTTTCAAGGCTCCTTTTCCCTCTCCATGAATAACAATAAGACTTCTTTCTTTTTTCTGAATAGATTTTCTAAGCGCTGCTTTTACAGAATTTAGCTGAACATCTAATATGTACTCCACTGAATAAGCTTCTGGATTTGAAATAAGTCTATGTGCGTGAATATCTATATGATTGACAGAAATATCATTAAAGGCTTTATACCGTTTCTGTTCTAAAGCATCCTCCTTTTGAATAGGTCTTGAATTATATGCCTGATGCTCTAAGCTTCTTGAGTTAACAGCAACCAATTGAGAAATAGCATAGGGATAATCAAAACCCGATTCGTCTTCTACGGTAAGTGTTTTTTCATCAATTATTCCAATGACTTTTCCTTCTCCTTCCTGGTCTAAGAATCGCACTTTATCTCCAATTTTAAATTGCATCGCCCAAAATTACTACTTAATACTGTATTTTTGATTAAAATTAAATAGATGAACAAAATCCTTTACTCACTTATTGCCTTTATTATTCCATTTATAAGTCTATCGCAAAACAGTCAGGAAAAAATTGAAAATTATATGGCGAAGGCCATTGAAGATTGGAATATTCCGGGAGCTGCAATTTGCATTGTAAAGGACAATGAAGTTATTCTTAACAGAGGATTTGGAGTTATCAATACCGATTCTAAAAAGAAGGTAGACGAAAACTCACTCTTTGCAATTGCATCAAATACCAAAGCCTTTACTTCAGCAGCAGTTGCGAAATTGGTTGAGGAAGGAAAGTTAAACTGGGACGATAAAGTGAGGAAATACCTTCCCTATTTCAAGCTGTATGATGAGTATGTCTCTGAAGAATTTACCATAAGGGATTTACTATGTCATCGTTCAGGTCTGGCAACTTTTAGTGGAGATCTAATTTGGTATGGAACGGAGTACAGTCGAGAAGAAATTATAAGAAGAGCGCAATATTTGGAACCTGTTTCTAGCTTTAGGACTGAGTACGGTTATCAAAATATAATGTTTATCACGGCTGGAGAAGTTGTTGCAAAAGCTTCTGGTATGAGTTGGGAAGATTATATTAAAAAGCATTTTTTGAAACCTCTAAAAATGGATAGAACAGTGCTATCTGTGAATGACTTGAACGCACTGAAAAATGTAAGTTCTCCCCATAACGATGTTGCAGGAAATAATGTTCCGATCGATTGGGTAAACTGGGATAATATGGGACCAGCAGGAAGCATTATCAGTTCAGTTGACGATCTAAGTAAATGGATAAGAATGCAGTTGAACCAAGGCTCATGGAATGATCATGAGTTTTTCTCGGAGTCTTCAAGTAATGAAATGTGGAGTGCGCAAACTAGCAAGAAGTTAAGCAATTTTCATAGAACTAATTTTCCAAGTAAACATTTCTCAGCTTATGGTTTAGGTTGGGATTTATATGATTATCATGGTAAGTTGGTAGTTAACCATGGTGGTGGATATGATGGGTTTATTTCGCATACTGTTCTTGTTCCAGAAGAAAATTTAGGTTTTGTCATTCTAACCAACAACAACACCTTTTTTCCTTGGGCTATGCAATACAATATTTTGGAAGAGTTTTTAAATCCAAATGAACCAGCTGATTTTGCTGCAGAACTTCTCAAATTTAAAATTGCTGATGAAGAAGAGAAAATAAAGAATGAGGAGACTATTCAATCGGAAAGAATTAAAAATACCCAATCCAGTTTTGAATTGGCGAAATACGCAGGGACTTATCGTTCAAAAATGTATGGAGACGTGGTAGTAAAGGTTAGTGGAAATGAGTTGGGATTTTCATTTATACCTACCCCATTGTTCACGGGAAAATTAGTTCATTGGCATTATGATACGTTTCGTCTGGAATGGGGAAAACAACAAATGTTACCGAAAGGAATGGCACAATTCATTATGGATTCCAACGGAAATATAACCGAACTTAAAATAGATGTTCCAAATCCAGACTTTGATTTTACTGAATTAAAACTTTTAAAGGTTCTAGAAGAATAACGGATGGAACGTTACGTCACCGTTTGAAAATTCTACTGTAGGTGCTGGAATTTTGATAAAGCCAAAAACTTCACCAAGGGTTTTAAGAGGTCCAAACTTTTTTGACAATCTCCATAAATCTACATCCACACTAACATAGTATTGCTTAAATCTCTGAACTTCTGGAAATGTAATTTCATTTTCTGTTCCAAAGTTCAAGGTGTTATGAGCATCTGCAACAATCAGCCCATCTGCACCTGCTCCAACAGCAAGATTTAACCAATTGGGAAATTTATTTCCCTCCGGAAGAAAAGAATGAACATTAACAGAAGCCCAATAAGTATGACCATTGTAATCCTTTAGTAAACGAGTTATGCCATTATCTCCTAAGGAGCCAGGGTTCAACTGTGCAAAGTCTGTGTGTCTTATGGATGCTTTCAATGTAATTCTTTGTTCCTCCCACAAAAGGTCTTGTCCCAAATAAGTCAAAGCTCCCGCAGAATTAGCGGCTAAATCATAAAAAGAAAAACCCCATTTCTTGGAGAAACCATCATAAAACTCAAAAGAATTTACTGCAACCCATCCCATTGCTGTTCCTATGTAGGCAGATTTTTTCTTTTCCATTCCCGCCCATCTCAACATATCAACACTATATCTACTGAACCAATACGTAGAAATAGCATGACCATATTTATCTACACCTTCCCAAGATTTCGAATCATTAAATGAATGAAGTGGAGCTTTTTCAAAATCGGCATACCAAAGCTGATTTAGGGCTAACATCCCAACGGTATAAGCCCCAGCAGAGGAATAGACCACTGTATTTAAACGCCCTTGATCCAAAGATGAAGATGGAGTCCAGAAATTCTTTTCAGAATCTTTATTCTCCTGAGAATATCCTGATTGAGCCAAAGTAATAACAAATACAAGTAGTGTAATAATTCTCATCTTATGATAATATAATAAATATTAAACGAATTCTGAATATAGGAGTTACGTTAACACGATTATAAACCCTTATATCATTGAATTAACATTACTTTTCATAAATTAACAATAAGCAAGACGAACAAGACGTATATTTGGGTGTATCCAAAAATCAAGATCATGAAATCCATAAAATTACTTTATTTATTATTCGCTTTTTGTCTGGCATTTGGAACTTCCACAGTACATGCACAAAATGATCAAAAGGTGAAAATTACAGTTAAAAAGAACAAGAACGGTAAGTCAGAAACCATCAAAAAAGAGTTTGAAGGAAATAATGAAGAACTTCAAAATTTCCTTAAGGAAATGGGTATTGATATTGACATTAACAATTCTAAAAATGATGTCGTAGAAATCATTATCGATAAAAATGAAATAGACCAAGAAAGAATCGAAGAATTAACTAATAATATCCTAGAGGATTTATTAGGATCTACCGCCTTTCTAGGAATCAGAATGCAAGATAATGATGGGAACGGAGTGCATATCACCTCCATTATAGATGATAGTCCTGCCGAGGAAATAGCTCTGCAAAAGGATGATGTTTTGTTATCTATTAATGGTGTTGCTGTAAATTCTACAGATGATGCAACTGAACAGATTACATCCTATAAAGCTGGTGAAGAAGTAAAATTAGTTGTTGAAAGAGATGGTAAGAAGAAAAACTTCAAAGCTACACTTGCTGATAGAGATACCGATTTCTTCCAATACTTCAGTGGGGGAACTGAGGCTCCAATATTTAACTGGAATAGTGGTCCTCATGGACATGCGAGAATAGAATGTCATAAAGGATCTAAAGGCCTTAGAGCTGATGAGGAAAAAGCTTTTCTTGGTGTTGTAGGGACTGACTCAAATGATATTGAAGGCGCATTAATAGAAGAAGTAACTCCAGGTTCAACTGCAGAGATAATTGGCCTAAAGGCTGGAGATATTGTTACTTCATTTAATGGAGAAGGAGTTTCTAGCTTTGATGGTTTAGCGGAATCCATATCAAAATCTAAAGTCGGAGAAAGTATTAGTATAGAGGTTAACAGAGGTGGAGAAGAATATTTACTTACCGGGGAAATAGGTTCCTATACTTCTCTAGAGCTTGAAATGGAAGATATTGTCACTTTCGAAAATTTAGGAAACTTAAATTTCAACTTTGATTGTGAGGAATTGAAGCTTAATTCTGAAGAGCTGGATGAAAGTTTGGAAAAGTTGGGAGAGCAATTGAAGCAACAACTAAAAGGCCTAGAGAATTTAGAAGAACTAGAGAATTTGGACTTTGACTTTAATTTCGAAGGATTTGAGCCTTTTACAGATAATATGACTGTTATAGTATTTGCTGAATCATTAACTCAAGAAGAAATCGACCAAGCAAATGAAAACGCGGAACACAAAATAAGCATTGAAAATTCTCTGGAATTGGAAGAAGTAAACTTCTTCCCTAACCCAAGTGATGGTAATTTTAATTTAAACTTTAACACCCCTTATCAGGGAGACTTAACAGTGAATATCTATGACCAAAACGGTAGAACTGTTTATAAAGAAATGCTTGCTGAATTTGCAGGTGAATATCAGAATAGAATTGATATTAGCGATAGAGCTGATGGCTCATATTTCCTTCAAATTATTCAAAATAATAAGTCCTTCAACAAAAAGATTTTAAAACAATAGAGGTTGTTTTGGTTAAAGCGTCTAAAGCCCCATTCGGATTTTTCGATTGGGGTTTTTTCTTGCCCTTTCAATTTTAACTATTAATTACTTTTCCCGTTTTTTATTTGGATGATTCCAAACATTGAAACCAACTAAACTTAATAAGTTTTAATGAAGCAATTTAAATTAGGTGTATAATAGACACCTATATCAGGTCAAGATCTATTTTGAGTTAATGAAGCAATTTCCGAGAGACACTTGATTCAAAAAGAGATTAAAAACAATGAATCAAGATAAAGTTTCTTCAACCTCTAAATCCTTTCTATTTCATCTTCAGTTCCAGATTTTCTCTTTTTTACCTTCACATTTTGATTTCCAAAAGTATATAAGAAATTAAACCTTACTTGTCTGCTTTCCCATCTTCCATTAGCATCCAAATCTAGTGCTCCGAAATTTCCAATACCTGTCCACGGAGAAGTTAAAAATATATCAGAGCCAGAGATACTAGCTGTTAATCTGTTATCCAAGAATTTTTTGGAGATTGCTAAATCAATTGACCCTATTGCACCAGTTTTAAAGGTACCGCCCCAAATGGATGGCGAATTATACCATCCGGATAATTCTAGTTTGTACTCCTTTGGTAGGTTAAACGTATTCTGTCCAAAGAAATTAAAGGTTCCCTGTTCTAATGGATTAAATTTCTCATCAAGAGCGATGTACTGAGTGAAGTTGTAGCTAGCATTCATGAAAACACTCCACCACTTGTTTACTTGAAAAGGATAACTCACATTTGCACTAATAACTCTCTCATCTGCTACATTTCTTTGTTGTAGAAAAGACACTTGAGAATCTAAGGTATCTACAACCTGAGCTGTGAAATCTTGAACATAACTATAGCTAATAGAAGTATTCAGAGTATAGTTATGAGTGTTAGTAATCTTTACATTGTGTGTATAGCTTGGTTGTAAGAATGGATTTCCTTTTCTAAATCCTAACTCATTTAAACGATATTCAAAAGGATTTAAACTTTGATAGTCAGGCCTATTTATTCTTCTACTGTAATTAACTGCTAACTGATTTTTTTGATGATAATTATACGTAAAACCTCCACTTGGAAATAAATCCAGATAATCCCTTTCAACCCTATCATTGGAGGTCATTTGAACCGAAGTCAGCACTCCAAGTGAATGTGTATTTTCAGCTCTTAAACCAAATTGATACGACCACTTATCTTTCTGGTTAGAAAAATTAAAATAAGCCGCAGATACTTGCTCAGTATAATCAAAAGTATTACTTGAGGAAGGTTGGAAAATTAGATCGCCATCCTCTTCCTGAAAGAAATCAAAAGTGTTATCCGTATTTATCTCCACAAACTTCAGTCCAACAGCCAATTGGCCGCCCATGAATTTTTGCTCATAATCTGCCTTTGCTGATTTAATTTCAATATCTAAAGGAGTAATCATTCTATAATTTGTTCGAAACAGTAATGAATCTCCAGTTCCATTGAAATAGTTATTCGGTTGGTTATTTACTCGATCACTGGTATAATTTCCCCAATCTAAATCCAAAGACAAAGAATGATCGAGCGTATCTTTATATCTGTAATTGGCATTCAAATAAACATTTTGATTGTCAAAAACATCTGTACTTGATGCATCCAAAATAGCCTCTACAAATCCACTCTCTATATCGCTTATGATCATGTTTGAAGTAGTTCTATCCAATCCATCACTTAAATTTCCATTAACGATAATTCCAAGTGTACTTTTGGAACTTAAAAAATAATCTAAACCTGCTTTAATATTATATGAATCATTATCAGGAACTGTTTCCGAAGCCTGATCAAAAGCAGTCTCGAGAAGCGTTCGCTTAAAATTCAACGTATTGAATGTTTTATTCTGATTACTGCTATAGTTCATATATAAATTCGTTCTACGGGTCCGATTATTTAATGAAAGAGACTGATTGTACTTCCAATATCTACCATATGCAGCACCAGCAGAAACACTGCCGTTCGTTCCATAATTCTTATTCTTTTTGAGTACAATATTTATTATCCCAGCAGAACCTGCTGCATCATACTTTGAGGATGGTTGAGTAATAATCTCTATTGTTTCAATATCTGAAGCTTGAAGTGATCGTAAATAGTTAATCAAATCTGTTCCTGACAAAACACTTGGTTTCCCATCTATCCAAAATTGAATACCACTTTTACCCTCCACTATAACATTATCATTATTATCAATAATAACACCGGGACTTTTCCTTAGAATATCAAATCCAGACAAACCAGCAGTGCTTCCTACATTCTGAACATTAAAAACAGTCTTATCCGCATGTACTTCTACAACAGCCTTTGAAGCAATTATATCTACAGCATCCAATTGAACGTTTCCCGAATTAAGTGTTATAGTTCCCAGATCTTTATCTCCATGTTGAATTTGAAAAACAGGACTATCAAACCTATTGTATCCAACAAAAGAAGCTGACAAATAATACGATCCTGCAACTACCCCAGAAATTGAAAAGCCGCCATTAGCATCTGTCACCCCAGTTTTTAATAAGGCAGAGTCCGAAGAGCTATATATCGCTAAAGATGCAAAGGCAATACCTGCTCCCTCACTATCTAAAACATTTCCCTTAACCTTATATTCTTGAGAATAACCGAACTGAAAAAAAAGAAAACTAATTAAAATGAGGAATGTCTTCTGCATGGTGTTTGATTTGTTGAGCAAATATCAGGAGAATATTCTATGAGCAATTGCAAAATCTTACTAATGGAAATATTAAATTACAAAAGGTAAGTCATCTCTACCTCTTAACGAATAAGGGTAATATGTCCCGTTCTTCTTGAACTTGTAATTTGCCCCTCAATAACAGCATCAAAGGTCATCACCCAAACATAAACATTGGTTTGACGATAATATGCAGATTCATCATTCTGAGTACCATTCCATCCCTCCTCGGGATTATCTGTTTCAAAAACTACCTGGCCCCATCTATCCATAATGGAAAATGAATAATTGAAGAAATCACAATTATTAAAAACTGGGCTTAAAGCATCATTTAAACCATCAGCATCAGGCGTAATAGCATTTGGAATAAAAATACTGCATGAACAATCTTCAAAAAGTAATTCTATTTCATCGAAGGTTTCACCGCAATCATTATAGGAAGTGGCAAAATAAAGCCCTGGGGAAATGGGAAGAAATTCCTCCATATTGTTTCCATCGTTCCAAACGGTACTATCGGCAAACTCTATATTTGGACGCAATAGAAATTTCTGATTTGCACAAACAATGGTATCATTTCCAAAATCTAAAGTGGGTAAAGGAAATTCTCCAATTCTAACGGTGTCCGTTTGCATGCAACCTGTTGCATCATAAGTTGCAGTAACAAAATACGTTCCCTGTTCATCTATTGTGTAGATCGCTTCTTCACTCCCATCCTGCCAGATTTGCGAGACTCCAGATTGACCAATATCATAGGTTATTTCAGCGTTTGCACAAATAATAGTATCCGTTCCCAACTCAATTTCAGGCAAAGGATTGTAATTCACCTCAATGGTATCTGCATCAAAACAAGAACCTACTTGAGTGGTAACATGATAAGTGCCCGAAGCACTAACAAGAAGACTCGAATTGGTAGAATTGTCTTGCCATAAATATGAAGCGCCTGGAAAGAAGGCATCCAAAACTTCTGTTTCACCTAAACACAACTCTATATCTGCTCCAAGGTTAACTTCTGGAAAAGGAATATAATCCACCTGTATTTCGAAAACAGCTTCGCAATCACTATCAAAATCACTTATAGTAACAGAATAGAGATTAGGAGTACCTACTAAAATGGAAGGATCGGCAGAACCCGTTGACCAGTCATAGGTAACATTAGGTAATGTAGCGTCTATGAGCAAAACATCTCCATCACAAAGAACCGTATCCGCTCCTAGGTCTATTTCTGGAGTCTCTCCAATGACTATATCCAAAAAATCCTCAAAAACGCAGCCTCCTATTTCTGCAAGACAAAAAAGCTGAGAACTTTGATCGATCACCAATTGATCATTCACTACTAGACCATTGCATGAAATGACTCCGCCAGGTAAATCATTCAAAGGAAAAACATATTCATCTATATCACAGAAAGTCTGTTGATTGTCAGGAAAATCGAAAGAATATTCTTCAATAAAATCCACAAAAATTTCATCTTCACCAAGGCAACCATTTCCATCAACAAGGATAACTGAATACAAACCTGCCTCATCCACCAAATAAGTACTATTGGTGCTCATATCCTGCCATTGATAGGTTAGTGCAGGAATACCCGGATCCAAAACAAGAGATTCACCAGGGCAAAGTATAGTATCCACTCCCAAATCTATTACAGGATTAGAATATACTTCCACCGTCAATGTTTCCGAATTGGTTCCATCCGTAACTTCATAACTGGTAGTAGTGATGGGAAAAACATCAATTATATCCGAGTTTGAAATGACATTACCACTTGATAAGTCCGTCCAAACATAATTGCCCGTTCCACTTGCAACAAGTGTCGCAGTGTCTCCTTCACAAATTTCTAACTCACCTGTTGCACTCAACAAAGGTGTTGTAGGTTCAACCAAACAACCATCCAGAAAATAGTAGCATTGATTATCATTACCTTGAATAATGGTATTCGCATCATCTCTAAAATTCCCATAAGTTACATGGGAATAGTTATCATCTGCTGTATAGGTAAATGTGTGAACCTGCCAAAAATTATCATAGTAAATAACGTCTGTAATTTCAATTTGAGGCTCCTCTAAAATGGGTTCATCCTGCACTTGAGTAGGCAAACCGTTTGAAAAGAGAACACCGAAATTATTGCAAGCAGCACTATAATTCCCTCCAAAGCCATTTGTCAGGTAAAACTGAACGGTATAGGTTTGACCAGCTATTAAATTGCTTGTTAGCTCGGTAGAAATGTATTCGCGCCAATCTCCCAAACCTGCACTGTAGGTTCCAATTCCCATTTGCGCGTTGCCACCCTGCGGGGCAATTTGACCAAAAAAGTTGCCTACCGTACCGGCAGTATGATAATAATCGGGAGAAGCGAAAGGAGGACCGGTTGTTACTCCATTTACATTGCTCCAACCATTCGATAAGAAAAATTCACCATAACCGCTGGGCAATGCGCTATTATCCTCAAAGCCCGGATTAGGCACCAAGTTCTGCCCCAAAAAACAAATCGGGAACAAAAGCAATATGATCAGTAGGTTCTTCATTCCACAATCAATTACTAATTTAGTAAAAATAAGCGTGCTATTGAAGCATTATTGAATAGGGCTAAGACTTTATTTATATTAAGAAAACAATATGATACACTTTAAGGATTTCGTTCCTGCTAGAACAGATAGAAAGACGCACCAAAAAGGAGCAAAATATCAGAGTATTGAAGAATTAAGCGTTGAGATTTCTGACTGGGACACTGGAAACCCAGAATTTGAAATCATTAATATTGAAACGGTAATGAAACCTGTTAATTACGGTTCAGGTGGTGGATTAAAGATTGTGGAAGTGGATAGAGGAGATGGAGAAATAATAAGTCAAATTCACCGTCCTTTCGTAAGGGTTTGGTATAGAAAAAAATGAAGTCTAGAACCTTTGAAAGTCCTTTGGGAAAGCTAACGCTAATCGAGGAAAATGATGAAATTTTATCCTTGACTTTTGATCAAGAACTGAATTTCAATGATGATAGTTACATATTGGATTTAGCAGTTCAACAACTCCATGAATACTTTCAAAAAAAGAGAGATAAATTTGATCTACCGCTTAATCCAGAAGGCACAGAGTTTCAAAGAAGGGTATGGAACGCGCTGCAAGAAATACCTTTTGGTTCTACCAGTAGTTATGGTGTATTGGCCAGAAAATTAGGAGATCCAAAAAAAATGAGAGCCATTGGTGCTGCAAATGGACAAAACCCCATCCCTATCATTATTCCTTGCCATAGAGTAATAGGGAAAGATGGAAAGATGATCGGCTTTAGCGGTGGAGTGGATAGAAAAATAAAACTCTTAGAACACGAAGGAGCTCTGCTTGCTTTTGGAGGGTAATGGGTCCAACTTAATTACAATCCATGCTTCAAAAAAATTCGAAAGAAAAAATTCGAAAATAGATTTAGCAACTTAATTATCCCATTAACTTCATCCCATCTTCAACATCGTACTCATGGAACCCGAAATTCCAAACAATACAGGCAATATTGTTCGCCTTTGTTTGGGAACAGATTGATTTGGGTTTAAACATTGATTATACAAACGTTTTGGAATGAACTGGTGCTGAGTGGCCTTTGTGTTTCAATATATGATGAACGTCTAAGAACCTTTAGAATCAGCATATTTCTAGAGTATTCTAGCCATTTCTACTTTAACCATCATTGGACATATGCCTAGTTTGAAGTTAGATAAGCACATACTCACCTTTTAATAAAATATTATTCTGAACAAAATCATTTCTCATTGATTTTACCCAGTTATGGGTAACGAATTTCAAATTTCGATATCATTACTTTGACATAAATTTTTAACCAATTATGACCAAGGAACAATTGACTGTGTTAAATAAAATTTTCTCAAATTTTCAATCTAGACCGAATAGACCTCTGACCTTAAAAGAACGTTATGGAGAAGTTGAAAAGGATAAGATTGTCGAATTAAGAGAAAGGATAATTAATGAATCCTTAAAAGAAATTAGAAATAATAAATCTCTTTATAAAAATCACAAATCAAAGGAGCTAAATATAAATTCAAATCCCAATAGATCAACGAAAACATATACAGGTGAGAATCTTTCACCTATTCTGAGTGAATCATCTGGATTTGAAATAATGCTAAGTAATTATAATATTAATTATTCCCCGAGAAATTTGCCTTCAGAATGGAACTTAAGTAAATTTATTGATAACTGGCCTATTCTCAATCAATGTGGAACTGGATCTTGCGTAGGATTTGCTATTGCAGATGGATTGTTTAATTTTTTCGCTGCGAAAAATTTGAATAATCGCAGAAATGCCGTCTCCAGTTTTCAATCAAATAGTTTTACTCCGCTTGCAATTCCAATTAGGTATTCACCTACTTTTTTATGGTTTTTTGGAAAAGAATTGGATTGGTTTTCTCCTTCACCATTGGGTTCCACTATAGACTATGAAATGGGAAACAGCCTTACAATAACATTACATGGCTCAATGAAATATGCCTCAGCACTAAAGCAATCCCAATTTATTGACTTGGAATTATTTTCTCCATATCTATTAAAAACTATTAAAGACATCAGAGTTCAAGCTAAGAATGAATTCTTAGCAGGGAGGTTAGGAGGTCACGCAGTTCTCATTTATGCAAACTGTACATTATTTGGCAATTTAGATTTCAATGTTTTAAAGCGTTGGCTCTATCTTAATGGACCTGTTATCGTTGATTTGCATGTTGATAAAAATTTCACTATCAACAAGTTAAAAAAACAAGCTTACTTAACTAAATATATAAAAAACGATGCGATCAACTCACATGCCATCACTATTGTAGGATGGAAAATTGAAAATAAGACTGAGTATTTCATTTGTAAGAATAGTTGGGGGATAGATTGTGGCGATAGAGGATATATATATATCAGTAAACCTTACTTGGAAAAAGCCACACAAATCATATATACAATTATATCTAATTAATAATAATATCAAGGAAAAATGAAAAAAAATGAAATTCAAAAAAGAGACACGGTAATAGACGTCCCAGAAACGGGGCTTGGTCATTTTATAACTCAAATTGAAACCGTTTTCAAATTCTATACACTTCAAATAGGAATTATTAAGGAAACTGGAGGAATATATACCTATAAGTTCATAATAACAGAATCATCAAATCCAAATGATGAAACAGGCAGAATAATAGATGAATCAAATTTTGGACCACATTATTCTTCTTCACCTAGAAAAGGTGAAATGAAATGGGAAGCTACTTTTACAGATCTGAACGATAATAAAACAACAGTCACCTATGATCCTGATCCGATTGTAGACGTAGATATCGATACTGGAGGAGGTGGAACCGTTTAATGCAAAAGAATAGTTACATTTAATTCTTTAAAAAACGATTATTAAACATACACTATTCTCAATACTGTTTTTTTTTATTCTGGTCATTGCAAATGCCCAGAACAGGGAAATCAATTTTCAAAAATTGGATTCCCTTTTTTTGCTTTATGGAAATTCTAATAAAGTAGAACATTATTTAGAAAAAGAATCGAAAGTAGATTTCTTGCCTCAAGCTCTTAAGGCTTACATTCAAGCAAGAGATGAATTTTTGCATGCCTCCTATCCTCAAGCTCTCAATCACTTCCAAGAGCTAATTTCATCAAAAGACGTTAATGTTGAATTGATTCATTGGGCAAGATTATACAAAGCACACACCCATTTGAAAATGTCTCAATACAAAGAATCATTGAATCAACTGGACAGCATTAAAAACCAGCTAACGAAAGGAGCTAATAATTATTACCTGCATGGAAAATTGATGCAAGCTTTTGGCAATGTATGTTTCAAAATAGGCGCATTTGATGAGGCCATTAATCATTATTCTCAATCCGCTTCATCTTTTGATCAGATAAATGACAGTATAGGGATCATTGGAACACTTGCCGATAAGGCAGGGGTTGATTTTAAATTGAAAAAATATGTTTCAAGCGAAAAAATCTATGCACACTGTTCAAAATTCAATTTGAAAAGAAATTTTTCGCAGAAATATGCAAAGAATTTAAGAAATCAAATTGCCTCTATTCTGATAGGCAAAAAAGAACTTGACCATAAGTATACTTTATTGGATAGTTTGTTTGTATCCGCAATAAAAAAATCCAAGGAATGTGGAGATTTTATTACTACTGGAAATCTTTTTGACTTGAAAGCAACTTATTATTATTTTCTTAAAAACAAGAGGAAACAGAGAAACAATTTAGACAGTGCAATTCACTATTTTAAAGAGATAAATTATTCAAGAGGCCTAGCCAAATTAAAGGTAAATCTGGCTATCTTCTATTTAAGGGATAAAAATAATCACTTAGCAAAAAAATATTTTGAGGAGGGCCTAGAAAGTGCTAAAAAGGTTCAATATAAAAGTATAGGAGCAAAAGCGGCTCTTCAATTATCCAGATTAAGTAATAATGTGGGGAGTTTTGAAGAGGCTTATAAATTTCTTCAAATTCATCAGGCCTATAAAGATTCATTAAATGATGCATCTAAACAAAAGGCCTTGGTGCTTGGAAATATTCAATTCGATACGGAACGAAAAGAAATTGCTCTATTAGAAGAAAGACATAAAAATTTAAACTCTGAATTGAAGATAGATTCTCAAAAGAAAGTTATTTATACTATTGGAATAGGTGCTTTCATTCTATTACTTTACATGTTCAGTCTATATAATGTGCAGAAATTGAAAAAACGAAATGCAGAACAAGCCCTGCATCAAAAGGAGTTGGAAAAAGAAACAGCTATTTTAGAACTCATTCAAAATCATCGTTATGAAAAATTACTTGCACGAATGGAGGGTGAAGAACAAGAAAGAGATCGTCTTTCTAAAGAGATTCATGATGGCATTGGCCCCACCTTAAGTGGATTGACCTTGCAGTTAGAGGCTATGGGTCAAAGGGAAAATTACACCAATCTGCCTAAAATCATTGATCAAATAAGAGGTTCATATAAGGAGTTGAGATCTATCAGTCATGATACACACATACCGCATATTGTAGATAATACCCTTATCGAATTGACCAAAAATCTTTTGGCGAATATCTCCAATGAGAGTAGTCTAAAAATTATTTTCGTAGTATTTCCAGAGAATGAGGCAATGAGTTTTAAGGAAAGAGCAGCTATAAACATTTACCGTATCGTTCAAGAGCTTCTTTCCAACGTAATCAAGCATTCAGCAGCTTCCAAAGTTGAACTACACTTTACTAAAACCAATAATCATTTCTCGCTATCCATAGAAGATAATGGTAAGGGTTTTGAACCAAAATCTTCTAAACATGGAATAGGCCTGCATAATATAGGAGATCGTGTAGAAATGATGAATGGATATCTTAATATTGATTCAAGAATTGGTCTAGGTACAAGTATTCAAATAAACTTTGAAGATTCTGGTATTTTCACTTAAACTGGGTATCGTTATGATGAATTAAATTTTAGACATTGAGCAATCATGATAAAAATTGTAATAATAGATGATCATCAAATTGTAGTCGAAGGCTTGAAAGCTGTCTTAAAAGATTCCAATAAAATTGAAGTAGTTGGAACAGGCAACAACATGCGTGAAGGTATCAGTCAAATCAAGAAACTTCAGCCCGATATTTTATTGACCGATTTAAATATGCCAGGAAAAAATGGAGTTGAAATGCTCAAAGAATTTGAAATTCAATTTCCAAGGCTAAAGATCATAGTCTTAACGATGTATTTTGATAATAGACTTCTAAAAGAGCTGAATAATAAGTGTAATATTAAAGGGTGCTTACCTAAAAATTGTGCTAGTGATGAATTGAAAAAAGCAATCAATAACGTTTACAAAGGAGAGAATCTTAGGCAGGTTAAACTACTTAATTTTAATAAAAAATATGATTTCGCAATTAATTTAAATGATGAAATTAAAGACACATTTGTCCGAAAATATTCACTTGGCACCCGAGAATTAGAAGTTTTTACGCTCGTGGCCATGGGAAAAAATAGTCAAGAAATTGCAAATTCTCTGCACTTAAGTACTGAAACCATATCCACCCATAGAAGAAATATTAAGCGAAAAACAGGCTTAGAGAATACTGCGCAAATAGCAGCATTCGCTGTCAGAAACCAGCTTATTTGATGACGGACAGTATTTATATTTCACCTAGCCCGTTGAACATTGTACTCTTAATCGCCAGTGATCCCAATACACCTAAAAGTCAATTCATAAAATTAATTGGAACACCTAAAAATATAAACCGATTTGATCTTCAAATTTTTGATCAAAACATTGAAAATGTTTTTTCGGCATCTTATCCCAACCTAAATCCCACATCTCAGGTATTTCTGGAGTTTTTTACTTACCTGAACCCAGGAGAGTACTTATTGAATTTAAAAATCAACGAATTTAAAAGAACCATTTCGATTAGCTTTTAATCAATTTACTCAACAATGGGTAATGCCTAGGTTCATCAAACACTGGAAATTTGTGATGAATTAATCACTTCTGGATAAAACATCCAGATAATAAAATCACATCATGAAAACTTCAATTCTTCTTTTTATCGCTTTTGTTTTTGCTTTACAGTTTAACACACAATCTCTTCAAAGTATTGAAAGCATTAATGAACCCGAAACTTTTATTCTCTATGGAAATTCAACTTTAAGTTCCACGGAGGATATAGTGAATTCTCTAAGTGCTTCTCAGAAAATAACAGCTGAAATAATTTTTAAGAAACTCGACCCTAATTCAACTGGACTGAAGGGTTTAAGTGGGTTATTTTCTATTAACGCAATTAATCTGGAACCAAACTCGGTCTCCAAAGATTCTATTGATCTGGTTTCATTGATGTTTCCAGAAACAGGAAACACAGGTTTTCTATTGGCTCCTAGATTCTATTGGAAAACTAAAGACATTAATGCCAATCACAATTGGATTATAAACTCAGAAATTTCAATTTCATTAAGGCAATCGAAAATTAAAGATTTAGCAAATGCTGATTCTATGGGAGTAAGCACAAACTCAGAAATAAATTTTTCAGTCTTAAATTTCAACTTTATGCCTTTTAATTTCACCTATTCCATTAAAAACTGATTTGTCAGTTAAGTTCTCTTCTGGTTTTTATTTGAATTATTTTAATATTCCAAATGAAGATGCGACTAGCTTTAATTTGCTTTTTCCAATAGATGCCCCTCTATTTAATAGCTCAAAATCATCACATATCGTCTCTGCAGGCTACAAATTTGCATTGGACATCAATAATTTTGGTTTTTACGCTGATTTGCGCCAAAACTTCGATACGAATTCAATTACAGATGAAAACCCCTTTAAAGGTTTTGTCTTCAATGCAGGATTTACCACTAAAATCAAAATATTTAAAAAATGAAGCTATGGATAATAGAAAAATTGAAATTGTCATACTGATATTAATGCCATCACACTTAGCTTCAGGCATAAGCACTTATATATCGCAAAGGGAGCTTTGCTTGTTAAATACTTATACAACTATGCCATGACCAAATTCGTGAATTACCTAAAAAGAAATGATGAAATACTTGGGATTATAGTTGGCATTATTACATCTGTTGCTGTAATTTCGAAAACAATTAATGGCTCAAATCTTGAGAATTTAAACATTAATTTATTGACTGATTCCATTAATATCGGAATCCTCATTTTAGCTTTGATATTTATAAAAAGCTACCCATTACTAGTCTCCAAGAAAGAAAAGGAAAAAATATGTGAAGATTTCAATGTAAAATCATTAAGTATAGATAAGAAATTGGTGAGAACCAATTCATTAATTAACCAGCTCTCCAATGCAATTCGCTGGTTTGCTATTGTTCTTCTTGGCTTCTATTGTTTACAATTTTTTATGGACTATAGTATAATGGATAGGTATAATGAATTTGAAGCTAGTCTAATAGAAAATAAAAGTATTCTAGAATTACTCAAGTCTTCTCCAGAAAATCAACAATGGAGTCTGGATCTCTATGCCGCAAAATTTTTAGGGATTGAGATTTTAACAAACTCCTCAAATCTGTTTAGTGCTACTTTTTTATTTACTGCTTTTCTGGTTCTTTTTCGTGTTACCCTAGAAGGCGACAACAAAACATGGCAGATCAAAAACCAAATTCCTATGTCACTTGCCTTGGCTATTACCCTGTTAAATATTGTTTTTTTCATCGTTGGTGTTGAATTTTTTAATTTGAAAGAAACTTCCACTTCTATAAGACTCTTAGGCGGTCTTTATAATGGAATTGCAATGGCATTACTTTTTAGCAGATTCATTTCTATGGAATATTATTTTCAGCATTCCAAAAGAACTTTTGAAAGAGGGTTTTATTACTATGGCATTATAATAGGGTTACCCTTGTATGTAGTAGTCCAGCCTTTGTACGCTCTTTTCAACGCAATAGATTTAGAAGCCGCAGCAATCTTTAAGTCTATCGTTTTTTTAATTTGTTTTTGGGGTAAATTAGTTTTCTTGTTTTTCATTTATACAATGCTAAATAAGAAATGGATACATTCATATATCCTTCTAAAACTCATTGAAAACGAAAATCTTGAAAAGCTCTCTATTGAGCTTGAAGATGTTGAAAAGCTTGCAAGTTGAAACGACAATAACGAATCTTAAAGACTTTTTTATCTAAAACCATAGAGACAGAACTCTTTTGATTTTTCACAAAAAATGATTCTACCTGATCCAATAGATTCTTTTTGATTTTCATTTTCAATGAGATTTTGATTCCTTTAGGCAATGTTCAACATCGTCCTCATAGAACCCGAAATTCCAAACAATACAGGCAATATTGGTCGGCTTTGTTTGGGAACAGATTGTAGGCTACACCTGGTAAAACCTTTTGGTTTTGAAATAAGTGATAGCAAGCTGAGACGAGCGGGATTGGATTACTGGCAACATATTCAATTGGAAATTCACGAAAGTCAGGATGCTTTTTTCAATAAATATGGAAATGGAGAAATGGTTTTTCTCTCATCTCATGGGAAGCATAGTTTTTGGGACATTCCCTTTAAGAAGGATCTCTTTATCATTTTTGGGAAAGAGTCGGTTGGACTAGATAAAGAACTATTGGAAGCACATGCTGAGAGAACTTATAAAATCCCGCTTTATTCGGATAAAATAAGAAGTCTGAATATTGCAAATGCTGTTGGAATAGTCGCTTATGAGGGATTGAGACAATTGGAAATATGAGTCATAAGCACTTCATGCTACATAAGCCATATGGCTATATCTCCCAATTCAAATACAACAATGTTGGCAACAAAAGACTATTGGGTGAATTAGGCGATTTCCCAGAAGGAACAATGGCTATAGGACGCCTAGATGAAAAATCTGAAGGGCTTATTTTCTTGACTACGGATGGCAAGATGAGTGAATTGGTGCGCAGTAAGAAAGTAGAAAAAGAATATTACGCATTAGTAGACGGAATACCCACAGAACAACAATTGAAAAAAATGAGAGATGGTCTTCGCATTCCCATGAAAGGAGATTTTTATCAAACTCGAGAATGTGCAGCAAAAGCTATTGAAATCCCATCTGATTTTCATCCTATGAAACAGAGAATTAGAGGCGATCATCATGGCCCCGCATCATGGATATCCATTACTGTCGTAGAGGGTAAATTCAGACAGGTACGAAAAATGACTGCGGTTGTCGGCCTACCTACCCTTCGTTTGGTTCGTGTGCGTATCGGGCAACTTAAACTTGGAAATCTGGAAGCCGGTAAGTTTGTAGAAATTAAGGATTTCGATAATTTATAAAAGCATTGCCCAAAATTTCTTTAATCTTGTTTATTAATTCTCGGTAATGCAATTCAGAACAGAGGTACATCCGAACAAGGTTCCTTTTGAGATTCATTTGAAAGATCGAATTCTATCAATAGGATCTTGTTTTTCTGAAAATATTGGTATCAAGCTCCAAAAATTGGGGATGAATATTCAAATCAACCCGAATGGCATTCTGTTTAATCCCTATTCTATTGCACAAAATCTTCATGACATAATAAACAATAACAGATTCAATGAAGCTGATCTGGTTAAGCAAGATAATCTCTGGCACTCCTGGAAACATCATGGAAAATTCTCCATGCCCGATCAGGCGGATGCATTAAAAAAGATGAATAGATCTTTAAGTGATGCTTATGAACATTTGGATCAGACCAAAATGCTCATCATCACTTTTGGCAGTGCATGGGTTTACAAACATCATTCTTATGGTATTGTAGCGAATTGCCATAAAGTTCCTCAATCCCATTTTAAAAAAGAGTTATTACCTATTTCGGAGATCATATCTATCTGGTCTGAAGTACTTCAAATGCTTGAAGAACGCGTTCCTGATATGGAAGTCATCTTTACACTTAGTCCCGTCCGACATTGGAAGGATGGAGCTGAAGGAAATTCTCTCAGTAAGGCATTGTTGCGATCTGCCATTGAAGCAATTATTAATAAAAAAGGTAATAGGCATTACTTTCCTTCTTATGAATTGATCATGGATGACCTAAGGGATTATAGGTGGTTCAAAGATGACATGCTACATCCAAGTGCTGCTGCTCTGGAATATGTCTGGAGAAAGTTCTCTAATGCACTATTTACTGAAGAACAATTGGCTTATATTAAGGAAGTGGAGAAACTTGAGAAATTAAAGGAACATAGAAGTATTCATCAATCCACTAATACTTTGAAGTACGAAGAAAAGAAGCAAATGATTGAGAGTAAATTCGCCAAAATCCTAAACTAACTTCAACTTTAAACCCTGAAACTGAATTACCGTCTAAATGAATGTGATCTCTAGAAATATATTGCTAGCTTTTGTGATTCTTTGTTTTTCATGCACAAAAGATGAAGAGCCTGTAATGTGTAATCCAAATAGCAGGCCTAATATTTTGCTCATTATCGCAGATGACATGGGTGTTGATGCATGTCCCAACTATCCTTTTGGTAGTGTAAAACCAAACATGCCTCATTTAGAGGGTTTAATGGCAAACGGCCTGACATTTGACAATGCATGGGCCTATCCTGTTTGTGCTCCTTCAAGAGCTGCTATATTAACGGGAAAATATGGCGTTCATAATGGAGTGTTAAATGTAAATGAATCCTCTACCCTTCCTAACTCTGAGATTACGCTTCAATCTTACTTAAATCAAAACCTGGCTAATGACTACAGCCATGGAATGTTTGGAAAATGGCACCTTTCACCTGGGGAACCAAATAGGCCGAATGAAATGGGAATAGATCATTTTGCGGGTATTCTGGGAGGAGGTGTTCAGAATTATAACAACTGGAATTTATTGGTGAATGGTGTTACGACTCCAACACAAGAATACATTACTACCGAGCTAACCAATTTCGCGATAGATTGGATCAATGAACAGGAACAAAATTGGTTCTGTTGGATGGCATATAATGCTCCTCATACTCCATTTCATCTACCACCTGACAGCATGCACTTTCAGGGAAATTTACCCACAGATCAGGCAAGTATTGATGCTAACCCTCTACCTTATTATTTGGCAACGATGGAAAGTCTAGACTTTGAAATTGGTAGGCTGATGGATAACATACCTGAAGATGAACTGGAAAACACCTGTATTATTTTCATAGGTGATAATGGAACAGCAGGACAGGTCGCTCAAAGCCCTTTTGATAATTCCAATAGTAAAGGTAGCATGAGGCAGGGCGGAATTCACGTTCCTTTTATTGTTTCAGGTTCACAAGTTTCAAGAACCGGAGAGCGAGAGGAAGCCTTAGTGGGTGGTGTAGATATTTTTGCCAGTATTGCTGAGTTGGCGGGCATTAATATTAGCAACTATGAAGACAGTAAAAGTTTTGTTCCACTTTTGAGAAACAATGTAGAGCATTGCAGAAACTATAACTATTCTGAAGTACTAAATCTGGACGCTCCAATTATGAGTGGATACACAATAAGAAATAAGGATTACAAACTTATCAATAGAGACAATGGCACTTTTCGCTTTTTTAATTTGGCAAATGACCCATCTGAGGAAAATAACATTACCATTGGCATGATGACGGATGAAGAAGAGCTTATTTTTAATGATTTGAATGCAGCCGCAACCGAGATTCGGAATTGATGGAGTGATTTGATGCCTCGGCCTTCGCTCAGCACAGGGGTTTGAGACTAAATAATTAATAGTTTATAGTCAATAATTCATAATTCAACACTCATAATTCAACATTCACAACTCAAAATTCAACATTTAGAACTTAGCAATAGCACTCAAAAACAATCAAGTTCGACAAATAATGTTGCTAGATAGCTGCTCTTTAAAATGGCATTCTCTATTCAACCTTCTCCCATTCAAACCAAAGTTCTGCTTCTCCCAGGGTATAAGATCCTACATGTGCTTTCAGTTTTTCTCCTTCTTTCCAATAGGAAATGAAATGAGGCCAATCGTGATCGCGTTTTTCGAATGAGAATTTACGGCTACTATTATCCAGCTCTTTAAAGATAATGGGCAAACCATTGGTTTCTGTTGGGTGAACGACTTCCAAAAACAAAGAATCACCTTCCTGAAATATGCGCATATTCTCAGAAAAAATAGTATCTCCTGCCTGAACGGACCAGGCTTTACCTAAATATCCATCAGCAGTTTTTTGCCAGGTTTCTCCTTCATTATGATTGGGTTTTGGACTCTTCCATGTTCCCACTATCCAATCTATACTGCCCATTTTTGTGAATGTACAGCTGGAAAAAACAAGAATTAAAGAAAGGGTTAGCAAATATCTATTCATGTGTTTTCTATTTTTTACTAAAACTAACGTATTCATTGCCAAAAATCTCATCTATTAAACCTTCCTTAATAAAAGCCTTTGCTGTGTTTATCTTTAATTTCTTATTGTGAATGAGCCAAATTGAATCCGCCAATTCCAAAGCAATTTCCACTTCGTGACTGGCTATTACAATTGCTTTATTTTGTTGTTTAGCCATATTTCTTAGCGAATGAAAAAGTTCATGCTTTGCCCCTATATCCAAATGAGCAGCAGGTTCATCCACCAAAAGAATATCTGTTTCCTGACAGAAAGCTTGCGCCAACTTTACTTTCTGAAACTCCCCGTCACTTAAATTGGTAATTTCTCTATTTTTTAATTCCTCAATTCCTAGCGCTTTTATGGCTTCTTCAACCTTCTGTTGATCTTTTGAGTTCAGAGTGCCAAACATTCCAGTATAGGGCATTCTTCCATAAGCAACATAATCATAGACTCTTAAATAATCTGGGCGAGCGGATTGGCTTTGAACCAGACATATATATTGACTTATCTCAGCTATAGAATAATCTGATTGAGGCTTATTGTTCAAACTAATTTGACCTCTTAATGGCTTTTGTAATGCCGTAAGGCTTCTAAGCAGCGTACTCTTACCGGAACCATTTAAACCCAAAAGAAAGTAACATTCTCCACATTTGACATCTAGGTTTTCAATCTCTAAAACCGTGTTCTCATAACCCACTGCTATATTTTTTCCTTGGAAATTCACGAAACCACTTTTACCCTTTTTTGTTCCAGAATTATCCAAATAATAACAGGGATGCCTAATACGGAAGTAATGATATTGACAGGAACTCTTTCCACCAATCCGGGGAGTTTTGCTATTAGATTGGCTAAAAGCGCCAAATTAGCCCCAATTATGATGACTGCGCTTAACAATATTTTATGCGAAGCTGTTCTGAAAACAAAACGAGCTAAATGCGGCACCATCAATCCTAAAAAAGCAATAGGACCACAATAGGCAGTAACTGCACCTGTTAGACAACTGGTAATTAGAATGACCCAAAAGCGAACGCGTTTCGTATTTACACCTAAAGTCTGAGCTTGTTGCTCTCCTAGAAGCATTGCATCCATTGGTTTTAAGAGGAAATAGGATAAAACTATAAATGGAATATTCAGTAAAAGCATCATCCAAAAAGCATTGGGATGACTTGGAAAGAAAGAACCCATTCCCCAAACCACATATTTCTTTAAGCTTTCCGCTGGTGAGAAAAATTCAAGAATTGCAATAAATGCCGAAATACCGTACCCTAACAGCAAGCCTATGATCAATAGCGTTACGCTTTCTCGAATACGGGAAGAAAGTACGAGCAGAACAAACATGAAGGCCAATGCACCAAGAATGGCATAAAATGGCAATAATTGTGAGCTCCCAATTCCAGTAAATAATATAGCCAGAGCAACTCCCAGACTGGCTCCAGAGCTGATTCCCAAAACAGAAGGACCCGCCAATGGGTTTCTAAAAAGGCTTTGCATGAATAAACCACCAATGGAAAGAGAAGCTCCTGCAGTTAATGCGATTATTGCTTCCTCCAACCTTAATCCAAAAATGGTCTTGTTCGCTTCTTGCATTAATTCGGATAAGGATAAATTCACAGAACCCAACAATAGATTGCATAGGAACAAGACTAATCCAAGGATTATGAGGAAAATCCACTTCACGATGTGAAAGTCCTAATTCAGAATGAGAATGAGAAAGATTTTTAAAATTTAATGGACTTATGCTGCAAATCAAAAATCAATATTAGGGCTTAGGTCTATTCTTGATAATCAACAGGCTTAAAATACTTAAACCTTCCCCTTTTAACCTCCGGATGAAAAATTGATATTAAATCTGCCAATATTTCATGAGGTTCTAATAAAGCATCTCCAAAATAATCGCTTTCTGCGCTATTACAATAGAAAACACTCCCTTCTTGAATCGACTTTAATTCAGACAATCTAGCTTCTTGATTTTCAATATCTTTTAAATCTAGAATATCACTTGTTAAGGTTCCATAAAAATCTGCATCCTTACACGATTCGTACATCACTTCAAAGTCTAATTGAACATTGCCATTCTGTCCCAATTCTTCAAAAACATATTCTGCTCCAGCATCTTTTAGAGACTGAACCGTTGAACTATTGGAAGCAGGAGCAAACCATTGCCCATTAAGAAAAGAGCCTGTAAATACTGAAGGTTTATCCATAAAAATATCTGCCGTTTGCTTGTACAACATGTATTCCTTCTCAATCTTGTTATAGATTTCTATTGCCTTCATTTCTTCACCAAACAAAGTCCCATAGAACTTTATCCACTCGGCTTTCGCCAATGGATGCCTTTCTTGGTATTCTGTATTATAAATCAAGTTTAAGCCTACATCCTCGAAACGATCATAGCTTAAACTCTCGTAGGGATAAACCATCAGTAAATCGGGATTCATTTCCAGAACAATCTCCATATTGATTTCCCCTTTTGCCCCAATGCTTTTTACTTTACCTGAATCTATTGCCTCTCTTACATCTTCATTCATGATCAGCTCAGGCCAGGAAACCCCTATCAGTTTATCCACCAAACCTAGCTTTGCAAGATAACTGGTATGTGTGGTTGAGTTACAAGCAATGGTCTGGGGATTGTTAATGCTTCTGAGCTCATTATTGCGATCATTTCCATTGATTTGAAATTCCTGAATCAATGCGTTTTCTTTGTTTAAGTCATAAATCCTAATAACCTTATAATCAGGGTATTTTATGATCTCAAAACCCTCAGCAAAGTGATTTTTTATAGCTACGCCTTTATCCTGTTTTGAGCTTTCTTCTTTCTGCTCTTCAGGATTGACACAAGCGACAAAGAACAGTAAGAAAAGAAGATATTGTTTCATTATTGCTTAATGGGTTGATTCCATAACTTAAGCTCGTCAGATTCGGAAATTCCCTCTAAAACTTCAACGACCAAACCATCACTCAACCCTAGTTTTACATCTTTTCGTTCCCATCTGTTATCACCTACTTTAACCTCAACAAAGGTTTGCTTATCCTTATCGTATTGCACCAAACTCTCTGAAATGCTTAATACTTGTTCTTTCTTGTCTAAAACCACATCGGCATTGGCTGAATAACCGGCACGTATAAACTCTCCTTCAGACATATTAAGCGCAGCTTTTATTTCAAATTGAATAGCTCCATTTTCCTCTACTCCCTTAGGAGCGATATATTCCAGCTTTGCATTAAAAGTTCTATCCTCTATGGCCGCTATCTTTACGATTAGCTCCATACCCGGTTTTAGCTTTTCTACTTCAGACTCATCAATTTTACCCAGAAATATCAAATCCTTCATATTTGCAATTGCCGCAATGGTGGTGCCATCATTGAAACTATTCGATTCAATTACCGAGTTTCCTTCTTCCACTGGAACCTCTAAAATCATTCCTCCAATTGTAGATTTTACTAAAGTATTAGTAGCTGATCCTGAGCGTTTTGCAACGCCCTTCTTAATGATTTGTAGATTATCCTCCGAAGCCTCTTTTTCTTCTTTTGCTTGCCTTAATGAAAGCTCAAAAGGCAAGATATCTGCTGGAGCAATAACTTCCTGATCCAAAAGAATTTTGTTTCGGTCATAATCTTGTTGAGCATTGTTCAAAGCAATCTTAGAACGGTTAACTCTATTTTCCGCATTATTTAAACTCACCATATCTGGAATGACCTTTACCTTGGCTATCACATCGCCTGCAACGACCTGCTGACCTGCTTCCTTCAGTAATTCAGTAATGATACCTGATATTTGGGGCTTAATTTGGATTTCCTTTCTAGGCTGCACAGACCCTGTAGCTACTGACTTTAAAATAATATCTGTGATCTCAGCTTTCTGTGTCTTATAACTTAAAGGATCTTCTCTCTCCTTCATATAGAGGTGATATACTGCATAAGCTGCTGCACCAACAACTAAAAATATAAAAACCACTACTGTTACTAACTTACCTCTTTTCATTTTTCAATCTATTTTCCACTGCGCAATGCATCTACGGGTTTTATCATTACTGCTCTTAAAGCTGGAATAAATCCAGCAACAATACCTATTACTACCATTACCGCCATGGTAACCAAAACAAGACTTAAACTTACTTCTGGGTCTTTAAAAGTGCCTCCTTGTACTTCTCCACCCAAAAAATACCTGACTAACTCTACCAAACCAATACCTAGAACCAATCCAATTAATCCAGAAAGTATGGTTAAAAGTGTGGTTTCCTTGACTACCTGAGAAATAATATTCCAAGGCGTTGCCCCCAAAGATCTTCGCACTCCAAATTCTCTTATTCTATCGTTTACATTTATGAGCATGATGATAATGATGACAATCATTCCACCATAAACACTCAAACCACCTGTTGCATAACCTACAATATCCATGGCGGAAAAAACTTGAGTTATATCTTCCATTCTTGCTGCCATGCTAAAATGCCCAAAAGCTCTTTCATCATTTGGATGTACTTTCTTTATCTTCTTTAAGGCTGCCAAAACAGCTTCTTCCATTTCAGGAACAGAGACACCTTCGGCAGAAAGACATGAGATCCAACCTACTCTATCTCCAGTATTAAAAGCCGATTGAAAGGTGCTAAAGGGAGTGTAAATGCTATGCAATTCTTCTTGTGCATCTTCCCCATCTTTAAAGGAGCCAAACATTCCAATTACTCTGAAATTGACCCCTGAGATAGTAATGTATTCACCGATCGGATCTTCACCTTTATCAAATAACAGATCCAAAACCCGTGCTCCTATGACACACACTTTTCGCTTCTGTTCAATATCTGCATAGTTTAAGTAACGGCCATACTTCATATCTACCGGTCTAACTTTCTGATATTCAGGATAATCTCCATAAACATCAAATGCTCCCGTTCTTGTATTTCGTACAACATTGTTAGAGCCATTATACCCACCCAACTGATTTCTTGGAGAAAGTATTCCAATCTCTGGAACATTCTCTCTTAGGTAATCCATATCCGCATTTTTCAGCTGAATAGATCTTGGCGTTTTTTCTCCTTTGAAGGGTTTATTAGCGGTTTGTCCCCATAAAAACATAGAGTTTTGAGCGGTATCGCTCATCTCATCGGTGATCCCATTTTTAAGACCATTATTGGCACCGATCATTAAGAGTACCATCATTATTCCCCATGCAACTCCTATTCCTGCAAGAACAGCTCTCATCGGCTTACGCAGAATCACTTGCAAAATCTCATTCCAACTGTCTTTATTCATCTTTCAGTGCTTCTACTGGTTTAATTTTAGCTGCTTTTAATGCAGGAATCAGCCCTGAAACTATCCCAGAAATAGTTAGTACAATTAATGCCAACATACAAATTTCCAAGTTGACGGTCGGGTTTTTAAAGTAATCGTGCTCAACAAATTCAGCAGCAACAAGCAACACTATATAGGCTAAAACGAAGCCTATTAATCCGGAAATAAATGTAATGAAGAACGATTCCTGAATAATCATGGAAATAATTGAAGTGGGAGTCGCTCCTATTGCTTTTCTCACACCTATTTCTTTTGTTCTATCCTGCACAACAATGGACATTACGGTTGAAACACCTATCACTCCCGCAAGAAGAGTAAAGAATCCCAGAATAAACATAAAGATCTTAATTCCTAAGAACATATTCTCAAACATCTGCCATTCCGCATTGTTGTTTCTCACATTTAAACCTCTTGCATCTTCGGGGTGGACTGCATATTTGCCTCTAAGAGCCTGGTCAATATCTTCGGCCAACAACTCAGTTTCATCTATTTCCTGTTCTTCGGTTGAGACAATAAAATTATTAATCTGATCTGTTCCTCCTCCAAACAAAAGCATACCTGTAGAAATTGGTGTATAAACAACTCTATTTTCCCACCTGCTATTCGGATCGTCAAAAACGCCAACTACAAAATGATTCACTCCTCTAACTGTGATCATCTTTCCAATTGCATCTTCTGCTTGAAACAACTCTTTCTTTATGGTCATTCCTATAACAGCAACTTTGCGCTTGTCCTTTATATCTCCTTCATTTATGTATCTCCCCTTACCTATTTCGGTCATTTCCGTTTGTTGATGACCTGGATGAACGCATCTTAAAGTAAAATTTCCAACCTTGTTTCCATATTTTATCTGACTGCCCCAGAATTGAAGCCTAGCAGTAGCAATATTGGTTTTTGCTTGTTCCTCCTTAGCATAATCATAATCGGGCAAATGCATTTGCACTCGTCTATTGGGCTGAAAACCACCAAAAGCTCTTGAAGTTCTTCCCGAATTTACCCAAATGGTATTGGTAGCATCATCAAAAGAGGATTTAGCCCCATTTTGTAGGCCTCCGCCAAGCCCTTGTAAGATGACGAGTATGAAGATCCCAATCCCAATAGCATTCATGGTTAGAAAGCTCCGGAAAGGATTCTGAATCATACCATTCAATATTTCAATCCACTTATCTAGATTAAACATCTTCCTTGGTCAATAAAGCTTTGGGGCTTGCTGCAACAATGCGTTCGTCACTTTCTATGCGTCCATCTTTCAATCTGATAACTCGATTTGTCATCTCAGAAATATCTTTTTCGTGCGTAACTATTACAATCGTTTTTCCCTCTTTGTTTATTCTTTGCAATAAATCCATCACCTCATAAGAGGTTTTGCTATCTAAAGCTCCTGTTGGCTCATCTGCTAGAATGACATTGGGTTCTGTAATTAAGGCCCTTGCGATTGCAACTCTTTGTTTTTGCCCTCCTGACATCTGATTGGGTAAATGATTAGCCCATTCTAAAAGCCCTACCTTATCCAAATATTCAAAAGCCAGCTCTTTTCTTTTTTTTCGAGATACTTTTTGATAATAAAGGGGCATAGAAACATTTTCCCAAGCTGATTTGAAATGAATAAGGTTAAAGGATTGAAAAACAAAACCCAAGGATTTACTCCTGAATACCGCGGCCCTCTTTTCTGAAAGATTTTCTATCAATGTTTCACCTAAATAATACTCTCCATTATCATAATCATCTAATATTCCGAGAATATTTAATAAGGTAGATTTCCCAGATCCAGAAGAGCCCATTATGGATACCAACTCTCCCTCTTCCACCTTTAAATCCAAGCCTTTGAGAACTTTTAGTTCTTTTGAACCTGTTATATAAGACTTTTCTATTCCCCTAAGGTCAATCATAATTTGCAAATGTATTTGTTTTCGGTGTCAAATACTGTTAAAATGTATCAATGGTTTTTGTTTACTCTGAACGGTTCGTTACAGTATTTAAATTCAACAATGGGGCAAAGCCTAATTTAAAATGATACATTCGCAATCTTATAGTCCAAAGTACTTTATTTATGTGGCGTTAGGAAAGGACATAATATATCCAAATGACAAGTACTAGAAATGTAACTTTTAATAAAAAACAGAAAACCGATTTTTTTCCTGTTGTAAGAAAAAGAGTTAATACATATTTCAAGGAAAATGGTGTTTCAATGAATGCAAACCTAGAAATGAAATTTAAGGTCATATTCATACTTTCTGGATTCTTTGCATGCTATTTTATGTTAATATCCAACTCATTTGTTTTTTCGCCAATGTTAATGTTGTTTTTGGCCTGTGGCTTTGGGTTCTTTTCAGCCCTAATTGGCCTTAATATCGGTCATGATGCTATACACGGAGCATTTTCGAACAACAAAACGGTTAATAGGCTTATGGGTGTTTGGTTTAATGTAATTGGAGCAAATGATCATGTCTGGAACATAAGCCACAATCTTGTTCATCACACATATACCAATATTCCAGATCATGATGATGACATCAATCAAATTCCAATTTTAAGATTGAACCCACAACAAGAATTGTGGAAAATCCATCGCTTTCAATTCATATACGCTTGGTTTCTATACCCTCTAGCTTCTATCACCTGGGTATTTATGAAGGACTATAAAAAATTCTTTTCTGAGAATATTGGCAATCACGTAAATCAACATCCTAAAAAGGAGTACTTCAGATTATTTTTCTTTAAAGCCATTCATTATTTAATGTATGTTGTCATTCCATTTTTAATTATTGATATGCCATGGTGGCAAATTCTTATCGGATTTATTATTGGACATTTAGTAATGGGTTTTACAATCTCCTCGGTTTTTCAATTGGCACATGTGGTTGAAGGCCCTGAGTTTCCAATTCCAGATGAAAACGGTTTTATAGAAAATTCCTGGGCTATTCATCAAATGCATACAACGGCAAATTTCTCCAGAAAAAGCAGAGTTGTAGATTTTATTTTCGGAGGCCTGAACTTCCAAATCGAACATCACTTATTTCCGTATATCTGCCATACCCATTATAAAGATATTGCTCACATTGTTAAGGCAACTGCTAAGGAGTATAATGTCCCATACTATGAGAATGAAAGTTTTTTAAGTGCGGTCAAATCTCATATTAAGGAGTTAAAAGTAATGGGGACACCTGCTGTGGCATAGAAACTTTTTGGATTCTTCTATATCAATTGTAATTTCTCCTTTAAGGGAAATAAGAACTTTATCCCAGTTTTAACTGATATTGATATCTAGAAAACAAATATTTTCTCTTCTTGAAAGTCATTCATCTCTTTATTTTCAAACTTTATAATATAAGCTCCCGAAGGCAGGATATTCTCTAAAAACAATTCCTTACTCGCACTCGCATTAACTATTGAAGACATTCTCAAATGACCGCTCATTGAAAAAACGGAAATATTTAAAGAATACTTTTTCGGATTTTTAATATTTATAATTTGAGTTGAAGGGTTTGGAAAAACCTCCACCTTAGAACTTTCAATATGAACAACATCGTCAAAACGATTACTTGATTTCCTATTTGGCATTACGCATCCACCCAGATTATTCGTATTCGAATTTTCAATATGAACAACCAGATCAGAGTTATTACTTGATCTAAAAGGTGCAACACATTCTGCTAAAGTAAATGTTCTAGTTTCATTAAAAACTATTCCATTAATAATCTGAGAAATCTGCACTTCGTAAAGGAAATTAGGATTGGGCTGTTGAGGAATGCAATCATTATTTCCACCAGATGAAGGGTTTATCCAAAGCACTTCACAATCTTCACAATGCTCACTCCAATTAGAATTACAACCGTCATTTTTAATACATACTTGATCCTCTTCACAACAAATTCCATAAGAACATTTTCTCCTAGGTTGATTGGAGGAGACAACAAATGGTGAATTTTGCATAATCTCGCGCATTCTTTGAGCCTGTCCTTGGGTAAAGAAGTGTTGGCAAGCCAATGGAGAATAACTCATTATATTTCCTGCATTGGGATTATAAGGATCTCCATTCGGATCAGTATCTGTGCCTATGTAGGAGCAGTCACAAACATCATAATCTGCTGAAATAGGCTCAGCTGGAGTGTCACATATATTATCACCACAATCATTGCAATTACTCCCATTCACCAATTCGTGGCAGATACCATTAAATGGAAATGGGCTAGTACAATCTGTTGTTGGCACTATTGTTTGTGTAGTACTAAAAGTATGTAATAAACCTAAAGCATGCCCCATTTCATGAGATATCAGATGGCTTCGAGAGAGCACTATATGAGGATCAGGAGCACCATTAGTATTAGTACCTTGTGACTCAAAGATCTCATCGGTGCATACCTGCAATGAACGTCCACTCATTCCTATTGCTGTTCCTGGTATTCCAGAAGATTCACCAATTCCAACCATATCATCTGTTCCTATAAAAACATCAATGCCGTCTGAATGAAAATAGGATGTAAGTCCTAAACACAATTCACCAACCACCAAGTGAGTGAGATCAGTCTCATTTATGTAATTCGTGCATTCATATAGAAAGAAAATATTATGAGGATTAAATGCTGCATTCAGATAATTCTTACTTTCTTCTAATTGATCTTCGGTGATACCACCTGATCCATCATCGAGATTAATAATATGAGGATAAACACGAACAATCATTTCATTTTGCGCAAACGTTTGATTGGTAAAAAATAGGATACAGGTTAGGCCAAAAACTTTTAAGGAACGATTCATTTTTAGTAAGGTTTGTTTTAATTTGATATTGAATATACCGATTATATTCAATTAAAGGAGACTATATACAATCTGATTTCTAGAACTTTCTTACATAAAAAATGGAATGATAGTAATTTATCTTGAAAGTTTTCTCAGTGCAGCTAGGTCCCATATTCAGGAGTTAAAGGTATTGGGCAGGACACCAGTTGTGGCATAAGTTATACTTTTTGCCTTATTTTAGATTCAATGAATGAGGAAGAAATAATAGATTTCAAGGAAGAGGAGGCCCCAGAAATGGGTTTACAAAATGCTTTAAAATGGTGGGAGAAAAAACGTTTGCTTTTTAATGTAATAGTCGGTTGTTTTGGACTGTTTGCTATTCTATTTCCGAATGGATTCGACTTCGATTTGATTGTAATTATAGGTTCTCTAATGTGGGGCTTTGTTGCCAACGCCTTATATACGGCTGGATTTTTATTGGAGTCATTTGCCATCCATTATATGAAGAGCAATGAAGGTTTAAAAAAACTTAGGTGGTTATTTTTCACCCTGGGCACTATGGCATACTCAACTGTGAGTTTAACCTTTGGAATGGCTTTTATGGCTGGCTATGCTCCTTTTTAAACCGTTCCTCGCTTTACGTTCTATACTTTTTTTCCATTTTATAATTTTGGTCAAAGCACCAAAATGAAAAGCATACTTACTATTATCTTATTTATTCCAATTCTTGCAAATTCTCAAAGTATTGATGAAATATGTTCTACTTCAATTACCAATGGAACAGTGGTAGATTTTGAATCTTATGATGGCAATATATACGCGACAGGTTTTTTCACTACTATTTGCGGTCAAAGCAGCGACTATATAGCAAGATGGAACAATGGAACTTGGGAGCCTTCCTCCTTTGAAATTAGTGATCCAGGTCATTCATTAAGAGTCATTGATGATTTGCTATACATAGCAAAATATGAAGAAAGCATAGACTCTAATTGGGTCTATACCTATGATGGTATTGATTTGGAAAAAATGGGCACTGGAGTGTATCTAACTACTGCAAGCAGTTTTTCAGAACTGCCCAATATCTATGACATTATTGAATATAATGGAGAAATATATGCCTGTGGTGAGTTTGATCGAGTGGGCACAGAGGAAATTTCAGGCATTATGAAATGGAATGGTAGCAATTGGGAAGATGTTGGTGGCGGCCTAACAGACAATATTCAGAATAGCCCTCCTGTTCTCTTTCCACATGCCATGCATGTTTTTAATGGCGATTTATATGTTGCCGGGAATTTTAGAAATGCAGGTGGCATTGAAGTAAACGGAATTGCGAAATGGAACGGTACCGAATGGTCGGCTATGGCAAATGGCTTTAATGGCACGGTATATAGTGTAAGTGATTTCAATGGTGAACTTTATGCAGGAGGCTCTTTCACCATGAGCGGAAATACAGAATTAAATAGAATAGCCAAATGGAATGGAACCGATTGGGAAAGTATTGGTTTTGGATTCATTCCGAACAGTGCGCAAGACTTTATTTTCGTGCACACACTCCATTTAATGGACAATAAACTATTTATGGGTGGAGGTCTGAAAAAAATTCTATACGAGGATAATTCAGAAGAAATATGCAATGGAGTAGTTTCTTTTGATGGAAGCATACTAAACACATTTAATAATGGCGTTCCTAATAACGATATAGAAGCAATATTGGAGACAGATGATGGTATACCCATTTTTGGAGGAGGAGTTTTTGGCAATGGTTATGTAGGAATGATTTCAGGTGTTGGCTTGGAAGAGCATGGGCCAAATAATATCTACATCTACCCAAATCCAGTTGAAGACTTTTTAAGCATCTCTTCTCCTATTGACATTGAAAGCATAATGCTTTATGATAGTTCAGGAAAGGTTATAGGTGCAGATATTTCAAACAATACCGTAGATATTACACATTTGAAAAGCGGCTTTTATATTCTTAATATACTGACAGAACAAAGTGTAGAATCCATTTCTTTCATTAAAAACTAATTTCCTACATTACTACCACCGTTCATCCCATTTCAGGGAAAAATCTGCTCTGTTTTGATTAAATTAAGCAAAACACTGAGCAATGGGAGATTATTATAAAAGATATAATAGTAATAGGGATTTACTAAGAAGATCTATTTCTAAGGTTAAGAAAAACTATTTCAAGCTAAAATCCTCGGAAAAGAAGAAAAAGCAAAAGAAAAAGAACTACTATGACCTTGAATACCTAACAGACCGACAAAAAAATAAAATCCGGGAAGAAGCTTTATTGCATGAATCCAGAAGGAAGAGAATCTTAGTCTTTTCTTTCATTATAACTCTTGTTCTAGTAATAGTTATTGGAGTTTTTCTAAATAACCTTATTTCTCAAAAACAAAGTGAGCGTGAGCATAATGTAAAAGAACAACTGTCACAAAAAATGCAAATGCAGCAAGTCAAGTTGGAAGACTTCTACAAGGAAAAGTTTGCACTAGGTCTTGATTATTTCGAAAGCGGTTTATTGGCAAATTCACAGTATCAGTTTGAGCGTTTAAGAGAAGAGTTTCCCAATGACACCACTGTGTTAAGAATGCTTGCAAGGGTCTATTCAGAACAATGTGAAAAGAAAAATAAGAAATGTACCGCTCTCTTACTTACTCTTAACTCATGGATTCAAGCCAACCCAAAGAGTAAGGACGCGAGAACTTTGAAAGAAGCGTTTTTATTGCTTCATAAGGATCTAGAGCACTTAAAAAACAAGAAATGGAAAAGCAAATAAGAATAACAGATGCCATTGGCAAGGATAGCCTATACACCTTTAATTATACCTCAATAATGAAACTGAAAATATTGGGGATTTTCGCTTTAGCCGTGTTGACTTTTCTTCTAGCCAGTTATAGTTATACTCTTGCACTTCTGTCTGCTATATTCATCGTATACATTGCTGAAACACATTCTGGCATTGTTCTTAATATGGAAACGAAACAGTACAAAGACTTCCAATCCGTTTTTGGTTATAAAAGAGGAGAATGGCGATCTTTTAAGGAATACCCTTTTCTTACCGTAAAGATGGTTACTGGCGTAAAAAAGTATACCCGAATAGATGGATTTGCAGAAATAGATATAAAGGACAAAAGGAGACGCTTTGATTTGCTACTTAGCAATGAAAGTCACCGAAAGACCATTTTCTTAAAGTCCTTTAAAACAGAGGGAGAAGCATTAGATTTTGCTTATACCTTCGAAGAAAACACTGGACTGATTTATCAAAGCTATAATCCTAAAATATCTGCAGCTACTATGGCAAGGAAAAGGAAGAGTCGGTTTAGGTGATTACAACTTTAAAGATGTGAATTTTTTATCTTGCTTTGCTCCATTCTTGCGCTTATGTTTGATAGTTGGTCATTAAATGTACAAGGCTGACCTCTCTCAGTTATTTTCTCCTATCAACACTTTTGATACAACTATGGAGAATTTAATCCATTTCAAAGGTTGTAAGCGCATAAAATAACAAGAGGCGATGCATTCATCGCCCCACATTTTTAAATTTATATTTAATGTTGATTGATTTTCAATCACTTACGCTCTCATCACTTCATATCAACATTTTTGATACAACATCTAATTTATTGACGTTGATAACCAGTTTTTTAAACTCTTATCGTTTCATATCAACACTTTTGATACATCATCCCCAATCTCATCTATATTAATTGGCAGTAGAAACATAAAGTGACTTAACAGCCCTAATAGACTCTAGGTGACTTTCATTGTCACTATCATATTCGTTCCCAGTATCTATGGAATGCATGCCATGTTCACGGTTATAACTTATCCAGCCTAAACGATTTCCTGAACCTAATTCACTTCGAAGCTTATTTGAAGAAAATACTGCAAATTCAGGATTCCAGATATCTATTATTGATTGCATAATTGCTTCTAACTTATTTTTCTGCAATAAAGACTCCCTATTCACGCCTTCATTAGGTAAATTCAAAATACAATTACAAGGTGCATTTTCAAAATCATCTCCTGCAAAAATAGAAAAGCTAAAACTTTCATTATCATCATGGCCCGACCAACCACTTAATCTAAATCCATTTTTAGCAAAACCATTTTCCTGTAGTTCTCCTTTCTCTAATGATGCCAATAGCAGTTTTTGAATTGAAGGATCGATATTTTCTATTTCCTTTTCTAGCGCTGCCTTGCGACTCATTCCGAGTTCAAACCATTTTGAAAAAAGATTATCAATGTTCCTTAAATCTGTTAAGTATCGAATTACTTTATTTGATATATCTTCGATAGGTTCTCGCCTTAGCCAATATGCACCTATGTAATAATTCTCACTTTTCTTCATATCTATTATTGTGAAAGGATTAATTCAATCACGGTAATAATCTTTCTTCCAATTAATTTTTCATATCAACACTTTTGACACATAACCTTAAACAGCAGCAGGAACATAAAATGACTTAACAGCTCGAATAGCTTCTAGGTGACTTTCATTGTCACTATCATATTCGTTTCCAGTATCTATGGAATGCATACCATGTTCACGATTATAACTTATCCAGCCTAGTCTATTCCCAACACCCAGTTTTTCACGCAACTTTGTTGAACTAAAAACCGCATAATCTGGATTCCAAATACTAACGATTAACTTCAAAATAGACTCTAATTTCTCAGCTTGAATTAGATTTTTTTTATTGTTACCTTCTGAAGGAAAATTAAACAAACATCGATTTGGTATCGCTGACGACAAATGTCCAGAGGATAAAGAAAATGAAACACTTTCATTGTCCTCATGGCCGGACCAACCCGAAAATTGAAATCCAAATTTGGAATATCCATCTATGCTTAGTTCTTCTTTTTTAAGGTTTTTCATATAGGATTGATATATACTCTTTTCATTAAACTCAATTTTATTCAAAAGTGCCTGTTTTCGGCTCTTTCCCTTTTCAAGCCAATTTTCAAATAAGGAATCAATTTTTCTTAAACCATCAAAAAATACAATAGTTTTTTTCACGATTTCCTCAAGTTTTTCAGGATGATTTTCCCAGTATCCCCCCATATAATATCCCTCATTATTCTTCATATTTATTGCTCTTTTAGAATATATTCGATGCCAGTAATACCAGCATCATCCAGTAATTTTTTAGTTGCATCAAGTGTTTTTTGAGTTTGAAAGTGCCATTGGATTGCTGACCCTGCTGCTGCTTCCGTCTGGCGAAAAGCTTGATTTATTAACGCCTCTCCTCCTGTAAACCATTCATGAAAAACACCATCAGCTTTTACAAAGTTATCATAAGAACTTTTCGCCTCGATTAAAACATCATCAATTATACCATCAAATCTAACGCCATTTAACTCAAATGCGTTTCCTGCTTTTACTCCTGTAACTGCCTCTTGAAAACTCTTTGCAGCTTCAGACCAGCCTTTAGTATTTTCTGTTACCCATTTCCCAATATTCTTAAGACTACCCTCTACTAAATTTCCAAGCTCACCTCCTGGACCTGGAGTAGGTGCTATATCTATGGGGCCAGGATTAATAACATTCGCTGCAAAAGAAGCTCCTTCAGCAATCATATGTTGGCTTCTTGGATCCCTTAAAACCATACCAGCAGATGTTGCATAAGGTATTACCACTGGTGTAGCTTCCAATAAAAGAAAACCTCCAGTTCCAACAGCAGCGCCTGTTCCAAGACCGGCAACAAAACCAGTATAAAGCTGCATTCTATATTCCCATTTCTCATTTATGGTCGTTGCTCCTTTATATTCCGCAAGCATATCAACCTGCTTTTCATATACATTTAGCTTGGCATCAAATTCCAAACCTTCTAACTCAACACCATGTATTAGTTTATTCTCACTAAATGCATAAGTAGAGTTATGGCTATATTTTTCACTCAAAGGATCTACATTAAAGAACCTCCCTAAATCCGGCATTGCATTTCTCCACTTATACTGAGAAACATTCCAACCAAAGTCCTCGTGTTTTAATTGACCTTGGAATGTGTAACTTTAAACCCTCATGACTTTTATTTCAAAATTTTACGCAAAACTACGTTTGGTTTCGCCTTTATTCTATTTTCAATTATTCTAACCAAAAGACAACTCAACTAAGCCGCCATTTGCAACTAAGCCAGATATTTTTTCGGCTTTTAGTTTTTGTATTAAAGAAATAGAAAAGAATAAGTCCGCAGAACCTTGACTATAGATAATATGTAGCGATTGATATCTTTTATTCAAACAAATTTTTTCAAAACTCGCTAGTGGCTTTTTCTCAATTAAATCCAAATAATCAGAATAATTTTCTACCTCATAATATTTCTTTTTGGTCAGAATTCTTTCGCTTTCAGGAAAAAGAAGAGAGTTGAAAAAAATAATTTCTTTAGCAGGAATCATTGGAACAAATAACAAATAATAATTGCATTCTGCTTTTTCGATCTCTATTTTAAAAGTTCTATACTCATCAAGAGGAACATTGATATCAATAATGCAATCTAAAAACTTTTGACTAATAATGTAATTCATTCCAAAGATGTATGGGCTAAATACCATTAAATCAGTAAATTTCGCTCGTTTAAGCATTTTGCCTTTTAAAAAACTTATTCTGTCTAAGTCAAAATAATTGTTTTGTCTCTCTTCAAAGTTAGAGCCGTCAGTTTCGAATAATAGAGAATCTAAATTTTTATAATTCTTATTCTTTTTAAGATGCTTTTCATCTATTTCTAATTGAAAAACACCATTTCGAACACCTATTACGCTAGGTTCTGGGTTATATGAAATTTGTTCGTGCGTGATCATCATGGATTAAATTGCCTAAAATAATCGTTTAACTTTTGGCCGCTGTTATGTGCCTCTCTTATTTTATGTCTAAGTTGCAATTGTAAGTCTTTTAATCCTTGTGCCGTAATGCCACCAGGGCTTTGAGCTAGTTCTTGAATTTTGCGTCCGACAAATTGATTATACTGAGGATGATTTCCATGAAAGGGTGTTGGAAGTTTTTTAATGTTAAACCCTCCGTCTCTTAAAGCTCCAAGCTTCTTGAAGGTTTTCTTATATCTTTTCCAAATTTGCTTAGGAATAATGTGATGTCTTTGAAACTTCGATCCTAATCCAAATAATAAACGACCTCCACTTTTTGCAACTTGCTTTGACCCTCCACCTATTATTTCAAAAGCTGCTGGTGTTCCCCCAGCTACTTCTCCTTCTATTGGGTTGGAAAAGAACTTCTTAATTTTTGCATTTGGAACATGTTTATTGTTTGGCCAGAATGATTTATAAAACCAATTTTTTATAAATGAACCATGAAAGTTATGTTTTCTATGAAATTTTTGATAGGCTCTAACTACTTGCTTATCTGTTGCATATGTGGTGCCACTCCCATCTTCAGTCATTATTGATTCTGAATTCAATTCATTCTTAAAGAATTTTGCTTCTTCAAATTCACTATCATTGACATAAATAGTTTTATCGATACCATCATCAATTTCAATTTCTTCATCTGTTGCCCGATTGACCCATTTGGTTTCATAGAGTCCATTTGGATCTCCATATAAGATTGGGTTATTAAAGAATGCTCTATACGGAGACCAATCTGGAGCCTTTTCCGCCAATGGATCAACATTGAAGAATCTCCCTAAATCAGTTTGGTAATTCCTCCAGTCCAATTGAATTATATTAAAGCCAAAGTCTTCCTGTTTCTCTTTTCCTTGAAAGGTGTATTGATGCGCTGCACCTATTTGAACCAATGGCGGCTGATAGCCTTGATGCTCTAAACCAAAGGGATAGTAGTTTACGCGATTTTTTTCCGCATTACCCTTTTTTTCTAGACCCTTCACCAAAAAAAGTGCGTTTACTTCTGGTGCTTCCTTTTCATAATATGACAGTTTTCTACAACCCACGTTTATAAGGTTTTCAAAGTAGTGATTTTTAAAAGGCTGGCCTATGATTTACAGTAGTATTTTCAACTTTTCAAGATGGTGTTTTCACCCCGCAAAAACAGACTTTAACATAACGGCATCTTATAGAACAGCCGCACGTTCCTTTCACTTCCTAAGCTGTCCTATAAGGCAGTTATGTTAAGTAGCACCTGTGGTGCAACCCGTCTGTTTTTCTTCCTTCCCGCTTGTGATGTGTTCCTAACGCCCTAACGGTTGTTGCATTGCAAAAAGCAAAGCAAAACAGAAGGATTATTAAGCTGTTTTACTTTACTTTTTACAACGTTTTATGGATGGATAAAGCTTTGGATTGCGCGATGATTCTGTGTGGATTTATTCATTCATAAAATGATCCAAGCGAACGATTTTTCGCATTAGAAGTTCATACATCATTGAGCGCGGAAGCTGCTACTGAACTACTCCGAGTAAATCTATTTTATATCTTCGCATCAGTTTTTACATGGAGTTCTTATTGGTATTGATGCTCCATGTTTTTTTTCCATCATTCTTGATGGATATACAGTATAGTTTTTGCCCTGCTTGTGGTTTTTACGTGATTACAAGCAGGGTTTTTTTATTGTATTGTTCAAGGAAAAAGAGCCTTCAGCTAGCGTTGGATAACAGATTGCAAGCATTGCAACTCTGTAGTGCAGCGAGACGCCCGCGAGTGAGACGAGTGGCTAGAACCCTTTGAGAGCATTGCGAACGGTTCTAGTCTGTAGCTTGTCTACACAAGCTTACCTATTTATTAGCTAGAGCGTAGCGGAAGCATTTGTATTTCATCCAAGCGCAGCACTCGTCTCTTAGCAGGCGAGCAATAACACTGCAGCCGCTTTTGTTTTTTGCGTTTGCATCCGCAAGTGCAAAAAATAAAACATAGGCTGCACTGAGGAAGACCAGAGGAACGCAAAGCAAGTGACAGACCCAAAGCCCGAAGGGTTTTGTAGTTTGTTTTTTTCATTTGATGTTTATTCATCTTAAAACAAGCTGCAAAAGTCTGGCGGTTGCTTTGCTGACGATTGATGACGAAGACCGCTTTTCCTGTTTTTGGTGAAGTATAACGGAACCAAAAGTATATCCTTTAGAGTGAAGCGATTCTTCTTATTTTATTAGATGCTTACTTCTATATTTGGTTTTATGACAGAACTGCCTACAACTCTTAATTTGATTGGATTATCCTTTGATATTGCTGGAGCTCTCCTTGTATTTTTTTGTACACCAAAAGTAGATTTTAACACCTACTTGTATAATAAAAAAGATCAAGATAAGATTGTAAGAAAAGCGCGTTTTAAAAACCGTATGATGAGATTAGGTATATTTCTACTTGTTATTGGATTCTCTTTTCAAGTTTGTTCTATTGCAATAAAGTGATCATGTTTTTCATCATAAAAAAAACCTCCGTTTCCAGAGGTTCTATATTTGATAGGATTCGATTTTACTTTTGACTGTGTAAAGCTTCTTCAAAGCTCTCTTTCATCTTATTGAGCAAAAAACAAACGTCTTGTTTTTCTACTTCTTTAAAGTGACCAGATTCAACATAATGCAGCATATAAACAGCCTTGCATAAAGTATCGTTTACTTGGTTAAAATCACTATTGTACATCTTATTGAACAGTTCTGCCAAAGGCTGGAACTCTTTAGATTCTATTGTTTTCATTTGTGATGTTTTAGGATAAAAAAACCCTGCTTAGGCATCCTACGCACATCACTGCGTCATGGTCGTTTCCTTCCCATAGGCCATACAGGGCTTGTAAAATTAAACATTTCATTTTGTGTGATGTTTCAGGAGTTTTATTCTTTTCTTTTATGGACTTTTGTTGTGGATCATTTCTATTGGGTTTATAAGGGATGGAACTTTGTAATATCTTCTTGCAGATCTTCCAGATCATTGATTTTATAAGCTTCTGTACTGCTTACATATCTGTGTCCTGCCATATACTGCACTTCTCTTAGGTTGTATTGTTTGAGCCAGTTTGTAATTACACTACATCTGATTTGTTTGGCTGAACTGACTTTTGGATATTGTTTTTTGACTTGTTTCATTAAAGTGTAAATGATTCCTCTTAAGTGTGTTGCTTTTTCTCTGCTGACCAGTAAACAGTTAGTTTCTTCTCTGCTTTGTTTGAGTAATTCGGTTCGTACACTTAAGTTATATTCCATCAGTTCCAGTATTTGATGGGCGTGTAAGTCCAATGTTCTTGGATTGCTTTTTCTGCCTCCTGGCACTTCTATTTTTCCTTCTCTTAGTTTCAGGTGTTTTACTTGCAATGCATTGAGTTCTGTAGTTCCTAAGCCTTGATAGATCATCAGCCCCAGCATGACTTTATTGCGCTTATAGTTTTCTTCATTGCTGCTGATTGTAAAGTTGTGATAGAGCTGTTCCAGTTCTTTTTTAGGGAGTATATCGTAGAGTTTTCTTTTTCTTACTCCCTGTACTTTGATGTAATGTATGGGATTGTCTGTTCTGAGTTGGTTCTTTATTTGCCAGTTGAAGTAGTGTTTTGCAGCTAAAAGATAGCTTTGGATGGTTTGCCTTTGCACTTCTCTTTTTTTAAAGTGCTGCATATAGGCAATGATTTCATTGTGTCCGCAGTTCTCTGCTTGCAGCTCTTCATCTTCCAACCAGTTCAAAAAATAGAAGGTGTTGGTATAGTAGGTGTTTATTGTTTTTTGGCTGTGTCCGAGTGATTCTAAATAGCTTTTATAGTTCTTCATTTTTCTTTAATCAAGTGAGTATATATTTGTGTGGATTCTAAACTGCTGTGGCCTAAAAAACGGCTGATTTGTTCCAAGGTCATTCCATTTCCCAAAAGGTGTGTAGCAATGCTGTGGCGCAAGACATGCAGACTTAATGTTTTGTTGTGGAGTTCTTTGTTTTCACTTCTTTGTTGGAGGATTTTTAAGCGTAAGGCCATGCTTTGGCTGTCCATTCTCTTGCCTCTTTGACTGATAAAAAAAGCTTCTTCTTTGTTGTGTGGTGTTAAAAGTGGCCGAGCATCATAGCGGTATTCTTCCAGATATTTTGAAGTGCTTTTGTTGAAGGGAACAAAGCGTTCTTTATAGTTCTTGGCTTTTCGTACGTGTAGGATGTGTTTGTCAAAGTTGATGTCGTTCATGTCCAGATGATAGCCTTCTGATCTTCTTAGCCCGCATGCATAAAAAATACTGAGCATGGCTCTATCTCTTGCATTGAGTGCAGCTAAAGAAGTGTTTTCATTGTAACCGTAAGTGTGTGTGTAGAGTTCCTTGATTTCTTCTTGCGATAGATAATCGATTTCAGAGGCGTCTTTATTTTGGGAAGTGATCTGCAGAGGTGGCAAGATCAGTTTCCCGGATTGTCTCAGGTAGTCGCTAAATTTGCTGATGGCTTGCAGGTGTTTATTGAGATAACTGTTACTTAAGGCTCCGCCTCTTCTTTGATTGCTTCTGCTTTTTAGATGCTCATAATGGGATTGGATGAAGCTATTGTTTAAACTGCTTATTTCTGCTATTCCTTTTTGTTCCATGTAGTACAAGAGCTCTCTTACATGATGGGGAAGGTTGTAAACCGTAGAAGGAGCATAGCCCAAGATGTCTAACCATTCTTTAAAGCTTTTTTCTACATACTGGAAGGAGGGATTTTTTATTTCTAATTGCTTCATTTATATTTTGTTTTTTATCACTTCGGCTGCGCTCAGTGTTAATTCGACTACGATCTTTAAAAAAGATCTGTCTCATTAATTTTCTTTCGCTTATACTTTCTGGTGAACTTTTTGAACTACTGTTTTACTACTTT
>CAZSQZ010000007.1:0-98473 GCA_964609215.1 uncultured Flavobacteriales bacterium
ATTCCCACTAGCAACCTCTTTTGGAATATCAATATCTCCTTTATTTTTAAAAAAATCTTTATATATTTCTTTGTTACTCACATTTATATCATAGGTGTCCAGAATTTTAGTATGTCCGACTGAAGAATAAATCGATTCGATCTCCTCCGTTGAAAATTTTGCATATAAAAGATTGACCGATGGTCTTCCATCTAAATTAAGACCATTTTGGAACATTTGCATTCCCCTTAATCCTGAGTTAAAGGTGAACATGAAATTGTACGGGTCGTCATAAGTAGAGCCTGATTCAAGGTGCGATTGCGTAAAGACGAAATAGGGTGCGATTAATATTATGCTGAATAAGATAGTATGCTTCATTTTTGTGTTTTATATCTAGATGTAATTTTTGTGAACAACTGTTTCACTTGGGAAAGGAAATTTTTGTTACTTAATTCGAGATTAAGTATCATGAATTCATCAATCGTTTTTTTAGATTCTTGTAATTTCAATATTCTTTCGCTCAAGTTGGATTCATACTCTTCATAGCCAGGAATACTTGTATTTAGCGCTCCCAAACTTTTTTCAAGGTCCTCTCTTTTGATATTATATGAATTTTGAATATCCAAATTTAGCTTTTGCAATGAGCCGTTATATTGTACTCCAAAATGTTCGGTCGCCACAAGACATATTTTCTGTAGTTCAATCTCAAATTTCTTTTGATCTGTTATCAAAGCACCATCTGCATTTTTATACTTATCCAACTTTGATTCTAATTTTGTAATTTTTGAGTTTAACTCTCCAATAAAATCCCGGAGTTCAATAATTTTCTTGCTCTCGAGTTCTGATTTTCGTTTGTCATTAGAATCAACTAGCTGTTTCAATCGTGAAAGTTCATTTTCGTACTCATCATTTCCGTCATGTTCAGAGAAAATTAGTTGATTTATTTGCGCCAAATATTTTGGAAACAAATTAGAACAATGCAGAAACAACAAAGCTCGCTGATTAACCAAGTCTGTTTTCTTATGCGAATAATCAGTTGAGATGATCTGGTTAAGTTTCAAAGTGACTTGTTCTTTAACCTGAAACCATCCTACAGAATTATCGACTCTCATGAGCCCTAGAAATTTAGCACTTTCTATTTCGGGAAGTAGCATAACTAATTAATTTGATTTTGAATTTTACCCCAGTCTACAACAATGAATCTCCTGTTAGTAGGAGCTTCAAATGTGATTGTAGTATCGGCCGTAACTTGATTTGCTTCGTGCTGCCAAATGCATGTAATGTTTGCTTTTATTGGTTTCTTTTCAAGATCAATCTCAAGATGATCTGAGTATATAATACCGATTTCAAATTCAAGGTTACGAGGTGGGTTTTTAAAAGTAACCGTTTTTAAGGCTTCTAATGGTTCACCATGTATATCCAGCTCATTGGTGATCGTAATAGATTGTGGGTGATCAATTTGATTTCCTGGGTCACATTCAAAGGTTACATTCCGAAGATTATTAGCGTAATAATTGTCAAAATCAATAACATTCTCGGACCAATATATGGAATCTTTAATTAAGCTCATATTAGCCGGACTGTCACCATGATCCCCTGCGTTAGCCATAACATAAATATCTGCTTTGATTTTGGTGTTTTTTTCCAATTTTTTGTTCTCATATAGAACAATCTCAACTTTGCCTGTACCACATATTCTTTCAATAGGAATTGATGGAACTCTTAATGTTGAGAGAATAAAAAACAAGATTATTACGGCAGCTAGAGAATTACTTACAATATCTAGCATTGATAGTCCAAACGTGCCAATCTTTCTTCTTCGAGTCATAATATTTATGGTAGTTCTACTTGTAAAATATCGCGTTTACCGATTAAAGTTTCATCTCCGGAAGTAATAAAGCGAGATCCTTCGTAAACGAAATACTCAATCACGTTTTTAGACATATTTTGATTACAGTAAATTTCAAGCGTCAGTCTACTTAACAATTCTGCTCCAGATGGAACATATAATTCCCACATATATGAATTACCAATGGATCCTTTAGTAAAACCTTCTTTAATGATTCCATTTATTCCTTTGTCCTTTAAACTTAAAGTGCATTCCTCCTTAATCTGTAGATCAGAGAAAATCTGAATTGTTAATTCGTCAAAATTAGTTTCAATAGACGTACTATTGTTAGAGGGACTCAATGTCATTCTACTTCCTTGATTTTTTGAGTAAATTTTACTCTTTTTACTTTTGTCATTCCCACCAACGCTCACTGCTACAATTAGCATTAAAATAATTGTTCCGGCCAGTGCGTTTGACAGAACATCCAAAAGAGATAGACCGAAGGGATCTTTAGGATTCTTTTTCTTCATCACTTTTTATTACATTCCCCATATTTCTTAGTTGATATGGAAGTTTCAATAGCGCATGATACTCAAGCCTCTCAAAGAAGTCAGCCTCCATTTTTTTTGTTCGAGCCAATATATATGTCATTGGCACAAGCGTTATAAGTGCTACAAACGAAGTATCGAAAGCCGTTCCTAAGGAGGTGGAAACCAAATCCAGTGCGCCAGTCTGTTCAATTGGTCCCGTTGCTTCAAATATCGCGGATGCATTTTCCATGGCCGATATTATTCCGAAAATCGTACCTATAAAACCTAGTGTCGGTGCGGCCCACACTAAAAAGTTAATGACCTCATATTCCCCCATTTCAACTGATTCTCTATATGAATTCACTCTATCTTTTATAAGTTCTCTAATATTAAGTTTCGGATCGTTAAATGCGGATTCAATAGTCTCATGGATTAATCTAGGGACCAAGAAAATATTTTTTGTTTTATCGCTTTTTTGAATCTCAACGAACTCAGATTTCTTACTTGTAATATTCCATGTTCGATCCTCATCATAATCTATAAACTTAAATTGAAGCTTGCACCACTTTTGCCTGAGTGCCAATAGTAATATCAAACACCACGTTGCCAAGAAAAATGTTAACCATTGTATAGATCCTCCTAAAGCTTGTAACAATCGTCCAGGTTTGGTAATCTTTGAACTTTGATGATCTCTGATCTTCTGTATCGCCCCAATTATCAAATATCTTCGCCAGTAATTTGAATCCATTTTAGGCTTTTTATCAATGTCACGATATATACCAGCTTGATTCAGGAGTTTTTCTGTTGGGTGAAGCTCAAAGTCCGGAAATAACCCCAAAGTATACCATTCACGACCCAAGTGACCCGAGATAAATTTTTTGATGGCTGCGTTGTCTTTTACATACTTAATGTCCTGTCCATTCTTTTTTCTTAAATAATTTTTGTCTTCTGGCATCAATATAGCAACCAGTTCATGATCGATAACCGCTTTATTTCTTCCAAAATGTCCATTGATTTTCTCACTGAAATCTATTAGAGAATTATTGTTGATGCTATCAAGATTCTCTTTGCCTGAAAGTGGAGCCCAATCTTTCAATAAATGTGGTAATAAGTAAGCAACTAATGCTCTTGACTTCAAACTGTCATTTGATTGTTGAATCAGATCAACGAATAGCGCATTCGACTTTTTGATTTCCTCAGAATTAATGTCTCCAATATTTGATCTGTTTATTTCTACAAGTGACCCAAGAAATATATTTCCAACAACAGCTGTTACTAAAATTGCTATAAAAAAAGATTTAAGCATCGTTGACTTGGGAATGTCAAATGGAGATTTACCGTTTAAGTTTTCCTTTGAATAAAGGTTAACTAAAAAGGATTCGTATCGTTTTCGATTTTTCATAGTTGTTAATTCATTTCTAATTGGACAATTTGCATGATTAATATATTCAGGTTTTTGGCTTGATATTACAAATCTGTTCTATCAAAATAGCCGATTGGATTTGCCCTCCAAATTCCATCCAAATCCCATTTTGTTGACCTAGCTATGGCACTTAAAAGTTTTGATTGACTAAACGAATTATCCATATGCATGACAAAATTTATTTCAGACTCAATCTTGGTTTTAATCTTCTGAAAACTTCTTGTCTCGAACCTTTTTCTTTTATCAATTTTGTTTCTAACCGTTAAGGTATCCTTAACTTTTATTGCCATTCGATCCTTGACAAAGCATTCAATTTTCAGGTCTGCGTCCCAGGCAAAGGCAATATTCTCTCTCCAAACCGGTTTCCAGATACTTTTGTAATCATTATTAAATTCCTTAAAATTTCTTGTTCTAAGTGTATTCATCATTTCTATCTCAACAGGTAAATTATTAGAAGTTGAATAAATTATTTTGTTCTCCCGCGTGGTTTCCATTATTATCGATCTAGATCTATTAGCCGGTTTTATAAAATAATCGAATACCTTAATTTGTTTGTATGGAATATCCAACTTCAAATTGTTCAAATAATAATTACCCTCGGAATTGTCCGTTGAAGACTTGTGTTTTGCTAAATGCTCCAGGAATAAGGACATATTGGATCTTGAACCTTTACATATCTGATCTTTGGAAAGAATCTTAACTTCAACTGGCTTCTGTTTCACTTGCTCTTTCCACCCGAAAAGACCAATATGATTCTTGGTTGGAATTAAGCACAATGAAAACCTATTTTTATCTATTGAATTAACTTCATCAAGAACAACTGAAACCTTCTCATTGGCAATTGCATACCAGGCCAGCCAAGGATTTGGTAGTTTATTGAGAAGCTTGCTATTAAGCCAAGGATGACTCGTTTTAGTGGAAAGATCGCTTCCTCCTCTCCAAATATAAAGATCAGTGCCGATTTCCAATAGGTAATCCAATTCAAAATCTTTGGATGGATTTTCACATGCTTCTAAAAGAATTTCGGGCAATTCTGATATCAAAGTGTCTGCTTTCAAATATGTCATGGGATCCAAACTATGAACATCACGATGGTCTATTTGGGGTAAGATTTGCTTGATCTTTACAAAACTAGAGCATGCACTTTCTCTTACTAGCTGAAGTAAAGAGTTGGGAATTTTCCCATGATCTATTATAAAATTTAGGATTTTATATTTCAATTGAATCTCTAATTCTGTGTCAATTAATAGATCTTCGAAGAGTCCCCTACCCTCATTTAATTCTGATGTTTCATATTTTTTTGAATAGTATATTTCGCACTGTTCTTTACTTTTTACTTTACCAATAAAGAGTTCTATTGGAACATTGCCGCAATTGACGCTATCACGAATGAATTTATCATACACAATTAATTCCTGAGCATTTCCAGGTTCGTTTGTCACCAAGCTTTCGCTCCATTTTAAGTTAGTTCTTTGAATGATTTTCGTTAATTTTCCAGAAGAATTGCTTCTATACTTTAACACATAAAGATTTTCTTGCAGTATACCATCCAGTTCGAGCGTACATATAAAGACCTCCTTGGTCCTATCGTAATTAATGACGTTTGAATTCCCATGCATAAGCTCTTTCTGATCTAGGTGGCCATTCACGTGGCTTACTATACTGCTGTCAGGACTGTATTGATATATTTTAAAAATACTATCCCCAACCCAAGCGGAGAAAAGTCTATGAATTAACTGGTTTTCAAAATTGCTTGAACTAATTGGTTCAATAGTTCTTTTCCGTAAAATACTATCTACTTTTGTGCTCCTTTTAGTTGTTAGCCCATCATAAGGAAAGTAAGTGGCAATTTCATCATCGCCATTTTGGATGTTGCCACTCACTTTATAACCATATAATTCATCAATGCATTTGTTCTTAAACACTATGAATTCATTTTGATCTACTGAATATGTATCTAATTCATCGATACATTCAAGATTGCACATAAACAGCCAGGCCAATCCATATCCAAATTTTTTGTCTAACATTTTTCGACATAACGCGGAAGGAACACGCTTGCTCAATCTGCTATCAAATTTGGTTAGATAGGGAATGGATTCAAATGGAACTTTATTTGATGTTGTATTGAAATTTTTAGCCCCACCATTCCAAACTTGATAATCATAATTCCCATTCTCATCTATCGTTTCCACCATGAGATCAAACTCGACTTCGCCACCGCTTTTTAATTTGCTCCATGTGCACTTTTTGATATTTTCTATTGCATCACCCTTTAGTTCTAATGAGTCTGCCATAGCTTCAATGTCTCTGCTGTCTTTGCTTCTGTTTAATTCACCACAGTCACATGATTTGGAGGGTTTAATTGCAATTATCTTGGCCGATCCATTATTTTCGATAGCTTTTCTTAAAATATTATCATAAACGGTGGTGTTTGTTAATTTTTTCAGATATTCTGAAAAAAAATCATTCGCATCTGAGAATTGTGGATTTCGAGTCATTAGGAGGTTGACGAATTCAAATTCTGTTGGTTTTTGGTAATTGGGATTCACATTTCCATTTTTATCTATCAATTTTATTTTTGGTTGTGATAATGAAGAAATTGACCATAATGAATTAGATTTTTTGCTCTTATGGTGCAGAATGAAATGATGCAATTCTTTTATCTTTTTCGGCTTGATTACTACCTTATCGTCAGGAGTTGAAATACCATAGAAGGCTAACCATTCATTATTTAATTCAGAAAAATCTGAAGAATACCATGATCTTTTCTTATTCGAAAAGTATTTGCCATTTGATTCGAGCAAAAAAATATCTGGCTTCAATATTGCATCTTTAATGGGCATATTGATGGATTCCAAAGGGCTCGGCGCTTCATTGTCTATGGCATTTTTATCCAACCAATAATTTCCATTGTCTTGAACAATGACAAAAGCAAAGATTATTAATACTATGACGATATTGAGGCTCCAAATTTTCATCACTCACAACTGATTTTTTTAACATTCAAATTGAGTAATCTGTCAAATTGCTTTTCAATCAATTGCACGTTATTCTTGTTTTCCATGACAAAATTTAAAAAACCATGTTTAGCGCTAGAAAAATCTGATGTAAAAGATTTCTCCGCTTTTTCATTGATACAGACTACGAATCCATCATCCGGTTCTGAGGTACAAACAGCTATACTTTTTTGATGTTGATTTATTCTGAGGATCACCAATTCCCAATCTGCTAGTAGCATCCACGTTACGAGTGGCTTTTCAGCAAGCCATCTATTATTATTTAGTATATCCAATATTTTTGAATTAAGGCTCTTTGAAATTATGGAATATGAATTGCCATCGTAGACGATACATCTTAGGTTAGCAAAGTCACTGTCTTCTAGAAAAACTATCTTGGACTCGCGTTTGGTCTGTACTTTGGCTAATAGTCCAAGAGGATTTCCTGCAATGTTGCTTGACGTCATCATTCTTTCAGGTAAGTAAGCAATGATTGATTTGCTTCCTACCTTGTCGTACCAATCATTAATTATTTTATTCAATATTGGAATAGATTCTAGCCCACTTTTATATACTTTACTCATAAACAGCCTTGATTGCTTAATATTTTGAGCCTTTATAGGATGATAAAATTCGTTCCCATCCAATCCTATTAAAAAGTATTCTCCATTTATTGCAATTCCGCTCAATAAAATTTTTTGATTTTTATTTGTTGGCTCTTTAATAACCTTGAATTTTTGTGAATTTGCAGCAACGATAGCGATAGAGGAAAGTAAATTATGTCTTTTTAGTTTATCCTTTTTGCTCAATTTGTTAGCATTTCTAAACAATTCTTGATCAAGACCAACTATTTTTCGTTTTACTTTAGCATCTCCTGGACTTATTAAATACACTCCATCATTAGTTGGTAATAAAAAGCGAAATTGGTATTGACTTCCTGTCTTTTTTAACCATGTTTTATAATACGTACATTCTGGATCACGTCCATGGTGGTTTCCACTCTCGCACCCTCCAAATGGTTCATTTAGATTACCTAATTCAATAGATTTGTTCTTCCATTGCTCATATCTATTGGTCAAATTAAATGGAATCAACGAATTGTGAAATTCTATATTTTCCTTTGTATCAATAAGAACAGGAAGAACGTTAAGTTTATATTTTCCTATTTCAGTTGGGAAATTGACGTTTGCAAGAAGGGTTTTAGCATCCTCATCAAAAGAACATGGTTCTTCAGATATTCTATTTTTAGTGAAGAAACTTGCAGAATGTATATTAATTTCTGCATCTATGATTCTGGCAAAACATTTATGACTGTCAAAAGCAAATGATCTTGGTGCATGAAGTATGCTCTCTTCAACTGTTGGTAATATTTCAATACCTGGTGCGGTACTCTCATTTATTAGTTCAGCATCTTCCTCGTTAATTAGTTTCTCCTCAGCATTTAATTGATGTTCATCTTCTTTTTTTGTGACAATCTGCTTTTGTTTTTCATTCCACTCCTCAATTGTATCTTCTTCCTGCGTGGTTGTGTTTACTTCCTTTGGATTCTTTCCCGCTGACGGCTTTTCTTCAATCTTTGGTTTTTTAACATTTCCTCCATTAGGTTTTTCCTTTATCACAAACTCAGTGGGCTTCTCTTTCTCAAGCTGTTTTACAACGTTGTCTGGTTTCTCTATTACCAGCTGAATTGGATTCTTCTCTTGAATTGGCTTTTCCTCTGCAATACTTTGCTCTTCCTCAGTAGGTTTTTCGCTTGTTTTAGAATTCCCATTTGTTGATCCTTCACATTTTTTTTCCATTTTCTTCTGGATTCTTTTGTATTTCCTGCATTCTGATGACTTTCCAGCTAAACATCCGTCCTTAGCTTCGAACAGTGCGTACCCGCTGCATATATCATCTGGATTAAAAGATCCACCACTATATACTTCTGGTATAACCGATTGGCATTGAAGATCACTGGCGAGATTTATTATAACCAATAAGAAAATTGCTACAAGTACTCTCATAATCGCATCAATTTTTTCATATAGGTCTTCTCTTTGGATTGATGAGATACTTGCTCATTAATTTGCTGCCAAAATTTTGCCTGTAATTTCTGACTCTGTAATTTGAGCAAGTCATCTTCAAGGAAAACACTTGTTTCCCTTTTGACTCCTATTGTACCGTTATCTGCTAAATCAGATCCTATGCGATACGCCAAGTCCTGTTTTATTTTTTCTTTATCGCGCTTGCTTTTATCTGAAACTTCCTTAAACCCTTCAACTATTTCTTGAAAGCCATCTAAATATTCCTTTACTGGCCTTTCAGTAAATTCGGATATCATGTTCGAGCTTATTATTTTAAGTGCCTCAAGATGATCTTTAGAATTTTTAGAACGCAATAAATCCAACGTATTCCCATCTATTGGAAACTTCAATCGCTCATGTACATCTAACGCATTCTTTGCGAATGCCTTCGTATCAGAGCTCCAAACCGCATCTCTCATTGCCAGTAGTGCTGACTCATTGAACTTTGTATTTCGAGCAATATTTTTCCAACCAATGTTATCTAGATACCTCCATGCTTCTTTATAATTTTTATCGAATACTGAATTCATCATCCCTTCCAGATCGGAAACTTCTACTCCTAATTTTCGAGATAAAATATTTGCCTGAGTTTCCACTACGGCCTTTTTCCAATCACCATTAATTAAATGGCGACATGCATTATTATAGTTTGCTCTGTACTCCTGCTTGATAAAATCTTGCCCATGACGACAAACAAGATTCTCCCCAATTTCCTTATAAAAATCTTCCATTTTCCCCTTGTATTTACCATTTATTAGGCCATTAACAATGATCCCGTTGAATGGGATTCCGTTCTTTTCACATATTTTCTCTAATTCAGGTATAATTAGTTTTTCGGCCGCAAACTTGGAAATGTCATTGAATAATTCATTCTGAAAATCCAAGGCAAGATTTGAAATTCCAAATTCTGAGATACTTTCAAGATTTAAACTGGAAGGCAAATATTTTTGAAAATTCTTCAAGGTCTTTAAGGCTGAAATATCATATTTTGCTCCTAAATCAACAGCCTCACCCACGATGTCTTTGAAGGATGTTTCCTTCAATATTTTAGCGAAAGACTCACTTGTTACTAGTTCATGTAAATTCCTTAAATCCTGATAAATTTGAAGTGCAAAAGAGGCAATATCCGTTAGCTCATTTAATGCATCATCAATGTTCTTTGTTAAAGCTCTTTGCCATTTCGCAAAACTTGAACATATTCGGTTGATGGCATCTGGCATCATCTGATATGCTAATACTGCCGCCTGTTTAGTCAATTGATCAAGCGGAGGAGGTAGTAATTGCTGAAATACTACTTCAAACACTGTTGCGAGCCATCGACTTATTGCTATATCTACAGGAAACCACCCTTTTTTTCCGTTTCCGACTTTGCCACTGGAGTTACCTTTTTCATCACGTCCCTGTTTGGAGTTTGTAGATCCACCTACATTTCCATTTTTAAGTCCAGATGCTTTGCCTTTCAACTGTTTAAGAAGTTGTTTGCCGGCCTCATCATGAGTTAATAGTTTAATAAGCTCGTCTATTTTCTTTACTTCATTATTATTCCTCTCTACCGCTTTTTTCAACTTCTCATTGGTGTCTACCCGAAGATTATCTAAAGGCAAATTGGTGTTTTTCAATAATTCTTTTGTGAGCACCTCAATAGTTTCTAATTGCTCTCTTTTTTCTTCAATTTCATCCACTCCGTATGAACCAAACATTCGCTCGAATCCTTTTTTGAAATTGACTGTCTTGTTGGCTTCAAATTTCACAATGGAGAAATCAACATATTTACTATTTGCCAACGCTTCGTTATCCCAAAAAAGTTGGAGCATTTTACTATTTGCAACCGAGAGATTATTTGAATTCGTATATGGGCCAAACCAGTATGATTTCGTTCCTGCATAGTATATTAAAAACCAGCTTGGTTCTGGATTTATATAACTTTGAAACCTTCGTCCATTTTTCTCCCATTCATCAGGTGTTCCAATATTTAAATCGATTTTTGGTGCAAATGAATTTAAAAGGCTTGGAGAATAAATTACAATTCCCAGTGTATCTTGATTGAACTCAGTTGCATCGATCAAAGGGTCATTATTAATGTTTAGCTGCCCATTCAAATGTGAAACCGAAATAATCAGAACTGTGATTAATGGCAACAAGTGATATTTTAAAAATGTGTTCATCATATGATGTGAGTTTGAATTTGACCTTGTTAATTGATTGATTAGTGATGTCAATTTTCTCCGTTCAAAGATCGCAACGAGGCGAGTGGGAACTTGTCCTTTTTTTTATGGAGATTTATTCCTAAAAACTTAGGAGATATTCAACCAAGTTTTATGAGTGATTTTCATCAATTGAATAAGGAACTCGAGCATATTAAAATGATCGAAATTGAGAATGTGAAAGCAATACGGAGCTACTGGAATGTAATACTGAAATGACTTTTCTGAATTGATTTCAATTCATATCCATCAAACTTTTCAACTGGAATAGAGCTTCCAATCAGTTTTAAAACATATTCATTTCTTAACGATAATAGGTTGCCTTGATTATATACACTCTCGAAATGTCCTGAACTTGATTTCGAAATTCCCACCGGTGTGGAGAATCACTTTATAGTCTATTAAGCATTTATAGCCATAAACTTCACCAAGGTTAATTAACGGAGATGGTCCTGCTTGACACCCTTTCAGGATTTCATCGCTTTTCCAGGGATAATCCGCGTATGAATAGACAGCTGAATAATTGTATTTGCAATCTATAGATTCTTCATCTTCTTCTATTTGCATTTTTATCGATGTTTCTATTCTATTGACAGAAGTTGAATCTTGCGATTTAAACGGACCAATCATAAAAATAAAGAGTGTTATTGGAAGTGCTATTCGATTCATATATTGTGTTTAATTAATTTAAATTTGATTTATTAAATATTCGTGTCAGAGAAAATTATTGATCCTCTTTTTGATCTTTTTTTATGGGCTCACATTTATAGAGCCAACCATCCCCTTTACACATTGCATGCACTTGTCGCCCTACTCCTGAGCATTTTGGGCATTTAACTTGGTTGTAAATTTGTTTTTTATAATACGCATCATAGTAGCTATATACGAAAATCACAGCACAGCCTTTACAGGTGGAACAATCATAGTCGAGATATCCTGTTCCTCCACAAGCTTCATCATGCACCTTTATCAATTGGGTGTTTTCGTTCTTACGACATCTAGGTTTTTTTTGCTTGCTAAAACAATTCCCTGTCAATGGATTAGCAATGCACGGTAAACTTTGAAATAATGGGGCACAGCATCCATTGCTTGCCTGTAAACAGTTCTGTTCTATTTCATCAGAAAGTGGTAAGGATAATGAGATTGTAAAGAATCCTGCAATCAAGATCAAAGAAAGAATATAATTATTTTTCATGTTATTAGTTTTAATACTAAGCTTGTCTCAACATGCCTTATCATAAGTTTGAATTTCAAACGAATTGTAGAACAACTAAGGAATAGTTTTAACACGTTCTATTAAATTTAGGTACTGGATAATTTGTTCGTCTGTACAAATTTGAAGACAACTATTCGTACATCCTATCCCAATAATTTAGTATATTTTATTCCTCAAAACTCAGGATATAATCAAGCCTAATTTGAATTATCTTGTTAAAGATATTTTTTGACAAAAAAATTCAGTTTAAGTACCTTAAAATTTAAATTTCACACCCAGTTATATTATGGCCAGTGTATTATCATCCTTGAGAAAAGTCTTTTTCGGATATGATATTTTTATTTCATATTCAAGGACGGATGCTGGTGAATATTCTGAAGCTTTGGCAATCGCGTTACAACAAAAGAAATTCAAATGTTATCTGGACAGATGGTCTGCGAAACCAAGTCCTACACTTACTGACGAACTTCGTAAAAAGCTCAGAATGTCCAAAGTCCTATTGGTTTTAGGAACAGACGGAGCGCTCGAATCCAAATTTGTAAGCCAAGAGATTGATTATTTTCTGAATCAGGGAGGAGAACAACTAATTCCAGTAGACTTTGGTAGGATACGAGAAGCCAATTGGTATAGCAGAATTGACGGGCTACCTCTCACATTAGAAAAAGACGGGCGTCTTGATATGAAAAAGGAACCTTCGGAAAGATTGTTGAAACGCATTGAACATTCGTGCACCTTTCAAAAGGTCAGCACAAGATTGAATTACTTTGCAAAGGGATCGGTCTTCGTCTTTATTTCGATGCTTGTACTCTCCTTTTTTGCCATTGACCGGCTATCTACTTTGAACGACAAGGTTTATAGAGCCGATCAGGAACTAACGCATTCAGAATTATTACTGAAGTCTAGAAAAGAGATTGATAGCTTTGATGCCCTTAACGCTCAAAATTCGTTGAGCGAGGCCATAAAGATAGAACAAGATTTGGGCTTGGAGCAGTTGAGATCCGATCTCTATCTGTCCGAAGTTGCGAATCTTGGACTTCCAGAGATCTTTTCTACTGGAGGAAAAATTCAAGATCTTCTTGCTCTCGACTCCTTAGTCTTGTGTTCATCACTTGAGAAAAGTGGTATAAATACCATTTCAATTCGATCTCGAGACGGCACGGTCCATTCCTTAATACAAGGAGACTTTAATGGACTATGTTTCTCGACTGGATCCAATATACTAACCACAGAAATAAAGGATAGAGAACTTTACTTAATTGAGTTTGATATCAATCTGAAAGAACTTCAACGAATTCAATTGAATCCAATAGCAACCTCAAATGGAGTGCGACTACTTCAAGATTCGGGCTTCACTTTTAAGCATGTTGAATGTAGTATTGATTTCAATCCGGAACTAAACTATGCAATCATTAATGGCGAATTCCTTTTCGACAGGACTCAGACTTACTTTGGATATTTGCAGGCCAAATACTATGGATGTGTTGACTTTTCCAATGATAGAGAGGTTGGCATATATGATACCATATTCAGTGAAGGACTTATCGATCCGAACTCTACGTATATTAGTAATAATTGTTCAATTCAAGGATCAGACAATGGCAAACTGATCGTCCGCCAGGAATCTGGAGTGTATCTCTACGACTTTTGCACAGGTGAGACATCGATCGTTCATTCGAATGGAAGTCTAGTAGAAATTGATCGAATCGATTTTGATGTTCATACTGCGACTATTAATAGTGAAGGAAATGTTGGTATTTTAGGCGGCCAGGAGGCCATTGTTCTATTTCAATTAGTTCAAGACACTGTATTCTCATCCTTACGATATGAGCTTGAAGAAGAGAGGTTACTTGATGCAGCTTTCGTTGACTCAAACACCTTTTATATTGCCCAAAACTATCTACCACTGAGAATGTTTGAAATCGGTGAATACGATTTCAGAACGCACCAAACATCAGGTCGATCTTACCGACTTGACGAGCAAATATGCTATAAAAGTGAAGAAGAAATCATGCTAGGTAGTATAGATTCAGCTTCCGATTTACAGCTAATGGTTAAAGATGGAATGATTCTTACATCGAACCTTCCCGGTTCTTTGAATTCGATGGACTATAAGCATCTTCACAATAGAATTTCAGTAGCAAACCTTTTTCCTCCTCTTGCCTCTTGTGCTGACTTCTCGTTTGACTTGCACACTGGCACCAGGAGAGTTTCTTGCTTCGATTTGGACAAGAATTCAGAAGCTCTGATAGCTGGCTGCGAAAATGGAGATGTTCTGATTTGGTTCATTTCAGATAAAATGCTTGGTTCTTTCGATTCATTTTTCCAGCATTATCTCATTCCTTGGATTGGTTGGACTCGATTGGATTCACTTTCTGGTGAGCATAATCATCTAGCTAATAAGGATACTGAGGCTATTCTGAAAGTCCATCCTGACGACTCGACATTGATAATAGCGGCTTACTTGATTGACAATAACCCAAATCCAAGTTACCGGATAGACATTCTTGATTTATCGACTTCCCGTGTCCTAGCTGAAGACACCATCAAAATGGATGGTCATGTCCACTTCTCTTCAGACGGAAGAACCATGGCCATCACTAGGACTGAAGGAGAATCGATTCGTGTTCACAAACTTAATGATGAGGACTTGATTAAGCCTAGTTTAATCATAAAATCTCCGGGAGTTTTCTATAGAAGGCCTCTTCTATCTCCAGATTCAAAATGGTTATATTCATATTTTGGATCTAATATTCGAATTTGGAGTATTGAGAATCCAGAAATATCAACCACATACATTACCTCCTATCAAATTGACGAAATGACATTGTCTATAAAAGACGAGTCTAAGTTGCTCTATTCTTCAAAAAATGGAGTTAAAGTATTGAATACCCCTTGAACAGTTAAATATAGCTATGTTAAAACAATCGTTTCAAGACTTTTATTTAATCACCAATTAATATAAATTAAAATCACTACTTTTTAGGAGCAAACGACCTGCTTTTTCTTTCGTTCTTTGAAGAAATTAAATTAAATAGATTATGAATACAGTATTAAAATTATACAAAAACGCGGATGAAGAGTATTTTTTATACGTTGAGTCAACCTTCAATGGCGTAGTGAATTTTGAATCCTCTACCGTAAATCCTCAGCCCAACACAAATGGATTGTACGAAGTCGAAGTTATCTTTCATGAAATAATTCAAAAAGGACCGAACAGTGAAGTAACCACTCGTCCCACTGCTGTTGTTAACTTGAACAATTCAGGAATACCCTATGATCGTGAAGGGGTTAGATTTGACATATCCATTTTATTAAGCCCAAGTATGCTTAAGACTTCAAAAGGAGGTGTCCTTGCACAAGATGATGCCGAAAACGTATCTAGACCTATAGTTTAAGAAGGTTCAACTTGGCAATCAAATTAGTTAGAATACCTATATTTAAGAAATGAGACAATGTCGATATTTTCTGTTTTTTATTATTGTATTGTCATCGACAATAAATGCTCAAAATATTGATAGTTTTAAGCTAGTATTAGATACTGCAATCAGGGGGCCAAACCGTGCGTTTGTTCTAAATGAGCTGGCATGGTTTAGTTATGGTTCAGATATTGACACGTGTATTTTATATGCAAATCAAGCTCTTGAATTGTCAACAGAACTCGGTTTACTAAAGGATGCATCATTAGCTGAGAACATGATTGGCAATGTTCTTAAAACTAGAGGGAATTCTAGCTTAGCAATAATCCACTTCGAAAAAGCACTTGAATATCGTTTAAAACTAGGAGATGATAAACTAATTGGTCAGAGTTACAACAATATCGGAAACTACTATCGGTCCCGAGGAAACTATGTGCTTGCTTTAGAAAATTATTTAAGAGCTCTTGAATCTTTAAGCAAAATTGGTGAATCAAAAGAACTAATCAAGATATATAACAACCTCAGTATAGTATATAGAGAATCAGGGTCGTTCGCAAAAGCTATGGAATCTTTAGGAAAGTGCATGGATCTCGCTAGGAAAGATTCGGATCAGAAAGCTATAGCTAATTCTCACCTTTCCTATGGGACGTATTATCAATCAACAGGTCAGTTTAAATTGGCGGAGTCTAGCTTTAGAGATGCGCTTGTAGTTTTTAATAAACTAAAGAATCATCGAGGACGTGCAAAGTCATATCACAATCTTGGCAATTCTCTTGTAAGATTGAATGAAATAGATAGTGCACTTCATTATTTCTTTCAAGCATTGGCTATCAAAGAGGCAAAAGGATACTTGTCTGATGTGCCCAAAACATGTAACAATATTGGGGTCGTGCTAATGGAAAAAGGTTCTAATGAGAGAGCACTCCCTTATTTCAAAAAATCACTCGAAGTCAATAAGGAAATAGGCAATGAGGATGGACTTCTGGAATGCTACTTGAATTTTGGGGAATTATTTTTGCGTGAAGAACAATATGATTCTTCCATGGCTTATTGTCAGAAGGTATTAACTATTTCTGAAAAATCTGGGAGATCCCTTAAGAGCCTTGAGGCCCTTTTCAGACTTTCGGTAAGTGCAAAATATTTATTCGGTCCGGATTCCTCTCTTCACTTTCTAAATTCCTACGTGGTGTTGGCAGATTCCGTCAAAGAGCGGTTTGGTGAGGCTGTTGGCCTACAATTTGAAATGCAACAAGAGACTGCAAAAAGAGAGCTAAGAGATCAAGAGTATGAACAACAGATTCAGTTGAATGAGGAGCAGAATAAGCGATTGAGAATGCTCTGGATTTCTCTTGGATTATTGATAATAGTTTCCCTTGTTTCATTATGGGCAATATCTCTTAGGAAAAAGAAAATAATTCTTGAAAAGGATCAAAAAGAAAAAGAGTTGTGGGCAATGAATGAGGTTCTGCAAGCTCAGGAATTGGAAAGACAAAGAATTGCTACTGACTTACACGACAGTACGGGAGTCAGTTTCTTTTCGATAAAAGGAAAGTTTAAACAATCCCTTCCAACTGACCTACAGGCATTTCAAGTAGCTTGTGAGGCGGTGGATGAACTTGCTGAGGAAATCAGAGAGATTGCTTACGATCTCTTTTCAAAAGTTCTAAAAAAATTCGGTCTCGTTAAAGCAATTGAGGAGTTAGTTGCTGCCATTGAGAAATCAACCAAGATAGAGGTCGATTTTGTTGTTCAAAAACTCCCACCTAGACTTGAGGAATCACTTGAAAGTACAATTTATAAAGTTGTAAAGGAATTAGTCAGCAATGTAATACGGCATTCAGGTGCATCGCAACTCTCGATTCAATTGCTTAGAAATAACGGCAATTTAAACCTACTTGTTGAAGATAATGGACAAGGCTTTGAAATGTCTAATATCGTAGAGGGAATTGGTCTGAAGAGTATACGCTCTAGAATTGTTACTTTAAAAGGGACACTTAACATAGATACTGGTCGTGGAAGCGGAACCAGTTTCATTATTGATATACCGTTAAAATGAAGAAGATACTTATTGCAGATGATCATAAAATCATAATAGACGGCCTAAGCCGCATTCTTGAAAACAATAAAAAATATTTCGTTGGTGCTACTGCACAACATGGTAAGCAGGCAATAGAGTTTATGGAGCAGGAATATTTCGACATAGCAATTCTCGATATTGAAATGCCCGAAAAAGATGGAATTGAGGTAACAAAATGGATAAAGCAAAATGATCTTGACACCAAAATACTCGTTCTCAGCATGCACAATAGTGAGGTATTTATTCAAGAACTTCTTATTGAAGGTGTGAATGGTTACATTTTAAAGAACAGAGGGGAAGATGAACTAATTACTGCTTTGGAGGAAATAAGTGCTGGAAAAACGTACTTAGGTTCTGAGGTATTGGTTACCGCGATTAACGCCCAACAAAAAGCCATTAATAAGGAGCGAAGAGTTCAAACTTTTCATCTTACGAAGAGAGAAAAGGAGGTCTTAAATCAATTGGTATTGGGTAAAACAAGTAAGGAAGCTGGTGAGGCTCTATTCATAGCATCTACAACGGTCGAAACTCATAAGAAGAATCTCTTCACAAAAACAGAAATGAGCAATCTAAAAGCGCTTATTGTATGGGCAATGGATAATAAAGATCTCTGGTGTTAGTCTATCCTTACAAATGAGGATGTAGAACCCCTATTTTTTCCAGTACATATCACTACAATCGCTCTCTTTCTTTGTTCTTTAATTAAATCTTAGAGTACATGCCAGACTTATATAAGAACTTTAGAGAGAATCCCACAAAGGAAATGGATAACAAGGTATTTGTCATTCTTCCAAGTGAAAAAGAGGACATTTATTTAGCACATATCAAAAGACCGATTGAAGAACTCAAACATGATGGTGCGAAGCTAGAGTGTTCATCCTATATGGATAACAATAACCCTAGTGACCTAATGGAATTTATCCTTAAAGAGATTCAACGGTCAAAGACAATTGTAGTTGATATCACCGGATATAAGCCAAGCGTAATGTACGAGTTAGGAATTGCTGTCTCTTGGAAGGACTCCGTATTAATGATTAGAGATAAAACTGTATCAGACGAAGGCTCATTGCCATTTGATATTGCACAATTGTATTCATATCCATATGACCCTAAGAATCTTGATGAATTAAGTGCATATATCAAGGATAAGGTTAACTCATTTTTGGTTCCAACCCTGGATGGACCTCCAGTTAAAAGCAGAGAAGGTCAAGCAATTATGGATGAAATTGAGAGAATGACTAGAAACGGAAGTGCGCAAATGGCCATTCTACTATTTGATAAGCTCACACAACTAGAACCAAAGAATTGGTACGTTCTAATGCAATGGGGAATTTCTCTAAGAGTATTGGAGGAATATAAAATAGCTAATGAAAAACTTCAATTAGCGCTAGACCTTCCTGAAATTTCAAGTAGAGATAAAGCATTGATAACCCTTGAAGTTGCTCAGGTGCATATTTCTGCTGAGTCATACAGTATGGCAGAAGCTAGCTTCGAAAAAGCAAAGGCACTAGATCCCAATAATCCATTTATTTACGAGCAATGGGCTAAATACTACGAAGGGCTGAAAGACTTCAACAGAGCTTCAGAAAAAATTAGGCATGCGATTAATCTAAATGACAAGAGTCAAGAGCTTCGTATGAAAGCTGGTTATTATTTGCATATGTTCCTGAACAAAAATTCCACATTATCCTACGATCAGTTCAGAAAGATCGAGTTGAAGAAACAAATTGAGGGAGGGGAAGGCGAAGAATGGATTACTTGGGCTAAGTCACATATGCCTTCCAAAGGAAATGTTGTTAAAGTTTCAGCGAAAATTATTAAACATTATCCATGGGGTATTCTGACACTAGTTGATGGTCACAAAGGTGCTATTAAAGCTGCAGATCTCCCAAGAAATTTTGAGAGTTTGTCTGCTTTTAAACTAGGAACAAAAATTTGGACAGACATTAAATGGATTAACATGGCTAAGGGAGAAATGACTCTTAAGCCTTCTAGCAAAAACAATATAGGATCATGAGCTATATACCACAAGTACATATGTATGGAAGAAGTACACTAGAATCTTTATTCGAATGTCTTGGCTTCTTCAACTCAGGCCACTCAAAAATTTCGCTTAAAGCATTCGGAAGTAATGTTTCGAAAGGAATCGAAGTAGCTCAGATCCTAAAAGAGGAATTTGGCTTAAAGATTTTGAAAAGTGAACTTGGTACTTTTCGATATAGAGGAATTGCATTACCCATGATAGAAATTCCATTGACGATGGGAAAGAGTTCGCCAATAGATCATCCCAATGGCGAAGAGAGGTCTTCCATTGACCCTAGTTTTGGCCGAACTAATTTCATTGGATTCTCGACCTACCATTTAATGTTCTCCTGGTATCTAGAGAAATACGGGACGCTAGAGGTTAAAGTGCCCTCATACAAGTCTAACAAAAGAGGACATCAAACTGCTTTGACGATTAAAAAGGAGGGTAATGACTTTAGGTATAGTATCAATACCCGAATGAACAGTCAGCTCTACCCTGCCCTAATGAAGGCTGGAATTATTTGGCCCTCGAATTGGCAGGAAATCGCCTATAAACTTTCGAAGCACGATGACGTAATCCTAGGACTTGACACAAATATATTTTACAATTGCTCCATAACAACACACTTATTTCCTGCTGTTTCCGTTATTGAGCAAAAGCCTTATGCTCATACGCCAAATTGGCTGCTACTAATTGTACCAGGAACAGTAATGTATGAGTTAGAAGAAGCTGCTAACATTCGAAATGATAAAGGTTTTTTACACGCTCACGGAAGGGCTGCATTCAGAGCTTTGCAAGAAATTCTTGAGCTAAGTGAAAATATAGACATTCCTGGTGTTTCGCTTCTAATATCTGGGGAGACTGATCCAATATTTGACCTAAGAGGAGATATTTCTGGTATACGGAAAGATATGCGCAAGATGTATCAAGAATCAAAGTATGGAAAAGATCAGAAACGCAAACTGCGCAAAAGTTCATCAGGTGATATGACCATTCGGACTCAGTTTAAGAAATTTCTTCGTCAAGTTGATTTCCACAAGGGAACTCATTTCTTAACATCCGATAAGTCCAATGCAGCACTTGCTATGGCTGAAGGACTTAACCCTCTCTATGTTGGACCTCCAATTATATCCGGATCGGTCATCTCACCCCAAAGACTTGTGGATGAGGATTCAAAAAATGACTTAGTGATGAATACACCACTGGGCTCTACTCTTTATGAGTTTGCGGTGACCTTTGGAGAGATAATAGTTAAGTGTGGCCCAAAAGAAGCTACACTTTCATGTGACGGAAGAGGGGCTTCATTAGATTCATGGTTGCATAAGCAACTTCGTATTGATAATGTTACGCTTGGACGCCTTATCAATAAATATGACGGACGTTTCAATGCAAAAAAAGCTGAAAAATCCTGGAACTCTCTTACTCGTGGATATGAGAATATTGATTGGCTAAACACCAGTGGTGATGCCTTTGTTGAAGAGCTAAATCAAGATTAGTTTTGCGCGATATTTGGAAAAAAATCAAACGCTTCTTTTTTCTACGACCATATGGAGGTAATCTTCTAAGTCCTTCGGCCAATGTATGGCTAATTGGAGTCTTCCTTTTGATCTCTATGATGGCAATTATAGAAGGCCTTGTTTGGGGAAGTTTGACTAACTATGTCTTTTCTCAAACTTTGCGTGCGGAAATATTAATTCCACTTTCACTTTTCGTAGGTCTATTTGTGTTCAGTGTCGTTTGGCTCATCGATATGTCCTTCGTTACTCTGGACATAACTGAGTCTCCTACTGATGAAAACCAAACAAAGAAGAAAAGTAATTGGAAAAGGTATATTATACCCGGACTTGTAAGAATAATTTTGGTGTGTTTTTCTTTGGTCATTACAATGCCTGAATTGACAAAGCTTACTAATAGTTCTGACATCAATGAGTACATTACGAATGAGAATAAAAGGGTAAGAAGTGAATTAAGAGATAGTCTATCGACCGAATTTCTTCATAGAATACAGCAATTGGATTCGATGATTGTAAATTCAGATAATAAGCTCTACGAAGAAATTTCGGGTGTAGGACCAAATGGTTTGTCCGGAGATGGTCCAGCAGCAAATAGCCTTAGAGAAATTAGAAAGAAACAAGTAGAAAGCAAGTCACAGGTTCAAGCAAAACACCTATCCTTTCTTGATGATTTTGACAACCTTTCTCAAGCGCAAATAGAACTAAAATACGGAGCTCTATTCAAAGAGATAAGTACCTCGGAAATAAATAATGCATCACGTCATCTATCCAAAAATGAGAGCTATCAAAGTAATGAAAGAGTATCTATGGCTTTTTTACTTTCTGTTTTTGCTGCTATAATCTTATTCAAACTGTTCCAACCTCGAAGTATCAGAATATATTTCAATGAACAGCTCCAGGATTTATATAATGCATACCGCGATGGACATCTTGCAGATCAGTTTTTTTCAGGTCTTCGAAGAGAGGAAAGAGAATCTGGAAGGCCCGTAACACCCTTCCGATTTGAAGAATTCTGGAGAGATGTATATCACAAGCGCTGGATTGATTTCAAAAAAAAGTTGAACGAAGACCAGAAAAGTAATATCCTTAATGAGAAACTTTCATCAATCGATTTTCAAGTCAATCAACTCAGAAAGGAGTTGCCATCTTCTCAAGCTCTAAGAGATGAACAATTTAACGTCTACCAAGAAAAGGACGCAAAGAAGAATGAATTAGAATCTCAAATCGAAGACCATAAGGAGGCAATAAATGATTGTAATAATGAAATCAACCAAATTGAGAATGCTAGAAAGAATGCACAACTCAGACCAGAAGACTATGCCCATCTGAGCGTTCGAGAATCAGAACTAAAAAAGAAAAAAGAGCATTCCCGATCTGTTCTATCAAAACACAAACTGAAATATGAAATAGTCTTAAAGGAGGTCGTCAAAGCTGAATCAGATTATTCCATTTTGAAGGAAATGACAGATGCCATTTTAAGTAATCTTGAAGAGTTGATCGATCTTAAAAAAAGACTGAGAAGTGATTTTGCTAGAGGCTTCGAAGAATTAATTGATGACCTTATTTCCTAGTTCTTCCTAATTTTTAAGGATAACATTTAGTCAATTATTGTGACATAAAATCATAAGTCTTGAACCGATATTTGTGCCGAACAAAACAGTTACATGATGTCATTCTATACAAAGAAATATTTCTCAAACTACTATAAAGAAAGATCTCATGTATTTGATTTTCAATTACGTGAAGCAAGACGGTATTCAGAAGGCTACGATATCTTCCTTAGCCACAGTAATCTTGATCGTGAGATCATACTTGGAATTTGGATGTATCTCGAATCAAAAGGATTGAAAGTATACGTTTACTGGATTGATGATCAAGATCTGGATTCAGAAGAAGTTAATAAAGTTAATGCTGAGAGAATTAGAAAAAGAATGAAGGTTAGTAAGAGCTTAATCTATGCCTCATCCAAAGGTGCTGAAAATTCTAAATGGATGACTTGGGAACTCGGTTTCATGGACGGACGAACCCAGAGTAAATGCGCTATTCTACCTCTAGTTGATAGAGAGGGGGAATCGTTTGAAGGAAAGGAATTTATGTCTCTATATCCAACCGTTTCTAAAGAAGGGATCGGATTCAACTCCAAACCCATTATATTTGATGGTAAACAAAGACATTATTCACTTAAGAATTGGATTAACTAAAACATAAAGAAAACAATGCCAAATCCAAGAGTATTCATAAGCTACGACTTTGACAATAATAATTTATCAAAGAATCGATTTGTTGGTCAGTCTAAGAATTCGAAAGTACCATTCACAATTTCGGACTGGTCCCATAAAGAATCAGTATCCGAAAGCAAATGGCGTGAAGTTGTTGAAGAACGTATTAAAAGAGTGGATCTAGTCATTGTACTAATCGGGCAATACATGCGCAGTGCAACAGGTGTACATTCAGAGGTTCGCATGGCACGTAGACTCTCCAAACCCATTCTGGGTGTTTATGTAGCTAATGCCAATTCAAGTACAATTATTCCTGATGTCCTAAAAGGTTTTAAAAAGATATCATGGACATGGGAAGGTATCGCAAACGAAATCGATAGACTCACTTAAATTAAAGACGACAATATGAGAAAAGCACTTTTAATAGGAATTACTCGTTACTGCATTGAAGGAATTGATCTGGCGGGTTGCGTTAATGATGTGAACAACATTTATTCATTGCTTAGATTCCATGAAGACGGCAGACCTAATTTTGATTGTGAAGCAATAACCAGTGGAGAAGATGACCATAATCCTCCTGCAGGACGCAGACATGACACTTCAGAGACTTCGCTGCGCAAAAGAATTATCAACTTATTTTCCGGAGAGTCTTCATTGACAGTTTTCTACTATAGTGGTCATGGAGCTATAACAAAAACTGGTGGCTATATTGCTACAAAAGACTCGCAGCCCAATCGTATGGGAATTTCAATGTCTGAGATCCTTGAGCTTGCAAATACGGCCGTAAGAGAAAGAAGGCATAAGCAGGTGATTATCATTTTAGATTGCTGCTACAGTGGAAGATTTGGAGCTATTTCAGGCGCCGGTGTCAATTTTGATTCCATAGCCAGTGGTATTTCTATATTAACGGCTGCGGAGTCCGATCAAGTGGCCTATGAGAAAAATGGATCGGGTGTGTTGTCATCAATCATCTGCGCGGCTTTGGAAGGGGGAGCCGCTGACATATTGGGAAATGTGACGTTAGCTTCAGTTTACAGTCTTGCCGACCAGTTGTTAGGTGCGTTTGAACAAAGACCAGTATTCAAAGCAAATATTAATGAAATGGCTTCTCTAAGACATTGCGTACCAAAAATTCCTCTTGAAATGTTGCGCGGTATTTGTGATCCTGACATGTTCAGCATTCCAGACTTAGATTTCGAACTTGATCCATCATTTGAGCCAGAATCAAAGAACCCTGATGACTACAACGTTAATAGATTTTTATCTCTTAAGAAATTTAACCGCTTAGGTTTGGTAGTCCCCTACAACCTTCCATTTGAAGAACTTGATATGTTTTGGGCAGCCATGAGATCAACGGGATGCAGGTTAACGCATCTGGGTAAGTTCTATTGGCAGTTGGCAAAAAAGGGAAAATTCTAAACGCGATAATATGTCTATTTCAAGTCAGTACATTAAGGAACTACATAAAGAGTTCGGTTATTTCGGCACTTGGCTTCCTGGCACTCCAATCTCCGTAGGAGATATAGGTATAATTGATAAAAATGGTTTTATTCGCCACTCTAGTTTAAAGGAGATGGAAATAGATTTTGAAACGGTTATAGATGATACGACCGAGGATATTGAATACTCTTCGCGTGAAGGTGTTTTATGGCACTCGAAACTATCAGGTCAGTCTCCAGAATTAGGAAGTTCATTAACCAAAACTGATGCTGGAATTTCTGTAAAATTCTCAAAGGAGAATGCCATCCTTTTGATGACCAAAGGAGTTCAAACCCATCTCATTTCGAATATCCCAAAACTAGAATCAGATATTTTAAGGCTCAAGAAAAAAGGACTCTGGCGAAATGACTTTTCAATAATCACCGAATTGAAAAGTGCTGATTCGAGCACAATTCTGATATCAAACTCTTCTAAAAGTGAAATTGAGCTTAGAATGAAAGCCTCAATGGGGTCCACAGAAGTAAATTTAGCTGATGTTGAAGCAGGTTTTTCAATTAGTTCATACAAAAACATGGCTCTGAAAATAATAGCGGAAAGAGGATTGTCATTTCTATTCCGTGCTATGAGTCTGAAGAAATCAACATTTGGTGGTACTAGTAAGCTTCGAAGTAAAGGAGATTCATCGTTTTCATCTTTAAAGCTTACATTGGAGTATTCTGATCCAACGGATTTAGACTTATATCACTAATTTATACCCAATTCAATTTATAAACACTCCCGGCACCTCTTTGTAAATTAGAAAATTTTAGATGGAGAAGTTGATTAGAGTATTACAGTTAAATAAAATAGAGTATTTATTTAGGAGAGATAATCCATAACAATGTTAAGGATGTTGATTCGGGTATTTTAGATTTTTATATTAAGGCAAAGTGATATTATTTGGGCGTGACCTTTCAGGTCGGGCTATCCGCTATATCTTTCTGTGAAAGACAGAAAGGATGCCGCTGCTATCCCTCACGCACTTCAAAAAGAGTAAAGTCCAAAATGACCTCTACCCTTTTCTCGCTATAGAGCGGTATATAAGAATTGAAATTTATGCAGAAGCAAAAATTGTCAATACTTACATGAGAATATGATAAAATTTTCTTCCCTCTTTTAAAAAAGAAAAAACTCTTAAACCTAAGCGATATAACATAACGCAATTACATTATAGGACAAAATACACTGATTCGGGCTTGACGCTTCTTTATATTGTCAAGACTTGCCCAACAAATTGAACGAAACAACAATACAGAGCTTCTAATAATGATTCTAGAAAATCCTTGTCCTAAATAATTAGTTATTGAATTAAGAACCACATGGCCCATTCGATTTTGCTATAAATTTTATACAGATTCCTTCGTAAATTTAATGCATAAAATTTAGAGCAAATGCCAACTCCTAGTCTGCACGTTTCAAAAAATTACTTCTTCCTGCGCCCTAAGATTTCAATTAGATATCTCGCTTATATGTAAAAATGCTCTTAACGCTTGTTGAGATGTTCATTTTGCAAGAGTTGTTCTCTTCGATCATGAGATCGTTTCGCTAAGTTGATGCACAACAAGTCAATCTTAAAAGAATTAATTTATCAAATCAAAGTAGCGCTTATTAATTAGTTAATACAAGAGATCTTTTTATTTCTTCAGATCCAAAATCATTTGCTCCTGATATGGCCGATTCTATATCTGAATTGAAGTCGATATATCGAAGTAATGAGATAGCTAGGGAATCATCGAATTCCTGAGCAACATAACTCTTGCTAAAACCACGTGAAGTTTCTTTTAGTTTGTTTTGATCTAAATATGACTGTATTGGTTGAACTGGTGGAAGTGTAAATGCGATCTGACCATTACGTTTCACATATTTCATGATTGGTAAAAGCATGTAATCCTGTGCATATAATTCAAATTCTGTTGAACCCAATTTTATACCAATAGCATCATAGTCAATATCTGAATCTTTAAGTTTTTTGGAATCAATAATGTAAAGTTCTAAATCAGAAGCACTCGTTTTGGCTCCGAGCGGTGAATAGAATTCCGCCATTCCTAAGGGTGATACTCCTCCCGAATATCTCGCATGATTTACCCAAAAATCGGTTGATTGAACAAGAGGATTAATGAAGGTGGAAAAATCTAATCTTTTTCTGACCTGACTATACCCCTGCGATAAAAAACAAACAGAAAATACTAATGCAATTAAAAGTTTGTAAAAGTTTATATTCCAAATCAAAAGTTTTTGAAATACTTTTTTCTTTAGCCTTGCCAATAAATATGATTTTCTTGTGCCCATAACATGTGGTTTATTGTATTGATACCTCAAAGTAATTTGATCACTAAGACTAAAAGAATACCCAACTCTGGTGATTTACAGAGAATGGAACGATTAGAAATGCCAGTAATCTCGTTAACACTTATAAAAAAGTCACTTTTACCAAGTGACTGCTTACATTAACATGAGACTCATAAAGTTTAGAATAATAATTTTGTGTGATTAGACTTAATAACAGCTCAACCTAGATATTTCTTTGAACTTTGGATAACATCAAATAATAGTATGCTTATTCACTTGGTTTTTTAAATAAACCTTGAATCACCAATTAGCCACCTCTTCAATAAAACCGTGATATAGATCTGATGCGTTATTAGGACATCCACCATAATTGTGAATCGCAATTCCTTCCCTTCTGTTTTTAAGAATTACCCCTCCGCTTTGCCCCCCAAAGGTATCAGCAAAGTAATTGAACCTTCCTGATTCTTTTTGCAAATAATCTTCCATTTTATATTGAAATAGTCCATTATCTCTATCAGCAGGATATCCACAAACAACTCCTTTGTCTGAGTCAGCTAATTTGGGAATAATAAATTCATTGAATGGGACAGGACGATCAAGCTTTATTGCCCCCATATCATATCGAACAGATTTGTCTTTAACCCACTTTTCTGTTGCTGCAACTTCAATGGCTTTATAACGACCAAATGGTTCATTAAGTCCGGCTTTAGCTGGAATCACAACAATGCTCTTCATCCAACCCCCTGTATTTTTGTCGAATACACAGTGTCCTGCGGTATATAACCGATCATTTGAAACCAACCAGCCAGAACCCACATATGTGCGATTGTTTTGTGCAAGCATGTAGAGCTTGCAAATAGCAATATATGGTGGCTGCAAGGCAGCCACCACTTTTTGTCTTTCATCAACTCCACAAAGCGATTCTCTAACAAGATCATTTTCATATTCAACCCAATTCTTTATTGTAATTTGTTGTTCATCTATTGATTCTTGTTCTGTTTGTAATTTATGGAAAATCAGCCTGCTCTCATTATTTTCTTTTAATCTCTCCATAGAATTAGTGCTTTAAAAACTAGTTTGCACATAAAGAATCCAGAGTTTTGATAAAGATCCTTAGAGCTTTCTTCCACTTACCTGGAAATGGAATTTTTAAGATGATTTTAATGACGCCTGAAACTTTACTCCATACCTTGCATATCTTGGAAGCAAAATCTAAACTCTCTTGGTTTAGCTCTTGTTCCAGTTGTTCTAAATCAAGTTTTTCAATTTCTTCATTTACAGATTCAAATGTTAATTCTGACATATTTTAAATTTTGATTATTAATGAGTCAAAACTAAGTGGTGTCAAATTTCAGGCTAATACCCATTTTTGGGTAATTCAGTAGAATAATACAGATTTCTATGCACGAGATATGATTCAAGGCTATTGCTGCTTTATAAAGCTATTATCTCTATATTCGGAGAATCTTATACAATTATTCATTACCAATTGGAACAGCGTAGACGATGGAATAATTAAACATCAATAAATATCCCCCTGGCATTAGCAATTTTTACTTTAAGAGCTCAATGAAAGCTGCTCTGTCTTTTTTACCTATTGAATTTTCTTTAGCCTAGGTATTCATCTGATTTTATTTAGAAAATATTTAAATTGGTTCCAAAACACCTCAAGGTTCAAGGTGTTTTATTAAGGCAAGATTAGATATTGAGGGTCGTGTTGTTGGCTAGATCTTTCTGTGGAAAATAGAAAGTATGTGGTTCTTATCCCTTGCGCAGCTTCAAAATAGGTAACCCACCTAAGTGTGGTTCACATTTCTTGCTTTAAAAACGGTATGTAAGCGTTAAAAATTTGCAGGAAGGCACTTTGGATATTTAATCATTACAATTTGTTTGAATAAAATCTTTCTCTCCTCTCTTAAAAGAATTAATTTCTTAAACCAAAGCAACATCAACTTAATTTAAATACATTTTAACGCAAATATGAGAGGCGAAAAAGTGGCTGTAAAGTTTTATTTTAAGTAATGAAAAGATTCTATTTCAATAGAATTCTATGTACACTAAACTCATTCCCACTTTGCAATTCCAGAAAATATAAACCCGGTGCAAAACCACTCAAATCAATAAACGTATCATTAAGATAGATTTCTTGAACTTTCATCAGCTTACCCATTGCATCATAAATGGATAAATACATCTCTCCTGTTTCATTGCCTAGGTCAATTCTAATTTCCCCATTACTTGGATTTGGATAGATTGAAATTTCGGAATTTGAAAAAGTTTCCAAACCGAGAGCACTACAATCTCTATTCGTTAGCTCACCATCGCATTGAGAAGATAGCAAGTCATTTGAAGAAGCCATCCCATGAATTGCACCACCTAGATCCATATCATAAGTAGCATTAAGAGCAATATAGCTATCGTTTTCTACATCAATTTGGTAAATCTCATTGAAGTAATTTCCTACCAGTAACTGTTCTTCACCGCAGGAATCGAAAACATTGTTTATCCCCCAAAGTGCAGTCATATCAATCATTTCTTCTGGAATGCAGTAAATGGTTGAGATTTCAAGAGTATTTAGGTCAATTGCTTTGATTACTCCTTCAGCACTTATATAGGCTAGATGTCCTTTGTAGAAAGTTATATCTCCTGGAGTGTTTTCTCCAAGAAAGAGTATCGTTTCTTCCTCTTGGGTATTTAAGTTAATAGAAATCAAGTTGAATGTGAAAGCGTCTAATGCATAAAAGTTACCACTTTGATCGCATGTCAAAGCTGTGTGAATAGTGGTATCTGAAAATGCAACAATCTCAGTAGTAGAACCGTTACTCAAATTGATCCTCCGAATCGATCCAATTGGTGTAATCCCATAGAGCGACCCATTCGGACCTACAGCTATATCGCCAAATTTAGGCTCCGTAGTGCCTAATTCTGTCAGTAAGGTTAGCTCGTTATTTGTTAATTCATAAACCGAACCACTATTTGCAAAATCATTGTATTGGTAAACATAAGTGTCTTGACCGTATGCATTTAAAATCAGAAATAAAGTAAAGACAAATGCGCATGTGTATTTGGTAGCCATAAAAACAAGTTAAGGATTGTTTTCTTTTACTTGCTTTAGCTCTCTTCAAAAAATGGCATATTGTTGCAGACTTATTTTGAGGATAAACTATCAATAGCTTCAATAAAAAACTGAAGCGAATCTGAAGAGTCTAAGTTTTCTACGGAAAGCATAGCTCCTTTCCAATTACCATCTTCCCATTTACCTTTTGTCAATGAAGCTAAATTTTTAGTGCTTAGGGCATCATGTCCTTTATAACCTGAAACATATAGATAGTAATCTTTTGAATTAGTATCAGGCACAGCCATACCAAAACCAATTCCAATTTCACTTTGAGGCAGTTGAACAAATGCTCCAGTATCAAAATGATGGGGCCATGTTCTTACATCAGTTTTAAAATTCTTATTTGCTATTGCCCGTTCGCAAGCACTTTTAGCCAACGATCTATACTTAGCTAATTTTAAAGCATATTCTTTGTTTATCTGAGCATAAACAAATTGATTATCAATACTTCCGGAATCTAATGAGTAATGCAAATCAAAAACAAAGGGTTTAAGGTTTTGAATTTTTGTAATCTCTGTCAACCATTGTAGTACATCGGCATGTGAAGATCCAAGCAAATCAAAAGTACTTTCAGTTGGTCCTTTCCAGTTCAATTTAAATTCAATGGTATCTAATTCTAAAAAGCTTCCATTTAAAAATGGCCAAGATTGAAACACATTTGAATCTTCCAGCCAAGCAAGATTCGTGTGACTATCATCCTCTTTTGTTTCCGTATATAATTTTGCAGCAGCAGCTATATACTGAACTGTAAAATGTAATTGTTTTTCGGTTTGGTTCATTTAACTTTAATATATAGGTATAAATAACAGCATGATTAAATCAAACCACCCTCTTCTCCTCTATCTCGGAAATAATATCTTCCATACTCAGTTCGCTCTTTTCTTTTTCTTCTCCATAGTCTATGCCACAGCGAAGTGCTTTGAGGCCTGATACGCCTTGTAGGTCTTCGAGTAAAACAATTTCCGGTTCTGCCTTGTCTAAATAGCCTTTAGACTGTAGAAAATGGAAATAACGTAAATACTCCATCTCCTCCGCATCAGTTGCATAGACTACTACCATTTTGCCAGGCTCAGTAATACGAATATCTGTTCCCTTGATGTGGGCTTTATCAATTCGTTTCTTGATGATCTCGTAGCGTACATTGTAAGCTCCTTCCACATCAAATTGTTTTTCATCCATACGATACTGTATAGCCAAAGGAGCGCTATGCGCTAGAACCAGTGCAGCTACAGATAGGGGTTTTTCAAGTGTTCTTTTAACCTCGTTATACGCGCGTTCCATTTCAATCATTACAATGAGCTGCCATAACCTTAAGTTCTTGACAAGCATGGGATGATATCCGATACCCGGAGAAATAGATTCTCCGATGTACATGTTGAATTCTAATCCATCGGTAGCGTAGCGTTCATAGTGATGCGGAAACATAGCTTGTGCTTCCACTTGCTTAGTATCGATATACCTTGATAAAACCTTATTGACAGTATTTACAGCATTATCAAAGGATTCACGTTCATTATATACAAAACCCAATTCTTTATTCAAAAGCCTATTATAGCTTTTAGCCGCTCTTGCTACTTTCTTATTTGTGCTTGCCAGATGATCCATAATTGGCTCGACCTCTTTTTTAAGGAAACCCAGAATATCTTGTTCGCTTGCCGAAACCATATCATAATCTAACTGGTCATGATATGCCTCTATTACATGAATCATTTCTTCATAGAGCGGCATGTTTTGTATTTCATTTGCTGTTCTTATTACCTTGGAAGCTCCTACTAGCTGTGTTTGAAGGTCTTTCTTTATACCTTCATTTCTTATTACTGAGCTACTCCTAATATCTAACTGTCCAAATAATGGAAGTACCTCTTTAAAAACTATCTTATCTATTTCATATTCTTCCTCCATAAATTCAGCCAGAATAATTTTTTCCGCTTCATTTACAAATCTCCATTTAACTGAGGGGTGAATGGTGGTAAATTCAGATTGAATAATGGCCTCTACCCTATTGTCATGCTCATCTAAGAATCGTTTTCCAGCAATTCCAATAATGGGCATTAGTTGTTCAATTTGAATTCTTCTTGAGGAGTTTAAGGCACCTTTTTCCTCGGATCCTATTTCCATTATACCAAATGATACGCCCTGGAAAATAACGGGAGCAGCGTAATAACTTTTAATTCCAGTTTTAGCTAAAGCCCCCATAGCTAGACATTGATGTTTTTCTGCAAAAGCTTGTATGTTAGGAACGGCAAAGTGATCTTTATCTTCTAAAAGTACCTTGTACATATACTTACTCAAATAACCTTTAGCCAAAGCTTTTTCCTTTCCACCCAAAATCATGGGTGTAATATCCCTACCACTATTCTGGCTAATTTCTTTGCCATTCAATCTTAAAAAAGAGAGATGAATTGGGCAGTTAAGAATATCAGAAATATCTTTTACCAAACTCCAGTTATTATCTGTATTACCGCTTAATAGATGTTGTGTAAGATTATTTATCAATTGATCTGCGGTAAGATCCATTAAATTACTGATACTGAATCCATAAATAATCCAACTATTATTTGGAAAATATTTCTTCCATCTCTTAACATCAGTAAAATTGTCAATTAACTCATGATATATTTCTTGAGTAATCTCCTTGGCATTCTTACCCTTCTTTACTTTAATATGATCAACATTGGTCGCTAATCTATAAGAATGAATCCTTCTAGTTTGTTTATTTGGGATATTGAAATAATAGGGTTTAAACGCAGGAGGAGGAAAGCCATAGTACATACCCATGATGTATGTACAAGCTGCTATAAAAAGGTCATCATCACCAAACCCATCAAAGGTAACTACGTATTCTTTTCCAGCTCGATCAAGTATGCCCTGAAGACGTTCTGATTTGTAAATGAACTCTAGATCCCAAGGTGCGGTTACACCTTTTATCTCATTTAACGTCAGAGCAGGAGGAAATATAGTACGAATTAACTCATTGATTAAGTCCTGGTGCTCAACAAGCATCTTTTTACTTACACCACCATCTACATCAAATACCTTAGAGCGCTTTATTAGGTCCAATAAATAGTCTTTTTCACTGCCCTTAGCCCTTTCTGATTGTGCTTTTAAATATTCGAACAGTGATTCGAAATTTAACTCAGATTTTGCTGGAAAATCAATTTCTCTTCCTAATACTTTCATAGTATTTCAATTGTTTCAGGGTTTGCTATTTCCGGAGCTAAGGTGAGTATGCTCCACGCAAAAAGCAGAATAGAAATAACCAAACCAATTACAAATACAACATATGCTTTACGCAATAAACCATATTTACGATCAAGAACCCTTCCTAAAAAATAAAGATCTCGAGTTAATGAACCATAGAGGTAAGAACCGTCTTTCATGAGCTCACCTATTCCAAATTCAAACTCTTCTAAAGACATTTTATGAAAATTCCCAAAGAAGAGAAGATTACCTCTTTTGTTCTTTACATCTTCCATGGAAACTGTGCCGTGTGTTGTTTTAGGAATGGTAGACAAGGTTGAAAGAATAATGGTTGAGATACTTACTAAAATCAAAGCCATTCCTGGGTATATAAGCCAAGGATTTGAATCCATTTTAGGAAATAATGCAGAAAGAACTATGGATAGAATTATAGCATTAACGCTTATTAGCGTATTGGCTTTGTCATCAGCTATACGACTTAAATTAATATGATTTCGAAGCGTAACACGGAACATCGTTTCAATTCCTTTTTCGGCATTGAATTTAGGTCCGTCTTTCTTTCGCTTCTTTTTTAGGGCTTTACGCTCTTCTTTTGTAAGCTCAAGTTGAACATGTTCTTTTTCCTCCATTTCTTGATTGATTTCAATTTTTTTGATAGCCTCAATATTTTGTTTTTTTCCATCGGACCACATTTCTTGTGCTTTATCACTGTGATAATGATGATCTTCAAAGAATTTCAAGCACTTATTTTTCCATGATGTCGGATTCAACTCTGGAAATGCTCCTCCTTTTAGTTCGGAATAAAGTCCTTCATAATATTGAAAATAATCATCGGCTGCTAAATGTCCAAGATCTGCATCTTTCATTATTGCCTCCAATTTGCTCTCAGGAGCCTTGCCCATTTTTGTTACTTCAATTAATGAAGTAATTTGTTGAATACGAGATTGATCTAAACCTATTTTTTCAAGTTCTTGTTTTGCGATCTCAGCGGAGCGTTTTTCATGATCTTCCGCACCATTTGCATAGTCTACATCATGCCAAATAGCAGCTAAAATTAGATTTTCACTTTCTAATGGACTTAAATTAGATGCCTCACTCAATTTTTGAACTGCTCTCTTGACCTGTTGGACATGATTCCAGTTATGGTATTTCAGACGATCATGTGGATCCTGAGATTTCATAAGCTCTTCAGCCAATTTGGACTGTGCATTTAACAAATCATTATTCATATTGATATACTCTTTAGCTCCCAACAATGAGATTTTACAATGTACTATTCAATGATTATTTATAATTGCTTATTGTGCATGTGATAAATAAATCAACTATAGCAGTTAAAATAGAAATTTTCCTTGTACTAGGAGAATACCCTCTTCTTCATCTGCCACACTAAATGTAGCATTTACTGTCAATGCACTTAATATGTTAAAGTAAATTCCTCCACCAACACTATTGTGCCATATATTGGAATCTTCATTTTCTAACCATACTCTAGCTAAATCATAATGTCCCATGATTCCTAGCTTGAATGGCAATGTGTAATTCTTAAATCTTCTTAGATCCATTCTCAATTCTGCATTATTATACTGAGCAGTGTTTCCTGCAAATCGGTTTCTACGTGTTCCACGAAACTCGTTTTGCCCACCAATGAATGAAGCTTGATAAAAATTAAAATCACCGGTATTGTGTTTTACTCCTCCTCTCAAAGCCAATGTTGTTTTTAAAGGCATCCAGTCTAATGGAAAGTACAATGACATCTCAGAGCTAATTCTTGTGAAGCGAATATCCGTTGATGCAGAAAATACGGCTGAAGGAGTCTCTGTAAATAAAGAGTCAGCTAAAGGATTATCTTTCCCCACTGAATGATCTATTGAAGCATTGAATCGAATCCCTCTGTGCGGAGCTGCTTTGTCATCAACATTTTCATATTTATAGGTCAAGCCAGCACCTATGAATGTGTCATCGGTAATTGGAATACCTAATTCATCTTCTTCATTCTCATTAAATCGCCAATTGTCTGCATGAAGAGAAAGCTGCAGTTGGCTAGCTCCCGTTTTATTGCTTATAGCCAGATAAGGGCGAATTAATATGTTGTTCAGTCGCACCCTACTTTCAGCTAAATCAATTATCTGGGTTTCATTTCCAGCTCCATTGTATCGGAAAATGAAAGGTTGATGGGTTTGTAAATCAACGCCAAAATCAAAAGGTCCTACTAACTTTCTGAATACTCCCTTATACTCAGCATTATATGCACCAGTCTGAAATGCATAATTGAAACGAATACTTTGTTTTGTTTTGAATCCCGGTTTATCAAATCCATGATTGATCCACGAAATACCAGCCCCAAGAAAAACTCCATCATCTGGATTAAACCCTACATAAGGCGCTGGGAAAAAAGTATTGTAAACAAAATCTTTACGGTCATAACGTAATGCATCATTGGGAGGCCTAAAAGAACTCTTTGTTTCAGGCCCTGCAGTTAAATCGTTTTTAGAGGTGTCATCATAGTATCTGGTCATTTTACGCATTCCAGAAACATGTGATTGGTCGTTTACCTGATCCTTCTCCTCCCCTCCTACTATGCGAACCAGAATGCTCTTCTTAACTTCTCCGGTAATTGAATACAGATCTTTACCATCCAAACCATAAAGGATAATCTCTTTGGTGTCATTTCTATCAAATACTCTATCGAAAAATGTACGACTCTCATCTGCTTTGCCATCTTTTAATGGGGAAACACGAACATGGACATTTCCATTTTCCAATCGCTTAACTTCAAAAAAATCGGCATCTGTTTTACCTACAACTTTTACACTTTTAGCCAAGAATTTATAATAGCTTTCTGCAATTTCTGGAAGAATATCTCTACGCGATTTTAGTGACTGTTTGAGGAAATCACCATTCCAATTTTTAGCGGTATCGGGGAAAAGTTCAATGGCCACATTTATATCTTCATCACTGAGATTGCTCTTAATGAACTCTGCCATTCTTTGCCAATCTGAACGATCCATTTGTGTTAACCAACTGCGATCAAAATAACGGGCATTAAAATTCTGACCTTTTACATCTCGAATATCAGGTCCAAATTTTTGAAATTTTCTTATTACCCATTTACGATTGACAATACTTGGAAGAAAACCATCAAACTTGAAAAATGCCTGATCTCTATCTCTTGGAATAGGGCGATAGGTAGTTATACCATCTTCTTTGAAAGAGGCCCATCTCCATTGGTCATCATGACGGTCCCAATCTCCAATTAGCATATCGAACAAACGACTTTTCAATGCAAATTCTTCATCTACTCTATGGTTCTTTTTGGTATGAACATTTTCTACCATGTCGCCATAACCCACTACTTTTTTTGAATTTCCAACACTGGATAAATGAGACATGTCCTTATTTGGTCGTTCTTCGAATAAGCAGAAAGTTCCTCCAAACTCTTCTCTTAGGTCACCAAGAACAGGGTCATCCGGTAAAAAAACTAATTTGGGGTTAGCATGGTAAACTCCAACTGGATCAGACAAACGCGGAATTACAATACTTGCATAGGGATGTGAACCTGCAATACCATCATATATAGCTGCTTGTGCCAATGTGTTTCTCAATTGTTTCGCGACTAAAAAAGTGGCGTTCTTTTTGATTTGTCTAACCACATATTGTTGTCCGTCTCCGCCCAATAATCGAATGGATTTACTTTGCAAACCTCCTCCTTGTTGAATTGGAGTTAAACCTCCTTTTTCATGATGTATGTCTAGGAAGGGCACTTCTATTGGACGCAGCCAAAGTGGTCTGTTAAGTTCGCCCATGAGTGCTTTTGATAGCCCTTTAATATGGTAAGCACTATCTCCAACAACCATTTTGGTCATACCTGCATAACTTTTTGGTTCGAATACTTTCTCCGTAAGTACTACAGGTTTTTTATTATAAATTTTTCTACTAAATAATATTTCGTTTTCACCTTGGTCAGAATGAGCAATATATTCTAACCATACATCTCCATTTTCATAATAGCTTAAACGTGCTAAGCCTATTCGCTCTGCTCCAAATCCTAATTGCTTTGTATTGCCAACATGGGTTACTTTACTTCCTGAACCAGATATGATATGATGGTTTTTTGAAAATGGAAAATACTGTAGACTGTGTTCATGTCCTGCTGCATAAACTACATTTTCATATTCTTCAATGGCTTGAGTTATTGCGTTAACCATTTCCGTATAGACGGGATGTTTAATATCTTGTCTGTCACCAAGAATTGACCTGTAAAATGGATATATACTTCCAACTATGGGCAAGGGTATATAAGCCTTTTCGTTGGCCTCGGTTAAAGGAAATATATGATCTTTTAGCGTAAAGTGTCCTCCATGCTCTCCGTTGCTCATTAATGGGTGATGCCCAACTACAAGGACATGTTTGTTTCTGTTCTTCTTCAATGCTTCACGGAATTCAACCATGAAAGCCGCTGGATCCAATACTGAACAACCATCGGCTTCTCCAATAGATTTCTTTTTACTATGTAACCACCATTGCGTATCAATTGCGATAATGGTTAAATCTCCTATTTCTTCAACCTTTGGGCCGGGACAACCGTTGTCCGGCATGAAATTATCATCCTGTCCAAGAAATTTTTCTACATATTTTTGTTGCCGTTTTACATTTTTGAGTCCTTCTTCTCTACCCTGAGCCCAATCGTGATTTCCTGGAATAAAAATTACTTTTCCTTCATGTTCCTTAAGGGGTTCCATCTGAGCTTCAATTCGGGAAATATCTCTTTCTCGAAATTCAGAGTTTTTGCTTCCTAATCCTCTTGGATAGATATTGTCTCCAAGAAAAACAACTTCAGCATTTGAATCTTCGGCAATTAATGGCTTGAGTATATCCATTGCAGACTTTTTTCCCTCCACCACTTCTCCAGCATCGCCTATCAAATAAATAGTGTGTTCTGCTTTCTCTGATGGACGAGATTGATCCTCTGATTTTTTGAAAATACGCTGTGCATCAGTGCTTACAAATGAAATAGTAAAGCATGAAATCAGGAGGAATAATTTATAATGAGAGCAGCAATGTTTCATTGGGTAAAAGTAAGTAATAAAAGAACATTTATATCAGTTCAAATACCTTAAGCGACAGTTTACTTTTTTTAAGATTTAGTTTGTTTTTATTTAGATATACATGACCTGTTTTCTTCATAAAAATATTAACTAAACTGCTTAAAAGAGAATTTATAGGTCCAGTGTGCTTTATTATTTACATCATAGCTAGTCTAAAAAAGCAGCTTATTGGATTGAAGTCCTTGCGGAACTTTTAAGTTGGCTTCTATTTCTCTATTCAGTTGCTCAATAAAATAGGCAGATAATAAAGGAGATTCTTTCTCTATGTTCTGGTGCACAAAAAAGTAGATTTTCTTCAAACCATGCTCCTTCCATTTTTTGAGCCTTTTTACCCAATCATCTAGGCGACTATAGTCAGATTCATGATTAGCTCCGACATAGCGGATAAAAGCAGCATCGCTAGTTAAGCGCATGTGTAATAAATCTCTTCTGCCGGCCGTATCGGTAATAATATTGGATATGTTATGCTTTTCTAATAAGGCGTATAATGATTGAGCAATATCAGGTTCATTATACCAATTGGTGTGTCGAAATTCAATTGCCAGAGGAATATGCTTAGGCCAATAATCCAGAAAGCTCTCAACCCGTTCAAAATCTTTGGGGGCAAAGTTATGATGCATTTGAAGAAAGACCATTCCTAATTTTTCTTCTAAGCCATTTACTGCATGAACGTATTCATCTACTAGTCTTTCTGTATTTAAGAGTCTTTTGAAATGACTGATATTTTGATTTGCCTTGGGAAAGAATTTAAATCCTTTTGGTGTTTTCTCTCGCCATTTTTCATACTGTTCTTTTGGAAACATCCTGTAGAAAACGGCATTGAGTTCAATACTGTTAAACTGTTTTGAATAATATTCTAATTCATCTTTTGTTCCTCTGGGATAAAAACCTTTTAAATCTGTACGGTTCCATTTAGCACAGCCTACATAGACTTCAAGAGGTGTTTTTTGATCCTTTCTATTTTCCAGTAATACTTTGGTGTCTTTATGATCTTTTGGAAGTGTAAAATCTATTTCTTCTGGATTATCAACTTTTCCGAATTTCATTTTTGTAGCTTGTGTTAAATATCAAACTAAACAAAAATACATAAGTAATTGGTATCAATCGCTACCAAGCTATATAGGAACTAAATTCAGCTATACTGCGCTTGCTTGTATTAACTATTCCTTGATAAATCTTTCTGAGGATATATGACCATTTGCATATGTCAAATGAATCAGATAAGACCCATTTCTTAAATCTGCAGTTGGTATCTCAATAGTTGGAATATTGGAGAAAGATTTAAAATCCTTGACTAATTTCCCTTCTATTGTGTAGACCTGAACCCTAGATATTTCTTCTTGAGAGTCTAGATATAATTGACCATTGGTTGGGTTAGGATACAACTCGGTATCAAACTCAAAAATATTTTGAAATCCACTTACTAAGGAAACTGTAATTACTTCTGTTTTTACTATATCTGTTCCACATACGTTATGTTGTGTTAAAGTGACAGTATAAGTATTGCTTTCGGTAAAAATATGTGTAGGGTTAACTTCAGTGCTTGTTGTTCCATCTCCAAAATTCCATTCCCATGAGGTCATTGCTGGAGATTCTATCATTTCAAAATTTACAAGAGCACTGTCTTGAATAAAAGTAAAATCGGATGCCAAATCCACATATTCATAGAAGCCAGGTGTAGTCATGGCTGGTCTTTCTGTTTCAAAGATGTCCAATGAAATGCCTTCTATAAGCGGAACAGTTTCATTTAAAGATTCATTGCATATTCTAAGATCAGATTCTTTGTCATAAAATTGCGGATCAGCTTCTATGGAGTTGATGTCATACCCTGCGGTTTGCAAATCGCTGAGCGTATGATAAGTTTCAAATGAATAATCTATACTTAGAAGATCAATTTCATTGTTGGCCGCATTTATGTGGTAAACATTGTTGTCAAAATCTAGTGTAGAAATAATTCCGAAATCATTGATAAAAGAAATCAGATTCCCCGAAATGCAGTCCATGCAAGAAAATATGTTGTTATGCACATTTAATTGCTCTATAAATAGAATGTCTAATTGATTTGCTGGAGCTTCCATTTGAGCACTTCCATAAATACTGTTGTGATGAATATTTACTTCGGATGAACCAATGGAAGATAACTGAATGGCAGCTAAACCGTTTAGAAATGCATTATTAGAAATCTCAAAAGAGGCATCACTCTCCATGTAAAAATCATAAAAAGCCAATGGATAATTTTGCCCATTTCCCTGAAAGACATTTCCAGTCACCAAGGCTTGACCCTGACTTGGAATGTCTAGATCATAAATATCAATACTAGCAAAAAGTTCTTCTTCGGATTGAACGTAGTTATTTTTAAAAATCAAATTTCCGAACATGGGATATATCTCCACTTTTGATAATTGATTTTTAATTATTGTTACATCCTGCGCATCTCCTAAAAAGACTGAATAATGAGCCGTTCCTTCATCTGAATTATTGTTCATTTGGAAATTACTTATTTGTTCCAAATTGATACTTGTATTATCAATTCCATTTATGATGAATTGATTGTGATCAATTGAGAATTCTAAACAAGTTCCCATATTTGATATGAGCTGGTTAAATTCACCTTCGAAAATATTGTTTAAAATAGACACTTCGTTTGAATTAGCACCTATTTGAATTGCTTTGCAATCTTCTATTCCGTTGAATATATTCCCTTCTATGTGCAAAGTATTTGTTTCTACCGTTTGTACGGGCTGAATGACTTGATCGAATTGGTTCTGAGATATAACTACTTCTGTTAAGTTATCTCCTACCAATTCAATGGCATTGTCTGACAATTGAAAAGAGTTTCCTTCTATTCTGATTTCATTGCTTAATTCCAATTTGATATCCGTACCGTTTGTTTGTTCTGAAGAGAAAATACAATCGATTATTTCAATATTTCCTGACTCTCCAACTGCTCCTAAACTGGTGTTTGTCAACATTGGATCAATATTGGAATTATGAAATGAAATATTCTCGAACCTAATGAATGAGATGTTATTCAATTCCCATAAGATTGATTGATCTATAGGACTTTGTGAGTTCAATATAACGGCAGCTGCATCTGCAGATTCTGATTTGAAAGTGATCCATGCATCAGGTCCTGATCCAGAAATTTCATTGATTGCAAATGATTCTTCATAGATTCCATCCCTTACTATAAAATTGACATTACTTGAAACTCCTTCAACCTGAAGATCGTTTACCGCTTCTTGAAGAGTCATATAATCAGGACTTTCTCCACCTATATTATAGTCGCCTGATAATTGTGCAGCTAAACAAATAGGTAGTGTTAATACGAATAAAGCAAATAATTTTTTCATGATGGTTTTTCTGTATCATACATATACGTCAAGAAATTTATTCCGTTACTCAAACAATTTATAAGCTCTTTATACGCAAAGTTTAAGTCTTTATAAGGAGTACTAATTTTAAAATGCTTAATATATGGTCATATTTATGACGGTAATATCGTCATATAATTATTTATCATATTGAACAATTGCATAGCACATCTGGATTTAGACACTTTTTTTGTGTCTTGTGAAAGGCGCCTAGACTCTAGTCTTATTGGAAAACCAGTTCTTGTTGGAGGAACTAGTGACAGAGGAGTTGTTGCGGCTTGTAGTTATGAAGCTAGGACCTATGGTATACACTCTGCAATGCCTATGCGAATGGCAAGAAAACTTTGTCCCAGTGCTACTGTAATCAGAGGGAATAGCAGCATATACAGTAAGTATTCAGAGATGGTTACCGACATTATAAAGGAAGATGTTCCTCTATTTGAAAAAACATCCATTGATGAGTTTTATGTGGATTACTCGGGTATGGATAAATTTTTCGGTTGTATGAAAATGGCATCGGAATTAAGAAAGAAAATTATAGTAGAAACGGGTTTACCCATATCATTTGGCCTCTCCATTAACAAAACCGTTTCGAAAGTAGCTACGGGAGAGGCCAAACCTAATAATGAAATAGAAATAAAAAAAGGTAAGGAAAAACCCTTCCTAGCTCCCCTTTCCATTAAAAAGATACCTATGGTAGGTAAAGAGACCTATCATAAGTTTAGAAGTATGGGCATTGAAAAAATTAAAACGGTACAAGAAATGCCCCTTGATTTAATGGAGAAGGTATTTGGGAAAAATGGGACAACTATATGGAAAAAGGCAAATGGAATAGATAATAGTCCTGTTATTCCTTTTCACGAAAGAAAATCTATTTCTTCTTCTATTACTCTGGAAAAAGACACCACCAATACACAAAGCTTGAAAAATATATTGGTGACTATGACAGAAAAGCTGGCTTATTATTTAAGGGTTGGAAATAAGTTAACGGCTTGTGTTACGGTTACTGTTCGTTATTCTGATTTTCAAACTACTACGAGGCAATTAAGAATTCCATATACCGCCAATGATCATACGCTTATTGGAATTGTTATGGACTTGTTTCATAAACTTTACAATCGTAGAGTCCTGGTTAGGTTGGTAGGTGTTCGTTTTAGTCACCTTGTAGGTGGTGGCTATCAAATCAATCTTTTTGAAGACAATGAAGAAATCATCAATCTGTATCATGCTATGGATAAAATTAGAAAGCGTTTTGGCCAAGGTGCTATAAAGCGGGCGACTACTTTGGGAGTAACTGGAGTAGGCCAATTCCAAAATCCTTTTAGCGGCCTACCTCCTATTATTCCTGCACACAGGCGTATGTGATATGTATTTGAATTGTCATACATATTACAGTTTAAAATATGGGACTATTCCTCCAAAAGAGCTCATAAAAATGATGAGTGATGCTGGTGTAAAGCAATTTGCAGTAACAGATATTAATAATACATCTATAGCTCTGGATGTATTAAGACAAACTCAGGATTTACCACTAAAAATTATTATTGGAATAGATTTTAGAAATGGAGCAGAACAACAGTTTGTCGCTTTAGCGAAGAACAAAAAAGGTTTTTTAGAACTTAATGAACTTCTATCGGAACATAGTCATTCTAAAAAAGCTTTTCCAAAAAGAGCTCCAGACTTAAAGCACAGTATCATTATTTATCCTTTTTCCAATGTGCCTGATGATTTAAAGGATAATGAATTTATTGGTGTATCTATCCAAGACCTTAAGAGATTGCCTTTTAGTAAGTGGAAAAACAGATTAGAGAAACTGCTTATTCTCCAGGCTATTTCATTCAGAAACAAAAGAGAATTTAACGCACATAGAATTTTAAGAGCAATAGATAACAATTCCTTACTCAGTCAGTTACCCAAATCAGAGCAAGGGAAACTTGAACACACTTTCATATCTGAAATAGAACTAAAAGAAGTTTTTGCAGACTATCCTGATATCATAGATAACACAGAAAAAATCTTTGAGCAATGTTACCTAGATTTTGATTTTACATCAAATAAGGAGCATAATAATTTAAGAAGCTATACCGGAAATGAAGATCTAGATTTTCGTTTGATGAAGAAAATATGCTACGAAGGTATTCCGTATAGATACCAAGAAGTATCAGATTCTATTTTAGATCGGATTAGCAATGAACTTTCAGTAATAAAAGAAAAGGGCTTTGTTTCTTATTTTTTAATTGCCTGGAAAATATTGAAACATGCACGAGAGCAAAGTTTTTTCTATGTAGGAAGAGGTAGTGGAGCCAATAGTATTCTCGCCTATCTCATGCGCATAACGGATGTAGATCCTATGGAGTTGGACTTGTACTTTGAAAGATTCATTAATCTTTTTAGAAAAAGCCCGCCTGATTTTGACATTGATTTTTCATGGAAAGATAGAGAGGCTATAACTCAATACATTTTTAATCGTTTTCCTAATGTTTCTCTTCTAGGCGCTTTCAGTACCTTTAAAAGAAGATCTGTAGTTCGTGAAATATCTAAAACTTTTGGCTTACCAGACCATGAGATAAAGAAATTGCAAAGTAATCCTCATCAGGCGGATGAGATGGGGCAGCTTGTTTTAAAATATGCAAATGTTATTGCGGGTTTTCCCAGTCACATTACTGTTCATGCATCGGGAATAGTTATTTCAGAAAAACACATTCATAATTATTGCGCTACCTTTCTTCCTCCCAAGGGTTTTCCTACTACCCATTTTGACATGCACATAGCAGAAGATATTGCACTATACAAATTTGACATATTGGGACAAAGAGGCTTGGCTAAAATTAAAGATGCACTGGCTATCATTAAGGAAAATAGACCAAGAGAGCAGGTAGATATTCACAACATGAAAAAACTGCAAAATGATGTGAATGCTAATGATTTGCTAAAAACAGGAACAGCTATTGGCTGTTTTTATGTGGAATCTCCTGCTATGCGAATGCTTCTTTGCAAATTGAGAGTTAAAGATTATTTAGGTTTGGTTGCTGCTAGTTCTGTAATACGTCCTGGTGTTGCGCAAAGCGGAATGATGCGCGAGTATATTTTAAGGCATAGAAGTATTGAAAGAAGAAAGAAAGCAAAAGCAGAGTTGCCTGTACTTTATAACCTGATGCCAGAAACTTATGGTGTAATGGTTTACCAGGAAGATGTAATAAAAGTGGCGCACTATTTTGCGGGGCTCACATTGGCTGAAGCGGATGTTTTAAGAAGAGGAATGAGCGGGAAGTTTCGTTCCAGAGAAGAATTTCAGGAGGTTAAGGATAGATTCTTTTCTAATTGTATAGACAAAAGAATAGCACCTACTACAGTAAAAGAAATTTGGGATCAAATTGAAAGTTTTGCAGGCTATGCATTTGCAAAAGGGCATTCAGCAAGCTATGCTGTAGAGAGTTACCAATGTCTTTTTTTAAAAGCGTATTATCCTATAGAATTTTTAGTTGCTACAATAAACAATGGAGGCGGTTTTTATTCTTCTGAACTCTATATTCATGAAGCTAAGAAATATGGGGCTATAATCAATTTACCCTCTATAAATACAAGTGATGCACTGGCTAAACTAAAAGGTAAAGACATATTTCTGGGCTTTGCAATGATCAATGAATTGGAGTCAGAAACAATATGGAGTGTTTTAGATGAAAGAGAAAGGAATGGTGCATACCAAGATTTGAGGGATTTCATGAATAGAATTTCTATTTCACTAGAACAACTTATCCTTCTTATTCGAAGTGCATGTTTTCGATTTACTGGAAAAGAAAAAAAGGAGTTGCTTTGGGATGCGCACTTTATATTGAGTAAAAAGAAAAAAACGAAACCTGCTCTTTCTCTATTTGATAATAAACCTAAGAAGTATAAGCTTCCAAGATTATGGAGACATCAATTAGAAGATCTTTTTGATGAGATGGAACTTATAGGTTTTCCTGTTATGCACTCTCCTTTTCAGTTAGCTGAATCTCTTCCTGATTGTATGCTTACACGTAAACAATTTGCTCAACATATTGGTGAACAAGTGACTATGATCGGGTATTTGGTGCATCGTAAAAACACCAATACCAAACAGGGAGACAAAATGCATTTTGGAACATTTCTGGACTTAAATGGCGATTGGATAGATACAGTAGTTTTCCCTCCTGTTGCAAGAGCATATCCACTTACAGGCCCAGGTTGTTATCTGCTTCATGGAACAGTAATGGAAGAGTTTGAATTTCTTAATTTGGAGATTATTTGGCAAAGGCGAATACCCAGTAAGAGCATGGAAGAATGAATAAACCTACATCAAACACATATGGAATCTTCGCTTTCTTAAAACAGTTCATACATCTTCAGATTATGTACATTTGAAAAATTTTAAACTCATGAAGCTTTTTATTCAACTCCTAGCTATTACCGTTTTTTCAATTCAGCTAAACGCCCAATCCGGGCAGATATTTTATTATCCATTTAATAATGGAAATACGGATAACCAAGCTGGAACCAACTTCAGTACCCTATTTGCCCAAAATACGAATAGCACCTCAGATGCTATGGGTAATGCAAATAGCGCGTTGAATTTTAATGGTAGTAATGCAGAGTTATGGGTATCTAGTGGTGGTTTAATAGATTTTGGTTTAACTACCAGCTTTACCTTTATTACTAATTTCAAAAGCGGTTCATCTGCAACTCAATATTTCTTTAGAGATTTGCTAACCAATGGAAATGGTTGGCATGTTGGTATTCTCAATAATTCTGGTTTTATAACTTTTGAAGCTGGAGATGGTCCAGGAGATCAAGTTTCTATTCATACCGAAAATATTTATAACGATAATGAATGGCATCAATTGGCATTATTGGTAAACAAGGCTGATATGACTATTCAAATGTACATTGATGGAGATCTTGAAAATTTGGAAGCGAGCATTTGTGGAAATAATGTAACCGGAACTTCAATAAGCATTGCTGGGTGTAATTTTAATGCCAATGAAGACAATGATAATTTAACCACATTAGGTGATAATATGCTCGGTGGTCTGGATGAAATTAAACTGTATAGCTCCATACTTAATCCAGAGCAAATTCACCTCTGTTATGCAAATAGCTTTATTGAAACTCCGCAGCTTTCCAGTCCATTAAATGGGGCAACACTAATAGAACCTAGTGCAGCTGAATTGACGTGGGTGAGTACTTCAGACGCTATTTCCTATGAAATTGAGATAGATCAAAACCCTTCATTTTCTACTTCTTTAATTCAAATGAGCAATAGCTCGGATATCACTTTAAGCTCTCTTGAAATAGGAACAGCGTATTATTGGAGAGTACGATCACTTACCAATTCTGGTCTGTCTAATTTTTCAGAAACATGGTCTTTTACCACTTTGGATGAATTAAATACGGGGCCTACTCTATTATCTCCTTCGGATAATGCTACTAATATAAACCCCAATTTTGTGAATTTTCAATGGAATAATTTAACAGGAGCAGATGCTTATGAAATAGAATATGCCACTGCTCCTGATTTTATGAATTCTATTATTCTTCCTTCCAATAGTAATTCACTAGATGTCATAAATTTGGATCCTAATACCACCTATTTTTGGAGAGTTGAAGCTTTTAACACATTAGGAGGTTCACCCTATTCGGAAACATGGTCTTTTACTACTACCGCTCCACTTTCAGTTGCACCTAATTTAATAAGTCCGGCAAATGGAGCAACTGGATTACCAACGGCTAGTGTTCCTCTTTCCTGGGAGGCTATTTCCGGGGCTGATGAATATATCTTGGAATATGATATTTCTAATGCTTTTCTCTCTCCTATTTCACAAACTATTACAGAAACTAATGGTAATGCAGATGCATTAGAGATCAGTACAACTTATTATTGGCGTGTAAGAGGTAGCAATACTGTTGGAAACTCTCCCTTTTCAGAGGTTTGGTCTTTTACAACAGATAATATGACTTCAATTGGAGAAATTGAACTTTTAGAGGTTTCTATTTATCCTAATCCCGTTAAAGATATTCTGCGATTAAGTGAAACGCTGAATAATGCTTTCTATGAAATTTATGACTTAGAAGGACGATTGATAAAAAGTGATGAAATTGTAAATTCCAACACTATTCTTTTTGGAACTCTTTCTACTGGAATGTATGAGTTGAAGATCTATTCAGGATATAAAACAGGAACTTATAAATTGATTAAGGAATAATAAAAGAGTGCCTTTGAGGCACTCTTTTATTTGATGTCAACGTTTTGACATGGATTGCATTCAATGATATGTAATTCCAGCTATGAACTAGTTTTTGAGAAGATTTATTTGCAGCTGTAATTCTTCGATTTGTGCTTGTTGCTCTTTAATAGAATTTATCAACATGTAGATCATTGCTGAGTTATCTACTTGTAAATAATTTTCTCCGTTCAACTCAAAATTGGAGACCATATATGGAGCTATGTTTTGAAGCTCTTGTGCAATAACTCCCACGTATTCTTTCTCTGTATCGTAACCAGAAAGGGAATTGTACTGATATTTAATGGGTGAAATTTCAAGAACCTCTGCTAGACCAGCATTATAAGGACTAATGTTCTGTTTTAATCTTCTATCCGAGAATGCAGCCCAGGTTCCTCCTCCCGTTTTATTGGCAGTTCCATTAACAGATAATCTAGCAGTTGGAGCTGTTGTTCCTATTCCTGTATTTCCATTCTCCTGTATAACCATTCGATTCGAACCCGCAGCTCTAATAAAAACTTTACCGTCATTGTTGTCGCAATCTCCAAGGTATACATCGTTAGAACTATTCTGTCGGAAGACTACGCGATCAGAATTTCCTGTATTGTCAGCTATTCTTAAATGCCGGTCTCCCAAACCTCTTATTTCAATATCACCGGCCAATGTTCGAAACCTTCCGTTATTACCCATCTCAAAGAGTGGAAGTGCATTCGCTCCATTGAAAACTAATCGATCTATGGCTGCACTGGAAGAGCCATTGTATTCTATACTCATACCGTTTGCTGAAGTGTTGTCAGGAAATTCGCTAAAGAGAAGTGTCGGCCTATTAGATATATTGGACTCAAGGACGGCTACAATGGTTTGTTGACCAGCCGCACCATCAACGGTTGCTTCAATTCCTTCACAATCAATATCCGAACATCCAATGTTTCCCGTTCCAAATTGATTTACTGGAACGATCATGATTTTTTCTGATCCATTGAAATCTCCTTTGATCCATGTATTTGCTTGTGAGCCTATTCTGAGTCCACCATTTAGGATGGGGTCATTAAAATCCGCCCTATATCCAATTGCGATAGCACCATTTACTAAACTAGATGAAGACCCTATTTCATTTCCAATAAATACATTTTCAGTTCCCACAGAAGCAGTTGCATCTAAAGTTCCCCCGAAGGTAAGGGCTCCTGTTTCAGAACCGATGAAGACGTTTTCCCCACCACCTGATCTTTCTTTTCCAGCTCTAAAACCAATCATAACATCTCTAGATGCTGTACTAGTAGAAGTAGTGTTTCCTGCCTCATAACCTATTAGAACGTTCCCTACTAGATGATTCGAATTGAAGGGTGAGCCATCTAATCTATGACCTGAGTGAGCACCAATACAAACTCCTGCATAACCTTGAATATCATTAGCTCCAGCAGCATATCCAACAAATGTATTTGAACCATCTATCTGGGTTATTCCAGATGAATTATATATATTTTGATTACCAGCTAATCTTCCTAAGAATACATTTTGACCACTTATTAAATTTGATCCTGCATCACCACCAATAATTGTATTTGACCCAGGGAATGTCAATCTAGGAACTAATGAGCTAGTATTCTCAAAACGAAGTTCATTTGAACCGTTAGTAGTTCCAGTTCCAATATTGAATCTAATTCGATCCTCATCCGGATTCTGCTCTACCTCAATTTTAGTATCTTGATCCGTGTCTTGCAGGAGTAATTGAATTGGACTTAAGTCTACTGGAGTAGCATCATTACTTAAACTAAGTATATTTCCTGAAAGACTTAGGTCTTGAATTTCGTTATTTGGGTTTGAATCTGCATCATTGACATTGTCTGGAAGCGTGCTCAAATCAATTGTAGTTGCGTCTCCAGAAAGTGTCAAAGTTGTACCGGAAAGACTAAGATCTTGTATTTCATTGTTCGGGTCAGAATCACCATCTGCTGTTGGAGTTTGCCATGAAGTTGTCCCAGTTCCGTCATTTGTAAGTACTTGACCAGCAGCGCCAGCTATTGTTGGAAGCGAATAAAGACTATTTATGTTTAACGTTCCATTTACACGAAGAAGGTCATTATCGAATTCTCCATAGATTAATGGGAAAGAAGAATCTGAGTTTTCAATAAAAAGCTTATTGTTCCCTGTCTCATTATGACCAGCCCCAAATCCTAAGAAAATATTACCCGTTCCATTTATATTATTAAAACCTGTTTGATATCCTAAAAAAGTGTTTGATGAACCAGTTGTCTGAAAACCAGACTGCATACCAATGTAAACGGATTCGCTTGAATTGGAACTATTTCGTCCTGCTTCAAAACCCAAGAAGGCATTATTGGACCCGAAATTTGATGCTCCTGATTCTGATCCTAAGAAAGAATTGCTGTTTCCCATTGCGCTAATTCCAGACCAATAACCAACAAATGTATTATCTGATTCATTTGTATTACTGTTTCCAGCTCTAGCCCCAAGAAATGTGTTTTTTTCTCCAGTAATATTATTACTTCCTGTTAGACTTCCGAGAAATGTGTTCCTGCTTCCTGTGGTATTATCGAATCCTGCAAATGAACCAATAAGTGTGTTTTCATTACCAGTTGCTGAAACTCCAGCACCATTACCTATTAAGACAGAATTGTTGTTAAAGGGAGTGTGAATCTGCATAATTCCAAAAGAGTTTTTTTGTATTACCAGACGTTCCATGCCTTCAAGGTCGAATCTGATTATATCATCATCAGGATTTTGCTCCACTTCTATACGCGTATCTCCATCAGTATCTGATAAGACAGTAGGGTCATCAGTTGTAAGAGTTTGCCAGGAGGTAGTTCCCCCTCCATTGTTAGTCAGTACCTGTCCAGCTATACCTGCTGTTATAGGTAGAGAATAGTCTGAGTTAATATTCAACACTCCATTTATTTGTACTAAATTATTATCAAACTCTCCATAAATAAGCGGTTGACTTGTTGGGGATGAAAGATTGCCGATAGATAAAATATTGTTATAAATGCCGGGAAAGGTTCTTCCTAAAATGATGTTCCCGTTACCTATTGCTCCCTGCCCTGATTCTCTTCCTAGGTATAGGTTTGAACTTCCATCACTATTAAAACCTGCACCAGAGCCAAAAAATGAATTTCCCAGTCCAAAGCTGAATGAGTTTTTTCCGCTGTTACTTCCAACCATAGTATTATGCTCACCATCAATCAATCCTTCTCCTGCTGCTGAGCCTAGTAAAACATTTAGAAAACCATTCGTTATTGTTTTCCCTGCTCTAGCTCCAATAAGTATGTTTGAGCCACTAACAGTTTGAGAATTTCCAGCTTCTTCTCCAATGAATATATCGCTATTCAAATTACTTAATGCAAGAGAACTGGGAAATGATATCTGAGGTTTACCAAATGAGGTAGATTTAAGTACTATTCCTTCATTCCCCCCAGTGTAGGTTCTTATTTGATCTTCGTCTGGAGTTTCTTCAACAGTAATTCGCGTATCCCCATCAGCATCACTTAATTCATTTATGTTTCCAGCTCGAAGCTCTACCCAAGCTATTGCTTCTCTATACCAAAAAGATTCCGTATTGCTATTGAAAATTAACAGCCCAGTTGTTGGGTTCACAATAGCATTCATTTGTGCAGTTGTTAACCTTGGAATAAGTAATCCTTTGTCCGTAGCTTTAACATCAAGTATAGCGGATGGATCTGGATTAGAACCGTCTTCATTAATACCTATATTCTGCGCCAAAACATTACTTGAGGCAACAAATACTAACATAAAAACGAATGTTCGAATTAAAGTCATAAGATGATTTTAACTCGAAAATAAATTCAAGTAACTTGTCAAACATCACAGAATTCAGTTAGTGGAATTCAGTCGAGAATTCCTGCTCTCATGGCTTCTCGAATAAGGCCTACCGTAGATTTCACTGCAAATTTATTCAATAAATGCCTACGATGTGTTTCAACCGTGTTGAAGGAGATACCTAAAATTTGTGCGATTTCTCTTGTAGGATGTTCTTTGTGAATCAGCTCTAATATTTGTGTTTCCCTATTTGATATTTTTGGGCTTAAGGATTTGGCCTTATCGGATTCAGTTGAGAATCCTTGTTGAACTAATAAATCAGAAAGAGATGAGGAAATATATGTTTCTCCAGCTTTAACCGCTCTCAACGCATCAACTAGCTCATCTTTGTTGCAATCTTTTGGTAAATAACCCATAATACCAAGAGCCAATAATTCCTTTGCATAAGCAAGGGAAAGATGCATACTTAAGATAACCACGGGAACATCTATTTTTCTTTTTTTCAACTCTTTCATGGTTTCAATGCCGTCTAATTTTGGCATACTGATATCCATAAGTATCATATCAACTTCGTGTTGTTCTGCAAATTCTATAAGCTCCCAACCATCCGTGCAGGTTCCAATGACGGAAAAGTCTCTTAAAGATTTAATCATTGCTGATAAACCGTCTAAAACAACTTGATGATCATCTACTATGACTATTCTCGTTTTCATGTTCTCATAAGTGGGAAAGATGCTATTAGGAGCATTCCTTCTCCTATTTCTGTTTCCAGTGTTTGCTCTCCATTTAGGTATTTTATTCTCTTGCTTATACCATTTAAACCAAAGCTATCGGTATTGCTGTTCAGGTCATAGCCCTTACCATTATCTTGATACATTAACTCAGCACTGAGTGGTTCTACAGACAAGGAAATGTGTATTTCATCTGCTTCTGAATGTTTGAAACTATTATTGAGGCACTCTTGCATTATTCGAAAGAGCATTAGCCTTTCTGTTTTATTTAGTTTTTCTAAATTACCTGAATAACTGGAATCAATTTTTGCTCCACCAATTGAATTAAAAGTTCCAATTAAATCGCTTAGAAGGTTTTCGAATGTTAAACGGTCGATTGCTGCAGGGGCCATTGCATGTGATATTCGTCTGACCTCATGCGATATCTCTTGCACTTGCTTTACATGCATTTCCAAATTCTCTCTTATTTCATTATTACCCACTTCTTCACTTGCTCTTTCTAATCCTAGTTTTATGCCAGTTAACATACTACCAGTGCTGTCGTGTAGTTCTCTGGCAATACGCTCTCTCTCTTCTTCTGTGCTTTCCAGTAAGGCTTTGTCCAATTCTATTTTGGCTTTTTGCTTTTGATTTTTAATTCTTTGCTGAAACCAGAAAAAAGCCAATAAGGAAATTAAGAACAAGGCTATGAAGGATAATGTTAGTGTTTTAAATCTGCTCGCAGAACTTATTAATTCATTCTCTTTTAATGCAAGATCTTTATCTTTCTTGAGAATGGTTATTTGTTGTTCTTCATTTTTAAATCTAGCCTCTAAATTTCTGGCTTGTTTAATTTGAGCAATTTCTTCCAGACTATCTCTAGATGCTTCATAATTGATTCGATATAATAATGCCTTCTCATGTTCTCCGTAGTTTTCATAAATCTGAGAAAGCAAAAGATTTATTTCCTTTTCACTTTCAAGTAATTTAGATTCCTTATTGAATTTTTGAGCCTGCAATGCTTTACTTAAAGCCAACTTATTATTATTTGCCAATATATAAGCTTTACTCATCTCGGAATAATAATGTGGCAGAGCTCCTTTCAAACCTTCAATACTCAATTTAGCTTCCATAGCCTTGTATTTTGCTATTGCCTCGGGATATTTGTTTTCCAGTAACTTTATTTTGCCTTGAAGAGAAAAAATGGATGCTAATCTTTTTTCAAAATTGTTGCTTAGGGCATGTGTTTCGGCTATGGTTAAGATAGAGTCTGCTTCAGTTAGTTCATTATCATCAATTAAATATCCTGCCTTTTTCACCAGTGCGGCAATGAGAGCTCTGGATTTAGTGTAGCTTTCTTCTAATTGAATACATTCATTAATACAACTATACATTTCCTCTCTATTACCAAGGCTCTCCATAATATTTGCTTTGAGATATAAGGCTCTTGCAGGAATTTTTGGATGTTCTGCTTTTTTTAAAATAGGCATTATTACTTCCAAAGAATCAATTGCAGAATATGTCATTCCCTGATTGAACAAAAGTTTAGCATGTTCGAGAGCCATTGAAATGTATAAAGTGGTATCACTAAACAAATAAGAAAGTTTGTAAGAAATTTCAGATTGTTCCATTGCCAATTCCATATTGCCTTGATATGTTGAAATAGTTCTTCTTAAGGAAGTAACTTCAATCATTCGAACTGTATCCTTTAAGGCCAAACTATAGCGATAAGCAGAATCGATATAACTTAAGGCTTTCTCGCTCTCATTTTTCAAGGAATAGAGATATGCAATGCTATTATAAAGTCTGGTTAGCTCATTAGAATCCGTTTCAAGCTTTCTTTTTTCAAGGTTTTCTTTGAGAAATGATTCTACAGTAAGATTTTCCTGACAAGGTGTTTTGGGTAAGTAAACAAATAGCAGGAATAGTGTAAGAAAGATTTTGCAAATGTTTCCTTTCATTGGGTGTAATATAAGTTCAAAATTGCAAATCTTTATCACTGAATTCCGTGATAGTTTAATGAGCTAAAAAGAGATTTTAATCTGCACTCTCAATTGAATTGATGCATTAATTCTTCGGCTTGCTCTTTCAATAGGAAGATATTAGAAAAACCATTGGAACTTAATATTTGAAGTGCTTTCTGACTTCTCATTCCACTTTGACAGAACAGATAATAAGGTTTTTCTTTTTCAAAATGCCTCAAATTTTCTTCTAAAACACTTAAGGGAATTTGCTCTACAATTTGGTCGTTTATTAAGGGTAATTCTTCTTTCTCTCTTACATCTATTAACTGCGCTTGGAAAGGGTCTAACTCTTTAATTGAGAACACTTGTTTTGCAGGTTCTCTATATGTTTGCAAAAACTCTTCTTCACCTAATTCCTTCAGTTTATCTTTCTGAAAAGAGATTAATTTTTGCGCGTAGTTCTTTGTGTTAATCACCAGCAATTTACCGGAAAGTACCTCTGGCATATCCAAAGTTATTTTAATAGCCTCCTGTGCTTGCATCGAACCCAATATTCCCACTGCGGACCCTATCACTCCCACTTCAGTACAATTTGGAACTGTACTATCTTCCTCTGGATATAAATCTCTATAGCTAGGACCATTCTTATAATTGAAAACGCTCAACTGCCCTGTCCATTTCTCTATTGATGCATGCACAAATGGTTTATTGGACAAAACACACGCATCTGAAATAAGATAACGCATACTAATGCGATCCGTAGCATCTATAATAATGTCATATTGAGGAAATAATTCAAGGGCTGTTTCTGCATCCAGAAAAGAATTAAAAACCCTAAAATCAATAGTGGGGTTTTGTTTACTAAGTCTTTCAAAGGCAATATTAACCTTATACTTATCTATATCACTATCCGTAAAAAGAGTTTGTCTCTGCAAATTGCTCATTTCTACTTTATCGCCATCAATAATTCCAATTTTACCAATTCCAGAAGAGACTAAATAAGGTAAAGCAGCACAACCTAAACCACCACAACCCACAACTAAAACAGAGGTGTTCATTATTCTCCTCTGACCTTTTTCTCCTAGTTCAGGAAGAATCATTTGTCGACTATAGCGGTTTGATTTATTCATTATTGAAGTATACATATACCTAATACCTAAAGTTAAAGAATGAATTTAAACTATGTATTGAAATGTTCATAGGTTATTGTATTTATTGAAAGGAAACGTATAGAAGTCAGTCAATAACTACTCAAAATAAGGTCTTTCAAATCCATAAAACATGTACTCAATTCTTTCATCCCATTCTTTAGGTATTTTTCCGCTAGTGGCTATTTTAGCCATAAGAAATAGGAGGTTTTTTTCTTGAAAATTGTCTACAAATAAAATGTCCTTTTTTGATTCACTTATTTGCCCTTCTTTGGACTCTTTGATGATAACGGGTAAAGCTTTCAGCATTTGTTCACTTTCTTCAAAATCCAACTCAATAAGTCCTAGGATTTCAGAATAATTTTTCTTCTCACGAATATGCAGACCAAGCTGAATGAATAAGCTGGTTCCTCCAATTGAATCTAAGTTGACATTCAGCGCTTCTCGCACCATTTCTTGATTTGCACCATCTGATGCGCCTAACATGACTTTTACTTCAGCCTGGCTGGTCTTACCTTCTATAATTCTGGCAGCTAGTTCCAGATTACCTTGAGATATGTTAAACATAGCTTGCTCATAATTGCTAAATAGATACCCATCCGAACCTTGTTCCAATTCATTTAAATATTCCACTTGGGTATTGCTATGCAAATTTGCTCTAAGACTAGAAACATCAATTCCCCTGGCTTCACATATTCTTTTTATTCTATCAAAGTATACTCCAACAGAACTGGCTAAGCCCTTATCTTCTTTCACAACTATAGAAGCACATTTTAATGATTCCTTCCAGTGGTTGTCATTTGCCAGAATAAGTGATGCAGCATAGTTTAACCATGCATGATTCGGCCATTTCTTAGCTCCATTAACAAAGGCCTTATTCTGTTCAATTCCATCTAGTAAACAACGTGTCTTTAGATAAAATAAATCCGCATTACTTTCATCTGAAGCATAGTCCCTATTCAACTTTTCGCAAAGCTCATTTTTCTCAGCTTCATCATACTGATCCATAAGCATTCGCATACTTACTAATTCTGTGGGATTTCTGGAAAAACGAGTGCTCATTATTTCATTGGAATAAGGAGATTCCTGAGACATTGATAACCAAGTAACCAAATTCTTTGCGTTTGAATCGTCCCACATTGCATGGGTTTTAATTAAAGAATTAACTTGATCATCATCTTTCATTAATCCAAGCATGGCAACTGGTGAAACATCACTATAGGCTTCTAGAACCGTTCTTTTCGCCCCAGCACCGCTTATTCTTATTTGATCTGGCACACGGGTAAGACAATAGTCTGCAGAACTACTGACCCAGTTTGGATTACCCACATAATCAGTATTTTCATTGCCTTCATATCCAAAATAGGCATTGTACCTAACAAAACCTGCGGCCTTGGCAATATTGTAGATATTATATTTTGAATATGAATCGTACTCGGATTCTATGTGTTCAATAGTATCTCCTATAGAATTAAGCGTAAGAACATTTCCAAAATCTTCCGATTTTATGGTAATCGTTTCTTTAGAATGAGGATATAAATTATACTCATTTCCCTCTACAAAAACACTTACTTCTGTTCCTAAACCATTAAAAAGTATAAGTTCTCTTTCGGATTCGTAATTTCCTAATGCAAGTGCTCCTCCTACCAGAATTATTGATGCAGCGAACTTAGCGATAGTAGGCCAAAGACCGTCCATAGTATGGAATCTATCCCAAAAACCGAGTTTAAGTTGCAATTCTCTTTCCGCACCTGGCAAGAATCTTTCGTATTCGCTAATAATGGATATAGCTTCGCTTTTTATCTCCAGAGGTTTTTTCTGAAGAATGAATTCCTTGATTCTTTCCTCAATGTTTAAAAGGAGTTCAAGACAAACATTTCTCAAATTTGTCAGGTTTAAAGCTGCCTGCTGGTACCAACCTCCAACACTATCAACCCAACTACTAATATTGTTTTCTGTTGAATTTTGGAATTTAAATTCCTCAAAAAGATCTTTATAAGGTTTTCCTAATTTGGCTTCAAGACTGTCACCAACTTCAATTTTTTTACTCTCCAAAAAGACCCTTCTAATTATGTGATACAAATCACTTGAGGTTGCCAGAACTTCATTCATTTCTGAACTACTTACTCTTCCATCTGCTAAAACTACGCTCAAAGTATTTCCATACTTATTCTGCATATCGGATAGATTGACAAGTTTATGTTCAGTATACAAGACCAGTTCGTTTAGTTTCTTTATGTATTCTGCAGTTTCAGGATTTTGTTTTGAGGCTACTTTATATGCTAATGTTCTGCATCTTGAATCATGCCTTTTCAATTCGCCCTTAAGGTCACTTTCCTCTTTATCTAGTCCATCTAGAATTTCAGGAATATCACTTCTATTGATGGGTTCTCCCCTATACATCAATTGCCTTTTCTCAATAGTGACTGATTCGTTTTTTGCCAGTTTAAGTTTATTCTTTTCTTCGTGTAATTCAGTCCATCTGCTAATAGTATCTTTTAGCGAATTGGGATAGGTGTAGTCATATTCACCTTTAAAATTAGACCCAATATTGAAGCTTAATAACTCATCAACATCCTTGAAATTTCGAAAACCATAGCGCGAGTAAAAGTTTCCATGATATTTGGGGTTTAGGAATGACCAATCGAATTGCTCGGTATTCATTCTTTCAAGATTATCCACTAAATTGGAAGAAATAGTCTTTATATCTGTATTTGAATAAAGCGCTTTTGTTAATTCCTTCCTTACCTTTTCAGCATCATTGATTAGTAACCAAGAAGAACGATCATCAATATCTGAATAGATATAAGTTCTTTTAGCATTTTCTTCTCTAAGGTTATCCGCTGGATGGGTGGACCACATCTCAGGTGGAGCAATATCTTTGTCTTTAAAGATTCTTTCACTTCCATCCCTATTATTAATTTGAGGAGATTTACCATATTCCGGGTCATCCAAAACCCATCTCATTTTTTGGATATAGTTACTTTGCAAAGCGTAGATATCCTCTACCCTTTTGCCTTCTGAAAGCATAGAATTTGTGGTGTCAATAGCTCCGTGAAACCCTTCATCTGCAGCTCTTAACTTATGAAGCGCATGAATGAGAGCATCAGAACCCGTCATCGAAACAGCAACCAAATCTGCTTGAAATTCCATTTCTCTGGAAAGGGCTTTTTCCAAAATGTTTACTACTGTGAATAGCGTTTCAATCAAAGAGCGAATTGCCCAAACTAAAATGGACAGAATCCAACCAATCCAAGCTATTCTTATATCAATAGAGGAAATTCCGCTAAGTATTTTATCAAAGACATCTCTCTGGTAAACAACCTTAACCATAATTTGCTGAGCCACATAAACATATCTTCCAAGTAGCATTGATCTTTGAGCAAAGTGACCAAATTCGTGGGCTAGAACAGCTTTTAATTCACCTACATTGAGGACATTTATCAATCCCATTCCAATGTTCAGGTTCTTCTTTGTTGGCCATAAGAGATTAATAAATGATAGGTCATAAAAAACACTGGCATTAACATTCATGGTAAGAAAAACCTTGTGTGGCCTTGGAGCTCCTGCTTCATCTGCAAGCTTGTATAAAAAATCAAATAATACCGGTTGTGTTTCTTCTGTTATCTCATTTAGTCCAGTATAATCCCTTTTCTTGAATATGAAGAGACTCTTAAACATGAAAACACACAGTACTCCTAGCATTATTCCACCTACTATTGGTAAAAACCCTCCTTCTCCTGTTTGAAAAGCAGTCTTTAACATTCTATATGATTCTAATCCAAACAAGAACATAAGAATGAAATAGGTTAGCATAAAAAGTATCAGAACGATAAGTGCAAGTATTACTTTTTGCTTAAAGGATTTTGATGGTTCGGTTAGGGTTGGTGAAACATTGCTCGGACCAGTAGTATAAAGACTTTCCATAGGTCAGGTTTTTGAGTATTGTCCTGCAATATGCAAAAGATAAATGAAAAAGGCACGAATTTATCGTGCCTTCATAATAGTGTAAGAATAAAAAAAAATATACTATTCCTTTATCAATTTCTTTAAGGCAAAATTACTGTTGCCATAATTTAATCTGAATATATAAGTTCCACTCGTCCATGAAGCAGTCGACAACTTTATTTGTCCGTTAACTAAAACCGCTTCTTTCTTAAGGACTGTTTTACCAGTTAAATCATAAACCAATAATTCTACATTACCTGTTTGAAAGGCACTTATACTCACAGTTAACTCATCCTGAACGGGGTTTGGAGATAAGGTGAAGTCAATTTCACTAATTTCTTCTAGGTCTGTAGTAAGCCAATTGCTAGCACTATGATCATCACATGTTCCAGCCCATAACATAGGACCATTATTTTCCACAAAGGTTCCAGCTGTCCAAAGACCAGCATCGTCTGCTACTCCTTCCCTACCGTTTCCTGCACTTCCATATTGCATGAAGTCTACCATAGCAGAAGGATCACCAAAAGAACCTGAAGGTAAATAAATAGCTAAATCAGCGGCATTATCATTTATTGGCCATTGAATAACAATAGTATTACTAGGAGCCAATGCTGAAGGATCTCCCAAAAGAACAGTTGTTCCATTACTAATATCAGAGGAATAGGAAAAAAGGGAACACATTCGATATCCAGAGATGTCAACTACAGATGATGTATTGTTTGTAATAGTAATTACATTTGTAATAGGATCTACAGCTGTTATCCGAATGCAATCTTGAGAAAACAGAAAATTATTAGAAAAAATTGTAATAATAAATAGGAGTATGCTTTTCTTCATTATTTGGGGATTTTATACTTAAAGCTACCCAAATTGACTTAGCAACAATAATCCAAAAATGAAATAAATGAACGAAAGAATGTTAATGCAACTAGGCCTTGATAACTCGAACAGCCATCAATCCTTTTGGTCCTTTTTCCAGCTCAAACATGCAGGAAGCATTTTCACCTAACTCATCAATCATATTGTTGATATGGACAAAATACTTTTCTTGAGTGGTGTCTTCCTTAATGAATCCATAACCTTTACTGTCATCAAAATAGATAATCTTTCCTTTTTTGACTGTTTCCTCTGGTTCCGAATCTCTTTTAGGAACTCCAATTTCAATGTTCTCCGCTAAAATTTCTTCTTTCTTTTGATTAGGGTCTGGTGGAGTATCAGTAATTCTTCCAAACTCGTCTACGTAGGCAATCATATTATCTAGAGTACCAACTCTAGCGTTATTCTTACGCTCTTCTTTCTTTTTAGCCTTCTCTTCTCTTTTCTTTTTTCTTTTCTTTTCCTTTTCTTTCTTACCGAATGTCTCTTGTGATCTCCCCATAAAATAATCTAATGCTTTCGCTTCTCTTTTTTAAATGAAGTGCAAAAATAAAAGAATCTTCGAGAAATCCACTGTTTGTGGGGCTATTGTGAATATCTTCAACTCCATTCTTCTTCCTCTCAAACCAAATTCTAAGCAGTGTAAATGATTTTTTGATCATTCGAAATGAAATAGCATTCCGAAAAATTTCATCAAACGGCAATCCTAATTGAATACAAGCTTTTGAGGGTTTGTTTGTTGCTAAATTAAGTTTCTGACGTTATTAATAATGACTGATTTATTGCGAGTAATAAACTTTTTTAATAGTTTTAGTGCTTCTGCTTGCACCAATAACTTATTCGCTTTGAATTCGTATACAAGCATGGAAAATTTATGAAATCATTTTTTAGGCATCAAATCCGCACATTTAGCTATGTGCTTCTTTTACTTTTGTGGTCGTCATTCACGACACCATTGAATAATTCTCCTGTTGAAACGTATTTGTTAGATGAAGAAGCAAAGCCTTCGGTTGCTGAAGCTTTAAAGTATCAGGTAAATGAGAGAGCTATTGAGCATGCCATGACAGGTTATAATAACCTTCTTAATAAAGGAGAAAGTTTTAATGACAATTTAGTTGTTATCGATTATAGTAAAAGCGGAAATGACATTCGGTTTTATGTGATTAACATGTCTGATACTACACTGGTCTATTCAAAACTAGTTGCTCACGGTAAGAATACTGGTGAACTTTATGCAACGGATTTCAGCAATAAAAAAGGATCCTATAAAAGTAGTCTTGGTTTCTTCAGAACTGCGGAAACCTATTCCGGTAAGCACGGTCTTTCATTAAGATTGGATGGTCTGGAACCTGGAATCAATGACAATGCTAGAGAAAGGGCAATTGTTATTCATTCTGCTGATTATGTGAGCAATGCGTTTATTGCAGAACATGGAAGACTGGGAAGAAGTCATGGTTGTCCTGCTTTGCCCGAACAAAATTATGAGGAAGTTATACATTCAATTAAAGAAGGATGTTTACTTTTCATTTATGCAAATCAAAATAACTACTCAAACGTATCTCAATTACTTGCACAACAATAAGTCTTCTTCTATTCAATTTATTTTCTTTATTATTCTATTTACTACTGTTCTTTTATTCAGTTCCTGTCAACCTAATAAAGTTTCAGAAAAAGAAAGTGTGCCTCAAATTGATTCAACGGCTATAAAAGCTGCTCTCAAGTATACACAAGATTCAACCTATATATCTTTCTTTCTACAAGAGTATATTTCAGGCATTTCAAAAGAAGAGCCTTTACCCGTAAAAGATGAAATTGTATTTAGTAAAACAATGCTCCCTTTTTTATATGATTCTCTTTCTTATCAATTGATTTGGAATGATGATAACTTAAGAAGAAAGGCCATTAATTTAATACTGGATTCAGAGAAAGACGGATTAGTTCCTCAAGATTTTCATTTGAATAGAATTTTGGAATTACAAATTGAACAAAGTGATGAGTATGAAGATAGAGCAGCTCTGGATTTACTGATAACTGACGCCATTATTTCCTATGGAAATCAATTATTGAATGGGAAAACAGATGCTAATTCTTTTGAACCTACCCTTACTCGGGAAGAAAAAGTGATTTCCGATAAGATGTTTGCTGAACTTAGGGCTTACCTTTTTTCCGGGGAATTAGAAAAGATAATTGAGAATCTCAGGCCCAGCACCAATTACTATTATGAAATGATGGCGGGCTTAGAAAAATATAGAGCTCTTGCAGATTCAGGAGGTTGGGACAAGGTGAGTTTAAATGTCAAAAAAATAGAACCAGAGGATGAACTAAGAACAGCTATACCTGCGATTAGAAAGAGACTTTTAATTGAAGGAGATTTAGTTCTGAACGCTGATTCAGCTGCAATGGATAGTCTTCTAAATAATCCAGTTTATGATAGTCTTCTAGTCAATGGAGTTAAGAATTTTCAAACGAGACATGGATTAAATTCAGATGGAATTATTGGGAAAGGAACAGTTGATATGATGAACATTACAGCTAAAGAAAAAGTAAAGTTGCTTAAGGCAAATTTAGAAAGAGCTCGTTGGGTTTATCATGATTTACCAGAGGATTATATTTTCGTAAACATACCAGGTTATGATTTAAGATATGTTCGTGATTCAAATCTAATTTGGACAACTAGAGTTGTTGCTGGCAAGATTACTTCTGCTACACCCATTTTTAAGGATGAAATGCAATACGTTGTTTTTAATCCAACCTGGACTGTTCCATCTTCTATTTCAAATGATGAGTTTTTGCCTAAAGTTCAAAGAGACTCCACCTTTTTTAAGAGAAACAATATGCAGTTGTTTAGTGGTTCTGGAGCAAAAGTGAATCCAGACAATATTGATTTTTCAGAAATCAAGAAAGGGAAATTTCCTTACATAGTTAAACAAGGACCAGGTGGTAGTAATTCACTTGGAAAAGTCAAATTTATATTTCCTAATCCACATTATATTTACTTACATGATACTCCTTCAAGAGGTCATTTTGCCAGAGAAAGAAGAGCTTTTAGTCATGGATGCATTAGGGTTGAAAATCCATTGAAATTATCTGAATTAGTATTAGAGGAACAGGAAGTCTTCAGAGATAGTATTGATGTCGTGCTAAAATCAAAATCGCCAACTAGAATCAATCTGGAAGAAAAATTACCAGTCTATATAACCTACTCCACCGCTTTTGCTGATGAGGGAATGGTATACTTTTTTGAAGATGTATATGATAGAGACCCTCCTTTATTCGAGGCTTTAGAACTTAACTAAGAAGTCCTGACAATCTAATTTTTACAGTTCATTCTCATCCGGTTCTCTTTCAATCAAATCTTTAGGAAGTTCAAAGGATAAGGAATTTACTGACTTAATAGGAATAAGATAAAGCGCACCTTCTTCTCTCCAAATAACACCGTCAACTAATTCCCCTTTATGCGGAAAAGTAGTGCTCTCTAACTCATTTCTTTGATAAGCCTCAAAAATGTCCTCAGCAGTTTTCCTACTGAACTTTGACATTTCTTTGATAGCTCTTTTCATTATGAATTAACATTTAATTTATATATCCAAGTTATAAAAAAATAAAATTCACTCCACCAGGTGCTTAATCTTTGAGCTTGTGTTTTTTCAACATTGCGTCAATGTATGTTGAAAAGGCCTTAAGCAAGTTTGATATACGGAGCAAAGAAATATATTTGTCATATGACAGTTCACGGAACACATAATGCCTTAGAAGATAGCAGGAATGATAAGGTTTTTATCTATATCAATGGAGAGTACTTTAAACGCAATGAGGCTAAAATTTCCGTTTTTGATAGTGGTTATTTAGTGGGTGATGGAATATGGGAAGCCATGCGACTTCACAAGGGTGTACTTGTTTTTTTTGATAAGCATGCAAGCAGGCTTTGGGAAGCTGCAGCTAGTGTTGGAATGGATTTAAAGATGAATAGAACCGAATTTAAATCCATAATAAATGAGGTGTTGGGGAAAAACAACATGACCGATGGTGTGCATGTTCGTTGCATGGTTACTAGAGGAATAAAGAAAACTCCATCTCAAGATCCACGACTAACGATTAGTGGGCCTAATCTGGTTATTATTCCAGAGTATAAGGAAGCATCTGAGGAAAGCAGGGAAAAGGGTATTTCTCTTTTTACGAGTACGATTAGAAGAGGCTCACCAGATTATCTAGACCCTCGCTTAAACTGTCATAGTAAACTTCATGAAGTACAGGCGTTGATTCAGGCCATAGAAGCTGGAGCTGATGAAGCTCTAATGTTGGATGTAAATGGAATGGTTGCAACTTGTAATGCAACCAATTTTTTTATGATAAAGAATGGAGAAGTATGGACATCAACTGGACAATATTGTATGAATGGAATTACCAGAGAGGCAGTTATCGAGATATGCGAAGAAAACAACATTATATGCAAACAAAAGGATTTCTCTCTTTATGATGCTTATTCAGCAGATGAAGCGTTTGTTACTGGAACATTTGGTGGAATTACACCAGTAATCAAAATAGATGGGCGAACTATTGGTGACGAAAAATTTGGTCCCTTAAGTCAAAAACTGCACAAGTTGTATAAAGAACTAATTGACAGAGAAGTTAAATTAGAAAGAGCCTAAGATTTCTTCTCAAATACTAAAACACCTTTATTAAAGTTGGCTGCAGCATTAATTACTCTTTTATATTCATCAAACCTATCAGCGGGAACATCGATTTTATCATAATGTTCATTGACAACAATTTTTAGCACATTGCCATCAAGCACAGCTGTAGATTTAAATTCAAAAGGAATTTCAGATTCATCAGAATAACTATTGTCAAAAATGAATTCTTCAAGATTAGCTACTTCATAGTCTTCAGGAATAATAATAGTAATTTCATGATGGTATGATCGATTGAAATCGCTTTCAAGATCTTGTATTCTTTCTCCATCTTTTTTATCGTAGAATTCTGCTTGTTCGCCAATGAGTAGGCCAGCCTTAAAGAGCACTCTTTGCCCTGCTTTATCAGTAAACTCAGTAGAATTAAACTCACCTGAAATAACCATTGGTGCGTGACCAAAATCTTTTGAGGATGCATTTTCAATTTCAACATTTGATAACTCTGACTCACCGGAAACAAATGAAATATAACTTTCTCTGATTTCCTTTTTGGCATCATCATCTAAAAGCTCATAATAACACTGAATTCCACCAGAAGAATAACCTTTAAATTCATTTTTTAATTCAAACTTGGGGTTGAATATGTCTTCTGATAAGTCAACATTAACGTAAATATCATGTGCATTTTCTTTTGAGTCTATAGATTCAATAAATTTCACTTTACCAATTCCTGTTTGGGTATCTCCTATTGATATTTTTTTGATGAACAAACCATTGTTATGCATAAGATACGATGGGGCAAAGCCATATCTTACATCAAAAGCAACAGGGCTCAAATATTTTTTAGTCTTATCTATATATATGAGATATTCCTCCAGAAAAATATAAGCCTCAAACTCATCGTCAAATTTTAAGTTGTCTCTATCACAAGTTAATACGATTTGATGGTCTATATCCAACATGTCTAAAAAAGAAGAAACCAAAGCCGTCATTCCCTTCTCTGAAGCAAACTTAGTTTCCAAAACACTAGACACATTACTTAGCATTGGCTGATTTGACTCTATTAGTTGAACATTCTTTTTAACATAATCTTCAATTAAGAAAACTTGTTCATCTATACTTTTACCAGTAGTGCCAATTTCTTTATCTAATATTTTGACCAACTTTTTCTTAGTTGATTTATCCAAATCCTGACAAACAGATTTAAAAATAAGATTGGAAGCTTCACCGTATGAAGTTAAGTCGTAAAGCCCCTTAGATACGTTTTTATCTATTTTGTAAATAAGAAACTTTGCATTTGCGTAATTGGATGCTTGCTCTTCAAATTCTATTTTTTCAACTTCCTCAAGATTCAAGTATTGTCTGGTCTTTTCCTCACTGATAATGGTGTCATTCTCTAAATCTAAAAGCCCATTGTAGGATTTAGCTTTAAAATCCAAAAAACCAGGATTTATAAGCTCAAATGAATAATCTAATTTTCTCAGAGAGCCTTGGATGGCAATTTTTCTACCATACATATCTGGATATTTTTTTGTCAAATAGAGGTGTTCTACTCTACTGCCAATCTCTACTCCTTCTAAAGCAAAGTATTGGTATTCACTTCCATTCTCATTTTCTGAAGTTAGAATATCATCTTCATCCAATTCCTGAATTTCACCTGTCTTGGATATTACTCTAGCCTTTTGCTTTATTAAGTCAAGAACATTTCCAGTTGGCAAATACAATTTGTTGTTTTCTTCAACTGCTTTGTCACTTCCCACATAAATAACATTATGTCTTAGTTCGTATTGAAAAAAGCCTTCTTCATCCACAAAATATTCAATGAAGTGTTTTTGTTTCAGAATTAGTTGATCTTCATCCTCTTCAAGTTCAACATCACCATAAGCAGGTTCGCTGTCCCAATTGTAATCTTTAAATTCTATGTCTTGTGCAGACATGATAATTGGTGTCAAGAAAAGAATTAGGACTATATTTTTTACTGTTTTCATTTTACTTCTTTTTAAGAACAAGAGAATCTTTTGTTGATTCTTCCCAAACTGAAACTGCATCATTCCATTCTTTAAACCTATCTGGATAGAGGATTAAATAATCTTCAGATGTAAATACGTCCAAGCTAATTTTTCTCGGACTTTTTTTATTGTACTCAATACTGAATGAAAACAAGTCTGACTCGTGGTTGGTATTTGCTGGTAAATGACTGACTTGATATGATTCTGGCAATTTCAATTCCGTATAGTATTTTAACTGAGATGAAAATTCTAGTTTTAAAGGAATCTCTCTATCCGCTTTTATTTCAGAATTTCCGTAAAAATTTTCCATGATGAGATTTAAGAAAGACTCATCCTTATAGTTCGTCACATAATCATTCAATGTAAAGTCAAATTTGACAATAATTGGCTCATCAATTTCTTCTAAATTCTCTATCGTCATAGAATCAATTATAAACTTGTTATTTCCCTTTTGATAGATCTTTGTTAGAATTCGTTTTTGAACATCGTAACTTTCACTGGCTAGACGTTGTCTGAAATAGATATTGTTTAGACCTTCAATTCTATGGATGGTCTTTCCAAGTATCTCTCCAGTTTCTTTCATCTCTATAAAAGTGCTGTCGTATTCTATGTTAATCTTACTGGGCACTACTCCTACCTCCTTTATTTCAAAATCATCTCCTTTACCAATAAGTGCTTGTTTACCTTGAATAAAAGATGTTGGCAATCCTAATGGAACGTAACCTCCTGTAGCATCTAGAAAGTAATAATCATCTTCATGAATATAAGTGAGAATCATGTGATTGTCTACATTGGGTGTTGGCGTTTCATGATATTTATAGGGTATGTCATTGCTCCCAATCCAAGTTAGGTATGTTGGAATGTTCTGCGTATTAAACATTTCATGCATTAAATTTGACATGCCCTTGCAGTCCCCATATTTATTTTGACATACATCGGAAGCTCCCTCGGGAATAAAACCTCCTAGCCCACTTTCCATTGCGATGTATTTCACGTTTTTTTGCACCCAATAGTAAATCGCTTCCACTTTCTCTTGTTCATTTGTACAATTGGCTGTAATGGAATCAGTAAGGGTTTTTAAACTCTCCGTTCCTTCATTGTCCTTCATCTCAATTAAGTTGGAGTACCAGGCGAAAAGGTCTTCAGGAGTGTCTAATAATTTCTTCTTTTCTCCATTTACTGTGTATGATGCAATTCTGGGAACTATATGGGGCAGATAATAAGCGGCTCCAGGAGATTGAGAGTCCGATTTGAACTTCTCAGAGTTTTTCTTGAAGAAAGTATATGTTGTTCTTTTCTTCCCTACCTCCTTTGTGAAATCAATATCAGGTTCCTTCATATGAAAATATGCGAACTTCATTTCCACTTCATTATCACAAATAATTTGAAATTTCAGGTTTTCCATGTAAATGAAATTCCCGAAATAGAACGAAGAAATAAACCTTGCTTCCTTTTCTTTTGTTGGATATGTAAGCCTTGTTTTAGCGCCTTCCACAAGTCCTTTAAAGTAAAACGTTTTAGCTTTTAAATCATCGTGAAAAATTCCTTTAGATCTTGCATCTTCAACATTAAATTCCTTCACATCTATTTTCCGATACTTTTTTTCTTCCGGAACTAAGGTATACGCCTCTATGTCTCCAATTTCGCGAAAATAAGAGTATGTGACTCTGTCTTTCGAATAATTGTTAGCAGATGAGCTTAGGTAATAGTATTCCTGGTCAGTAATGCTTTCAACTTCTAATTCTCCCTCTTTATTAATAGAAATATCTATGGTCTCATGACTCAAGGTACTAACCACACTTTCTCCTTTGTATTTTGTTTGATACTCCTTAAGCTCTAATTCAGGTTGCGCCCATAAGTGTATGGAGGAAAATAGAAAACATAAAATAGTTAAGTTCTTAAAATGCATCACCTTCATAATAAGTTGTTGTCTTCACTAGATTTCCTGATTGATCAAAATATTTGAAGTCACCGTGTTTTGTTCCATCTATATAGTTTCCTTCTTCCGCAAGTTTTCCATTTTCATGATATTTCTTGTAAAAACCATTTCTATCATCGTTCATATTTTCGTATTCCATTTTCAATTGACCAGAATTATAATATTCTTTGGTAATACCAGTATCATAACCCACATCGTTGAAAGTTTCTCTCTCCATATTGCCATTTTCATAATACCTTTTGTAAGGTCCATCAAACTCACCATTTAACATATAATATTCTCTAGCAAGATTTCCATTTTTATAATAGGATTTAACTGTTCCAGTTCCATTCCCTAGACTAATCATCTCCGATTCATCTCCATTTGGAAGCCAATAGGAATATTCTACAAATTTCCCATCTTTATAGTAACGAGTATGTTCCTTTATTCCATCTATATAAAATACTGTCGGACCATTTCTTCTGCCTTCTTTATAGGTAATTTCATTTGAAAGCTTTCCATCATCATCATAAGTTATATTAACGCCATGGAGTTTTCCTTCTTTATATTCTTCAATTTCTCTTAATTGACCATTAGAATGATACAATTTCCAAGTGCCTATTTTATCACCGTATTCATATTCACCTTCAGACCTAACCTGTCCATCATCAAAACGATTAGTCCATTTTCCGTTTCTTTCAGAATTGAATACATCGCCTTCTTGAATAATTGTTCCCGTTGACGCATAGGTTTTGATATAGCCATGCTCTATATGGTTTAAAAAACTTGTTTCAAAGCGCTTAGCACCGTTACGAAAATTAACTGCTACATCTCCACATCCTTCGTCTAACTCAATCTTCTGCAAAATTTCTCCATTAGCGTCATAAGTGTTGTAACCAATTAGTTTGCCATAATTATAAACTAGTTCATAGTCTCTTCCTCCTTCCGGATCATAGTAAGTGTAAAAACCATGTAAATCTCCATCAACATAAAATTCAGACCTTGCTAACAGTCCCATTGAATTATAAGTTTTCCATTCATTATCTAGCTTACCTTCTTTGTAAAACCCCTCCTGATAAATTTTCCCATCTGGATAATAACTCACAAAGTATCCTTCTCTTTCTCCTTCCTTATAATTGGCCTTTGAACTTATCTCCCCATTTTCATAATAATCTATATCTTCTCCGTCCTGCTTTCCTTCTTTGTAGTATTTCTTAGTTTCCAAAAAGCCATATTCATTATTGAAAGTCCATTCGCCCTCTCTTCCATCTGGCTTGTAAATACCATTCGAGTATTGGGTTCCATCCTTATAATATCCATTGAAATCCGTTCCGCTCTTTTTAATATCCCCAGAGGAAAGGACTTCTCCGTTAACATCTAGATATTTGAATGCTGTAAAAACTCCTTTGTTAAATTCACTCACGTAATAGGGTTTTCCATCATCGTGAAACTCCGTAAAAACTCCATTTTTCTTTCCGTTTTCATCAAACAGGGTTTCATCTGTCAATTTCCCATCGGAATCAAAGACTTCATTTTTGCCAAATATTTTCCCGTTCTTATAATTCGCGGTTTCTTTTATTGTTCCGTCCTTGTAATAGCTCTTCCATGATCCCTCTAACTTTCCATTTGAATAGTTTCTTTCAATTGCAACCTGGCCGTTTCTATAGAAAATTTTATGTTCACCATCAATTTCTCCATTTAAGTAGTTAAAACTTCCCTGAACCTCTCCAGAATCGTAGAAATATTTTACTTCTCCATCAAAACGATCATCAACTAAGCTATATTCATACTGCGGTGTGGCAATATCATAATAAGAGATAGCTTTTCCATTTGCTTTAGAACCCTCATACTCGATGTAGGAAATTTCTTTTCCATTTGAAGTAAAAGCTCTTTCAATACCATGAAGTTCACCTGCTAAAAAATTTCTTTCAAGGGCTATCTGTCCGTTTTTATGATAGGAAGTAAGTGTTCCAGATACAAGCTCATTTTTTAAAGTGTATTCTCTTCTTTTTTCTCCAGTTTCGTAAAACCATGTCCATGTTCCCACGGCTTTGCCATTATCGTAATAACCTATAGCCTCCAACGCTCCAGAATCATAGTACAAATACCAAGGGCCGTCAAAGTTATTTCCTTTGTAATCTCCCAGAGAACTAATTAAAGAGTTAGAAACATTTCTACTATAATTTTTCATTTCACCTTCAACCATAATAGGGTTCTCAGCACAATACTTGCTGAGCGTAACTTGTAGATACTTTCTAAGATTATTAATATCCGATGATTTTTTTGATATAATTTTTTGATGCTTTGCGTTTCCAGATGACTGCAGTAAATAATAACTAAATGCCTCAAACTGCCCGTTATTGTATACATCTTTGAAGATTCTTACATAATTCTTCATCCAGAAACCCTCTGAGGAGTCATCATAGTCCAATTTCTCTAGCATTACTTGAACTTGTCTGACTAGAGGAATATCAATTTTAGAATCAACTTTATAGCTTTTGTTTAAAGCAGAATAGTTCTGCAGGATAAGATCGATTTCATCATAAGCATCACCATCTGAGAATTTCAATCCTTTTGGCTCCTGGCTTTCTGCCTTTGCTTGAACAAGTTGGTTTAAGCTTACCAGATAGCCATTGGAAACATCGGTGTTAGGATCTATTAATATCCCCATTAAAAAACCCATTAGGAATTGAGAAGTTTTGCCCTCATGATAAGCCATTCTCCCAAGTCGAATATGTGGTTCTGCATCGTAAAGATTCATTTCCACACTTTTCTTGTACATTTCTAATGCTTTTTCATATTCCTTTTTTTCTTCATAAACAGAGCCCAACAAAGTGTAAAATTCATTCCTTACAGGATATTTCTCCAGAGCATCGTTAAAAAGATTTATAGCTTCATCAAAGCGTTCTAGTTTACTTAGTGATATTCCTTTGTTTACTATAAAAGATAAATCATATTCATTGTCAAAATGGTTTAAACCTTCCTCAGCGATTAATAGTACCTCTTCATATCTCTCTTGATTCAGAGCATAATAACTTTTATTTACTAGGCTTTCAATGTAATTGGTGTCACTTCGGTTTATTTCGCCAAGCAATTCTATAGCTTCATCTTGTTGATCATCGTAGTACTTTTGAAGTGCTTCAATTATTAGTTCTGAAGAGTTTACGGGTTCTTTTTCTTGTGAAATTAAGTTAACAGAAGAAAGTATGAGTAAAGCAAAAATTAAATAGTGTTTCATTTTAATAAAGATGGTTTCTAAAGAAATATTTTAATTGTGTGAAATGGTAAGGACTAAAATAGCATTTTTTTTGTTTTTTCCATATTTCTTAACAATCTCATAATCAATTAAAAACAAATGATTAAGTAAATAGAGACTTGACTTCTTTTGGTGAGCGATTTATTCTAACAACATAAAGGAATATAACATTTGTTCCTTTTTGGCGTTTTTCTTGGTGCCTTTGAAAATTCAATTGTATATCTTAGAACAATCATTAAAACATATGAAAAAAGTCTTTTTTATCTCGCTAGCACTTGCTTTAACTGTTTATTCCTGTACAAAAGATGCTGGAACTATTTCCTTGGATTATACCAAGGCAACAGCTGTTTATGGAGATCTTGATGAAATTCGGGAACGTCCGCTAATTCAAGATTCTAGATCTATAGTAAATCCTGGGAAAATTTATGTTGGTACTGAGGTCTTGTTGATTGGAGAAGAAAATGAAGGTATTCATGTTTTTGACAATTCAAATCCATCTAATCCGACCAATATTTTATTTATTCAATTACCATTTACGAAAGAGTTTTTTGTAGAAGACCATATCATTTATGCGGAAAGCCACTATGATATGGTTAAAATTGATATTCAGAATAAGTATAATCCTGTTTTGGAAGATCGTCTAGAATTTGCCCTTAGTGATGCATTAACAAATGATCAAGGACAAACTTTAGTTGGATTTAATTTTCAAAGAGTAAGTGAGAAATTCAAGATTAATAGTCCTGAATACAATCTATTGGAGAACACTAATTATCTTTATTACAACTACGTGCAGAACCTAATACCTGCTTCTGCTGTTCCAGCTTCATTTGTTGGTAATGGTGACGGTAGTGTGGGTAGTGTAAATAGAATTGCAAAACAGTTTGGACATGTTTATGCAATTTCTAATTCTAAAATCCATGTCTTTTCCGATAATACGACTGGTTTAGAATTGGTTAATTCCAATGGATGGATTTGGGGAACACAAATGGAAACAATTTATGCTGAAGATGAGCATCTTTTTATAGGCTCACGAAATTCAGTATCTATTTATGATATTTCTAATCCAGAGAGCCCAAGTTATGTTTCCGAGTTTTGGCACGCTACTTCTTGTGATCCAGTATTGCCTAATGACAATGTAGCTTACACTACTTTAAGAACAGGAGATTTTGCAGATTGTCCAGGAGATGAAAATGCACTTATCACTCTTGATATAACAACAATAATCAATCCTATAAACGTTGATGAACAGGTTATGATTAGCCCTTATGGTATGTCCATAATTAATGATCAACTTTATGTTGGAGAAGGTGAAAATGGCATGAAAATATTTGATTTGAGCGACCCATTTCATCCTAACTTAGTGAATTTTGATCAAAGTGTAGCTGCATACGATATCATTTCTCATCCAACAATTGATGATTTAATTTTGACCGCAGGACCAAATGGAATTGAACAATATGAGATGGATGAACAGACTTTCAACCTAACGCTCATTAGCTCAATAAACTACTAAAGCTTTGATGCAGTTTGTAAGGCTTTTCTTAATTCTTTTGATTTCAATTTCCTCTAAGGAAATCAAAGGGCAGTTCTTCAATACTGAAAATAATTCTATTGTTGAATATCTAGATGGTTCTGTTTTTGTTTGTGAACTATTGAAAGCCAATGGGTCAGTTCAGCCTGTTATATTAACTAGTGGAGACACACTGAATCTTAATTTGAATCTTGTAAAAAGAATTAGAAAATCTGATGATATTTTTCTTTTGAATGAAAGAAGGTTTCACTTCAAAACAGGCCACTTTTTTGATTTTAGATTTGGCTTTAATGTGGGTAATACTTCAGGAGGCACATTAATCGATTTAGGCTACAATAAAAAGATAAACCCCCATTTAAATGTTGGCATTGGCTTTGGACTTCATTACAACTCTCATAATTTCTCAAACCCCGGTACTCCTTGGGGTTGGATTTGGATTGATTCCAATATGATTCCGGTTTATGCTAGTGCTCAGTATTACATTTCAGATAAGAGAGCAAGAACCTTTATTACTGCAAACCTTGGCTTTGCAAACCCAGTTGGAGATGGTTGGAATAATCAATTAGATATTAAAGGAGGCTTACATGGAAGACTTGGTTTTGGTGTTGAATTTGCTTCGAGATCGAAAAGAAAGCTTTTCATTGAAGTCTATCAATATGCTCAGCAAATTTCTGGTTCAGGTGTAACTTTTGGAGATTTCGGACAACCTATTAATTATGATTTCAATCTTCTTGGAAGAAGATTGGGTTTCGCTTTTGGAACAAGATTTTAGTGATATTGACGCTTGTTGCATTAATATAATCTTAAAAGACTTATTCAGTTAGCACATTCATTTTATTATAAATTTGCTCGCTCCAATTAAACCTATGAGCAAAAAGAAATCTTCAAAGGCAGCATTAGAATATCATTCAAGATCTCCTAAGGGGAAAATAGAAGTGATTCCCACCAAGCCTTATGGTACTCAAAGAGATTTAAGTCTAGCTTATTCCCCAGGAGTTGCAGAACCCTGTATAGAAATAGATAAGAACACCGAAGAAGTGTATGAATATACTGCAAAGGGAAATTTAGTGGCTGTTATTAGTAATGGAACCGCTGTTTTAGGCCTTGGGGATATAGGTCCACATGCTTCAAAACCCGTGATGGAGGGAAAGGGCTTACTTTTTAAAATCTTTGCAGACATAGATGTTTTTGATATAGAAGTTGATGCTTCTGATGTAGACAGATTTGTTGATACTGTTAAGGCTATCTCTCCTACTTTCGGTGGAATAAACCTAGAGGATATAGGTGCACCTGAAGCGTTTGAAATTGAACGAAGGTTAAAAGAGGAATTAAATATTCCTGTTATGCACGATGATCAGCACGGCACAGCAATTATTACATCAGCTGCATTAAAAAATGCGTTGGAACTCAATGGTAAAGATATATCGAAAATAAAAGTTGTGGTTAGTGGTGCTGGAGCTGCTGCCATGAGTTGTGTGGACCTTTACATGAGAATGGGAGTTCTGAATGAGAATATCGTCATGACGGATTCAAAGGGCGTTATTCGTTCTGATAGAGACAATCTTGATGAAATGAAAAGTAGATTAGCTACTTCGCGAGACTTGGATAGTTTGGCAGATGCAATGGTGGGGGCAGACATGTTTCTTGGATTAAGTATTGGCAATATTGTATCCAAAGAAATGATTAAAAGCATGGCAAAAGATCCTATAGTTTTTGCACTTGCAAATCCAGACCCAGAAATACCTTACAATGAAGCTATTTCAGCCAGAGAAGATATTATAATGGGTACAGGAAGATCTGATCATCCTAATCAAGTGAATAATGTCTTAGGGTTTCCATACATTTTCAGAGGAGCTTTAGATGTTCGTTCTACTGCAATTAACGAAGAAATGAAACTGGCCGCTGTTAATGCCATAGCTGATTTGACCAAAGAACCCGTTCCTATTGAGGTTAGTGAAGCATATGGAGAAAAGAATATCTCTTTTGGAAAGGATATGATTATTCCTAAACCAAATGATAATAGACTAATTACATGGGTTTCGATGGCTGTTGCTAAAGCAGCAATGGCTTCCGGTGTTGCCAAAAAACATATTTCAGATTGGGATGCTTATGAGAAAGAGCTGGAACAAAGATTAGGTATAGATAATACACTAATCAGAAATTTAAATGCAAAAGCAAGAAGAAACCCTAAGAAGGTAGTTTATGCTGAAGGAGACAACTTCAAAATTTTAAAAGCTGCTGAAACAGTTTCGGAAGAAGGAATAGCTCACCCAATTTTATTGGGAAATGAATCCAAAATCAAACAACTCATAGATGAGCACAATTTGGATTTACCAAATGTTGAAATAATTGATTGTAAATCTGAATCGATGCGAGATAAAAGGGTTGAGTTCGGCAAGGTATTATTTGAAAAAAGAAAAAGGAAAGGATTGACAGAGCATGAGTCGATACAGCTCATGCGCGGACGAAATTATTTTGGAGCAATGCTGGTAGAAACTGGTTTTGCAGATGCTGTTATTTCTGGAATGACTAGGAATTATCCAAGAGTTGTTAAGCCAGCTCTGCAAATTTTAGGAATGCAGGAAGATGTTAGTCAAGTCTCTGGAATGTATATATTATTAACCAAAAATGGCCCGGTATTCTTTGCTGACACAACTGTAAACGTAAACCCTACGGCTGAAGAATTGGTTGATATATCAATAGCTGTTGAGAAGACTATTCGCAACATGGGAATAGTGCCAAGAATGGCATTTTTGTCCTATTCTAATTATGGTTCTTCTAAAGGAGAGGATCCAGAGAAAATGAGCAAAGCAGTTCGCTTATTAAAGGAAGCAAGGCCAAACCTTATTGTAGATGGTGAATTACAGGCTAATTTTGCATTGAATAAAGAGAGACTTAGAGAAGTTTTCCCATTCGCGGAAATAAAACATGGAAGAGTAAACACCTTAATTTTCCCAAATCTAAGTGCTGGAAACATTTCTTTTATGCTGATGCAGGAAATGACAGGAATGGACTATATAGGCCCTATTCTTATCGGAATGAAAAAATCATTTCATATTCTACAAATGAATACCTCGGTAAGAGAAATAGTAAATGTGACGACAATTGCTGTGCTTGATGCACATTCAAAAGTCTAGTTACCATTTAGGGCAAGGAGGATAGGTATCTGTTGTCTTCTTCGTGTTCCTCTTATTCTTATCTTTTTTAGCACAAGAAGGATTTCTTAGGATTGGAATCTGAACAGCAAAGTAAAGATCCGCAGCATATATATCTGATTCTATCAAGAAAGGTGTTATATGATCTGAACCAATTACAAAAGTCCCAAAACGAAGTGCCAAACCAATTTGAGGAGTGGAGTAATTATATAATGAAATAGGTAAAGAAAAACATAACCATCTTGATTCGTAGCGCAATGAAGCAGAAAGAGTATTGGCTCTTTTAATTGCTGACGTGCTTAAAAACTCAAGGTTTTGAATTAGCGTAGCATTCAAGAATACTCTATTATTGAGATTATAGTCATATTGAAAGCCAAGTGCCAATGGCAATGCTGTTTTAAATTCACTTTGGGAATCTATAACTAATTGATCCGTTAGGCCCTGATCAACAATGCCTTCTAAATCATCAGTAGTGAAATCCGCAGTTAGATTACCCGATTCAGCATTTATTGAATAGTTGATATTTCCAAAATCTATAATTGAAAGTCCAATTTTATACTTGTAATCTGGAATTTTACAAGCCCCTTTAGGTGAATGAGGCGTATGATTACCAGCATCCGATTTCATTTTCTTAAATGTTATTCCCGTACTAATCCCCCACCCTTTACCAGAATTGAATGATGGTTCATTATAAAAGTAATTTGCATTTGCATTTCCAATGATTCCGAAATCTAAGCTATCTCTAACATCAATATTAGCCTCTGAGACCTCAATACCTGCCGAAGCTATTCCAAAAAGCTTATTCACGCTAATTCCCCAAGTCCATATTTCATCCTTATTCTGCTTGAATAACTGAGCATAACTGATACCTGCTTCTGCCCATGCCATCCCCTTTGATTCCAAATTATTTATTCTGTAATTCCCTCCTTCTATTTCAAAGCTTTCTTGTTCATCTATATAATCTCCTAGTTCATTAGGGATGTTTCTAATGAAAGAATATGCGCGAACAGCAGAATGAATGCCGAAGGCATGCTTTCTGTGGGTGAAACTTATTGAAGGTCCATAGACTTCAATATCTGTATATGCACTATAGGCCCTTCTTTGCGTGTTAAATGCGGGATTAGATTCTTGATTTATGAATTGGAGTTTACTACTTTCAATGAAAGCAAGATTGTTTCTTAAATAGGTATTAAGTCCTGCTAAGTGGATACTTAACCAAGGCTTTTGATCTGCAATAATACTTGGATTTAGACGCATTCCAATAGAAGGTGTGTAATTGTCATTTATAAGACCTATACTCTCCTGAGCAAAAAGTGAGGATAGTGAGGAATAAACAAAATAAAGAACTATGCAGCATGTTCTTCGCGTCATAAATAGTTTTAAATAATACTTGTTTTGGCTTTCAAATATTGTTTATGTCTTAATGAATACGAATTTAAAGGTGCTTTTGATTCGAAATAAAGGGATAGAAGTCCAAGAAAACCTCCATTACTGATATATTTGTATCTTTAACCTTGATTTACTAATTATAAACTAACTGAAAATGGAAAACAATAAGAGATTTGGGGGGAAACTATTTCCACTAACATTTATAACTTTAATTTGCCTTGCTGTGTTATGGCAATGCTCTGGAGAACCGAAGAAAACTGCCAATAATGCAGGAGATGCTATGTCTAAGACTGCTGAAGAAATGGGTGATAAGGCAGACGAGATGATGGATGACACAAAGGACATGATGGATAAGACTGAGGGAGAAGTTTCCGATGCTATGGAAACTATGGCCACGGATGGAGATCTTAATTTTGATGAAGGTTCTTGGGCTTGGACAATTCAAAATTATTTAAGTACTGGTTCTGGAGAGAATTCTTTCACCTTGGATAAAATTCCTTATGACAGTGAAGAAGTTTCAGCAGAGGGAAAAGAACAATTAGACAATTTAGCTGCCTTGTTAAAGGCATACCCAGACATGAAGGTCCTTGTAAAAGGACACTCAAGAGTTGGTGATAATATGGTGGAGAAAAAGGCGAATAAAGCATCTTCTAAAATAAGAGCGTTATGGGCTCAGGGTAAATTAGCTAGTCGTGGAGTCTCCGGAGATCAAATGAAAGCAAAAGGAATTGGTGGAGACGAACCTCTTTCTGGTGCGGATGGAAAGGATGATTCACAAAGAAGAATCTCAATACAATTCGAGCAATAGAATTAAAAATAATTTAAATTAAAACCCTCTTGTCTTTGTGATAAGAGGGTTTTTTTATGAAGTATTTAAAACAAGAAAGTAATGCATTTAGAATCTTAATCGAGAGAAAGAAGCTTCCCCACTCCTCTTTTTCTTTTCGAAAAAAGAATGGCTTTCTATACATTCAATTTCTGGAAAGAAAACCTCTTTTTATTTTTCATAGAAAAGATTCTACAGAGTTAGATAGGAATGGGCAATGGAAAAAGAACTCTAGCTATTACATTTCAAGAGATAAGGATAAAATTTACGAATGGAAGGATATTCTAAAAATGTTTGATGACTGGTTAGATAAACTAATTTGAATCTCCAATATTTCCTTTTTCAGAGAGAAGAATAGCAATCCCCTTAGTAGAAGGTATTTTTGCAAAAATGATGATTAGCATCACGGTAATAGGAACAGCTAATAACATTCCTACAATACCCCAAATCCATCCCCAAATAGAAAGCGAAAGAATAACTACCAAACTAGATATATTCAAAGAATTACCCATCATTTTAGGTTCAACAAAATTTCCAACAATTATTTGAATTGCTCCCACGGCAGCCAAGACTGCAAGTCCTTCAGAAAAAGAGCCAAACTGAAGCATAGCAGCAAACATTGGAAATAATGTGCCTATTAAGGAACCAACAGTTGGAATATAATTCAATAAAAAAATGATAAATGCCCAGAAGAAGGCAAAATCCACCCCAATTAATTTTAATGCAATAAAACTGCAAATTCCAGTAATCAAGCTCACGATTGACTTTAATGAAATATATTTCCCCATGGAGGTATTTATTTCATTTAAGATTTCCTTGACATTATTATCATTGCTCCCCTGAGAGAAAAAAGCGGTGATTTTCTTGTTAAAGAAGCGCTCTTCTAGCATAAGAAACAATACATATATCACCACTAGAAATGCATTACTGAACAAACTCGTTAATTGATTGAGTAGTTCTCTTAAAACATCTGAAAAATCAAATGAAGCCGAAAATTGCTTTATCTCCTCGGAGATGCTTATGCCGAAAGCCTGATCTATTTGTCCCCGAATATCATCTACATTTTTACTATACGCATCAGCTTGTATTTGATCCGCTATACCGTTAATATTAGAGGCCAACATACTTACCGTTAGAGCCAAAACACCGAAAATTGCAAGGAATGAAATGGTACTTGACAGCCAGGTAGGTAAATTCTTCTTACCAAATTTAATTTTCCCAAAAAGCTCTTGTACTTCCTTTATGATAAACCATGTAATAATAGCTACTACAAAAGGAATAAGAATAGCCTTTGTTTCCATTAGAATAAAAACGCTAGCGATAGAAATCAAAAAAGCATTGCTCAGTTTACTCAAACCAATAGAATTTACTGCAAGATGCTATTATTTTATCTAAACAAAAAACGGCTCGTTAGGAGCCGTTTTTATTATAGGAATAACTTAAATATTATCTTATAACCAACTTATCGGACGAAACAACAGATATTCCATGAGATATTTTATACGTGTAAATACCTGAGCTCAAATTCTGATTAGATATTTCAAAAGTGTCAAATAAAATATTGTCTGAATAAACTACTCTTCCGTTCAAATCTATCAACTCAAATTGCAATCCTCCATCCGTAAAGTTATATCCAATTATGTTGAAATTAACATTTCCAAAACTTGGATTGGGAAAGAAATTCACATCTATTTCATTCAAATAAAACTCAGCTAAACCAACAGATGACCCTGTTCCCTGTTCCAGAGATATAGTCTGATTAGCATTGAAGAGCCCAAAGTCCTCTATTGTTCCGTTTGGCCAATAAACAACCACTTGAGCTTCTAAACCAGTAGCTAAGCCAAAATGTTGAAATAAGGAATTACATATACCATATGCCTCTCCACTTTTAATATCTCTAATCTGGGTTCCATTATCACTAGTAACTTCAATTCTGGCACCAATACCATTTGAATTAGAAGCTACACCATTAACTTTTACTCTTAAATAAGAATTGTCATTATCTGTATTATTTAGGTATAATCTATCACTTTGATAACCTGATCCTCCAAACCCTCCAGAAGTCATAATTAGATCAAGAAAACCATCTTCGTTTAAATCTCCTATCGCATATGAATTAGTGCTAAAGTCAATAAGATCATGCAACAATGTAAAAGTACCATCACCATTATTCATGCAAAATGTGTTGTTACCCGTTCCTGTGATAATTACATCAATCCAACCATCGTTGTCGAAATCTTGAAAAGAACATTGAATAGGTGTATAATCATAAGCATCGCTCATATTGGTAGCAACAGAAATATCTGTAAACGTCCCATCCCCTTGATTTTCATAAAATTCACAAAGACCATCATGATGCACCATTACACAATCTAAATCACCATCATTATCATAATCTCCAAAATCTGCACTCCATGTTTGCAAGCCCGTATCTAAACCAGCGTTAGCACCATTACTTTCAAATCCAGAATCCCCATCATTTATATAAAGAAGATTAATTCTTCTTGGATCCGTCACATCTTGTACTCCTTGACGACATTTGGCAAGAAATAAATCACAATGACCATTATTATCTACATCTGTAAAACAAGATCCGTAATTACCTGAATTATCTGAAACAAGATCTGTCACTGCCTGGAGTAAATCAAAACTTTGAGTAAAAGTTCCATCACCATTATTAATTAGAACCTTAGACAGACCATCATCATGGCAGGCAAAAATATCTGCTAGACCATCATTGTTAATATCAAAAAAGTTTATTCCCTGAACAAAGATATTTTCACCTGGAGCATTCTCAGTATTAAAAACCATTCCATCAACGTTCGTTGATATTTTAATTTCATCATATGCACCTCCAGAAACAATATCGTTTAAGCCATCATTATTATAATCACCAATAGCAATTCCCCAAGGAGAAGATCCGTAACCTGGTCCTCCCCCGTTGATATCGCCTAATGCATTCTCGGTAAAAGGCATATTAGGCTCTTCCTGAAGATCAATAATAGTCTGATATCCATTCATAAATCTGATAATATCGTCTTTGTTATCATTATTCATATCCGAAATACCCAGACAATGAGTACTTTGCTGATCTGAGGTCTCCAGCAGATTAGTAGCGTCTTCAAAAGATATTTGAGCTCCTAGCCCTAAGCTTAATAAAATCGCTACTGTACTTAATCTTAATTTCATATTATTCACTATTGATATAGAAGGCGATTTACACTTTTTTTTATTCCTATCGTAATGGATGGTAAAAAGATATGTGCAAAGCTTAGATTCTTATTTTTTAGTTGTTTTGAACAACATTTGTTGTAAACAAATGTTATGTTTGTATTATGGCAAAGAATCCAAATGAAGATTTAATTGTAACCATCCTAGAAACTGGAATGCAAATTGATCAATGCGTGCAAAAAGCTCTTAGACAGTATGAAATAACGCATGCTCAGTACAATGTCTTGCGCATTCTAAATGGCACCTACCCAGAAGCTTTGTGTATGTCAGAAATAAAGGAAAGAATGATCGTTCCCAATTCAGATCTAACCAGGCTTATGGATAGGTTAGAAAAGAAAAAACTTATTTTAAGAGGTATATGCACCAAGAATCGTAGAAAAGTAAATATTCTTATCTCATCTAAAGGTCAGGAACTTCTAATAGATTCCTTTCCAGGAATAAAGGCCAGTTTGAATCATTTTTTTGAGGAGGAAATAAACAAGGACAATGCATCAGAGCTTGCTAATAAAATTCAAAGCATTAAGGAACATTTAAAACCAAATGAATCATGCGAAGCATAAGAGAAATTAACCCCGCTTTCAAAATAAATATGGGTGGAATAATTCTGGATCAAGCACTTCCATATAAGGGAGTTGATCAAATTGACCCATTCTTATTAATTCATCATTGGGCAGACACCCATAAAGGCGGCAGATTACAAAAGAATGTGGGTGTTCCTCCTCATCCTCATAGAGGTTTTGCTCCTGTTTCCTTTGTGTTTAAGGGAGGTATTCACCATAGAGACTCTGAAGGTAATTCGGACATTGTTGAAGCGGGAGGGACGCAATGGATGAATAGCGGAAAGGGAATCGTGCATAGTGAAAGGCCCAAGAAAGAATTAGCGGAACATGGAGGAGATTTTGAAATTATTCAATTCTGGGTAAATGCTCCAGCAGCGAGAAAAGGGGATCCACCAAATTATCAACCACTTTCCTATGAAGATACTCCTTTCATTGTATCCGATGATAATAAGGCCAAGATAGGTTTGGTTGCAGGCGAATTGATGGATAAAAAAGGTCCTATAGATACATATTCAGAACTCGTTATTCTTAGAATGGAATTTGCAGCTGGCGGAAAAATTAATTTACCTATTCCAAATGATTTCAATGCGCTATTGTACATTCTTGATGGAAAATTGGACGTAAGAGATAGATCCGTTGGTGATAAGGATTTGGTTTGGTTTAACAATGATAGCGACACTATAGAAATAAAAGCTTCTGGAGAAACGCGAGCGATTTTGTTGAGTGGAAAACCAATAAATGAACCTCTGGCAACCTATGGACCTTTTGTGATGAATACGGAAAGAGAAATAGCAGAAGCAATAAGGGATTATCAAAGTGGAAAAATGGGTACATTAATAGAAAAATTTGACTAGAACTGATGAAAAGAAGAAAGTTTATTGTGAAATCAGCAGTTGGCGGACTAGTTTTAGGTTTTATCCCAGCACATGTTTTTTCTGTTAATGGTAAAAAACACGAACCTTTTCATTTTCCTGAAATTTCTGGACAAATTAGACATGGAATGTATAGTCCGGAGATAAAAAATCATATTCATGTAGATGAATTTATTACTTACTTGGAAAAGCATGTCTTTTTTAAAAATGGTTTTGAAAAGGGAGACAGTGATCTTATCAATCTATCCTTTAGGTTTGAGGATAAATTGCATTCCTTCAGTTGGTTCTCCGATAAGATTCACTATCAAGATGAAGAGTATTATTCTGAAGTAAATAGAATGATTGCGATAAGCAACACTAAACCTAGTATTACTGCCATTCAATTAAAAGGCAAGTTACAGTTGAATCTGGATCATGAAGTAATTGCAATTCCTCTTAATGGTAAATGCCAGATCAATCAGGTAAATTTGGATGAGCAGAAAGGATTAATTGTTAATGCTGGGGAAATGAATTTAGAATCTAAAAAAGAAGTCAAACTTGTTTTAATGTCTAGAGATTATGAGTAAAGGTAAAATTGCGGGCAAAGCCCCATTAATGGTAGATTTTGAGGAAGGAAAAGTTTATGCATGGTGCACATGTGGTCTATCGGATAAACAACCCTATTGTAATGGCGCTCATCAAGGGTCGGATTTCTCTCCTTTGATCATTAATGCCGAAAAAGATAGTAAGGTTGCTTTATGTACTTGCAAGCAAACAAATAACCCACCTTATTGCGATGGGGCACATTCCAAGTGCTAATTATTGTTTGATCAATGTTGTTTGAAAACTATTTTTTGAATTTATAGCTTTTAAACTGTATTGACCATTTTCCAAATGGCTCAGGTCTATGTTATTGGAGATTAGGGACTTAATGACTTTTGTTTCCACTACCCTTCCTATTATATCCTTAACCTCAATAATAATGGGAAATTGGTCTTGAGCTCCGAAATCCAAAGTAAAAATTCCGTTTGATGGATTGGGATAAACATTAATATCGAGCTCATTATAAATTTCTTCTACACCAGAAACAATATAATCAATGCACTCTGACATAACCGAACAAGTTCCTACAGTAATTTGAACAGCATAACTTCCTGAAGTAAGAGCTTCAAAAGTTTGTGACACTTCACCGGCAATGGCTTCGGGCTTTGCCCCAGAACAATCAAACCATTGATAAATAGCTCCTTCTAAATTGGCGCTGATAAGATTCATTTCTTGTGAAATACTATTGTCTATAATATCAGGGCTTGCAAAAAATGCGCATTGAGAACTATTTCCAGAAGCGTCTACAATATCAAAAGTAATAATGGTTGATGTTTCAATAAAACTTCCCGGAGCTGGTGTTTGTGTAATATTTAAAGTTGAACTACAGTTATCCGATACTGTTATTTCTTCAGCGTAATTAGGCAGTACAGCCAGACAATCTGCTGATGGTTGTAAAATTTGATCATCCGGACAGATAATAGTTGGAGGATCTTCGTCAATAACCATTAACTCCGTTTCACAATTTGCCTCATTACCTTGCCCATCTATAACGAAAGAGGTAATTAAATGATTACCCAATACATAAGGAAAATCAAAATAACTTCCAGTACTAAGGCTCTGAATACAATTGTCATTGACAACAGATTCTATTTCGAAAGTGTCATCATTAAATTCACAATTTGAATCTGCTATTACCGTATGTTGTGGAACGCAGGTTATTTCAGGTATAATGGTATCTATTACCTGAACTTCTACTTGCAAAGTCTTACTGTTTGCAAAAAAATCCTCCACCAAAACATTTACCATGGTGTTTTCAGAGATTGTGGTTCCTTCTACAATGTCTTGTTCTACGAGAAAAATCCCGCAATTATCTGTAATTGAAAGGTTGGATAAAACATTTGGAACCATAGTCTCACATGATTCTGACAGAAATAATTCTACAGGATCTATTATCTCAACAATCGGGCTAATGGAATCAAGCACGAAAATATTAAAGGTACAGTTGGAATTATTCCCTATGCTATCGGTTATATTGAATTTGATAATTGTTGTTCCTGGGAAAAACTCTGAACCCGAAAGCTGCCCTTCTTCTAAGACCATATCATATGGGCCGCAAGAATTCTCAACCGTTGGTATGGGGTAAAGCACATGTTTAGAGCATGAAAACTCCTCTGTGTATTCCAAGACATCTGTGGGACAAGTTACCACAAGAGAATCTGGACTAGCGATTCCAGCAATTAAAGAATTGAAAAAAAGGGTGAAAATGGTAAAAATAGATCCTATTCTATACACGACACTAAAGATTTAAGGTGATTATTCTTTGTACGATCTGCTTATCTAATAGGTTGCAAAGTGAAAATTCAAATCATTTTCTTTATTTGTAATTAATATGGGGTTTGAAATAATACATAAAGCCATAGATAAAGCTGCCTTTAAAGCTGAAAGTGTTTCTTTTGATATATCCAACGACAAGTGGATTCTCTTTTCAGACCACCATCGTGGACGCAAAGATGGGGCGGACGATTTTCTAATTTGTGAACCCGCATATAAAATTGCTATTGAACATTATTTTGAGAATGGTTTTACCATGGCAATGCTTGGAGATGTAGAGGAATTTTGGGAGAATCCTATCTATTCAGTTTTGCTAAAGTATAAGGATTTAATGCTTTTGGAAAAGAAGTTCTTTGATAAGAACAGATTGTATAGAATATGGGGAAACCATGACGATCAATGGCAGTTTGGAAGGTTTTTAACCAAGCATTTAGATTTCCTTTTTCCAAATATTGAAGTTCATGAAGCCTTGCAAATTCAATTTAAAAAAGATCAAAATTTAATTGGCTCATCGTTGCTTATTCACGGGCATCAAGGAAACTTAGAGAGCGATAGATTTGCTTGGTTAAGCAAGTTTTTTGTTAGGTATGGATGGAGAAATATTCAGCGCTTATTCAATATTGCTCTAAGCACTCCTAGTAATGATTTGACACTAAGGTCAAGCCATGACAGAGCTATGTATGAATGGGCCAAGACGAAAGATAAGCAGTTGATTATATGCGGACATACCCATCAGGCAGTTTTTGAATCTAAAACTAAGCTGGATAGGCTACAAGATGAGCTAAAAAAATTAGGCAGTACTATTAGCAAAGCGGAAAGTGAACAGGATATAGATAGTATTGAGCAAGAAATCAAAAAACTAAAAGAGAAGTACACATCTATTGATGAATTCTCAAAGGAATCTCCAAGGTACTTTAATACAGGGTGTTGTTCTTATTCCGATGGTGATATTACCGGAATTGAACTTGATAAGAACAAAATCAGACTGATTAAATGGTCTGGAGGAATCTATTCCAAAAAGACAACGCTTCAAGAGGCTTCTCTTTTAGAATTATTTTAGCAAGAAATTAAAAATAATTGGCTCAGATAGGCAACCTTTATTTTAATTAACGTCTTTTAAGTGCAAAACACATGATCTTATTAGATCAAACAACTTTAAAAAGGCTCGAGTAAAATCCGAGCTTTTTTTGTAAATTATCCCTTGATATCTTCAACAAATTACTAACCTAAACCTAAACAAATGGATACTTGGACTATGATTGATCAAATGAAAGATCTAAAATCGAAAGACGAAAGGGTTGAATTCGTAAAAAATCAATTGGCATCTAACATTAAATATTCTGCTCCAGTAAACGGTGCTGAATATGCAGCAAAACCAAGAGCATTGCTTTATATGATTAGCAAAGACGGGAAGATTACCAGTCAAACAAAAGAGGACTTTTATAAGAATTGTACGGACCTTCCTCCTACTTCTGAAAGTTTTGATAAAATTGCTTCTGAAGTAAATAAATTAAAGGGTTTTTAAGATTTTTCAATGGCTCAGTTCGAGACTGTTTTATTGACAATACATGAGCCTATTTGGTATGTTGGAATATTGGTTCCAGCAAAAATCGCCAAGCCTTTTCTTCAAGATAATTCGCGGGTATTATGTTCTATTAATTCAGATGAAGCTTTTCAGGGTGCACTTTTACCCAAAGGAGATGGTGATTTCTATATCATACTTAACAAGGAAAGAAGAAAAAAATATAAAGTAGAAATTGGTGATGCCTTAAGCGTTTCTTTAGAAAAGGATAATAGTAAATACGGCTTACCCGTACCAGAAGAATTTGAGGAGTTGCTCTATCAGGACCCGGAAGGAAATGAAGTTTTTCACTCCTTAACTATGGGTAAACAAAGAAGTCTCATTTACATAATTGGGAAACCCAAATCTCAACAAAAGAGAATTGAAAAAGGAATAGTCGTTCTAAACTACCTCAAAAAGGCGCAAGGGAAACTTGATTTTAAGGAATTGAACCAAGCTTTCAAAGAGGCGAATAGAAAAGGTTAAGCATTCCTTCCCATAGATTTTAGCAATGCTCTGAATTCAGAAAATCTAACTTTTTCGTATTCTAAGTTTACATTCGAATTTTCACCAATATTATGCTGTGCCACATAAATAGTATTACCCTCAATTTTATAGGCAAAAACATTTGCCGGTTCCCCAATAGGGAATGATTTTAATTGAGCGTAATTTTTGATCATTTGAATAGACATACAAGAATTTACCTCAGTGAAATGAACAATGACTTTCTCATTTGCTTTTTCGTCATCATTATAAACTATTAAATCTTTTCTTTCACCTTCAAATTTCCAGAATCTATCAATATTTATCCATCCTAACTCTGCCTGCCTAAGCAAATACTGTTGATCTTGTTCAGTAGGTGCAATCCCCAATTTATTTAGTTTCTCATAATAAATGTTTATCAGAGAGTCTTCTTCACTCTTCCAAGCGGCATAAGCTATTTTATATTCTTGTCTGCAAGAGTCTAGCATTTGTTTATTCTGTTTCTTCCATTGGTCATAAACCTTTGAGTATCCATCTCTCTCCTTTTCTATTCGTTTTTCCCAAGCAGCATAATGTTCTGGGATATACTCTGTTTCAAATGTTCTTTTTCTTTCTTTCTCCTCTACTTCCCAAATTGCCAATTCCCGATAAAATCGGTTTAGCTTAATGGTGTAATTATCACATTCAACCTGAAATTCAGGACATTCTAAATAAAAAGCTTCCAAGGCCGCCTCATAATTTTCCATAGCTTTTTTATATCTATTTGCAGCTTGTAATCTTCTTTGTTTCATATTAGACATATGATACCACTTCGCTTTTACTGAATAAGCATCTCTATTAGGTTTTCTAGGTTTTTTAGGATGAATTGGCTCAGAAGGTTTTCTAGGTTTAGATGCCAGATCTGGTTTGTACTCTGGCCTCTCCCATTTGATATAACTTTGTTGAGGTTTATCCATAGACTGATAACATGAAAACTTTGGTCTTTTGCTATAATCGAGACGGCTGAATTTTGTAATTGGTGTCTGCTCCGTTTGACTCCAGTTCCTTCCCTTATCACTGGTAAAAACAGACATAGTGCTGTCCACACTCTCATTTGGCACGCTTACTTCTAAGGTTGAATTATTCGCTAATTTCAACGGGGCTCCTTCCATTGAAAAGGCTTCTAATTGATACATTCCTCCACTCACCAATAAATTCCCATCAGATAGTGTAGATAGATCCTCTTCTATGAAATCAGTCATAGTTAAAGCTTCTCTTAGCTTCAGCTTAACTTGAGAAACTAAATTTCCTTTATCATCTACGAAAGAATTTGATGGAACATGAATGTGAATTCCATTCTTTCCTTTTAAGAATTGTTCATTGCTTTGATTGAATTCAAACACGCTTAAATTCCCCTCCTTCAACTCATTCATTAGTTCATCTATACTGGAGAATTCATATTTCTTAAAGACAATATTTACCCTTCTATTCTCGGCTCTTTTTTTCTCATTTAGCGTCTTAATCAATGGCTCATATTCTCCTTTATAATTAAGAAAGGTATATTCTCTGGCCACTCCAACTTGTTCTAAGTATTCAGCAACAGATAAAGCTCTTTTCTCTGAAAGTCCTAAGTTGAAGCTATTGCTTCCTTCTTCATCTGTATGTCCGGTAACTATAAACTCATAATCACCAACAAGATTGAGATCGTTTAAAAACAAATTTAGTTGGGACAAATGGTTTTCAGTCAATTCATGGGCATTGGTTTCGAAATTGAGTGTAAGTTTTTGCTTATTAACTGCTGAAATAAGGAAATTGAAAGAGAGTAAGGCGATAATTAATAGTGAAGATTTTTTCATGGTTGATACGGTTTTATGCAGATAGAACTATTTAAAAAAGGCTAATATTGTCAAGTGATATTTTTTTCCATCTACTTAATTAATTAACGTGGCTTTTTTAGAAGGTTACGGTTGGGGTTTGGCAATGATCATATTCATTGGGCCTGTTGTTTTTACTTTACTAAAGAATACTATTGATAAAGGTAGAACAGCTGGAATAATGGTTGCAAGTGGAATTATTATTAGCGATGTTGTTGCTGTAGCATTGTTATGTTCGGCTGGTGCTATTAATTTTTTAGAAAAAAGTGGAACTCAGTATTGGATAGCACTTGCTGGAGCGGTTATTCTTTTAATAATGGGAGCTAAATATTTTTTGAATCCCAAGGTTCCAAATGAATCCAAACAAAGAATAAAAGGAAGAGATAAATTAGCTTCTTTTACTGGTGGCTTTCTGGTCAATTTTGTAAACCCTTTTGTTTTCGTTGTATGGATTGGTTTTATTGCCTATGCAGAAGAGCTATATGGTAATGAAAGGTCTTTTTATGTCTTTTTGTCTGCTCTACTATTGGGGATTTTCACTCAAGATCTTTTGAAGGTTTTATTTGCTGAAAAAATCAAGCCTTTCCTTCAGCCTAAAAGGCTAAGAGTAATTTATAAGGTAATGGGCGTCTTTATGGTATTATTTGCAATTAGACTATTGGTTTACGCATTGGGTGTTGAATAAAATACTTAATTTAGCTCAAAGCTTTAAACAAAATTTTGATGGAATTTAATTGGTGGTTAATACCAGTGACAGCGTTTGTGCCAATGATACTAGGTTTTATTTGGTATAATCCTGCAGTTTTTGGCAAGGCTTGGATGGCTTCAAGTGGAATGACGGAAGAAAAAATTAAGGGAGGAAATATGGCCATAATTTTTGGTGTCAGTTTTCTCTTTTCATGCATGCTCGCCTTGATGCTGACTCGTATTGGCATTCATCAAGTTCATATTCCATCACTTTTTACAGATAAGGAAAGCGTAGAACTTCTAAAAGATAGTAGCTCAGATTTAAGCATTTGGATGAATGAAACTCAAACATTTCTGGGTAGAAAACATTTAACTTTTGGACATGGTATGTTTCATGGAATTTTGGGAGGGATATTCTTTGTTCTACCCATTTTGGGAACCAATGCTCTTTTTGAAAGAAAAGGATTCAAATACATTCTCGTAAATTCAGGCTACTGGATTGTATGTATAGCTATTATAAGTGGGATATTAAGTCAATGGTTCATAAAGTAATTTAACCTTAACCTAAACTATCAAAGGGCCTTTCTTTAGAAATAAAGAGGGGCTTTTTTTATATCCCCTTTGCTCTTTCAAAAATTTGGTTTAAACCTTCACGCATAACTTCACCCACTGATTTTTCTTCATTGGGTCTTCTGAGCCCTGGTTCTAAACCTACAATATCTAAACCATCATCGGTTTCTTTAATGGCATAACTAAAAACGAATTCTCCATCTGAAGATGGTTCGTTCATTTGACCAAATCTAAGATCATTAAATAACCAACAGGTGTCTGTTTTAGTTATCGCCCATTCTCCCTGAGACAAAGCGATTAAACGATGTATGTCTTGCTCATCCATTAAATGAGAAATCCAATCATGGTTTTTTTCAATACGGGCAAAATGAACTGAATCTGTTTTATCAAATATAGACCTAAAGCCCATATAGTAAGCATCTTTGGTTTCTACATTAGCTGTCCAAAGCACAGCATTTAATGGTGTTGGTCGCGTAGAAATTTTCTCGTATACAATATTCTGTCTATCCAAAGCATTCTCAAATTGATTAAAAGTAACCCACTTAAATATCAAGGTTAAAAGCATATACGCAGAACTAATGCCTAAACCTATTGCATTCCACCTTCTTCTTTTGGCACTGGTTCTTTTGTAAAACATTAGAATAGCAACACAAGCCAAAAAAGGGATAGTATAGAAAAAGTCAACAACAAAAATATTATTCCATGAAAGCTTATAAGGAAGTGGCCATAATAGTTGAGTGCCCCATGATGTATGACAATCTAACAAAGGATGAGTGATAAGGCACCAAAAGAAAAGTTTTGTCCAAGATCTTCTATTGGCTTCAAAACTTCGGTCCTTAAAAAACTTGTAGATAAGGAAAACACAGAGCACAAAGAAAGCAATGATGGAAGCCGAAACTAACGGATTGATATCCCAAAAAGCCAAAACAAATAGCAGGAAAACCACCCCTAGAAATAGAGATAAAAAGAGCCTTTCAGATTTTTTAATTAGCCACGCAAATAAAGGAGAAGCTATTAAACAAAAGAATATCGAATGGGAGAAAGCTCTATGCCATTCGTTTGCTGTAATGTCGTCTACCAGGAAAGAGGTTATGGTATCTAAATCTGGAATAGTTCCTGCAATCGCCCCCCAAAGTATGGCTCTATTTCCAATTTTCTTGCCAAGTGTAAGTTCTCCAACAGATGCCCCAAGAACTATTTGCGTTAAGGAATCCATTAGATATAATACTCTGCTTTAAACGGTTTTCGAGATTCAAACTCACTTGGACTTATGTTCTTCACCAGGCTTTGTAGTATTTTGTTGGATAACTTATTAGTATGTTTAATGTATAATCTAAGATTAGCGGGTTCTGCTCCAATTCCAGTTTTAATGGTCTCTGCTGTCCTCCCCAACCTCAATTCTGTTATTCCTTTTCGAATAGACATTTCCACAAAATCGTATAGCATTCTAGAATACAATGCATGTTCTTGATTCAATTCATAGTCAAGACCCACATAGTTTGCATCCAAATAGGAGTTATCTATAAATGAGGAACTAAAACCAATTAAATTGTCATTTAGAAAATAACCTAAAACAATATTGTTCTCCTTGAGTTGTCTTTTGAAGTTAACAAAACTTTGACCATTTAAATCGCTCAGCTTAAAACTGGCTTTTTTCAATACATTCTGGAATAATTTATTTATACGCCCTTTATGCATTTCCAATTCCTTGGCTCTTAACTCCTTTACTCTAATCTCCTCAGATCGTTTAAATGCTGCTTTGGCTTTTGTTCTAAATTTCGTTTTCATATCGGCCAAATAGTCCTCAAGATTGTTCCAATCAGGATTTATCTTCAAGATCATATCAACATCTATATTAAAGCCTTTGTAATCGAGTTTATTCAAAGATTTCTCGGTTATTTCCTTAGAACTTTCCCAAAATTCTTTTAGCAAAAAAACAGAGACTCTGTCTTCTTCCTTTTCATGATTTCTCAAACGAAGGAGCCCATCATTTAATAAAGCATAGGTTACCTCTTTATCCAGCGTATTGCAAAAAATAAAACCATTTTCTCCAGTAACAAATGTGTTACCGCAGATCATTATTTTTATCCCTAGCTTATTTAGAAAAGCCTTAGAAAATTTATCCCCAAACTTTGGGAGATATTCCTGGTAAGAGTCACCAATATTTTCAAATTGCAGAATTTGAACATAGGCAATTCCTAAAGGTTTTACATTAGCATCATAGAACATTAGATACCTAAATTCTATATGCTCGAACATGGAAGACTCTAATGCTTTTAAATACTGTATGGAAAGGTATAGATTCTGATCTTTATGAATTTCTCTCCAATCATCATCATTAATAAGGTTAATAGAATCGTAAATAGATAGTTTATATTGATCCGCACTGCACTTTTTAAGAACCATGAACAAATAACCCTTTTTGGTTTTTAGAAGTCAAATTAAAGCAATATTAAAATGTAATCCCTAAATAAATGATAAAAGGTCAACAGAGCGTATTAGGATTAACTAAATTGAAGGTTTGAACTACTTACTTAGACTTGATTAATCTCTTAGTTTTCCAGCTATTCCCGATTTTAACCTTAACCAAATAGACACCAGGCTGAAAGGAATTAAAAGGAATTACATACTCTCTCTTCAACGACCTTAATTCTTGTTGGTATATTATTTGTCCTGTGGAGCTATATATTCTTAACTGCTCTGCTAATTCGCTGTCGGAAAGAATAAGTTTTACATCCGAGAATGTTGGATTAGGATATAATTCAAACAATTGTTCTTCCTCAAAATTGTGAATAGATACTACATCTGAGTATGAAAATGTACCGTCAAAATCTGTTTGCTTTAACCTGTAGTAATTGATACCTGGAAGTGGATTGTAATCAATGGAGCGATAGAATATGTTGCTATTACTATTTCCAGCGCCATCAACAAATTCTATTTTAAACCAATCTAATCCATTATCACCTCTTTCTATTTCGAAGTAATCATTATTTACTTCAGTTGCCGTTATCCATTTTAATTCCACATTCTTATTGAGCAACTGAGCTTCAAAACTCAGTAATTCTATAGGCAAAGGGTTTTCAACTGTTCTAGAACCTAAAGTAAATGGGCTAAAAGAAGATATTGCAGAAGCACTTGTTATAGTTCCGTTACTTGTGGATCCTGTTGTGCTGCCATTTCCATGGTCTGCCCATTTAGTACCGTCCCACCTACAAACCAAAAGATCAGAAAGATTACTCACTTCACCGGAGGATGGATCTTCCCATGATAATGTTACATCTACACTATTTGTTGTTGCTAATCTGTCTAGCAACCAGTATTCCGTGCTACTTATATGATGAATAGTAGGATCTTTAGAAGATGCGGAATACGTTTCATCGGGATTTGTATCAAAATACTCTGCTCTAAATTGAGCGGCAGTAGAACTTGGTGCAGTAATGGATATAGGTCTAAACTCACCATTCTTTCCTACCGGAAACTCAAAAGCATCATTTCCATATTTTACAATTGGACCGTTGACATATGAGTTATCACTGGCTCCAATCACAATTGCATCATTGTTTATTCTTAACAGATTGGTATTGGTAGTTCTTAACTCTCCCTGATCAAATAGGAGTTCAGTTGAAACTCTCATAGGCATATTTAAATCTACCCCGTTGACATTAGAAACAGTCATTCTTCTAAAGTTAACGGTAGAGCTTCCTAAATCATTTATAGATTGTGCTGCAGTTCCATCTAGAACAACTCGTCCGGAGCCATTGGCTAAATTAAATGTGCTCGTCAAATCAAAGTAAATATCACCAGCAAAAGTAGATGCGGTTTTATGCGATTCATGAAAAATTCCGGTTGACGTCTGGATGTATGTAACATCCGCTTCATAGTTATTTGGCTGCGTATTCGAAGTCATAAAATAACTAGTGCCTGAGTTTCTGAACGTAACGTTGGCATTGAAAGTATTCATCCCTAGTGAGGCATCATTGAATGCTCCTGTTTTCTCTAAATCTGCGGTTTCGTTAAAAATATTCTCTTGAATTAGAATCCTTGGCGATGCTGTGTTTATTGGTCCATTGAATGTAGAGCCATATAAATAAAGTCGACTAAGTCCGCCCATATCTATATTCTGAACAGATGTTCCCAATTGTGTGAAATTTCTTAATCTTAAATCTCCGGCAATAAACCCATTGGGTCCAACGGAAATTGTTTGTGCATCTCTCAAAGTAGCAAATCCTTGGCCTTCTCCAAATCTAATGCCATCACTATTAACCGCTGTGCACTCCACCACTATATCTCCGTTAAATTCGCAAAGAGATTCTGGAAAATGGTTAAAGTATATTGCTGAGAGATTTGTACCGCTATTGTTTAGTACTCTAATAGGCCCATTAAATACCGTTTGCCCTCTTGCATTAATAAACATTCTAGAGTCTGCAGCAGTGGAATTGTTTTCAATAATTGTTGCACCTTCCACTCTTAAGGAGGAAGTTTCATTTAGAGATGAAGTCATTCGTGAAAAGGCAGAATTGGAATTATTGAATATGTTGAGATCTCCATTAATTACTACATCTCCATTAACTCCTAAATAGGTTATAGAGGATCCATCCGTGTGGGTATTCTCCATGGTGACATTTCCCATAACGTTTAGGTCTGAATCCTCAGAATCGCTTATTCGTATTTGTGGAGAGGCTCCTGAAATTGAACTTGAGTTAAAAACTGTAAGATCTCCTGCTACAACATTACCAATAGAAGTGTATGGGAAATAAATTCTTGAGGAACCCGAATTAATTAATGTTACATTTTCAGAATAAGTGTCTGGATTTGTAGCTGCTATTCTAAACTGTGAAGAACCTGAATTGGTAAAAGTGACGGATTTAGCAAAAGTGTTGTTGCCAAAGGAAGAGTCGTCTGATGCTCCTGTCTTTTCCATTGAACTTGTCTCATGAAAGGTAGATTGCTCAAACCTTATTCTTGGGCTTTCAAAAGAACAAGGACCATCAAACTCGCAATTTTCAAGTTGAAGATCTGAGCTTCCTGTTAAAATCAGATTTTGTGCAACATTTCCTATTTGCCTGATATTGCTCAATTCCAAAATTCCAGCTATATATCCTCCAGTTCCTATATTCAAGGTATGATTAGTACCTAATGTCGTTTGACCTCCGGAGTTTCCAAAATAGATTCCTCTTGCATTGGCATTTATGGAGTTTAAATAGATATCACCATCAATGGTGGATGAGGAAGACGCATTATGGTTAATGAAAATTTGAGAACTGGAACCATTACTTGCATTAGTAACATGTAAATCACCATTTAGAACTGTCGATCCACTGTTAGCGAAATAGATTCTTTGCGTATTACCGGATGTTCCTAAGTTAGAAATTGTGGTTTGACCATTCACATTTACTTGTCCTGCCAGATTGTTGGCAATAAAGATTTGACAGTTGTGTTCAGAGTTATTGCTTACATCTAGGTTTCCATTAAAAACACCATTCCCATTGGTACATATGTACAAATGGGAACCGCTGTTTAATGAAAAATTATTCGCTAGGGTATTTCCTTCTACTGTAACTTCCGATCCAGCTTGATGAGCCAGATATATATGACGACTAGAAGATGCTGAATTAATCAGTTCTAAATCTCCAGCAAAATAGTTGTCAGGTGTCATGGCTAAAAAGAACTGATGGCTTCCAGAATTGGTGAAAACTGCATTTCCATAACAGGTATCTGGAACACTTAGTTGAAATCTAGTTCTTGATGTACCGGAATTTTCAACGCTAAGATCTCCATGAAATACATTCCCACCATGGCTATCGCTGTTTCCTGCGAGTATTTTTTCAACACTTACATTAGAATTGAATACCGAGGTTCTCAGCTGAATTCTTGGAGCAACTACATTAAGTTCTCCTCCAATTTCGCTGTCTTCTATAACTACTCTAGCTGTTCCATCTAGATTTATGTTTACCGGAGTATTTCCCAGCTGAGTAAAATCTTCAAAACGCAAATCTGATTGAGAAAAGCCTAGGTCTCCTATGAAAATTGAATAGCCATCAGCCAAAGTAGCTGAACCTTCACCTTCACCAAAGAGAATTCCGCCTCCCGTGCTTTCTACAATTATATTATTGTTGAATTCTGTTCCTATTCCCTCAAAGGACATTCGGATTAAGCCAGTCCCTTGATTAGATAATTGAATAGGCCCATTATAGATATCAGGATTATTCCTGCAAGTCAAAAAGTTAGAGCTCCCAAGATTGGTTACAATAAGACTATCGTTAAACGTGTTGAAACCATCACCGTTAAGTGCAGCTGTAGGATTTACGGTGACTTCTACTTTTCCATTGAACACTCCCCCACTAAAGGAAGCTCTTGAGCTAACTATTTCAAAATCACAATCAAAAACACCACCGTTATTTGTGAAAAGCACATCATCACTAGTGTTAATATTAATTTTAGAACCTGGGCCGCTGGCAATTACATCACCAGCATTAAATTCTACCTGAGAATTACCGTTTATTGAAATGGTATTTGTCCCTATGTTAATTTGACTGGTATAACTATTGCCTATTAAAAGACCTTCAATTTCAACCAATGAGAGATCTACAGAGCAATTCCCTAATCCATTTGAATTGAATATAACTCTATCTGTAGTGCTGGGAATACTTGCTCCTCCAGCCCCACCATTTGAAGCAGACCAATTATTAGAGTCGCTCCAGTTACCTGCACTGGATGCTACCCAATATCTAGTTTGACAGAACCCAACTGAGCATATCAATAGCACGCTCAGCAGTAATGCTAATCTTTTACACATAAATCACAACAGTCTTTTTAAGGTCGAACAAGTTCAACCTT
>CAZSQZ010000007.1:98573-174055 GCA_964609215.1 uncultured Flavobacteriales bacterium
AATCTTTTACACATAAATCACAACAGTCTTTTTAAGGTCGAACAAGTTCAACCTTGATCATTTTACGAAATTTAGACGGGTTTTGTTATACTAAAGCCTTTAGGCAAAGCTTTTTAGCTAGAATAAAAGAGGTGAAAGCCTAATCTTTAGTTAGTTCATTTTACAAATTGAATTCAGCATCTCTTTCTTTCAATTATTCAACGAACTCTATCTGTTAAATCAAAAGTTTATTTTCGTTACATGATATATTTCGACACTCCTTCATCTGGACTTCTTTCTGAAAGCTCCAGAATGGCTTTAGATAAGTTTAATGCTGAGATGTCAATCAATTCTAGCAAGGTGTCTGCCTGGTTTAGAACTGAGCAGTTGCCTTTATTAAGAGAACTAGTATCTCAATTTGTGAATGCCTCATTGTCTGAGATTGCTCTTATTCCGAATACTTCATTTGGACTGAATACAGTTTTATCTTCTCTGAAAAACGTGAAGTCGGTATTATTATATGAAAAGGAATATTTGGGGCTCACCATGCCATTTGACATGCGAGATTATTCCATTCATAAGTTCAATGATATTGATGGATATCAATGGGATAATGAATCAATAAAGAAAACATTATTGGAAAATGAAATTCAACTCTTTGTTTTTTCCGCTGTTCAATGGCTAACGGGATATAGAGTTGATGTTTCAGATTTATGCACTTTTTGTAAGGAACATGGAATAATAAGTATAGTCGATTATTCTCAGAGTCTAGGCTCTTTAAAATTATCTTTCAGCAATTCAGATATGGATGTGGCCTTATGCAGCAATTACAAATGGATGAATGCGGGTTTTGGAAGTGGTTTAATGTTTGCTAAGGGTAGTTTTCTGCAAAATTATAAGCCTTTACTTGCTGGCTATAATAGTGCTGCACCAGATTTTGATTTCGATAATTTTAAATCCAGTATTAGATGCTATGAACCTGGGCATTTAAACCTTCATGCATTTTCTGCTTTAATTCCAGCTTTAGAACACAAGTTGGAATTTGGAATAGGTAAAATGGAAGCACACAATATATCATTAAGCAATACATTCATTGAAGAAGTCTTAAAAATTGGTTTTGAAATAGTTGGGGATAAAAATAATAGATCATCAATTGTGATTTTAAAAAACAAGGATGGTCTAAAAAGTTATCTGGATCAAAATCAAATTGCCTGCCAAGAAAGAGGGGTTGGAATAAGATTTGGTTTTCATTATCACAACTCAGAAGATGAAATTCATGAGTGCGTTAAAGTACTATCCCAATTCTAGTTTACTCCTTAATTTCTACTCCTTTCCAAAAAGCAACTTTTCCTTCTATTGATTTTGCGAGTTCAGAAACTTCTGGGTAATACCATGCAGCATCTTCATTCTTTTCTCCATTCACCTGAAGTGTGTAATAATTTGCGGTACCCTTCCAATTGCAAACGGTATGAGTCTCTGAATCTGTAAAAAACTCCTTTTTAATAGAGTCCGCAGGAAAATAATGATTCCCTTCTATCACCACAGTATCATCGCTTTCAGCGATTATTTGATTATTCCAAATTGCTTTCATCTAATTAACTAACAAGTAATCGCTAAAATAGTTTCTTTTATCGCTGAATATTTTTTCAATCCTAAAATTAGATTCAGCTGTAATATCTCTAATCACATCATCATCGTATTTTCTTGAAATCTCGGTGTGAATTCTTTCTCCTTCCTTAAAGTGAAATACTTTTCCAATCTTTTTGATACTTACAGACTGCTCGCACATACTCTCCAAATAACTATAAGCAATTCCTTTTTCTTCGCTGTATTCAGGTGCGTGTTTGAACTGACTTAAATCGAAATCCGCTTCCAGTTCTTTATTTATTCGGTTCAACAGATTCAAATTGAAATCTCTTGAAAATCCTTGGGTATCATTATAAGCAGGCAAGACAATAGATTTAGACTTCTTTCTATCCACTCCTAAAATGAGTTTATCTCCTTTATTCAGAACTGCGCTTAACTGATTAATGAATTTCTTGGAATGCTCATCCAGAAGGTTGCCAATATTAGATCCTAAGAAAAGAACAATCTTTCTTTTCTCATTTTTTAATGTTTTCAAGACTTGGAAATACTCACCTTGCTTTCCTTCTACTTTTAACCAAGCTAATTCAGATTCCAGTCTTTTTTCAATATTGGAAATAGCATGTGATGAAATATCAATGGGTTTGTAAACAAAGTTTAAACCTTTCATTTCGGACAACAGCTCTATTGTTTTTGTTCCGTCTCCCGCTCCTAATTCAATCAATTCAAACTCAATATTATCGACATCTATAGAACGAACAATGTCCTTTGCTTGCTCGCTTAGAATTTCATATTCGCAGTTGGTGAGATAATACTCCGGCATATTCATAATCTTAACAAAGATTTGATCGCCAATTTCATCGTAAAAATATTTAGATGATAGACTTTTTTGTTGAGCACTTAGCCCTAGATCTACATCTTTTGCAAATTCTGTATTCATTAATTATCTCACTAATCTTATTCCACTAAACTGCCATTGAAAATGTGGCTGGAAGAAATTTCTATATGTCTTGCGACTATGTTCGTGACTTGTAGCTGCAGAAGCACCTCTAAGAACCATTTGATTGATCATGAACTTACCATTATACTCTCCTATTGCTCCAGGAGCAATCTTAAACCCAGGGTATGGTAAATAGGCACTATTACACCATTCCCATCTTGTTCCCCACTCTATTTTATCAGATGCTACTTCCCATTCAAATTCAGTTGGTAATCTCATTCCCTTCCACCTCGCAAAAGCATCAGCCTCATAAAAAGAAATATGACAAAGCACAGCGTCTCTATTGAGTTTTTCCAAGCCGGAAAGAGTATATGAATACCACTCTTTGTTTATTTTATGCCAATACAAGGGTTGTTTAATATTTTCTTCTTTTAACCAAGACCAAGCATCATCTAGCCATAATTCAAACCTGTTATAGCCATCATCCTCTATAAACTCTAAATACTCCTGATTAGACACTAAAACATTTCGAATTTGAAAATTCTGAATATAGGTTTTATGCCTGTTCAACTCATTATCATAGCAAAAGTCATGACCTTGATGACCAATCTCATATACTCCTTCTTCGATAGTCAACCATTCAGGTTTTACTTGAACATCATTAACAAGATTGGTTGTATCGTATACCGGAAAGGTAGGGTTTGTGCCGAGTATATACTTAACATCAGTCTTTAGTAGTTCTTGATGTTGTTGTTCATGATTAATTCCTAGCTCAACAACCTCTAGTAATTCAGGACTTATGTCTCCAGTATTAAATAATTTAAGAACCTCTTCAGTAATATGCTTTCTGTAATTATATACTTCTTCTACACCAGGTCTGGTTATATTTCCTCTATTTGCCCTAAAAACCATTGTCCCCACACTTTTATAGTATGAATTGAACAGAAAGGAAAATTGTGGGTCATATTCCAGATAAGAACTGTTATACTTTTTTAAGACAAATTCCTCAAAGAACCAGCTGGTATGTCCCAAATGCCATTTTGCTGGACTTACAAAAGGCACTGGTTGGGGAATATAATCCTCTACCTTAAGCTTTCTTGTAAAGGTTTCGGTAGCCGAACGCACCTCGGAAAATTTCAATTTTATTTTTTGATCTATTTTTTCTTCTACCATTTATAATGTTAAGCTCCTTTTGCTTGATTTATTTCAGAGTAAATTTGATAGGCACGTTTTGCGATGCTAAAGGTATAAATTCTTGGCCTCCTGATTCCAAGATAATAGTGCAAAAAAGGAAGGAACATGATCTAATTTCATGATTCTCCTTAATTTCACCACAAAATAAGTTGATTATGGCAGCAATTACAAAGCGGAATCTGGACTTCCTTAAAAAACTATCTAAAAATAATAATCGCGATTGGTTTCAGGATAATAAGGACTGGTATACCGAATCACATGAAAATATGATCGCCTTTTCCGACAAAGTATTAAATGGCTTGTGCAAGATGGATGAATTGGTAACAGAAACGGGAAAAAAGGCGATTTACAGAATTTATAGAGATGTTAGATTTTCTAAAGATAAGTCCCCATATAAAACGCACTGGGGAATGATTTATAAAAGATTGGGAGCCGAAAGAAGAGGAAGTTATTATATCCATATCAAACCCGGTGAAATGATGATTGGCGGTGGATTTTATAAACCGGAGCCCAAAGATTTAAAATTAATAAGAGCTCAAATTGCCCAGGAGCCAAAACGCTTTAGAAAAGTACTCAATGCCAAGAAATTTAAGGACACTTTTGGAGAATTAAGAGGTGAACAAGTAAAAACCGCACCTAAAGGTTATGATAAAGAACATCCAGCAATTGACCTTTTAAAATTCAAATCATTCTATGTTTTTAAGGACTTTACAGATAAACAGGCCTTGGATAAAGATTTTCACAAAGAAGCTATAAAGTGTTTTAAGAATATAAGGCCCTATTTCGATTACATGACCGAAATTCTAACACATGATTTAAATGGAGAATCTTTGTTGAAATAATTTTCAAGAACTTTTAATTATAATTTAAGAGCTAATATATTTGCGCAAATAATTTTAGGAATGTCGGAACATCAGGAAATTGAAACGCAAGGTGCGGAAAAAAAGCCTTTTGGTAATAAGTTTATCTTACCTCTTATACTTCTAACTGGGCTTTTTGTAGTTTTTTATTTTATCAATCATGCATCTGAAGGACATGATCATCATGGAGACGCTCATCATACGGAATCACATGATGCAGACCATCATGACCACGATGCTCACATGGATAATGAACATGATCACAGTGATCATCACGACCACGATCACGATGATCATCATCATGAGGAAACTGGAAATGAGATGGAAAAAAATGATGGCTTGAGCTTTGAGGAAAATTCCTGGGCATGGTCAATACATAATTACTTAGCAAATGGAACTGGAGAATCAAGTTACACTTTAGATAAAATTTCTTACGAAGGTGAAGAGCTAAGTGCAGAAGGGGCTGCTCAATTGGATCAATTAGCGAAGCTATTAAATGCTTACCCAGATATGAAGGTAGTTGTGAAAGGACATTCTAGATTGGGTGATAATGCCGCAGAAAAAACGGCTAACAAAGTTAGTTCTAAAGCTCGTGCCTTATGGGTTCAAGGAAAATTAGCGAATAGAAATGTTTCTGGAAAACAAATGAAGGCAAAGGGAATCGGAGGAAATGAGCTCTTAAATGGAGTTGATCCAAAGGATATGTCTCAGAGAAGAGTTACCATTCAGTTTGAGCAATAAGACCAGTAATTTCTGAAATTCTTGAAGCCACAGTGACTTGTGGCTTTTTTTTCGTCTATATATCTGGTAACGAAATTCAACTTATTGATTTATAGCTCCATAGAGACTTTATTTATCAATAAATAATAAATTCGGTGCCTAATCATTAAATTAAACAGAATAACTTATGTCATTCAATCTATTAGACATTGTAAAAGACCAATTCTCTGACTCCATGGTAAATAAGCTTGGGTCAATGGTTGGCGAAAGCGAAGGCGGCATTACGAAAGCCCTTTCAGGACTTATTCCAACAGTTGTTGGAACATTAGCAAGTAAAGCATCAGACGAAAAAGGTGCGACTGGACTTATTGATATGATCAAGAGCTCAGGTGCTGCGGATATGAACCCAGATGATTTATTTGGGGACAATAGCAGCGGTTTTATGGATAAAGCAGGCGGATTGGTTTCTGGCCTTTTCGGTGGAGAATCTGGAGGTATCATTGATAAGATTTCCTCTTTCGCTGGTTTAGGTAGATCAAGCTCTAGTTCTTTATTGGGAATCGTTTCCTCAATGGCGATGGGCGCATTAGGAAAGCATGTAATTGGTAATGGAATAACTGGGAAAGCTCTTTCTGGTTTGTTAGGAGGACAGAGTAAGGGAATTTTAGGTGCTATTCCAGGTGGATTGGGTGACCTAGTTGGAAACCTTGGTTTAGGAAAACTAGGAGATTTAGCTGGTGATGCTATGGGAGCAGTAACTGGAGCAGCAGGTTCTGTTGCAGGATCGGCTTCAGATGCAGTTAAAGGAGCAGCTGGGGCTGCAAGTGGAGCTGTTAAAGGTGCTGCAGGCGCAGCAGGAAAAGTAGCAAGTGGAGCAGCGGATATGGCTGGTGATGTTGCTGGAGCTGCAGTAAGCGGTGGAAAGAAAGCTATTCGTTGGATACTTCCTCTTCTTTTGGTTCTTGCTGTTGCAAGCTATTTCGGATTTGATGCTTGCAATGCAGCAAAAACTGCCGGAGATAAATTACAGAATGCGGGAGCTGCCGCAGTTGATGGAGCAGGTGAAATGGCTGATAAAGCTGGAGATATGGCTGGTGATGCTGCGGGTGCAGTTGGAGATATGGCCGGAAAAGCAATGGATGCAGCAGGTGAAGCTGCAAGCGATTTAGGTGGTGCAATCATGGGGAAACTAGATGCTGCTGGAAACTGGATTTCAGATTTGGGAGAAGATATTAATCTAAGTTTTGGAGATATTAATCTTACCGTAGGGGAAAAAAGTTCAGAAGCGAATCTTTATAATTTTCTAAATGGAAGTGCTTCAGTAAGCAATGATAAGTCTCAAGGGTGGTATAACCTGGACAGGGTTTTCTTTCAAACAGGCTCGGCAAACTTAACTGAAGATTCTAAAGCACAGTTATCAAATATTGCAAGTATTCTTAAGAACTTCCCTAATGCTAATTTAAAATTGGGTGGTTACACTGATAACACTGGGAATGAAGCTGCAAATTTGAAACTGTCTCAAAGCAGAGCAGATGCTGCAATGGCACAGTTGGTTGCTTTAGGGATTGATGCTTCAAGATTAAGCGCAGAAGGATACGGAATTGCACATCCAAGAGCGACTAACGATACCCCAGAAGGAAGAGCTCAAAATAGAAGAGTAGCTTTTAGAGTTACAGCGAAGTAAACTCAAGCTATCAAATAATATTTAACCCCCAATTTGACCAGGAATGGTTGAATTGGGGGTTTATCTTTTAATGTTGATCTCAAAAAATCATGAGCTTTAATTATTAGTTAAGGCAAGTCTGGTTCAAACGGTATTCAAATTAATTGATTTTTCGGCTATTATTGAACCTTAATGGGTATAGATGGTTTGGATGGCTGAATAGGTTGTAAGAGCTCTTTATCCTTAAGATGTTCAAAATTTCTCCTTTTGAAATAAAGCTAGGCAAACCTCAAATGACCTTGATAAGTATGTTATTGTTATTATTATGACGTTTTAACTCCAAAAAGCAAATAAACATCTTAATTGAATCAAAATGTAAATAGAGTTGCCTTTAACTCTTTAAACGGGTGTTAAAGCCTTAAATCCGCTATATTTGGTATATCATTAAGTTGTGCATAATTAAACCAAACATATGGCAAAAAAGATAACACCTGAAAAAACCGACAAAAGAACTTGCTTTGTAATTATGCCATTTGGAAATTGGTTCGATAATTATTACACAGAAATTTATAAACCTGCAATAATTAACGCTGGACTTGAGCCTAAACGTGCAGACGATATTTACAGGCCAAGTACGATAGTTCAAGATATTTGGAATTATACTAAAGATGCTCAAATTGTTTTGGCTGATTTGACAGGTAAAAATGCAAACGTATTTTATGAACTCGGTCTTGCTCACGCATTGGCTAAACCTGCAATTTTAGTATCTAATTCGATGGATGATGTACCATTTGATTTAAGAGCATTAAGAGTAATTGAGTATAATAAAAACAATAGCAATTGGGGAAATGTCTTAAAAGAGAAAATTGAAAAATCAATTCGAGAGACTTTAGATTCACCTTTGAATTCTGTCCTACCTGCCTTTTTAAACATTGATGAATCAGATAAAACCGAAATCAAAATTTCCGAAAAAGATTTCTTAGAATTAAAAAGGGACTTGGAATTAATGAGAAATGAGATAAGGCATTCATCAAGACAAGGTCCTAAATTATCTGCAAGTGAGGCCAGAAGAAGAATAAAATTTTATATAGAAAACGGAATGCCAGCAGAAGAAATTATTGACCGAATCACATCAAGATATGGAATTAGTAAAAATTGGATTTCTCGTAGAATTGAGGAATATAGCAGTCAAAACTTATTTGACTCAAATGAAAATGATGAATAAATAACTATGCACAACATGGCTATAAGTAATTGCTTTTTCTCGCCTACTTCTGAAAATCCTCGCGGATTTTCAGTTTGGTGTGTACTTGCAAAGTTAAGTGCTAACACACGCAACTACTCATAGCCGAGACCGTTAGGTCTCATGAAATAATGAAAAGTATATGTTAGACATTACTGGTAGTTCCATGATAGAATGCGAAAAATGTCAACATGGAATAAATTTATCTTGGGGAATGGAGCTATGCAATGGTTCCAAATTATCAGATACGTACAGCTGTCAAAAGTGTGATTGCTATTTCACATATTTTGATGGTATAATAAACGCTTATTGTTCAGAGAACATTTTTTCCCAATTAAATTTTATCAGTGATATTATTGAGACAGGTACCTCCTCTATTGAAATAGGCAAGTCAATCAAGGTAAATGTCTCAAAAACATTTCATTTAGTCCATAAGGTTATTCTGACTCCTGTTGGAAAGGGTGCAATTCTTAATTTTATTGCAGACCAGGATTCGGACTATTTTGTGCTAACAAGCTCTGCATTTATTAATTCCAATACCTCGTCAGGTGTTGCAAGTGTAGGTGATACAATCAATGTCAATTGGACACTATATGGTAGTTCTTCAGGATTTCAAATTGAGACATGGAAATCGATTGTTAATCAATCGAAAACAAGATATACTGATGGAGACTATCTTTCTTCATATCTTAATTCAGCCATAGCACTTGAATCATATTTAAATTACTTGATTTCTCATGCATTAAAAAATAAAGGTCTTGATGAAACGAGCATTGAGATAATGCTTAAAGAGTCTTCAATGCCTGAGAAATTGTTTAAGTTACTAGATAGTTTGGTTTCTATTAAGCCAAATGAATTAGGACTATCAAAAACACGTGCTACAAAAATTCTAATGAAGAGAAATAAAATAGCTCATGGAATGACTGCTGAAATGGATAAGCAAACTGCAAAAGATGCATTTAGATTCGTTGTTGAGTTCATTATGAAAATAGAAAATGAAATAAACGAGACCTAACAAGGTATATGAAATCATAGCTCCTTCCTCGCTACGCTTCATATACTGAACGTTATGGCCAACCAATAATCAATGATAAAATTCTTTAGAAAAATTAGACAAAACTTACTTTCAGAGGGAAAAACAGGAAAGTATTTGAAATATGCTCTTGGTGAAATTGTTTTAGTGGTTATCGGTATTTTGATTGCCCTACAGATTAATAATTGGAATGAAAAACGACATGAAGCCTTCCAAGAAAAAATAACACTGTCTAACCTTAATGATGAGTTTCAAGATAATTTAATGGATCTTGATTCCATTAACACGAGATTGTCTAATCAAATAGATGCTTTGGAGCATTTGTATTCGATGTTTAGTGAAGAAGAGAATCAATATGCTTCAAAAACGTTAGACAGTCTTTTAGGTAAAGTGCTCACAAGTCACACATGGAGACCGAGCGAGTTTGTTTTAAATGACCTTAAAAACTCAGGTGGACTATCAAAACTGAATAATAAAGAGCTGAAGAAATTACTATTTCAATGGACTCGTTTTTATAATCAGATGAAAGAAACAGCAATGCATACGGAACAAAGAAGCTTAGAAATTATCAAATTTGTGAAGAATCAGGGCTCATTGCGAAATGTCGATGCATTAGATGATATTTTTCCGTACGATCGTTCAGAATTGAACATCGATAATTTATCTCTTTTACAGAACCCACAATTCGAAAACTATATTGGCGATAAACTATTTGTTCTTCACGAAGCGCAAGCTCTTTCTATCGAAGCCAAGCAACTAATAAATCAAATAATTCTTGAAACTTCAGTAGACTAACCTTAGTTGAAATAATTTGAAAAATAAACGACAGCACAACATAACCAATGATAAAATTCTTTAGAAAAATTAGGCAAAAACTTCTTACTGAAAATAAATTTAGTAAGTATCTGCTTTATGCTATAGGAGAGATCGTGCTTGTAGTCATCGGGATACTCATTGCTCTTCAAATTAATAATTGGAATGAAAACAAAAAAGAAAGGAGACAGGAAAGAGAATTATTGATTCAATTAGAATCTGAGTTTGAAAGTAATTTGCATCAATTAGATGAGAAAATAGAAATGAGAGAGGAAATGATTTCTGCTTCACTAAACCTTCTCAATTGTATTGATAACAAAGGCAGCTGTGACAATAAAAATATTATTAAATATATCAGTAAATCAATTTTTGCACCGACATTCGATCCTATTGTCAATGATATCAATAGTTCAGGTAGAATACAATTATTAAGAGATTCAAAATTGAAACAAAAGCTTTCATTGTGGACAAGCGAAATTATTCAAGTTACTGAAGAAGAGCAAATGTGGTCTCATTATAGGTCAACCCAATACATACCTTTTCTACTAGAAGAAGGCTTTGAAAGAAATGTGATTGATGAAGTTTGGACTCAAAACAGAAGCCAATCATTTCAGCTAGATAAAGAAGGTGTGAATGATTTTAAAATAGGAAAATCTAAAAAAGAAATCGCTTTCACACGGTTATTGGATAATGTGAAATTTGAAGGCCTTGTGGTTCAGTGTGCTTCATTTTCAAAACTTGCCAATAGCCAATCGTTGAGTTTGAGAAAACGAATTGTAGAAATCTTAGAAATAATTAATAATGAACTAAAAGAATAACAAAAGCAGAACAAGGTATATAAAATCATAGCCGCCTATCTGCAGGCTGCGCTTCATATACTAAACGTTTTACACAATTAGAAAGATGAAAAAGTGATTATTAATTCAATTCTTGGTTTTGGTTCTTGCATTTGGTTGCAGTTCTATTTATTCAGAAAGTAATGGTGAACAAGTAGCCAATGATTCAATAAAAAGGGTTTCTATTGACACTTTTTATATTGATGAGAATGAGGTTTCATCAGATTACCTTGAATACAAATTGGATAGTAATTTTTTTGAGTTAACATATATCTATGCTGCTTTAGGTTTTGGATATAATTCACTGCAACCTGTATTCAAAGTTAAAGGAACTGAATACATATATACACTTGAAGAAAACAGCTCAATCACAGGAGAATATACTAAGAAATCAGACACCTTATCTATTGGTAATTTTAGACAGTCATCAATTGACTCTATAATTGAATTGACCTCTACAATTGAAGATACTTTGGTTTACAAAACCAACACAGGTATAATGAGTGGAGGAATTCACACCATTGAGATCGCAACGGACAGTATAGATTTAGTTTTTAGACTGCATAATGCCTCTGATCCAATAGCTGAAGAAATCGTTGCTATACTAAATTCCAATATACCTTTTGGGATAAGGAAATTATGCTTGTTTAAATTGTCAGAAAATGAATGAAAATGGGAATTGGGAAACAAGAATACTTCAAAACGAAAATGTAGTATATCTCCTAAAGATTTAATAGAATATCATCTTTGGAAATTATCTCATCTATAATCCCCGCATTTTTCAAAGAAAATTGAACATTATCAATAATTTTAGAACTGAACTCGTTACTCGTATTCCATTCCGTTTTATGAAACCATTCTTCAACATCTTCGCTTTTCAATTCAAAGCGATGGGTTACTTCAGAAATGCTAAAAGGAGATCTCATAAACTGTGCTGAATTGAATCGGATTACATCCAAAACATCTTTTAATTCCTTTCTATTTTCTTCTATGCAACTTTGCCTCGCAGCGATCACAAATGATGGCCAGGGCGTAAGATACTCCCCTAACCTTCTCAGCTGACCATTATCCACATAAGGTTTGGTCATATACTTTTCCCAATAAAAAACATCAGTCTCCAAATTGCTTAAAGATTCTATTGCACCATTCAGGTTTTTAATAGGAATGAATTGCTCTTCTGAAATGACTTTTTTATTGGAATGTGCGTCTACTATTGCCATTAAATGACTTCCGGAACCAAAGCGACTGATCGCGTATTTTTTAGAATAAATCTCATCGTAATTCTTCAAATCGTTCCTACTACCCGTGTGAACCCCCCATATTAATGGAGAATTTATGTACTGACTAATTATTCTAACAGGGCTTCCTTTCACGATATCTGCAATAATACCTTCTGTTAGAATCACACAAACATCAACCTCATTATTTCGAAGGGCTTGCCTCATCTGCCCTGTACCACCGGGAAAGGTAATCCACTCTACTTCTAAGCCTTTCTTTAAGAAATGATCATTCTCAATAGCCAAATGCCAAGGCAAATTAAAATGTTCTGGAACACCTCCAATCCTTAATTTAACTTTCACGTCTCAAATTTAGATTGTTAAAAGAATGAAGAAATTTTATTAATTCTATTCTTTATTTTGGTCCCAAATTTAAGCTATGATTTTTTTAGACGCGTTTTCCATAGATAATATAATCACCTTATTAATGTTGATTTTATTACAAGCTGTTTTGGGTTTTGATAACCTTCTATATATATCTCTTGAATCGAAGAGAGCCCCTGCGGAAAAGCAAAGCTATGTCAGAAAGCTGGGAATAGGTATCGCTGTTTTGTTAAGAATAATTCTTCTATTTGTTTTGGTTAAATTGGTTTCTTACTTCCAGGATCCTATATGGAACCCGCACACTTCTTTTTTCGATGGTCATTTTAATCTGGATAGTATAATCACGCTTTTTGGAGGAGTATTTATTATCTACACGGCCATTAAGGAAATCTGGCACATGATAGCCATGGAAGAGCACGATGAAAGTGCTGATTCCAGTAAGAAATCTGCAGGCAAGGTTATTGCGCTTATAGTAATGATGAATTTGGTGTTTTCATTTGACTCTATCCTTAGTGCCATGGCATTGGCTAAAAACTCAGATGGAAGTTATCAGGTAGGCCTAATGACCATTGCTATTGTTGTTGGTGGTATTCTAATGATCTGGTTAGCAGATAAAGTTTCTAACTTCTTAAAGAAAAACAGAATGTATGAAGTTTTAGGCTTATTTATTCTCTTCGTTGTGGGTATTATGCTATTAACTGAAGGTGGACATAAGGCTCATTTAAACTTATTCGGAAACGAAATCACCGCCATGAGCAAGACCACATTCTATTTTGTAATTGTCGTTTTAATCTTAGTAGATATCGTCCAAACCCGTTATCAAAAAAATCTATCTAGAAGAATGGGAAAAACGGGTAAACATGACGATGCTTAATGGAAGATATAAGCAAGTTAAAGAGTAAAGCTAAATCTAAATTAAAACAGTTTAAAGCAAAAAAAGACGCTCTTAAAAAGCTTAATGATAGCAAATTAGATAGTTTACTTCATAGAGAACATCGTAGCGCTTTCGAAGAGATTGATTGTCTGAATTGTGCTAATTGCTGTAAAACAGCAGGTCCTAGAATTAGAGAAGTAGATGTAAATAGAATTGCCAGCCACCTAAAAATTAATCCTTCACAAGTTCATGAAAAATACCTGAAAATTGATGAAGATGGCGACTTGGTAATGAATAGTCTCCCCTGCCCTTTTTTAGGTGCTGACAATTATTGTTCGATATATGAGGTCAGACCTAAGGCATGCAGAGAATACCCACATACGGATAGAAAAAAGCAAAAACAATTATTGGGTTTACATTTGAAAAATACGGAATACTGTCCTGCGGTATTTAGGATTTTCGAGCAACTAGAATTTAAATAATTACAAAGCGCTCTTCTGTCCTAAATACTCCATTCTGTTCTTTAATCCTTAGAATATAAGTTCCCGCTGGAATAGACATGAAATTATTCATGATCATGTTATATCCTTCGTCAATGGACATTGCTTCCTGATAGATTAGATTTCCATTCATATCTATGATTTCAAGATGGGCATTAAAGGAATACTCTGCAATAATATCAAACTGAAAAGCACCATTTCCAGGGTTTGGAAAAAGAGAAACTATAGACGCTGATTTTCTGAAGACCACATCAATTTCTGAATAATCAATCGTACCATCAAAATCGGTTTGACTTACCCGATAATAGGTTTCTCCTGACATGGGTTGATGATCATAAGCACTATAATAAATAGGACTGTTAGAATAGCCCGCTCCATAAACGATATCAACGCTTTCCCAATTTATTCCATCTTTAGATCTTTGTATTTCAAAATAATCATTGTTCACCTCAGATGCTGTTACCCATTCCAACTGAACCGATTGTCCTTCGTTTTCCGCATTAAATGAAACCCACTCTACGGGAAGTGCAACAGGAATATCAGGAGCAAAGGCCAAATGCGTGCCAATTGCTTCCTGCTTTCCCTGTATGTTTCCAAGGGTCCATTGAGCTCCAATGGCATTATCTTGATCAGGATCAAAGTCTAAAATATTTTGCAAGTCTTCTCCAAACATGGGTTCATTCAGCAACCAGTACCAATTGTGGCTTCCATAAGCAGTAAATTCCCTATCTGGATTACCAAAGGCTATATACTTTGAATTGCTGAGTGTTCCCACCACATTATAATTAGGAGATTCTCCTTGCACATAGGCCGGACCAGTATCGTTCCCTCCCAAGAATGTATCCAGAATATGAAAGAGCTTAACTTCTTCGTTATTATCATCAGGAGCAATTACTTCATAATATACCGTGAAAAAATCATCTCCGTTTACGTAGTAATAATGCACATCTACTCCATAGCCGCTTTGAGAGCGGAGTTCTTGAGTAATCAACCAGGGTTCTGACCGTGAACCAAAGCCTGAAACATCAGTAACATTTGAAATGAAACGGTTCCACTTTTCATCTTCTATTTGAATAGCATTTGAATTACTTGCAATTAACCTATTGCCATAGGACAGCATAACGCTGTTATATATCCATTTGCTATTCGGAAATAAAAACGGATAATAAAGTTGACCTTGATTCTGGTCAAAAATTTGGATTCCTCCCCTATTTCCAACCACCAAATCCATTGGCCATGGAGAAACATAATCACTTAGTACAGTATAGGAATTTTGTGCAATTACAAATTGCGAACAGAGCATGAATGCTAGAAGTGTGTGTGATAGCTTATTCATTCCAGAAGAATTAAAATTCAACTAGAAGCATAGAGTTAAATAATAAAACGTGACATTCAATTATTAGTTATTCTTTCTATCGAAAATCAATAGAAATGGTATACCGGAATATTCATCCAGGCTCTTAAAGAATCCTTTATTTGATTTTTTTCTTTCTCTGATAAATAAATGATTCGTGTTGAATGATTTCCTCCTTCCAATGTAAAATTCAAAGAGTTTGTTTTATCGCTTGGTTCTATTGCTGTTGCCCCCCAAGGGTCTAATTCTCCAACAATATATATCATGTTATTGCCATTCTCATCCAACCAATTGACAACATCTGGAATGGCTTGGCTATCATATTCAGGCATTTCTATTCCATTCAAAAAAATATCTTGATTATCTACATCTTCTGAGAAGGTTTGAATCAAGTCACCGAAAGGGTCAATATCATAACCGTACATTCCAATTTGATTATAGCCTTGATAAAAGAAGGAATTAATGGAAGTAATGGAAGTAGTAAAAAACCCAGGAGCATCAATTTCAAAGAGAAAATTCATCCTATTCTTAAGTGAAGAGTTTGCACTTGGAATATGAGCACAATTGCCATCCCATTGCCAAAAAGCAAATTCAAATTCCAAAATAGATAATTCCAATACTTTGTTTTCATCCATTATATAAGACAAGCCTTTTCTATGGGATATTTCACTAAATAAATTCAGTGTTTCTTTTCTGTTTTCAAGTAGGCTCTTCTGAAAATCAAAAATCAACTTTCTGCAAGCTTCAGTCCCCACTGAATTTAAGTGCTCCTCTATTCTGGGGTCTTCCCTTTTTAAATTAATAGGTGCCACATAGGGAATTGCAACGTCAACATCATTTGGGAAAAACCTTTTGTGAAATATAGTCGCCTGTCCACCTTTTGAAATACCTGTAGACAACCATTTTCCTTTGTATAGCTGTTTTAGTAGCTGAACAATGGCATGATGATCTCTAGCTGCCTGCTCAATATTTAAATAATCTCTTAGCGGATTGCTTTCATCAAACATCTTTTTTGGATCCATATCATTAGGTATGGATTCATTGAAATAACGATGTTCAATATGAATTTGATTGCTCTTTAATAACTTACATGGCTCGGTTATATAACTGTTACTATTTGCAGAATAACCATTGATATACATGACCATTGGGGCATCATAGGAAGCATGGCTTAAATAAACCTTTTGGCTAAATGTTCCAAGTGCAGGATTATTGTGGTCTACGGGTTGCTGTACATAGAATTTATAGGCTTCTTCAAAATGCAAAGAATCGCGTTGAATAAGCTCAAATCGGATATCGTTCTTCTCGAAAAAGTCCTGCAAGGAGACAATGGGTTTGGAATCAACTTCCGAAACTACCGTTTCACGAAGCTTTCTAGAGCAAGAAAACAATAACAATGCGGCAATGAGGTAAAGTACAGGCTTCTTCATATAGTAAATTAAGTACAAATCTAAGGCTTATCTAGACCTTTTTCAGCGATTATTTCTATGAAAATACTGGTTATATTATACTAAAATGAATCAAAAAGTAAATTTTTCTTCAAAAAATGATGACTTGCGAGTCAAGACAGCGTCAAAAGGTCTACAAAATCAAACTAAAGGAAAATGGAATATTTAAAAGGAATATCTGATTGGTTCGGGACTACCTTGAACATCAGTTTTGGAGAAAAAGCAGGAATGATTATCAGCGTCCTGTTATTATTAATTATTGGATTATGGGTTGCAGGAATAATCCGAAGAATGATTCAAAAAGGTCTGCACAAATTAAAATTAGATGCCAAAGTCAATAGAAATGGAGGAAATCTAAAATTAGAGAAAGGACTTTCGAAATTGGTTTATTACTTACTAGTTATTTATGTATTGATGTTGGTTCTGGGCAAGCTAGGTATTACCGGAGTTCTTGAACCTTTACAGGAAATGATGACACAGTTTACAACTGCTATTCCTAAAATAGTGGTGGCTGGAATAATAGCTTATGCAGGATTCATGTTAGCAAAATTGGTTTCCGAAGGAGTGGGAACATTGGTTGAAGGAGCCAATAACTTCACCAGCCGAATTGGTTTAGACTCATCGAAAATTAATCTGGGAAAAATTCTTAAGCAGGTTCTTTTTATTTTAATATTCATTCCAATATTGGTAGTAGCCATTGACAAGTTGGAAATGGACGCTATTTCCAGTCCAGCAACTGCAATGCTTCAGAAATTCATGAGTGCCATTCCTAATATTGTTTCTGCTGCAATTATCATTGGTGTCTTTTACTTAGTTGCAAAATTCATTTCTCCCGCATTAAGAGAATTACTGGTAAACCTGAAATTTGATGAAATCCCAGAAAAGGTTGGACTTAATTTTTTGGGATCTAGATCACTATCTGGAATCATTTCCAATGTGGTGTTTTTCTTCATTATGCTAGCAGGCTTAACCAGTGGATTAGAACGTCTTGAAATGACCGTTCTTATTGACGCTATGGACAAGGTAATGGCTATTTCAGGAAAGATTTTCTTTGGATTGGTAATTCTTGTTCTTGGAAATTTTGTTGCAAGTATTGCTTACAATGCAATGTCTGGAAATAAAGATAATGCAGCATTAGCCTCCATTGCGAGAGTTGCCATTCTCGGAATTTTCTTTGGTATGGGATTGAAAGCTATGGGTATAGCGGATTCAATTGTAAATCTAGCATTTGGATTAACATTGGGCGCAGTTGCAGTGGCAGTGGCCTTATCATTCGGTCTTGGAGGAAGAGAAGCTGCTGGAAAACAAATGGAACATATTCTGAAGAAATTTAGGAAAAACTAAACTCCTCAAAAAAATGGATAAAAGCCTCGACTTTGGTTGGGGCTTTTCCTTTTTTATCCCTATCATTAATTTTTAGAATTGTAATTTGACCCTAAAAGAAAAGTTTAACGAATGGCGTGAAAAAATCCTGGAGGCAATTGACTTTAGAAAGGATGAAAATGTCATTGAGGAGCTAAGTGAAAAAACAGAGATTCATCCTCACTATCTTGAACGTTTTGGTTATTTCCCAATAGAGAATGTAGAACAACTTCAAGGAAGGGAATATGAGTTAGACTTACTAAGAAAAGCCTATGAGAATTGGAAAATATCCAATAATCTTTTACTTGTTGTAGGAGATCCCGGTACTGGTGTTTCCTCCCTAATTAACTCCAGTTGTAATTTATATCCTCATGCAAAGATTATAGATGAATCCGTTGAGATTTCTAACCTTTCAGGACTTATTCATGAACTTAGAAAAGCTTTAGGCATAGATGATGTTTGTGAAACCCTGGCGGATGTTAAAAGCTTTATAAACGAAGAAGAAGTGGTTGTAATAGAAAATGTTGAAAGGCTTTTCATTAGAACCATAGATGGATTTCACCTGCTGGACGACTTTCTTCTATTCATGCATGAAACCAAGGACAAGATATATTGGATATGCTCAATAAATCGTTACAGCCATTATTATCTAAATCAGGTTAAGAGTATCAACTCAAATTTCCTTTCATTAATAAGCTTGAGAGGCCTCGATAACAATCTTCTTAGAGAAGTTATAAATAAAAGAAATGAAGGTTATAAGGTCACTATTCTTAAGCCAAGTAATCTTAAGCCAAGCGGTCAGAGAAAATTAAAAAAGGCGAGCCCCGAAGAGAGAGAAAGTTTAGTAACCAACAGATATTACAGAAAACTATTCGAATATTCCAATGGTAATATTTCCAGAGCTTTCATTTATTGGAAACAGTCTATTGTTCACATGAATGATAAAAATGTTTTTCTCAGAGAGCCTGAAATATCTATTAAAACAACATTAAGTAAAGAAGATTTATTTGTGCTTGAAGCAATATTGCAACATAGCTACATTAAACTAAGCGAATTGAAAGCTGTACTTAGGAATTCACATAAAGCTAGTTTGCTCATTGTTGAACAACTCAAAGAAAAAGAGCTTGTTTCTCAAAGAAAACTATATGGTGAAAGGGTTATCTATCAAATAAATTTGAAATTCCTGGAGGAAGTAAAGAGCCTTTTAAGGACTCATTTAAATCGGAACATTAAATGAGAAGCTTAATTCTAAATAGCGTATGTATATTTTTTGCACTTGCTTCATTTGCACAAGTAGATTCAGTTTCAGTAAATCAAGCAAATAAAGAAAGCACCGACCTTATTTCAAAAGGAGAAGAGAAAGTATCCAAAGGAGACAAAATTATCCCCAATGAAATAACGGAAGCCTCTTCAGAAGCCGGAGATACTGCGAAGGAACACTTTGATAATATTTTTGAAATACTATCACCATCAAGGATACTGACTATAATTTTTGTTCTGTTTATCACTTGGCTTTTCATGAAAGGCTTGAATTGGTTGATTAAGAGAACAGCTAAGAGATTTGTAAGATATCGACTGGTCATATTAAGGCTAATCCCAATATTTAATGTTCTGATCTGGTCAGTTTCCATTATTTCCTTAATCATTACCATTTTTGATCCTACTCCAGAACAAATAAACGGTGCTTTGGCTGGTTCCGCGCTTGCTGTTGGTTTAGCTGCTCAAGATTTACTGAAGAATATTTTCGGTGGCCTAATGATCATTTTTGATAGACCCTTCCAAATGGGTGATCGTGTAAAAGTAAAAGACACATATGGTGAGGTCGTTAACATAGGACTCAGAAATACTCAAATAAATACCTTAGATGATAGTGTGGTAACCGTTCCTAATTATGTGGTAATAAGTGAAGAAGTTTCAAATGCAAATAGCGGAGCTTTGGACTGTATGGCTGTCGTTAATCTTTGGTTACCCATAGATATTGATGCGGAATTGGTAAGTCAAATAGCATATGAAGCTGCCATTACTTCGAAATACGTTAATATAGACAAAGATGTAGCCATCTATTTCTTTGATCATTTTGACAATGAACCAGCTACAAACGTAAAAATCAAAGCTTATGTTCTGGATACCAGATATGAAAAGAATTTTGAAGGCGATGTAACTGAAGCCGCAAAGAAAGCATTCAATAAAGCAGGTATCTATGGGAATTGATGGTTTACTAATTTATAATTGATGGAATCACTTGGCTAAGGTTGCAGTTGCGCACATCAAGCATAGCCGAGCGAACATCGAGCGTAGTCGAGATGAGAAGCCTAACACCAAACAAAACTAAGCGAACATCAAGCGCAGTCGAGCGCACATCGAGCGTAGTCGAGATGAGAAGCCTAACACCAAACAAAACCAAGTCGAGCGCACATCGAGCGTAGTCGAGATGGGAGCTTCTACCCTTTCCGAGCAATAAAAAAATATTCATTTCCAGTTCTTGGCTGAATTGAATTATAACAATCCTCCATTTTTACAAGTTCAAGTTTGCTGGATAGATGCCTTCTATATTCATCTAATGAACCCCCAAATGGAGGACCTTTTTCTGTCAATGGAAATTTGAATAATAAACCGACTAACTTAGCTCCTGGCCTTAACAATTCTGACATCTTACTCACATAAGCACTTCTTTGGTTGGGCTGAATAGCACAAAAAAAAGTTTGTTCGATGATAAGATCAAACTGTCCTTTGAAAGCAAAGAAGTCTGATTGAATAATATATTCTTCAGGGAAACTAGCTACTCTTTCCTTAAATGACTGTATGGCTTTCTCAGAAATATCGAGAACAAAAACATTTTTAAATCCCTTTTTAAAAAGATACTCAGCCTCATAAGAATTTCCAGCACCTGGAATTAGAATTTTCAATGCTTTATTTTCTAATTGATTACAGTATTCAGTTATTGGGGGTGCGGGATATCCAATATCCCAACCTGTATCCGAATTCTTGTACCTTTCATTCCAGTAATCTTGTTCATTCATAAAAATGAATATAAGATGTACCCCAAAATCATTCCCCCCAATACAATATATACACTACTTATTTTTTTGAATTTTAAAGTTACAATTACACCGACTATGGCTATTAAAGCAGCTTTCCAATCAAAAATCCAATCTTCTCCGAAAACCACATCTTTGGTCATATCGAATAAGACCACCAGCATAATAGCAACCGCTCCCACATTTACTCCATTAAGAAAATGAGAGGCTATTTTAGATTTTCTTAATTTAGGAACTAGTGGATTCAGCAACCACACAAATAAAAAGGAAGGCAAGAACATGCCCAAAGTTGCAGCAATTGCACCATTTAAGCCTCCCAACTGATATCCGACAAATGTCGAAGTAGATAGAACTGGACCTGGAGTAAATTGTCCTATTGCAATGGCATCTAGTAATTCAGATTTGCTAAGCCAACCTAATTTATCCACCAATTCATCATTTAAATAGGCAACTAGAACATATCCACTTCCAAACAGGACCGCTCCCACCTTTAAGAATACTAAGAAAATTTTAGCTGTACTTACTTTAACCAAAGAAGCAGATGCCGCAAATATTCCGAAAGGAACAAATACACTCATTCCTTTATTCATAATTTGTTGACCACCAAACCATACAATTGCAATTAAACCAGCAAGGAGAATGCATAATACCTCGCTTAAGTCAAAAAAAGAAGCTACGATTATTAGCAAGCCTATTATTCCGAGTTGCCAATTTTTCAATGCCTTTTTTCCAAGCTTAATAACGGCCATCATTATAATGGCGAGAACTGCTGGTTTAATTCCTATAAAAAATGGAGCTATTTCTGGAACAGAACCATAAGTAACATATAAATGAGCCAGAATTCCAGTCAAGAAAACAGCAGGGAATATGAAGCAAATTCCAGCTACAAAAAGACCTTTCCATCCTGCTCTTTCATGACCACAATGCATGGTCATTTCTGTTGAATTTGGGCCAGGAATAAGATTAGTAGCTCCCATTAAGTCAAGAAAATGCTGCTGACTTATCCATTTTCTTTTTTCAACTATCTCCTTCTCCATCATGGCTATATGCGCAGCTGGACCTCCAAAAGCGATACATCCCAACTTGAAAAAAACAAAAGCTACTTCTTTTAAATGATTCATACCTTATAGATAAACATTATTTGAGCACAAAAATTCCATACTTTTTTTATTAAATGGAATTCGCAATGTTAAGCTAATATTAAGAATTGACTTCTTTTGAAAAATATCGGCCAACTCAACATACTACATAGGATGATTTTTTAAACATTTGCGCGTTTAAAACCTATGTTGAATTAACTCTAAGTATAATAATAAATTAAAAAATGTTTAAGATTAGAACTATTCTCTTTGTATTACTATTGGTTTCTTTTGATGCATTAGCATCAAAACCATCAGGTATAGAAACTGTTGCCAAAGATTCTTCTGCTTCAATTAAGTTTAATCTGAGAATGCAAACTCTTTTTACTGCGCAAAAAAATCTTTCTCCCGAATCTAATTGGGCGACAAATTTTATTACCAGACGTGCTCGTTTAAAATTTCAAGGTTTTGCATTCAATCCGAAATTTCAATATAAAATGGAATTGGGTTTGAGCAATAGAGATATTGGTGCTTTAAAAGAGATTGTTGAGGCAAATGGAGCTCCTAGATTTATTTTAGATGCAGTTGTCAAATACAAGATCAACGACAATTTGACTGTTTGGTTGGGGCAAACAAAACTACCTGGAAATAGAGAACGCGTTATTTCTTCGCAAAACTTACAATTCGTAGATCGAAGTTTGGTTAATAGCAATTTTAATATAGATCGTGATCAAGGCTTGCAATTGCACGGGAAATTTAAAGTTGGAAAAGCTGTTTTAAAACCAATTATTTCTATATCCAAAGGAGAAGGAAGAAATATTAGCGTAGGTAATATCAATGGATTTAATTATACTGGAAGATTAGAGTATTTGCCTTTTGGAAACTTCACTAAAAAAGGTGATTATTTTGGTAGCGATCTTAAAAGAGAAGAAAAACCTAAATTATCTATTGGGGTCTCATACGATTATAATGATGGAGCTTCTAGAGATAAATTGCAACTAGGAAATTTTCTAACAGATTCTAATGGAACGTACTTAAGCAATGATATTTCAACTTATTTAGTTGATTTGATGTTTAAGTATGATGGTTTTTCATTAATGGCAGAATATGGAAATAGAAAAGCAGACATGTCTATTATTGCTGAGAATGGTAGAAGGTATGTTACTGGATCTGGATACGTAGTTCAAGCTGGCTACCTGTTTAAAAGCAATTTTGAATTAGCAGGAAGATATACAAGCATTGAAAGTGATGATCTTATTTATTCCGGGCTTAGAGATACAAAAGAATACACATTTGGTATATCAAGATATATTGATGGACATCGTTTAAAGTTGCAGTCCGATATTTCAATTATTGATGTAATTGGATCAACCGAAAATGATTTGCGCTTTAGATTACAAATGGAACTAGGAATATAATTATAAAACCAACCAAAGATGAAAAGAATCTTCACACTTCTCTTATTGTTTACTCTTTCATTTAATAATTCTTTCTATTCTCAGGATTCTATAAAGACAACAACACAGTCAAATATTGAGCTGAGCGCGGATTTATTAAAGAATATTTATGCTAAAGAAGGCCCAGAAAAAGTGAAGGTTTTCTGGACTTTGGATTATGATTCGTTTGAACAATTAAAAAACAAGAAAGTCTTTATTAGATACAATACAGACATTAATGCAAAACGAATTAAAGCTGCTAAAAAAGATGGAAAAGGCATACCTAACGGTGCCGAATATATGTATTCAGAGCCTCTAGACCCGCATGAACTCTCCTATGAGATAAAGGATTTGAAAGGGAATGAAAAGCATGTGCTATATGTTGGAATATCAAATGATTCTAACCCAGAGAATGCAGTGTACAGCGACAAAGTTAAGTTCAAAACCAAGAGAGCTTGGGGAATAATAAAGCTCTTGATATTAATAGGTTCACTTGCTTTCTTCATTTTTGGTATGAAAATTATGAGTGAAGGACTGCAACAAGCAGCAGGAAGCAGATTAAGAAGAATGCTTGGTTCGATTACTTCAAATAGATTTAAAGGAGTTTTAACAGGATTCGGAATTACTTCTATAGTTCAATCTTCTTCTGTCACCACAGTAATGACCGTAAGTTTTGTAAATGCGGGATTAATGACCTTGAGACAATCGGCAGGAGTTATGATGGGAGCAAACATCGGAACAACCATTACAGCCTGGCTTGTATTACTCCTTGGTTTCAAAGTCAGTATTTCTAGCTATGCATTTATTATTCTTGCTTTTGCTGGCCCTCTCCTATTTTTCAAGAATGTAAAAGCAAAATCTTGGGCAAATGCATTATTTGGTTTTTGTATTCTATTTATTGGTTTAAGTGCTTTGAAAGATTCCGTTCCAGATTTAGACAAGAACTCTGCAATCGTTCAATTCTTTGTCGATTATAAAGATGTTTGGTTTGGGCCGATAATGTTCGTGATTCTTGGAGCATTGGTAACTATTGTTATTCAATCTTCTTCCGCAGCAATGGCTTTGACATTAGCAATGGTAGATAAAGGCATAATTCCTTTTGAAGTAGGTTGCGCAATGGTTCTAGGAGAAAATATAGGAACCACAATTACTGCTGAAATAGCATCTTTAATTGCCAATGTGCATGCCAAAAGATCTGCCCGAATTCACTCTATGTTCAACATAGTTGGGGTGACTTGGATGCTCTTAATATTCCCTTTTGCCATGAAAGGAATTGGATGGCTAATTGGTTTATGGGGCGGGGAAGATTTTGATCCTTTGAATAAGGATATGGCAGGAAATGGAATAGCCTTATTCCATACCGCATTTAATGCTATAAATGTTCTCATCTTAATTTGGTTTGTTCCACAATTAGTGAATTTGGCTATTAGAACAGTAAAATCAAGAGGAGAGGCAGATGAAGAATTCCATCTTGAATATATTAAAGGAGGCTTGCTTAGAACACCAGAGTTATCTATTATGGAAGCTAAGAAAGAGGTTGCTAAATTTGGGAAAATTGTAAAAAAACAACACGGTTTCGTGAGAAACATGCTTACCGAGACAGATAAAAAGAAGTACAATAAAATTCAAAATAAGATTAAAAAGTATGAGGAAATCACGGATAGAATGGAAGTGGAGATCGCTGGATATTTAACAAAAGTATCAGAAGGTACCTTATCACCAGAGAGTTCGATTCAAGTCCGAGGAATTCTAAGTATGATTACCGATTTAGAACGAATTGGAGACATATGTTATCAAATGTCAATAGGAATAGATCGGAAAAATCAGAATAAAATATACTTCACGCCTCAACAAAGAGAAAATTTATTTGAAATGTTTAAGACAACAGAAAAATCTCTTGAGGAAATGGAGTCCAATATGAATTCCGAATATCGATCTGTTTCCTTAAATAAAGCCAGGGAGCTTGAGAATGCTGTTAATCTTATGAGAGATAAATTAAGAAAGGAGCACATAATTAATACTGAAAAAGCTCAATACAATATTCAAAGTGGGTTGATTTATAGCGATTTATTTGCTTCTCTAGAAAAGATTGGAGATCATGTAATAAATGTTTCTGAAGCAATAGCCGCGGACGAATAATCATCCCATGCAATTGAAAAATATAACATTGAAATACTCTTAAATAAAAACCGATTCTAAGTGAGAATCGGTTTTTAAATAGAAAAAATTTAATAAGTATTTAGTATAAATGAAAAGCATAAACAATTGACAATCAAATATCTATTTAATTTGACTAATTCAAAGGTTCATTGACTTTTTATTGTTTTAGTAACGTTTTCTTTTTTTCTTTTTCCCTCTACTATCCGATTTATATGAGTCTCTAAATCCCTTTCTTTTGGACTTTTTAGATGTATCATTTTTCTTATTCGGATTAGGATCTTCATCTCTATTCACCCTTAAGGCACGCCCATCTATTTCTATTCCCTTAAAATATGCGGGAAGCTTCCTAGCCTTGTCTGCAGGAACCTCAAAATAAGAAGATGTTTTTTTCAAACGCACATTATCTATCTCCCTCTTCGAAAGATGAGCCATTTCCATTACAAACTCAACTAGATCTGTTTTATCTAAACCATCATCTTTACCAGCATTCATAAAGAAACGCACATTTCCATCCTCCTTATCTTTGTACGATTTTGAGTCTGATTTTCTGGAATCTTTTCTCCTACTATCCTTTCTTTCATAATCCCTTTCACTACCCTTTCTCTTATCTCTGGATGGATTAGAAGCTCTTGCTCTCGTATTTAAAAGTGTTTCTACCTCCTTATAAATCAATTTCATGAGGAGTTCTTCCCTATCCACATCCACCAATAGCTCATCAGCTTTAGTCAATAGATCTTTATCAAATTTATTGGGTATTCTTATATCTAAGATCTTCTGTGCCCACCTGATTACTTTCTTCTTTGCCAATTCTTCACTTTTAGGCAATGAAGTTTCCTTAAATTTCAGTTTCACCTTTTGCTGAATATACTTCAGCCTTCGCATATCAGAACCTGTGACAAAGGAAATTGAAATACCTTTTTTCCCTGCTCTAGCGGTTCTTCCGGCTCTGTGTGTATAGTATTCAGGGTTTTCTGGAATATTATAATGAATTACATGGCTCAAATCATTCACATCAATTCCTCGAGCAGCAACATCTGTAGCGCATAATATAGAAAGCTGATGGTCCTTGAAGCGCTTCATCACCTTGTCTCTTTGATTTTGAGACAAATCACCATGTAATGCCCCCGCATCAAATTTCTCTTTGAGTAGTTTTTCCGCTAAACTATTACACCCTGCCTTGGTTCTGCAGAATACGATGGCTCTAATATCATCATGTGCCTCAAGATATTGAAAGAAATGATCTGTCTTATCTCTACCTTTAATACTGATAAACTGATGCTCAATGTTTTCATTGGTCATCGATTTGGGATTTACCCTTACTTCAAATGCATCGGGATCCATATACTCCGAAATAATCTTTCGAATGTCATTGGGCATGGTTGCAGAAAACAACCAAGTGCATTTATTCTCATTGGTATATTGAAGTATCTTATCAATGTCCTCTTTGAAGCCCATATTCAACATCTCGTCCGCTTCATCCAATACCAAATAATCGATATCTCTTAGATTAGCCGCTTTTCTGTTGAGCAAGTCCAACAATCTACCGGGTGTTGCCACCACAATTTGAGCCCCTTTTTTAAGTACTCTTAATTGCCTATCTATTGGAGCTCCCCCATAAACAGCCAATGTTGTAAGTCCTTTTAAGTTTTTACCATACAAATCCAATTGTTCTGTAATCTGCTGGCCCAGTTCACGGGTAGGTGAAAGGATAAGCGCCTGTGTTTTTTTGGATTTTGTATTGATTTTGTCCAGCAAGGGAATGCCAAAAGCAGCAGTTTTACCCGTACCTGTTTGAGCCAGACCTACCATATCCACATCATTTTCTAACAAATAGGGAATGGATTTTTCTTGAATTTCGGAAGGAGTTTCAAAACCTAAGTCCTCTAGGGCCTTTAAAATGGGGCTTGAAATGCCTAATTGCTTAAAACTGGACAAATTTTCTTAATTAAGCCGCAAAGGTAGCCCTAATATATTTAGGAAGATACTTTATTTAGAGGCAATCCTTATATAAAGTAATGAATTTACACAAAAGTCTGCCAGTACTCTCTTGAAACCAATTTGAATTAACTAAATCATTAAATTTCAAATTAGTGATGGAAACCACTTAATCCTGAAATATCTCTTGCTGCGTAAAACTTAGGCCAGAATCAAAATTGAGCTTAATAATATACATTCCACTTTTCAAGTTGTGGAAATCTCTTTTAATAGCCAAACTTCCTTCTGGAACGGTAACTCTTTCGCTATGCACTGTTATGCCTTGTGCACTCACTACTTCTAAGGTACCGGATGTTTCCTCAGTGGAATTGATAAAGAATGAAACAACTCCAGAACTTGGGTTAGGAAAACATCTTACATAACCTTTGTTATTGACCTTTACTCCTTTAGTGTCTGACATTACGCTTCCACCTTTAAAGTCAATCATTTTTAATCGATAAAAGGAAATTCCCTCTAATGGATTATAATCTACAAAGTTGTAGGCAACCAGCTCATCATAATCTCCTTTTGGTTGAACTTTCTCCAAATTCATCCATAACATTCCATCTCTCGATCTTTGAATAATGATCTCCTTAGCATTGGCATCATTAAAAGTATTCCATTTAAGGAAAATTCGTTCTGTATTTTCAACTACTTCTAATCCTTTGAACTGAGGAATGTTATCTGCATTGTCTCCTTCTGAATAGACCATAACAGAAACATCGCTTTCTTCTTTTATATATGAGGCTTTCTCCTCAATTTCAAAAGATGTTTCTATAAAGTCATACTCGAAATAGGAAGAGAAGAAATTCTTTCCAAAAATAAACAGTAAATCCTCTGATGAACCTATATAAGTTTCATGCTCATCACTACTTTCCAGTTGATGAAAACTGGAGTTTCTAGTGTGCGTTTCAGTCTTAATATCTATATCAAAGTTCTGGTTTACTTGAGCAAGTGTAATGAATGGAGCTAATAGGATAGCTACGGAAAGATAGATCGTTTTAAGTGTGGACATTTTCGTAAATTATTTTAATCAGCTAGAATAGTAGTTTGTTTGTTCTACGAGTAGCAGGGTGCTATAGTTTCAATGTTTCACTGAGAATCATAGTTATAGGAAATTTCTTTTTAAAGCTTTTTTTATGTGAAAGTGTATTTTGCGACAAAGAATTTATATTTAGCCCTATGAAAAGAATGAAGAGATTTTGTACCCTACTGTTTTGTTTAGGCCTTGGTTTGTTATCCGCTCAAACTTCGCACGAAGTTGAAGCATTTGGAGGTGGAACAGGAAACCCAACTCCTCAGTATGTTCCTCAATTCTTTACCATTCAGGTGGGTGATACCGTTCGTTGGACCAACACTCAAGGACAACATAATGTTGACGGAACAGTAGCCACATTTCCTTCTAATCCTGAGGGATTTACAAGTGGTGTTCCTCAAAATGCACCATGGGTTTTTGAGCATGTTTTTACGATTCCTGGCACTTATGATTTTGAGTGTTCTGCATTTAATCATAGTGATACCCAATTCGGCACTATAACAGTGGTAGATATCATCGATGGAATTGAAGAGAATACCCTCATTGATTTCTTTATTTATCCAAATCCCGTAGAATCTGAAGTAAACATTCTTACTAAAACTCAAATAGAAAAAATTGAAGTTCTAGATGTTTCCAGAACTGTTCAAAAGCAGGAAAACCCTATAGACTTTAACGGTTCATATTCATTGGATGTATCTGAACTGGAAACTGGCATTTACTTTATAATTGTTCATTCTGGAGAATTCAAAGGTGTAAAAAGGTTTATTAAAAATTGAGATCTCTTTTAATCATATTCATCCTTTTCTTAAGTATTGAAAATGAGGCTCAGGTATCGCATGAAGTCATTGCTGGCGGTGGCGGAAGTAGCGGGGTTACACCTTTTTACAGTCCTCAGTTTCTAACCATAAATCAAGGAGATACTGTGAGATGGATAAACACTCAAGGCACACATAATGTTGATGGTAGTTTAGATACTTACCCTGGTAACCCTGTAGGCTTTTATAGTGGGGATCCTTCTCAAGGCTGGGTTTTTGAGTTTGTTTTTGATATTGCCGGAACCTATGGTTTTGAGTGTAGTCAGGGTGATCATGCACAAACTCAGTTTGGGATAATAATGGTTATCGCGCCTAATTCTATTGAAGAGACCGGTTTATCTAATACCACCATTTATCCTAACCCATCATCAGGTTTAATCACTTTATCTTCTCTTAAAAAGGTAAAGCAGGTAAGGGTTCTTAATGCTATCGGAGAATTGATTTATCAGCAGGATTTGGCGGGTAATTTCGATGACCTTCAAATTGACCTAAGTTCCCATTCTCAAGGAATCTATCATATCATTTTTATTGCTGAGGATCAAAATTCCTTCAAAAAGCTTATCTTAAACTAAGAATTTATTGCAGCTTTAATTTCATTAAGCTCTTTTAACCTTAATTAAGATGACTAAGACAACAAAGATTATTTCATGGATAATTGCAGTATTAGTAGGACTGAATTTTATCATTTTTGGTGGCCTCAAGTTTTTACCTGCATTTCAAGAGGGTTTTGACACTTTTAACTTACCCAATTGGTTAAGAATAGCTATTGGAACGGTTGAAGTTCTCTTTGGAATATTATTATTCATTCCTTCTACAGCAAGAATTGCGGGGATTGTTCTAAGTTTTATTTGTGTAGGTGCAATGTTTACACATTTCCTTTATGGACAATACCTAAGCATTCTAATGCCATTAGCTATCCTCGTCTTACTTATTTTATTTGTAAGATGGAGAAGTTTACCAAATATGAGTAATGCAAATTTAGGCTCTGCCTAACATCTTTAACATTCTACCATGTTCAATTAAAGCCTTAAGAAATGTAGGCTGAACATGATAAGGAAGATTAAATTCTTGAGCTGTCTCTTTAACTATTTTTGATATTTTCCAATAATGAACATGGCAAATATTAGGGAATAAATGATGCTCTATTTGATAGTTTAAACCGCCAACTAGCCAAGTAAATATTCTGCTTTTCGTTGCAAAGTTCGTGGTCGTTTTTAACTGGTGAATAGCCCAATCTGAAATTATTTTCTTTTTCTCTTTCAAAGCATCCTTTCCTGGATTTAGAAAATCAGAAGATTCCATAACATGAGCTGGCTGAAAAATTGCTGATAAAGAAAATCCAGCAATCCAATGCATAATAACAAAGCCTATTAGGGCATACCACCAAGGCCCGGTAATAAATATCATCGGAAGAACCAATATGTAAGCAAAGTAAACCAACTTAAGAAAAGATATTGCAGTTAATTCCTTGCCCAATGTTGTTTTTTGACCTTTCAATAATCCTTCTCTGTGATACTTCAATACTCCTGAAAAATCCTTTGTAGTGCACCACATTAAAGTCATCAAACCATAAAGGAACCATGCATAAATATGCTGTATTCTATGAATTCCCTTTCTTTCTTGATTCGGACTAAAGCGCATGATACCTCCAATATCAATATCCTCATCCATACCTTCCACATTGGTATAGCTATGGTGAAGCACATTATGTTGAATCTTCCAATTAATAGCATGTCCCCCAATGAGGCTAATCACATGTCCTAAAAGTTTATTGATTGATTTATTCTTTGAATAGCTTCCGTGATTGGCATCGTGCATCACACAAAGTCCTATTCCCGCCATTCCGAAGCCCATAAGTGCATAAGAAAGCATGGTAGCCCATGCGCTCTCAATTACTCCTGCTAACATAAGAGCGTAGGGAAGAAAGTAAACTGTGAACATAAATATGGTCTTTAACACCATGTTTACATTGCCAAAACGAGAAATGTTCTTGGTGGTCATATACTCATTAACCCTGTTCCTCACCGTTTTGTAGAATTCATTCTTATTCATTGCTAAATCACCCATACCTTGAACTGAATTTGTGCCAAAATAGCCTTTTTTTTAATCTGGTTAATGCCATATCTTTTAATTTTTCCAGTCTTTTCTTTAAATAGACTATGAATTCTGTTGAATGGAAAATGCCAATTGGCTGATTTTAACACTTTTCCTTTGAACGTTTTGCAATAAATGATGTACTTAGGTACGTTGTTTCATTACATTAATACAAAACCATCATGAAGAATAGAACCATAGCAATTGCCATTTTATTGCTTTTAATTACTGGAGGCACTCTCCTATTCACCGATTTACCCATAATAAAACCCACTGAAGATTCTCCTAGCAAGGCTACAGCCCAACTGAGTCTTGAGAATAAAGATCAAGGTCCGGCCAGCTTAGGTGATTTTCACATCAATCACAGCAAAAAGATTGGAAACCTAGAACTTTTTCTAGTTGAAGGAAAAGAACAATTGGGACATAAAGAATATGTGAGTTTAGCAGATGCCATGGAAAAGGGATATGTGGTTGTGCATGAAACTTCCAATGTAAATGAGCTTTCCATTTCCAATAAATCAGATTATTTTATTTATGTGAATAGCGGTGATATTGTGGAAGGTGGAAAGCAAGATAGAACCATACAGGATGACGTAATTGTGGGTCCGAATACTAGAAGACAAGATCTTGCGAGTTTTTGCGTGGAGTCTGGAAGATGGGCCAAAAGAGGAGATGAAAATGTAGGAACTTTTGCCGCTGCTAATTATTGTCTAACATCTAAGGATTTAAAAGTAGCTGCACGTTATAGAAAAAACCAAGGTAGAGTTTGGAATAAGGTCGAACAGAATAATACAAGGCTAAATGTTGGCTTATCTTCAAAAATAGGTTCAGATTATGATGTGCGTTATGAGGACTCTCCTACCAGCCTGCAGAAAGCTCTGGAAGACACTTTGCTTCAAAGTCAGGTTGATGAACTTAAAAAGGATTTTTTAGACCTGATTGACCTTAGTGAAGATGAAGTTGGTTTTGCCTACGCGATTAACGGTGAGCTATATGCGGTAGAACTATTTAATAATGAGGCTTTATTAAATGACCTATGGAATAAGCTCATTACTTCAGTAGTTACGGAAGCCATTGCCAGCGGAGAGCTTGAAGAACAAGGAGATGTCAGTCCAATGGATGTTCTAAAGGCTATTGAAACGGGCGAGAGCGACATAAAGACAAAAAAATTAAATAAGCATACTAAACTAAAAGAATATCAGTTTAATGATAAGAGCAAAGTTTCTTTCAGAACCATTGATGCACAAGAGAATGCCTGGTTACATTATAGCGTGCTGACTTTAGACGAAGAGGACAATGAAAAAGATGAAGATGAAATTATTCAGGAAAGAAATAGCTTAAACAATATTCTACGTTACTAATCCCTGCAAGGATTACATATCAAAGGAGTCGAGTTCTTAGCTCGGCTCTTTTTTTTGGAACTTAACAAAAAGATTGATCCAGATTAATCTGGATAGCCACCAGTTAAAAGGAAAGAATAAAACAATCATCGCTACAACAATTCCTATTTGCAAGAACAATGGATAATCATCTCCATACCAAATAGGTAAAAGGACAGAGGTTCCTATCCAGCCTGCAACAAATATGGCTACTCCAAGGCCATAAGAAACATACATTGCTCCGTACCAAAAGCCCACTTCTTTTTCAAACTTTAAACTGCAATTGGAACAGTGTGTATCCATCTTTCCTCCATTAAGAATATTGGTGAAAACGTTATTGGCTTGCCAGAATTTACCTATGTGACAACGAGGACATCTGTTTTTGAAAATACTGTATAGTTTTGTTCCTTTAAACATTGATCAAATTTGAGCAAGAAGTATTAATTAAAAAAATATAAATGAAATTTTTGTCTATTGTCTTTATTCTATTCTTCTTTTTGTCGTGTTCCTCTCCGCAAAATCCCAGCGTGAAAGTTCTTGATAGTACCGCCTTTAAAACTGCTATTAGCGGAAAGATTGTGAATTTAATTGATGTTCGCACTCCAGAAGAATATTCACAAGGAACCATAAAATATGCGGTTAACATCAATTACAAAGGGGAAAATTTTTTGAAAGGCTTTAAAGATTATAAGAAAGATGAAGCCTTGTATATTTTTTGCCAATCAGGAGGCAGAAGTGGAAAAGCGGCTGAAGTGCTGTCTGAAGCCGGGTTTAAGGAAATTTATGACTTAGATGGTGGTTATTCTGGGTGGGAATAGACTTGTATGTTTAGGGTTGGTGTCATAGACACTTATTATAAAATAGGTTTTAAAAGCATTATTTAGACAAAGGATAACTCACCTGTCCACCAAATCCTTTTGGAAAATCTTCTTCTCCATCGAAGCCTAATTCTATGTCTCTTCCATCTTTTGGAATGTAGGCTGTTCTAAAAATATAATCCCAAATGCTCAGGCTTAAGCCAAAATTTACTCCATGTCTACCTTTTGGCAATTCCTTTGAATGATGCCAGATATGCATCTTAGGGTTGTTCAAAATGTATTTTAATGGCCCATAATCCCAACCAATATTTGCATGATTTAAATGACCAATGGCAATATTAAAATAGTAGACCACAAAAACACTTGAGGGTTCAAAGCCTCCAATAAAAAGTAGCATTAAGTATTTTGCTGGTTCGTAGAATATGGTCTCCATCCAGTGGTAACGAAGGTGAGCAGCAAAGCCCATTTCTTTGACGGAATGATGTACTTTGTGAAATTGCCAAAAGAAAGGCACTTTATGAAGAAGGTTATGTACAATCCATTGCACAAAATCCATTGCTACAAAGAATATCAATATCTGTAACCAAAAAGGAAGCGATCTCAAATCCAGAAGGCCGAGTAATTCAATATTTGCGCCCAGAACATCGCTAAATGTGCGGGAAGTAATAGCTGCTAATGCAGAATAAAATACCAATTTAAAAATGAAGAAATTGAAAAACATGTAAAAGGTATCCAACCAAAAGTCCTTTCTGAAAATGGATTGATTCTTTCTCCAGGGGAAAAGCATTTCAAGTCCCCAAACAAACAGACTCAAAGCCACTAACCACCAAAAATAATTGGTATACCAAGGACTAACCTGAAAGGTTATTTCGTTCCACAAATAGTCTGCATACCCTTGATAAGCGTTTTTTATGACTTCTCCGTAACTCATTAATATTCTATCTCACCTTTCTTTAACCATTTACTCCAACTTTTGTTGTAACCGTGTATTTTTTTGGTTTCCCCTTCCTTATTTACGACTCCCTTTCCTTGATTTACCCATTCAAAAATTCCACCATACAAATTGTAAACATGGGTATATCCCTCTTTAATTAATTTCTCCGAGATTTTTTCACTTCTGTATCCCACTGAGCAGTAAACAACTATAGTATCGCTTTTGTTAATGTCCTTAACTCTGCTCATATTAAAATTATCATATCCGACCCATTTGGAATGGGGTATTGAACTTAAGTTGTATTCCTTTTTAGCTCTGGCATCCAAAAAAACATAATCAGATTTTGTTTGCTCTACTTTAATTTCAGGTACACTATGACTCAACAAAGAACTTAGCATTTTATTGTAGGCGGGATCATCCACAGAAACCTGCGCAGGAAGTGATTTGCCACAGGAGAATAATGATAATAGTGAAAGTGTGATAATATTTCTCATTAGATTTTTCAATTTTTAATGGAGGGATAAATTTGCTCAAATGTCATCACTTGATTGGGGCTTACTCTTCTGTTGATGCAGCTTCTTGTAATCTGATTGGGGTGCTCATAACCAGCTGCTGCTGCTATTTCAATAAGGCTTTCAATGGTGCGTTGGTGATAATGATAAACCCTATCTCCTTTGTCCTCTACATCCAAACCTTTTATTAAGGCTTTATCTTGAGTTGCAACCCCAGTAGGACAGGTATTCTTATTGCATTGCAATGCCTGTATGCAACCCAATGCCAACATCATTGCTCTGGCAGAATTACACACATCTGCGCCAAGAGCCAATGCTCCTGCCATGTGAAAACCAGATGTCATTTTACCGGACGCTATAATAATGATTTCTTCTTTTAATCCATGTTCTACTAAAGTATTGTATACAAATGTAAGACCTTCATTTAGTGGCATTCCCACTGAATCAGAGAATTCAACTGGAGCTGCACCAGTACCTCCTTCTCCCCCATCTACAGCAATAAAATCTGGTTTTATTCCGGTGGTCAACATGGCTTTGCAGATGTCAACGAATTCTTCTTTTCTTCCCACACATAACTTAAAGCCAATTGGTTTTCCTCCTGAAAGATCACGAAGTTGTTTGATGAATTTCATCATACCTCCTGGTGAATTAAATGCTTTATGATAAGGTGGTGAAGCAACGGTAGTATATGGTTCTACTCCTCTAATTTTCGCAATTTCTTCTGTGTTCTTAGTGGCTGGTAAAATTCCTCCGTGACCAGGCTTTGCTCCTTGAGAAAGCTTCAGCTCAACCATTTTTACTGATTCATGACTTACTGTTTCTTTATATCTATCTGGGTCAAAGTTTCCATCCTTTGCTCTGGCTCCAAAATAACCTGTTCCTATTTGCCAAACTAAGTCTCCTCCATATTTCAGATGATATGGGCTAACTCCACCTTCTCCAGTATTATGAAAGAAGCCTCCTTTTTTTGCTCCCTTATTTAACGCCATAATAGCTCTATTACTCAGGGAACCAAAACTCATGGCGGAAACATTTAATAAGCTTGCGTGATAGGGCTGAGAACAATCCTTCCCTCCTATTCTCACTTTTGGATCTTGGTCCAGTTGATGTGCATCTTTGGCATATATGGAATGATTTATCCATTCATAACCTACTTCTCCAACGTTCAGTTGTGTACCAAATGCATTGGTATCTGAAATGTTCTTTGCTCTTCTATAGACCATAGAACGAATGATTCTATTTATAGGTCTTCCCTCAGTATCTGTCTCTACAAAATACTGCATAATCTCAGGTCGTATACTTTCAAAAAGATATCGAAAATGACCTAAGATTGGATAGTTCCTCAAGATGGCATGTCGAGTTTGGAAGGCATCTCTCCAACCCAGTAAAACCAAAGGTCCTACAATAATAAAAGACCAAATCACTTTAGGAAAAAAGTAGCTTAGAATAAGTAAAGCCAGAACCAATAAAACAGAAAAAATTAAAAACTTGCTTCTCATTTTCTAAATCTCTCTGTGTCTAATTTTGGCCACTTTAAATCCATTCCATTCAACGCTTCTTCCACCCTTTTAGCTATTTGATAAACCTTGTGCCAGTTTTGATCTGAACCTACTATGTGCCAAGGCACGTTATTGCATCTTTCAAAAATCTTCTCATAAGTTTCCATGAACTTATCCCAATTGTCTCTTGTTTCCCAATCTCCGTCATTGTGTTTCCAGTTCTTCTCCTTTATCTCAATTCGCTCATTTAAACGCTCTAATTGTTTGTCTTTTGAAATGTGCAGATAAATCTTTAAAATCTTTGTTCCGTTTTGTTCTAAGTGCTTTTCAAAATTGTTGATTTGCTCGTAACGCTCTTCAATTTTCTCTGGAGAAACATATCCATAAACTGATGGCACTAAGATATCTTCGTAGTGAGAACGGTTAAATACTTTTATCATTCCCTTCTTTGGAGCTTGGGCATGACACCTCCATAAATAGTCATGTGCAAACTCTAAATCGGTGGGCTTCTTAAAACTATAGACATCTATTCCTCCGGGAAATATTCCAGAGAAAACTCCTCTAACGGTTCCATCTTTTCCGGAAGCATCCATTCCTTGAAGTATGACTAGAAGTGCATTCGTTTTCGAAGCTTGAAACAACTTTTGCCTTAAATGAATTCGCTCAAGAATTTTCCTCGTCTCTTTTTTAATCGCACTTTTCTCCAGCCCCTCAGCTGCTCTGGTATTAATTTCAGATAATTTCATAGAAAAAAATTAAAGGCCTCTTTTTTACAAGTGGCCTTTTTTAATAATTTGAAAAACTAGTCAGTTACTTTAAAGGTTATTTTAACATTTACTCTAAACTCATCAACCTCTCCATCTTTAACTGTTGTACTTTGTTCTTGTACATAAACAGAAACAATATCTCTTACTGTTTTTGATGCTTGCTTCACTGCTTTTCGCGTTGCGTCTTCCCAACTCGTATTTGAATTTGAAAGCACTTCTATTACTTTTAAAATTGCCATTTATCTTAGTTTAATGTTTAACAAAATTTTATGATTATCTTCTTCTACCGAGACCACCCAACAAACCTCTTGTAAGTTCTCTCATTATAGTTCTACCCAATTGCCGTACCATTGTATTTTTTGATAAGGACTCGAACATTGAGGGTTCTTCTTTCTCTTTCTTCACTGCTTTTTCTGCCTTCTTTCTTTCCTTGGCAACTTGTTTTTGGTTTTCTTTTTCTGAGGCTTTTTCAATCTTACCACCAAGTATTTCATAAGCACTTTCCCGGTCTACTTCCTCATTGTATATTCTTACCAAATCGGAAGCTTTTACTAATTGAGAAATTTCTTTTTGAGAAAGAACATCCATTCTCGTTTTTGGAGCTCTCATTAAAGTAGCCGCCAATGGCGTTGGAATTCCTTTTTCATTTAAAGCAGTAACCAGAGCCTCACCGATTCCCAAAGAAGTCAATACATCAGCAGTATTATAGTACTCAGATATTGGATAGTTTTCTGCAGTTTGTTTTATAGCCTTTCTGTCTTTAGCTGTGAAAGCTCTTAAGGCATGTTGCACCTTTAATCCCAATTGACTTAACACTGCGTCTGGAACATCAGTTGGATTCTGGGTAATAAAGAACAAACCGACCCCCTTGGATCGAATGAGCTTCACTATCGCTTCAATCTGACTTAACAAGGCCTTAGAAGCATTATTGAAAATCAAATGAGCCTCATCAATAAAAATAGCCAACTTGGGCGCATCGGAATCTCCTTGTTCTTCAAAGGTGTTATAGACTTCTGAAAGCAAGCTCAACATAAATGTTGAAAAGAGTTTTGGCTTGTCTTGAATATCTGTTAATCGAATAATATTAATGACACCATTTCCATCTTCTTTTCTTAAAAGGTCTTCCACCTCAAAGGACTTTTCACCAAAGAATTTCTCCGCTCCTTGTTGCTCCAGTTCTATTATTTTTCGAATAATTGTGTTTACCGAAGCAGGCGAGATTCTACCATATTCACTTTCAAGACTTTCTTTTCCTTCTTGAGTAGCGTATTGCAAAACCTTTTTAAGATCTTTTAAATCCAAAAGAGGCATTCTATTGTCATCGCAATATTTGAAGATGATCGCAATGATGCTTTGCTGCGTATCGTTAAGTTCTAGAATCTTTGAAAAAAGGACTGGACCAAATTCAGAAATGGTTGCTCTTAGACGCACTCCTTTTTCATCTGAAATGGTCATTAACTCAACTGGCATACTTTCCTCCTTGTAAGGTATTCCAATTGCTCCATGTCTCCATTTGATATGATCGTTCATTGCTCCTGGTGCAGCTAATCCACTGAGATCACCTTTAAGGTCCATTAATAAAACAGGCACTCCTTTTAAGGAAAGCTGTTCAGAAATTACTTGAAGAGATTTGGTTTTACCTGTTCCTGTAGCACCAGCGATAAGACCATGTCTGTTAATGGTTTTTAATGGAACTTTTACAAACGCATCTGAAATGCATTCTCCATCTAACATTGCTCCACCTAAAATAATAGAGTCTTTCTTGAACGTATTGCCTTTGACAATATGCTCTTTAAATTTTTCTGTTTCTGCCATAATAAAATAAAAAAGCCGCTTCCAATGGAAGCAGCTCAAAAATAACCTTTTAAAAATTAATCTGAATTATTTAAATACAGATGATTTTTTAAGTTCTTTGGTTACTAGGTAATAGAATATAGCTCTATACTTATTTCTATTTGATTTACCCATAGTTGCAACAGCACCTTCTATAGCCTTGTCAGCTTTCGCTTCGTCTGTTACACCTAATTTTTTAGCAATGAAGTTCTTTTTGATTCTCTTCATTTCTTCTTTGTCACCAGCTGCTACTTTGCAAGCGTCTCTGTTGTAAATTGAAGGACCGCAAGCGGTAACAACGTTTTCAAACATTTTGTTATCAATGGTTTTCATTCCCATCTTTCCTTTCATTTCTGACTTATACATTTCTATAAGTTCTGCTTTTTTACCCATAATAAAATTATTAGTTAACTATAAATATTATTAATTATGATGCAAAGAACAGGAAAGGTCACCAAAAAAAATAAGTTCCTAATCGTTTTTTTCAACATCGAACTTTAGAGAAAGTCAAGTTTTACAATTGCGTCAGAACCTATTGTCTCCATCTAACAGATCTCCAATACCACCTAAAATACTTCCTTCTCCTTTTCTTTTACCTCCTGCACTTGGTGCTGCTTGTATAATTTTATTTGCCAATCTTGAAAAAGGTAATGACTGAATCCAAACATCTCCAGGGCCTGTTAAACTGGCAAAGAATAAACCTTCTCCACCGAAAATAGTGTTCTTTATTCCTCCAACAAATTTAATGTCGTAATCAACGTTCTGAGTAAAGGCAACCAGACATCCGGTATCCACTCTTAAAGACTCTCCTGCTTGCAAACTCCTTTTAACAATTGTACCTCCGGCATGCACATAGGCCATTCCATCACCTTCCAATTTTTGCATTATGAATCCTTCACCTCCAAAAAAACCACTACCCAATCTTTTCTGAAATTCTATTCCAACAGATACTCCTTTAGCAGCACATAAGAACGCATCTTTTTGGCAAATGACTTTTCCATTAAACTCACTTAGATCTAAAGGAATTATTTTACCGGGATAAGGAGAGGCAAAAGAAACAGTCTTTCTTTCATTTCCTCTATTCGCATATGCGGTCATAAAAAGGCTCTCACCAGTAATCACTCTTTTACCGGCTGAAAGTACTTTCCCAAAAAATCCTTTTTCACTTTCGGTTCCATCACCAAAAATGGTTTGCATTTCTATATTATCATCCATGTACATAAGACTACCTGCTTCTGCAATAACAATTTCCTGCGGGTCCAAAGTTATCTCAACACATTGCATTTCTTCGCCAATAATTCTATGATCTATTTCGTGTGCATTCATTCTTTTAATTTTGATTTATTTGAATGTAGGAATTTGAATAGTCAAAAGAATTGTCTTCTTCATTAATGGGGCATTTTTAGGATAAACGGATTAATTCAAATTTATTAGTTTTGAGAAAAAGCCAATGGAAAAGACCTGTCTTGATTGCGGAAAATCTATTTATGGGAGAGCGGACAAAAAATTCTGTGATGATGCCTGCAGAAATTCATATAATAATAAGGAACATCGAGATCTAAATAATTACATGCGAAAAATCAATCGCATTTTAAGTAAGAATAGAAAAATTTTATCAAATTTAAATAGGGGAGAAAAAACTGTAGTTACAAAAGACAAGCTGCTTTCGAAGGGTTTTGATTTTAACTATTTCACCAACACTTATACTACAAAGTTAGGAAAAGTATACTTTTTTTGTTACGATCAAGGGTACCTGGCTTTAGAGAATCAACGGTTTTCTATAGTTCTGAAAAAGGAGTATGTAAATTAGACTATTTAGCCCAGAAATAGATGATAAATATTACAATTAACAATATCATCAATGCAAAAGTTACCGGCCCTGCAATTTCATTTTGTTCTGGTTCTGAATGATGTCCCATTTTATCTTAAAATTTTGTCAAAAATATAAATAATTTGATTTAATTCGCAATATAGTTTATTATGTATGCACAGTAAAACTTCATTGTAAACTATCTTTTTTAGTTCTGGTTTACAGACGTTTATGAAATTAAATTTGAGAAAATATTTAAAAATGTGACTTGTTTAAGTTGACCTCGTCTAAATGAGTGTTAGCGAAACAGGTAACAATTGGTGTGTGTGTCCAAATCATGTCTCATGGTTTGGTGAAGAGCCCTCTCGAGGGCTCTTCTTTATTTTATAACAATCTATTTCTTTTACATTTGGCGCTATGAAAAAAATCATATTAACTGGCGCAACAAGTGGAATCGGACTATCCACTTTTAATCTTCTGAAAGAGAATAATTATCAAGTGCATATCATAAGCAGGAATGAGGAAAAAATGAAATCCTTAACTCAAGAAAGCGATAGGCTTTCTTATTCCGTTTGCGATGTCAGCAAAAGTGATTTGATAGCTAAAGCTGTGAAAGAAGCTGAAGAAAAGATGGGTGGAATTGATGTTTTAATCAATAATTCCGGTGTTGGATATTTTGATCCTATCATTGAAAGTAACTTCCAAGATTGGAAAACAATGATAGATGTAAATATTACGGGTGCATTTAATATGTGTCATGCCTGCTTACCTGAACTAATTAAAAGCAATGGGCAAATTATTAATATTACTTCGGTAGCCTCTCATAATGTCTTTCCTAACAATGTGGTATACTGTGCAACTAAACATGCCTTAATGGCTTTTTCGAAGGGATTGAGAATGGAGTTAGGAGATAAAATAAGGGTTACCAGTATTTCTCCAGGAGCTGTAAATACAGAATTTATTGACCAGACAACAAATGAAGAATTACTGCAACAGTACAAGGAATATTTTAGGAACTCATTAAATCCTAATGAGGTTGCCAAACAAATTGTTTGGAGTATTCAAGCTCCAGATGAAGTATTGATAAGTGAAATTATTGTTAGGCCCAACAGACCTGTAAAGTAATTATAGGTCTCGGTTCCTCAAGATATAATCTTTGATACTTTTAGCTTTAACTTGAATTTCAGCTTCATTATCTCTTTCAATAATTTCCTGAATCATCTTATCTAAGATTGTTCTTCTTCTGTTAGAAACTAGTTTTGTATTTTTCTCTACTATCATTACAATTGGTGTTAATCATAGTTCGAGTTTGGTTGAGTATTTTTTATAAATATATAAATAAATGGAATATTGAATGTCTAAATAGACCAACTTCACAAACACTCAGATGAACCAGCTTTTTTTGAAATTCTAGTCTTCTAGTTCATCTAGCTTTTCTAGTCTTTCTATTTCTCTATCCATAATTCTATCCAAAAGATCTTGCTCTTTGTCATTTAATTTAGCATTGCTTTTAGCTTGTTTCTTTATGAATTTGAACATTGCTTTCTTCTTAATCTCGTAAGCAACGAAAACGGAATATTCTGAACCATTATGAAATTTTTCAGTACCAATTATTCTCAAATCTGCGATAGAAGTATTCATCACTTCCCTAACTAAACTTTGAAATTTATCTCCTACCTCAGAACCAACTTCATTTGAAGTATCCGATAAATATTGATCTGCAACAGACTTAACATTTGTAGAAACTTGAGCTGCAAGAATTCGTTTTGCTTCAATATCTGCTTTACTTTTTGCTATATTATCTTTCTTACTTACACCCTTACCAACTGCTCTGAAATATTTATTATTAGACTCATATTTTGAACTTGAAAAAGGTTCTTTAACTTTTTTACCCATTACGCTCTTGCTACAAGATGTCGTAAATGCTACTAACAACAAACAAAGTGAATATGTAATAATTCTTTTCATGTTTTCAAAATTTATCTAGGTAGTGTAAAAACTGTGCCAAAAGCCATAATATAGCCATATACTACTGATATACAGATTATTAACAGCTCATGTGATTCTCAAATTTAGTGCTTAATTTTAATTATTCTAGAATAATTAATACATTCATTTACATCAATAAAGCAATTATGAAAATTATTAAAATCATTTTAGGAATCGTTATCTTTTTGGTTTTAGGCTGGGTGGTGCTTTGTTTGTCAAGTCCTTCCAAACTGATTGTAGAAAAAACAAGGTTTATTAATTGTTCACCGGATAAAATATTTGAGCAGGTAAACGACTTTGATAATTGGAATGAATGGTCACCATGGCACATGATAGATCCTAATATGAAAATTGAATTTCAATCGGAAAATACGGCTGGTCTTGGGGCCAAATATTCTTGGTCATCTGAGAATTCAAAAGTGGGAACAGGTACTTCAGAAATAGTTGAGAGTATCTCAAATAAGAAAGTAAAGACTGCTTTATTTTTTGGATTTGGAGGAATGAATTACGCTTCTTTCACCCTTGAACCTGAAGGCAGTGGAACCAAAGTTACCTGGGATATGGATGGTGCTGAATCTTCTTTTATGACAAGAGCTATGAATATGATAATGAAAGGATCCGTTGAAGATTCTTATGAAAAAGGTCTAGCTAATTTAGCAAGTAACTGCGAATAATATTCTTGTAAAATATTTTTAATTGAGGTTTTTCAATGAAAGCTCCTATGCAATGTATAAGCTGCAAATAGTGTTATTTGCGACTTTCTTTGGTATCTTTAATGCCTAATACTGAGCTTATGAGAACCCTAGTCTTCTTCATTTTTTTAATTTTTTCCAATACTTACATTTCTCAAGTACTTTGTGAAAATAATCTTGCTGGTGATTATCCGTGTCAGAATACTCATCTATTAAGCCAGATTAGCACGGCAGATTTAAATGGAGGTAGCAGTACTGAATTGAATGATATTTGGGGTTGGACAGATTCAAATTCAGGAAGAGAGTTTGCCTTGGTTGGGATGAGAACAGGAACAGCATTTGTTGAAATAACAGATCCTTTGAACCCAGTTGTAGTTGGTAAACTGCCCACACAAACTTCCAACTCAACCTGGAGGGATATAAAGGTTTACAACAACTATGCATTTATTGGAAGTGAAGCTGCCAATCATGGAATGCAGGTATTTGATTTAACTCAACTTTTAAATAGTCCTTCTGGTTATCAGACTTTTTCTAATTCTGCACTTTATACTGATCTAGGTGATTCTCATAATATTGTTATTAATGAGGAAAGCGGTTTTGCTTACGGTGTTGGAGCAAATTTTAGCGGTGGGTTACATGCTATTGATATCTCTTCTCCCCTAAGCCCTACTCTAGCTGGTGGTTTTAGTGATGATGGTTATACGCATGACGCTCATGTTGTTAATTATATAGGTCCAGATCAAGATTATGTCAATGCTGAAGTAGCTTTTGCTTGTAATGAAAATACCTTGACCATAGTTGATGTTAGCGATAAGACCGACATGTATGAGATTTCGAAGAAGAGTTATGCTGATGTGAAATATACTCATCAAGGTTGGTTAACGGAAGATCATAAATATTTTATTCTGGGAGATGAATTAAATGAACTTCAATTGGGATTAAATACTACAACCCTAATTTGGGATGTACAGGATTTAGACAATCCGATTTTAATAGGAACCCATGTCTCGGATTTATCTGTTATTGACCATAATCAATATGTTGAAGATGACTGGGTTTATCAATCTAATTACACTGCGGGTTTAAGAATTCTTAGTCTTGATAATGTGGCACAGGGGCAACTAAATGAGGTAGCATATTTTGATACCTACGATGCAAATAATTCTACCAGCTTTAATGGTACCTGGAGCAATTATCCATTTTTTCAGAGTAGAAATGTGGTGATTAGCGACATTACCAATGGTTTATTTATTGTTCGTCCAGTTATAGCTGAGATAGAAGAAATCAGTAACCCTTGTCCTGGATTGGATATATCCTATGCTCTAAATGTAAGAAAAGGATTAAACGGTCCTATTGACATAAGTATCTCTGGTTTGCCAGTTGACGCAACATCCGAACTAAGTATTGAAAATCAAGTTGAGGGTGAAGTAAGTATTTTGACCATTGGAAATATCTCAGCGCTAAGCCCTGGAAACTATATTGTTGATATTACTTTCTCTGATGATATTGTATCGCATACTGAACAACTTGAATTGAATGTTTTAGGAAATCTTCAAGCTCCACAAAACTTGTCTTCTGAGGTGCTTAGTAATACTGTTTCTTTACATTGGGATCCAATGCCCAATTCTATTGCATGCAAAATAAGAGGAAGGATAGTAGGTACAAATTCATTCTCTTCTACTCCTGTTTTTTTCGGGTTTGAACAAAGTAGTTATTCTGTTTCACTTAATTTATTGCAGAATAATCAAGTTTACGAATGGCAAGTTGTTTGTGGCTGTTCGGTCAACCCAATTGTAGCGAGTCCATGGTCGGCATTTGACACTTTCACTGTCTCTAGTGGAGGATTAGCTCCAACTGATTATTCTGGCTTTTCTCTTCTAAATAGCGATTTGCTAATTGCTTACCCCAATCCTAGTAACGGCATTGTTAATTTTCGATTAAAAAACAACAAAAAAATTCAAAGCATTGAAATTTTTAGTTCTTTGGGAAATATTGTGTTGAGTGATAACCAATTTGTCGAAAATTCGTTAGAAATCAATATAAAACATTTAACTAAAGGAATTTATTTTGCACGACTATCCGATGGAGAACAGCTCTATACCAAAAGAATAGTTATAGAATGAGCATCGGACATTAGTATAGCACATACTAAACACTAATTATGAAACTTGAAATAATCGCAGAACTTACTGAGTTACTCATTTTAGAGAACATCAGCGAAAAATCTACTGAAGCCGAAGCACTTATCGGCAGTTACAAAGAAATCTTAGAAAAAGAAAAAGAGTCTGACCTGGTAATTCATGTCCATGAAGGCGGAAGTGAAGATGATTTCGTCTTTAAAATGGAAGAGAATGATTTCCTATTTCTTGAACTAGAAAAATCTTACATCAGCAAAATTCATAAGGAAGAGACTGAAAAAAGAAAGGCAGAGTACGAGAAAAATTTAAAGGAAAGAGAAGAACTTATTGAAGAGCTAAGAAGCATTATTCAAGGTGAAGAAAACATTGGGAAGGCATTTAATTCCTTCAAGGAAATTCAAGAAAAATGGACCCAATGTGGTCCGGTAGAGCAAGAGCAATATTCACGTGTTCAAAGCGAATATAGTAGACTCCGAGAAAATTTCTTTTATAATATCAATATTTACAAGGAGCTTGCTGACAATGACAAAAAAATCAATTTGTCTAAAAAGAAACGTGTTATTGAAAAGATTAAGGTTCTAAGCGAAGAAAAATCCATTAATAAATTAAATGAAGGCATTAAACCTATTCTTTCTGAGTGGGATGAAGTAGGTCCTACTTTTCCCAATGACTGGGAAATTATAAGAGAAGAGTTTTGGGCAGTTGCACGAAGTATTTTTGATAGAATTAATGCTCATTATGAGAATTTAAAAATTAATCAGGAGAAAAATTCTTTAGCTAAGAAGGTTTTGATTGATAAGCTTGTTGCGATCAATGGTGACGAAACTTCAAAGCATAAAAATTGGCAATCAAAAACAGAAGAAATAAAAGCCATTCAAGCGGAATGGAAGACTATAGGTTTTGCTTCTAAAGCGGAAAACGACTCTCTGTGGCAGGAATTCAGAGGACAATGCGATACTTTCTTCAATAAGAAAAAGAGCTTCTACGCAGATTTAAAAAAGAACAATGATGCAAATGAAATTGCAAAAGAAGCGATTATTAACCAAGCTGAATTTCTGAAGGATAGTACTGACTGGAAGGAGACTACTAATGAATTTATTAAACTGCAGGAAGAATGGAAAAAAATAGGACCTGCTTCTCCGAAAGTTGAGAATACGCTTTGGAAAAAATTCAGAGGCCATTGCGATTTCTACTTTAATAAGAAGAAGGAATTTTTTGCCGGAAGAGAGGAAAGAGAAGGTGAAAATCTTAAACTAAAAAATGGTCTGATCGATAGAGTAAAATCGTTTCAACCCACTGGCAACACACAGGCTGACCTGGTTGCACTTAAAGAATTTTCTAAGGAATATAAGGAGATTGGCTTTGTTCCTTTTAAAGAGAAAAACGCTGTACATAAGGCATTTTCAGGAGCTCTAGACGAAAAATATAATGCCTTAAAACTAGAAAAGGCAGAGAAATCCAAGCAGCTCTATATCAATAAACTGGATGTCTTGAAGGAAGCACCAAATGCTGATGCTTTACTTAGAAAGGAAAGAAATATTATTAGAGATAAAATTTCCAGACTTAAAACGGATATTATTCAATTTGAGAATAACCTAGGTTTCTTTGGAAAAAGCGAAGGGGCTGAAAAGTTGAAGAAAGAGGTTCAGGAAAAAATAGATCGTAACAAAAGAAAAGTCGATGATCTTAAGCAACAACTTAAACTCATCGACTCCACAAATGCTTAGTATTTCTTTTACTTAGTTAGGCTTATAATATTTCAAAGCTTCTGGCATAAATGCATTCAAGTCTGCAATCCTTCTTTCATGAGATGGATGTGTGCTTAAAAACTCTGGCGGTGCTCCTTGACTTTGAGCAGCCATTCTTTCCCAAAACTTTGGAGCTTCTCTTGGGTCATATCCAGCCATAGCCATAAATATTAATCCCATTTTGTCGGCTTCCGTTTCATGGTTTCTTGAGAATTTTAGCATTCCCAACTGAGTCCCAACCCCAGCTGCTTGAAGAAATATTTGTTTAGTAGCAGTTGGATTTTCAGACAGAGCAACATTTAAAGCAGTAAGCCCTAATTGCGCTGAAATTCCTTTAGACATTCTTTCATTTCCATGATATGCAATTGCATGTGCTACTTCATGCCCCATAACCACAGCTAGAGCGTCTTCAGAGCCTGCAACATCTATAATTCCTTGATAAAATAGAATTTTCCCTCCTGGCATTGCCCAAGCATTCACGGTTGGATCATCTACATAATTAAACTCCCATTGAAAACCTTCAATTCTTTTGGAGTGACCATTGTCGTTTAGATAGGTTTCAACAGCAGTAGAAATATTCTCCCCAAGCCTTTTCACCATTTGCGTATTTGTATTCGCATTGGACTCAGGAGGATTTGAATTTAGGAACTCACTGTAAGAAGTTAAGCTCATAGCAATCATTTGACTTTCCGGAAATAGCTTTAATTGCTTACGTCCAGTAATTGGAACCTTCGTGCAACTAAATAAAAATAGCCCCACAAAGGCAAGCGCGATTAGTTTCTGTTTCATAGCGTATATTTTAATGTATCTCTACTGTTAACCCTCTATCCAGCAAAGTGTGTGCCATTGGCTCTAACTTATTCATTTCCCCATACTTAACATCACATTTTCCGTTATTGTGAACGATAAGAGAACATTGTTCAGCCTGAACCTGATCGTGCTTACAAACATCTACCAATGATTGAATAACCCAATCAAAAGTATTTTCATCATCGTTAAATAGAACCAAGGTCTTCTTCTCGGTTTTCTTTTCCTCTGTTAATAATACTTCATCTAATTCATGTATTCTGCTCATAGCAATAGATTTTAGACAAAAATAATACTAATTTTCCAATAATTGTTTTGCTTTTGCATAATCGATCTCCTCATCTCCATCGAATGCAACTATTCTTAAATTTTGAATTGATCTATTTGCATAGCTAGTTTTTAAATTTCTAGCTTTTTCTAATGATAACGGAGTATTGGTCACATATGAAAAATCACCATTATCATCTTGCATGTATGTAATGTTGTCCTTAAAGTCTAAGATGAAATGAGCCTCATTCATAGGAACTTGATCTGTATAAGGTCCTAACTTAATTCTATAGTTAATTTCTGAATTTTGAGAAGCTACTTTAGAATCAAAAGCCTCCCAAATTTCCATTTCGTTCTTTGAAGCAGTATTAAATACCTTATCTATTTCTACCAAAGCAGCATCACCTTCTTTCGTAGAAATGGCCTTTGCTTCCGTTAATGTTATTCTTTTTCCATCTCTATATGCAGTAACAAAAGCATCTGAAATTCCCTTTTCTCTTACATCTACTTTCCAGCTTGTAGCTTCCTCAAAATTTCTGAATATTCCTGAAGTATATCTGATTTTTCTATTTGCTGTCTGCTGACTATTCAATGGATCTAAATTGAAAAGGACTTCTTTCGCAACATTCTTTGAGTAAACTCCAACCTGAACCGTATAGAACAATCCTTCTATTCTATCTATTGGATTCGCATTATCCACCGCAGAAACAGATTCACTTGCATTACTTACTGAAGAGGAAGCAGCTTCTGCCTTTTCCGTTCTCGCCAGGTAATTGTACTTTTCAATGGTTTGCGGATCAAGCAAATTTCTTGCTTCAAACAATGAAATACGTTGACCATCTAAAAATGCAACTACAAAAGCATCATCGAAGCCTTTGGCTCTAATTTGATTCTTAGCATCATTGGCGGTATCGAAAATCTTGAACATTCCTGCCCTATATCGGATAAGTCCTGAACTGGATCTTTGCCCATTTAAAGGAGCAAAGCCTGCAAAAACAGATGGATCAACAGGTCTGTAAAAAGCACCTACTTGAACTTGAAATACCAACCCAGATGGCATTTCAATATCTAAAGGTATACCTCCATCGGCCTCAGAATATGCATTCACGTTATCTTCTCCCAAGAAAAACAATTCATTCTCCAAATTGGAAGGAAAACCATCAGCACTATTAAAGGGTTTTGAATTGATTGTATTATTCAAACCAGCTACATCGCCTTCTTTATAATTGTAGTCCACTTCAGAACCATCATCAGCAATAATCTTTAATTGCGTATCTCTATCCGCTGTAGGTTGATATTCTACTACATCATTTGGATTACCGCCTGTTACTGTTGTTCGAACACCATTATTATCCGAAACCGTTTGCGAATCAAGAATCTCAATTTTACTAACGTCTGTTACCGTTTTATCACTTTCGTTTGTTATTTCTCCTAGATCATTTTCTGAACTGTTATTTTGGTTTGTAACAGTTTCAGTTGCATTCTCAACAATCTCATTTGAATCGATTTGATCCGAATTATTTATGCTATCCGAATCAATTGCATTAGTTGTTTCCTCAAGAACATTCTCTGAACCATTGCTCTGATCTGTAAGCGTTTCAGTAGCATTCTCTATTATTTCATTAGAATCGATCTGATCTGAATTATTTATACTATCCGAAACAATTGTATCAGTTGTTTCTTCTATTAATTGAGTTGTTTGATCTTCAGTATTCTCCTGACTTTGTTCTGAAGTTTCAACAACGTCTATATCGTTATTGGAAGATTCAGTATTAAGTTCAGCCGCATTAGACTCAATAATGGTTTCTCCTTCTGAGTTTTCTAAGGTATCCAAAGAACCTCCTTCTGATGTGCTTTTCGCATTATCTCCAGCTGCATCAACAAAATCTGTTTCAAGATTAGGATTGTTAAGGGCTATGTTTTCTTCTGTTTCTGAATTGATTGTTTCCTGAGTATTATTAGATACGGAAATATCTGTTGTTTCCGTTTCCTCTACTAGAACATCATCCGTTTCAAATGGTCCTTGATTCTCATAGTATTTCTCAACGAACTCCTTAATTTCTAAATAATCTTCTGGATTTGAATTAACACTTGCTAGTTCCAATTCCCCATTCAAAACATCATTTCGCTTTGCTTCTAATTTGCTAATGTTAATAGCTGCAATCTTTTTGTAATAATCAAATACATCCGCTTTTCTCACCGCAATATCCGCCTGATCATTTAGATTCTTGAGTTCAGCTTCATTACTTGTTTCGTTCAGCTGTAATTCTATCTCTCGATAATCTTTAATATTCTTATCATATTCCCTTTGATATTCCTCAATACTATTTTCTTGCAATTTTATCTCATCTTCTATTTGAGCAACTTTCCAATCTTTAATAAGCTTCGTTAGCTGATCATGATCTTGTAAAATTTCAATTGTTTCTTCTTGAGAATATCCTAAATCATTTTTGAGCACATCTAAATACTCTTCTTGGTTAACCTTTGTTATATTTTCCGCATAATCGTCATCTATTTTATCAATAGAATTAATCCCGAAAGATCTTGCCTGAGATTCAAAAACTTCGGCTTCTTCTAGGTTCGCATATTCTTCATTGGTATTAGAGCTTGTGTCCTCCCCTTTTAAACTGTTTAGATTATTGATAGCCTTGATCTCGTATGCATAGGCCTTTTTCAAATAAAAGGCTTTTTCATTTCTATCATCTTTTAAAACCGCTCCAGCTCTAATGACACTTGCTTTCAGCATCGATTCTTTTGCCTCTTTGACTTCGTTTGGATACTCAAATTGTAGTTCCTCCATTAAGTCCTCAGCTTCAGATCTATTTGCTTTCTTGGAAAACTCAATAATCTCAATTTCCTTTTCTACCGCTGCTTCAAAGTCTGTTTCCAAAAGCGCATCTCTTTCAGAAATAAGTTCTTCCTGATTTAAGAAGAAACCTCTTGCTGCCTGGCTCTTGTATGGCATTACTTTAATCCCACCTTCTAGAATAGAATTTATTTCAGGATCTAAATCAGCTTCATTAACTAGTTTGGTAACTTCTAAGGACACCTCTTCCTCGGAGTCTAATTCATTAAAGTTGTCTGAATTTAAATCCGTGCTTGCAAATTCATCATTAGATGAAATAGCTTCATTCAATTCTGCTATCTCAGCGTATTGTTGGTCAATGATTTTATATAATAATTGATTCTCTTCTTCCAGTTTACTTTCTATCTCTTCGTTTGGTGCATACTTTATATTGATCTTATTCTGATCAGCCTTTTCAGCAGCAACGGAAACAAAGTCCTCTCTTGCTTTAATTTCTTGTTTTGCCTTATCAATAAAAGGAATTTCCTGTTGATTAAGGGTTTTTATCCTTTGATCCAAAACAGAATAACTGCTTTCCAATCCAACAGATTCTAACTCACTATTCGGGGCTGTGCTCTCAATTTCCGATGTTTCAACATCCGTGTTTTCCGGTAACTCAGAATCTGAAACAGAACTTACAATATCGTTTGTTTGATCTGAAACTTCGCCTGTTTGATTGACTGAAGTGGGATGGTCATTTAAAAATTGAATGTTCTCACTTAACTCTAATTTTTCAGAAAAGGCGAGGTTATCCAGAAACTTGACATTCTTTTCATAAATCTCTTGAGTCATATCTCCTGCTTCAAAAGATTTTTGCAAATCCTCTTTTGAGTGTTCAATGGATTGAATGAGATTTTGATTTAAATCTTTGCTTCTTTTTACTTTTTCAATTTCATCTAAATTCCCATTCTCAATCTCTTCCCTTTCATTTTCATACCCAGGCATAATGAACTCTTTGACCTCTTCCACTGCGATGAACTTACTATCTAACAGGTCATTTAGTTGATTTGGGTCACTCACCATTTCCAAGTCGGTGGTGGTCATTTCTGGAACGATTACGTCATCCGTTTTCGCCAGATCTAAATCGCTACTTACTTCCTCAATTTCTTCGGTCGAAATTTCGTTAACAATGTCTTCTTCCGAATTGATCTCATTCTCCTGAATAGTCTCTAGACTTGTAGAATTATTAATGGAAGCGGAATCTGCAAAATCAGAATTGTTTTCATCAATTGTAATGAAATCAGGTAAATGATAGGTCTTCTTAAAAGAAGCTAGTTCCTTTTCGTCCGAGAAGTATTGATTCACCAAATTGGGTCTTCTAATTAGGATTTCTTGAATCTCTACCTCTGAGATTTTAATATTCTCATTTCTAACAATTATGTCAGCAATTCCTTCATCAATTTCACTTGGATTCTCTCTAACATTCCCTTCAACTTCAATTACTCCAGCATCAATATCTTCTGTTAAGGATCTTCCTCCTTCCATAATACTGGCTACCTTTTGTTTTTCTGCCAGTTCTTCGAAAGTCTTGTTCTTATCCTTGCTAATAAATTCTAGTTCTTCTTCTAAAACCAGAATCTCATTTTGAACCTGAACCTTATCTTTTTCCTTCTTGATCTTTTCCAAGGACTTTTTCTTGCTATCAATCCTCTTAGTAAGAGCATCATACTCATCACTTAAATTGGTAGCTTTATTCACTAACTTTTCTGCCTCTTTTCTTGTTTCTGCTGCTTTCTTCGCTAACTTATCCTCTGGACTATCTTCTATTTTTTTATCTAATACATCCTTTTGCTTTATTAAGAGGTCAAGTGCCTTTTCATCTTCACTTGAAAGAGCTTCTGATAAAACTTCATTTCTACTTCTAAATTCATTTAATCTGTCTTCTGAAAAACCGCTCTCTGTTTCAAAGAAATTTCCAGTCTCTAATGCAATAATTGCAGCATCTGCATTGGACAAAGAAGCTCCTTTATACTTTGCAGCCTCGATAAGCAATTTTTCTTTTTCAAGGTCATCTGAGCTTGCATTCATTAGTGAATAATACTCTTCTGCCTTGGCTAAATTTTCCTGAGAACTATCCTTTTTTTCTTGGGCAATTTTCTTACTCTCAGAAGCTATTTTTTTCTCTTGTTCAACAACTGAAGCCATCTGTTCTTCCCTATCCGACAATCTCTTTTCTATAGACTCTCTATTGGAATCAACACCAAAGCCCGCTTGTTGATATATCTGGCTAAAATCACTTACAATGACATCGTTAATATCATCTTCTGTGCTATTCACATTTAACTGTGCTCTTTCCTTAATGACTTGCTGCATTAAGGCCATAACATCATCATCCAATTCTTGATCGAATAAATTCTTAATGATTAGTTTTTCCTTCTCATTAACTTCAACCAAATCCATGGTTTGTTTAAATGCTCTTATCTTATTTGATGGAGGTATTTCAACCATTCCAGAGTGTGTATATCTAGAATCTGTAGCTTCCACATAAAACTTGTAACGCCCTGCTTTTGGTAATACTATTATATACTCTCCATCCTCTACTTTCGTATAGAATGTTCCAACTTCTTCATTTGTAGTAGCATTCTGAACACTAATGGATGCATTGAAATTGTCCTCGCTTATTTCAGAGTTAAATGCGCCTTTGATTATAGCTATGTTCAAAGGAAAAGTTTGCACCTGAACTTTATAGACGTGAATCTGTCCTTGTTCTGATGATCTACTTGAAGCAAAATAAGCTAACTTCTTATTTACATCCGCGATATAGAAGATATCATCATCTGGAGAATTAATAGCAAAGTCTAAATTTTCTGGTGCATTGAAAAAACCACCTCCATTTGATTCACATTTATAAATGTCATAACCTCCCATGCTATTGTGACCTTTAGATGAGAAATAGAATGTGCTTCCATCTGGGTGCATGTATGGAAAATTTTCATCGAATGGAGTATTTACATTACCATCTAATTTTACGGGTTTTGAATATTCTCCATTCCCTAAAACACTTGCTTTATAGATATCTAAATTATCCTCTTTACCATAACTGGAAAAATAAATAACGGATGCATCACCGGGAAAGTGAATTAAGGATCTATGATTTTTCTTTTTGTCATTTGAGCTCAATAATTCATCTGGGGTTACTAAAATTCGACCACCAATATCACTTAGATCATAGTTTCTAAAGAACTCAACATCTGCAGTTTGTACTTTATCTAAAACTGCTATATCCTTTATATTTGATAATAAGTTACTTCCAAAAGCACACTGTTCAATTTGTCGTTGAGCGTCCTTGTGCTTTTGTTTTAACTTGTTATCCGCTTCTTCCAGGAATTTACTGTAGGCATCAATAGCATCTTTAAATTGATAATTTAGATGATATGCTTTTCCAAGAAAGTAGAGAGCCTCTTTTGATGCGTTATTCTTTGTAGCATAACTCAAGTACTTAATGGGTTCGTTCGTTCCCTGATCACTATAGATAAGACAAGCTCCATACTTAAAGTTAAGATCGACATCCTTGGAGTTAATTGCCAGTAGCTGAGCGTAAATGGGCAAGGCCTTAATAAAAGCTTCATTTTCAAAATGAGTGTCCGCTTTTTCTTTGAGTTCTTTTTCAGTATCTTTTAAAGTAAAAGACACCACAAGAAAACAAAGTCCAAGTGCTAAAAAGTAATTAAGTTTTGATCTAATCATTGTATTGATTAAAAATAGTAATTCTAAAAATCTTCTAATGCGTCCAAGAACCTGCTTCTCTTAGACTTGCTTCCTAACATATAGCTAAATGGATCTTTTCCTTTTACCTTTTCTGCCTTTCGTTTATCATCCTTAGTTTCGGTAAGAATTGTGTTAAACTCCTTATCGGAAGATACCGCTAACATTAATCCTTTTGAGTAAGTGAAGTAAAACCAATTTGCATCATCCAGTTCAAGGTAAATATTTAACTGATCTCCGCCTCTCTTTCTAATTAATTGTATTCTGCCATTTAGCTCTAAAAATATTTGCTTCTTCCCTGCATTAACAAGTCCTAATTTTCCCTGAGAAACATAGGATTCCGTTTCATCATCCCATGTGAATGTTACGTTTGAGAAGAACAACCTCTTTTGCAATTCTTGAGGGATCTTCTTTAAATTTCCAGTTAAGCTCAGTTCCGAAATAATCTTATCAGAAGCTTCCTGTCCTAATAAGTCAACCACAGCTTTTTCGTACTTGGTTTCCGTTATTTTCAGAGGCTTGGTATCTGGATGCGATAGAATTTTATCTGCCATTCGTTTAGTGGCGTCTTCACTGAAGAAGAAGTCCAAAGCAAGAGCTGTTTGAAACAAATAGGTATTGGTTTGAATATCATGATTGTAATTACCCACTGGAATAAAATCGATCAGTCCCAGTTTTGCTCCAAAATCAAAACGTCCATCACCACCAATACTGCATGAGCGAATATCCAGACTGATAAAATTTCCTGGACTGTTCTTATTTCTCAATTTGTTCTTAGATGCAATTTGATATGCCTGTTCCTTTTTATTAAAGAACAAATAACCATCTGCAGGTAAAACCCTAGTATCTCTGGAATCTCTAAATTCAGATAGAAAAGTTGAATAAAGCTCTACAGGATCTTGCCCTAACATTAAGCCCGCTCCCACACCAAAGTCATCTGTTCCACTCATTGCTCCGGCAACTGGAATAAATATCTCCTTTGGATCTATAGTATCTCTAAAGGCCATCCAGTTCTTTCCTAAGCCTTCGCATTCATGAAAAATCCTGGTTTTTCCATCAAACACCAGATTCTTTTCATTGGCAGCTAAAAACACATCCCCATAGAATGCAAAGGCTGGAGAAAGTGCAAAATCATCTCCTTCCACTACTTTTCCATTCGCTACAGTTTGTAATGATGTGTCAACTTTTATTTCCGCCAAGTTTATTATATAGGGCGTTCCATTTTCATCCAAATAATTGTAGGTTCCTTTACCTTTGTATTTATTCGCACTGGATATTTCTACATCTGCATTCTCTATTTTATGATATTTGGTAACAGCATTGGCTAGAATACTTGCATTCTCCAACGGATCTATTCTAGCCCTTGTTCTTATTTTCATTGAACCACTATCTGGTTGAATTCTGGCATCTGCTATTTTAACATAATCTATTTCACTGCATCTAATGACTTTATCCGATAAATTGTAAACAGCTTTGGGAGCCATGAAATTTAGAGAGTCCTGATCTTTTCTAGTACTAAAGAAATTGGAAACCGTAAGGTCTAAATCCGTATCAATAACAAAATCACCCGAGACGCCTCCATCATATTCCATTTCAATATCGTTCTTGTCCATATACCAATTGAAAACATCCATATAACAGATGTATTGGTTCTCTGGAAACTCTACGAATGAAGCTTCACCATTAGATTTAAAAGTTCCTTTCCTTTGTTCTAAATCTATTCTTGCATTAACATTTGAGGTCTGAAACGCCATCGATTCCGAGCCCTCTGAAATGAGACGGAAATCTGCTGTATCGGCTTTCATAGCCATAAACTCAAATGTCATCAAATTAGATTCTAACTCCGACTCTATTACTTTCATAATTCCATCTCCAGACATTCCCGTTGGTTCCAAATCTATTCTACCTGTGAACGAAGTTTGATTATTAAAGAAGTCAAATGGTTCATCTATAGAATTCAATGACATTATATTGTCATCTGGTCGGTAATCTAACTCTGCAATTCCAACCGCTACATCTGGCACTTCATTGGAGCCATTATCTCCTTTATTGATAAATGAACTTGTGAATCCGGTCACACGATCTGGTATGAAAACAAACTGATCACTTTCAGCATGAGCACTTAAATAGTCCAAGGCTCCCGAACCTTGAAGGCCATTATAGTTCAAAATAATTTCATCTGTAAATGTAGATTTTCCACCATAGGCTATTAACCCATTTGCGTCTGTGTTGGTTGTAAAGCCGAGCGAATAATCTGGCTGAACGGTTAAGGCTTGTTCTATATCCGGAAAAATTCCTCCAGAAACTAATGTGCCTTCTAGGCCTATAACAGTGGGATCAAAATTATCCAAGCTATCCAGCGTAAATGGGTTAACCTTAAAGAAAAAATCTTCTCTTTTATACACTCCTCCCTGTAAATCAGATCTGTCATAGTATACATAGGAATCTTTAAAGGAGTTAATGATTGGAAACTCGGGCGCTTGATCTGAACGAGAGCCCGATTTATTTCTTGGATGATCGATTAAAAGCTCCCCTTCAATTTTCTCAATCACATTCTTAACGAGAATTCTCCTCCTTGAAGTCGACTCGGTGTCAAAGCTTTTAACTCTCATTTGAACTGAATCAACCTGTATAAGTTTTATCTTAAAATCATCATATAGAAACTCATGATCTACTCCATAAAATTCAAGATTTCCAGCTACTATAACTCCATCAAAAACAAAATCTCTATTCTTTCGAACGGTAACTTGTTTGGTGTAAGGAAATAACTTCACATTTTGAGAGTCGGAAACAACTATTCTGGAAACTCCTTTCAAAAGCATATCGTTGTTCAATAGATTGAGCTGGGCATTTTGCCCCTTACTTTCATCTGAGTTAAAAAGCAATACATCATAATCTCTTTTACCAGATCTATTATCTAAATAATTGAACAACTTATCATTGACAATCACATACTCACCCTCTATATCAAAATCCAAGAACCCCTGGTTATTTAAAATTATTAACTGCTTGACTACTTGCTCTTTAGGAAGTCTTACATAACGCATGTATTCTTCCATTAAAAACTCTCTACTATCTATTTGCTTAGTGAATTTTTTCAGTCTAGTAAGTGGGTGTATTTGATCGATACCTAACATGGCATCAAATCGTTTTTGCTTGTAATAGTCTTTGGACTCAAATGCAGCTTTTGTCTGTGTGCTACCAAATAAATTCCCCATTCTTATTAATGGATCATTCATGTTCCAGTACAGTGCTTCAAAGTACATATCTATTGCATGATATGAATTGTGAAAAGGGCTTTTAGAAACACCTTCTTCTAATCTTAATAAGGTAAGTAGCCGTTCATCTTTCGCAAATTTCAGATTAATCCCAGGGTGATAAATGGAATCATTTCTTAAATAAACCGAGGTTTTGGCATTGGGGCTTGATATTCTATCGGGCTTAATTGTAAAAGAATATGATTTACAAACGATAAAAGGCTTATCATCTCTATAGAAAATGAGTTTTGCAAGTTGCTCCGAACTTCCAAATCCCTCCAATTTATTTCCCTTCATTGCAAAACCACCATCATAGTCTACATCTTCAACAATATTCTTAATTTGTAGACGCTTATCATAAGATTCGAAGTAAGGATGAGAAGCATTGGATGAATCCTTACCGGCAATAATTTTTTCGGTAAGTACACCTAGAAGTGGGCGTTTAAAAAATTCATTGTGAAATTTAACGCTATCAATACGAAACTGAGATGATTTAACTCTAAGTTTATAATCTTCAATTTCCGCAAAGGTTTCATTTTTATCTAAGCCTACTCTTTCCCATGTAACCTTCCCTCCTTTTCCTCTCAAGGAATATCTACTTGGATAATACATGGCATTGGTTCCATAGATAACAGAACTATCTCCTTTCGACAGGCAAGTAAGGTCAGCATTCTCAAAAAGAACAACTGGAATGGAATCCATTTTAAACTTATAGTTATAAGCATTGGTTTTCCAGGAAACTGTATTAGATCTATAAAGAATCTTGCCTGTGATTAGGGATTCGGAAATTTTCAAATAATCGCTAAAGAGGCTTTTTCTTTTACCCTTACCTAAGGCCATCATTGATTTATACCACTCTGTAAAATTTTCATCACCTAAACTGGTTGACTCATAAGCCAACAGTATATCGCATAGTAATTTAAACTCTGGAAAAGCTCTCATTCGCTTTTTGAGCATTACATTACTAATTTCTATTACTTGATCTTTTTTCTGGGCATTTAACTGATCCGAGTTCCAAAACAGTAGAAATTTTCCTTCCATGAATTCCTTACCTGCTTTCTTATCTGAATCAATCATCCATTTAGATAATTCCTGAATGTAAAGGCTGTGATCCGAAGAAAATTGGCTGGGTGCTTGAGCTGAAATAAATTTAAAGGAAAAAAGAAAACATAAAAAAACTGCTCCTCTAAGGAAGTTTAATCTAATCTTTTTTGAAGCTTTAATACCGCCCATTCATTTAGTGTTTCAACTGCAATATGCTTTAGTCCAGATTGTTCCGCACAGGATATAACATCTTCTATATCAGACTCATAGAACCCACTCAAAAAGATTAATCCATTGGGATTCAACTTTTTAGAATAGGTGCTCATCTCATCTAAAAGCACATTTTTATTGATGTTAGCTAAAATTACATCGAAACCCTCACGGGCTATTTGATGCACAGAGCCTTTTTCAACATCAATGTTTTTACAATTATTAACTCTGATATTTTCAATCGAGTTTTCTACTGCCCAATCATCTATATCGTAAGCTAACACACTTTTAGCCAGCAATTTCTCTGCCATAATTGCGAGAATAGCTGTTCCGCATCCAGCATCAAGTACACTTTTACCTTCAAATGGTTCACCAAGCATAAAACGCAACATCAAAGTGGTTGTTGCATGATGTCCCGTACCAAATGACATTTTTGGCATTATGACTATTTCATACTTTGCATGATATGCTTCATGGAAAGGAGCTCTTACATAACAGTCATCCGTTATTTTTAATGGCTTGAAGTTCTTTTCCCATTGCTCATTCCAATTTATTCTTTCAATGGTTTTAAACTCAAATGATACTTCGTGATTCGGTATAAGCTGAATAATAGAACGGATATCCGCTTCACTGAATTGTTCCGTTTGTATGAATGCAATTAAGCCTTTTGGGGATTCTTGAAATGTTTCAAATGGAAGTTGAGATAAAAAAGCCAGACAAATATCCCTACCTTCTTCCGAAGGCTTAATGAAAAATTCAACCTCCGTATAATCCATTATCCAAAGGCTTTAATAATATCGATGAAATCTGAGGCATTTAAAGATGCTCCACCAACAAGACCACCGTTTACATCTGGTTGACCGAAAAGTTCTTTTGCATTAGCAGGCTTCACACTTCCTCCGTATAGTATGGAAGTGTTATTTGAACTCTCCTTGGAGTAAAGCTTGCCTAAAACACTTCTAATATGAGCATGCATCTCTTGAGCTTGTTCTGGACTTGCAGTTTCCCCAGTCCCAATTGCCCAAACAGGTTCGTAAGCCAAGACTATTTTACTCATTGAATTCTCCGAAACACCAGCCAAACCTTTATTAATTTGTTCCTCTACAATATTAAAATGCTTGTCAGATTTTCTTTCCTCTAGCAATTCTCCGATACAAAAGAAAACTTTGAAATTTGCTTCTACAGCTTTGAGAATTTTCTCATTTATTAATGCATCAGATTCATTAAAAATTGATCTTCTTTCGGAATGACCTATTAGAACAGTATCAACACCAATAGATTCTAACTGACTTAAGGATATCTCACCGGTATAAGCTCCTGAGTTCTCTGAATAAACATTTTGCGCCCCTACATTCAAGGAGCTTGTATTACCTCTTAAGGCGGGAAGATATACGGAGCTTGGAAAAATACACACTTCGCATTGTGCTTGGTAGGTGTTTAGAAAGTGTTGAATTTCGTTAGATAGTTCTGCTGCTTGATGAGACAGCAGATTCATTTTCCAGTTCCCCGCTACTATATTCATGATAATGATTTGAATACAAATATAGTATTTGGCTTTTGGGAGATGGAAAGAAAATTAGTTCAGTTGAGTTGAACATCAAATCAAACGAACTAAAGTCCTGTTATGTCCTTTGACATTAATGGTTCAAATGTATCTGCGTTCATGATCTCTACGTCATAATCATAAGTTACATTTACATTGAACCATCTGTCAAAAGTTATATAGCCTACAGGTTTATTATAGGCTAATGTTATATCTCCTTCCATTTGAGGAAACATATTCATCTGGTACTCCACAGTAACATTAGATGGCATGTCATCTGGCACATCTATTTGCACAGTTTTGGCTACGAAATCAGGAGCATTATATGTCAAGAAATACGTATCGCCTGCTGGCAAAAATATTTTATGCTTGTTTGATGCGGATATTTTCTGATGAGGAGCATCTGGATCACATGTATATATCTCTATCTCAACATCTTCAAAGTCTCCTTCTACTGGAACAACATCGATTTTCAATTTAACCTCTTGTGAGAATGAAAGCACTGGTAATGCAACGAGAGCTGCTACCGCTATTTTCCTTGTAAGTTTCATTTTCTTTCAATTTCTAGTTATAAAATCTAATTCTTTACTATTCTTAAATTGCTTTAAATCAATTTGATCGAAATAGATGCTTAAATATATTCTTGAAAAAATTCTATTTTATTTTGAAAAATAATCTTTGCAAAAATTGAATTGTTGATAAGTACGAAAACGAAAAAAATGGACATAGCAATTCTATAGGAGCAGAATCCAGTTTCTATATCTAGCCTATTTTAAGACCTATTTAATCTTGAGAAATACGGGGATCTAAAAGTGAGTAGAGAATGTCTACAACTATATTAAGTAAAACAAAAATGCTTGCAATGAAAACCACTGCTCCCATTACTAAAGGCATATCTTCATTGATAAGTGCTTCATAAATCTGAAGTCCTAAACCTTGCCAGCCAAAGACAAATTCAACAAAGACGGCTCCTGCTAACATTGAAGCAAACCAACCTGAGACCGCTGTTATAACAGGTGATATTGCATTTCTTAATGTATGCCTAAATACGATCTGCTGGGTAGTCAAACCTTTTGCTCGTGCAGTTCTAATATAATCCTGCTGCATGGTTTCCAGCATTGAATTTCGTGTAAGCTGAACAACAACGGCAAGAGGTCTAATGCCCAAAGTAATTGCAGGAAGAATTAAATTTTTCCATTCATAATAAGGTCCAGTAAATACATCTACCTCCTTCAAGGATCCACTTTGATTTAATCCTGTTCCCGGTAAATTCAAATACTGATTTAAAAAGAAGCTATCTCCAAGAGAGAAAATGGAATTAATTATGAATAGAAATAACCAAGTACAGATTGCAGATACTAATGCTTTCATTAAGGCATTGGGAAGATCGATTCCATTTTTTCTTTTGGTTTTGATACAATTGAAAATTAAGACAACTAGAAAAACAAACATGGGTAGGATTGGTAGTTGGGTTTGCTGATACCAAAGAAAGCCTCCTATCCAAGAAATAATTATTGCAGCAAAGAATGATGGACCAGACATTCCAATAACAGCTAGGTAAAGAGAGCTTTTATCAAAGAAGCTGTTCTTTTTTATTGCTGCAACGGTCCCCAGAATTAATCCCATAGTAAGTGCAAAGATGATTGCCACAATTGCGAGAATAGCAGTGTTTGGAAAAGTGTTGGAAATAATCATAGAAACACTTTGTCCATTTTGATATGACCTTCTAAGAAATGGTTTTTTCAAAACAAGAACTCTGGACTCGGAAAACTTTACCATTGGAAGAAAGTTATAGTCCTCTTCACTTAAGTAAATTCTACTCTCTGAAAAATCTGGATTATGTATTGAAACGGGAAGTAGATCATTAAGATAAAGCGCGTATTGCTGAATAAAAGGCAAATCGAGGCCCAATTCCCTTTCTATCTGTGCCTTGGTTTCCAAGTCTCCCCTATCCCCCATCTTTATATCTGCAATGTTACCAGGCTTTAATTGAAAAATGACAAATACCAGAGTTATCACTCCCCATAGAACAAGGAGACCGTATAAAAGCTTTTTTATGATCTTGTTAATCAAGGATAAATTCCTGAACTTTTTAATTCTTCATAAGAGGGTATATCATGTGCGGCCCACTTATTAATTACCTTACCATCTTTTAACATAAGCAGCCCTGGATTTGACCTTACAATAGTCTTCAACACTTTTTCGTCTCCTTGAAGAAACTCGAAAGCCAATTGATTATCATGCCTATAATCTTCTGTTTCACCGCTCAGGTCGGAACTGGTTGCTCCATAAATTTTGAAACCATCTTTTTCAATAGCACTTGCGATGGAAGAGAATTGCTTACTTGCTTCCTTATCGCTTTTAGAGACATCATAAGTAATAAAAAGAAACAATGGTTTTGTTTCATTCAGTATATCTTCTGTTATATCTCCATTCTCATAGCTCTCAAAAGCAAAGTCAGGAGGCACTATAGGTTCATAACCTGATGTAACTAATATTGATTTTCCATTGAACGATTTCTTTTCATATTTGGCAAACCAAGGTGCTTTGTAAATATTTATCCAATCGGTAGAAAGAACAATTGTGTCTTTGCCGTTGATTGAATTGGTAAAGGTATATTCCGTTGCATACACAGGAGGGTTCAAACCTTTTTCTTCTGCACTTTTTCTTAAATCCTTAATATCATTTCCTACTGCATAAGGTCTATAATCTCTAATTGGAAGATGATTTATTATATGAAAAATGAACAACAATGAAAGGATAGTGATTCCTGCAGCCATAATCCATTCATGTATTGGTTTGCTTCCAACAAAACGCTTAATTAAATAATATATGATCCAACCTAATAGTGTGAACAGAATTGGGAAATACCATGAAAATATCCAAGACCAAATGGCAACGCCTATTAATGATCCTATCAGAAGTATTACATCCGCTTTGGAATCATTTAGTTTATAAAAATCTTTTCCTGCTCCTATTAATATCCAAAGTAAAGAAGGCAGCAAAACAATCAGCGCTATTAAATCTTTATAGAAACTTTCCCATGGTGTTAAACTTCTTCCTATTGATCCTTTCATGGCATCTCCAAAACAACCGCAGTCCGTAACACAGGTTACGGGTTGTTGTGTTTCTACTCCATCAATAATAGCCGTATAGGTATCTGATTCCTCACATGTTGCAGTGTAACCGGTAAGCCATAAAAAGAAAATACACAAGGCTGCTAGCGTGATGGTCGTTAATCTAAATTTGGCTCCAAAAAGCAGAGCAAAACCCAGAATAATTTCACCATAGCAAACCAGAATTGCCAAGGGTAAGGCATAAGGTTCTAAACCAGGCCAATTTAAAGCACTCTCTGCAAAGTACTCCTCAAGCTTATATGAAAATCCTTTAGGATCGTTGGCCTTGATCAACCCAGAAACTATAAACAAGGAGCCCACTAAAATTCTAGATAAATAAACCAGATTTCTCATGATATTGGATTTATATGACAAATTTAGAATTTGGTTTCTAGTAGTTTAAAAATTAACAAGACATTAACCCAAATTTTCTGAACAAAAAAAGGGAAAGCATGACTTTCCCTTTTAATTTCTTTATACTGAAACAATTAATCCTGAGGAACTTCCATTTTAGATTTTTCCAGCTCCATCATTTCTTTCATGTTCATCAATTCATATTCAGAACTGTTAAAGGTCATTTCCACATCTTGATCATAGGCTTCAATCGTACTTACCGTTTTAGTTTCCGAGAAAGAATTCTCTTCATCAAATCCCAAAACAACGCCATAGTCAGTTATGGATTCCGCTTTATTATATAATTCCATTGTAACAATCATATCTTTTACAGCGGATAGCTCTTCATTCTCTTCCTCAGTTATCCAATAAGTAATTGTTTTATACGTGCTTTTCAAAATATACTCCTGACAGGTGTAACCCATAATTTCTTTTTGCCTCTCTCCTTTTTCCAATTCAATTTTTTCAATGGTTTGCTTTTCCATTCCTGGCATTTGTCCAGGCATTCCCATAGACATTGCTATTTTCTGACCTCCCTGCTCCATGCACATAAACATGGTTTGCAACTCTCCTTCAAAAACCACAAAAACTTCTCCCTTCATATTTTTGCTTCCAGGCATTCCATTCAAACCAAAGTCTTTTCCATTATCTCCTAACCAAATATCCAAACTCACTGCTTCTTCGTCCCCTTCCTTAGTCATCATAGTGACTTTTCCTTTGTAAGAATATTCATCTTTCATTTCTGCTTTAGAGGCAAACATTTCTTCAAGAACGTTTGCCATTTTATCAGCCGCTTCTTCATTAAAGATTTCTTCTTCTTGAGTAAAACCATATAAACTCAATAATACTGCAAATAGTAATGTTGTTGTTTTTTTCATCGTTAGTTTATTATAAAGTGACCAGAGAAAATTCGGTCATTAATTGGTTAATTTTACTTTTTAAATTATTTGATGCGTTTACTAGAGGTAATCTTAAATGATTCTCACAAATGCCCTTTGATGCTAGAATTTCTTTAATTCCAGCCGGATTTCCTTCTTCAAAAATTGCTTGAACAATATCTAATAATCGGTAATGCATATGCTTTGCATTATCGTTATTACCTTCTAAAGCAGAGTGAACCATTTCAGAAAACTCTTTGGGATAGGCATTTCCAATCACAGAAATAACACCATCGCCACCACAATTAATAAAAGGCAATGTAATAGCATCGTCACCAGAGATAACCATAAAATCTTCCGGTTTATGATTCATAATATTCATGATTTGAACCATATCTCCAGATGCTTCTTTCACTGCAATCAAGTTGGGAAAATCAGATGCTAAACTAACCGTTGTTTTCCATTGCATATTTACCCCCGTTCTCGATGGAACATTGTACATGATGACAGGAACTGGAGAGGCTTCTGAAACATTTTTATAATGATGGTAAATTCCTTTTTGATTGGGTTTGTTATAATATGGAGTAACAGAAAGAATAGCATCAATGTCATCTAAATTCCAAGATTTTAATTCCGTCTCTAACTCTAACGTATTATAACTTCCCATTCCAAGCACAATGGGGACTCTAGATTTATTTACTTCTAATATGTAATCTAGAACTTCACGTTTTTCATTTTTACTCAATGTGGGAGTTTCTCCTGTCGTTCCCTGGACAACGAGATAATCGGTATTATTAGAAATTAAGTACTCAGTCAGCCTCTGTAGGCCGCTAAAATCAACTTTATTTTGATCGTCAAAGGGAGTTACCATAGCAACACCCATTCCCTTAAATTTATTATGTTTCAAGCTCCTTTATTTATTCTGTTAAGAAACCAATTTACTTGCTTCATGAAATCTTCTAATGATGCATTTTTTTTAACATCAATATTCATATCAAAGACTTCGTTTCTCTCTTCGCTGTATTTTCCTACTTTAAATTTTGCACGAGATTGTTTAAGAACAAAATTTAACGGAATACATTCTCCATCACTTAGATCTAGCAATATGTCGAAGTCTTCATTGACAAAATTCTTCACCGAGTCTGATTTGGGCTTTCCGAACCAATTCAAATCCTTAGAAGAACAAAAATCATATTCTAATTTATGCTTATGATAGGAAGGCACTTCTTTTGAGTTGACAAAAGCAAAAGCCATCATTTTTGGTGTTCCATAAGCCGCTTTTATTTCTTTCATATACTGTTTCATCATTATAACTGATGATTCAGATTGAGACTGATATAAAAAAGCAATTGATTTTGAATTATGAAAGTTCATTACTCGGGGATACCTATTAATTGCGGTTTCCTTGTTACAGTAGTAACGCCCAATTTTATCCCTGAATTGTTGTAGAAATGCCATAATTCCTTTGGAAAGCGTGCAATTTAAAGAGTTTTAACATGATTCAAAAGATTATTTCCAAAAGGCTGTTAATTATCCTTTGTTATTGATGAGTTACACTTTGCTTCAAATACCTATGTTTGAGATATAAAAAGTAAAAATGGCAGAAAACGAAGAAAGAGAAGAAAAGAGAATAAAAAATGCATTCAGAAAGAAAAGTTGGAATGAGGTACGTACTTCAAACTCATGGAGCATTTTTAAAGTAATGGCTGAATTTGTTCAGGGTTATGAGAAATTGGCAAGAATTGATCCATGTGTTACCATTTTCGGTTCTGCTAGAACAAAACCGGATCACAAATACTACAAACTAGCAGAGACCATTGCAAAGCAACTAACGGATAAGGGATACGGAATAATAACTGGTGGAGGTCCTGGAATAATGGAAGCCGGAAATAAAGGTGCTTTTGGAAATGGTGACTCCGTAGGGTTAAATATTGTTCTTCCCTTCGAGCAATCTTCCAATCCTTTTATTGACAAAGACAAATTAATAGACTTCGATTATTTCTTTGTACGAAAGGTTATGTTCATGAAATATTCTCAAGGTTTTGTGGTGATGCCTGGCGGTTTCGGTACCTTAGATGAGTTATTTGAGGCATTGACTTTAATACAGACCAAAAAGATTGCAGAGTTCCCAATTGTGCTTGTAGGTAAACAATTTTGGGAAGGAGGCGTAAAATGGATTAAGCAAACACTACTTGATGAAGAATCTAACATCAGTCCAGAAGACATGGATCTCTTTACAGTCGTTGATACGGCTGAAGAAGCAGTGTCTTTTATTGATGATTTCTATAAGAAGTATATGCACAAGCCCAATTTCTAAAATCGCTTGTATTTTCTTGCTTTCTATGTCTTTTACGGTTGGTTCTCAAAAGGAATTACCAGAAAAGTTTAAAAAATCTGACCAAAATAAAAATGGTCGCATTGATTATCATGAAGTTAACAATGCGATCGACTATTATTTCATTGGTAGTAAAGGATACGATACATTCTACGTACATCAATTGATTGATTATTTTTTTGAACAGGACAATTGAAAAAGCCTAATTTTGGTGAATATGTATCCACCAAAAGTTCACCAAGAGGCTGACTATACAAATGCCCTTCTAACTGTAAAGCAATTTCCTCTTGCCACATTAATTACTCCTGGGGAAAAACCGCTAATTACACACTTACCCATGACCTATCACAAGGATAAAAATCACACTGAGAAATTACTTGCACACATGGATAAATACAATCCACAATGTGCTGTTTTGAATGGTACGGCAGAAGCTATCTTTCATGGACCGGATGTTTATATATCTCCCTCTATTTACACCTCTTCTCAGCTTCCTTCGTGGAATTATATTAAGGTTCACTTTAGAGGACAATTAAATGTTATATCAAAAGAAGCGACTAAGCAATCTCTTATTGATATGACCAATAATCTTGAAAGAGAAAGAGCAGACAAATGGATTTTGGAAGAGGATGATCCTAGAATGGAGAGACTGTTGGACTATATCGTTGGTTTTGAATTCATTATTGAATCTTGGGAAGGCAAGTATAAACTCAGTCAGGATAAAATTGATGCAGACATATCTAAAGCAAAAGATGCGTTATCTTCTGCTACTGCTCCAATTTATAAAACATACTTAGATCAAATTTATAGAAATCACAAAAACGTGCATAAGGATTGAATGATTTGATTTCCATTTTAATGCCTGTAAAAAATGCAGGCACTTATTTAGAAGAATGTCTAGACTCTATTCTAGCTCAAAGCTACAGTAATTGGGAGCTCATTGCTATAGATGACCATTCAGAAGATGAGAGTTATCATCAATTGTTGGGATACACTTTTAAAGATGATAGGATTACGGTTATTAAAAACAATGATAACGGCATCATTTCAGCTCTTCGTTTGGCTTTCGAGAATAGCAAAGGAGGGTTTATTACCCGCATGGATGCGGATGATATTATGGTCAAGGAAAAATTACAAATTCTTCATAAAGAGTTAAGCGAGAAGGGAGAAGGTTTTATTGGCCTTGGATTAGTTGAATACTTTGCCCAAAATAATTTGGGAATGGGTTATAAGATATATGAAACATGGCTTAATTCTCTAACCTACCATGGAATGAATTTTGAGGAAATCTATAAGGAATGTGTTATTCCTTCCCCTTGTTGGATGGTGCATAGAAATGATTTGATTAGAGCTGGAGCTTTTGATTCTGAAATCTATCCTGAGGATTATGATTTGGCTTTTCGCTTTTATAAGCTAGGATTAAAAGTTATCTCTTGTAACTACATCCTACACAAGTGGAGAGATCATGAAGCAAGGGCATCTAGAAATGATGAGCACTACAAAGACAATACGTTTCTCTCCTTAAAAGTGAAGTATTTTCTTGAATTGGAAAGAGATCCTGCAAGACCTTTAGTTCTCTGGGGAGCTGGCAAAAGAGGAAAAGAATTATCTAAACTATTAATAAAAGAAGAGCTAGATTTCTTTTGGGTAAGTAACAACAAAAGGAAGCACGGGGTTAACATTTACGGCAGAATTATTCAGAATGTAGCTTATGTGGAGGCCTTAGATAAACCTCAAATTATTGTAAATGTGAGTTCTCCAGACGATCAAAGCGCTATTAGAGCTTATTTAAATGCCAGTTTATTAGAGCCAATGGAAGATTATTTCTTCTTTTGTTGAAGAAAAAGAAGAAATATGAAAAGGCATTCCCTATTTCTTGCTGGAATCTTAAGCATTCTGGCATGTCAAAGTCCTAAGGCCGATAAAGAAGTAAAAACAGAAAAAGCAATGACAGAGGTTCCTGCAGAAGCGGAAGTTCTGGAAATGAATGATGATGGTATCCGAATGGTAGATATTCAGACGGATTCAGGAAATTTTAAAGTGTGGACCAAGCAGGTTGGAAACAATCCGGATAAGAGAGTATTACTTCTGCATGGAGGGCCTGGAGGAACGCATGAGTTTTTCAAGTGCTTTGAGGAGTATTTCCCTCAAGAAAATATTGAATTTATTCTTTATGATCAATTGGGATCTTTTTATAGTGATCAACCCAAGGATACTACTTTATGGACCAATTATCGTTTCGTTGAGGAAGTAGAACAGGTAAGACAAGCCTTACATTTAGACAGCACCAATTTCTACCTATACGGCCAGTCCTGGGGAGGAATATTAGCAATGGAGTATGCTTTAAAATATCAAGAAAATTTAAAAGGTTTGATTATCAGCAATATGGTTAGCGATATCGTGGGATATAGCAAATATGCAAAAGAAGTTTTAGGCCCAAAATTGCCCCCAGAAGTTTTCAAGGAAGTACAGGAACTTGAAGAAGCCGAGGATTTTGGAGAGCGTTATGCTTCTCTACTAAACGAACACTATTACACCAGACATATCCTCAGAATGCCTCAAGATGAATGGCCTAAGGATATCATTGCTGCTTTTGAACATTTAAATCCAGACGTTTATATCTATATGCAAGGGCATAGCGAATTTGGCATTACAAAAGGGGCAACTTTGGAAGGTTGGTCTGTATCCAATAGATTAAAAGAGATTTATCGCCCAACACTTTGTATTGGTGCCACTCATGACACCATGGATCCAAAACATATGGAATGGATGTCTACCGAAGTTCAAAACGGTTCTTTTCTGCTTTGTCCTAATGGAAGTCATCTCTCGCAATACGATGATCCAGAGCATTTTTTCCCTGGTTTGATTAACTTTATTCACACAACCCACAAAGAAAATTAGACTAATTAGACAAAAATAGTGACGAACTGAAACGATGCTCGTCATAAATACGTTAAATCCTATTAGAAATTTGGGTTTAAACAGTATTTTGTGATTTAACTTTAACCTATAAATTTTTTGTGATGATGATGAGAGTGTTGTTTGTGTGTATGTGCGTATTATTTTCTTTTTCTACCTTTTCCAATAAAATTGATAATCCTGAGAATCCTATTAAAGTAACTCTTCATTCCGAAGATGATATGATTGAATTAAATCCCTTGACTACTGCTGTAAAGGATATTTTAATTGTTGATGAAAAAGGAACAATAGTGGGACATATAGAGGAAGTTCCAAAAAGAATGATGTTAAGCACACAGTCCTGGCGGAAAGGAGAATACAAACTTCTTTACACCATTAATGGTGAATCTTACAAAGAGACCGTCATTATTCAATAAATCCCTAGCAATCCTTACATTTCGGCTTCAATTTAGAGCTTGAATTTTTTAAAACAAATTTTTATCGCAGGGCTGTTCGCATGTCTTGTGTTTTCTTGTACTCAGATCTATTTTATTCAAAACCAAATAGCCGAGTATAAAGAAGATTACATGGAATTGAGCCATATTAAATATGGTTTGTTTAGTGTGGATGAATGGAAAAATGTAATTGCGACTGTTGCAACGAAGAAAATTAGAGAATTTGAAATTACTCAAGGCAACAGGAAAAAACTCAAAAGTGATATTGAAAATGTACTCCATCAGGTCATTGATGAAGTGCAGAAAATTGTCAAGGAAAAAAACGATCAGAAAGGTTTTAAAGGTCTTGTTAAAAATGTCTTCATAGATGTCTTTGTAGATATAGATGATATCAAATCGGGAATTCCCTCTTATGCAGATAAGATTATTGAATACCTTGAAAAACCAGAGAACAGAGAAGAGATTAAAGACTTTATTCTAGAGAAATTCAACGCTTTTGCAGATGAGACTGTCGGCAATACAGATTACAGCATATACAATTCAATACTTACTAAGTATGAACAAGGAAATAAAAAAGAATGTCTGGATTTTTTGAACAGCCAAGAAGAGAAATTGGAGAGAAATCAATTCATCTATTTAATGCTGGTGTTATTCACTGGACTTGTATTTTTTGCGCTTATGATTGCAGGTCGATTGAAGTCAAAATACGATGTATTCTTTGCTATTCTTTCTGCTTTAGTTCTCTTGATTGCTGGTGTTGCCTTACCCATGATTGACATTGAGGCATTAATTGATAATTTCTCCTTTAATCTGGCTGGAGAACCAGTAAGTTTTGAAAATCAAGTGGTCTTCTTTCAAAGTAAGAGCATACTGGATGTGGTTTGGCTGCTTATCGCTAGAGGAGAGTTGGCATTAATCATTGTTTCCATTTTGATTTTTTCCTTTTCCGTGCTTATACCCTTGTTAAAAATAATAGGATCATTTGTGGTCTTAATGCAAAACAAATTGCCTCAATCCAAGCTTATGAATTTTCTGGTCTTCAAATCCAGTAAATGGTCCATGGCAGATGTAATGGTTGTTGCCATTTTTATGGCTTATATTGGTTTTAATGGGGTAATCAATAGCCAACTTTCTCAAGTAGCGAACCCTGGAACTGGTCTAGAAGTTTTTACTACCAACAATTCCAGTTTGCAAACGGGTTTTTATCTTTTTACCGCCTATTGCATTTTCGGACTCTTGCTTTCAAGTAGTTTGAAGAAAAGAGTTGAGCTAGTAGTTACTAGCTGATGGTTAATAATTAGGAACTTGACTATGCCTAAATAAGGTTGCCCTTTTTCGGGTTAATAATTAATTTCAAATATAGGTTTATGTTCATCTTCTAAGTGATAAACATAATTTTCAAGTTTTGTTGGGTTCATCTTTTTTAGTGAACCATGTGGCCTTTCTTGGTTAATAATCAGGAACAATTAACCAGAAATTAGGAACTAGAAAAGTCAGGAATTAAATCTTAATAAAAGGATAATTCAAAAACACATTTTCTCCTTCAATTCTTAAAAGATAAGTTCCAGACCTAAGGAAGTTAAGGTCTAAATGGCTTGTCGTATTGGTAAAAGTAGTATTGAGGGTCTTCACAATCCGACCATTCAAGTCATACACGGAAATGTGAAGTTCTGATTGAATGCTTGACTGAACGGTGATACTTGCATTATTTACAACAGGATTTGGAGACATATTTACACTCTCAATATTCTGGTTCTCCCCTATTCCATTTGGTAACCCAAAACCTATAAAAATAGCTTGCTGACTAGTGCTGGGAATACCTAAAGTATCTATGGTTTTAGCATAACAAATATCTGCTGGCGAATTTAAGCCGGAAACCGCAACAATTTCGCTTGAAGAGAAATCATTGGCGAATTTTGTAATTCGCAAAGGACTCCAGGACGACACATAATAGCTGCCTTCATTGTCTTCATCTATTCCGTCCATATTATTGAGATTGGCATCTATTATGGTACTAACAGAGTAGTCCAACAAATCTACCGCATGAATATTTCCTCCACCCCATGAAACAAATATCAATCGATTATTATCTCCGTCATGAATTATTCCATTAGGTTGGCTTTGGGTGTTTCCGACTACAATGGAGAAGGAAGGGTTAGTAAAATCTGAAGCATCTATTTCATAAATTCTATCATTTGAAAAATCTGTTGCCCAAAGTCGATTATTTCCATCATTGGTCAATCCATTTAAGAATCCAGCACCAGGAATATTTAGATCAAACACTTCTTGTTCAGTGTCTAGATCGTAGCCTTTTAAGCGGGTTCCTGTCAAAGCAAAAAGCGTATTGCCCATAACTTCCATTCCAAAGTCAGCATCTAAGCCCGAACCAAAATAAGATACTGTTCCATTTGCAGCTCTTTGAACTATACTATTATTATCTGAAGAAGTAAAGAAGCGATTGGAAGCAGGATCGTGTTCTACGCTCTCTCCTATCATCTGCTGCGCTAAAAAGGAAATTGGAAAAGTAATGAATGCCAGTATAAATAATCTCATGCTACAAATTTGGGTAAAGATAGATGGGTTTTTGGATTTTCAAGCGGATGTTTAATCTCAAGATTTCTCCTTCAAAAAAGCAAGAGTGTGCATGTAATTAATCATCAAATAAAAAACATTGCTTGAATTATTTTCTCAGTAAATAAATCCATAAATTCAGACAAACACTTAAACCTATTCAATGCCTAAACGAGTTGTTGTTAAACGCAAGGATAAAGTCCTTGATCAAGAAATTTGTCTTCGTCTTCTAGATGAGTTTATTAGTGATTCATTTAAAGGCAGAAGAACGAAAAAAGACGGTTCCAGAATTTCAGAAGGAACAGTAAATAATTATACATTCCTTAAAAAGGCAATACATAATTATACAGAGGCAAATGGTGAATGGAAGGTTTTTGTTTTTGAAAGGCTAACTATGAGAGAACGTGAAAGAGCTGCTAATTTCAATAAAAAGTTTTATCAGAAATTCACCCACTTTCTTTACCAGAAAAAAGGATACTATGATAATTATGTCGGCCTTATCATTAAAAATCTTCGCATTTTTTATAATTACTTAGAATTGGAAAGAAACATTTCTGTAGGTGCATTTCATAAAAAATTCTATGTGCCATCTGAGGAGATTCCGATTATAGCTCTAAGTCCAGAACAGCTACGTTACATAATGAATGATGCAGAATTCAATGCACGGATTCATGAAAATGGTTTAGAAAAAGTTAGGGATATTTTTGTTTTTGGATGTACCGTTGCTCTTAGAGTTTCTGATTTGCTCTCCTTAACTCAAAAGAATCTGGTTATAGAAAATGGGGTTCACTATTTGAAGGTAAAGTCTAAAAAAACGAGCACTTATACATCAGTAAAGTTGCCAAACTATGCTTTGGAAATATTAAAGAAATACAAAAATCAAAAAGGAAGTAGTAGAAGAAAAAAAATATTACTTCCATTTATCAGCGCAGGTTATTTAAACATCTCTTTAAAAAGAATGGCTTCTTTTTTAGATGATAATTTTACAATAGTTAAAACAAGGGAACGTAGAGGCAAGCAAGTTATAGTATATAAAGATCCGAAAAAGAAAACACATTATACCCTTGCTGACCACATTAGCACACACACCATGCGAAGAACTGCGATTACCAATATGCTTAGTTTGGGAATGCCAGAACATTTGGTAAGAAAAATTTCCGGGCACTCAGCAAACAGTAAAGAATTTTTTAGATATGTAGAGTTAGCTCAGTCCTATATTGACCATGAAACCGATCAAGTTTTTAGCCGCTTAGTGGGTTGATTTTTTTGTTAAATTTAGTCACTAGAAAAAGCATGTTTTGACATTTTTTGTACTTCAAAATATATGTAAGTTACTGGATTTCAGCGGTAATTATTATCCATTTGGGATGATGATGCCGGGACGCTCTTTCTCAAACTCTACG
>CAZSQZ010000008.1:0-49773 GCA_964609215.1 uncultured Flavobacteriales bacterium
TATAACCATAAACCAATTCCTGACTTTTCACATAACCCAACTTGGGTTTTGAAGTGTATAAGGAAATTAAAAATGCTGTATTAACAGCGAGAATTAAGAGTACCAAAATAGATATCCAGTTCTTCTTCATTGAAGCGATTTTTAAATTTAAAAACCACCAAAACCAAATAATAAGGTCAACTTAAAAAGTTGCAGAATACTAAATCACAAGGGATAATTAATATAGGTTATTGTTACTATTGGCATTGAGTGTTTTAAAATGTTTAATAAATTAAATCGATACTTCAGAAAAAAATAGATCACATTCAATCAGCAGCACAAGAATCAAAAACCGATTTCGGAAAAGTTATTTTTTTCAAAAAGTAAAGTTTGTTTTAGACTATTTGTATGTTCAAGTAATCGATTTGAAGGTAATGGGAAATTTTGACTCTACCAAATTAACTTTGTGTTAATTTCTATTTACCGAAGAAGAAACCAAGGTAACATCCCGATAGCATCTCTCAATTTGTATTACTCAAGATTTGTAAAATAAAATTTACAAACCATGAGAATGTACATCGAACGAACAGCCTTACTCAACTACTTCAGGAGATACGGCTACACCATTGAACAAATCAGAAAGCACTATTGCTTTACCCATCCCAAGACGCAGAAAAGCATTTGGATAAGAAAACAGGGACAATACCTGACGGTGTTGTTATTCTCTGATTTTCATCAATACCGTGAAGCCTTTAATGAACTAGGATATAATGTGGCTTTTCTCCAATTACTGCTTCACACTGAAATCAATCGTATTCAGGAATCAAAAAAATATACGCATGAATAATACCAAGCAAATCTTTAGTGAATCGCAAGTAACTGCCTATCTGCAATTTCATTATGCACCTGGCTTTTTGCAAAACAATCAAGATTACTATTACAATGGAATCAAAGACGCTTACCTCTCTATTCCTTTTGAAAAGGAAGAATACCATCAAGAGGAACTCCTGAGAATTTTTAGCACTCCAGGAACTGAACACTCTCCTGAAACGGAATTAGCTCGATTTATTCTATTCACTAATACGCCTAAAAGATGAAAAACAATACCATAGAAAATCAACGATTAACCCATGAGGCTTTAGCCTCATTTATTGAAAAGAAAGATGCTGCATTCAAAGCCAAGTATTCTGGACAGGAAGTCAAAAAACTCTGCTCTCTTGATATGAACACTTTGGATGAAGACATCAATATTCTGGATTTCACAGGTGAGATGCATAAAGACTACCAATCATTGGTTGAAGCCAATAATGAACACCTGCAAGGTGAGAGCATTCTCAATCACCATCGCCTCAGACGAAACGATCATGAAAGTGTACTCAAAGATTTTGACGAAAAGATCGAACAGGAAAATGCGATCTTAACCAGAAAAGAATCCGAATTGGACGAAGATGCCAAGCACTTCCGCATTCCGCTGAAAACGTGGAATTGGGTTTTGGTGGCTTTGGTCATTCTTTCTTTTTCGGAAACTCTGATTAATTTCAAGATTCTTTCACTTCTGGGTGGCAATATCATTTCCAGTATTGCCACCGCCATTCTGCTATCACTGGGTGTCTTTTTCTACTGCCACCTCGCTGGGCCCTTAATCAGAAAATACGGTCAAAATATATTGTGGAAAAAGCTCCTCCTTTTTGCTGCTTTCTTTACACCAATGGCCGTCTTGATGTATGTGCTTGCAACCATTCGGATGCAGTATATGGAGATGATGAATCTCGGCTCATATATGATTACCTCTCCCGTAGCTTTTACCTTTATCAATAGCTTTGTTCTGGGCATTTCACTGTGGCTGGTCTATCACTACAAACCCGACTCTTCTTGGCATAAACGTTACAAAGAATACCTCAAGGACTGCGCTGCCATTGAACAATGCAAAAACAATATCGAAACGCTCAAAGAAAAACGCACGGAAGAGCTTCATGCCTTTGGAACTGAATGCAGTAACCGCTATGACATCCTGCTTTTGGGTGAACGCAATGAACAAGACATTGCCAACCGCTATGGCAACTGTTATGAAGCCCTCAAAATGGCTTGTTTGATTCGGAATTCTCAAACCAAAAAATTATTCAGGAATATCAGTACCGCTAATCTTCCAACACTTTCAAACTATTACACGAACTATAAAAATCAGATGAAATGAAAGAAATTTTTACTGTCCCTTTAATGATGAAACTATACCTGCCTTTAATGTTGGTGCTCATGGGCTGTTCCTCGGGAACGCCCATTGAACACCGCTCTATTGCAGTTCTCTATGACCGCACCTCCAAGGATATTCAAACTCCTGATGTCAATGCTATCACTATGGAAATGGGATTGGAAAACAATCCCAATCATGAGGTTCATTTCCGTTATCTCAATTTGGGAAATACCCGTTTCCTGAAAATTGAAGAACTACAACTGGACGCCAATCCCTCGGTCATTGCCAATGAAATTGAACGCATGGCAGCCGTCAAACAATTCGATGAAAAAGTACAAGTGCTGATACAAAAGCAAATGGCTTTGGATTATGAGTTCAAGAACTCTGCTTTATTAGCACCGCTATTAGAAACCCTGCACCTTATACAATCGGATCATGCAGATACAAAAGTTATTTTGATGTACAGCGACTTGGAAGAACACACCGATCACTTTTCAATCTATCGGAAAAATGATTGGGATTTGGTCATCAACAATCCAGCCCAAGCAGCACAGCACCTATCCTCTGAATTGGAATTAAGTGACTTCACAGGCATCACCCTTAGAGTAATTCACTATCCCAAAGACATGGAATCCGACAGGCGTTTTCATGCGCTCTTGAATCTGTACAAAGAGCTCTTCAAAAACACAGGACTCACCATTAAATACAATTCAGAACGATGAACGATACCTGGAAGAAATTTTTCAAATCTCTATTCCTGTTCCTCTGGAAGTTATTGCTGTTTGCCATTTACATCAGCAGCAAATTCATCGAAGGCATCTGTGCAGGAATCAATAAATCACTCGAAAACTATTTGAAATGATTAGCGCATTTACCGAAGTCATCACCGCTTTATTCAAAGCATTGGCAGATGTATTCTCTTTATTGTTCAATCTCTTTTCAAAAGACCATAGTTTGAAAGCGGGCTTTGTTTCCGAGCGAAGCATTCTCAAAAGAAAGAATAAAGGATTCCGCATTACAGGTCGAAAGGCCTTATCCATTCACAGCTCCTACCATAATTGTTTAGTGTCAGGAGTAACGGGTAGGGGAAAATCTACCGTAGCAATCATTCCCACCATTCTGTCATTGGACAGCTCGCAAATCATTCACGATCCTTCGGGTGAGCTCTTTATACAAACCTCGGGTGCACTTGAGGAACAAGGCTATCGCATACTGCAAGTAGATTTCTCCAAACCAACCGGACACTTTTTCAATCCCTTTTTGAGAGCCAATTCCAAAGCAGAAATCAATCAGCTCATCTCACAACTGGCACGTGGAGATAATAACCAAAAGGGCGATAAGTTCTTTGATCAAAAAGCTATTGAGTGTGCATCGCTCTTTACCCAAATTCTCAAGACCCAGCCTCCAAACTATCACAATGGGTACAACTTAGCCTATCTCTTGGATCTCTTCCAAGCCAAAGACCCCAAGATCGATGAACTCTTTGCTGAATATGCCGATGACGCAATGCATGCCAAGTACCTTTCCTTTGTGGGAACCCCTGACAAAACACTCGGTTCCATAGTGGCATCTGCGCAAGCCTTTTTGCAGATATTTTCACTAGATGAAACGATTGCCTATGTCACCTCCAAAGACACTATCAGTCTCAATTTGAGAAAAGAAAAAACAGCTCTGTTCATTCACTCTTCCATTGCCAAGATGCAGTATTATGCTGGAATCACCTCTATTTTCATTGAGCAACTCTTTGCTGAAGTCTTCAAAACGTTGCCCCATGAAGAAGATCAGAACCTCTTTTTCATTTTAGATGAATCACCTATACTCAAATTAAACCTTGATGTCTATTGCAGTAATATTAGAAAATACCGAGGAGGTATATTGATCATCGCGCAAGATGCCAAATCCCAGCTCAAAGCACAGTATGGAGCAGAGAGAGCCCAGACCATTATCTCAAACTGCTATACAAGAATGTATATGGGAGCCGAAATGGAATCCGCTTTAGAACTTGAGAAAATTCTTGGCCAGTATGAATACACTGATCCCAAAAACAAAAATGTGAAGCACAAACGTAGTTTGCTTTCGGTGGATGAGATTATGGCATTGGATGAACGCTATGCACTGATTCTCACATCAGGAAAACAGCCCATCAAAGCTAAATTGAGACCCTTTTACAAAATCTCCAAGCTCAAAAAACTCACTGAGATTCCCTATGACAATGACTCTGGAATTTCCATTGTAGGCGAAGTTCCGCTTCTGCCATTAATAGGAATAGAAGAACATATGCCAGCACCAGAAAACACCACAGAACAAAAAGAAAAATTAGATAACCCATAAATTAAATTACCATGAAAGAAGAAGAAAAAGAAAACAAACAAGCACATTATGAAACCGTTCCGATGGACGATCATGCAGCAAAGATGTACCGATTGCTTCAAGGAATGGCCTTGCGCTCCAATACTAGAGAAGAATTTCAAGAAAAGTTGGCTGAGAAAGGCTTACAGATTGAAGATTACAAAGGAACTCTTGGTATCAAGACGTGGCGTTTTATGAGCCTGAAATCTTTAGGGCTTGAACCCAGTCTCAAAAAATGGGAACAGGAAAAAGGAAATGAAAAAGTAGAGGAAGAACGCGAGCCATAATCCCATTCAATTATCGCAAAACTTGGGATATGCATCTCAGGTTTTGCCTTTTTTTTTAATACTTAAAACACGTTACGATAATGGAAAAATTTGATGGAAAAAAGTTTGAAGAGATTAAATCATATATGGAAGAACATCTCATACATGCAGCCCAACATGCTGATGATATGTTGGAAGTAAACAACTATCTCAAGTCAAAGAACTTGGAACTGCAACTCACTAAAGAGGGCGATGAATTGCTTCCACAAGGATTTAATCCCTATGTCGTGTATGAAGATGAGGAAATCAAAATGGCTGGACGATATGAAGCATTGGATATTCCCAGAAGCACTGACAATATATTAAAGGAATATAATAATGAATTTATAGGCATCACTCAACAAGTGATGAAAAAAGTAAAAGATGAAATAAAGCATACAATACAGTCCCGAAAAGAACAATCCAATACAAAATTAAGCAATAGAAAAGCTATTGCCCGAAAGAATGCCACCCGTAACATCAGAAAATTACAAGCGGACAACCGAGATAATGAAAATGAACGTTTATGAATAGTTTTTTGAACTGGAAGAAAAAAGGACTTCGGAATTTCTTGGCTAAAAGAGCCATCAGGAATTTGAATGCTTCTGCATCTCGTTTAGAGTTCTATGAGCGAATCAAAAAAGAGGAATTCGACTTGTATTATAATAGACATGGAGAGCCTGCTGGAATAGCAACTGCGCAAGGCAAATTTTCTTGGAAGAGGCTGGGTATCGAAGATCACTTAAGAGAACTCGAACCGCACAGCTTTAGTGGCTACAATGACATTGATTATCAAAAGATCAATCAGCGAAGACAAAGAATAGAAGCACTGAGAAAGCAACGTGAGCACAGCTATGAAAGAGGCCGATGAAATGAAACCCTTTGAGAGTGTCCATGCCTATTTGGAAGCAAGGGGGCTGTTGGAAGGCAGCCCTGCTTCCATTGTTCAGGCCAAGAAAGAATACTGGAGAGCGTATCGCAAACACTATATGCGTAATTATCCTAAAAAAAGGATAACTATCACCCTAAAGCCAGACCTTTATTCAGAACTTCAACTAGTCTGCAAAATCTTGGATATTGCGGCATGTGAGTACATACGAAAGACACTTATCAATTCCATTCCTCATCTTCAACAGCAGATAGATACTCAACTCTTGGTTGAAATTGAATCCATTCTGCTGTGGTGTTTGGATAGCATAGACGAGTATCTAGAAAGCAATCCTTCGGCATCTGAAATTCAAGAATGCCAGAAGCAATTGGATAAGCTCCTCAAAAAAATCAGATCCCTTGATCATTAAGAGTATCAGTCATACAGGAAAGAAACATTCCATTCATACCCTGATTGATTACATCTGGGGAGCGGATAAGAATTTGAAAGACACCAATGGAAAGACATTAAATGTCAAAAAGAATGTGCGGGGTGATCGTTCACAGTGGGCCGAACAATTCTATCATCTTGAAAAAAGAAGAACCTCTTTCTATGCTGGACGAGAAGTCAAACTCTATCATGAAGTCCTTTCTTTTTCGCCAAAATCTGCTCCTTATCTCACCAGAGAAATTCTCAAAGACCTTATGAAAAAATACATTGAATTGAGAACGGGAAATAAAGTATTGGCATGTGCTACTGTGCACTTCGATCAACCCGAACCCATTCATTGCCATATAGCACTTTCGGGAATAAATCTGAAGGGTGAGAGCATACGTATGAGCAAAGCTGATTTTAAACTAAAGGTGCAAGATCAAATGGAGCAATATATGTTGGAAAAGTACCCAGAGCTTTCGGATTCTTTTATTGACTATACCAAGACTTCCAAAACCAAAGGCAAAAGTCATCAAGAAGAACAATTCAAAAAGCGAACTCAAGAGCTGACTAATAAAGAGAAACTGGCACAGCGAATTCAGGACATTTATATCCATTCAAATTCGCTCAAAACCTTTGAAAACGAATTGCAAAAGGCTGGAATTGAAACCTATTATCGTTATGGCAAATTGACTGGAGTTTATTATGGTAAGAAGAAATGGAGACTTGCACGAACGCTTGGAGTTGATTTTAGTGTCTTACTTCAACCAAGTAGAAAAAATGAAAGATTGAAACGAATTAAGGAACTGAGAGATAAGATTAACATAAATTCGGAAAGAGAAATCTAGAGGGTAAAAAAATCCTTGACATAATTATCCAAAGATGATATACTATAACAGAATTAAAGTATAACTAAATAGTATAATCATGATTGAAATTAAATTAAATGTTAAAGGCGTAAGAATTGCAGAAAATGCTTTGGAAGGAATATCGTTTGAAAATTTCATTGAGAAATTTGATAAACTAGGATTTCCAGTAAAAGAGAACATGAATGACAACGTACAGAATGTTTTCATTTATCTTAACCAATATGATCCAGAATACCCAAATGAACCACTTGAAAACATTAACGAAGTGGTTGCGGAAATACTTCAAAATCATGTCACAGGTTACTTACGCATTAGTTAGCATAGAACCCGACAAAATCCTTTTGATTATCAAAAGGGTTTTATTGTTGCAAACATTGAACTGCGTGAATCAAGTGATCAAAAGTGAGATCACTGACAGGTATATATTGGTGAGTAGCGTTACCATTCAGTAGAAATCCTGCATAAGTACCCTTTTCTTCATTTTCGATTTTATACCAGGATAAAGGCTCTTTAAGACAAAATAGTTCAACAATACTCATCCAGGTTCCCAACGGAAAAGTTGATCCTTTGAAAATGACCTTGGTTCCAGAATAGGTATCATTGATGAAAATTAATCCAAATCCATGGTTATGTTTATTTAGATAATTGATGGCGACTTGATTGGTACGCATCATAACTAATGACGGCTCTATATTCAAAAACCAAAGATGTAACCTTCCATCTTTCGGAGGTTTAATTTTATTAGTATCCTCTGGTAGTATATGTACTTGCTCAAGTGAAAACCGCTCTAACTTGCCGTATTTGGTTTGTATGCTGTTATGTACGCGGTTTGAGAACTTCTTAAACTCTTCCTGAGCACATATAAAACTTCTCTGTCCCAAATAAATGGACTCCCAAAAATGCATCATAACTATTGATGAAATAGATTGGCCCCAACATTCATTCATTGCAACACATACTTTGGCTAACATGAAATTTTGATACTTCTCCTTAGATTTGGGTAATCTGGCTTTCTCCAATTCAACTTTTTGATTGGAAAATATATTTTTCATTCTATTAATAACTGACAAAAAATTGGAGTCCTTATCGAAACCACTTTTATCCAAAAAGTAATTTAACGAGGATGTCAATTCATTTTTTTTATGTTCGTAATCTTCATCAAGATTTATACCTTCTTCGATACAATATATGATAGCCACCATAGCAGCATCCATAATGGCCTTTTTCCATCTATCACTGATTTTACCCAATCTGGAATTCATCTCATTTTTGCCTTTATTGAAATCATAGAAAGTATTATGCACGGCTTTAATAATATTTCCAATATTCTGATCATGTGCTCGTCCAAGGGAGTCAATTTCATCAATTTCTATAAGTGTTTCATTCAATGAGTGAGGGAATGGTGTCTTTATAACATAACTGGCTACCAAATGGCTACAAGAAGGAGCTGTTTTATCACCACTTAGGAGGTGCTCGTCATATATCAATAAAGGTGAAGCACCTCCCGACACTTCTCTTCCTAATCCAAAAACTGCTGCGTTGGGCCAAAGGGCTTTACAATTGGAATCATTATCCCTTGAATGAACGCTCATTTCTATAAACTCAATTTCCTGTTTGTTTTCGGGTAAAGCACTTCTAAATAAAAGGTCAGCAAAATATTCATCTATATGAGGATTTTTGTGGACCACAGTTCGGTTAAGTTGTTTTAGCTTGCTAGGAGGAATTTCTAGAAGTTTCTTCTTGTCTCTCAATAAATTTCTTAGGTATTGCGAGCTTTTTTTACTTATCGAATTCAATAAGCCTCCATTGTTATGAATATAGTCGCTGTCAATTGTTATCATCTTATTTAATATTATTAGTGATATTTAACCTGGGTATATTTCTTCGGAAAACCAGGTGCACGAGGCATGCACAACACAGTAAACCTTTAAGAACTGCCAATTAAAGCTTCCCTGTTATTTTTGAATTTACTTGAGTGAATCGGTAATCATTTTTCATGTTCTAACTTTTATTCTGATAGATCTTTATCATTTTCACTTACTCTTTGCAAGACAATCATAGAGGCATCATCTGTCGGCCATTTTCCGTTATTACCTCTATAAAAATCATTTAGCACGCTTGTGTGCAATTGAGGAGTAATGTCTATTGGGCCAGACTTTTTGGAAACATAAAACCCAGGTAGTATCTCCTTGCTGATAAAATCCGATTCACCCATCCCATCCGTTGCTATGATTATTCTTTCAAGCTCGCTGGTATTACCATGAGCAATTGGTTTGAATTTTTGAGTGGAATTATTTTCCAGTATGGATAATGCCGAATATTTTCCAGAGTCTGAAGAAAGTGGGGTCAATTGGTCATTTATTATGGTAAAACCATCTCCCCAATGAAAAATACAGTAGTTGTTTGGGGTGATTACAAAGCCTATTACTGTAGCTAATAGGTAGTTGCATACGAACTCTTCCAAAGAGGCCTTTCTAACACCAAGGGTGGTTATAATTTTAGCTAACCTCGGTCTATATCTATCAGAGAGCCATTCCATGAATGAATCTGGCTCAGCAATTACTTTTGACTTTTTAATAAAGGAATAACATAACCTTGAAATCAACTCTGCATGCAATGATGCTCCGATGTGATTTGCTGAAAATTTATTGAAACCGCCCGGGTGATTACTTGTGCAACCATCGCATATTACTCCTATTATCCATTTATCATCAATTATGAGGTTTTGAGCATCTTGATTGTTTATTCCATTTTGCAGATGGCCGTGACCTTGGCGACTTATGGACCCAATACTGAATGGTAAGGATGTACTTTTATGCGCCTTGCTTAAGGAACCAAAATTTGAGAAAAAAGGAGATTGGGTCCAGATTTGTTTATTCATGCTGGTAATTTTAAGTCGTAAGAATTGATAAACTGCAAGAACTCGTCAGGATCACTCTGGTATGCACCGTTGTTGATAGTGTTGATTGGATTAACCTGTTTTTCTCGAAAATTATATTCCAATACAGACATGGAAACTTGGGAAGTTAAATTTGGATAGTCACGATTGCCATAGGCGAATACATCACAAAAAAAGGAATAGAGTTTCGGGTAATCTTTCTCGATCATATTAAGCCTTTTAGCAACTCGCTTACTCGTCAAACTATCCACCAAGTGAAACCCATCGATGGTAGACCGTTTTCTCAAATGATAAGTAAGGTAACCCAGATTTTTGTCCTTTCGTTCTGATTCATTCAAAATAGGATCTACAGCATTGGCATATGGAGATGAACCTACTATGAGGTGAAAGCAAATATATGTCAGAGAAAATATATCACTTCTTTGATTAAAATAATAGCCACCCGAAGGTGACATACCACCTCTTAATATAAAGGGGCAAACAAATTTTTTCATTCCAGGCATGCCTTCCTTTACTGTGTCAACAGCCGCAGAATCTATATCAACAAAAAAAACTTTATTGCCTTTATTGATAAGGATATTCGAAGGGTTTACATCTCCAATAATTATTTTGGATTTGTGAAGCAGTTTTAATGAGCTAAACAACTGCTGTATTATTTCGAATACGATATCAGATGTTAATCCTGACCTCTTAAAACTTTCCGTTTTCAATTCATATCTAATAAGATTTATTGGTTCAGTTGAGGGGAAAAAAGGCATAATAAGACCACATGGCATATTCGAGTTTAATTGGTCATATACCAGAGATGTCGGAAAAGCCACATTTCCAAAATTATCAGTTGAGGAAAGATTATCACTTTTATCAATTAGTGCCAATAACAAACGGGTCTTTTTAAGGTCCGGAATGTGCTCAGGATAGTAAAGTTTAATACATTGACTAGAGGTCAATGGATAAATATTTGCTTCACCTCCAGAATTAATTTCATCATTTTCATCAATTATATGCTGCTTTTTTTCTATCCAAACCGTTCTCATACTACCCCACTTTGATATTCGCATTCAAGGAAAATTCCGACCATAACCGAAACGCATCTCGTATTGCTTTATCGCTGCTTCCTTTAATTGATATGTATCTTGAAAAGCCCATCGCATTTTGTACTCGCTTTAAATTTTCTTCTGCCCTACTACCTATATTACACCCAATAATTACTGAGCTGTAGAGCATGCCTCTGCGGGTTAAATCGTCAACCAAAACTTTGATATTGTCTGGGGTATATTTGCGACTACATGTGTCTTCACCATCTGTAATTACTCCTATAATTATTAATGCTCGCCTTCCTCTTTTTTCTAGAGTTGTAGCTTCATGATAGAGCATCGTGAGGTTTTCAAAAATAGTATCATACAAAGCAGTATTTCCTATTGGCTTGTAACGTCTTTTATTCAGTAGGACAATATTATCATCTCCAGAGCTATCAACTTTGTTTAAAGGGTTGAGTATAACACTAGAATCATTGAATTTGTGTTGGATGAGATACAATAATCCTTCACCACAATGATAACTACCTCGAATTGCGGATATAGCATCGTTTTGGCTTTCAATGACAGCATCCCGAGCTGAACTCATGGAAATTGACTCATCAATGATCAAGCTGGAGTAAATGGGTTCATCTTCAATTTCATCTTTGACAGATTCATATGTCCCGAGCTTCTCAGAGGACATCATTGTCTCCATCGTTTCTTTGGGTATTTGAGGTTCTAATTGAAGAAATGTAGATGCAAAACCACCATCCATTCTATTGGAATATTCAACCATTTTAAGGTCGTCTAAAGCTCCTCCCGAAAAATCTTGATACCATTTTATAACTTCAATTAATTTGAGCTTATTTATCTCGACAAAATTTTTCTGGAATTGAGTATTACCATGTTTTCTTTTATTATAGACCTCAATAATACCACTTAGCAAAGTTCTCATCTGTTCATCAATTATGCTCTTTTTCTTTAGGCCAGATATGATTACTCCGATTTTATTCCTGGTTGAAACGTGCTTGTTAAATGCCCTCATATGAATTAAGCGTGTTATTCGATCAGCACAAATACCTAACTGAAGAAGCACATCCCGTGTTGGAATATGGGTGTTTCCCAAGGCCTGATGCCATGCATCCAAGGCATTGCTTTCATATTCCATGATAATATCTGTCAGGTTCTTTGTAATCTTTCTTGTTTTCATCTTTGATAAGTATTGATTCTTGATTTCAATTAATTATTTTGACACGCTATCAATAGACCGCATATCTTTTTCCAATTTTTTCTAGTTTATTATCCAGAGTCTTTTGATGTTTAATTCCAACAGCTCTCATCGTTTTAGCTTTATCACCTCCAAAAAAGTTTATGGCTTTCTCTATGTGATTTAATTCAATATCTTCCAATAGCCATGAATCGCTTGTTCCTTTCGGTTCTCGAATTCGTTTAGGGATATCTTCCAGTGCCAGTTCTGTTAGTCCTTGAGAATAAAAGCGGTCGAACAATTTATTGAGCTCACGATAGTTACCTGGAAAACGGTAAGCGTTTAACTTCTTCAATAATGCTTTGGAGATTTCCAATTTTCTATCTCCGAACTCTATGTATTTTAATTGATTGAAATAATGGATAAACTCTTCACGTTCTTTAGGAGGTAAAGTATCTATTGCAGGAGTATACAGCTCGGCTACATTTATAAGGTAATAGAGGTTCTCATTAAACCTACCTTGATCCACTTCTTTAAACAGATTCTTCTTTGATGAAGCTATTATTCGAGTGTCAAATGTAATTCTGTTTGTATCACCTGAAATCCTGAAGAATTTCTTCTCTATGGTGTTATGAAGCGCATGTTGCAACTTTTCAGATGCTTCATCAATTTTATCCAAATACAACGTACTTCTATTCGCTAACTCGAAAATTCCTTTTACTTTTCTTATTTCCCGAGGTGATATTCTTTCCATATACCCGAATAGTTTATGATCAATATCATCATCATTAATGGCTGCACAATTCAATATTTGTAGCTCATAATGTTTACGTGAAGAATGACTATGAATGTGATTAGCTACTAAATCTTTTCCTGTTCCGGATTTACCCGTTATCAATACGCTGGTGTCATTTGTTGACGCAATAATATCCGCTGTCTGATAAAGTTTTTCAAGAGACTTTGTAATCAGAATGTCTGATACTTTTTTATCCTCTTTCTGTATACTATCCAATACAGCCAACCCTCTTGGCATCATTGATTCAATAATTTTTACATATTCAGGCTCTGGGTAATCTAATGGCTCATGCCTTACTATACTTCCCGGTCTTCGAATTTGAAATAACTTGATATGTTTAAAATCAGCAGCTAAAAAGTACCACGCTACTTGCATTGCTGGAGTTCCAGGCGATATGAAAATATGTACTTCCTCGTTCCTAAATTCTGCTAATAACGGTTCCAGCTTTTCTTTGAGTTCTTGAACATTAATGATGTCTCGAATTGGAATATATCTGGGCTCGGTATTCTTTTTAAAGGTGTTTTTTAACGTGGTAAAGAGCTTTTCAAATTTCACATCTCTTCCTTGCTCTTTATTGGAAAGTAAAATATGTCGATCAAAATCAAAATGGTTCTTGTACAAATAGTGGTGGGTTCCATGTTCATTGACCTCATCGTTGTTTTCACCACAGAAATCATTTCGATATGCACTCCAAGAGATGAGAACCTTCATTGTATTCATTGCTTTGTATTCAATAATTGAATAGTTAATTCACAAACTGAGTGATTCCATTTTCCAAACACCCTATAAATACAAGCATTCTTCAATCGCTTCATGTACGCTCTACACTTGTGCTGTTCTTTGATATATCTCATTAGTTGTTTCACTCCCAAAAAAGTATGGCCCGAATGTAAAATGTCCTCATGGGACTGAATTACGGGAAACCACAAGGAGGAATTCTAAAATGCGAGGAGGCAACGAGTGAGCGTGGATAAGTAAAGGATCTGATTAGTTTTCGTCTGGAGTCACGAAAAGGTTGAACGAGATGATCCTACTCCATTAAGGTAAAGGTACGTGTATCCGAACCTTAAAAACAAAGCCGATCGGCATTTGGCCCATTAAAATTTTTGCGTATCAAAAATATATTTTTTGCCATAATGCTGCTTTCAGCTACTATGTTAATCAGTTCATGTGAAAAAACTGAAATACAGGAACCAAGTATCGAATTGAATAAAGACTGTTGTGATGATAACGGTACTATTCCTGAAAAACCAAAGAAGGACGATTAAGTCCTTATGGCCCTCCCTCTTGTATGGGGAGGGCTTTTTATTTCAATTGAAAGAAAACTATATTTAACGGTGCTAAAAAACCTTCTTTTTATTGGATTAATTTGTTTTTCGAAAACGCTCTGTTCAACGGAGCAACCAAATGCTCAAGAAATATATCAACTTCTTCAAAAAGCCAAAGAAATTGAAAACGTACAGATTCGAATTTCAACCCTCAAGCAGATTATCAAACAATCAGAGACTCTGGCAAATGACAGTCTGATACTTCAAAGCTTATATCAGCTTCGCGGTGAATATTATGAAACTGATTCCCTAGAGCAATTTAATACAATTAGTAAGCAATTACTTGAATATGCTAATTCTTTCCGCGATACACTGTGGTCAGCAAAAGCACATTTTAATATTGGGAGCTATTTTTTAGATAGGCAAAGAAATGACAGTGCATATTATCATTTCAATGAAGCAGCTCGTTTATATGATAATATTGGAGATTCGATTGATGTAGCTTCCAATCTATTGAATATGGCTATAATTAGAATTAATACTGGCTCATATTTTGAATGCGAGCAATTGTGTGTTCGGGGATTAACTTACATTCAAAATCGTATAAATGTTGATCATCTCCTTCTTTCATATTTCAACAATTTAGGAATCTGTAACAATGAATTGGGTATATACCCAAACGCAATTGAATGGTATACCAAGAGCCTTGAGTTAACTTCTGATTCTTTTCGAAGACTCGTTATTTTAAACAATATTGGAGTAGTGCATCGTAATTCAGGCAATTACAAAGAGGCCTTAATATATTTTGAAAACGCCTTTGAGGTAGGTAAGGATTTAGATCTTCCAGCATATACATCAATGGTAAAAGATAATATCGGATACGCACGATTCTTGATGGGAGACATGAATGCATTTGATATTCTTCTAGAAGCCTATAACGAACGAATTGACATAGACAACAAGTATGGAATGACAGCAAGTGCATTGCACTTGGCTGAATTTGAATTAGCAGAGGGTAAATTTGCTGCTGCAAAAAGCTATGCCCAACATGCCTATGAACTCGCATACCAAAATGGGGATTCAAAAAACTTATTGAAAGCTCTTTCATTTTTGTCCAGAAACTACGGAACTCCGGAATATGTTGAACATTATATAAGGCTCCAAGATAGCCTCAAACTCTATGAACGACAAATGAGCAATAAATTTGCATCTATTGATTTTCAATCCGAACAGCAAAAAAAAGAAAATGAAAGTTTACGAGCTGATATTATCGATCGTAATAACCAGATTGAAAAAAACAAGTTACGCAGTCGTCTATTGTTAACTTCAATTGTGTCTATAGCTCTTGTTTTTAGTTTCATCATTTACGTGTTGATGCAAAAAAGGAAAGCTCGAGAAAAAGAACTTGCTTTTGAAAAATATAAAGCGGTTCAAGAAGAACGCAACAACATTTCAGCACATCTCCATGATGAAGTAGCTAGTGATTTACTTACTGGAATTCATAGAACCGATGCAATTGCACAGCAAATCGGGAATGATGATCTTTCCCAAGTGGTTGATCTTTTTGATCGATCATATGAAAAGATGCGATCCATTGCACATAAAAACAATAGTATTTCCTATGATAAAATACCTTTTGAACAAAGAATTTCCCGTATCGTTTCAGATTATTCCGAAGGAAGTAAGATAGAAATTAACGTCAACGGATTGAGCTATATACAATGGAAAGAAATTGCTCCTCACATTAAAAATGAATTATTACTTATCATTAAGGAGGCAATGAATAATATTATCAAACATGCCAAAGCCGCCCATAGCAGTATTCAATTCAAATCTATGCGAGACAGCATAGAGTGTAAGGTTTCGGACAACGGGAAAGGATTAAATTCAGTTGAAAGCAGAAATGGATTTGGCATGACCAATATGCAACAAAGAGTAGCAGATCTCGGTGGCACCATTAAATTCAATGGAACCGAAAATGTTGGAACCGAAATAAAGATCAATATTCCAATATAAATGATTGAAGATAAAATTAATATCGTTTTAGTTGAAGATCATGACATGTCCGCATCTGGTATAAAATTCGTTCTAAATGAGGCTGGCTTTACAAATACTTTGAAAACATTTGACACCGCTGATAGTGCATATGCACATATTCTTTCGAATGAGGTTGATATCGTATTACTTGATCTAAAACTTAAATCCGAAGATTCAAATGCCCAATTACTGGACGGAGACGATTTGCTCAGAAGCATTCGGTTACAAGACATTCCAATCAAGGTAATTGTAATTTCAATGACCGATAATTTGGATATTTTAGATTACATTATTGATAATCTCGGTGCAAATGGATATATCCTGAAGGGCAGAAATAGTTTAACAGAAATTATTCCCGCCATTGAATGTACTCTCCAAGGGGGAGTTTATTTAAGTCCAGAAATAAAAATTAAAAGAAGAGATAATGTGGGTCTCTTAGAACTTGATCACATAAATCGACATATTCTCAAAGCTCTGAGCAAGGGTCTAAAACAAAAGAATATGTTGGAATACTTGAAAGAACGTGAAATCATACTTTCCCTTTCTGCAATCGAAAAGAGAATTCATAATTTAAAAGACCGACTTGATATTAAGACAACCACAGAACTAGTGGCGATTGCCGTCAAAGAAGGTCTTATTTAATCCCGAGCTATTACATTTTTTGAACCGTATTTGCAAAAATTGAAGGTTTTTCTATTCTCGATGGACTGTATTTCCTGAAATAAAATAATACCCTTATGCAGCATCTAGCTTGGTCATTTATTAAATGATCATATTATGCATTCAAAAAACAACAAAAGTATCAGTAGAATAAAAGCATTACACCTATTTATCGCAGAATGTAAAGAGTTTGATATTGTGATTCCCGAATTTGTCCAAGGTCTTCTTTCTTCTCAAAGAAGTCAAGTTGCTCTAAGTGAGTGTTCATGCAACGTCTTGGATGATGTTGAGAATATTTTGCTTAAACATCACCTAATTTCTTTTGGCAGCAACAGCCTATTAGATTGCCTAACAGGAGGTTCAATTGCAATATGGCATGGCCCACAAAGTCTACTGTGCTATATTTTCTTGCAACTGCTCCCCAATCGAGGCGTTTATACCATTACAAGCAAATCCCAATATGAAGTAATCATAGAGCGATTCAGAAATGAAGAATTAAAAAAATATAAACAGAATTCTTTAAAGACTTCATATATACGTGGGCCTTCTGCAAAATATAGTCACATTATCGATGAAATTATTGCGGTGCTGAAAAAAGCACCATAAAATAGAAATAATGAAAAAAGGAAGAAAATCGGCACAAAAATCGACACCTTTTATAAAAAAAGCCCTGAACTTATTATAAATTCAAGGCATTGTGTACCCGAGGAGGGAGTCGAACCCTCACGCCCTAAAGGACACATGGCCCTCAACCATGCCTGTCTACCAATTCCAGCACTCGGGTGTGAGGGGTGACAAATTTATATTTATTTTTCGCAAAATTTTAAACATAAACTTTAAAGCTCCAAAAATCGAAATTATACTGCTGTTTTCTCTGACAGCACTACTCATTTTCGCCTATTTATTTAATCTGGGTATTATTCCTTTACATGCAGATGAAGGCATTAGAGCCTCTGTTGCCTTTGAGATGTTGGATAGCGAGAACTACATAGTTCCAACACTAAGCTCAGAATATTATTATAAAAAGCCTCCATTCTATAATTGGATAATTGCTGGGACATTTAGCTTATTTGGCTCTTTCTCTGAATTTGTTTTTCGCTTACCTTCCGTGATTCCATTATTTCTATTTGCTCTTTCCATATGGCTTTGCTCTCGAATTTATTTGGGAAATAGAACGGGTATTTTGGCGGGTGTTCTTTTTATGATTGGAGGAAGTATGATTACCAGAGACTCCATGCTTGGTCATATAGATATATTTTTTTCCTGGATTACTTTTCTTTCGTTCTTCTCTATATTTTATTTCTATGTAAAGAAAAAATTCATTGCTCTTTTTTTGATTAGCTATATTCTTGCAGCTATTGGGGTTTTGTGTAAAGGTCTACCCTCTTTTCTTTTTCAAGGCCTTACATTATTGGCCTGGTTTATTTATAAGAAAGAATTTAAGCGCCTCTTATCCATCCAGCACTTTATAGGCATTGCTGTTTTTGCTGGAATCGTTTGCGCTTATTTCTACTCTTATTCAAAGTACAATTCTTTGGCTCCCTATTTTGAAGCTTTAATTGACCAATCGTCACAGAGAACTCCTATAGATAATCCTTGGTATGAATCTGTAATTCATGTCTTTTCATTTCCATTTGAAAACGTGCTTATTCATTTAATGCCCAGCTCTCTAATTTTTCTTTTTGTCCTAAAAAAGGGCAGTTTAAAAAGGTGGTTCAAAAATGATTTTTTGGCATTTTTAATACTGACATTTGCTATTAACATCATTCCTTATTGGTTATCACCTGGATATTATCCTCGCTATTTGTATATGCTCTACCCAATTCTATTTATACTTGGAGCATTCGCATATTACCAGAATAGAAAGTCATTACCCAAACTGAATTCTTTCTTCGAGTACTTTTTCTTGTGCTGTGGAATTTTATTGACCTTTACTTATCTCATCCCTTTATTCTTACAAGAATTATCCTTTATTCCATTTCTATATTTCAAGGTATTAGCCCTGTGCATTCTAAGTATTACAGCTATTCTGTTTTTCTTTAAGTTCAAGAATCAAAGGATTTATTTGGTTCTTATTTTTATTGCATTATTCAGGATTGGTTTTGATTTTTTTGTACTTCCCTATCGAGCCTATGTAGACCCAAATGAAGCAAGTAAACAAAAGGAATATAGTGCAGAGATATTGAAAATCATTGGAGAAAATGATGTGCACTTATATAAGAACAAGTTCATTAAAGAAGCATTCTATTATTACTTGGGAACAGGGAAAGGATCTGCTCTTGACCATGTTCACTTCAATGTTGTGAATGATGATTTCTACATAGCGGATAAGATAACAGCTGAAAAGCTCCCATGCAAAATCTACTATTCTTTCAAACAAGATTGGCATGGAAATCCAGATTTAGTGCTTATAAAATTTGAAAAAGAGCCATAAAAAAATCCGCCAATTAGACGGATTAAAAAACTGTACACTTAAGTTTTTTTAAAGGGTGTTTAAAACAAAATACTTACTATCAGTGCGCGTTAAGTTTTATGTTAATTTATAATCAATTTCTGAAGGTTGTCAATGCAGTGCTCGTTACAAAACATTTAGTGTGCTCATAACAAATTCCTTATTTGATCTACTAATAGGTACTACATTCTGCTCTATTAATATAGAGTTATCCTCAATATCTACAATCTTATCTCTATTAATGATATAGGATCTATGCACTTTCAAAAACTTATTCTCGGGTAATTTGGTTTGAATTGCCTTTAAAGTGCTATGAACCAAATAATTCTTATTCTCTGTTTTAAGATAAATGTAATCCCCTCTTGCTTCTATAACCATCAAGGAGTCATGATTTATTCTAACCAATCTTCCATCTATTTTAACATAGAAATGATCTCTTTCTTCTTCAGGTAATTCCTGAATGAATTCATCTCTCACCTTATTTATGGCCATAATAAACCTGCTGTATTTTATTGGCTTTAGCAAAAAGTCATTTACCTTATTGTCAAATGCCTGTATTGCTGAAGTTTCATCACTTGTTGTAACAATAACTTTTGGTTTTCTTTTTAAGGTATCAAGAAATTCAAAACCATTAATTTCTGGTAAATGAACATCTAGAAAAATAAGGTCAATTCTGTTTTCAGAACATACCTGCATTGCTCTTGCTGGATCGTCTGTAGTGTCTATTACACTTAAACCTCCTATTTTTTCGCAGTAGTTATTTAGATGGGCCGCACTTATTGGCTCATCCTCTACTATTAAGCAATTCATTGTGTCTAATCGATTCATCATTAAATGTTTGTTTTAATTGTGAAACGGCAGCAGGTATATCCTTTCGGAGTGATTCTATGAGTACCCTAGCCTTTTCGTTTGTTATTTTATTTTTTGAAATCTGTTCCAGCTCAAAGAGCTGTTTTTGCACAGTTTCTAAGCCGACCATACCAAAAGAGGGCTTGTACTTGTGCGATACGTAGTAAATTTTTGTTATCGAATTGGAGTCAAATGCCTCTATTATTTCCTTAATTAAGTCGTCAGATTTTGACAAGAAAACTTGAACCATATTCATGATTTGTTCCTCATCATTATCAAACATTTCAAATAGTAATTTGAAGTTTAAATAGTCAATAGATTCATCATTCTCCTTTGGAGCATATTGATTGATGACTTCTAAAAACTTTCTTTGTGAAAATGGCTTGGTTAGAAAATCATCCATTCCCGCATCATAGGCTTCTTTTTGTTCATTAAACAATCCAGATGCTGTGCAAGCCACAATAGGCACAGTTCGGTTTGGATTATTCATTGATTTCCGAATGGTTCTAGATGCCTGAAAACCATCACATTCTGGCATTTGCAAATCCATCAAAATCAAATCAAATTTTTTGTCCTGACTTATTTGAATGGCTTCAATTCCATTATTGGCCATGTCAAATTGAATATTAAATTTCCTTAATAGGCTTCCTATGAACTGTTGGTTTAGCTCATTGTCTTCTGCAACAAGAACATTTAAACCGGAGAAGTCCTGGGTTGATAGTTTATTTAGATTATTGATTTTACAGTAGCTTTCCTCAGGGCATTTGGCAAAATCTATTGTAAAACTAAACTCTGAGCCTTTTCCGATTTCAGAGATTACCTCTAATTTACTATCCATTAAATTTACAAGCCGATTTGAAATAAAAAGCCCTAATCCACTTCCTCCATATTTCCTATCAATACTACCCTCTACTTGCTTGAAGCGACTAAAAATGTTTTCAAAGTCCTCTTCCGGAATTCCAATCCCAGAATCTCTTACAGAAAAACGAATAGTTACAATGTCTTTGTTATCCTTTAGAACTTTAGATTTAATTTGAATTTTACCCTTTGGGGTAAATTTTATTGCATTTCCAACAAGATTCATCAATACTTGACTTATCTTCTTTGCATCACCTAAGACCATTACCTCTGGTGCTTCTATATGTTTTTCAATGTGAACGGAACTTGGTGTACTGAATTGAAAAGCTTGAAATATTCCGTCTAGAGTATCTTCCAGGCTAAATGGTTCTTCGAATAAATTTATTTTACCATTCTCTAATTTTGAAGAATCTAAAATATCCGACAAAAGGTTATTCAGCATTTTAGCTGCATGAGAAACAGAGTCTAAGTATTTCAACTGTGTATGAGTTGGCTCTGTATCATAAAGCAAGTCGGTCATCCCAAGTATTGCATTTAGTGGGGTTCTAATTTCATGACTCATTGTTGCCAAGAAATTTCTCTCTGCATTCATCTCTCTTTCTGCAAGAGACTTTGCTTTTCTATAGTCTATTTCGTTTTGTCTTCTTTCTGTTATATCCTGAAAAATACAAGAAGCTATTTCCACTTGTCTACCATCTCTAGGAATTGGTATACCGTAAACAATAACTCTTCTTTTATCACCAGCTTTGGTTCGAACTGAAAATTCTTTTTTAGATATTCTACCTGAAAAGACTTGTTTCAATAGCCTCTGCATAACAAGTCTTCCTGTTCTGTCAAGAAGTAATTCTGCCAAGGAAGTTCCTCTTAGATCATTCTCTTCATAACCAACCATTGAACAAAACTTTGTGTAAGCCTTGATAACAATTCCAGATTTATTGATTTCAATTTTTCCCAAGTTCATGATTTCGACTAAATCATTTATTTCAGAAGCATTGAATTTGCTTTGTTCTGAGACTTTTGCGACAGGAGTAGATTGTATCAAAAATTCCTCGCTACCATCTATTTGCGACAGACGATGACTCATCATTTCGAATTCGCCCTGATCAGAGCAGTAAGGAAAATGGAATATTGAATCTACTTTTCTTTTCACTGAGAGATTATTAATTTCTTTTAGAATGATATCACGATATTGATCGGGAACGCATTCCGTTAAATAATTGCCAGTAAAATTTTCAGCAGATTTATTTAAAAATCTTTTCGCGCTTGGGTTCATATACAGAACCTCTGCATTTCGGTTGATTGTTATTATTAAATCAGATGAAGATTCAATAAACTGCGTAAACGTATGTTCTCCTTTAAGGAATTTAAATTCCATAAGTTAATAGTGTATTTGGAGAAGCAGTTTTTAGATGTGGGTGATAGATATTTGCCTGGTATTGGTGGCAACCCACGACTTCTTATACGCCCATTGGTCTAAAAAAGGTTACATTTCGTAGAATATTTATTCTATATTTCCTCACCAATACATAGCAAACTGCATTATGGAAATGTTTAGTGATTTTGAAAATTATGGTTTAGGCCTTCTAATAGGTATCGTTTTGATTCTACTATTAATGGTTCTGGTTTTTTACGTACTTTTCTATCTTTCTCTTTACAGAACTTTTAATAAGGTAAAAGTTGAAAACAGATTGTTAGAACCTGGCCTGGTTTGGTTGTTATTTATACCCTGTTTAGGTTCAATTTGGTTGTTCTTTGTGGTTCATTTCTTGGGAAAATCACTAGAAAAAGAATACCACTCTAGAGGCATAATCAATAACTCTTTGCAAACAACGTATATTATTGGAATGATAATGGCTGCTCTTGGAATTAGCAGTATTTCAATAAACAGTAACATTTCATTTATTGATTTAGGTAGTCAGTTTATGGATTCTGCCATTTCTCTGGGGTGGTTAGTTTTAAGAGTCTTTTATTGGGTTAAAATATATACCTACGGAAAAGAATTATCCTCCAATCATCAATTGGATGACACTTTAGATGCCAGCAATTATATTGAGTAAGTAGATTCAGTTAAAGAGATAAAATTACTATCCATGCAAAGTTCTTTTCAATTAGTCCTACTCTTTTTTATCCTTATTTTTTTAATTGCTATTCTAGGAGTTTTTATCTATTACTACTACCGTTTACAAGAACTGTTAAAGTTAGTTCAACCTCAGAATAGGGCCTTAGAACCGGGTTTAGTTTGGTTGATGCTAATTCCTTGTTTTAATTTAATATGGCGATTTATTTTGGTTGATAGAATTTCGGAATCCTTGAGGAATGAGTATTTGCAAAGAGGCATTTGGAATAAAGAAGCAAAACCTACGAATTCAAAAGGAATGTTAATGGCAGGCTTTGCAGCTGCTGGTTTGATTCCCTACATCGGCTTAATTTTTAGCTTAGTAGCGTTTATTTTTTGGATTCTTTACTGGATAGAAATTGAAGAACACATGAAAACATTAAAGCATAACACCATAAATTCATCAGCTTTAGATGACCCAACTCTTTTTATAGAAGAATGAGTAGAGGCTTATTTGATAAACTAAGGGTAATTGAACTATCCTCAGTACTAGCTGGTCCTTCAGTAGGAATGTTTTTCGCAGAACTCGGTGCTGAAGTGATAAAAATTGAAAATGCTTTAACTAATGGTGATGTCACGCGCAAGTGGAAACTGCCTTCAGAAGATTCAGATAAAGCAGATTCGGCTTACTTCAACTCTGTCAATCACTCTAAGACGCATCTATTCCTTGACTTAAATAACCAAGAAGATCTGAAGCAAACCAAAAAACTTATAAATGCAGCAGATGTTTTAATAAGTAACTTTAAAAAAGGTAGTGCAGAAAAATTCAACCTTCATTTTGAAGCAATTAAAGCTTTAAATCCTAGCATCATTCATGTTAACTTAATTGGGTTCGAACAATCAAGTAAAGCAGCCTATGACGTTGTTTTACAGGCAGAAACAGCTTGGTTATCAATGACTGGAACTAGTCAGGAAAAAGCGAAAATACCAGTTGCAATGATCGACTTGATGGCTGCGCATCAAATGAAAGAAGCTGCATTAATTGGTTTATTGGAAAGGGCGGAAAGTGGAAAAGGATCTTCATTCGAAATCTCATTAGAGAAATCAGCACTCAGTTCTTTGGCTAATCTGGCTAGTAATTACTTGAATGAAAATAAAGTTACCCAACCAAATGGAACCTTACACCCCAATATAGCGCCTTACGGAGAACTGGTCAAAACAAAAGACAATGTAGAATTTGCCCTGGCAATTGGATCTGATAAGCAATTTATTGATTTGTTGGAAATCTTAAGTTTAAATGAACTACTAGAAGATAAGCGATTTGCATCTAATAAACATCGACTTAATAATCGAAGCGTTCTACATTCACTATTAAAGAAGGCATTTTCTAAACAGCTATCTGAAGAAGTAGAAGATATCTGTTCCAGAAAAAAGATACCATTAGGAAGAGTTAAAACTATTGATGAGGTTCTTGAATCCCCAGTTGCAAAAGAAATGCGATTAAAAAACAATAATGGTTCAACAACATTGAGCGGTATAGCATTCAAAAGACTAGCTTGAGTTTTTTGCTTTCTTATTTAGGTAGTTTTTATTTTTTGAATCCTTGCTTAGCTATGTTATATTGTCAATTATATATTGCAAATAAATTATATTAAATTTGCTTATAGTATTGTCACACAAAATATTGATTATCAATCGAAAAACCAATTGGACATGAAGAGATTATTTAGTGTTTTAGTCTTATTACTTTCGCTTTCACAAGTAAACGCAACCCATATTATCGGGGGAGAGTTTTATGCCACACATGTTGCCGATAGTCTTTTCGAATTTAATCTAATTCTTTACAGGGATTTTTGTAATGGGAATGATATTACGGATAATCCTATTCCAATCACGGTTTATGAAAATGGAGGTAGTACTGTGCTATTTACCTTTGACATGCCTTTTATTGATGAACAAATATTGGAGTTAGGAGATAATTGTTTTTCACCCACGGTATGCGTTGAACAAAAAAATTATAGAGTAACTGTTCCTTTACCTGATAACCCAAATGGATTGTACTTTGCTTGGGAGAGATGCTGTCGAAATGCCATTATAACAAATGTAGACACTCCTGATGATTGGGGAATGGTTTTCACCTTTTCAATGCCAGATCCTGCTTTACAAAATTCTAGTCCATTCTTTGAAAACTATCCTACAAATGCCTATTTCTGTGCTGGTGGAAGTAATCAGATTTCATTTGCAGCAACAGATTTAGATGGTGATTCATTGGCTTATTTCTTAGATGATCCTAGAGCTGGTGCTGCAAATATTGGAAATGTAAACCCTGCAATTGCAAGTCCTGCTCCCTATATGGCAGTTCCATGGGCTGCTGGTTTTAGCTCTGCAAATATGGTGGGAGGAACACCTCCTTTAGCTATTGACCCTGTTACAGCCAACCTAACTGCAAACCCTGATATGCTGGGCGTTTATGTTTTTGCAGTTCTGGTTGAAGAATATAGAGATGGTGTAAAAATTGGTGAAGTTAGAAGAGAACTTCAGTTTGATACCTTTATTTGCCCTGAGGACTCTCCTTCCGAAATAACCTGGTCAGAAAATAGTAGTGAGCAATTTATAATTGAGCCCAATAAGCCATTTTGTATAGATGTTGTGGCTCAGGATGAAAACCTAGGAGATACTCTTTTCCTTTTTGCAAATTCACCAATTTTGGATACTGCTTTCACTCCACAAGCTGCTTTTGTGGCGGTGGAAGGAAATGGAGAAGTTACTACTCAATTTTGCTGGACACCTGATTGTGATGCGTTAAGCCCAATTCCTTATGAAGTAACGATTTCTGCGTTTTCTTCTGGTTGCTCAGATACATCTTTCACTGCAGTTGAAGAGTTTAGCATTATTGTTGAATTACCAGAGGATACTCCAACTGAACTGGTTTTTCCTTTGAACAATGAAATTGAATATGTAATGAACGGAGAACAGCATTGTTTTGACGCTGTTTTAAGTGATGTAGATTGCTATGACACGCTTACTTTTTATGTGGACTCAACTAGATACATTTTTAATGGCTCTCCTTCTCCCGGAACATTTAGCCCAACACCACCTTCCTTATTTGGAGCTATAGGTGAATTTTGTTGGACACCGGTGTGCGAGGATATCAATGAAGATGATAATTTCTATGCCTTAGACTTTATGGTAGATTCAAGGAAGTGTAATACGGTCAATACCTATACATATCCTTTTGGAATTAGAATTCTTCCTGAAACAGATGGGCTCATTCAACTACCAAATGTTTTTACCCCAAATGATGATGATACTTCAAACAGGGATTTCCTAGCGCATAATAATCTTACCAATCTATTACCTCCTGACTTTTGCATAGAAAATTTCACCATTACTATTTATAATAGATGGGGAGCTGAAGTTTTCGCTTCAACGGATAAGTTTTTTGAATGGGATGGAATGCATTTCAATACTGAAGAACCTTGTTCACCAGGAGTCTACTATTACATTATCAATTACGATGTGTTTGGAAGAAGTGAAACTTATACTGGAGACATCACCTTGATTCGATAGTCAAAGATACTTTTTCATAGATTTCCATATATCTGGGCAAAACCTTCTGGATATCGAACTTTTGTGCTTCTTTAAATGCATTTTCTCTGAACTTTAGAAGTTCATTCTTATCTCCTAAAATACTCAGAGCATTCTTAGTCATATCTTCCACATCTCCAATATTTGAAGTATAACCAGAAATGCCATCTTTGTTTACTTCTGGTAAACCACCTGTGTTTGTTGAAATAACAGGAACTTTACATGCCATTGCTTCTAAAGCTGCTAAACCAAAGCTCTCATGTTCTGACGTAAGTAAAAACAAATCTGAAATTTTAAGAATAGATCGTGGATTCTTTAATTTGCCCAGAAAAACAATACAGCCGCAATCACCCCTTTCACGGCACATCTTCTCAATATTTGATCTTTCTGGACCATCTCCAACTAGGAGTAATTTTGCCTTCATCTTATCTTTTACATTGAAAAAGACATTGACAATATCCTCTACCCTCTTTACTTTCCTGAAATTGGACACATGAGACAGAACTACTTCATCATTTGCTGCATAACGCTGTCTTAATCCATTGCATTCAATATTTTCATAGAGTCTTAAATCAACAAAGTTTGGGATAACCTCTATTTCATTATCAATATTAAAATGTTTAAAAGTGTCTTGCCTTAAACTATCAGACACAGCTGTAACTGCATCGCTTTGATTTATAGCAAATGTAATAACGGGCTCAAATGACTTGTCTCTTCCTACAAGGGTTATATCTGTTCCATGCAGTGTAGTTATATATGGTATGTTTATTCCCTCGCTAGCAAGTATGTTCTTAGCCATATAAGCCGCAGAAGCATGAGGTATAGCATAATGAACATGTAATAAATCTAATTTTTCATACTTCACTACTTCTATTAGCTTACTTGTTAATACAAGTTCATATGGTGGATAATCAAATAATGGATAGTCCAATACACTCACCTCATGGTAGTAAAGCCTTTCGTTCAGTGCATCTAATCTAACGGGTTGATTGTATGAAATGAAATGAATTTCATGTCCCATTTTGGCGAGTGACTTACCTAGTTCTGTTGCCATAACCCCACTCCCTCCAAATGTTGGATACAAAACAATTCCAATTTTCATGTTGTAAAAGTAGGTTTAATGAGAATTTGAGTAGGACTTTTGAACTTCAATTGAATCATAAATGGCTTGCATTATTTTAGTCCTAATATTCATTTTAATTAGCTTTTTATTGTTCATGGATGGGTAAATTCTATTGGATAGAAAAATATAAACCAAGTCTTCCTCTGGATCAGCCCAAGCATAGGTACCCGTGAAACCAGAATGACCAAAGCTAGAATGGCTTATACAATCATTGCAAGTCGGCCCTTCTTCTTCAAACCTTGAGGGTTTATCAAAAATAAGACCTCTTCTATTTTCTTTTTTACTTCCATCACAAAATTGGCATGATGTAAATTCGTTTACTGTTTTTTCTTCTAATATTCTTTGATTATTGTAGACTCCCCCATTTATAAGCATTTGCATATAAATTGCCAGGTCATTGGCATTTCCAAATAAACCGGCATGACCAGAGACTCCACCCAACATAGCAGCCCCCATGTCATGAACATAGCCTTGTAAGAGTTCCCTTCTGAAATACATATCATGTTCAGTTGGAACTATTCTCTTCTTATCATAGACCTCTAAAGGGTTAAAAACAAGGCTCTCAACCCCTAAAGGATTATAAAATTCACGGATTAAGTAGTCTTCAAAATTATCACCAGTAATACTTTCAATTATCAAAGGCAACAAGTAAAACCCAAGGTCGCTGTACTTATAATCTCTATTTGTTCTTGGCTGGGTACAGCACAACTTGCTAAAGATAGAGTCCTGATAGCTATCGGAAATCCACAAATTTTTACAAACTTGAATATTGTATTTATCGGTTTTACTTTTACTGTAATATCCATCTTTATACTGGCTTTCAGTCATAGTTTCCGCATAAAAAGGTATCCAGGGCTTTAAACCAGATTGATGGGTCATCACATCTTTTAGTTTCAAATCGTGGATGAAGGATGTATCCGGCACATTGCTTAGATAATGACCGATTGTTTTATTGATGTCTAATGCACCTTCTTCGGATAACTTCATAGCTGCCGCTGCTGTTGCAGCAATTTTCGTAATAGAAGCCAAGTCATAAATGTCATCTACTTCTATTTTCTTTTTACCCTCGTATGTATTATGACCAAATGATTTATGATAAACAATTTTTTGATCCTTCGCCACCAAAACTACACATCCGGGATAGGCTTGCTCATTTAATCCATCCACCACTATTGAATCTATTAAGTGAAGCTTATTGGTTGACATTCCAACTTCTTCAGGATAACCGTAGGTTAATTTATTATGAACTACTCTTATGCCTGTACCTTCTTTAAATTCCTCATTTATCGACACGGGTAATTCGCCAGTGATATTTGCTTCCCCAAAAAGAGCTTTAGTCGCAGCTAGATGCGTACTCATATTATCTTCGTAAAAGACAAATACTGCCTCACAGTTAAGTAAATCGGGGAATTTGGAAAGTGCATATGGGTTTCCAAAGACATTTAAAACAACCTTATGCTTCTTATTTAAGGAATCTATAAAAGCTACTAAACTCTTGTTTAAACCAAAATCTTTCTTTGGTTGCTGACTCATAGAATGCAAATTGACAATTACTTCTTCAACATTCTCAAGCTTTTTTAAAATGGAACTTACTTTCTCCTTTCCTATTTCCTTTTTGACTGCAATTGCATGAGTAAGTTTCTTGGTTTTGATGTCTTTATGAAATGAATTATTCAAATAATCACCCACAATAATTAAGACTCTTTCTTTCTTTGAAAAGCGTTTAATTGGTACAAGATCTTCTTCATTTTTAACCAATGTAACAGATTCCGAATACAGCCTATCAATAAGACTCTTGTCCTCTAATTTGTCAAATGCTGTAGGGTCATATTCACTTGGATAAGCATCCTTAAATAGTCCAAGCCATTCTTTAGCTTTTAATATCTTATAACATCTGTCTCTAATATCATTCTTTGAAATACTTCCATTTTCAATTGCCTTTAAAATTCGCTCTCTTGCTTTTTTAACGCTCAATGTAAAAAGGAGTACATCATTACCAGCTATAAATGCTTTCTCATCTGTCTCACCTGGCTCATAGAATTTAGAAACACCCTTCATATTCAAAGCATCGGTAAAAATTAGGCCATTGAATCCAAGTGCCTTTTTCAGCAAGGAATCCACAACATTTGGAGACAAAGTACTAGCTTGATTCTTGGTACTATCTAAACTCGGAATATAAAGATGAGCTACCATAATACTACCTACTCCTCTACTTATAAGATACTTGAAAGGCATTAGCTCAATAGAATCCAAACGTAATTTACTATGCTCAATATTTGGCAAGCCCTTGTGTGAGTCTACATCTGTATCTCCATGACCAGGAAAGTGCTTAGCATTTGCCATTATCCCATTATCCTGAAGACCTTCGACATAAGCCAAACTTTTAACCGATACATTTCTGACATTTTCACCAAAAGAGCGATAATTAATAACTGGATTTTCCGAATTATTATTGACATCTGCAACTGGAGCAAAATTTACATGTACACCTAAATTTTTCAATTGATAAGCGATACTTTTTCCCATATCATAAATCAAAGTGTCATTTTGTATTGCCCCCAAGGTCATTTGATAAGGGTACTTTAATGTACTATCCAATCTCATGGATAATCCCCATTCTGCATCCATTCCAATTAATAGCGGAATCTTGCTTTTTCCTTGATAATTTTTGTTTAATGCAAATTGTCTTTTTGGGCCTCCCTGAAAATAGATTAGCCCCCCGATGTTATGTTCCTTTATCAGGTTTTCAATTTGTTTTTTGTGTTCTTCACCTTTATTTGACCAAGCTGCTATCATAAATAGCTGCCCAATTTGTTCCTCAATAGTCATTTTTTCTATAAGAGAATCTGAAATAGGGCTTTGAGCATTCATAAATTCTGTCCCCTCAAATTGCCTTAGAATATTTCCCTGAGCAGAACAAGACAAAGCGAATAATGCCGAAAAAAGAAAAGGTATAAATATGCCGTTAATTATTTTTCTCAAAAGACTGAAATAAAGGGATAATGTAAAATTATATCAAAGATCTAACCAAAGTTAAAAAAGGTATTATCCACAAGAAAAACTTAGAATATTCCTAAACCAATCTGTACCAGACTACATGCTTCTTCAACAGGCTTATTATTCTCCTTCAGTAATTTTAGAAATTCTGGATTCTCGCTCCCAGGATTAAATATTATTTTCTCAGTATTTGCTTGAAGTATAAAGTCCTTGTACTCTTCTTGGTTCTTTGGATTCAAGTAAATTGAAATTGCATAAAAATCATTCTCCTTTGGCAATTCAGTTTTGATAGATACCTCTCCTATATAACCTTTACTTCTGCCAATAGGAATTGGATGAAAGCCTTTTGAAAGAAGTTGATTAATTAATTTATTAGAGTATCGTTCCTTTTTCGTGGAGGCTCCTAAGACAATGACTTTTTTATTCATAAGAGCATAATACAAAAAAAAGGTGTAGCTCAATGAACTACACCCTAACCAACCAACTAATTCTAAGAAGTGATAGTTGACTTTCAACTAAGTACAACCATCCGGTTGCTTTAGCACATACACACGCAGCGAATATATATCATGTAATATCTTGATTACCTGATATTCGTTAAATGCTCACTATTTCTTGGTAGAAGTATCGCATTTAAGGATAAAGTTTTCCATCCTGATAAAATGAAACGTTGATTTAGAGAATTGAACCTAAATCTTTCGTTAAAAGAAGCTTACATAAGGTTAAAGGTTATTCAAAATAGTTTAAAGTAGTTTTTTTAGAGTATTAAAAAGCCCCACTTTACAGCAGGGCTTTCCAATTTTGGCGGAGAGTGAGAGATTCGAACTCTCGGTACCTTGCGGCACGCTGGTTTTCAAGACCAGTGCATTCGACCACTCTGCCAACTCTCCGCGGCAAAAGTAAAATAATTTTGTTTTCAGGTAAACTGGTAAGCTTAAAATATTTTAGAAAAATAAAAATAGTTGTTTTGTGAAGCAATTCTTAACTTTACCATATGCGGTATAAAGTACTAATTTTATTGCTCTCCCTAGCTTTGCAAGCAAATGCTTCTGATATTAGAGCGACCTTTGATTATAAATCATTTTATGTTCCGGGAAAGGGAAATATGCTTGAATGCTATTTTAATTTTGAGGGGAATTCTGTCGTTTTTTCAAACACAGAAGACAATTATAAACAGGCTCAAATCGAGTCCGTTTTAATCTTAAAACAATTCAGTGATATAATAGATTTTCAAAAATCTGTTGTGAAGAGTCCTGAGGTAAAGGGCGATATGATTATCGATTTTTACGATCAAAAAAGATTAATGGCACCGGATGGTAAATATACCTTAGAGGTGACTCTTAAAGATTTAAATAATCCCAAAGCGGGTGAAATTTTTCATGAAATTCCAATTGAGTTAAAGAGCTCTAATAAAACTGCTTTTTTTAGTGACATTCAACTTGTCGCAGGTTATTCTGAGGCTGTAGAAAATTCTGACTGGGCAAAATCTGGTTACGATATTATTCCATTTTTATCTTCTCATTTTGATTCAGATTTTAAGGAATTAATTTTTTACTCTGAGCTATATAATAGCCACAAATCATTACCCGAAGATGAAGAATTCTTGCTTTCATATTTTGTTGAAGATGTAAATACTGAAGAGGTTATTGAAAATATTATTCAAAGAAAAAGAGCTAAAGCAACTTCTGTAATTCCAGTTTTCAGCAAGTTGGACATTTCTAATTTAAGAACAGGTAAATTTAATCTGGTTGTTGAAATGAGAAATAAAAGCAATGAAGTCGTTGCTATTGAGAAAAGAGTTTTTTCGAGAAATAATCCCGTTATGCGAAATGAACAAAAGACCGTAGAGGACATAGAGTCTACTTTTGTTCAACATTTTATTTACAAAGACTCTTTGATTGAACATATTTATTCTTTAACCCCTATTGCAAGTAATTTGGAAAGAAATACTATTGAAAATTATATAGAAGGACATACGCTTTTAAATCTTAAAACTTTCTTTTATAATTTTTGGTTGGAAAGAGATGCTTTAAATCCTGAGCAAGCATGGTTAGATTATAAAGCCGAAGTAGATATTGTAGATGATTATTTTGCTACCCGTTTTAAAAAAGGATGGCAAACCGACAGAGGAAATATTTATTTGAAATATGGTCCGCCAAATACCGTTGTGGATAAGACTAGAGAAGAAGGTGCTTACCCATATTACATATGGCATTATTATAAAGCTGGAACTTTCAATAATGGGAAATTTGTCTTCTATAATAGGGATTTAGGCAGAGACGAATTTGAATTATTACATTCTAACGTGAGAGGCGAACGTAGAAACTCTAAGTGGAATCTTGTCTTACATTCTCGAAACACTCCAGATGTAGAATTTTTTAGAGGCAATACTACACCTGATGGAAATTCAGGACAAGATGCTGAAGATATGTTTACAAATCCTTGGTAACAAAAAACTCCGGCTAGCCGGAGTTTTAGTTCATCAAGGAATGAATTGAGTTTTGTTAGTTCGAAACAGGCTCGTAATTTAATTGCATTCGTCCTTTTTTGGTTAAAGTATAACCATCTCGGTTAACGATATACTCGTCTAAATACAAATTGGTGATTCTCTCCCCTATTCTTCCATGACCAATTGACAAAGTTTGGTCACTCTCAATTTTTTTCCAAAATTCTCTTTCCAAATCTGACAATCTAATATTGTTGTTAAATCCTTTTTCTTTATGTGAATAAATGATTTGTAAAATGAGAAAATCGTACTTGTCCATCTTTCTTATAGGTTAATTAATTTAATGTTTGATTCGGCAATAAAGCGATTTAAATATATGTAAAAGGATTACCCAGAAAAGTCTTTGTTGATAAGTATTAATAAAATGTTAAGCCAAAGAAAACTGCTTCTATACACCAGAATTGACAATACATTCAGAACAATTAAAGTTTTTGCAATTTCAAGAATTGAACAAGAATTGTGAATAGCAAATTAGAAAGTATTACTGGAAGTAGTTAAATCTTATGATAGTCTATCAAATTTTTTAACCGTTTTTCAATTTCTCTTTTTTTCATTTCAATTTTAGAATTAAATTCTTCCAAAAAAGCTCTTGAATTAATAGAACGTTCATTTGAAAATTGTTGAACTTCCTTCATCATCTCAACTTGAAAATTTGCAGTTTCATTTGCAAGTGTATTTAACTTTCGTTTTTGCTGAGGAAATCTTAGAGCACTTCTCATACACTTACTAAAGGTCTCATTCACCATGCTATTAAGAGTTTCCCGCACATAATTACTGGCAGGTTTCATATCTCTTGTTTAGTTGCTTTAATATAGCAATAAAAAGGTTAAGCTAGAGGAACCGCTCTTATTTATATCAACAATAAATTAAAGCTCGCTTAGAATTTGCTGATGGACAGCCCAAACTTTTTTTACCAAAGATGTTTTTTCGTTATTGACAATTTCAAAATCTGCAAACTTCCTTTTTTTATCATCAGACCATTGCTCATTCATTCTTGCTTCAACTTCTTCTTTGCTAATCTGGTTCCGATTCATAACCCTACTTACTCGCAATTCTCTATCCGCAGTAACCAGAATTACCTTATCCATTTTAGTGTAATTGCCCTTCTCTAACATTACCGCAGCTTCCTTCACTTGATAAGGTGTGTTTTTATACTTTTCTTGCCAGAAAACAAATTCATTTTCTAATGCAGGATACAATATAGATTCTAAATGTCTAAGTTTTTCAGGATCGTTAAATACTATACGAGCTAATCTTTCTTTGTTCAGTTCACCTTGCGAAAAGATATCCTCTCCGAAGTGATTTTTTACTTGCTCTTGAACTTCTTTAAGTTTATAGAGTTTTTTCGCCTCGCTATCTGCATCAAAAACTGGAATTCCAAAAGCAGTAAGAATTAATGCAACAGTTGATTTCCCGCTACCTATTCCTCCTGTTAGTCCGACTAACATTATTTCTGTTGCGTAACGGCCATCTCATTTACTGAATTGTCAACCGATAGTGCAGACTTTTCAATTCTTAATTTACCTCCACCTTCAGTAACTATAATTACCGTTTTTTCTTTTACCGTCTCTACCTTTCCATGTATACCTCCTATGGTAACTATTTTGGTTCCTTTTCCTATAGAATCTCTGAACTGTTTTGCTTCTTTGGCCTTCTTCTGTTGCGGCCTGATCATAAACAAGTAGAAAATTGCAAAAATAGCTACTAAAAAAACCCAAGAAGGAAGCCCTCCCGCATCGCCTTCAGGTTGTGTTAAAAGAAAAATGGTTAATGTATTCATACGGAATTTATTGTGGAGCAATTACGTTTGCCTTAATTAATAATATTGTTGAAGATGGAAATGTATTTGCCACAACAGTTATCTCAGAAACTGTTTCTCCATTTTTTGTACTGGAATCAAAAGTAGCTTCTATTTTCCCCGATTCTCCTTTTCGCACCTCTTCACTTGGCCAACCTTTTGGCAATGTGCAACCACATGAAGCGTTCACAGCAGAAATAAAAAGTGAGACAGGTCCTTCATTCTCAAACTCAAAAACAACATTATGTTTTTCTCCCTGAGAGATTGTTCCTAAGTCAATTTCCATACTTTCAAAGTTCATTTCTGCAACCTCTTCACTATCTACAGATTCTGGTGAGAGAGGATTGCTTATTATATCAGTTGAAATATCCTCAGTTGTATTAGATAATCTGCAGGAACAGAACAGACTTAGAGTTATTATAATATACAGGACTTTCATCAAATTAAACCTCTTCCAGTTTTGACAATAATACCCTTTTGTTTTAGCTCTTGAAAGAGTTTATCCAGAATTCCATTTATAAACTTACTACTCTTAGGAGTAGAATAGAACTTGGATAATTCAATAAACTCATTCAATGTGACTTTTAAAGGAATAGATTCAAAAGTTCTCGCTTCAGCAAGCGCCATTTTCATCAAAATCATATCCATAAAAGCAATCCTATCTAACTCCCAGTTCTGAGCTTTATCTTGGATTAAAGACTCGTTTTCCTTGTCTTGTGCTATTGTATTCTGGAATAGGCTTTTAATAAAATGAATCTCATCTTCTGGATCCTTGTATAAATCTAATAAAGGAATATTTGGGTCTTCATCTTCATTAAATTGCTTTAATGTCTTAACGGCCATGCTGCTTGCCAAATCCAAATCATCAGACCATAAAACACTTTCTTCTTCAATATAGTGTTGTATAGTTTCGTTATTCGGTATGTGCTTTTTAAAAATCTTAATTAGGTTGGACTTCACCACTTCAGTTCCTCCTTCACCATTCAAAACTTCCTTGTAAACACCATCTTTCTCGATGTTTCTATAAATAGCTCTCACTATATCATCTTGTTCACTTGCCCAGGAAAGCTTGTAGTTTTTTTCTCTTTCCATTAAATCTAAATTTCTATCCAGATTTAACATAATAGGATGATCAACAAATGAAAAATTCGGAATTAGGTCTTCATCCGTTGCGAGAATTTTCTTTCTTCTTGTCTCTATTTTCTCAACTCCAACCTCTCGGACTTGTTTAAATAGTATGAGTAAATGAAAATAAAGTTCATTGAACTTTTGAATGCTTTTAAAAAGCCACTTTTCTCCTTCAATCGCATTTTTTTCTTCTGACTGATAAAAAGCGTATAAAGCGTGTAATATCTTAATACGTAAATGTCTTCTGTTCAACATTGATGCTTCTCCCTCGCTTGATTAATTTGAGTACTTTTACCCCGTAATTTTGAAATTTCAAATTCGAGACAAAAGTATAAAATGTTCGTTTAAAAAATGAGAAGTCTTCTTTACTTAAATAAATATTTTAAAAAATATATATGGCGAATCATTTTAGGATTCATTTTTATTATTTTTTCTAATGTCTTTCAGGTCTTTACTCCTCAGGTAATTAAACAAGCCACCAATTTCATTACTCAAGCCAGCAAGGCTATTACAGAAGATGCGATTAGCTTAGATGGCACTTCCAAACCTCAAGTTATTTCGTGGTATGAAGATTTTTTTGAAACGGAATACTTAGATCTAGGGGTCAACAATTCTGAAGGATTAATTGAATTAATATTTAAAGCAGGACTGTTTTTAGCCATACTGTACATTATTATCTACCTAAGTAAAGGAGTCTTTTTATTTCTTACCAGACAGACTATTATAATAATGTCCAGGTTAATTGAGTATGATCTGAAAAACGAAATTTATGATCATTATCAAAATTTGCATACCGCATTTTATAAGAGGAATAACACTGGGGATTTAATGAATCGTATTAGCGAGGATGTAAGTAAAGTTAGAATGTATTTAGGTCCTGCTATTATGTATACTCTAAACCTAATCGTCATCTTTGTTTTAGCTATTACTGCTATGCTGGCCATTAACGTTAAACTTACCTTATATGTTTTATTGCCTCTGCCAGTAATGTCATTGATTATTTATTACGTAAGCTCAGTTATTAATAAGAAGAGTGAAAAAGTGCAGGAACAACAGTCTAAACTTTCAACTCTTGCCCAAGAATATTTTTCTGGAATTAGGGTTCTAAAGGCTTATCATAGAGAAGATTACACAAATAATATTTTCGAAAAGGAAAGTAATTTATACAAGAAAAGATCATTAGAGCTGGTTAAGGTAAATGCGCTTTTTCTTCCTGCAATAGTTTCTCTTATTAGTTTGAGTACAATATTGACCATTTTCCTGGGGGGAAAGATGTTGATAAACGGTGAAGGAGGAATTACACATGGAGATATTGTAGCCTTTATTTTCTATATAAATATGCTTACCTGGCCTTTTGCAAGTGTTGGTTGGGTTACTTCTTTAGTTCAAAGAGCAGCCGCTTCTCAACGAAGAATAAATGAGTTTTTAAATACAAATTCAGATATTAAAGAGGCAGCAAACCCAAGGCAAATACGATTGGATTCTATAGAATTTAAAAATGTTGTTTTCGACTATCCTGATACTGGTATAAGGGCCTTAGATGATGTTTCATTTAAAATTCAAACTGGTCAAACACTTGCAATAATTGGACAAACAGGTTCGGGAAAATCTACTATTGCTAATCTAATTCTAAGGCAATATGATATAAGCAAAGGGTCACTTGAAATAAACAACATTGATATTAAAGAATTGGATATTAGTGGTTTAAGAAAACAAATAGGGTATGTTCCTCAAGATGTTTTTCTTTTCTCGGATACCATAAAAAACAATATTAATTTTGGAATAGAGAATGCCAATATGGACTTAATCATAGATGCTGCAAAAAAAGCTGACGTCTATCAAAACATCGTAGAATTTCCGAATAAGTTTGAGACTATTTTAGGTGAAAGAGGCATTACACTTTCTGGGGGGCAAAAGCAAAGAGTTTCCATTGCTAGAGCCATTATTAAAGAACCGCAACTACTCATTTTCGATGATTCTCTCAGTGCAGTTGATACTCAAACAGAGGAAAAAATTCTTTCCAATTTAAGAGAGATAATGAAAAATAAAACCACTATAATAATCAGTCATAGAGTTTCAGCTATTATGGAAGCCGACATTATTATTGTCATGGAAAAAGGAAAAATTGTTGAAAAAGGTGACCATAAAAATTTGATTGCTAAAGATGGTGTTTACGCCAAATTGTACCAAAAACAGCTATGGGAAGAGCGAAAAGTCTTAGCTTCCTAAAAATCGTTCGTATTAAAATATTTTTATATTTGTTAGAACACTTTAATTTATTACGAACCAATACATTAAGCAGATGGAGGATAGTAGCGGAAAATTTGATAGAGATGAAATCTTCTCTAAAGTCATTAGGGCAGGAAAAAGAACGTATTTTTTTGATATTAAATCTACTCGTGGCAGGGATTTGTATTTGACAATTACTGAAAGTAAAAAGCGTTTTAAAGAAGATGGAAACCCTTTCTATGAGAAACATAAAATTTTCTTGTATAAAGAAGATTTTGAAAAATTTCAAGAAGGCTTTAATGAATCCTTAGAAAAGATTTCCGATTTGAAGATTAATGATAGTCGTTTTAATAATGTCGATCACAATTCTCACAAAACGGATAATACTTCTGCAGAATATACAGATGTGAGTTTTGATGACTTGAGTGCGGATTAATTAAAGTTCCATAGCAGCTTCAAAACCTTCTCGTATTGCTCTTTGAGCGTTTATTCCTTTCGAATCTTTTGCTCCTCCAATTAATTTGTAATTGCCTGTAATTGGATTAGCTTCTTGGCCAGCACATACTATAATGGTGTCTGCTTCGATTAATGTTTGCTTTCCTTCTTTTTCAATGATTAGGCCTTTCTCATTAATTTCCTTGTATTGGAGATTGTTCAAATATTTAACGCCAGAAAGTTTTAACGCTCTTCTATGCGCCCAAGCCGTTGTTTTACCTGTTCCATGCGCCAGTTTACCAGAAGATCTTTTCAATATTGTAATCTCCTTATCAGAGACTTTTGGTTTTTCTTTTGATAAATTTCCTGGAATATCATCTTCTCTAGTAATACCCCAAAAGGTATTATAATAAGCCAAATCATTTTCCACCTTAGGGTGCGATAGCATTGAACTAACGTCTACCCCAATTCCACCAGCACCTATAACCAAAACTTTTTTTCCAATTTTATCAGGAGCTTCAATAGCAAGATTATAAGGTAACACGTGATCCATCTCTTCACCTGGAATATTTAACTTCCTGGGCACTACTCCACTTGAAACAATCACATTATCAAAGTCTCTTAGTGTTTCCTCATCTGCTGGGTTCTCTAATTTCAAGTTAACTCCCAACAAATCTATTTTTCGTTTATAATACCGAAGCGTTTCTTCAAATTCTTCTTTTCCAGGTATTTGACTTGCCAAGTTGAATTGACCTCCAATTTGCTTATTCTTTTCAAACAAGGTGACATCGTGCCCCAACTCAGCAGCAGTAACTGCTGCAGACAAACCTGCTGGGCCAGCACCAACAACTGCTACCTTTTTGCTACTCTTCTTTTTACTTATATCAAATTCTGTTTCTCTACAGGCTAAAGGATTAACTAGGCATGTAGCTACTTTTTTATCGAAGATATGATCAAGACAAGCCTGATTACAGGCAATACAGGTATTGATTTCATCTTCCCTTCCGTGTTTGGACTTGACAATTATTTCAGGGTCTGCAAGAAATGGTCTGGCCATAGATACCAAATCAGATTGCCCACTCGACAAAATCATTTCTGCTGTTTCTGGATTATTAATTCTATTGGTTGCTATTAAAGGAATATTCAATTCCTTTTTCATCTTCTCAGTAACCCAAGAAAAAGCCCCTCTGGGCACCATTGTAGCAATAGTTGGTATTCTAGCTTCATGCCATCCGATACCGGTATTAATAATATTCACACCATTCTCAACCAACTTTTTTCCTGTGTAAACTACTTCATCCCATACGGCCCCATCATTCACTAATTCTAGCATGGATAAACGGAAAATGATAATAAAGTTCTCTCCTACTTTTTCTCTACACGCCTTTAAAATTTCAATCGGAAATTTAGATCTATTCTCAATTGAACCACCCCATTCATCTGTTCGTTTATTGGTTCTCTTAGAAAGAAACTGATTAATCAGATAACCCTCTGACCCCATTATTTCTATTCCATCATAACCAGCGTCTTGAGCAAGTTTTGAAGATTTAGCAAAAGCAGCAATGGTTTTATGCACGCCATTTTTTGATAAAGCACTTGGCTTGAACGGTGAAATAGGTGCCTTTAGATTACTTGCACTTACTATGAAAGGGTGATAACCATATCTTCCAGCGTGAAGTATTTGCATAGCAATTTTCCCTCCTTCCTCATGAACTGCATTGGTAACTTGTTTATGATGACCTGCTTCTTTTGAGTTTGACATTTTGGAACCAAATGGAGTCAACCAACCTCTTTTATTAGGAGCTATTCCACCTGTCACAATTAAGCCTGCTTCCCCTTTAGCTCTCAACCTATAGAATTCAGCAAGTTTCTTCATCCCACCTTTCTCCTCTTCCAAACCAGTATGCATGGATCCCATAATTATCCTATTTCTCAGTTGGGTAAAACCAAGATCCAAAGGCTGAAAAAGATGGGGATACCTAGGATGTGAATTATTCATAATCAGATAAACGAATATAAAAAAAGGGAGCTAAGCTCCCTTTAATTTTTTAATGCTTCACTATTTCAAAGCTCAAGATCTGTTTATCAGAGAGAATATTAACGATATATATTCCTGTTTCAATTTTTGTTAGATCAAATAAGACTTGATTAAGTCCACTTTGCGTAATTAAACTCTTTTCAGATACAACTTGCCCTAAAGCACTAATAAGTTGAACATTTACGGTTGCGGTCTCAAATGCCTGAAATTGGATGTTTAATTCACTTTTAGCCGGATTGGGAAAGTAATTCAGTTCAGATAGTATTTCAATTGCTCCGATTGAAGTAAGTATAACATTTACCGGCTCCGAAATTCCGCTACAACCATTCGTGCTCGTCATGGCCAAAGAATAATCACCTGTTTCTGTAATTGTATAAGTTTGGCCATTGGCACCAGGAATAATCTGGCCATTCAAAAACCATTGATAATCTGATCCAGCTGGAGCACTCAATACATCTCCGTTAACTGTGAATGTTGGTGAGAACCCTGCGCATGCATCAACAATTCTATAGATGTTCCCATCTTGGTTGACAACAAAAAGTTCATTATTCACATCCTGTCCAAAAGTACTCCAACCAAATTGTCCAGCTTGAAGAACCATTTCCGATTCCCAAACTCCGGCATTCATATAAACTGACCAAAAATTTCCCGAACAGTAATCAACGCAGAAATAATTTCCAACTAATTCAGGTTGCATGCTTCCTCTATATACAAAGCCTCCTGTCACAGAACAATTTCCACCAGCGTGACTATATTCAAAAACCGCATCAACAAAATCGCTGGCTGGACCACAACCCACGGTATTAAATGGATTATTTCCCTCATAGCATCGCCAACCATAATTTTCACCTCCCGCACTAGAAGAAGGCTGAAAATCTATTTCTTCCAAATTTGTTTGTCCTACGTCCCCTATCCAAAGATCTCCGGTTTCAGCATCAAAGCTATATCTCCAAGGATTTCTCAAACCAATAGCCCAAATTTCATCCAAGACATTGCCATCACTTATGAAAGGGTTATTTGAAGGCACCTCATATGGACTTGCTCCATCAATATCAATCCTCAGCATTTTTCCTAACAAAGACTGCGTATTCTGTGCAAAATTATCTGGATCATTTGCACTTCCGCCATCTCCCATTCCGATATATAAATAACCATCTGGTCCAAATTGAATATCTCCACCATTGTGATTATTATAAGGTTGATCTATTTCTAAAATAACCTCTTCACTATTTTCATCAGCGATATTTTCATCACTGGAAACATTAAATCTGGATATTCTTGTTGCTCCACCTGAACGTGTGTAATTGACATAAAATTCACCATTCTGTGCGTAGTCAGGGTGAAAAGCTAAGCCCAATAATCCTCTCTCGTTGGAATTACTATTCACAGGTCCAGAAATATCTAAGAAGGTAGAAACGGTACCATCAGATTGTCTTACCCTAATTACTCCATCCTGTTCTACAACAAACATTCTGTCATCACCTGCATTTTCTAATGCAACAGGTCCGTCAAAACCACTTGCAAATAGTTCTAATTCAATTGGAGATTGACCATAATTTACAAAAGTATAAGCCAGAGCAATAGTTAGGAATAATAATTTCTTCATGTTCTTCAATAATTTTAGAAAACAAATATAAGTTAAGATTGGAGCTAAACTATTCAATTTTTAGACCGCATATAGTAAAGCAAATAAATCCCCTTATATAGCTGGGATTATGCGGCATTAATTAATTTTGCCAACTAATTATGAGTATAGAAAGCGAAATTGAAAGGAGAAAGACCTTCGCAATAATCTCCCACCCAGATGCTGGAAAAACAACCTTAACAGAGAAATTTCTTCTTTACGGTGGAGCTATTCAAACTGCTGGAGCTGTTAAAAACAACAAAATCAAAAAAACAGCTACCTCAGATTTTATGGAAATAGAAAAGCAAAGAGGTATTTCCGTTGCAACTTCAGTAATGGGTTTTGAATACAACGACAAACTACTAAGTATTCTAGATACTCCCGGGCACAAGGATTTTGCAGAAGATACTTATCGGACATTAACTGCGGTAGATTCTGTTGTCCTTGTAATTGATTGTGTTAAGGGTGTCGAGGAGCAAACCGAAAATCTCATGAAGGTTTGCAGAATGCGAAAAACTCCGGTAATCATTTTTATAAATAAAATGGATCTGGAAGGACGAGATTCTTTTGATTTATTGGACGAATTGGAAAATAAACTGAATATTAATGTTCGTCCCTTGACCTGGCCCGTGGGAATTGGGCAAACTTTTAAGGGGGTCTATAATCTTTATAGAAAGAAGCTTAGACTTTTTGATGCCAATAAGCAAAATATTGAAACCGATAGCATCACTATTGATGACCTAAGCAATTCTGTTCTGGATGAGCAAGTTGGTGATTTAGCAGATCAACTAAGAGAAGATGTGGATTTAATTGAAGGCGTTTATAATCCATTTGAAAGAGACAATTATCTTAAAGCCAATGTTGCGCCTGTATTTTTTGGTTCTGCAGTCAACAATTTTGGGATTCAAGAAATGCTAAACACGCTTGTGGAAATTGCTCCTGAACCTCAGGCCAGACAGGCAGATCAAAGAGTAGTTGAACCACTAGAAAACAAATTTTCAGGTTTTGTTTTTAAAATACATGCTAATCTGGACCCTAAGCATAGAGATCGTATTGCCTTTCTGAGAATTACTTCAGGAACATTTGAAAGAAATAAGTTTTATCATCACGTGCGTTTAGACAAGAAATTCAGATTTAGTAATCCTACGACTTTTATGGCCAGATCTAAAACCACTATTGAAGAGGCATTTCCTGGAGATGTTCTGGGTTTGTATGATACTGGAAATTTTAAAATTGGTGATAGCTTAACAGAAGGAGAAAATTTAATGTTCCAAGGAATGCCTAATTTTTCTCCTGAACTTTTCAAAGAGTTAGTAAATAAAGACCCTATGAAAAGTAAGCAGATGGATAAAGGTATACATCAATTGACTGATGAGGGAGTTGCTCAAATGTTCACAAGAACTAGCGGAAATAGAAAAATCATTGGAACTGTAGGTGAGCTTCAATTTGAAGTTATTCAATATAGATTAAAACATGAATACGGAGCTTCTTGTGAATTTCAAACCATCAATGCACATAAGGCTTGTTGGCTTACTTCAGACAATGAGGACAAACTGAATGAGTTTTGTAGGTTAAAACACAATGACATTGTATTGGATAAGGATGGAAATAGTGTTTTTCTTGCCCCATCTTCTTGGATTTTGAGGTTGGAAAAGGAAAATAATACTGAAATTGAATTTCACGAAACGTCAGAGTTTAAACTGCGCGCAGCGGCAGTTTAGTTCTATTGGTACGAATTTTGTAAAAAGTTGATTGTTTTTAAATAAATGTTAAAAGCTGGGCAAATTCTGATGATGCCTATATTTTTAACCCAGATATAATGACTATGAGAAAGATTCTATTGGCTCTATTTACTATTTGTCTTACAGCGCAAGGATTTAGTCAAGATTATGAATATAAATTCAAGGTAAATGGAGTCGCAAATGACACCATTTATTTAGCAAACTATTTCGGTAGCAAATTATTCTATGCAGACACTGCAGTAGCAGATGCGAACGGTAAATTTAAATTTACTGGTAAAGACATAGAGAATGGAAAGTATGCTGTTGTTTGTCCTGGCCCAAGTTGGTTTGAGATATTAATAGAAGAATCATCTTTTGAAATTCAGACAGATACTGCAGATTGGGTCAAGTTCATAAAGATTAAAAACTCTGTTAACAACCAAGTCTACTATGACTATGTAAATTTCATTTCTAACAAAAGAAAAGAGATGGAGGGTGTGAATGCAGAGCTAGCGAAATTTGCTCAGGATACTGCAAAATCTAAAGAGTTGAGCCAAAAAATTCTCTTAATCAATGAGGAAGTGCAGGTGGAACAGAAAAAGATTGTTAAAACACATGGGAATTTATTAGTTGGAAAAATGATGAACATCAATATTGCAATTGATGTTCCAGATGCACCTAAGGATGAAAATGGAAATGTTACTGACGAATATTTCCAATACAATTATTATAAGAAGCATTTCTTTGACAACTGTGATTTAACAGAAAATGCATTGGGTAGACTTCCTGACTTTGACAGAAAAATGGAAGAGTTTTTTAACAAGGTAGTTGTTCAAGTTCCTGATTCTGCGATTAAAGAGTCTGACAAACTCATAAATAGAATTCCAGATAAAAAAGGAGAACTGTTTAAGTATGCTATCAACTGGTTAACCGTCTATTTCGAAAAGAATAAAATCATGTGCATGGATGCTGGTTTTGTTCACATGATAGAAAAATATTATATGTCCGACATGGCTTTCTGGGTTGATTCCGCTGCATTGTCTAAAGTAACTGAAAGGGCTTTGTTAATGAAACCAACCATATGTGGAGCAAAAGCACCTGCATTACGTTTACAAGATACAACTGGCGTTAAAACCTATGATTTGGATTCTATCCCAGCAATTTATACCGTAATTTACATTTGGGATCCGGATTGTGGGCACTGCAAAAAGTCAAACCCTTTAATGGCAGAGTTTTATGAAAACTACAAGAGCAAAGGAGTAGAAGTATTTTCGGTAGGTAATCCTTTTGAAACTGAAAAGTGGATTGAATATTTAAAAGAGAATCCCGACTTCGCTAAAATGATAAATGTGTCTGATAGTCCAGCGAAACCAAGTTCATTTAGATCATTTTATGATGTTCATACAACTCCAAGACTGCTTGTTTTGGACAAAGACAAAAAAATTATAGCTAAACAAATAGAAGTTGAGCAATTAGGAGAAATTATTGATCATCATCTAAAAAATGGTAGTTTGATTAATTAACTATTCTAATCATAAATCATTTCTAAGCCCTTGGAAAACAATACTTCTAAGGGCTTTATTTTTTTCTGGGTAAGGCAAGAAACCAGTTAAAAACAGATTTGAATAAGGGAGATAGGATGAATAAAAGGAGCATTCCTAAATAAAAGAATAGTGTTGAAATTACCCCTCTCAAATTGTAATAAGCATTATTATACGCAGTTCTAAACTCTTTATCCACATCGCTAATAGTCTTTCCAGAAACTTTAAGAAGTTCAATCGTCTCATTTGCCTTTTCGTTTAGGTAAAAATCGAAGAGCCCAAGCCGATAAAAATTGATGTACTCATCCAAACAAAAGTGAACTATTAATAAAAAGAATGGCAGCCCTACAAAAAATAGAATGGTTAAGACAACATGCAGAAAATTATAGACTTGATTTCTCTTATGCCTTAAAAAAATCCTCATTCCCAAAAAGAATAAAATAAAGTAAGCTGATAAAAAGATAAATTCATCAAATCCGAAAAATACAGACATAAGCCCTAGAAGAGGCAAGAGCAAAAGAATTGAACATAAGGTAAAAAGATAATTCTTCCAATGCACACAATTAAACAAAAACAATAAAGAAGAGAGATAAAAAGTTAACCCTACCATTCCATACATCCAATACTCAATAAGGAAAAAATCAAAACTGTATCCCTTACATATGTTTATGTAGCTTATTTTTGAATGGAGTTCATATACTGCTGAACAGCCACTCCACATCCAAGGACCATTAGAATTGGAGTTTATAATATTCGCTCCATTATGATTCCTAAAATCAAAACCATTGTTTGATGAATTAAGACAAATATCTTTATACAAACACAAATCTAATTCCCTGATAACATTACTATAGGAATTTAAAAAGTCGGTTCCATACTTAGAACTTATTTCATAAAATTCTTTAATTTTTTGCGCCCTATACTCTGAATTATCATTGTTTAAGTAATTCAGTATTAGCCCATTTCTATCCAAAAAATCAACGGCATCACTGGGATTGTTAATATCGTAATTATAGTCCCACCCCCGATAAGATCTAATAAATGAATTAAAAGAAGCTAAACGCATGCATATTCCTCCCTCCCTAAAGTCGAAATGTGTCTTTTTTTCAATTTCCTTTCGCTCTATTGAACCTATTTCCCGATATGTGAAATTCAATTCTAAATCATCTTTAGTTCTAGAAGATTTTTTCAAGGAAAGATAGGAAAGGTAATCATCTCTGTCTTCAATATTTATATAACCTAGGTCGGTTTTAGGAATATAGTTATACCCAATGCTTATATTATTTACATCACTAACGAACTGTTCATCATCAACTAAATTCCCAATGCGTGCGGTCAATATGAATGCGAATATTGCAGGTATTAATACAAGAAGGCTAATATTTAAAATATAGATTCCAAATACTGTTAGATTTTCAGACCATTTCCTAATTCCAAAATTAAAGTCCTTGTTAAATAAAACAGTTTTATAAGTCAAATAGCAAAACCAAAGAAAGGATAGAAAGCATAATATTGAGTAATATTCTGTAACATCAGGTATTTCTCCCTTTAAGGATAAAGGAAAAACAATAGCTAAAATGATAATAAAAACTATTACAGAAAGTGAAATGAAAAGGTGCTTATGAACGTTAGTTGCCCAAATATGAGGCTTGTTTTCCAACAAGTACTTATCCAATCGCTTAATGAATGACGGGTATATCTTATTAAGCAAACTCATTGATTGAAGTATTTTTTGGTTGATTTAGAAATATTCCTGAAATAGTCTATCTGAAAATCATTATCTACCAATTGTCGTAATAATAAAGTGCCATCCTTATCAGAATCCGAACTTATGCTATATCCAGTACCTAAGTCTTTTATTTGATAATTCCTTTCCTTTAAAACATTCTTTAACTCTATAAGACTAAAATCTCCATTCAATTCAAACTCAAACCACCTTTCACTTTGGAGGTTCTTAGTATCTCCCTGAAATACAACTTCTCCATTCTTAAGAAAAATCATTTCGTCAGCAACCTTCTCTACTTCGTGTATTTGCTGAGAACTTAAGACTATGGAAAGCGGTTCCTTGAAGCTGTTCTTAAAATTAATTAAGTCTTCAAGAAACAATTGCTGCGCATTTAAATCTAAATTTGCTAATGGCTCGTCTAGTATCAGAATTTTTGCTCTTTTCACTAGAATTTTTGCCAATTCAAACCTGAGTTTATAACCACTAGATAATTCTTTCCACTTAAGTTTTTGATAGGAAGATAACCCCAGTCTATTTATTATAAACTGAACTCTATTTTCATTTTCTTCACCTGTAAACCCATTTAAAGCAGCATGAAATTTAAGGTTCTCAATTAAGCTCCCATTCCATTTTGGCACTCTTTGTGGAATAAAGGCAATTTCTCTTTTCATATCAAAAGGGATGCTACTGTCTAGTTCAAAATTCAAATCTCCAGAACTAGGCATTAGAAGCTTCGCCAAGATTCTTAGAAGGGTAGTTTTTCCATTACCATTCTCTCCTACTACACCAATAATTTGTCCCTGCTTCAAATTAAAATCTATAGGTCCGAGTTTAAAATGAACCTTACCAGACTTTGCATAAATTAGTTCTAAGTTTTTAGACTTGATATAATCCCTTCTTGCTTTGGTTGGTTGGATTTCTAGAGTTAGCTCTTCTAGTTCTTCTATCAAACAGCTCCCTGTTTTCAAGAAATTATTCAAATTGCTTTCATCTAAATTTCTTGATTTTTTGGAAATATTAATCTGTTCCCTGAATTTGAAGATTCTATTATAAAAATCAGATTGATAATCTAGTCTTTCAAAGCCAAAATCCATCAGTTTCCTAGTAGCTCTTTCAAGATCATTTACCATCAGAAACTGCTTAGCTTCAATAAGTTGGTTCATTGGTTTTAATTGGTTTGATTTAAAAACGATTTAAGCTTTCATAAATTATGTCTTCAACAAAAATTATCATTTTAAAAATAACTGGATAAAAATCTTACGATTATTAAAGTTCACTTATCATTTAAAGCGTAATCACAAAATGTTAAAATCAATGCTACTACACACTTTAATTAAGCATTTGCTTCTTTGACCAGAAGAATTTTCCTTTCTAAATTTAAAGAGTTTAATACTGACTTTTAAATTCAGTTATACCACGAAACTGAATAAATCCCCATGAAATTGCTCAGTCAAAAAGCTTTGTGTTTTTGTTTAACAGTACAAATTCCACGTATTTTCTAGTTGAACAAAACCCTGATTTTCAACAGAATTAGAACAATTGCGTTACACTTTCGTGATATTCTTTAAGGAAATTTGTTCATCTAAAAATTAACACATGAGAAATATACTTTTACTATTTTATTTTACATTTTTTATTTCTTCAGTATCCTTTTCCCAGGCGGAAATTGTGCTGAATGAGATATATCCAAATTCTAATCAAATAGAATTAAAAAACATTGGCAATTCTTCCACTAATGTTGGAAGTTATTGGTTCTGTAATTTTCCTTCCTATACTCAGGTACAAAATGCAACAATTGTTTCTGGAAGCTTAGATATGGCTCCTGGAGATATTTTGTTGGTGGAAACATCTGTTAGTTTTAATGCTACAGATGCGGAAATGGGTTTGTATACCTCAAGCAATTTTGGAAGCAGTAATGCAATGATTGATTATGTAGAATGGGGTTCTACTGGCCATACTAGGTCTTCTGTTGCAGTTGCCGCAGGTATATGGACTACTGGAGATTTTCATCCAGTGTTTGCAAATACTGAATCTTTAGCTTATGATGGTGAAGGGGATTCAAGTACTGATTGGACGGCTGGAACACCGACTCCCGGGCAAGAAAATTTTGATGTATGCGATGCTGTTGGTGGAATTTTAACTGGTGGGCCTTTTATCTTCGATATGGTCGGTGATGGAAATCCCGATATGATTCCTGCTGGAGCGATTACACTTGCTAACGATCAAGG
>CAZSQZ010000008.1:49873-172507 GCA_964609215.1 uncultured Flavobacteriales bacterium
GTACATGCTTGATATGGCACCTTTCTTATGATGACGGGTTAGTTGGTTTAGAAGTTGGATTAAGTGCAAATGATCTTGAAGGTTGTCACTCTCTTTCTAATCCTGTTGAAGTAATTAGATCTGTGGCTGGTGATTGCCAAGCTAATGGTGGTGAACTTTTTGGTGGACCATTTATATTCGATATGGTCGGTGATGGAAATCCCGATATGATTCCTGCTGGAGCTATTACGCTTGCTAACGATCAAGGTCAAAACTCGCAATGGGTAGTTACGGATGATGCTGGATATATTCTAGGGCTTCCACCTATGCCTAGTGTTGTCGATTTTGATGGTCCTGGACCAGGTACATGCTTGATATGGCACCTTTCTTATGATGACGGGTTAGTTGGTTTAGAAGTTGGATTAAGTGCAAATGATCTTGAAGGTTGTCACTCTCTTTCTAATCCTGTTGAAGTAATTAGATCAGTAGCTGGTGATTGCCAAGTTAACGGTGGTGAGCTTTTTGGTGGACCATTTGTATTCTGCGTTGGTGATAGCGTTGCAGATAATATTCCTGCCGGAGCTATTACGCTTGCAAATGATCAAGGACAGAACTCTCAATGGGTAGTAACAGATGATCTTGGAAATATCCTTGGGCTTCCTCCTACTTTTGAAGCTGTTGATTTTGATGATGCTCCTGCAGGAACATGTTACGTTTGGCATTTATCCTTTGAAGATGGCTTAATGGGTGCTGAAATGGGCAATAATGCAATGACCGATTTAGTAGGTTGTTTTGATTTATCAAATCCTGTTGAAGTAATAAGAAATAATCCGATTGGTGGTGTTTTAACAGGTGGACCTTTTGATTTTTGTGTAGGTAATGGAGAAGCAGATAATATTCCTGCTGGCGGCATTACTTTGTCTGGAAATGAAGGTACTAACTCTCAATGGGTAGTAACGGATGATTCTGGAAATATACTTGGGCTCCCTCCTACTTTTGAAGCTGTTGATTTTGATGATGCTCCTGCTGGAACATGTTACGTTTGGCATTTATCCTTTGAAGATGGTTTAATGGGTGCTGAAGTAGGAAATAATGCAATGACCGATTTGGTAGGTTGTTATGATTTATCAAATCCTATTGAAGTAAACAGAAATCAACAATCTGGTGGTGTACTAACAGGCGGACCATTTACGTTTTGTGTAGGAGATAGCATTGCAGATAATATTGAGGCTGGTGCAATTACACTTTCCGATAATGTAGGTACTAACTCTCAATGGGTTGTTACAGATGATATGGGTAATATTTTAGGACTTCCGCCTTCTTTTGAAGCTGTTGATTTTGATGATGCTCCAATTGGCAACTGTTATGTTTGGCACTTATCTTTTGAAGATGGTTTAACCGGTGCTGAAGTGGGTAATAATGCAATGACTGATTTGGTAGGATGCTTTGGATTATCTAATCCAATAGAGATTATTAGATTAGACGCAGCATCTAGTCAATGCATAACAGGAATTGGTGAACTTGAGAATATTTCTAATAAAATTGAAATTTATCCTAATCCAGTAAATGAGAACATGAACATTGAATTGGAATCATTAGATGGCTTCGATTTGAATAGTATTCAAATATCTGATCTTACTGGTAAAATAGTAGAATTGGAAAACTTCAAAACAATTGGAAATAGACTAGTGTTCGATTTCTCTAATTTAAGAGCGGGTGTCTATATTTTGACGCTTCAAAACAATGAAAGTAGAATAGCAAAAAGAATTATCAAAAATTAAATAATTTTAGGGGCTTCCCTAATTTCAGGGAAGCCCTTAAAAATTTATATGTCAAAGAATATATTAATAATAGAAGACGATAAGAAAATTTCAGAATTACTAGTTCTGAATCTCAAGGATTTATCCTACTCATGTCATTGCGAATTTGATGGACAAGAAGGTTTAGATGAGGCAATTAAGAATACTTATGATTTAATTATTCTTGATCTCAATCTTCCTTCTAAAAATGGTATTGAAGTTTGCCAATCTATTAGAGCCAAAAATAAGAAAGTCCCTATCGTAATGATTACGGCAAAAACCGAGGAGATTGATAAAGTAATTGGTTTAGATAGTGGAGCAGATGATTATATCACAAAGCCTTTTAGCGTAAGAGAATTACAAGCTAGAATAAGAGCAATACTTAGAAGGTTTGAAAGTGAACCTGAAAAAGATGGAGCAAACACCATTCTCAATCCAGGCAGCCTTCATATTGATGTAGACAAAAGAATTTTAAAGAAGAATAAAGAACGAATTGAACTCACTCCAAAAGAATTTGATCTATTAGCTTTTCTAGCTAGTAATCCAGGCAAAAGCTTTAAAAGAGAGAATCTATTAAATCTTGTTTGGGGTTATGACTTTGTAGGTATAGAACATACAGTTAATTCCCATATCAATAGATTACGTTCTAAAATAGAAGACGATATATCGAAACCAGAATATATCCTTACCACCTGGGGTTATGGATATAGATTTAATGAAGAATTATAGGATGAAAAATAGCTTATTTATAAAACTTGCCGGAATCCTTTTATTGGTGCTACTTATCTTAGGTACAATAATGGGAAAAGTTGGATATGACTCATCAATTGAGCATCATAATGAAGCGAATCAAAGGCTTCACAAAGATTTGGCTCAGTTTACAGTAGATCATGTAGAAACATTTGATGAAAAAGGCAATATTAATGAGGCAGCCCTTGGCGACATAATGCACTCAATGATGGTAATTAATCCAGATGTGGAGGTTTATTTGCTAGACAAGCAAGGTGAAATAATAAAGCATGTTGCTCCTAAAAAGAAAGTGGTCAGAAGTAAAGTTGATCTAGCTCCAATAAATAAGTTCTTAAAGGAAGGTATAGATGGTTGTATAGCCGGAGATGATCCAAGAAGTGATGATGGAAAGAAAGTTTTTTCTGTTGCTCCAATCATGAAAAACGATATACTTCAAGGTTACTACTACATTATTTTGGCAAGTCAGGAACGCGCAAGTGTTCTTGAAAGCTTAAAGAGTCATATAGCAATTAGTTATTGGCTAAAAATGAGTTTGGTAGCTTTTCTCATGGCATTTGCAATAGGCCTATTTGCCCTTTGGAGATTTACGAAGAACCTGAGCCCAATAGAATCTTCCATGAAAGCTTTTCAAGAAGGAGATTATGATTCAAGAATAAAGGATAATACTGGAGACTTTAAGCCCATTGCGCTTGCCTATAATTCTATGGCAGATCAAATTCAAATGAATTTTGACAAAATAAAATCGGTTGATCAATTTAGAAAAGAGTTCATTGCTAATATATCTCATGATCTAAGAAGTCCTATGGTTGTGGTTAAAGGTTATGCTGAAACCATGATGATAAAAGGAGAAGAGTTGAGTCTAGAAGAGCGCAATAAGTATTTAAATTATATAGTAGAAAGTTCAAAGCAATCTGAAGGACTTCTCAATCAGTTGTTAGAATTAAGCAAACTTGAAAACAATCAAATTGAGGTTAGTTTAGAGCCTTTCGATCTGAAAGAACTTATCTCAGACTTACTAGGTCGATTTGAGTTAATAATGAAAAAGAAAAATATTCAAGTAGCTTTTAACTCAGCTGGTCATGTAAATCTGGTATACGGAGATATTTCTTTAATTGAAAGAGCGGTTATGAATCTATTGGATAATGCCATTAAATATTCCCCTGAGAATAGCACCATCAGCCTAAATCTTGAGGAAAAGAATAAAATGGTTTACTGTTCTATTTCAGATCAAGGGATAGGAATTGAAGAGCAAAAGCTTGCCAAAATATTCGAGAGGTATGAAAGAGGCCCTGAAGTAAATTCCGAAAATAAAAGTATGGGACTTGGTTTAGCTATTGTCAAAAGAATTATTGAAATGCACGATGCAACGATAAATGTAAAGAGCAAATTGAATCAAGGAGCAACATTTACTTTTAACCTAAGAGTTGCCTAAAAGCTGTTCAAGTATTTAATTCAATAGTGGTTTTAAAATACTGATTATCATCAATTTATATTATTAACTTAATATACGAATCAAATTTTGTTCATTTCCGTATAAGCCTTTAGCCTATACAACATTTATGGATAAACTTTGCGCAACTTGGTTGACCGAGGGACTGATCGATTTCGAGTATAAAAAATATATTTTGCTCGCCTATCTTAAAAAAGTAAGAGAAAATTACACCCATACAAAATTGTACCCTATGCTTTCGGATTTGGTCTTTCACCATAGAAATCTGATGCATTATATTGAAACCAAAGAATTTCTTGAGGATCAATTTCCTAAGCATTTGAAAGCTGTAGACAGAAAGAAAATGTCACTGGTCTACGAAGCAATAATTCAAGACGATTCTCTAGTGAGCGAAATAGACGAGTTGGTGGAATATGCTATTCCCCTTATAGAAGATGCCGTTAGAGAAGGTCGAGAATTGTATGAGATAATTGAGGATGCTATGGATTTCGGTGCAATAGGAGTTCTTCCTCTTTACAATAAGGAAGGATATATCTTTCTTTCCAATGATGATTCTAAGATTGTTTCCATATACAAATTTGCGGTTTCTTCTTTGAAAGATGTAAACAGCAAGTATCACAGCATTACTACTACTTTCATACAAAATGCGCGTCAAACAATGGCCAACACATTTGAAAATATGAAATTGGAGTTGGCTAAGCAATTTAAAGAACTTCCGAATCCAGCTGCATATTCTATCAATTGTCAGTTAAATGTTCCAGAGGAGGAGACATTTCTGCCCATAGCCAAAAGAATGTTAATGAGACAAGTAGCTAGAGCCTAGATTCTTATATTTGGCCAATGGACATGGCCAAGTCCCTTTATAACGAACACTCAAAAAAGAATACCCTAGTATTGGTAAATTATATAGGGAAAAATAAAAATCGGTATTCTGAAATGTGGTCCTTTTTGAGTTCTGAAGATCCTATTTTGATTCAAAGGTCTTCTTGGGTAGTTTATACACACTTCGAACATTTTCCTTTAATGTTTCTTTCATATCGCAACAAAGCCATTAAACACCTTGGAAACGATAGACATCAAGCTGTTCAAAGGGCTCTTCTAAAGCCTCTCTTCCTATCGCCACTGGTGAAAGATCCCGGAGAACTGGTTGACAAGTGCTTTAATCTATTAAATGACCCCAGGATTACCGTTGCTCCAAAGATGTGGAGCATGAAGATTATCGACAAAGTTGCTCAGAAGGAAACTGATCTTTATCCAGAGTTAAAATTATCCATTGAAAAGATTCTCCCAAATGCCACTTCTGGCTTAAAAAATGCCGCTCATAAAATTTTAAAAAAAATCTAGGCTTTCTGGCTGTTTAAAAGCTTCCGTTTGATTAAATTGAGGGCTTAAATTCAAACGCACGAAAATGAAAAAATATCTGAGCCTAACCTTATCTGTATTATTTCTTATTTGTTTTACAGTTGAGGCGGACGCGCAAAAAAAGAAAAAGAAGAAAAAGAAAGGGCAAACGGAAGAAGTTAAACCCAAAAAGAAGTCAGATTTAAAGTCAATTGAGGATGTAACAAAAAAATGCATCAAGATAGATGGACTGTTCAATATGTACCAGGATACTACTTCTGGTAAGACTTTCATAGAAATTAGTGAGGATCAATTGGATAAAGAGTTTATCTATTTTTCTTATGTCGAGAATGGAGTTACGGATGCTTCTGCTTTCAAAGGATCATACCGAGGGTCTAAAATTTTTAAGATCAAAAAACACTACAACAGAATTGAGTTTGAATTACCCAACACTCGTTACTATTTCGATGAAGAAAATGAAATCAGTAAAGCAAGTGATACAAATATTAATGTTCCTATAGTTCTAAGCGAGAAAATCGAGGGAATAGACGAAGAAAATGGCAAATATTTAATAAAAGGAGAAGCTGTTTTCATGGCGGAAACGTTCACCAGATTTAAACCTCTTTACCCTCCAGGTTGGCCATTTTTCAAATTGGGAAAAATGAACAAGGATAAAAGCAAGACTGTCGCAATTAAAAACTATCCAGAAAACACAGACGTAAGAGTTCAATTGGTCTATGATGGTTTTGGTTCAAGCACTTTTGGGACTGAGGCTTTAACGGATGGACGATTTGTTAGTGTAACTTTTCATCAGAGTCTAATAGAAGTCCCAGATAATGATTATGAACCAAGAAGAGATGATCCAAGAGTAGGTTATTTTATGACTCAAGTAAATGACCTAACAACTGCCGATGTTACTCCTTACAGAGATATGATTCATAGATGGGATTTGAGAAAGAAAGATGCGAATGCAGCAATTTCTGAACCTGTAGAGCCTATAACTTGGTGGATAGAAAATACCACTCCATCTGAAATTAGAGATATTATCAAAGAAGGTGTAGAAAGATGGAATCTTGCATTTGAGAAGGCAGGTTTTAAAAATGCAGTTGTTGTAAAAGTTCAACCCGATGATGCAGAATGGGATGCAGGAGATATTAGATATAATGTCCTTAGATGGACATCCTCCCCTAACCCCCCATTTGGAGGCTATGGACCTAGTTTTGTAAACCCTAGAACCGGACAAATATTAGGTGCAGATATTATGTTGGAATACACGTATATCTTAGGAAGATTAAGGTCTGAGGAGATTTTTGACATTGCGGGCTTAACACACTTAATGGAGGATGAAACAGAACAACCTCACTTTGGTGAAGAGCCTGATCATAACCTGTGTCTTGCAGGAGCAATTATGGCTGAGGAAGCTTTATTTGCACAAAATGCTATGCAAGTAAATGACCTTTCTGAAATTGATAAAGATCGTTTTTTAGTTGAGTCTATACAGAGACTTGTTTTACATGAGGTTGGGCATACCCTTGGTTTGAACCATAACATGAAGGGAAGCTCTATCCAGTCTGTAGAAGATCTTAAGGATATGGATAAAATGAAGAAAGAAGGAATGTGTAATTCTGTTATGGAATACCCTGCTATAAATTTTGCACTGAATAAAGAAGAGCAAGCCTTATTCTATGATTCTAAGCCAGGTGCTTATGATGATTGGGCTATAGAGTATGCTTATTCACCTGCTTTAAGTAATCCAGAAGCTGAAGAAGCTAGACTTGAAAAGATTTTAAGTCGTTCAGAAGAGCCTATGTTGGTTTTTGGAAATGATGCGGATGATATGAGATCTCCTGGAAAGGGAATTGACCCTATGGTAAATATCTACGATCTTTCAAGTGAACCAGTAGCTTATGCAATAGATAGAATAAAGCTTATAGATGATAAGTTAATGCCTAAGCTTTTAGATAAGTTCTCGAAAGATGGTGAAACTTATATGGAGCTTAGAAACGCTTACCTTAACCTTACTGGTCAAAAAGGCACTCAATTGAGTGTTATTAGCAAGCACATAGGAGGTATTACTGTTAACAGATCTAAAGAAGGTCAAGGAAACAATACCGATCCTTACACTCCAATGTCAGAGAGCTATCAGAAAGATGCTATGAATGCATTAGCTACCTACGCTTTTGCTCCAGATGCATGGGAATTTGATGAGAAGCTAATTCGTCATTTACAGATTCAAAGAAGAGGGTTTAATCTTTTTGGAGGTTCAGAAGATCCAAAGTTGCACGAAAGAATCTATGGCATTCATAATCTTTTATTGCGTCATTTACTTCATTCAAACGTCTTAAACAGAATTTCAAACTCAGAGGAATACGGAAATGAATACACTCTTTCTGAATATATGGGAGATTTAACAAATTCTATTTTCAAGGCAGACAATGGTAAATCAGTTAATAATGTAAGACAGAACCTTCAATTGGCTTATACTACTGGTCTTGTTAATTATTTAAAGAACAGAAGAGCAATGCCAAATACGAAATCTATGGCTTTATATCAATTGAATAGAATAAAGCAGTTTGCTGCTTCTACAAAGGGCAACACTTCTACTAAGGCGCACAGACAGCATCTTAAATTAATCATAGACAAGGCACTGGAAGCAAAATAATGTCTGATAATATTGAAAACTCGGGAAAGAAAATTCCCGAGTTTAAATATTTAGAAAAGTACAGCCGTACTCTGGACTCCAGTATTCGCATTCCAGGTACTCAAATAAAATTTGGTTGGGACCCTATACTAGGCTTTATTCCTTTCGTAGGAGACGCTATTGGTTGGGGCTTCAGTATGACCTTGATTTACTATCTCATCAAACATGGAGGTAGCAAAAGGCTAATAATGAAGTTATCCGGAAATGCTTTTCTGGATGCAACTTTGGGTTCAATACCTTTGTTTGGAACGGTTTTCGATTTCTTTTATAAGGCAAATGATCGCAACTATAAATTGTTTAAAGAATACCATGAATTAGGAATGCACAAAGAAAGCTCTAAGCCATATTTCATTGCATTGGCTATTGTATTCTTAGTTCTCTTAATAGCCTTGAGCATAGGCACCTTCTTCCTTATTACTTGGCTATCAGATTTGTTAAGGCCTTAAAATTATAAACTAAAAAAGCCAGTCGCTGACTGGCTTTTTTAATGAACATTCAAAATTCTTTATGAGAGCATTTTCTATTGAAACACCCTTACATAATCCACAGCCATAAACTCTGGGAACGTAGTATTCTCTGTTGGCGAACCAGGCCAGGTTCCTCCTACCGCTATATTAAAGATGAAAAAGAATGGATCATTAAAAGGATAAGGTTGACCATTTACACTACTTGGATTAATGCTATGATAAAGTTGATCATCCATATACCATTCTATACTGTTCTCCTCCCAAATAACTGAGAATACATGAAATTCATCCGCATAGGTTTCAGGGAAATCTAATGAAAAACCTGTCCCACTAAACTGGTGCTGGGAAAAATCTTCTCCCCAATGGGCAGTTCCATGAATTCTTCTTGGATTTAAGCCCACTAATTCCATAATATCAATTTCACCACAAGCAGGCCATCCTACGGTTGGGAAATCCGCCCCTAACATCCATAGTGCAGGCCATATCCCTTCATCTACAGGTAGAAGGGCACGAATATCAATTCTTCCGTATTGAAACTCTTGTAAGCCACAGGATTTCATCCTAGCGGAAGTATATTGACCTTGCGCTATTTCTTTAGCAACAATCAATAAATTGCCATTCTCCACATAAGAGTTTTCTGAACTTGAGGTATAATTCTGTAATTCCTGATTTCCCCAGCCATGATCACCCATTTCATGAATCCAATTTAAAGGGTTTATTTCAGTTCCATTAAACTCATCTGCCCAGACCAAAGTCATTCCAGGATAATTGTCTGGAGTAGTGTATCCTTCATTGGTGATTTGGATGGTATTATCATCGTTCTTGATAGTTCCTGTTGCTTCCTGAATGTTATCCTTAAGGAAACTATTTATTGGATTTGATAAAACAACCTTAAATTGCTCATCCGCTTCCAAGAATCCATCTACCACAATATTAATTGGAATTATCTTACTTGTCTCGCCAGGAGAAAAAGTTAAAGTACCAGATAAGGCTTCATAATCCTCTCCTGCATTTGCTGTAAGATCCTCCGTTTCGAACTGCACAGTTACGGTCATATCCGAACTTTGATTTAATCGAACCTCAAACTCAAAAGTGCTATTGTCCGCATTTTCAAACGCAGTCCTATCACTAGCAAATTTTATTTCCGGAAATACAGGATCAACATCATCATCCTTGCATTGTCCAAAACCTATTATTAATAATCCTCCTAAAAATAAACTAAGTAAATTCTTCATAAATTATTGTGCATCAAAAATAAATGTAAAAAAACCATCTCCCTGGGTGCAATCTCCATTTTGAATCGGAGCAGTCACAACCAGCCTTGTTTCAGTCAATTCAACAATATCATAGACTGGACCTGAGTCCCAAGTTCCCATAAACCAGCAGGAAGGAACTGCAATCTGCCCTTGACCTAATAAGCCCGTTCCTTCAATAAACATATAGGTTAGATCTGGAACCTCTAGTTCAGAAACAACAAACCCTTCGAAGGGATTAACTGTTCCTCCATTATTCGAATAAATAAAATCACCATCAAAGGTAAATTGGTAAAAATCATCGTATTGCTCGGCAACCAAGCCTGAAGCTGGAGATGAAAACCATTCTCCAGAAAGCGGATCTGGTCCTACTGCAATGGCAGCCTCATCTTGAGAAAGAACCCAGGTTTTTTGATTATCACAGCCTGTCAATAATTCTAACATTCCCGAGCAAGGAATTTCTACCGTTTGAGCAATAGAAATACTTTGTGTTGAAGACCCCATTCCTCCGGCATTAGAAACAGAATAGGTTACCTCATAGGTTCCCATTAGAGGATAAAATATAGTATCTACCAATTCATTAGAAGTGAAGCCATTTCCAAAATCCCAAAAATGAATAAAACCATCCCCAGAATTACTTTCGAAGGCAACTCTATTTTCATCTCCTGGTAAAAAAGACCAAGTAAATGAGGCACTAGGTGGAGCTGGTAAATCTATTCCATCTTCTTCAAACGGTTCACAGGCTGCAAAGCCAAAAACAATCGCTATTAAAAATATATGTAATCTCTTCATAATTAGTATCCAGGATTTTGGGTTATTAAACCACCAGAAAGTGTAATTTCTACTTGAGGTATTGGAAATAACTCGTGTGTACCCTCAACAAATGAGAAACCTAAGTTTTGCATTATCTGAGCTGCTCTTTCTTGTCTAACCAAATCAAAGAAACGATGTCCTTCAAGACCTAGTTCTACTCTTCTTTCATGGTAAATCGCATTTAACAGAAAAGGACCGCCTGCAACTACATCTGGCAATATACCTGAAAGTCCTCCTCTTGCTCTTTCTCTTACTTCATTAACAGCATCTCTAGCCAATTGTTCTTGCCCCAAATGAAACGATGCTTCCGCATACATAAGTAATACATCTGCATATCTTATTACCCTATCATTTGCGGGACCATTGGCAACAGGGTCACCAAAAGGTGCTTCATCCGCAGCGTTTAAGAAATATTTTCTGGGATAATAAAGATGCGGAAATCCAGTAGCGTCTAAGGTAAACTCTCCCCTATCTCCCATTTGATCACCAACCTGAAAAACAGTTGCTCTTAATCTAGGATCTCCTGATTCAAATTCATCAACAAAATCCTGTGTTGGAAGATTAAATCCAAAACCATTAAATGCTCCTCTTGCTCTTTGAAATACATTGGTGAAGTTACCTTCCAGTTGATTCCCCCAATTGCCCCCTGAAGCATTCATAAATTGAATCTCCCAAATAGATCCTGGGCCATTTTCTCCTGCCAATGTAAAGACGTTTTCATAAGAGGGATCCAAAAAATATTCCGTAGAATTTATAACCTCCTCAAATGCATCAAATGCAGGTTGGAATTCTCTTTGATACATATGCGCCTTTCCTAAAAGAGACCATGCCGCTCCGGAAGTTGCCCGTCCTATTTCAGATAAAGACAATTGACTTCTAAGAGGTAAACTATTCGCAGCTGCATTCAAGTCAGATTCAATCAATGCCCAAATCTCGTTTGCTGTTGCTCTTGGCTGCTGATACTCGCTTGGAGCTAAAGTTTCAGTGATTAAAGGAACTCCACCAAACATGGTAACCAAAGTATAATAGCTATAAGCTCTTATAAATTGAGCTTCTCCGAGGAATCTATTTTTTAGGTCCTCGTCCATATCAATGGCTGGAATCTTTTCCAGAGCAATATTGCAATAGGCAATTGCTTGGTAAGCATTCTGCCATTCACCTAAACATAATTTTGAGTTACTCGTTCCCTGAAAATTTTCAAATAAGAAAAGCTCAGGTTCATCTCCATCTCCAGATCCTCCCTTGTCGGAATCATCTGAAACAACATCGCCAAAATACCATCTAAAATGCGGTGCTAATTGATTTGAACCCTGAATAGGCGTCACCTCTTGTTGCAATGGATTATAACATGCAATAATAGCTGCTTGAGCATCTCCAGCAGTTTGATAAAAGTTTGCTTCTGTAGAACCTACTAATGGATTCAATTCTAAAAACTCTTTTGAACATGTCGTGAACAAAAAAGGAATAATTGCTAAAATGATTAATTTCTTCATTGTCTTAAAATGTTACGTTAACACCGGTCAAAAACATTCTGGCTGCCGGATAAAAGCCTCTATCAATTCCTATTTCCAGTGTTCCTCGAGAACCAATCTCCGGGTCTAAACCAGTATACTTGGTAAAAGTCCATAAGTTTTGTGCTCCAAGGTAAAAACGGAATTTTTGAATATTAATTTTCTCTAAAACTCTTTTGGGTAAAGTATAACCTACCTGAATATTTTTTACTCTAGTGAAAGACCCATCTTCTACAAACCTATCAGAAACTCGATTGTTTTGATTTGGGTCTTCGTTTGATATACGTGGGTTCTCATTAGTAGAACCTTCACCTGTCCATCTTTCTAAAGCTGATATGGGTAAATTGGTGGTATTCAAATCATATCTAAATATCCCGTTGTATAGATCATTACCTTGGCTACCTTGAAGGAACACGCTGAAATCAAAATTCTGATATTCTGCTTCAAGAACTAACCCAAAAGTAAAGTCTGGATGAGGGTTTCCAATCATTACCTTATCACTTCCATCTAAAACACCATCTCCATTTTGATCTACGAAAATGATATCTCCAGCTGTTGCATTAGGTTGTGCTGTATTTGCAGCCGCTTCTTCAATGGTTTGAAATATCCCTGCTGTCTCAAAACCAAAGAAGTAAGCTATTGGTTGGCCTATTTCCGTGTATGATACGAAATCACCCGATCCAAAGACATTTCCGGTAGAAATAGGTTGTCCTCCCTCTCCTAATCCAATTACCTCATTTTTAATGAAGGAAATATTCCCGTTTACATTATACTTAAATCTTCTGTCTCTGTTTCTATAGCCTAAAGCTATTTCCACTCCAGTATTTCTTGCGGAAGCTACATTGGTTGCAGAAGGGTTCAAACCAACAATTCCCGGTAAAGGAACAGCCGCCAACATATCTCTGGTATCCTTGATAAAGTAATCGAGAACAAAATTTAATTTACCATTATATAAATCAGCATCTATTCCCAAGTTCGTTTGTTCTACTGTTTCCCATTTCAAATCTGGATTTGAAGTAAATACAGGGCCAGAACCATTTATTTGTTGTTGATCTGGACCAAAAGTATAATTCAATCCATTAATAATAAGTGCAGTATAGTCATAGTTACCTATTCCGTCAGCATTTCCATTCTGTCCCCATGAAAGCCTTAGTTTTAAGAATTGAAGCCATTCATTGTCCTGAACTATTCCCATTTCTGACATGTTCCAAGCACCGGAAAAGGAAGGGAAAATTCCAAATCTGTTATTCGCTCCAAATCTAGAAGAACCATCTCTTCTTACTGTTGCAGCAAATGAAAATTGATTCCCCAATTCATAATTTGCTCTTAAAAAAGTAGAAAGGAAAGATGATTGACCTATTCCTCCATTCGCACGAGGAGATTGTGCACTAAAATTTAAGCTATTATCTAAAAATGCTTGTTCAGGATCATTGGTTGCTAAACTATCTCTTGAACCAACCAAGTTTTGAAAATCATTCTTCAATGAAGAATATCCAGCTGTTAAAAGCAGTTTATCTCCATTATTTAAATCTAAATTATAGTTTACAATATTCTCCCATTGCCAATTACTCCACTTATTCTCTGCTCTAACCACCGAATTGATATCTCTAAACTCAAATGCTGGCCTGTTCGGATCATTTGGTCCTATACCTAAATCAAATGTTGGGAAAAATATTCTTTGTGTTCCTAACGATAAGTCAATCGAAAAAGTAGATCTGAAAGATAAATTCTTAAGAATATCATATTCTCCAAAAACACTTCCAACTAACCTATTGGTAGTCCAATCATCAAAGGTATTTTCAATTTGATTTACCGGGTTGGCGATGTCTGAATCAATAAACTGAGAATAAGAAAATGATCCATCTGGTCTTGTAACCGGAGTTACAGGATCAAAATTTAAAGCTCTTAATATAGGTGTTGCGAATTCATTGTTCTCAGCTAAAGCACTTCTGTTCAGATGAGTAAAGTTGACATTTTGCCCTAATCTAAATTTATCACTAGCTTCATAAGTAGAATTTACTCTGAAAGTATATCTCTCGAACCTACCTTTATCTCCTCCAACAATTCCATCTTGTAAAAAGTAGCTACCTCCAATTGCAGTGGAAGATGTTGCTGTTCCTTTTACAAAATTAAGTGCGTGACTGGTAATTGGTGCTCTTTGAAAGATTGCATCTTGCCAATCTGTTCCTTCTCCCAAAATTGATGGGTTTGACAATGATGGTTCAGGAATTAAACCAGCTGAAGCCCTACTTTCATTTCTTATGATAGCATACTCTTCTGCGTTCAGCAATGAGACATGTTTCCACGGCTCTTGTAATCCAACATAAGCATCATAGGTGATTTGCGGTTTTTGATTCTGTGCACCTTTTTTGGTCGTAATAAGCACTACCCCATTTCCACCTCTGGCACCATATATTGCAGCAGATGCAGCATCCTTTAAAATGGAAATAGATTCAATATCCGAAGGATTTAGATAATCAATACCAAAACTTGGAATACCATCTACCACGAAAAGGGGTTCAGCATTATTTATAGAACTCGTCCCTCTCACCCTAATGGATTGAGTACTACCCGGTTGACCCGAGTTTTGGGTGACCTGAACACCTGCAGTTCTTCCTTGAAGCGCTTGTTCCGTTCTGAGAACAGGTGCCTTGGTAATCTCATCCGGATTAATAGTGGAAACGGCCCCAGAAATCTTTGACCTTTTCTGATTTCCATATCCTATAACTACAACCGGATCCATCTCCTTAGAGAGAACCTTTAGTTGTAAATCTACAGTAGAGGATGTTCCAACTAACCTTTCCTCTGATCCAAAACCTATAAATGAGAAGATCAAAATAGATTGATCAGAATTAACCGAAATAGTATATTTCCCGTCTCCATCTGTAGTGGTACCGTTCTGAGTACCTTTTTCTACAACCGTTACACCGGGAATCGGCAGGTTATCCGCATCCACAACTACACCAGAAATGCTCCTTCCCTGAGAAAAGAGCATCTGGGCGCAAAATATGGATACAAGAAGAGCAAAGTATTGCTTTCTCATAATTTTCAATAATTTGTTTATTTATTTAGTAATCACCAATTTCTTGGTAGTATTGACTCCCTTAGCCTCAACATTAATAAGATATAAACCTGTGGAAAGTCCAGTGACATCCAATTCATAATTACTAACATTCGACTTTATCTGTAATTGATCAATTAAAAGACCAGAAGTATTGTAAATTCTAATTACTCTAGCCTCATTCAAATCATTTGCAAACTGAATATTTGTGAAATCACTGGTAATATTTGGGCTTAGATCAAATGCTGTTTCTTCCAACTCTGAAAGTCCAACCGTGCAAATATTACATGTCCCGAAACAGAAAGGTTCAATTATTAAGGTACCAGCCCCTTCTGGCACTGTAACCAAACGATTCGTAAAATCTCCTGTAGTTAAAGTACAATCTCCATGATCCATAGGGTTCAGTTGTTCAGTATTTGGCCAATCGCTGTTTTGGAATAAGTATTCATAATCCCCAGGATTGAGCGATGTTGTATATTGAAATACTCCATCTGAATCATCATCGGTCATTTCCAAAGTTGTTCCATTCCAACCGTCTAAAGCAAAACCTGTTATATATATTGGACCTAAAATCGTTTCATTATTCATGTTTACCTGAAAAGTAACATCAACTGGCACAATAGGATCTCCTGAACATTCTCCGCATGTTTCAAAACACACAGGGTCTAATACGATATCATCTGGACCATCAATAAATAAAAATCTATTGGTAAACTGACCTGAGGTTAGTGTGCACAATGAATCATCCGTCATTGGGTCAAAAATTTCTTCTGAGGTATCATTTAAAAACTTATACTCTGTCGCACCTTGAGGTACATCTGGAACAGTTACTTCATATATTAAATCTCCATCGCTATCATCCATAGGCGTTGCAGACGGATTCCAACCATTTATAGTATTTCCAAATAGAAAAACCGGACCAGTAGGAGGATTGTCCGTCATGTCAACTCTAAAAGTTACATCTACTGGTTCAAGAGGGACTTCACAAGTTCCATCTGTTGAGCATTGCGCAAAACAAGTCGTTATAATAGTATCATTTTGAATATTAGATAATAATCTATCACTAAACTGACCATCGGCACATGGAAGCCCCACAATATTTTCTTTACATTGAAAATCTGGACAAGCCCCATTGGTAAATGTGTAGTTTCCAGTATAACCTTGATCTAAAACAAAGGTTAGTTCCCAAATTCCGTCATTATCGGAATCATCCATTGGATTATCTCCGGGCAATCCGAAGTCAGCACCACCAGCAACGAAAATCCCAGCAGGATCAACCATTTCATTTTGCATATTAACGGAAAGAGTGACATTTACAGTTTGGGCAGAAGCTCCAAAAACAAGTAGAATAAATAGCGAAGTAAAAATCTTTTTCATATTTCTAGGATTAAATTTTATATGAGTGTCAATTTAACACTTAGTTACTCAAAGATATAAAAATATGATTAAATTATTAAGTTAATTTTTACCACAATAGCGTAGTTTAATCAATTGATAGAATTCTAATAATAAAATTAAACAAAAGCGATTTTACAATGAATTTCTGTTATTCTGCGGCACTTGACTTTGGCCCCACTCTATAAAAACAACCCTTTTCGCTTAAATCTAAATCTATGACTTCCCAGAGCAACAATTTTGCTAGGCGGCTGCTTGCTTCTTCAAAATGAAGACCTGTTAGGCGACAATATTTACTGAAGGTTATCTTATCTTGTTTTTTAAGATAATCGAATAATACCTCTTCATGTTCCCCATACAAGAACTCCTTATCCTTAGGTTTTTTTCTTAGCTCCCATAGTTTAACAATGACCTTATTTACAGAAAGGTTTTGATCATTAACTCTGACATAAGCCTTATCAGGACCATTTTTATTCTTGACAAAATGAGGTTTTTCCTTAGACTTGGGTATATAAACTTCTAAAACCTCTTTTCCTTCTACATTCCATCGTTTAATTTCAAACTTAACCTCTGGTCTACTATACACTTCGGCAGCAGCTTCTGCCATATACAGCTCCTCATCTGAACTTATTCCTTTTATTCTTCCATTATCCTTAACTCCTATCAATAGTCTTCCTCCATCAGTATTGGCAAATGCAACGACTGATTTAGCAATTTTATGGGCATCTTCAATTTCGTATTTGAAATCTTGCTGCTGATGCTCACCCTCAGCTATCATTTGATATAGTTTACTGGAAAGGGACAATCTTGAATAAATCTAAGTGATTGTAAAATTAGTTAATCTAAGCTTTAGCCTTAATTGACAGGCTAAAATTATTTTCAGAAAAGTTTTGGTGTAAAACAATATTTTAAAAATGATGACCTTTTTATAGTTAGTACGTATAAACTATAAACGCCTTTGCATGAAATCAGAAAAAACAGATAAATACGAAGACATTCTCAATGAATTTGAAGTCGGCTCCGCCTTCAGGAATCTTGAAAAAGAGGAGGAATATTATAGAATGTTTATTTCAAGATATGGATATGATCCTCGAAATATGGATGATGCTGCCTAGATCTAGATAATTATTATCTGTCTATTGATCGTTTGAAACTCAGTTATAATAGTAAGATTATATTTTCCCGGGTTTAATTCTGTAGTATCAAATTTTCCCGCATAAGGTTCTCGAATATAATCAACTTGAATAGGCATACCTGAAGGGCCAAATAACTGCATATCTTTTAAAATACTTCCTTTCAAATAGATATTAAGCTCCTTGTTCTTAGAGTCTGGAATAATCTTCACTTTATCATCAAACTCAAAATACACCATCTCAGGAGCGGCATTGATTCTATCTCCATTATCCATTATGGATTTAATTCTATAGAAAGAAACTCCATTTAAAGGTGTTTCGTCAATAAACTCATAGGATTTTGTTAAGGTAATATTCTCAAGTGGGTGCACCTCTCCTATTTTCCACCAAACGGTACCATCATCTGATCTTTCTACCGCAAAATACTCACTTAATTGTTCTCCTTGAGATGTCCAATTGATAGAAACTTCACCTTGGGCCGTTGTGTTAATCTCCAATTCTCCTACCGCGCTTCTTCTTTCGGCCAATAAATTGGAACTTAGGAATGTTAAGAGGAGAACCAGTGTAAAGGTCTTTAATAGTTCATTAATGTTGTACATGTAAATAGCTTATGATTGGTTTTACGTAAAACAGGATACGAGGTTGCTTTGGAGAAGGAAATTCATAAAACCTGAAAATGTGAGATCTTAATAAAAGCTTAATCCCTTAATGAATTTAAACTAGTAAGCTTTTCCTCTCTCAATAATTACCTTTTTTCTGATATACTCTTCACCGCAATTAATGAGTAAGAAGTAAATACCCGATTGAAGGTTCAAACCAATATCAGAATCACTTACTCCTGAAGCAACTTGCTTACCATTTTGGTCCACAAGGAAATAATTTAAGCCTTCATATCCCTTGGAATTTTTAATTACAAAATTTCCATTATTTGGATTGGGATACACCGTTACTTCACATTTATCGCTTTCAAAGAAAACTTGCTTCACAGGTAAGATAGCTGTTGTTCCATCAAAATCAACTTGCTGCAATCGATAATAGGAATAACCTGATACAGGATATTCATCATACCATGTATAATGATTATTTAGGGCGCTATTGCCAGCGCCATTTATCCTATCCAACGTTATCCATTCATCTGCAATTAATCTTTGAACATTGAAATAGTCATTATTAACTTCAGTGGCAGTTGACCAATCGCATCTAACAGCTTCTTTTTCTGCTTTTACATCAAATGAAATAAGCTCGACCGGTAGAGCACTTGGATGACAACCGTCTAAAACCGAAGAGCTACTAGGTTCATAAAGAACAATGGTTTGATCAGTATAGAATGTTGGAACGATTGTAGTATCCAATACTCCTCTGTAACTGCCATTATTGGTGAATTTAACCTCTACTAAATAGGTAGCGAGGGGACCTCTGGGTAAACCAAAGTGAATTACGGCTGGATCTTGAGACCCATGCCCTCTGGTTCCATTGAGTTCCCTGATTCCACTTTCAACAGTACCATCGCAATTTTTAAGAATAGCGGTTGCTCCGATGTCATCTCTAAAGACTCCTGGAGAAACCTCCTTCAAAATTTTCAGCTTAAGGAAGTTTAAATCATTGGTGCCGTTTCTGTATAGTCTATTACCGCTATTTCGGTTATAATAAAGATCCAAGTCTCCATCATTATCATAGTCACCAAAAGAAGCTCCTTGCGCTCTTCCAGTTGCGGTTATTCCAGAATTATCTCTTGTGAAATTAAATGCTCCATTATTCAAATAAAGATAACTAGACCCACTTGTTCTGCTTAGAAAAAGATCTAGGTCTCCATCATTGTCTACATCACCACAGGCGCAACCATCCACATTGTCCGGAGTTACACCTGAGGAAGTTTGCGGTTCAGCTCCACCTGAAATCGGTGAAAAATTACCAGAGTTTAAACCTGTTTGTTCAAAAATCTGATTGGTTCCATTTTCTGTCCAGAACAGATCAAAATCTCCATCATTATCAAAGTCGCAGAAAAGTATTCCTCCTTTATTTGAATTATTCGCTTCTTGGTCAAATGTTGTAATTGGAGTAAATGTTCCATCTCCATCATTCTGCCAAATATCCCAATTATTAGGGGGTGTTGCATCAAATTTTCTAGCTCCAAAATCCACAAAGCCATCATCATTCCAATCTGTTAAGGCCATATAATCTCCTGGGCACGACCCATTTCCACAACCTCTTGGAAGTCCCTTCAAATCTGTATTTGGCGTAACATGGATAAAATTAGCAGTACCGTTCTTTGGATTTTCGAAGATATCAATCCCGAATGAATGGTTTTCTATTAATAAATCAAGCCATCCATCATTATTATAATCAACCCATCCAAAGCCTTCTGTATTCATTCCACCTGCAATTGAAGTAACGGTGAAATTTGGATCTTGATTTGCATCTCCAAATGAAAATGGTGGAGTTGCAGTTGGCCCTTTATTTAAATATATCTCAAATCGATTACTAATATTTCTACCCAAATCTAAATAACCATCATTGTTTAAGTCAGCAACAAAAATGGACCGATCTAACTCTCTTTTGGTAAATCCATCTATGTGTGTTGCTGTAATATCTGTAAAAGAAGGATTGGGCAATGAACAATCAGATAATAGAATTCTAGAACGTCTACTAGCATTGTTATCAGTTGTATTAAATAAAAGGTCTAAACATCCATCATTGTTGATGTCTGCCCAGGAAACACCTCCATCCTTATTTCCACCAAAATCAGTTCCTGTTACTGAACTAACATCGGAAAAAATTTGTGCACTTAATAGTTGGCACACAAAAATACTTAGAAGAACTGCTGAGAACAGCTTTGTATTGGGTATCACGAAATCAAACAAGTTTTATGGGTATACGTCTATTTATGCTGGGTAGTTACCGGAAATGCAGGGCTTATTTATGAAGCAAATTTCATCTGATTTGCAAGAAGTTTATAACCGAATAAACGCATCTGAATTGGGGTTTGCTTGTATATCATTAAATTGCTGTGTGAGATATTTATCGCATATCTCGCCTGAATATTGGCTTTAAATTCTAAACCAAAATCTTTTTGAATAGTATAAATGAATTCAAATCATTCTTCTGATTCATTGAGGTGAAAACAAAATTCGAAACATATTACTGGAAGGCCATTTTATTGTCTGTCTGCTTTCTATTCACTTCATTTCTGAATTATGGCCAAAGTGATTCTATAAAATCGAAAATTCATTTTAATGCCGATTTTCGTTTCAGAATAGAGCAAGATTGGAATTCCAGAAAATCTGATGGAAGTTTTCGGGATGACAGAACGAGGCTACGTTACAGACTAAGGGCAGGAATTGAATACAGTAAAAAATGGTATAGTGCCGGCTTTAGAATCAGAACGGGAAATCCCAATAAACAACAAGATCCTCAATTGACTTTAGGTGAGGGTTTTCAAGAGTTTGGGACTTTACCCATTGGACTGGAAAAAGCTTACTTTCAAGGACAATTGAATTCCACCAAATTCTGGATGGGTAAGAATACGTTTCCATTTAAGAAAAACAATGAATTGTTTTGGAGTGATAATGTATATCCAGAGGGTGTATTTATTGAAAAGGAATTTGGGTTTCAATCTAATTTAATGAATTCTTTAACCTTGAATGGTGGTCATTTCTTAATAGCTGCATCTGGTAAATCATTTGCTGGTGACACATATGTGCAAGGCATTCAAGCAAAGGCCAAAACGCTTAAAAATAAGCTGACTTTGTTTCCTTCTTTTTATTATTTCAATAAGGTCCCCAATATTCCAGATGGTAGCGGAACATTTTTAATTGATTATTCCATTGTCCATTTAGGAACTCAAATAAAACCATTCAATAATCAGCTATTCACACTTAAGTTTGATTACTATATTAATGTTCAAGACTATACTCAAAATGACTCCATATCTTCTCCATTCGAGAACGAAAAGGAAGGTATTGTTTTAGGCTTGGAATACGGTCAAATAAATGAAAAGGGAGATTGGCAAATTACAGGTACTTTCGCTCGACTAGAGCAGTTTTCCATTCTGGATATCATGGCACAGAATGACTGGGCAAGATGGGACTACTCCCAATACAATTCACCAGATGGAAGATTAACCAATTTCAATGGGTTCGAGTGGGTTGTAGCTTATGCTCTTGAAGATAATATCAAGTTGGTCATGAAATACTATTGGGTAGAGCAGTTAATTCCCTTGGGGACAGCAAAGGAAACAGGGAATAGAATTCGCTTGGATTTGGATATTCGGTTTTAGGTTTGGTGGTTATTTTCCAATACAATATATAACTGATATATGATTATCAGTTAGTTATGTGTTTTGGGCAACAAATGGGCAACAATAAGTTGATAATCAAAGGAAAACAAAGATAAATAAAGTCAGATTATCAGAAGGATTGAGTAAGCGAATATAAGCCTATTTGCTTTGTTCTTGCTCTTAGATTTAGCTTTTGATAGTTGTGTAGCTCAGAGCAATAAACTTTGTTATATGGCTTTGCATAGCCTCTACGGATAAGAATTTCATTGAGAGTTTTGCCGTTAGGCAAAAGAACATAAGCTAAACTTCTTCCGTATCGGTCTTTCAAATTCTTTCGCTCTTGGATTAGTGTAACAGAACTTTGGTTTTTTGTTTTCTTGATTAGAAAATTCATTGACTTATAGCCAAGCTCCAGTAAAAATTGTGCAGGTATATGAGTTTCTCTTTCGTCCTTCTTGGTCTTTGAGCTAACTTTTATCTCTGGTGCATCAATTCCAAGTAATCGTATTTCTTCTTCCTGATTCGTGAAAATATTTTTTACAATCATACCATCACCATCAAGGATTTTGACGATTTCAAAATGTGGTCTAACCAGTATTTGTTTGTTAGCATTTATTTGCACTTGCTTGCTTTCTTTTAATAACTGATAATCAATTAGTTATGAGTTACTTTGCAATAGTAATAATTATTCGTATAACATTAAAAAATTAAAATTATGGCAAGGCAAAAAGGACCATTAAAGTATGTCGGAACTCTTGGCGACATTAGACATTTTAAAATCAAGGGAAATCAAGGCTATTTTGCTGGACTAACAGGTGGTCCAACAGCCGACCAAATCGCAACAGATCCTGCATTCCAAAGAACTCGTGAAAATATGAACGAGTTTGGCGGTTGTGCATTGGCAGGAAAATCTATTAGAGTTGGGTTAGCAAGCCTAATGAAAAATATGGCTGACAGTCAAGTGACTGGAAGACTTACGGCTATTATGAAGAAAATCAATTTGGAAGACGGTTCAGAATCCAGAGGTAAAAGAGCTGTTCTTATTTCTTCAGTTCCACAGTATTTAAGTGGCTTCGAGTTTAATCGCTTCACATCTTTTGACGGAACATTCTCTGCACCTTATACCATTACCGCAGGTGCTAACCGGGACGAGTCAACTTTAGACGTTCCAGCGTTCAACCCACTGAACTATTTGAACATTCCTTCTGGTGCAACTCACTTCAGAATCATCAATGGGATAAGTGTGATTTCTGATTTTGAGTACAATGCAGCTACAAAGGTTTATGAACCAAAAGACGCAGCATTGAATGAGCTAAAAGCGGTTGAGTATTCAAACTATCTTCCTGTAGACCAAGCAATCACCACTACTACCTCACTGGTAGCTACATTACCTGGTACTCCAACTATGACTACTGACGTTATGGTGGTGAATGTGGTTGGTATTGAGTTCTACCAACAAGTAAATTCAGATTACTACGTGTTCGCACAAGGTAACGCAATGAAAATCTCCGAACTATTCTAAGAAGCCGTTATTTAGAATTTTGGATTAAGAAGCCCTTCTGCCTATGGCAGTTGGGCTTTTTCTTTGTTGGTATAGTTTGCATTCATTTTCCAAAGGTGTGCCTTTAGGGTGGAATTAAATACGGTTTAAAGTGGACTTAAACACGTATCTACCGCCTTTTAATGTAGCGATACATAACAATTCTCTTTGCTTCTTCAATTAGTCTGATATTCTCTGAATATTGGCACTGTTTTTTATCCAAGGCTTGCAGAGCTTGAACAGACTTTTTAAATCTTGGTTCATCTTTTACAACCTCTTCAAAATTTAAAGAAAGTACTTTTCTAAATTCCACTATTGAAATAGAGGGAATGACTGAACCTCTTAAATGCTTGTGTAAGGTTTTTGACTGCCACAAGCTATGACAAAGCCAGTACAATTGTTCTTTTAAGGATTCATTACGTGTAGTAACGATAAAGCAATTCGGACAAGGTGCATCAAGTGGCTTTCCGCTGTTTAATCCTTTAGATAGGACGTAGAAGTGTGGTTTATTCAGATTAGCTGAAGGACTGTTTGTTTTGATAGTGAATTTCTGTTTCATAAAACGGACTTTTGGTTTGTTCCGCTTCGCTTCACCACAAAAATTTTTTGACAAAGAAAAAAACGGAAAAAAAAGAAAGCCCATTGACAGGGTGGCGAGGCTAAAAAGACAAAAGGAAACGGAATAAGTGCCGAAGGCTGAAAGGCAAATACCTTAGTTCATTATCAACTATTATTTGCCTTTCATTATGCCGTAGTCTTTTGGCTTTTTAAGAGGGTTGGCATTGAGCGAGCCACCCTATTTTTGCTTCCCTTTTTGTTCCTTTTTGCTCAAATGATTTCATCACTATTGATCCTTATTGATACTTAGATTTCAATTCCATTTGGGGTAATATGACCAGAAAAAAATAAACTATACCGCTATTAGAAGCGAGGGCATTGTGTGAAGCAAGTGTAGCTACGAAATGAAATGGAACGAATTGGGTGGGAATGAAATGAAGCACTCCTGTATGCTTTGCAGGATTGCAAACTTTGCAAACTTTACATAACTGCAAAGTTTATTGCTTGGATAAGCATACGGATTGCGAAATGGAATCAAGGGTTGCTTTCGTGTAATGGAATGCAGTAGTTACTCTTGCTTGGCTATTATAGGCTGTAGTGGGTGGTATGTAGAGAAACGGAATAGCACCTACTAAAAGCCGAAAACAAGACATAGTTTATTTTTTTTCTGACCGCTGAAAAGGGTGGTGGGGAATTGTTGGAATTTGGGTGGGGTGCGGTGGCTAAAAACACGGCTCTGGACTGATAAGGACAGCTATGGTACTGGCTACTTAACATAATGTTATTATAGGACTTTATAGGGTTGGCATAGTCGCCTATAAGCGAGGGGATAAAGTACTATAATGCCACATTATGTTAATGTATGCTTCCGACATTTTTATACTGGCATAAGCGAAATGGTGGTGGTGGTTGGAATGTAGCGGTCTTTTTGTTTGGTGTGAAGGGTTGGCTCAGCTCTTTGCTTTTAAATTGTACCATAAATAAAATAATGCTTAACCAATTAAAAGCAATGTGCTGAAAGGGTGGCTCACACCACACAAAAAGTATGACAGTTAAAAATGGCGGCAGTACCATAGAATGTAGTGAATTGCGTTGGCTTTGTGAGTTGGCTCACTACATTAGCCGTGTTTGTGGGTTGGCTTGGGTGGGCTTTAGGTTACCACTTCATCCTTTGTAATCTTACTGCATTTAATATTGCTAATAATGCTACTCCTACATCTGCAAATACGGCTTCCCACATAGTAGCTAATCCACCTGCTCCCATTATAAGTACAATGATTTTTATTCCAAAAGCTAAGAAGATATTTTGCCAAATGATTTTTTGAGTCGATTTAGCAATTTTAATTCCTGTTATCACTTTTGAAGGTTGGTCGGTTTGAATAATAACGTCTGCTGTTTCAATAGCTACATCACTTCCCATTGCACCCATAGCAATACCTACATCACTTGCTGCCAATACAGGAGCATCATTGATACCATCTCCTATGAAAGCAACTGTTTTTATAGGGTCTTTTTTAAGTAGCTCTACTTCATTCAATTTATCTTCTGGCAGCAAACCGCCTTTTGCTTTTGAAATACCGAGTATTTTGGCCACCTTTTGAGTAATGCTATTCTTATCGCCCGATAACATCATTATGTAATTAATACCCTCTTTTTTAAATGCTTCAATAGTTTCTTTAGCATCTTCCTTTATTTCATCTGCAATGGTTACAAATCCTGCAAACTCTCCGTCTATTCCAATCAATACGTTTGATTCTACTATTTCTTCAATTTCGGGTGGAGTAGTAATATTGAACTGGTGCATCAATTTGTGATTGCCAACCACTACGTTTTTCCCTTCAACTAAACCAGTCAATCCCTTTCCTGCTATTTCTTTAATTTCAGTAGCTTCTTTTACTGGAACGTCTGATTGATATTCCATTATTGCTTTCGCTATAGGGTGAGTAGATTTAGATTCAATAGATAAGAGTAATGGCATTAAAGATTCCTCAGACCAATTGCCAAAAGTTTTGATCTTGCTGATTTTAAAAACACCTTTGGTAACGGTTCCTGTTTTATCCATTACCATTGTATTCACTTCTTTTAGCTTATCCATATAGGTTGCTCCTTTAAAGAGAATACCGTTTTTGGAAGCTGCACCCAAGCCACCGAAATAACCAAGTGGGATAGAAATAACTAAAGCACAAGGGCAAGAAATAACTAAGAAAATCAAGGCTCTATATAACCAATCTTGAAATACATAATCCTCTACAAAAAAGTAAGGAAGAAAACAGACTGCAATAGCTAAGTAAACTACAATAGGTGTATATACTTTTGCCAATCTTCTGATAAGCAATTCTGTCTTTGCTTTTTTGGAAGTGGCATTTTGCACCAGCTCTAATATTTTCGCCACTGAACTGTCGTTAAAAAGTTTGGTGCTTTTGATTTCAATTACACCTTCCATATTAAGAGAACCCGCTAAGACCTTCTCATTCTGTAAAATACTCTGTGGTTTACTTTCACCAGTAAGAGCTGCCGTATTAAGGCTCGCCTTCTTGGACATTAAAACTCCGTCTAATGGCACTTTTTCACCAACTTTTACTTGTATGGTTTCATCAACATTTACAGTATTTGGATTGACATCAATGAAAGAGCCATTTCTAAATACGCTGGCGATTTTGGGTCTTACATCTAAAAGTGCTTTGATATTATCTTTAGCTCTTCTTACTGCTGCACTTTGAAATAATTCACCAACTGCATAAAATAACATTACTGCAACTCCTTCGGGATATTCACCAATGGCAAAAGCACCTATGGTAGCAATACTCATTAGGAAAAACTCCGTAAAAACTTCTCCTTTTCTTAAAGCATTGAACCCCATTTTGATCACTGGAAAACCTACAGGAATATATGCCACTACATACCAAACTAATCTTACCCAATCATTAAAAAAGGTAATATCAAAGAAATCCATTGCTATACCAGAAATTAATAAGACAAAACTTATAATTGCTGGCAGATATTCCTTCCAAGCACTATCACTACCTTGAGAATGATTGTGAGAGTGGTCGTGACCATCATCTATACTATGTGTTGTGTTTAACAAGGGTGGAGGTGTTTTAGCATCTATTTTTTCTTCTAATGAGCAACAGATTTGCTTGCCGTTGCTATCATACTGGTGTATGTGTTGTTTATCTGCCATTGTCGTCTATTTTAAGGTTATCCATCTGTTTACTTTGCTTAGATACTCCGTGTATTGATTGCCAAATTCTTTTTTGAGAAATTCCTCTTCTAATCTGATTTGCGTATTGATACTAACCGTAGAAAGGGCTATGATTAATAGAGTAAAAGCATTTGGCAATACTAAAAACAATCCAATATTGGCTATCATAATACCTAAGAAAATAGGATTACGTGAGAAAGAGAAAAAGCCATCTGTTACTAATGCTGTCTTGTTTTCTTCATCTATTCCAATACGCCAAGACTCTCTCATATTTCCCTGTGCAAACCATACAAATAGCAATGAGATTATAAGCAAAGCCCAACCTACATAAACGAAGTATTCATTTTCTAAATACCAAAAGGGCATAAGAAACTTATGCCAGCTTGGGATAAAGGCATAAATGGAAACTATAACAAGCTCTATGATTGAAATAATACCAAAGACTTTCCCATTGTAACCGTGGGCATCATCCCCTTTATTAAATGTGAGTGGATTGACCTTAGTTTTTTTCCAAAGTAGAAAGGACCTTAGCACAAATACTAAGAAAAAATAAAGGATAAAAAATATAAATAAGTACATAATGTTTGATTTAATGTTCGTGTTCTAATTCTCCTGCTTTTGATTGAGCATATACATAATAGGCTCCCTTAGTGACTATTTGCATACCCTCTGGAATATCGTCTATCAATTTTACAGCTGTGTAGCCATTTTCTGTAGAGCCTGGGATTATATTGATTTTTTCAAATTCTATTGCCTTTGCATCTTTTTGACTACGAGCTACATAGATATAACTGCTTTCTCCGTCTTTGATAATGGCATCTTCAGGTAGTGCAGTAGTTTCTGAATCTGTAAGAAATATCTTCGCATTTATAAAGAGGTCTTTTAAGAATTGGGGTTTCACTCCGTCTAAATGGCCGTGTACACGTACCGTTTTAGAGCTTGAGTTGAACTGCTTCCCAATTACATCAACACTACCGTAATAAATAGTTGTACCAAGTGCAGGGACTGTGTAGCTCATTTTCTGACCTATCTTAATATTTGCTATATCTTTTTCAAAAACATCTAACTCTAAGTGTAAATGCTCCGAAGAAATAATATCCATTAAAGAAATAGAAGACTGGGCATACATACCATTGTGAAAACTTATTTTAGAAATGTAGCCACTCATAGGAGCTACTATTGCTATCTGCTGCCTTATGTTACTGGGCGATAGGTTGGAAGTGGATATACCTAAAAAAGTAAGTTGCTTGGCAAGACCTTGAGTTTTAGCTTCCAGTACTGCCACCTCTGCTTGTGCATTTTGAAGATTTTTGGTAACTCCCGCATTGGATTCTACCAATGTTTTTTGTCGTTCAACTTCCAAACGCTTTAGGTTGAGCTGTGCTTTAGCTTCTAAATAATCTTGTTGTGTAACAATAAAGTCTGGGTTTTCTAAATAGGCTATGACTGCTCCCTTTTTGATATAATTTCCTTCTACAAACTTTTTAGTGCCTTTGATTATACCATTGGTTTTGGCAGATACAGAAGAAAGTGCATTAGGAGGTAATCCTAATGTACCTGTTGCTTTTACAAAGTCATTTACTTTTATAGAAGATAGATCCCCAAATTCTAATCCTATGGTTTCCGCCTGGTCTTTTGATAGAAATAATCCTTCCTTGTGTTCTTCTTCACCTTCACCGTGGTTATGCTCATCACTTTCAGAATGTGTATTCTCTTCTGTGCCGTGATTATGGCCATCACCTTCATTGTGCTTATGGCCGCAGGAAGAAAACAATACAAGTAGTATTGAAAATGTTGTTATGATATATTTTATGTTATTCATTATTTTATCTTTTATTGGTTTGTAAGAAATTGAAAGTCTGCTACAGCTTTGTTGTAAGCTACTATCTGCTCCCAATAATTTTTATTGTTAGTTGCCATTAACTGTAAGGTGTTTAATAGTTCCAAGTAAGAAATTTCTCCTGCTTGGTAATTCAATTCACTAATTCTTACAATATCTGGATTAATGGTTTCGATTTGGTTTTTGTAAAAATCAACACCAGCCTTGTATAAGGCTAAGGTGTTTTGTACTTCTAACTGGTCTTGTTGTAACCCAAGTAGCTTACTCTGATACTGATAGTTACCAATATCTATTTGCATCTTTTGAGCATCAATTCGCTTTTTTGTCTGTCCATTAAATAATGGAATAGATACACCTACTTGTGCCGCATTAAGCCAACCACCTTGGTTAAAATTTTGTGCAGCATATCCGACATTGAAACTGGGTTTAAGTTCAGATTGCATCACCTCTACCTTCGCAGATTCTATCATTATTGCCTGTTGACTCTGCAATAGAAGTGGATTAGTAATGGTATCTATTTGATTGGAATATTTAGTGGTAACGAGGCTATCTGCCGTAGTGACTAATTCAGAAGTATTGAGCAATAACTGAAACCGCTTATTTAAGTTAGCAAGCTCAATTGTTACTTGATTTAGTAACAACTCATATTCTTGCCATTTAGATTGTAGTGTGAGTGATTCAATGCGATTTGCAGCTCCTGCTTGTACTCTTACTGTTGCTTTTCTATGATATTCTTTGTAGGTGGAAACAAGACTGGCATATAGCTTCTCTAACTCCTTTTTGTACTGAATGTCATAGTAAATTTGTTTCACTTTCCATTTGAGTTCATTTTCAGTGATTTGTTTCTGGGTGGCACTCTGATTGGCATAGGCATCTTGCAAATTATTCTGAGCCTTGGTAACACCTGGACTTGGAAAGTTCTGTACTATACCAATTTGATTTACTTGCTGACCAAATTGCGTATCAAATAAGCCATCACCTTGATAAGAAATATCTGTTGAACCTAAATTGTATTTCAAGTTTTGTAATGATTGGTTTTTCTCTACGTCCAATGTGGCAGCTTTTATATTGGGGTGATTAGTCAATGCCATAGTAATAGCACTATCCAAATCAATTGGTTTATTTTGAGCTTGTGCTGAAAAGGAGATACCAAATATCAAGAGCAAGGCTATAGAACCGCCTTTAGTTAGGGCTGAACCATTTGATTTTCTTTCCTTCCATTTTTCTAACCACAAATAAAGAATGGGTAATATTACTAAGGTTAAAAAGGTTGCTGTAAGCAAACCGCCAATGACCACTGTAGCCAAAGGTCGTTGTACTTCTGCACCACCCGAAGTAGAAATAGCCATTGGGAGAAAACCCAATGAAGCTACTGCTGCCGTCATTATTACGGGTCTTAATCGCACCCTTGTTCCTGTAATTATTCTTTCTTTTATGTCAGTCATACCTTCTTTTTTGAGTTGATTGAAATAACCAATAAGAACTATCCCGTTAAGTACTGCCACTCCAAAAAGGGCAATGAAACCAATGCCTGCTGATATACTAAAAGGCAACCCTCTTAGCTGTAAAGCCCAAATACCACCAATGGCAGATAAAGGAATGGCTGTAAAAATCAACCCTGCTTGAGCCACTGAGCCAAAAGTGAAATACAACAGAATGAATATGAGAGCCAGTGCCATAGGCACGGCAATTGAAAGCCGTGCATTGGCGGCTTTGAGGTTCTCAAACTGACCACCGTAAGTGAAATAGTAACCCGTTGGTAGTTTTACGTTAGCTTCTAATTCGGTTTGAATTTTTTCTACTAATGATTCTACATCTGTATTGCCCACATTTACTCCAATGACAATTCTTCTGTTGGTGTTTTCTCTGGACACCTGCATAGGAGCATTTATCAAATCTATATTAGCCACATTATTGAGTGGAATTTGACTACCATTGTTGAGTGTAACAAAAAGGTTTTCTACATCTTCTATTCCTTTCCTATTCTCTTCATTTAAGCGAATGACTAAATCAAATCGTTTGTCTCCTTCATAAATAGTACCTGCTTTTTCTCCTGCAAAGGCAGAACGGATCACTTGATTTACTTCTTGAATGTGTAAACCGTATTGTGCCATTCGTTGATAATCGTATTTCACCAGTACCTGTGGCATACCAATCGTTTGCTCCACATTTACGGTAGCAACCCCATCAATTTGCTTAATTACTTTTTCAGCTTTCGTTGCATTTTGAAATAATAGGTCTAAGTCTTCACCAAATAGTTTTATGGCAATATCAGCCTTAGAGCCTGTCATTAATTCATTAAACCGTAATTGTATAGGCTGAGAAAATTCAAATCCTACGCCAGGAATACTATGCAGTGATTCTTCTAATTTTTCAAACATATCCTGCCTATTGGTGGCAGAAGTCCATTCTGATTTAGGTTTCATTACCAATACATAATCTGCAATTTCTACAGGCATTGGGTCGGTTGGAATTTCTGCAGAACCAATATTGGCCACCACATCTTCTATTTCTGGAAAGTCTTTTAAGAGTTTGTTTTGTATCATCTTGGCAGTTTCTACACTTTGAGAAAGTGAACTGCCCGGTGGCAGAATATGCTGCATAGCCAAGTCGCCTTCTTCTAATGTAGGAATAAACTCCCCACCCATTCTGCTGAACACAAATAGACTTATCAGAAAAGCTACCACCGTAACACTCACAAAGACGGTCTTAAAACGAAGTGCTGCATTGAGTATGGGGGTATAGCCTCTTTGAAAAAATGCAATGATCTTATCTGCAAAGGTTTCTTTATTCACTACCTTTTTCTTGAGCACCAAGGCAGCCATCATTGGCACATAGGTCAATGATAAAATCAATGCTCCTGCAATGGCAAGCATTACTGTCTGAGCCATAGGCTTAAACATTTTACCTTCAATACCAACTAATGCCAATATTGGTATATAGACCATTAGAATAATAATTTCGCCAAAGGCAGCCGAACTTCTTATTTTTTGAGAAGAGGTAATCACTTCACTATCCATATCGGATTGGGACAATACTTTGCCTGCTTTACTGACTTGCAATCGGTGAACTATAGCCTCTACAATAATTACTGCACCATCTACAATAAGCCCGAAATCAATCGCTCCTAAACTCATTAAGTTAGCCGAGATACCCAATAAGTTCATCATTGAAACAGCAAAGAGCATAGCTAATGGAATGACAGAAGCAACAATTAGACCTGCTCGCCAATTTCCCAATAGCAAAACCAAAATGAATATGACAATTAAGCCACCTTCTATGAGGTTCTTTTTCACTGTACCTATGGCAGTACTCACCAACTTGTCTCGTACCAAGTAGGGTTCAATAACAACACCTTCGGGCAATGATTTTTGGATTTGAATGACTCGCTCTTTTACTAATTCTGTTACTTGTGCAGAATTTGCTCCTTTAAACATCATTACCTTACCACCAACGACTTCTGCACCATCTCTAACCAATGCTCCATAACGAGGGGCTTTGCCATATTGAACAGTAGCCACATCTTTTACCAAGACAGGGATATTACTTGCATCACTTACTACAATGTTTCCAATGTCGTCTAAAGATTTGGCTAAACCTTCTGAACGGATATAGTAGGCATTTGAGTTTTTTTCTATGTATGCTCCGCCTGTATTTTCATTACTCTTTTCTAATGCTGAAAATATATCTGTAATGCTTATACCTAAGGATTTAAGAAGATTTGGATTTACCGCCACCTCATACTGTTTCAGAAAGCCTCCCATTGAGTTAACCTCTGCTACACCTTCTATTCCTAAAAGCTGACGGGTAACTATCCAATCTTGAATACTTCTTAGTTCTGTTGGTGAATATTTGTCTTCAAACCCTTCTTCGGGTCGGACTACGTATTGATAAATCTCTCCTAAGCCAGTTGAAAGCGGAGCCATCTCGGGAGTACCTAAACCATTGGGAATATCTTCTTCAGCTTCTTTGAGTTTTTCATTTACCAATTGGCGAGCCAAATAAATATCGTAATCCTCTTCAAAAACTACGGTTACTACGGATAAGCCAAAACGAGAGATAGACCGTATTTCTTCTGTCTTTTGCAAACTCTGTACGGCAAGCTCTACGGGAGTAGTAATAAATTGCTCTACTTCTTGCGTAGCAAGGGTAGGCGAAATGGTAATGATCTGTACTTGATTATTCGTTATATCAGGTACAGCATCTATGGGTAGCTGTTTGAGAGAAAATAATCCCCAAACTATGAGGGCTGCTACAAAAAGCCCTACAACAAACTTATTCTTTACCGAATAAGCGATAATATTATCGAACATTAATATTTGATTTTTATAAAAAAGTTAAACCTTGACTATGATTGAAAAGGGCATAGTTGTCCCTTGAAAAGTGGTTTAACTATGGGCTGGCGGGTGCCAAACTCCTTCGCTGTAATCAAAGGAATAATCGAATTTGTAGTGGAAAAGAAGGTCCGTAGATATATCCACTTTGCCTTTAACTAAAGTTGGCAAATAAGGCATTGCAATCATAGAACCGCAACAAACACATACACAAAATGGTGTACAATCATCTTTATGGTCTGAATGATTATGGTTTTGCTCATTAGCTGAGATTTCAACGTCTGTAACAGTGGACGTTTGCGGCATACCATCAGCACACGGCACTATTGATAGTGCTGTAATGTATAGCGATAATATGAATGCAAATAATCTCATTTATGACCTCAAAGGTAAAACAAGTTTACTGCAACCCACTTGCAAAGTTTAACGATTGCAATTTTCGCATAAACCTTTGATAACCATATTGGCCTGTTGCATTTTGAAGTTTTTGGGTAGTTCTATCTGAGGAATGTTCTGATTGGTAAGGCAGAATGTGTTTTGGCAGTTTGTACAATGAAAGTGGTAGTGTTGGTCAATGGTTTCACATTCGCAACTTTCTAAACAAAGGGCATATTTTAATTGCTTAGTACCGTCATCAATGGTGTGAACCAATTTGTTTTTCTCAAAGGTTTTAAGTGTTCTGTACAGTGTGGACTTATCAGCTATTTCAAAGGCATTTTCTATACTTTGTAATGAAACTGCATTGTCTTGCTCCATCAAATATTGCAGAACAAGGATTCGCATTGCAGTAGGCTTTATATCCCTTTGATTGAGTCTATTTTCTATTTTTTCATCCATCATAAAAACCAAAGGTTATTCTTAGCAAAATCTTCTAATTTATCAGCTTCAAAAAATGGGAAAATTTGAGCTACCATTTCTGGGTATTTTATAGTTACAGGTAAGTTCTGTTGTTTTACTGACTTCCAATACATTCTACTAAATTGATAGACCTGGTCTATAATTTCTTTCTTTACTGCTGGGTCATCAAAATAGCCTTCCTCTGTACAATACAGTTGTAATTTTACTGGAAAAGGATTGTCCTTTGGCGGATAGCCATTCTCTGAATAACGTGTATTGTTAAAGAGTAAATGTTTTGTTTTAGATATATCTATTATAGTTCCGCTTAAAGGCATAAGAGCTTCAGAATTGGTGTCAAATGCTACATAGTCTTTGCTCTCTGTTTTGTTTATTGTAACTACTATTACTGGAATATCTAAACCTAATTTACCCAACATACGCTGAACTGGGTCTAATTCATCTTTACTAAATACTTTGTAGTAATGTATGATTAACCTTTTGGCATTTTCACCATTGGTAATTAAGTAGGTAAGGATTTGCTTTCTAATAGCACCTACTAATAAATCCATTTCATTATTGCGGAAACAGTCGAAACCTTTAAACTCTCCTTCATTATTAAAACAGAATGCACTACCGACATAACGACTTTTGGTTGTAATAGAATTAAATGCTCCAACACCTACTATTAACTCTTGTGAAGGGTCTCTATCTAAACGCCAAGGAATACCACCAATTTTTGCCAATAGAGCGATAGCGATATTTGGCAAGTAGTAATTGAAGTAATCGTTAAAAATATTCTGATTGTATATTACTTGAGAAGTAATGTTGTGCTTTAATAGTTCTTCCTTGACTTTATAGTAAAGCATTATCCTTTCCGGGTCTCTTTCGTTCTTACTAATCGGACTGACATAGATTGCAACATATTGAGTATTAGGTTTAGGGTTAAAGTCTATCAAGTGCTGCTTAATTTCCTTTAATGCCGTTTCTGGACTATCAAAGGCTATGCTATCATCTTTAGCTATATGAAACGGTTGTTTTATATACTCTTTCAAAGGTTTAAAGACGGTGTAACCGTCCTTTACATAACCTTTGGTAAAATAAGAGTAAAGCTGTGCAACAGCTTTTGCTCTGTCTGGTTTGTGGTACACAAAGAAGAAACTAATGTTATTCGGATTTTGGGCTGTTTTGTATGGTCCCATTTTCATTCCTTTCTGTGGATCTATTTCTGTACCATTATAAAACTTTAGATTATTGGATTTGTAGTTTATCCTAAAAACTTCTTTCTCTGGAATATTGAAGAACCCTTTTGTGTCTAATGGGATTAACTTTCTAAATGCTTCATTATTCAAGTACTGATTATAGAATTTATTTATCTTCTCGTAGTATGGTATGTATTTATTTACCCGCTTAGGTCTATTCTGAGGTATTTTAAGAATTTCTTTTAATGTAATAGATAGCAATGGATATGCTTCAGTTAAGTTCTGTTTAGCTTCTTCATCTAACCTGTCAAACTTTGTAATTCTGTTTCTGAAAATTATGGTTTTGAAGTTATCCGTTGGTGTATCTATTTCAGCAATACTTTTAGTTGACACCTTAGAAATGCCATCATAAGTAATAAGTAATGCAGGACTGGAAGTAAGTCTTGAAAATTCTATTTTTAATGTGTATTTTTCATAGGCTGTAAAGGTGGAAGCCGATAGGCTTTCATCTTTGAACCATAACTGTATATCGCCAACAAAATTCTTCTTAATAGCATCAGCCTTATCTTCAAAATAGGCTAAAATATTAGTGGTATAAAAATGCTTTGCAAAACGTGAACTTTCTTTAAAATCTACTTCCGCCTTATAGTCTGTATCATCAGTTGAAACAAAATCAGAATAGAGATACTTAATGTCTTGAAATTCCTCTTCATACTGAGCCCAAAGTGGTTGTGGCAATTCAGACCTATGGACTGGATATGTGCCTTCTTTTTTCTCTGCATAAAAGCCAAACTCTTTGCTTGCAAAGGGGTGGCTAAATGGAATTATATTGATATTAAGTTTTTGCTCCATATAAAAGTAGTTACTTTAAATCCTTGATTTGTTTCTCTGCCATCTTTAAGGCGTTAAGTGCTTCATCTTCATTTGTGATTAAGGCAACAATTTGGTCAGACAACCAAACTGAGAATGCCTTACTTGGGTCAAGATTAAAAATGTCGATTAGCTGTGTAACGTGTTCACGCTTTACAGTTCTTTCGCCTCTTTCCATCTTACTAAGCTGAGCTGTATCAATATCCAGTTGAGCTGCAAGGTGTCTCAGAAGCATTTCTTTATCTTCTCGTTTGGCTCTAATAAGTTCTCCAAAATTATTCATTGTACAAATGTTCACTTGACATTAAATGACAAATGTACAACAAACAAGAGAAAATAAGACAACAAAAATAGAATGGAATTATTGTTATGAACTAACCTTTTGATAAAAGCCGTATTCTGGTTGGGTTAGTAAGCCTTTTTCAAGTAGCTTTTTTAGCAATGAACCAACTGTTCTTTCTTTTATATTATGTGATATTCCAATTTGAACAGCTTCTTCTCGTTTGAATTTATGCGGTAGTGCAACAAAGAATGCTTGCTTATTACTACTCTTAAATGGCATTTCTTTCTCTTGTGAAGGAAGATTGTTAAACATAATGACACTATGCTCTATAAAGGTATTGGCTATGCTCAGAGCTATTTCAAAATCTTCATCAGTACATAGTACTTCTTGGGTAGCTTCTCCATTTTCAAACTTTCTTAATGCTGTAAATATCATTGCTAAACGATAAAGAATAACGCCTAATCGTTTGGCTACACTTCCAGCTTCTTGTGAAGTAAAAATAGTAATTTCTGTAAGCCACTTTTGCCCAACTTCATTTATAGTAAGCCATTGGTCACGAGTTAGTTTTATGATAGTATTGGATTGCTCGAAAAACTGAACCATTGAAAAAACTTGGCTTGACAAGTTTGTGAAATGGTCGTTTAGATTGATAGGGTTGCCGTAAGGCGACACGTCACGCCAAAGCTGTTCTTCAACTTTGAAAGTGTAAAAGATAAAGCGACTAAATAAGCCATCTTCTGCTGAAGAAATTAAATTACCAACTTGTCCGGGTGTACCCGATAAAGCAATAGATATTTTAGGCTCTTTAATAGATATGTATTCATCATTTGTTTTACGAGATAAACTTATAGTCTCGTGGTGAAAGGATTTGCGAAGCATATCCGAATAACCACCCCATTCTTGTTTCATTACATTACCCATACTATCCGCTTCTGTTTCACATATTATTCCTGTTCCTTCATTCTGCTGTATATGTTGTAATATTTTAGCATAGCTACTATTGGCAGGAATAAAAGCTACTTTGAACGGTGGCTTCTCTGGTTCTTCTGTATTAACAGGTTCACCTTTCTTTCTGTCTCTTTGTGCTGCTTTATGTTCAGCTAATTCTGCCTCATATTGTTCTTTTGCTACCTTATGACATTCTAAAAGGTGATCCTGGTATTTATCACCTAAGTTTTTGGCGAATTTCAATGCACCTTTGCCGCTTGCGGCAGGTGCTATAACAAATGCAAACAAATTGGGATATACTGTCTCTCGTGCATATTCACCCACAACATTAGGAAGGCAACCACTAAGTATTGCTATTGCACCAGTGAGAAATACGTCTCTTTCTCTTTTATCATCAAATGCTTGTGAACCTATTCTTAGAATATCGGGTAGTGCCTCAAATATTTCATCACTATATGTTGGTGTTTCTATAAGATAGTCTGTTTCTAAAGATTGATTGTTTGACTTAGGTGGTTTTATTTTTTTATACTGCCCAAATTGTGTAGCGTTATGATTGTAAGCACTTTTAACAGAAGCGGTAATTTCAAAATCTTTTAGGTCATAGTTTTGCCTGATAAAATCCAATGTATCATCATAGGCAATACCTTTTCTGTTGCAATTACACGCTAACTGATATACGAAGTTGTTCCTGTTGCCATCATAGTACTGATATTTGTTTTCAGTAAATCGTACACATTCCGCTAATTGCTCTTCCAAGAATGGATTATACTCGTTATCTACAATAGGTGGCGGAACCGTAGGTTTCGGCACTTGCTCCAGTAAATTGTCTGGTGGCAACTGAATTTTGAACTTTTCGTTTTGAATGTTTCGATATGCTTCTGTGTCGTGAGACACAAAGCAAAGCCGTGTAACGTCTTTACATTTTGGGTCTGCTTCTATGCTCAAAGATTGCTCGTAAAACTCTTGTACTTGCTTATATGCTATACTGTGGTGTTCTAAGCTACTATCTACTTCAATAAAAACTTTTAGGCCGTTACCGCTTGGGCTTGTGAAACAAGCAAAAGTGGTAGGCATTTCTTGTACCTGTGATTTGGCTTTAGCCAATTCATCAGGACTGAGTTTGTCAAAGTCTAAGTGAACAAAACCATTATACATTTTTAAATACTCCATCTTACGTCCACCTTCAAATGTTCCAGAAGGTGTGAAAGCTGGTAATTCTTTTTTTAGTCTATCTACTCGGTCAGCTTTACCCATTCCTATTGCCATTCTAATAGGTTCTACAAGGTCTTTGTATTTACCTTCCGCAATGTCTTTGGTGATAAGTAGTATTGCTTTATTTTCTATAGGTTGATTGAAATTTTTAAATATTGTTGAAGAAGCCATTATATTAAATTTTTGAAGTTGTGCATTATTGAACTGGTGTTTTGAAATTCTTATCGAGCAAAGCGAGAATATCTGATAAGCGGTAATAGATTTTATGACCGATTTGGCAGTATCCAATCTGTCCGCTATCTCGCCAATATTGGGCGGTACGCTTTGAGATATTCATAATTTGCAGGAACTCTTGGTTGTCGAAAAAGACTTGCTCTGGATTAGTTCTTTGCTTGTCTTTAAGCATTAGAAGCATATCATCTAAGCGGTCTTCAATCTGTTCCAATTTCTCGTCTAAAGGATTGTAAAAGCCCATAACTATTTCCTTTTGTTGTTAATGACATAGTTTGCAGCTTCTTGCTCAATCTCATCAGTAGAGCTTTGGCGATTACGTTGTAACCACTCATCCAGTTCAGCACGATTGAAGTACAACTTCTTGCCCTGTGGGCAGAAGTGTGGTACTAATTTTTGAGAAGTGAGTTTATATAAGTGAGAAGCACTTATATCTAAATACTTACAGGCATCATTGAAGTTGAGAACTTCTTTTTTTAGTAATGCTTGTTCATCAATTTTTTGCTCTATCTGTGAGAGCCTTTCTAAGATTAAATTTTCGTTACTCATAATGTTACGATTTTTAAATGTTTATCAAATAATTACTCGACAAACTTCTATCGTAACACTCTGGTAATCAGTAAGACGGTAACGTCTTACTACTATATCTTACTCATCTTACTGTTTTTATTTACAGCCCCTTTAGTATAGTGTCTATTTGTTGCTGTTTTTTACAGTTTTGGCTTTTGTTCTTGTATAGATTATTCCTCTTAATATGGTTTCCCTTTTTGGATATAAAGAGCTTTGATTTTTCAATTGAAGTTGGGTTGAAATTAGTAAAATGCAACTCCATTTTAGCTACTATGTAGCTGAATTGAGTTGTCTCACAAAATAGATTAACTGGCTTAGCCCCTAATTGCAAATCCTTACTTGTAAGGATTGCTAATAAGTCATCAACAGTATTTTCATTTTCATTAACTAATTCTATCTCACGCTGTAAGGCATATAAAACAGTTTTTAGACTGTCTGTATTTCTTTGGCTATACCCGAAAGTAAACCTGTCATCACTCTGTAAGTTGTAGTTATCTGCACCTATTAGAGTACCCATAACAGTAGTAAATAGCGGTGTAGTTTTGTCAATATCATAAGCTGGTACTTCTGCTTGCAGAAGTTCAGCAAATGCTTCTGTCTTATCGGTCGGAATACTATTAAGAAATGAAGGATATAAAAATTCAGTTTCCTTTAATAACCTTACTATGCAATTTGATAAGGTTTCTAAAACAAATGTTGTTAAGTCGTCATTAGGAAATGCTTCTCTATCTGAGCCAATCTTTAAAAGCAAGTCTTTTGTAGATCTAACAGCATTTAGTACAATGTCTTTTTGTAGTAGTTCATCATCAGAATTGACAAAGCTGTTGTAAATCCTATCTGTTAATCTGGTCGTTTCATTAACCAATAAGTAATGGTAGAATTTTTGAACTGAATTTACTGGTGTTGGTAGGGGTAAATCAACCAATGGTGATAAGATAGAAAAGGCTTTTTCTGACTTGGGCAATGATTTATAAATATCTAAACCATCATCAGTAAATAATGTCTTTTTATCTGAATGTAGCTCTTTTAATGCTCGGTAATAGTCTGAAATACTTTCAGACGGTTTCTGAAATTTCGGTGTCATATTCTGACGATAAAACTTCTCAGCATCACTTGGAATTAACCAAGGTTTTAATGTGCCATATAGCACGTTCTTGTATATAGTTAATTCCATTATAATCCGATATTTATTTTGTGAGCTGCTTCTACCTTCTTCTCGTTAATCACTTTAGCATAGATTTCTGTAGTCTTCAAATGTCTATGACCAAGTAATTTACTGACCGTATAAATATCAGTGCCTAACGTCAACTGAAGCGTAGCGTAAGTATGACGAGCACAATGGAATGTAATCTTCTTTGTTATGCCAGCTTCCATCAACCAATCTTTTAAAAGTGTCTTATTCCAATTGCCATAACTAAAGCCTGTAAAGACTTTTTTATCCTGTTTACCTTCCTCACCAAGTAAGGCTCTTGCTTCATCAGAAATGGGTTGTGTCTCTATACCATTAGTTTTAGCTTGTCTAAAACGTATGTAGTAACCAAGTTCTTTCGAGTGCTGTATCTCAGACCATTTCAATTTTTCAATATCAGACCATCTTAAACCTGTAAGGCAAGAGAATAAGAACATACGTCTTAAATTATCATTCTTGCAATGTGATTTGGAAAGTGTTTTGAGTTCGTCTAATGTTAAGAACTCTCTCTGAGGCTCGTCTTGTGGAAATGGTTCTACTTGTTCGGAAGGATTAAATTTCATCACACCATCTTTTACGGCCTGTTTTAGTGCTGCACGTAATTTATTGAAGTAGGAATACTTTGTATTGAGTGAAATTCCACTTCCTGTTTTAGTTGTTGCCTCTGTGTCTAAGTAATCCCTAAAACCTTGTACCCATTTCTTATCTAACCTCTCAAAAGAAACGTCCTTAGGGCAGTACTTTTTCAAATGCTTTCTTACACTATCCCAATTACCATAATTACCGTTACTGGCTCTTTTCTTTTCTGTAAGGTTACTGAAGTAAGTTAGAAAGCTACCTTTTAATTTTTCCTTATCCCTAAAACCATATATGTTATTTTGAACCTCAAGGTGTCGCTTAGAACGAATACTTTCAGCAAGTGCTAAAATTTTCTTGTTCTCGTCTCTTTGAGCTTTTGTTAAACTTCCTTTCTCTGGATCAGGTGTGAGGTATAATCCTAAATGTTCATACTCTCTTTTGCCTTTGTCATAATAGTCCAGGTATAAAGTTATCTTGTTTCCTTTCTTTCTTTTTCTAAGTGTTACTTTCATAATGCCGTTATTTAAAGAGGTTATCTATTTCTGTTCTTGGGATAATTGTACGTCTGCCTAACTTACCAACTTTGATTTGCTCACGCTTTATCATTCGTTGTATCGTCCATCTACTTGCACCAACTAAATCGGCAGCTTCCTGTACACTTAGAAATTCTTTCTCTCTTAGATTTACGTGGTTACCAACTTTAATTGGAAGAGTTTGCAAAGTTTGCATCTGTTCCATTTGAGAAGGTGTATTCATTTCTTGCTGTAAAGCGGCTTGAACTTTCTCTTCTCGCTTCTTCTGCTTGTAGTGTCTGCTATTACAAGTTTTAGAGCAATACCTTGTTGTTGTAGTCTGGGCAACAAATGCCTGTCCACAATACTGACAAAACTTTGGTATTTTAATATTACTGCTCATTAGTTGCTATATGTTGCTCGTTGTTGCTGAATGGTGCTTATTGGTGCATCATTTCGCCAACCTCAATAAGAAATAGAGTTTGGGCAACAAACGTGTTGCCTTGGCAACAGTTAGGCAACAAATATACGCAAATAAGAGTTATTTGGCAACAAATAATGGAAGCTAAAACGCTATAAAGTCAATAAAAACAAGGGGTTGACAAACAAAAGAAATGTTATTACTTCCCAATACAAAAATTAGCAAAAATATTGCCCAACAAATCATCACTGCTCACCTCCCCTGTTATTTCTCCCAAATGAAACAAAGCTCTTCGTATATCTATCGCTAACAAGTCTCCGCTTATTGATCTTTCCACTCCTATTTGAACTTCGTCAAGTGCTTCTTTGGTTTTCTTTAAAGCATCTAAATGCCTCACATTAGAAACCACTAAATCTCCAGCACTTAATGTTCCAACTTGGCTCAGTTCCGTCATTTTAGATTTGAGTGCTTCTATACCTTCTCCTTGAATAGCTGAAATATTGAGCAAATTATTCAATGGAAAGTTGCACAGTTTCTTATCTGATTTATTGGCTAGAAGAATGGTTTTTTCGGGAGTAAAGCCAATCTCAATTAAATCGGATTGAACTTCTTCCTGACTGAGCTCATCGCTACTAAAAACATAAATAAGAATGGAGCCTTTTTCAATGGATTCAAAGGTCTTTTTTATACCAATGCTTTCTATCTGATCATTGGCTTCTCTTATACCCGCAGTATCAAACAATCTGAACTTTACACCGCCAATGTTCAAGCTGTCTTCTATCACATCCCTGGTAGTGCCCGGAATATCTGAAACTATTGCTCTTTCTTCATTCAATAACGCATTGAGCAATGTAGATTTGCCGGCATTGGGTCTTCCCGCTATTACCGTGAAAACTCCATTCTTAATGACATTTCCAAGCTGAAAGGAATCTATGAGCTTACTTATTTTCTGGTCCAATTCCCTTAGGAGCTGAATAAAATCTTCACGATTAGCAAACTCCACATCTTCTCCGGAGAAATCCAATTCCAATTCTATGAGAGAAGCAAAATCTATCAACCTTTGGCGTAAGGAAGAAAGTTCCTTCTTAAAACCTCCTTTCATCTGGTGCATAGCCAAATTATGCTGCTGTTTATTCTCCGAGTAAATAAGATCAGCAATTGCCTCCGTCTCGCTCAAGTCCATCTTTTTATTGAGAAATGCGCGCATGCTATACTCTCCAGGTTCGGCTAATCTCGCTCCCAAATCAAGCAGAAGCTTGACTATTTCCTGTCTAATAAAAACCGAACCATGGCAAGTAATTTCAACGGTATCCTCACCTGTAAATGACTTAGGGCCTCTAAAAATAAATAATAGGCATTCGTCTATAACTCCCTGCTTATTTTTGATTTCTCCGAAATGGATACTATTTCCTTTTGCTTTGGCAATGTTTTTGGAAAAAGCCTTATCGCAAATGGAGATACTTTCCTTTCCACTTACTCTGATCAAAGAAATTGCAGAAACAGCATCTCCCGTGGCAAGAGCTACTATGGTATCATTAGGATTTTTAAAATTCAATCGCGTCTAACGCTTTTAATTTCTTTACTGCTCTTCATTTCAATGAGATCTCCTCTGGAAATACCATAGGAAAAAGGAAGGTAATTTTCGTCTAGATCGATATCCCCAATGGCTCTCAATTTATTGATTCCCATCAGATTTTCCTGTACAAAAACACTATCATCTGATAGAGATTCGACCCTCAAAGTGGAATAACCACCCTCCATAGTAACCACATAAACATCTCCAACAAGAGGGTTGGCTACTTGCTCTATTTCCTTTTGGTCGTTTTGCATTCCAAAATAAGCTATTGCAGCTACACCTATTGCAATTATTGCTAGTCCAGCAAATTGCCATATTGGACCTTTAGATTCTTTTTTCAGGTAATTATACTCGTTCCTTAGGCCCTCATCCATTTGTTTAGGCTTCATTTCGTGATTACAGTTTTTGCAAACAGATCCACCTGTTTTACCCATTGGAAATAAGGGAATCCAAAATATGTGTGCATGTCTTCTATAAACGCTAAGAACAGTTGTATTCTCGGAGTTACAATTTGGACAAATAGCTCCCTGAGGCTCTACTGAATTGAGATGAGCATTTCCTGCCCCATAAATCAAAAATAAAATCATTGTTCATTTTTTGGTGCAACAAAATAGAAAAAAAGGCCAAGTGACAGATATTTAAGGCTGCTTTATTAATTGTTCAAAATTCTTTGCATTTCGGCCAAAACCAGTTGGTTTGAGATTCAAATAATTATATTTTCGCAGCGAAATCAGGAAATAATGAGCGTATTAGTAAATAAGGATTCTAAGATTATAGTTCAAGGAATAACAGGTAGTGAAGGTACTTTTCATGCTGGTCAAATGATTGAGTATGGAACCAATGTTGTTGGTGGAGTTACTCCAGGCAAAGGTGGGCAAACTCATTTGGATCGCCCTGTATTCAACACTGTTTCTGAAGCTGTAAAGAAAACGGGTGCAGATGTGACTATTATTTTTGTTCCACCTGCTTTCGCTGCGGATGCTATAATGGAGGCGGCAGATGCTGGCATCAAGGTTATTATTGCCATTACAGAGGGTATTCCTGTAGCAGATATGGTAAAGGTTAAGGCTTTCATTAGTGACAGAGATTGCACACTTATTGGGCCTAATTGTCCGGGTGTTATTACCGCAGATGAAGCCAAGGTTGGAATTATGCCTGGTTTCATTTTTAAGAAAGGAAACATTGGAATCGTTTCTAAGTCGGGAACCTTAACCTATGAAGCAGCTGATCAAATTGTGAAAGCTGGAATGGGAATTACTACTGCTATTGGAATTGGTGGTGATCCAATCATTGGAACAACAACGCTTGATGCGGTCAAATTATTCATGAATGATCCTGAAACAGAAGGCATCGTAATGATAGGTGAAATTGGAGGAGACTTAGAGGCCAAAGCTGCTAAATGGATTCAAAAGAATGGAACTAAGCCAGTTGTTGGATTCATTGCTGGAGTAACTGCTCCAAAGGGAAGAACCATGGGCCATGCCGGTGCAATTGTTTCTGGTGAAGATGAATCTGCTGAAGCGAAGAAAAAGATCCTGGCTGAATGTGGTATTCACGTTTCAGACTCTCCTGCTGATATTGGAGAAACTATGATTAAAGCTTTAAGCGCGGTAAGTGCTTAGAAAACTTGGTTGATGGTTGATTAATATTTGCAAACTATTAATTATGAACTCCGAATTATAAATAATTTATTCATTAGTAAGCCACCAACAAAGCCACTCTTACACCTAAGTAAATAGCGGAAGAAGTCTTGTAAGTAGTCACTTGTGGAATGTCCTCAAATCCGTCATGCGCCATTACATTGAAAAAACTATTGGGGATATTGGATTGAAATATTCCGTTGGTTCTGCTTTGCTTGGTTATATCTGAAAAACCTATTTGAAATTCACCAGAATATGAAAGCTTGAGTTTTTCTGCAATGCTTGTTTCGAAACCAAAAGCGGAACCAAAACTTATATTGAATCTGCTAAAGTCATGGATCAAATTTTCATGATCAATATTTTCTAAATCACCACTAAAATCAATAGTCTCTCTTGCTCTTATCAAATAATAGACATTCATGCCCATTTCAAAAAAGAAATTATTTGCTCCTTGAAAGCCCATATACAAAGGAAGCTCCAGGAAATTTAAACGGGTTTGTGAAGTGAAAGACCCATCATAACCATGCCAGAACTCAGCATATAAAGTCTTGCTCCAAACCATTATAGTTCAGTCCTGTTCTATATCTAAAAATATCCCCCTCAAATACATGAGTTACTCCAACACTTGGGGCAGTCGAAAATTTATAGTGAATTCCTCTATGAGCGTCCAGTATATTGGTATTTAAAATCCAGGTATTATTTAAAGAAGCGCTCACTCCTACTCTACCTTGAGCAAAAGTATGGATTGAGAAAAAAAGAAATCTAAACAAAAAAAGGTGGTGCATTCATTCGAAAATACGACCCAAATTGAAAATGGTTCTCCGATTTTCGTTGACTGGAAGAGTTTACAGTTTGTAATACAATCCTACTTTCAAACCTGCATTTGCATTATTGCTGGACTCATAATCGTACTCTCCAAGATCCACAGCAATAGGACTATTATCAATAACTCCTAAATGACTTGCTAAGCTATATGCTCCAACAGCATTTTGCGCTAATTCTTCTTCTGAATACATAACACTGGTGTCATTCAAACTATAGGAAAAATCCAGCCCTGCATTCAGAAATAATTTGTCTGATAAGCCAAAATCAAATCCCACTCCAAAGCCTAATGCAAGCACAAAATCAGAAAAATCATCACTCACACTTATTTCTCCATTCGAAAAATTTATAGATCCATCTTCATTTAAATAATCCAATGTTTCACTTGCCGTATTCATAAAATTAAATTGAAGACCCGATTCGATATAAAGTCCCCAAAGTGTTTTAGTTCTAATATAAACAGGTATGGATGTATAATCAAGCTCTAATTCCAGGTTGTATCTTGCTGGAATTTCTATTGGACCAATGTTCTGAGTAAATTCACCATCCAAAATTTGCTTATACTTCAATACATTTAATCCGGTTGACAAACCAATTTTATCACCTAGCATTATCGTAGCTCCGAGTCCATACATAGCTTGAAAAGTAGATTGGGACTCAATAAAATTGTCTGGGTCGTTTATATTTTTATTAATCACATAGGTGTTATACAAGCCTCCATTCAAGCCTAGTTTTATTTGCCCTTTAAGACCTATAGTTAAAGAAAATACCAAACCAAGGAGAACAATTTTTTTCATTTGAAATTTTAGTTTAAAATAAAAAATCCCACTTCAGTAATGAAGCAGGATTTTCAAATTCTTTAACAATCTTTAGTGCTTATCTGATAATATAGTTTATACCAATTTTCAATCCACCAAAAACAGTGTTTGTGCTTTCAAATACAATAGGATTATTGGAGTCATTGGTTAAATGACTTTGCACAGTATAAAAGCTTTCATCTGGATCGGTAGCCAGCTCAAGTTGGGTGTATTCCGTGCCAATATCTACAAAGCCATACCCTAAATTTAATCCCACACTTAAAATTAAAGCGTCACTTAAATCCGCATCTATTCCAAAGCCAACATTAGCAGCGACATTAAACGTTCCAAAGTCATTGCTAAAATCCCTATCCTCATATTGCAGTTCTCCATCAAATGTGCTGGTCTCTGTTGCTTCATTAATAAATGAGAATAATGGGCCAAATTCAAAATAAGTACCCCCTTCGCTTTCAACTCTCAAAAGTAAGGGAACGTCAATTGCTTTTATAGTTGTTTGCCCGTCATACTGAAAAGTTTGGATAAATACTTCTTCACCTTCCCAGTTTTGAGAATAATTAGCCAATGCAAATCCGGTAGAAATACCCAATGTTTCACTAAATAAATAGGTCGCTTGCACACCAAATGAAGGTGCAAAAGTTGCCGACTGATCTATTCTTGCCCCTGCATCAGAAACATTCTGATTTAAAAGCCAAGTATTATTTATGCTTGTATATAGTCCAACCTTTACCTGCCCAAACATTGCAGAACCGATAATGAGAAAACCTATAATAACTCCTATTTTTTTCATTCCTTCCATGTGTATTAAGATTATATATTTGCCGAAGTAATAGATTTATTAGGAGAAAATGAAAATACTAGAGGGAAAAGTAGCGATTATAACTGGTGCTTCCAGGGGTATTGGTAGAGGAATAGCTGAGCTATTTGCAGAGCAAGGAGCAAATATTGCCTTTACTTATTTGTCTTCTGAGGAAAAAGCCAAGAAGCTTGAAGAAGAACTAAGTGCCTTAGGGGCAAATGCTAAGGGTTTTAAATCTGATGCTTCTAAATATGATATGGCGCATCAATTAGTAGATGATGTTTTATCGGAATTTGGTCAAATTGATATTGTTATCAATAATGCTGGTATAACAAGAGATGGCCTACTAATGAGGATGACCGAAGAAAATTGGGATGAGGTAATGGAAACTAACCTAAAATCAATTTTCAATCTAACAAAAGCCGTTCAAAGGACTATGTTAAAGGCGAGATCTGGTTCTATTGTTAATCTTTCTAGTGTGGTTGGAGTTAAAGGAAATGCTGGGCAATCAAATTACGCAGCTTCTAAAGCAGGGATGCTAGGTTTTACTAAATCTATTGCACTGGAATTAGGTTCTAGAAACATTCGTTGTAATGCAATTGCTCCAGGATTTATTGAAACAGAAATGACAGGTGCTTTGGATGAGAAAGTGGTTCAGGAATGGAGAGATGCAATTCCCTTAAAAAGAGGTGGAACACCGAAAGATGTTGCCAACTTGGCATTGTTTCTGGCCTCCGATATGAGTTCTTATATCACTGGTCAAGTAATAAATGTTGATGGAGGCATGTTAACTTAAGCAGTGAGTTTTATTACAGAATATCCCCTTTGGTTCGTTCTATTCTGCATTCTTGCGGGATTGGTATACGCTTTTGTTCTTTACAGAAAAGATGATGCATTTAGCGAAAAGAAAAGCTTAAAATGGCTCTTAAGTGCATTGCGATTCCTTTCTGTGACAGCCATTGCTTTTTTCCTGTTAGGCCCTTTGTTAAAGTCATTGGAAAAAACAGTAGAAAAACCAATTCTTGTTTTTGCTCAAGACAACTCTGAATCTATTGTTCTAAACAAAGATTCATCTTTTGTAAAGAATGAATACCTGAATGAATTCAATGCTTTACTATCGGATTTTTCGGATGACTATGATGTTTTAAAATATTCATTCGGAGAAGAATTGGAAAAGGACGGAAGCATAAACTTTACTGATAAAATAACCGACATTTCTTTCCTTTTTGATGAGATTTATAATCGTTTCTCAAATAGAAACTTAGGTGCGGTTATTATTGGTACGGATGGAATATACAATCAAGGAACCAGCCCTGTTTATCAATCTAAAAAATTAAATGTTCCTCTATACACCATTGCATTAGGAGACACCACAATTAAAAGAGATCTTGTACTGCAAGATGTCACTCATAATAGGTTGGCATACCTTGGAAATTCTTTTCCTCTAGAAGTGATCATTAAGGCCAATAGTTTAAAAGGAAAGAAATCTAAACTAAAAGTGAATCACGATGGCAAGCTTTTATTTCAACAAGATATTTTAATTGACAAAGAGAATTTTATTAGCTCTGTTCCAGTTAAATTGGACGCAACTAAAACCGGAAAACAAAGGTACAGTATCAGCCTCTCACCTCTTGAAGGAGAGTTCATTAATCAAAACAACTATAAAACAATTTATATTGATGTTCTAGATAGCAGACAAAAGGTTCTTCTTCTCTCAGATGTTCCACATCCAGATATTGCTGCAATTCAATCGAGTATAGCAAATAATAGTAATTATGAAGTGGAGCTAAGTTCTGCACGAGATTTTAAAGGAAATATTAGAGATTATCAACTTTTAATTCTCCATCAATTACCATCCAAGAGAAATCGAATTGATAATATTCTAGCCGAATCTGAAACTGCTAAAATTCCCAGGCTTTTTGTTCTAGGGCAAACAACAGACTATAACGCATTAAAGCAAAAGAATTTGGGCTTCACTTTAGAGAAATTTAATCGTACCTCTAATGAAGTGAAAGGTGGTTACAATAAGAATTTTTCTCTTTTTAAATTGGGTGATAATATTGAAAGGAAACTCTCTAAATTCCCACCTCTTACTGCTCCTTTCGGAACGTTTAAGACTGGAGGAAATGCAGAAAATTTATTCTATCAAAAAATTGGTCAGGTAAATACTGAGGACCCCCTATTTGTTTTCACAGAAACCAACGAACTGAAGAATGGTTTTGTTGTTGGTGAAGGTTTTTGGAAATGGAGACTTTTCGATTATTTAGAAAATGGAGATCATAGATTTTCCGATAATATTTTGCAAAAGACCGTTCAGTACCTTTCAGCTAGAAAAGACAAGCGTCTATTCAGGGTTTATGGAAAGAATGAGTTTAAAGAAAATGAGGTCATTTTAATGGATGCAGAGCTTTACAATGAAAGTTATGAGGCTATCAATGAACCAGATGTTGAAATTACCTTTAAAAATGAAAACGATGCCACATTTGATTTTACATTTAGTAAAACAGAAAATGGATATCGATTAAATGCTGGAACTTTGCCAGCAGGAGAATATAGTTATGTCGCTTCAACAGAAATTAATAATCAAGTACAAAGTAGTACTGGGAGATTATCAGTAACCGAAGTACTGGCTGAGGTGTCTAATACTACCGCAAATCATCAATTGCTCTACAACCTTTCCAGTAATAGTAATGGAAAAATGTACTATCCTAATCAATTGAGTGATTTAAAAAAGGATCTTATTGCCAAGGAAGAAATAGTACCTGTCTCCTACTCCAGACAATCTCTTTCAGAGTTAATCAACTTGAAATGGCCATTCTTCATCATTCTCTTTTTGTTGGCAATAGAATGGTTTGTAAGAAAAAGACAAGGAGCATATTGAGTTGATGATTAATTGTTGATAGTTGCCGATTGTAATTGATAATTGTAATCGGTGAAATCCTGAGGCTGGGTTATCGAGCAATGTCGAGATACTCGAAGGGTGATTTCGATTCTCATTTCAATTCTGATTCAAAGAAGATTATACCTTTGCCTAATAACCTATTAAAATATTATAATGAACACTTTTAACTCTAATAGCAATGCCAACCCTTTGGGCAATTTCAAAGGTCTATATGTACTAATAGCTATAGCTGTTCTGGCCATACTACTCTTTTCTAAAACTTTTGTAAAAATTGATGCTGGTCATGCAGGGTTGGTTTACCATACTTTTGGTGATGGTATAGACGTGAATGATCCGCCTTTAACCCAAGGACTGCAATTTATTGCACCATGGAACGATGTTATTGACTATGAAGTTAGAAGACAAGAGGTAAATCCTCAAATGACTGTACTTTCTTCTAATCTATTGGATATTGATCTTGATGTTTCTGTTTTTGTCACTCCTGTATTATCCGATTTAGGAAACTTGGAATTACAATGGGGACGAGGGTATATGGATAAGACCGTAATGCCTGCTATTCGTTCGGTTACAAGAGAAGTAATGGGGAAATATTTACCAGAAGAAATAAACACTACAAAAAGAGAACAGATTGAATTGGAAATTGAAAAAGTCTTAAGAAATAAACTAGCAGCTAACTATGTAAATCTTGAAGATTTTTTGATCAGAAATATTCAACTCCCACAAAACTTAAGAGAATCTATTGAAAAGAAATTGCAGCAAGAACAGGAATCTCTAGAGTATGAATTCAGAATTCAAAAGGCTACAAAAGAAGCGGAGAGAAAAAGAATTGAAGCCCAGGGTATTCAAGACTTTCAAAACATTGTCGCGAAGAGTATTACTCCGCAACTCTTAAAATGGAAAGGTATTGAAGCTACAGAGACTTTATCCCAATCTGAAAATTCTAAAGTTGTAGTTATTGGTTCAGGAAGCGATGGCTTGCCTTTAATACTTGGAGGAAACTAAGAGATATAGCAGATTCTCTCATATATATTATTGCCATTCTTGGCGGTTTGTTCGCAGGTTTTATCAATACCCTTGCGGGTAATGGAAGCGCAATAACCTTAAGCATTCTTACGGAGTTAATAGGTCTCCCTGGGAATATTGCAAATGGAACCAATCGAGTTGGAATAATGGCTCAAGGAATTTCTTCCAGTATTCGCTTTTATCAAAATAAGAAATTGAATAAAAGTGTTAAGTTCTATTATATTCTTCTCATTTTCATTGGTGCGGTTCTAGGAATTTATACGGCTACTCAGGTAAGTAATGAGCAATTTAAAGAAGTCTTTAAGTTTCTCATTATTGTTATGCTCTTTGTCATTATCATCAAACCCAAACGTTGGATAAAAGAAAGTGATCTCAATTATAAAATACACCCTCTTTTAGCTATTGTACTCCTTATTCCATTAGGTTTTTATGGAGGTTTCATTCAAATGGGAATGGGTGTTTTTCTATTAATTGTTCTGGTCTTGATAGGCCGCTTGAATATAATGGACGCCAATATAATTAAGGTATTAGCAGTTTCTCTGTATACCATAATTGCTATAGGAATATTTGCATATAAAGGAATGATTGATTGGAAAATTGGAGGCATTATTGCTATTGGGCAATTTACAGGGGGATGGTTAGGTGCTGAGTTTGGTTCTAAATGGAAGCACGCAGATCGCTTCTCTTATTGGCTTTTGGTATGCATTGTTTCCTTTGTATCCATAAGATTGCTATATCAATCCTTTGCGCCTGCATAAAATTTTATTTGAATTGTTTAATTTCAACGCTGAATTTTTGAATTATGGGAAGAGCATTTGAATTTCGAAAGGCAAGAAAAATGAAAAGGTGGTCTGCTATGGCCAAAACCTTTACGAGAATAGGAAAGGATATTGTAATGGCTGTAAAAGCTGGAGGTCCCGATCCTGAAAATAATGCGCGCCTTAGAGCAATTATTCAAAACGCAAAAGCAGCAAATATGCCTAAGGACAATGTCATGCGTGCGATCAAAAAAGCCTCTGACAAGGATACTTCAGATTACAAAGAAGTTGTTTTCGAAGGCTATGCTCCTCATGGTATTGCCATCCTAGTAGAATGTGCAACAGATAATAATAATAGAACAGTGGCCAACGTAAGAAGTTATTTCAACAAGTGCAATGGCAACTTAGGAACCTCTGGATCTGTAGAGTTTATGTTTGATCGAAAATGTCATTTCAAAATTCCAAAGGGTGATTTGGATTTAGAAGAATTAGAACTGGAATTTATAGATTATGGAGCAGAGGAGGTTTTTGAGGATGAGGAAGACACAATAATGATCTATGGCGATTTTCCCAATTTTGGTTCTATTCAAAAAGCCATCGAAGACAAGGGCATTGAAATTATAAGTTCAGACTTTGAGCGCATCCCGCAGCAAACAAAGGAATTGGGAGAAGAGCAAGAAGCTGAAGTTCAAAAGCTTTTAGAAAAGTTTGAAGATGATGATGATGTCCAGAATGTTTATCATACAATGGTATAATGGAACTGATAAATTTCGAAATAGAAAAAGGAGTTGGGCTAATTGCCTTAAATAGACCAGATGTTTTAAACTCCTTCAATTTAGCAATGGCCAAGGAATTGCAAGATGCATTAGACACCTGCAGAGATTCAAATGAAGTCAGGGCAGTTTATCTTACAGGTGAAGGAAGGGCTTTTTGCGCAGGTCAAGACTTGGAAGAAGCTACTAATAGTGGTTTTCCCATAGAGCATTTTGTAGTAAATACCTACAATCCTATTGTCAGAAAGATTCGGGAAATAGAAAAACCCGTTGTTTGTGGAGTAAATGGTGTTGCTGCAGGTGCAGGCGCAAATATTGCTATTGCTTGCGATATTACATTTGCTGTAGAGTCTTCAAAGTTTATTCAATCCTTTAGTAATATTGGTTTAATACCGGATAGCGGAGGCACTTATACCCTTCCAAGACTGGTTGGCAGGCAAAGAGCTTCAGCAATGATGTTTCTTGGAAGCAAAGTAATGGCTAAAGAAGCAGAAGAGATAGGTATGATCTTTAAATGCGTTCCTGATGATGGCTTAGATGAAGCCATTTCCGTTGCAGAAATACTTGCTCAAAGACCTACTAAAGGAATTGGTTTGACCAAAAGACTGCTCAATCACGCATTTGATAATGATCTAAATGCACAGCTTGAAATGGAAAAAGTATTACAAGCTGAATCTGCAAATTCTCATGATTATAATGAAGGTGTTGCTGCATTCTTGGAGAAAAGAAAACCTCAATATACAGGACAATAGATTCATTGGTTTTTCATTTTATTATTTCCAAGGACAGTACTTTTTGTAAATAGTAATGCTTGACAGTTAATTTATCTCATTAATAAAGTTCAGCAAATACCCTACTGAAAAGTATCTGCGTTCAAATTTCTTGTTATCATTGCGTAGAATGCCTTATCCTAAAATGCACATTTTCGAATAGCATTATGCTGTTTAACAACTATAAAATATTCATCTACATTGCATTCTTTGTAGCCATTTACAACCTGTCTAAATGGGTTTCGAAAAGCATAATCCTTAGAAACCTTTTGATCTTTCTTGCCAATATTTTTATGCTTCTTACATTGGTCAAAGAGCATACACTTATTGTTCTTTCCATATTGAGCTTATTTGTTTTTATGGTTGGAAAAATACTCCAAAAAAAAAGCTCAAAAGCCCTTTTGTTTTCCATCCTTTCCTTGATAATAATCTTATTCTCAATTAGAAATTATCCATACTTACATCAAAACCTTTCCGATGGAGTATTCTCATTTCTAAAAGCTCCAATTCTATCGGTAGAAAAATTGGGTTTATCCTATATTTTATTCAGGTTTGTGCACTATTTGGTGGAATCATCAAAAGGTACTGTTCACAATGCGAATTTCATCACATTTCTGAATTACATTTTCTTTTTCCCATCTATTATTGCGGGCCCCATAGATACCTATAACAACTTTCAGTATTGGCTGGGAAAAAGCAATTTTAAATACCAAAAGTCATTGTTCTTCGCAGGTATCACCAGAATATTTCTTGGTGCATTAAAAACACTTGCAATTGTTCCTTTGGTCATTAAATATGCTACCGATTACACAACTCTAACTTCAGATTACGCTCCCTTTGTTGCGGTTGCTTTAAGTTTAGTGGCTTACTCTGCTTATATCTACTTTGACTTTTCAGGCTATAGCGATATCGCCATTGGTTCTGCCTATTTAATTGGAATAAAGACACCCGAGAATTTTAACAATCCCTACATCTCACAGAACCTTTCGGAATTTTGGAAAAGGTGGCATATTACTTTTTCAGATTTTTTAAAACGTTATATTTTCAAACCTTTCATTTCGCTGTTTAATTGGCTTTTTAATCCCAAATACAGATTGATAATAACCGTTGCCTGTTATCTGCTAACTTTTGCAATTTGTGGATTATGGCATGGTGATAAGATTAATTTTGTCTATTGGGGACTGTGGCATGGAATAGGCTTGTCATTGAACAAAGTATGGTCGGTAAAAATAGAACCTAGAATATCATTTAGTAATACCTTGGCTTACAGATTTGCAAGTATTGCAATCACATTTACGTTTGTAACATTTGGATGGATCTTTTTCAATTATTCTGAAGATCAATTGATTGAAATATTTAAGCTATTGATATGAGTTGGATTCAATCATTTTATAAAACAAAGAACTTGGCTAATAATGGTGTATTTATCTGCTTAAGCCTCGTTCTATTGCTTTCTTTTGGATACCTTATTCCTAACTTTTCTTCAACAAGATTTGACGAGCAAGTTTATAGTTTGAATGGGTTCAACACCAAACATAATGACCATTCCGAAGTATCCTTATTTTTTCAATCCATTAAAGAAAACGATGGTTTTCTCGTTTTAGGAACATCTGAAACCACGTCATTAGAAAATGGAAATTATTATGATTTTCTAAATGCTGATGAAGAGATTAATGAAAGTGCTTTTTCTGTTTTGGCAGGAGCTGGAAGAACCTGTGGAACTCATATTCCTATTTTACTTCACCATAAAAATGAGTTAGAAGGGCTAAAACTCATCTACTTTATCAATCCAGTTTACTGGAGAACCGACCTCTGCGAACCCAACCTAAATTATTTTAACAGGTATTGTAACTATGCGATGTGTAATTCATTGAACCTAAGCTCAGAAGAAAGAGCGGATTTTTATGCTCCCGTAAAAACTTATTCTAATGAAATAAATCTTTTTGATAAAAGCATCGCATATTTAGAGCAAGGTTTACGTTCTGCCCGCAGAAATTATTTCCACGATTTACGATATAAACTATTCCCTGAAGAATATACTTCGCAGTTTAATTTTGTTTCATCTGTAAAAAGGGACTATTCAGGCAGTTTAGAATACGGCAAATTCAATCCGAATTTAATAGACAGCGGCTATAATATCTCTAAGAATTTTATTGAAAAAAATTGGTTTAAACCCATAAATAGTTCTGAAAATTTCAGATACGTAGAACTCAATGCTTTTATAAAACTATGCAATCAAACAGGAATTGAAGCAACATATATTATTGGCCCTTATAATGAGTTATTTATTAAGAAACACGCAGAAAAGGATTTGGAAGACTATAAAAAAACAAGCCAAAGAATAAAACAACTTTTAACTGAAAACAAAGCTGATTTTGTGGATGCTACAGATGTTTCTCCAGTTTTAGGTGCGTTTGACGACCACCAGCATCATTCCAGTTATGGAGCCTATCTTATTTATCAAAAAATAAAAAGTCATTTCTATGAAGAAAAAAACAGTAATTAGTTTTATCAGCAAAGTCTTGATTTTATTTGCCTTGGTTTATTTACTGATCTCTCTAAAAGGCGAAGACATAGAGTATTTATATGGAAATTTTTAAGCCATAGAAAAGACCTTTCTTTAATTGGCTTTTGTTTAAGACCCAGAAAATTACTTAACAACTAAACCCTCTTCCTTAATCTTAATTAGAGCAAATAATGCATAGTTCATCATATCCTGATAATTGGCATCTATGCCTTCTGAAATAATGGTTTCGCCTTCATTATCTTCAATCTGCTTCACTCTTAAAATTTTCATAAGAATGAGATCAGTTAAGGATGAAACACGCATATCTCTCCAAGCTTCACCATAATCATGATTCTTTTTAATCATTAAATCTCGGCTAGTTTCGGATTGCTTTTTATAATGTTTTCTGGCTTCCTCATGACTCAATTCTAGGTCTTGATCTGAAATTAATTCCAACTGAATCAAAGCCATTACCGCATAATTAACAATACCAATAAATTCATTTGGAATATCCTCTCCAACTTTATTCTGTCCTGTTTTCTGAATTGTACGAATTCTGTTCGCCTTAATAAAGATTTGATCCGTTAATGAAGAGGTTCTAAGTATTCTCCATGCAGAACCATAGTCCTTCATCTTTTTCATAAAGATGTCTTCACATTTACTTAAGGCAAAGTCGTATTGTTCCAATGTTTTTTCCAAATTTGAAGCTTGAAAATGAGCGAGCAAGATACCCTTTTTTCAAGCAATTTTTCTCTTAATTTAAAAGGGAAACTTTTCGATTTATCCACGCCCTTGGTAATGGGAATTTTAAATCTTACCGAAGATTCTTTTTTTGATGGTGGCAAATATAATAGCCTAGAAAAAGCACTAGTCCAAAGTGAAAAGATACTATCTGAAGGTGCTAAAATACTAGATATTGGAGCAGCATCCAGTCGTCCTGGAGCGGAATCAATTTCACCAGAAGACGAGCTTAAAAAGCTCATCCCATTTGTAGAAAAAGTAAAAAGTAAATTTCCAGATGCTGTATTATCCATAGATACTTTTCATTCAAAAGTTGCTAGAGAATGCATTGAAGCTGGAGCACATATTATCAACGATATTTCAGGAGGACAATTTGATGAAAATATGTTTGATACTATTGCCGAATTAAATGTGCCATATATTCTTATGCATATTCAAGGTAATCCTCAAAATATGCAGATTGCCCCCAGTTACGAGAATGTCGTTCTTGATATTGCCAATTACTTTAATGAAAAGATAGATATTCTAAAGAAAAAAGGTGTTAAAGACATCATTATTGATCCAGGATTTGGTTTTGGAAAAACTATTGAGGATAACTATGATATACTCAACAACTTGAATCACTTTAAAATGCTTAATAAATGCATTCTAGCCGGAATTTCAAGAAAATCGATGATATATAAGCCCTTAAACATTGAACCTAAAGATACCCTGAATGCTACATCAGCACTGCATATCATTGCATTGGAAAGAGGCGCAACAATTTTAAGGGTTCACGATGTAAAAGAAGCTTTTGAATGTATTCAATTGCATCAAATGCTTGAAGCCTAATTCTATTGAAAATCAGTGACTTATTACATTTTGACTAGTCTAAAAAGTAAATTGGATGTATTCGAAAATTTACTTAATACTGGATAAAGTTAAAAATTGGCTTTTAAATAGTTGATAACCAGCATTTTATTTAGTAACTTTTATAATTGATTATTCAACATAAATATCATTTAGTTAAACAGAATTTTTTCATGACTGCCAAATTCTTAACTACTTTTGTATTTGGTTCAGTAGGTTAACCGTGAAAAACAAAATTTATATACTAACAACCATTTTTCTATTGGTCTGTGCAATTGTGCAGAGTCAAATAATTATTTCAGAATTATTCACTGCAAGTAATACTGACATCACACTAAGAAATGAGAAGTATGTTGAGATATATAACCCTTTATCATGTGAAGTTTCATTGGATGGTTGGGAACTAGAAATTATCTCTAATTGTAACATAACCCTTTTATATGATTTAAGTGGACTGACTATAGGGGGCAATCAAGCTATGCGATTTAGCAGTTCAGATGCAACACTTTTTCAAACTGCTGCAATTCCAGGTTTTAATTATGCCAATAATTCCGGAAATTTAAATCTGCAATGGAATGGTCAACAAAGAGATGGAGCAAGACTAATTAATCCTGCAGGGACAACTGAAGATTTTGCTTTGCCAAATAACAATGCGAATTGTGGTCTTACAATTGGTTTTTATCAAAATGCAAGATTAATAAGACAAGCCAATATTTGTCAAGGCAATACTACATTCAGTTTTGCGGAATGGTCATTAGTTTCGGTTGCAACCATAGGAAATTTACCAGTTTTTCCAACACATAATATTACATGTATTCCACCACCAATTGGAACAGCGGGATTATGGACTGGAGCTTCTGATAACGATTGGCACAATTGTTCCAACTGGAGCGACTTCCAAATTCCAAATGCAACAACGGATGTTGTAATTGATGATTCCGCAAATAATTTCTGTTTAATATCTTCAGCAAATGCAGTTTGCAATAGCCTTACTGTTTCAGGTTCTACGGCAAGCGATATCTCACTTCAAATTATCAATAATTTTGAACTAGACGTCTTTGAAGATGCGTCTATATTAAGAGATGGAGGTGACGGGTTTTCAGCCATCATTCTGGATAATGGAATACTGGATATAAGCGGAGACTTAAACATCACACTTAATAGCCCTATTACTACTTCTAGCATATTCATTAATTTAAGTGCAGGTGCTGCAAACCTCTTAACTTGTGATGACATCATCAGTCAGAATTTAAGTCCTGTATTCAATACCATTGATTTCAATATGGATGCCAATAGTGGCAATATCCAATGTGATAATTTTACTTTAACTGGTAATGGAATAAATGGAACAAATGATTTTAACGCTTCTTTTGGAATTTCTTCTAGCACTTTAGAAATTGATGAGGACTTAACTATTTCTAATCAAGGTAGAATGGATTTTAGATCTGGTAATCTAAATATTTCTGGGCATCTTCATGATAATAATATTTCCAGTTCTGGAATTATTTTTAGCCTCACCAATAGCACATATCAGTTCAAAGGTAGCGCAGATCAGACCATTAATTCATTTCACACCATACGTTTAAACAATATGAGTTTGCTTAACGTGTTAGGAGCCTCTGTAATCTTAAATACAGATGTTGAAATAAATGGAGCCTTGAATCTTGGAAACGATTTTATACAACTGAACGATCAGGTACTTTTCATTGAAGATAATGACCCAAGTGCAGTATTTGGCTCAGGCGGTATTGTTTGCGAGTCTCAAACATTTGCTGGTAGAATTGATTGGTATGTAGGAGATAATCCAGACTTATATACTTTTCCATTTGCAACAGCTGTAGGTGGAACGGTTATCCCATTCATTTTTGATATGACCATGGGTGAAACAGATAGAGTTGAAGTTTCTACTTATGGGACAGGGCAAAATAATCTCCCCTATCCTCCAGGTGTTACCAGTCTGGACAATATTACCAGCCCTGGCTTTGCAGGTTCCGTAGTTGACCGTTGGTGGTTAATAGAAGCTCCAGATGAAGGTAATTTATTGGTAGATGTGACGTTTACTTATGCCAATAGTGAAGAACATATTATGGGCTGCGTGGCTTGTACGAATGCAAAAAGACATACCGGAACCATGTGGGAAACTGGTTTTCAAGATAACACTCCTGTTTATAATGATCCACCCTTCTTTCATCAGGTAGGCATTCAGGGAATATCAACATTTTCTCCATGGGGTATTTCTACCCTAAATGAACCTCTTCCTGTTGAGCTTCTAAATTTCGAAGTTAAACTAATTGACCAATCCAAAACAGAGTTAAACTGGGATACGGGAAGTGAGATAAATACTGCTCTTTTTGAAATAGAACGCAGTATTAACGGCTTAGATTTTACAAATATTGGCAATGTACTCGCTTCTGGAAATAGCAGTGAATTGATCCATTATAATTTTCTGGATGAAAAACCATTTAATGGTGAAAACTACTACCGTTTAAAGATGCTGGATTTGAATGGAGATTATGAATACTCTAATACAAAAGTGGTTGATATTCGCTTAGAAAATATAACTATTCAATCCATTGAAAATGGATATTTCATTAGTACGGAAAGAAATGTGGAATTTACGCTATACGATTTAGGAGGCAGATTGATATCCAAACAAAATTCAAATTTTATTCTTTTTGAAAATCTAAGCCCTGGACTATATTTCTTGGAAGTGAGAGAAGGAAATGAAATAATAGAAAGTTTTAAGCTTCTTTTCTAAAAACTAGATTTAATTCTGTTCTATCTTCTCCTTGTTTTTTTCCTGAAGGAACTTCGCTAAATCCTCATCAGATAAGTCAATCATATTGTTTTCAAGCATCGCTTTAGCATCTTTTCCAAACTTATGATCTGGATATTTATCCGCAACTTCCTTATAGACTCTTTTTGCATTATTCTTATCCTTTAGATCGCTATCATAAACCACCGCCATCATAAAATGACTATCTACATAATTTTTAAAATCTGGATAGCTGTCTAAAATTCTCTGGTAAATAGAGATAGCTTCAGGAAAACTCTTTAAGCCCCTTGCCATATTTGCCGCTCGGAAACAATAATCAGCTGAAAGCTCATCATTTGGATAAGTTGTAGCATAAGCTAGATAAGCATCTTTCAATCTTCTCATGGAAGGCTCGTGTAAACCATTCGTTTTCTCAAACAAAAAGGTTTCCATGCTGTCTATTTCATTCTTAAGCACACTTGAGTTTACCTCTCCAGCTACTGTCGGCTCAGAAGAACATGAACTAACAAAAAGACCAATTACCATGGCTAACATTCCTATTCCTGCGAGTCTTTTCATTTTTTGTAAAATTTCATTTTATATTTTAAATCAATATTCCCTTTAGAAATATCATTTAATTTTCCTTTCAATAACCTTCTTTTCAAAGGACTCATTCTATCCGTAAATAAAGTTCCCTCGATATGATCATATTCGTGCTGCACTATCCTTGCAGCCAGACCAGAAAGCTTCTCTTCCTTCAATTCCCAATTCTCATCGTAATATTCAATGAGCACATCAGGTTTTCTCATAATCTCTTCACGAATATCAGGAATACTCAAGCAGCCTTCGTGAAAGCCCCACTTCTCCCCTTCTTCTTCTAATACAATAGGATTGATAAACACCCTTTGGAAATTAGAAAGAAATTCCCGTTCTGTTTCTTCTAATTCTTCATCCTCAGAAAAAGGTGAAGCATCTACTATAAAAAGCCGAATTGATTTTCCGATCTGTGGAGCAGCTAAGCCTACACCACTTGCATTGTTCATTGTTTCGAACATATTTGCAATAATATCTTCCAAACCTTCATGGTCTTCCTCTATCTCCGAACATCTTTTTTTAAGAACGGGATCTCCGTATGCAACAATTGGGTATATCATTTTTTCGTGTGCAAAATTAAAATTTATCGGCTTTTAGAGGCCATATAAGACTGTAAAAGTATCACTGCACTTGTCTCGTCTAATAGAGACTTGTTTTTTCTAATTTTCTTGCTTGCTCCTGTCTGTATTAAACTCTGTAATGCCATTTTCGAAGTAAACCTTTCATCGAAAAGTACACAATCACAGGAGGAAAGCCTTGATTTCAGCTCTTCAAATATTTTTTTTACCTCAGCAGTAATGTGTGTATCTGACTGATCCAAATTGGTTGGAAGACCCAACACTACTTCAGAAACATCATCCTGCTCTACTTTTTCCAACAAAAAAGGAATCAATTCTTTTGGGCCAACAGTTGTTAGTGGAGACGCGATAATCTGCAATTCATCAGTAATTGCAATACCGCATCTTTTTTTCCCGTAGTCTATAGCTATGATTTTACTCAATCGATTAAATTTGCCCTCCTAAAATTTAAGGATGCGCGAAATTATCGAAAAAGCTTGGGAAGACCGTTCAATCTTGCAAGAGAATGCAACACAAGAGGCAATTCGCTCTATTATTCAGAAGTTAGATGTTGGTGAATTAAGAGTTGCAGAGCCAGATGGAGATAGCTGGAAAGTAAACGATTGGGTAAAAAAAGCGGTGATTATGTATTTTCCTATTTGTAAAATGGAAACTATAGAAGTGGGTCCTTTTGAATTTCACGATAAAATTCCACTTAAAAGAAATTATGCTGACAAAGGAGTTCGGGTTGTTCCTCATGCTATTTCCAGAGAAGGCTGTTTTATCGCTAGTGGCACAATTCTTATGCCTTCCTATGTAAATATTGGAGCTTATGTAGATTCCGGAACTATGGTAGATACTTGGGCAACAGTAGGTTCTTGTGCTCAAATAGGAAAGAATGTTCATCTCAGTGGTGGTGTCGGTATAGGTGGAGTTCTCGAACCTGTGCAAGCCAGCCCTGTTATTATTGAAGACAATTGCTTTATCGGTTCCAGATGTATTGTAGTTGAAGGTGTACACGTAAAAAAAGAAGCCGTTTTGGGAGCGGGTGTTACTTTAACCAAAAGCACAAAAATCATTGATGTTTCTGGATCTGAACCTATAGAATACAATGGAGAAATTCCGGAGCGATCAGTAGTGATTCCCGGAATGCGTACTAAAAAGTTTCCGGCAGGTGAGTATAATGTTCCTGTGGCTTTAATCATTGGAAAAAGAAAAGAAAGCACGGATAAGAAAACTTCTTTAAATGATGCGCTTCGCGATCATTCAGTAGCTGTTTAAATGCAACAGGAAATAAGAAATACTGTTCAGGCCTTTAGAGAGGGGCATGTTGTCCTCTACCCTTCTGATACTATTTGGGGAATAGGTTGCGATGCTTGTAATGAAAAAGCGCTAAGCCAATTGCAAGCTTGCAAGCCTAGAAATAAGACCGGGTTCATCATCCTAGTATCCAATGATGGAATGTTGCAACGCTATGTAAAAACCATTCCTGATGTTGCTTGGGAATTAATAGATAACAGTGAAAAACCAATGACCATTATTTACGATCAAGCGAATGGAATTGCGAATGGAATTGCAGCTGATGATGGTTCAATAGCGGTAAGATTGGTTAAGAATGGATTTATCCACAAAGTCATTCATCAATTGGGAAGACCAATTACCTCCACTTCTGCCAATTTTTCAGGAGAACCCAGTCCAAAAAATTATGCGGATATTTCGCAAGACCTCATTGAAAAGATGGGTTATTGCGTTGCAGAAAACACGTATAAAAGCCTAAATTCACAGGCTTCATCTATTATTAAATTGTCGGAGAAGGGAGATGTTAAAATTATCAGAAGATAAGGCCATAAGAGTTGAGCAAGCAATTCAACAAGATTTGATTCAACGCATTGCTCAGCACGTTCAGAAAATGGGTAAGGAAGCCTATTTGGTAGGTGGTTATGTGCGTGACTTATTGTTGGATAGACCTTGTAAAGACATTGATATTGTCTGCGTTGGCAGTGGAATAGATTTCGCCAGAGATTTAGCAGACAGACTGGATATAAAAAATGTCAACTACTTCAAAAATTTTGGAACGGCTATGTTCAAGGTAGATGATATTGAGATTGAATGTGTAGGAGCTAGGAAAGAATCTTATAGAAGAGATTCGCGAAAGCCCATTGTTGAGGAAGGCAGCATTAAAGATGATCAACTGCGAAGAGATTTTAGAATCAATGCATTAGCCATTGGTTTAAATGCTAACAATTTCGGAGAGCTCATTGACCCTTTTGAAGGTCTTCTTGATCTGGAAAATAAAATCATTCGCACACCATTAGACCCGGACCAAACCTTTTCAGATGATCCTCTACGGATGATGCGAGCCGTTCGTTTTGCCAATCAATTGAATTTCACCATTGAAGATGAATGCTTTGCCTCTATTCGGAAAAATGCAAAACGTCTGGAAATAGTTTCTATGGAACGCATTATGACAGAGTTTAATAAAATTATGCTCTGCGATGTACCTTCTTTTGGAATAAAACTATTAGACCAATCAGGTCTTCTAAAGGAGTTCTTCCCAGAACTGCTGGATTTAAAGGGAGTGGATTGGAAAAATGGTATTGGACACAAGGACAATTTCTATCATACGCTTCAAGTACTAGACAACATAACCGAAGGTGCTGGAGATAATTTGTATTTACGTTGGGCCGCACTTTTGCACGATATTGCGAAACCAGCTACTAAAAGATTCAACGATAAAAGCGGTTGGACATTTCACGGGCATGAAGACAAGGGAGCCCGAATGGTTCCTAAAATTTTCAATCGCCTGAAAATGCCCAAGAACCAAAAGATGGAATATGTCAAGAAATTGGTACTACTCCATCTCCGCCCAATCGCACTAACCAAAAATGAAGTTACCGATTCTGCGGTGCGCAGACTACTCTTTGAAGCAGGTGATGATATAGACGATTTAATGACCTTGTGTAGAGCAGATATTACCTCCAAAAACGAAGAAAAAGTAGAACGCTATCTAAGTAATTACGATATCGTAAAAGAGAAACTCATCGAAGTTGAAGCCAGCGACCAACTCAGAAACTGGCAGCCTCCTATTTCTGGAGAATTGATCATGCAAACGTTCAATTTAGCACCCTGTAAAACGGTAGGCGATATTAAAAAAGCAATACGCGAAGCCATTCTAGATGGCGAGATTTCCAACAACTACGAAGAAGCTCATGCTTTTATGTTGAAGAAAGCCGAGGAGCTGGGTGTTTTCACTGAATCCTAAGGGTGTTTTTCACATAGAAAGGTGGGTTATTTGATTTTTCTTTCGGATTAAAGACAAAGGCTTTAAGAATTCAAATATGTAAATGAAATATTAGCTATTCCATTACTATTTGGTAGTTATGTCACACACATTAACCTACAATCACAAACACACAACAATATGGAAACAGACATATATGAGCTTCAGCCTAGGCCTAGAGTAGTTCATGCTTCTGATAATGATGATATATATCTTTCCATAGTCATTGGCAATGGGCAAATTGGAGGAAATATAGTCCTGAAGGGTGATCATTCAATCGCAAAAGGCAACTTAACAGAACCAGCATTCATTGGCAAAAGTGATGAACTCGAAGACATAGATGTATATTCAAATGTTCTAGATTCCAATAATGCCACGGATAAAGCGGTAATTACAACAACATTTGTAAATCAAGACAATGAGGTATTGTTCACCAAAATAGATAAAAGTGATATTCAGGAGGGTGGAATTTTAAGCTTTTGGGGTAAATACTCTATTAAAGTGATGGTTCTGCTCTTAGCAGCTTTTCTGTTTAACTGCCAAAATATGCTTGCCCAAGGTAACTCCGAATTCCACGAACTGGAAACACCTACTTCCCCCGGTTTCATTCTATTGGATCAGACTCCTTCTTCTATTGAAAGTCCGACAACGCCTCAAGGTTTGGGATTAAGCCTGCTGGGCTTTCAGCAAAACGGAGGGGCATTGGAGTTCTCACCTTTCTGGATTACCAATCATCCAAATTTTACTGCTGAAAAGTTGTATCAAAACAAATTTCCAATAGTTCAAAATTTTGCGGTTTCAGTGGCAGCAATTAGAACAGATACAACATCATTTTTAGCTGGAGGTTTTAGAAGCAAAATTTTTCAAACCTATGGAAGTACTTTAACAACTGAGTTAAACAATAAAAAAATTGAGATAGAAAATGAACTATCAAAGCCTCCGAAGTTAATCGACCTAGCGAGAGTTAAAAGACTATATCAGGAGTATGTAGATTTGACCGAAACACCCATTTTCACGATAGATTTAGCCGGAGCAATAGCTGCTGGTAGCATTACAAATTCATTTGATGATTTAGAAACTGCTAGAAAAGCAGTTTGGCTATCATTCAACTATAGGCCAAAGGCAAAAGAGACTTATGGAACTCTATTGCTACGCTATATGGAAGCTAATGCAGGAATGGATCAAACAGAAACTATCGACAATGTTGATATTGGACTTAGAATAAATAGAGAAATTAAAGAATTTGCATTGTCAATTGAATACTTACAAAGGTTAAACATAGCAAATGAGGAATATGATAATTTCAGATTGGCTCTAGTTGGTAGTTACGAAATTAACGACCAAATCTACTTGACAACAACATTGGGAAAAAACTTCTCTGACGTTGATAACATAATTGCGCTAGCAGGAGTCAACTTTGGAATCTCCAATAACAAGGTTAAGGCATATTAGAAAAAGTTGAATCTACCTACAAAATATATAATAGTGAGGAAAAGTCAGTCAACTGAATTTAAAATAAAAATCAATAATTAATACCTAAAATAATGAATTCAATCAAAAGCATTCAAGACCTGAAACAAAAAATCAAATCTGATTCAGATTTTGTAGAACGTCTGGTAAAGGACCCAATCAGTACACTTGAAAAGGAAACAAATCCAATCAGCAATCCTAAAGTATTTAAAATAGTACTGTATTTCGTTGGTATTGCTCTTATATTTTGTTTGGTTATTGCCGCAATAATCGCTCTTTCTGATCCAGTTGAATTTCAGAATGCTGATGGAAAAATCTTCACAGAAAAAAAAGAAGTAGACCAGTTTTTTGTGATGATAGGATCCGCGGCCATAGGTGCATTAGCTGGATTATTAGTGCCAAGGCCAGATTAAATGAAGGAGTTATTTATTATCATAAGATTTCCAATTTTTCTAATAGGCCTTGGAATAGTTATAATCTATAGTATTCCATTAGCAATACTTGGTTTGGTTCTAACACCTATTTTGCTTGGGATTATTTGGACATGGTATTTTATTACCTCTCCAATAATGCTAGTTTGGTGCGCTCTTCACAATGATAAAAACGCAATTAAAGAACATTGGGCAAATGTCGAAAACGGACTTGAAATTTCCGCATCTTATGATTCTATTCTTTCATGGTTCATGGAACAGTATACAAACATTTACGATTGGCTTATTGGAAATTAAATTATTAGTCTTAAGAACAGAATCAATGAAAAAAATAACAACCTCCCTACTTCTCTTCTTATTCACAATTAGCTCATTTTCCCAAAGCAACTCTGAACATCTCACATTTAAAGGAGTTCCTATTGATGGAACTTTAAGTGAGTATGTCATGGAAATGAAAAAAGCAGGATTTACTCTTGTCGAAACTAAAGATGGAATCGCAATTCTAGAAGGTGATTTTGCTGCTTATAAAGATTGCGCTATTGGCATTGTTACCTTAAAGCAAAAAGATCTAGTAAGTAAAATAACTGTTGTATTTCCAGATCATGACACTTGGTCTTCTCTTTCCACCAACTATTACAATTTAAAAGAATTGCTCACCGAAAAATATGGAGAACCTGTTGAGAACAAAGAGAAATTCGATACCAGTAGCCAACCTGATGATGACTATTCAAAAATGTTTCAAGTTCAATTTAACAACTGCATATATTATACGACTTACGAAACCGAAAATGGAAGCATTCAATTATCAATTGACCATGAAGGTGTAAGCAATTGTTTTGTGAGACTAACCTACTTCGACAAAACAAACAGCGAAATAATTCGCGCAAAAGCTTTGGATGATCTGTAAGTAAATTGCAGATAAATTATTCGTAATTTAAAGCTATAAATATGAAGAAATGAAACTTCAAGTTTACATTCTATTTTCACTAATCATTTTTTGTAGTCAATGCACACCTAATGAGAACAGCTTCAATTGGAGCGCTAATTCTCAAAAAGATGGTTTTACTAAAATGTATTATTCTCATTCAAAAAATTTAAAGTTTGAGGGGCATTTAAAAAATAGTTTACCTCATGGTTTTTGCAAATTTTATTATGAAAGTGGAGGCTTAAAATCTGAAGCACATTATGAAATGGGAGAACAAAATGGTTTTTCAAAAAGCTATTTTGAAAACGGGAAGGTAGAAGCTGAAGGACATTTTAAAAACAATAATAAAACAGGTTACTGGAAATACTATTATAAAAACGGAGAATTAAAAAATGAGAAAAACTATTAAACCGTTCACTTAGTAGTTGCCTAGAAATGAATTTTTTAAATACTTTCTATCCATGAATAAAAAAGACACACTTACCAATTGCCATGCACATATTTTCACCATTGATCATGTGCCCAATAAATTTGGCAAGGGACTTTTACCTTTCCCATTTTACCATATCATCACCATTAAATTTATCAAGTGGTACTACACCAATTTAACTGAGCGAGGAAGTAAAAAATATAGGGCTTTTAGACACAATCTAAGAAAGGTAAAGTTCTTCATTTTTCGCGTTTTAAAATTTACCATTGTCCTCTGGCCTATTTATAAATTGATTGCAAGCATCCTCAAATGGTTCTTTTCCATTCTTACTAATTTCTTGACCATTGATGCTATCTTCAGTAAGGAGATGAAATCTCTCTACTACAGATACCTTACTATGGGTAGATACTCTACCAAATACAAAACCCAATCCAAAATCTTTAATTATCTTTTAAAAAACTACCCTCCAGGTACCAATCATGTCATACTAAGCATGGACATGGATTATATGGAAGCTGGTGAGGCTATTATACCTTATTTGGATCAAATTGAAGACCTAAGAAAATTGGGAAGAAAGAAAGTACAGTTAAAACCTTTTGTTTTTGCAGATCCCAGAAGAATTAAAGAAAGTCAATCCAAGCAAGGCATGGATAATTACTTTAAGTATTTGCGTAAGCATCTTTCTGAAAAATCCTTTTCCGGTATTAAAATGTATCCTGCCTTGGGCTATTATCCCTTTGACAAAGATTTAATTGAACTCTATAAATTTGCTCAAGAAAAACAGGTTCCAATAATGACGCATTGCATTAAGGGAACTGTATTTTATAGGGGCAAAAAGAAGAAGGAATGGGCTAAACATGAGATTCTAAAATATCCATCTAAAGATCAGAAAATGATTCCTATTCCTCTACCTCAAAAAGACAATGCCGAATTCTCTACAAATTTTACACACCCCTTAAATTATGAATGCTTACTCAATCCAGAATTGTTATCGGAATACCTTGGCGAACCATGCGATTTAAGTAAACTAAAAATCTGTCTGGCTCATTTTGGGGGCACCGAAGAATGGGAAAAATATAGGAAAGACGCATGGAACAATTACAATAACAACATCTCTCCTACTTCCAGACAGGAATACCTGAAAAGTCCGTATAAAAACACCTTGAATCATGGAAGTAAACGAACAATATGGTGGAATGCAAGTTGGTTATCCATTATCTATGACCTTATTGTGAAGTACGATAATGTTTATACCGATATCAGCTTTATCCTATACAACCAAGAGTTATTTCCTATGTTGAAATATCTACTTAATGATCCTAAAGTAAAGCATCGCATTCTCTTTGGTACCGACTTCTATGTGGTTTCACAAAAGGGCTTGGACAAAGATTTGTATCAGGGTATTCGAAGTTATTTGGGTGAGGATCTTTTTCGTCTCATTGCTGTTGAAAATCCCAAGCATTATTTAGCTACAAGAAAGTAGAGGTTGGTCTTTTTAATTTCAGTCTTAAGGGATATTAATCTTTAGCTAGATAACAAGAAAACTGTTTCTCTCTACTTTATTGAAAAAATTAAGAAGGGTTTTCTCAGAACTGTGCAGCAAGTACAAAGGATTTATCCTGAAAATACTTGTAAATGAATTATAGAAGGGTTTTATTCACAGCAGCCAATTCTTGAGGTTCTTAAATGAAAAGGAAAATTCTTGACATATTTAGATTGATTTGGAAAATTCCCATTCTCGAAAAGATGTTGGCTTCATGGACTTTTGACAAAACTACGGATCAATGGATTACCAAGTTTCCTCCGAATTGCTATCAATACTCAAAAAATTCTGTACGCGAAGTTGAAAGGAATGGAGTCAATTATATTCTGGATTTATCGGATATGGTGGATTGGCACATCTATTTTGGTTTCAAAGAAATAGCGAGACAGGAATTACTTGGAATGATGAATAAGGGTGACACTATCATTGATATTGGGGCCAATGTTGGTGATGTTAGTTTACATGCTGCTAAAATTATTGGGGATAAAGGAAAAGTTCATTCATTTGAGCCAGATCCTAGTAATTTTCAACGTTTATCCAAAAACCTGAAAAGCAACCATTTTTCCAATATTGTATTGAATAATTTAGGCCTTGGGAACGAGAAAGGCTCTTTTAATCTGGCTATAGTAAGAGAAGGGAATCAAGGTATGAATAGAATAGTTGCTAGTGATGCAAGCGATATAAATTCTAATCAAATAGACGTGATTACACTGGATTCTTATGTTCGAGAAAACGACTTGAAAAAAGTAAATTTGATTAAAATAGATGTAGAAGGGTTTGAAATGAATGTCTTAAAGGGCAGTAAAGAAGTAATAAATGCATTTCGACCTTCCTTCTTCATTGAACTGGATGATTCTAATTTAAGAGAACAAGGTTCTTCTGCAAAAGAGTTGGTTGAACTTTTGGAGGGCTATGATTATCAAATTAGAAATGCGGAAAGTAAAGAACAAATTACTCCAGCATCCAATTTTCAAAATTGCCATTTTGATATTATCGCCTCTCAGCCCTAGTAAATCTTTTCATTGAAATTTCAACAAAGCAATTTTAGATACGCTCTAATCCTTAAATTAGCCCCATGAAAGTCTTTAAATTTAGAGTAGTTCTAGACGGTAAGGAAATTGTTTTTAGAGATGTGGTCTTAGATCCTAGTTGCTCTCTTGAGGATTTTCATAATACTATTCTAAATAGTTATGCCTTTAGCGGTCAGCAAATGGCTTCTTTCTACCGCAGCAATGATAATTGGGATAGAGGAGAAGAATTTCCGCTCATGGATATGTTTGAAAAAGAGGGTGAAGGGAAATTGATGAAAGAGACTATTCTAAGCGAAGTTTTCGAACAGGCTGGCGATAAATTTCTATATATCTATGATTTTCTGAACATGAAAATTTTTATGATTGAAATGATGGGTATTGAAGATTTTGCTGATGATGCACAATTACCCCAAGTGGTTTCTGAATTTGGTACTCCCCCATCTGAATCGGCAGAGATGGATCTGGCTGAATTTAAATTGGATGAAGACCCAATGGCGGGAATAGGTGATGATCCTTTTGGAGATGCTGGTGATGATTGGGACATGGAGAGTTTTGAGGATATCGACAATCTGGATATTTAATGCCTGAATTAATTGTTATTGCTGGCCCTACTGCATCTGGCAAAACATCTATGGCGATTGATGTTGCTAAGCATTTTAAAACGGAAATAATCTCCGCGGACAGCCGACAATTTTATCGTGAAATGGAAATTGGGACAGCTAAACCCAATGCTGCTGAAAGAGCAGAGGTTAAACATTATTTCGTAGACAATTTGAGTATTCATGACGAATATTCCGCAGGGCACTTTGAACGAGAGGTTCTCAGCTTTCTGGATGAATATTTTAAGAAAGCCGATAAAATGGTAATGGCTGGTGGATCGGGAATGTTCATAGATGCAGTTTGCTATGGCTTTGATTATGTGCCTCGAGACCTTGAGATTCGCAAGTCATTGAATAAGGAACTACAAACCAAAGGCTTGGACAGTTTAGTTAAGGAACTGAAAGACATAGACCCCGTTCATTATGAAAAAGTTGACCGAGCTAACCCTCAAAGAGTAATCAGGGCCATTGAAGTTTTCCGTTGTTCGAGCCGTCCATTTTCTTCTTATCATTCCAAGGAAAAAACGAAAAGAGCTTTCGATATTTCATATCATGCCATAGAAATGAATCGAGAGCTTTTATATGAGAGAATCAACCAAAGAACAGATATCATGTTAGATGCCGGATGGTTGGATGAGGCAAAAGAGCTCTACCCATTTAAAGACTTGAACGCTTTGAATACTGTAGGTTATAAAGATCTTTTTGCATTCATAGAAGGAAAATTTTCTTGGGAAGAATGTGTAGAGGAAATCAAAAAAAATACACGCAGATACGCCAAGAGACAGGAAACCTGGTTAAAGAGAAATGAGGAGGTTAAATGGGTGAAATCTAAAGCTGAAATATTACGTTAACATTCATTCAGAACACGTTTTTCCATTTTTCTTAAACGCGATTTATTCTTTCCATCAATTCTCGCTGCAACTGCCCAAATTGCTGCAGGTAACCAACCCAAAATGGTGAGTTGAAGTATTAAGCAAAACAAACCGGCAAGAATCTTTCCTCTAAGAAAAAAAGAAAGCCAAGGAAGTAATACGGCTATTAAAATCATACTTAAAAATCCGAAAATAATTCCTTGGCTAACATTATTTATGACCAAGTTAATAATGGCTTGACCAACGGTATCTAAAGCTTCTAAAGAATGATTAATCGCTTAGATACTATTCCATAACTTCCTCGAATCTTACATATATATATTCCTGTTTCCAGTTGTTCATTTTCTATATTATTCAATCCTTGCGTTAAATTCATAGCGTAAACTTCTCTTCCTTTTAAATCATATATACTTAATTGAGCTTGTTCCTCAGAGACTATTGAAAATGCATCCTTTGCAGGGTTTGGGTAAATCTGAATGGTATTCAAAGAAATTTCCTCAAGACTTGTTGGTTCAGGAAGGCTAACAATATTATCAACGCAAAAATAGGCTGGTGTATTCATTCCATAAGCACCATTATCAGAAGAACTTAACGTAAACAAAAGACTATCCGCTAATCCCAGGCTTTCACAATTTACCTGGCTCCAATCTTCCAAAATAAAGTCCTGAGAATTGTCTGAAAAAGTATAGTCCGCCAACATTAAGGTAACTTCTTCTGAACCTAAAGAACCATCTAAATACTTCTGTATTTTCAATTGAAAAAAATCGGGATCATCTCCACTCTCACCACCAAACTTTTTTGCAAATGCATCTCCTTCCAACATTGAGAAATAAGGGTAAGCACCATTGCTAATTGAAACAGACTGTACTTCACTCCTTTGATCTAAACGCAAGATACTTCCTGAAAATGCAAAGGTAACCGCATAGTTTTCTGAATTGTCTCCAGAGCCTGCTCTTGACGCATATTGATTGCCCAAACCTGGTGTCATATTATCAGTTATGTTTGAAATAGCCCAACCAGACCAAAACATATACTGTTCATTAAAAGAGTTGAAAACGGATACATTATCGCATTCAAATTCTCCTGTAGGGCTGTTATTATTAAATGATTCTGACGTAAGTGTGATATTCTCAAAACCACAGTTTATTTGTCCCCAACTCACCTGCGCTAAAAATAACAGCACCGTATATATTCCTATTTTTCTCATTTCTTAAAAAGATTAGCTTTAATATTTAATGTATAATGTCTTCCTGGTAAAGGTCTGCGCTCTACCCTTTCATATCTTGTATTGAATGCATTCCGCATTGCAAATTCTATTTCTATTGATGTATTTCCTATGTAATTTCTTTTTCCTAAAGCAAGATGAAACAGGGAATAATCGTCAATTTGGTAGAGCACTCCCCTGCTATCTGATCTTATTTGGTAGATGCTTTCAATGGAGAACGTTCTCACTCTTAACTCATTTACTATTCCCAAAGCGAACCTTGGAGTATAAAGGATTTGATCTCCTTTTTCTATATCCGGTAATTCATGAGCATCTTGAAATTCGGATGAAATGAAAGAAGCTGAAACATCAAGCTTATTATGTGTTTTAGCACTAAAGCGAATAACTGTAGGTATTCTCAGATCCATTCCCATAGTTTTCACCTCATTTATATTTTGTGCGGACCATATAAAATTTTGAGGATTAAAATTCCAAAGAATCCAGTTTGTAGTTTCTCTAAGGTATAGAGATAGCTCAGGTTTGATAAGTGAACGACCCTTTCTTATTGCCTGTTGAATTTTGAGTTCAAATGAGTGTGCATTCTCCGTTTTCAAGTCACTATTTCCTCCAGGTCTCCAGTAAAGTTCGTTTAAACTTGGCAGACGAAAATTTCTTCCAGCTATAGCTGTAATGCGCAATGTTTTATCCAGTAGACAGCTATACTCAAACGAAAAAGAATGGTGTAACTCATCTTCCCATAATGTTCCCCAAATAATGGATGCCTGCGATTTTCTATTTTGCTTTACTAAGCGTAAATTATTCTCAAGAAGTTTTCTGCTAATGGTTTCGATATAGTTTTCACTTGATCCCTCTTGCTGGCTAAAAGACAAATTTCCAGAAATGCGTAAGTCTTCCTTTAGATGGGTTTCGTGTAATAGTCTAGCGTCATATTGCTCAAAATGGTTTAGTGCATCAATTGCGTTAAGTGAATCTATAAAGTGATTATCATCGTTTGCATAAGCCAGTTGCAAAGCCACATGACCTTTGCGGTATGTATGTGTATACTTCAACTGACTTCTAATGAAATTATCAAATTGATGTGACTGACTGGTATTTTGAAGTATATGAGGAGGTAATTGGCTATTTCTATCCTGCGTCCAGAAATGCGTCTCAATTTGATCTTTCTTTCCAAGTTGAAAATTTTGGAAAATTAATAGCCCCGTATAAGTGAACTTTGCGTGCCTCTGAAATAGGGCTACATCGTCATTGGGTATTCTAAAATTATTGAGTCCAGTTTTTCTAAAAGCCTTTATACTTCCAGTATAGGATTTAAAGCTGACATTCGCTTCTCCTTGTATGGTTTTGTGGTTAAAAGACTTTGATCCCAACAGCAGCGAAATACTATTTTCCTTATTCTCAGATGTGCTTACTATATTCAAATCTCCAGAAATCCCAACATTTGCTTTGTCTTCAGCGGTTGGTGAAATATTGATTTCTTCAAATAGATTAAATGGGACAAGCGAGGCATCCAATTGTCCCAGCATTGGACTATTGATAGAGATTCCATTCCACCTGACTGATAGTTGGGAGGAACTTCCACCTCTGTAATTTAGAGTGCTTAAACTTTCAGGTCCGTTTGTTTTCAAGTTTACCCTTGCATCAAGAGCCGGGTTTTCTGAAATGCTACCAAAAGTCTTGTGCAGGTTATCCAGATTGTAAAGTGAATCAATCACCTCAACCTCTGCTAAATGTACAGTATCCTTTTGAGCAAATGAACTCAAAGAAAGGCACAGCATTGCAAGCCATATTGTTGCATATCTAAAAAACATTATGAACCTATCTGATTCTTTTTGTATTACACTCCTCATCACTTATCCCGAGAACAAGGAATTTCAAATGTGAATTGGCAGGTCTTCTGACTTACTCTTTCTTTAAACCTTCCCGCAAATAGCAGTGGTCTGATATTAAAGAATCTCTTCGAGCTTACAGCTGCGGGAACAGTTCTGGATTTTCACCAAATTCCCTTTTAAATTTCATTGTGCGCAATGAAATCACCAAATTCTTTGCAAGTATATTAAAATCAATTGCCAATTGAGAATTATAACACGTTTATAAAGGCCTCAAGCATCAATTAATCTTCAGCATAACCGAGAACATTTTTAACCCGACCGACCTCTCCGCTTTCCAATTGCACTTTAATTCCATGAGGATGTTGACCGGATTTCGTCAGTATTTTCAATACAAAACCATGTGTAAGTTCTCCTGTCCTTTGATGTGCTTTCTGCACAATTTCAACTTCTGCGGCTAGTCTTATATTTTTTCTAAATCTACCCGTGAGATTACGCTTGTCCATGCACAAATATAAAAACAACCAAGCCAGGGCTATCTAGGTTTCAAAATATATTCCTAAACCAAACAATACACGCGTTTACTCTTAGTCAATGCAAAGTTTTAACATTAAATGAACCGAACTATTCTCTTTTTATCCTTACTAAATAATTGAAAGCACGAATGAATGATTCGATTTTGATTCGAAATGAATAAACTAGAATTAAAGAATTTTCTTGCTGGTGTAAATGAAAGAATCTATTCTTCATGGCTTTTGTTTAAGGTTAATAATTGCCAAAAATAGATTTCGAAAATTTGGTACTTGCGTTGGTTGTCTTCGAACTAAAGGTAATAAAAAAATTTAAAAAAAGAGCATGAGGGTTATTTGTTCTTCAAAAAAATTGCCCTAACCATACTCTACTTAATTCTTTAGCACTTTCAGAGAAAAATTTTCGGATTTAATAAAATAGAATCCCATTTTAAACTCACTCAGATCAACCTCCATCTTTTCTTCCCCCATTCTTCTAAAAATCAATTGAGAGCTTATGTCCGCTCCTATTGCGTTGAATATTTTAATCTTTTCTAGACTCTTCCTAGCTCCTACTATTGTCAAAATTCCATTCGTTGGATTTGGGTATGCGTATAAAATATTATTCTGATCAAAGTTGACCGTAACTATATTTGAATATGAATATTGACCATCAATGTCAGTCTGCTTTAATCTATAATAGGAATGGCCTTTTAAGGGCTCATAATCTATAGTTGAATACGATATAATAGATGATGAGTTTATTGATCCTTCTATTCTTGAAATATCACTCCAATCGAATCCATTTTCAGAGCGTTCAATGGTAAAATAATCATTATTGTGTTCAGTTGCGGTAAGCCAGTTTAGCTCAATGTGTTTTTCATTTTTTACTTCTGCTTCAAAACTTATTAATTCAATTGGTAAGGTATTATTAGAACCTGTTGTTCCTAAAATAAATTCGGTTCCAGTTTGTCCAGTGAGTATTAAGGTATTTGTGTTGACATCCAAACTGGCATTCTGCTGCGTCCAATTTGGATCAGCATTGCTTTCTCTAGTGGCTAATTCCAAATCTTCTTCAACAACAATCCCAGGATGTCCTTCATAATTATAAAGCACACTATAGGTGAACCCATTTGAATTTAAAGCCTTTGCTCCATAATACACTTCCTGTGAAAGCGCAGTTTGTGTCCCAGGAGGAGATGTTGCATTTGGAAATGAATCTACTCTATATATTACCAATGCATCTGCTGAACCAGCTGTTCCCTTCACATTAAATTCATCACCATAAGGACTTGAAATACCTAATATGGTCTTTGAGCCTGGATTTTCCAAATACCTGCAGTCGTCACCAACAGGTGCGGAGGAAAGTTTGATGTCATCTGAAGACATATTATGCATGGTACCATTATTAGAATTTCCAGAAAAATCCTTAATACCTGAAATCACATTTGTCGCTTCATCCAAAATATAATAACATTCCAAATTATCCTCATTTCCGCTAAGCCTCCTACATGAATTTTCTTTTATTTCTTTTTCGGTTCGTTCATCAGACCAAATTCTGAACTCATCTATCATTCCTGGAAAAGCAAAATTTGATACAATGTAATTGGATTGATTATCACCCAATCTTATGTTGGGTGGAAATGATGTGGGTTTGCCATCTGTGTTTATACCGCTCGATGACATTTCTCTCCCATTTATATAAATTCTATGCCTATCTGTTCTATTAAAACCTCCCACACAAGCCACATGATACCATTGTCCTGGTTCAAATTTCCTGAAGGCATATACTTGAACATCGGCATCATTTGCAGATTCAAAAGCAAACCTCAATCTATTCTGTCTACCATCGATAAAGAAATATTTTCTTCCCAGGCCAAACCCACCTACTTGCGACAAATCTAGAAAGACACCCCTCCATTTATCTTCATTGGGATAGAACCAAAATTCAATAGTAAAATCCCCATTATTGATAATATCCGGCAATTCTACATAATCATTAAATCCATCAAACTCTATGGCATCTCCAGCACCAATTGTTTGTCCAAAGGAAATAGAACTAAAAATACACAACGTAAAAAAAATGGAGTAGAATCTCCATATCAACTTATTCTTGACCACGGGTTATGTTTTAAAAATAATCAGAATAGTTTCAATATAATCTACGGTGTCAATCAATTATCAGTTTTGAATTATCTATATAATTCGATAGGTGGTATGGAACGGTTAATAGAAAATCTTATTACAGCAAACCAAATAAAAATTCCGGTGTTCAAATATGAATTACTATTTAATTTGAATGCTCCTACAATCGTTCCATCCATTTTTGGATGGAAAATACATGAGTTCAGCTTTAGCAGGATTCAATGTATAATTTCCCTTGTACCTATTCTGAAGTTTAACGCGTAATTCATGATTACCCGTTTTCAATGTTTTGAAATAAATAATCACTTTATCCTTTTTATACTCTCTATGAACTTCAAAAGGATTTCTTTCTGAACTATTATCTGCATAAACACATCCACCTGGTATGGGTATCTCAAGCATAATATAGCTTGCTTCTTTTTTACAATCCAATCCAACTACAATTTCTGAGAAATCACCTTCTTTCAATTCATCAACCTCTTTTCCATTTTCCTGAAAAGTTGTTTGAATATTGAATATTTCATCATCAATATCGGGATCTTCATCCCATTTGCTATACTGCATAGAGTATATGATTTCCTGATTTCCAGAATAATCAATATTGATGTTCTGATTTAATTCCGCTAATTCAATGCTTGTTGGGAAATGAGCAATATTGCGTTCAAGTTCTCCAGAAATACTAAGCTTCACTTCTCCACCATATTGATCTTTATTTTCTTTATATAACAACAAGCTTATCAAATCTGCCCTTTCAATAGTATTGAAAGTACGTCCTTTTAATTTTTCCTGAACTACATATTCTTCTATGGAGGATGTTATACCTGACAATGAGTCTATTTCATTTATGATCTCATGTGCGAGGAGAGTAGTTTGTATATCCGATTTATTCCATGTTTCATTTCCATCTGACCAATAGGAATAACCCAAAACAGTTTCTTTTCTTTTATCAAGAACATAATTCAAGTCGAACTCTTTGTTTACAAGTTGTTTTAATCTAATGAAGATAAGTCTATCTGCTAAGTCCAATTTTTCAGGATCAATCTTTAATAGCTCATTTTCAATCCAATTAGCTGTTTTATATGAATACATTTGCTTCAATATTCTTAGCTGATCAGAAACTGAGCCCCTATTGTACTGATTGTTTAAATATTGCTGTACTGACCTTTTCACATCATAACTGATATTGAACCCCATTTTGTCAGCTTTTTCAAATGTTTCAATGACATAAGCGCTGATCCATGGATTTGAAAAACCTCTCCCCCACCATGTCCAACCAAAATCATCAGACATGTTCTTTTCCAAGCTCTTGATTTCTTTTCTAATTTGGCGATCAACTCTAAAATCCTTCTTGTCAAGTAATTCCCTTTTCACCAATAAGCCTCTCAATCGAGAGGCAATTTGTTCATTACAATTGTGCTTATAATTGACTAAATAATCTACATCCTCCCTCAAAACATCCAAGGAATTACTATAAAAACTTAAAACATTATTATTCAGGGTGTCCGAAGCGAAAATTGTAAAATTTGTGTCCTTTTTTAACCTTTTTATATCACCTCTAAAATACTCCAAACCTTTTCTTAGCACGTTGAATTTTCTTTTTTCTCCATCACTTAAACCATCTTTTTCTTTGAACTGATAGCTAAAGTCTAGCTCTCCTAAATCAATTGCAGAAAATGGTATTTTATTAATTATTGAATTTTCAATAAGCGTATCTTTTTGAAATATCAGATTTTCATTCTGTATTAATTGAACATCTAAATGCCTTGCATCTTTTGAATAATTAGAAATCTTTCCAATTGCGGTACTTTCATCTCCTTGAATTAAGAACCTTGGCAGGTTCAATTGAGCAAAAACTTCTTTCAGTGCATGAGTTTCTATTTGTGCTATGCCACTTTGCTTCCTGTCGTTCATAGCTAAAACAGCTGTTTTCCATTTGGTTATATTACCTGGGAATATGGTTTCAAAAACTGCTTCTCCATTTTCATCGGTTCGCAAGTTTGGCTCCCATATTGCATGGTCTCTGAAGTTCTCACGAAGGGGCAATTGCGGATTGGGAAAACCTAAATCAAGTCTAGAATCTAAAGAAATCTGAGGTTTAATCTGCTCCTCTCGAAGGGTTTTACTATAGCTATAGCCAGAAACAACTATCTCTTCAAGTTCTTCATCATCAAGTCTATTGTAAAAAATTGGATTAACTGTGCGACCAGTCGCAAAAGCTCCAAGAGTGCGAGGACGCTTTCTTCTAACTCCCTTTAAAGAACGTTCAGCTCTAATAATAACGGAACTCCTTTGAACGGAAGCAAGAGAAGAATTCGCTCGATCAAAAGAAATATTATAATTTGAGTTGGATAAAAGATTGGTAGCCAAATCGCTTTCACCTCTTACTATTCCAATACTATCAAAAAGGTGCGAATTTATATTTAATTTTGGGCGCCATTCATTTAAACCCCCATTCCCAGAACTCCTTATTTCTGGTTCTTGCCTTAATTTAACCTTAACGAAATATGTTCCCGATTCTTCAATTTCTATTCCCTCTTCATAGTAAATTTCATGCCCAATAAAATCAACCAGGACTCCATAGTTTCCATTCGGAATATTATTCAATATGTAATAACCCAATGAATCAGTCTCTGCATTTAAATTACTTATTTGGCCATTTTCTAGCGTTAAATAAACTCTTGCCCCATCTATGGGCTTATCGTTTAATAATGAATAAACTCTCCCCTTAATTTGAGATCCATTTGAGCTTAACGGGAGTTTATACTCTTCAATTTTAGTATAAGTAGTGTCTGATTCTAAACTATAGAAACTTAAGCCCCTTAGCCTCTTATGTAGATGATTTACTTTTTTAAAACTACTGCTATCCAATACAAAATAATTTACCCCATTATCCTTTAAGTATAATGTGTCACTTCGATAAATTAAAGTATCACTATAAATAAATTCAACTAAATAATTTCCCTCTATCACTTTATTGGTTAGGGATGAACCGGGAATAAAATAGTCCGCATTGGGTTCAATTAAATTTAGGTATCGAACAACTTTTGGTTCATCCAACCCATTTAAATCTATACTGATCTTAGCATTACCTTTACCGACTTTTATTTGATGTTTTTTAATAAATCTTGAACTATCCCAATTATTTCTATTAATCCTTTCATTGAAATCTACAAACTCTATCTCAAAAGGAATGCCCTTCTTCATATTCCTTTGTTTCCTGAAATCGTAGGATGGTTTTTTTATAAGGACTATTTCTTCCTTCCCAATGGAATAAATTAATGAAGAATCGAAATTAATTTTCTGGACATCTCCATTCTTAAAATGAAGAAACAATTCACCAGCCAAAATAGGTCCAAAGTCTTTTCTAGTTTTCCAGTTTTCTTTTGAGAAAATAACTCGACCATTTTGAGAAATAAAATTTATACTCTTATCAAAGTCCCAAAAAGAAAAAGTTTTACTTCTTATATCTCTTAATTCTGTTTTGCTAAATTTTCCTTTTTCAGCTCTATCAATTCTAAATTGTTGGGCTATCGGGCTCGAAATATTTAATGAAATATCTGTTCTTATTCCCGTTTGAATTTCAACATTCTTAAACACATATTCATAATTATCTGTAAGAACCTTTATATCGTAAACACCATTTGAAATTTGAATAACAGGCATTGAATTGTCGAATACTGGGCTATAGACAAGCAAATCATTCGCATAAATATTGGAATGTCTTTGATGGTAGCCAAAATCAGAAAGTAGATGAACCGCTAAACGTCCAAATAGTTTATCGGATACCTTCTCATTTGTAACTAAAATCCCATCTTCTGGAAATTTCAATTCATAGTACCGTAAACTGTCTATTCCTAGAGACTTAAAATTATTCTTTCTTTTTAATCCAATTTCTTTTCTGTAATTAGGTTTTGTATAGGCTCCAGGTTTTATTCTTCTGCCCTTCTCAGCACTTCCAAAATAAGGAATACTGGGAAGATCATTCTCCTTGAAAAGCGCATTGTAACTTAATGCTGTTAAATCAACTCCTTCAACAGGATTTCCCTGATAATCTCTCACCGCTATTTTGGTTTTTACTTTTTGCCCTGGATAAATTTGAGAAGCTTGATCAATATCCACTTCTAATTCATTCTCAAAAGTGTAAGCATTCTTTTGTTTTTGAACCAATTCTCCTTTATCTAAATAACTATAGATTAAATGCAGATTGTCTTTATATTCCGTAGGCCAAACGGTATCAATATTCAATACTAATCCCTGTGAAATTTTATTTTCGTTTTTATAGAGCGTATATCTTATCTCCCTGTTAAAAGGGTTATAGATTTTAAAATAGATAGAATCTCTCTTTTTGAAAAAGAATATATCCATATTAGCTTTTAGCTCATCCTTAATTATAGCTGTCTTATTCAAACATTTTACTTCATAAGCCTTTGCTGCAGGATTTATTTTTTCTTGAAAAGGAAAAGAAATATCCCTAACATTAAAATCATTGCTCTGAAATAGTGGGTTTACAGAGTTTTGCCAAGAGTTGTATAGATGATAAAACCTTTTTGTTTCTTTCACCTTTCCTTCGAATATTTCTATGAGTTTGCCTGCATTTTGATTCAGCCCATCTTTTATGCAGTTAGAGAAAATACTATCATTTCTTACTTCATGGTCAAGGATAATTAGGTCATCCCCAATTGTAAGTATTTTTTGTTTTGTTTGAATCTCATTATTTGCATTCACAAATTTAGCCTCCAGCCTGAGTCTACCTTTAATATTTGGTAAAATACTGTCATGAACAGTTATGATGGTTTCACCAATAGGATCAATATTTACTTCTTTATTCCATATTTCATTTGAAACGTAAATATCTTGTTCTGAACTGTAAATCTCATCAAGCTTTAACTTTAGATTAGCCTTAACATCAAAGAGGCTGAGACCATTAATATCCTTAGCAGTGATAACAATTCTAATTGGATTTCCCTTTCCAAAGGATTTATTTTCATTTCCACTTAAACCAAGTTCATAAATTGCTTCGTCTAAAATATATTCTTCCAGCTTAAATGTTTTTTCAAGAATTTCTCTCCCCTTTTTATTTACTAATGAAATATCATAGTTTCTATCAATTTCTAAGGAATCATTCAAAGCAAATTCAAAAGTATATGCTCCTCCAGAAGAACTTACCTCACCAATTTTCACATTCTTTTTATTGAAATAATAATTGTAGAGAAAAACATCTAAATTTTTTCGTTTTGGTTTTCCCTTACCATCGGTAACAAAAGCCTTTAACTTTAAAGTATCATTTGGTTTATATTTTGGCTGGCTCAGAACGATATATCCCTTACTTTCTTTATATCTCTTATTTTTAATTGGATATCCCTGAATAACACTTCTATACAACCTTCTTGGAAAAAGGTGTAACTGCTTAATAACAGGAAGGTAAGCCAGTTTTCGCCAAAATGATGTTTTGGAGTAATCAGGTTCAATTTGATAATAGAAAACCTGTCCTTTATCCAAGATTTTTAGAATTCCTTTATTACTATATTTATTTAATTCATAAAGCTCAGTGCTTGTATTGAAGTTTAGCTTCTCATCATTGAAGAAAACCTCTAAATTCTGAGCCACAGATGCATTTGATTTCCTATGAATAAAAAAAGATAAATGATTTTTATTTTTTATCCACTCAACTGCAAGATCATTCACCGTAATTATTTCAAGGTCCACATTATGTCCTGTAACGGACTTCAATAGATAATGTCCGAAAGTTAGATCTGGAAACAGATGAATAGAATCATTTGGAAATGAATCTAACTTCAAAAATGGAATTTTTTCTAAGCTAAATTTAGTTTTTCCTGAAAAGACTTTTGAAACATACTCTTCTTCTACTTTAGAAATATAGGTGTAGCTCGCATAGTCCTGTATGGCAGCATTTGGTTTTTGTCCATATAAATTCGAAATAAAAAAGAAAATAAATAAGCTTAAAGAAAGATGTTTGGTAATAGTGGACATAATTTTAGGTCTTCTATATAAATGAAGATGCATTAAAATTATTATTTCATAAATGAATTATTCAATCTTTCCAAAAAGCCCCTGCGCTTTATCTGTCTTTAAATACTCTTCTAGCCAGTCAGAAGCTTCTTTAAAAGTTTCGAAACAAAGTTCCTCGGGAACAAGACCTGGAATAAGTTCAAAGGTCTCAAACATATCTCTGGGTTGACCATGTACATCTGTAAAAATGACCTTTATACCTAGGGCATGAAGTTCTTGAATTGCATTTTCCATGGCGTACAAACCAGACTGATCTACATAGGGAACTTTATCCATTCTAATGATCACAATCTTAATATCTGGCAAGGCTTTTACCATATCGTTAAACCGAGACGCAAAGCCAAAGAACAAAGGACCATCAAGGTGTTTAATATAGACTTGGTTGCCCACTCTCTGAATAATATCGCCTTCATCTATCCAGGGCATTTCTATTGAAAACTCTTGAAGTTCAGCAGACTCGGTTCTGTCTTCAGCAACATCTGAAACTTTCTTCATGAACAATAAACAAGAAAGAAGAACACCAATGATTACCGCTTCAACCAAACCAAGGAACACCGTCAATACCAAAACAAGTATCATAACAATAACCTCGCTTATCGGTAAGTCCTTTGCATGACGCAGACCTTTATAATCCATTACACCAATTCCGACCGTTATAAGTATTCCCGCTAAAACTGCTGCAGGAATTTGCGATGCAAAAGGCCCTAATACCAACATTATTGACAGCAAAAGCACTCCTGCTATCATACCTGACAATCTTGTTCTACCTCCTGCATCTATATTAACTACCGTTCGAATGGTTGCTCCCGCTCCTGGAATTCCTCCAAAGAGTGCACCTATAGAATTTCCTATTCCCTGGCCTACCAATTCCTTATCAGGGTTATGTCTCGTTTTTGTAAGATTATCGGCTACAATTGAGGTCAATAAAGAATCAATTGCTCCTAGCAATGCCAGCATTAAGGCCGTAAAAATGTAAGGGCTTATATCACCGATCTTAAAGCTTGCAAAAATCTCGAATTTAAGTTTAGGAAAACCTGATGGCATCTCACCGATGGTTCTATAAGCACTTGGTCCTAAAATTAAATAGGCTCCAAGAGTGACCACCAGTAACGCTACTAATGTACTGGGAACTACCTTGGTAATTCGCTTAAATCCGTAAATAATGAATATTGTGATAAGACACATCCACAAATCCTTCATGCTAATATTCTTCAAAGCCCGTTTCAACATTTTCAAAGAGCCCAATACGCCTGAAGATTCTGCACCTGCCAAGACCTCAGATTCAGCTGTGATTTGATCTTCTGTGATTTCACATGCCCTCTTAATAGTCTCTTCGAAATGCTCCAAAACCAAAATACCTTCCTCCGCTTCATCTCTTAAAATACGCTCTAAAATAACTTCTTCAGCTTCCTGTTTATATGAATTGACAAACTCAACATCTTCTTTTGGATAATAACCCAGCATGGGAAGAATTTGAGTAATGAGTATGATAACTCCTATTCCTGTCATAAACCCGGAAATGACAGGATAAGGAATATATCTTATATACTTACCCACCTTTAAAAACCCAATGACTATTTGCATGAGACCAGCTAAAAGAAATACAATCAATATGGAGGGAATAGCTTTTTCTAAATTGCCCTCATTTGCAGCAATTATTCCCGAGATCACCACCATACTTACTGCAGTCATTGGAGCTGTAGGACCAGATATTTGTGTATTGGTTCCCCCAAAAAGAGCAGCAAAAAATGAAATAAAAATAGCTCCATATAGCCCTGCTTCTGCGCCAAGTCCCGACTGCAATCCAAAAGCCAATGCTAAAGGAAGAGCTACAATACCAGCAGTTATTCCCCCAAGCAAGTCCCCTTTAAAATGTTTAAAATCGAATAGGTTCTTCATAGTCAGGTCAAAATGTATTTAAAGGTTAAAAGAAATTTAAGGGCTTATAATGCCCAAAATATAAATTTCGAGAAAGAGATGATTAAGATTATGGGATTATTTCATTCATTAATTTTAATCAATACTTCATTACAATATTTGATCTTGAAGAAATTTCCTTTTTGAATTTATACTTTTGGGCCAATGCTAGTTTTGGCTCTATCCATCTTATTCTCCTCACTAATTTATGTTGTATTTAAATACTTAGATATTTACAAAGCCAGAACTTTTGAAGCAATTGTATTCAACTATATAACCGCAACACTATTCGGCTTTATTTTCTTCTTCTTCGATAATCCCAATATAGACTATGGAAATGTTCTTTCTTTGGATAAAGATTGGTTATGGATTGCTTCCATAGAAGGATTACTATTTATTTCCATATTCTTTTGCATGGCTTTAACGGCCCAAAAATTATCTGTAACTGCCTCATCAGTAGCTTCAAAAATGAGCATGGTTATTCCTATCGGAATCTTTATTTTCCTGAATGATGATGACAATCCCACTGCTCTAAAGATTTTTGGAATTATCTTGGCTTGCTTGGCAGTTTTTTTGACAACAACCAGAAAGGATTCTAAATGGGACAATCGATTTTGGTATTTACCAGTAATTCTATTTTTAGGCTCGGGCACAATAGATTTTTTTATTGGGTACGCTGAACAAGAGTATCTTCATACCAATATTGATCAACAATTATTTATTCCATCCATCTTTGCTATAACTGGAACAATAGGTTTAAGTATACTTATATACCAATATGCGAGCAGGAAATATTCTTTTAATTATAGAAGCTTGATAGGCGGCACCATTCTTGGGACCGTCAACTATGGTTCTCTTTACTTTTTGATAAAGGCCTTAGAATCTCCAGATCTGGTAAAGTCTTCTGTTTTCTCAATTAATAATATGGGAATAATCGCGACTTCCGCAATTTTGGCTATTATCCTATTTCTCGAAAAATTGTCACTTACCAATATCATTGGGCTTGTAATCGGTATCATTTCAATAAGTATTATTCTTGTCAATTAAGGACACATATAAAACAATAAAGAGTGATTCTGAATCTCTTTATAAGGAAAAAGGCAGCAAATTTTTTGCGCATTGTTTTCATGTGAATAATCAAGAGGAAATTAAGGATTCCTTAAACTTACTTAGAGAAAAATATCACGATGCCCGACATCATTGTTATGCTTGGAGGCTTGGACCAAAAGGTGAACCATTTAGAGCTAACGATGATGGTGAACCTTCTAATTCTGCAGGTAAACCCATATTAGGTCAACTTACTAAATATGAACTCACTAATTGCCTTATTGTAGTGGTAAGATACTTTGGAGGAACTAAATTAGGTGTTGGCGGTTTGATATCAGCTTATAAAACATCTGCGGAGGGAGCTATTCTAAATGGTGTGATTATAGAGAATTTTATCACTGAAGATATTTCAATCACCTTTAGCTATAAGATGATGAATGAGGTAATGAACTTGGTAAAGAGAAAAAACCTCAATGTTATCAAAAGAGATTTTCAAACGCTTTGTGAAATAGTTATCCGAGTTCGTTTGAGTAATAGTAATGAAATTAAAGGAATTCTTGAAAATACTTTTGGTATAGAATGGCAATTGGTTAGTTAAATTTTTCCAATAACTCTTTAGGCGGTTCTACGGGCTTTAATGTGTCTTTTGAAATAAAAACCAAGGTGGTTTTGGCAGCGTTAATTTGAACCTGCTTTTCATTGAATGTTTCATATTCAAAATAAATTCTCATTCCTTTTATCTCGGCCTTGGTCTTTATGGTTAGCTCTTCATCGTAATGAGCAGGTTTAAAGTATTTAATAGAATATTCCAATACGGGCATTGCTATTCCCTGCTCTTCCATTTTGCTATAAGACAATCCAATTTGCCTAATGGCCTCTACACGCGCTACTTCAAAATAGATTGCATAATTTCCATAATAGCAAAAACCCATTTGATCCGTCTCTGCATATCTCACTCGCACCTTCGTTTCTGATGTTAACATCTATTTAGTATTTATAGAATTTAATTTTCGAAATTTATACTGTGAATGTGATGAAAAAAAATCTATTGCTGGTTTCAGGTCTGATCTTTTTTTCAGCTTGTTCTTATGAATACGTTGTTGTAAAAACGAAAGCTGAGCCAATAGAAGTCAATACAGATAATAATGCCAATTCTTCTTCAGAGGAAATTATAGCTCCATTTAGAAGAGAACTAGGCAATAGCATGAATACCGTATTGTGTCAAAGCGAAATGGCTATGACCAAGAGGAGACCCGAAAGTGAATTAGGTAATTTGGTGGCTGATCTTTGTCTGGAAATAGGAAATGAATTATGCCAAAAAAATAGCATTGAGACGATAGATTTTTGCTTAATGAATACTGGTGGACTCAGAGCAAGTTTACCAAGTGGAGAGATAACAACAGGTAATGTATTTGAGTTGATGCCATTTGAAAACGAGTTGGTAGTTGTCACATTAGCTCCTGAAGGAATTCTTGAATTGATCAATTATCTGAAAATAAGTGGAGGAGAACCTATTTCTGGCATTAGAATCTTACACAACAAAGACAATTTTGAAGCAAGTGTAAACGGTGAAAGTATAGATACGGAAAAAAAGTATAGGGTATTAACTACTGACTATCTCGCAAATGGAGGTGATAAGATGACCTTTTTTCAGGAAGGCAATAGAGCATCGATAGAAATTCTTGGAATGAAAATGAGAGATGCTATTCACTTATATTTTCAAAGACAGGGAGAAACCAATAAGTCAATAAAAGGAGCTTTAGATGGAAGATTGCAAATTAAAGAATAGAAGAGATTTTCTTAAAACCAGTGCTTACGGAACTATTGGCATTATCGGATTAAGTAGTTTTTCACCATTAGAAATGCCCAAAAATGATAGGATTGATTTAAGTATTTTACACACCAACGATTTGCATAGCCACATCGATCCTTTTGACAATAATCATTCAAGGTATCCCGGTAAAGGAGGATTGGCTAGAATAGCTGCTATGGTCAAAAAAATAAGAGCTGAAAGTCAAAACGTTTTGCTTTTTGATGCGGGGGATATTTTTCAGGGCACTCCATATTTCAATTTCTTTAAAGGGGAAATTGAATTTAAAATGATGACAGAAATTGGGTACGATGCTGCCACAATGGGGAACCATGATTTTGATAATTCAATTGAAGGATTTTCCAATATGTTGCCTCATGCAAATTTCCCCTTTCTATGTTCCAACTACGACTTTTCTGAAACCATTCTTAGTGGCAAAACTCTTCCTTACCAAATATTCACCAAAGAGGAATTAAAGATCGGTGTCTTCGGTTTAGGAATAGAGTTAGATGGTCTAGTGAGCAAGAAGATGTATAAAGAAACACAGTACCTTGAACCCATATTTCAAGCCAACAAGTATGCGCATATTTTAAGGAATGAATTGGATTGTGATCTCGTGATTTGCCTATCTCACTTAGGGTTTGAGTATAAGAGCCAAAAAATTTCCGATAAGACTCTAGCACAACAAACAGAAAATATTGATGTTATTATTGGAGGTCACACACATACTTTTTTATCTGAACCTTTTGAACAAAAAAATATCAACAATGAGCTTGTTTTGATCCATCAAGTTGGTTGGGCAGGTATTAATTTAGGAAGAATTGACATCACCTTCGAAAAAATGAAAAAAAATAAATCAGCCCGAAAAAAAAGTTATCGCGCACGAAATCAATAGAATAGAATTGACTAGATGAAGTTATTCTTTGAACAAAAAAAACAGAGAGAAAAACTTTTTAAATAAACAATATAGATGATACTTTTTTTTTAACTTTTAATTCTAAATATTTGTCCGCTCATTAAAAGGGTAGCCTATTGCTTTTTTGATGGTTCATTTTAGAATTGTTATAACTAAATTTTACTTAAGCTATGAATAAGAACCATGATTCTGTTTGGGAAAACTGTCTTAAAATAATTAAGGATAATGTTACTCCTCAGGGATATAAAACGTGGTTCGAGCCTATAAAGCCCATCAAGCTTCAAGACAATGTCTTAACGATTCAAGTACCCTCTCAATTTTTCTATGAGTGGTTAGAAGAACATTATATTGACCTATTAAAGAAGACCATTAGAAAGGAATTAGGAACTGAAGGTATGTTGGAGTACAACATCATTATGGAAAGCCATCAGAATCCTAACCCTTATACTGTAAAAATTCCTACGGCAAATCTTGATGCAGTTAAAAACCCAAGGCAATCTGCCCCATTGGAGAATACAGCAAAGACTATCAAGAATCCGTTCATCATTCCTGGTCTTAAGAAATTAAATGTAGAATCTAACTTAAACGCTAAATACACTTTCGGAAACTTTATAGAGGGAGATTGTAATCGTCTAGCACGTTCAGCTGGTTTTGCTGTTGCTGAAAAACCAGGAGGAACTGCTTTTAACCCGCTCCTTATATATGGAGGAGTTGGTTTAGGTAAAACGCATCTCGCACACTCAATTGGGATCGAAATCAAAAATAAATTTCCCAATAAAACTGTTCTGTATGTTTCTTCGGAAAAATTTACAGTTCAATTTGTTGATTCCATAAAGAACAACAGTCAGAATGATTTTATTCACTTCTACCAAATGTTAGATGTGTTAATTATTGATGACGTTCAATTCTTTTCTGGCAAGGAAAAAACACAAGATGCATTCTTTACCGTGTTCAATCACCTGCATCAAACTGGCAAACAACTGATTATGACATCAGACAAACCACCAGTGGAAATGCAAGGAATAGAGCAAAGACTTTTGTCTAGATTTAAATGGGGGCTTTCCGCGGACTTACAAACTCCAGGGCTCGAAACCAGAATTGCTATCCTTGAGAAAAAGATGTACGCAGATGGCATTGAATTGCCGAAAGATGTAGTTGAATATCTTGCTTACAGCATCTCTAATAATATTAGAGAACTAGAAGGTGCGTTAATCTCATTGATTGCTCAGGCATCTCTGAACAAACGTGCGGTTACTTTAGACCTTGCCAAACAAATGATTGACAAGTTTGTCAAGAATACGGCTCGTGAAGTTTCTATTGATTACATTCAAAAAGTGGTGTGTGATTATTTCGACCTACCAATAGAATTATTAAAGTCAAGAACTCGAAAAAGAGAAGTTGTTCAGGCAAGACAAATTGCAATGTACTTTGCTAAGAAAATGACAAAGAGCAGCTTGGCAAATATTGGTATGCATTGCGGTGGAAAAGACCATGCAACAGTACTTCACGCGTGTAGAACGGTGAATAACCTCAATGAAACAGACAAGAATTTCAAGAAATACCTAGAAGATCTGGAAAAGAAATTAAGTATTTCATAAATCAAAATTTTTAAACTGGTACAATCCCAAGTCACAAAATGGCTTGGGATTTTTTGTTTTATTATTGTCCTATGAAAATCTTAATGGTTTGTTTGGGTAATATATGCAGATCTCCTTTGGCAGAAGGAATTCTGAGAAAAAAAGCAGAAGAAAGAAATTTAGAAATAGAGGTAGATTCTTGCGGTACTTCCGGGTATCATGACGGTGAAGCTCCTGATCCCAGATCTGTCCAAAATGCAAAAGAAAATGGATTAGATATTTCCAACCTAATCTCTAGAAAATTTATTCATAAAGACTTTCAAAAGTTTACCCACATTTTTGTTATGGACAGTAGTAATTACAAAAATGTTGAACTGGTTTCCAAACATCAAGAAGAAATGGATAAGGTAGATTTCATTCTAAATATGACCTATCCAGGTGAAAATAGATCTGTACCTGATCCATATTTTGGTGGAGAGTCTGGATTCCAAAATGTATATGATCTCTTAGATGAAGCTTGTGAAAATTTGATTAAGAAACTATCATGACCGGAATACTCTATATGCTACCCTCTTCTCTCTCAGAGAATGTACGACCTGAATTATTTAACCCATACACCAAAGACATTATTGAAAGTACTGAAATCTTCATAGTAGAAAAAACGAAGACAGCAAGGCGTTTCATGAAGGCCATCTTTAAAGAAAAAGATATAGATAATTGCATATTTCATGAGCTGAATAAACATACAGAGGAATATGAGCTTGAAACATTTCTAGCAGGTGCAATGCAAGGAAAAAACATTGCCTTATTATCTGAAGCAGGTTGCCCTGGCATAGCAGATCCTGGAGCTAAAATTGTACGTATAGCACACCAAAAGAATATTAGGATTGTACCCGTTCCCGGTCCTTCTTCTATCTATATGGCTTTAATGGCAAGTGGTTTTAATGGACAACATTTTGAGTTTCACGGATATTTGGATAAGGATCAAAGCAAAAGAAAAAAACAAATACAACACTTAGAATCAACCGCTCAAAGAATGTCTTCTTCGCAAATATTTATGGAGACCCCATTCCGAAACAAACATCTATTCGAGGACTTGATAAATGTTTGCAATAAAAACTCTTTACTATGCATTGCAAGAAATATAAGTGAGCCAGAAGAGTATATTCAAACGAAAACAATTGGAGATTGGGAGAAAACCAAAATAGATTTAAATAAAAGACCTTGTATTTTTATTCTTGGCTCTTAGGTTTTGGAAGAACGCATTCCACCTCCATAATCAATGGAGAAAAAGGAGGCACAATACCAGCTCCAGAACCCTTGGCACCATAGGCCAAATCGGAAGGAACCAATACCTTTATTCTATCCCCATAGGAACACAAAGAAATGGCCTTAGCGGTGCCCGGTAATACTTGTCCACTTTGCCCAACTGTAAATTCCATTGGGCCTATTTCTTCGGAGGATGCAATTAGCTTCCCATTCATTAGGTAAGTTTTGTAATGAAGCACAATAGGGTCTCCATACTTCAAATTTTCAAAATTACCTCTTCTTGTTTTATCCAAAATAAAAACACCTCGTTTATAGTTTTTGTATGTCAAGCCATGAGAAAAAATATATTGGGCAATTTCCACCTGTTCCAACCTCTTTCTTTCCTCTAGCTTTTTAAATTTTATACCCTTTCGTTTCAACAAAGAGTCTATTTTCAATATGAATTTTTGATCATAATAATAGTACTGAGTGGGGAAATAATCATTATTCACAATTAAAGCTAGACTATCACCTACTTCAAATTTGCTTAAATTTCCCTCTAGTCTACTTTCATCATTATTGACCACAAAAATTTGACTAGCCCATTCTTGGGGAAATTTTTCATCTTCTAGAAATATGCTAGTATATACCACATCTCCCTCCTCTATTTTTACAGGAGAACCTTCAAAGGCGAGAATTTCAAATTCTATTCCAGGGCATAAATAAGTAGGGCCTTCTTTGTGACAGGCAATTCCAAGTAATAGTAAAAAGAAATAGAAACTATACCTTTTCAAAGCGCTTTAAGTTATTTTGATTGGAGCAATTCAGTTGATAGAAATAAGCACCTTTTTCCATTTCAGAGGTATCAAAAGTTATTTGATGTTTCCCCCTTTCCTTTTTTTCAGAAACTAAAGAAAATACCAAGTTCTCTTCAGCATCCAAAATATTCAAATTCACCTTGTCTGCATAAGGTAATTCATAAATTATGGTCATTTCATCCTTTATTTTTCTAGTCTCTTGCCCATGCAAAAATGGATATTCCCCTACTCTCGCTCTATACTTCCAGGTTCTTATGATAAAGGAATACAGAGAAATGATAAAAATAATGACCGCAGATATTAATAATGGTATTTTTAATTGCTCCCAATTCATCGCTTAAAATTAACAACTAATCTCTGTATTATTGAAATCAATAAGGCCTTTTGCAAATGCGAATAACAAAGTCCGTACTTTTTCAAGCTCTCATAGTTTTTATTCTTCTGATGTTGAACTATATAAGTCTTCCCATGTCAGGAGGAGAAAATCAATATTTGGCTTTTGCAAAGCAATTTTCAAATCCAAGCTGGATACCCGATTCCTTTTCTCTTACTGAATTTCCGGGAACAAGATTAATCTTTCAATATCTTTTTGGCGGAATTCTAAATATTCTGGAAATGGACTTGTGCGCTCTGCTATTTAGGACATTAAATTTCGCTTTAGTTTCCTTGCCTTTAGTTTTAATTTTTAGAAAAATAGAACTGAAATTTTTTGAAGGACTTTTTGTTCTTCAAATATTTCTTACCGGACAGAGTCTTTTAGGACAAGAATGGATAATTGGAACCTTCGAACCTAAAACCATGGCATATGTCTTTTTTCTTTGGGCATTTTTCTTTTGGTTAAAGCGCAAACATTATTTGGTTGCAATTATGGCTGTCCTTACTTGCTACTTTCACATTATTGTTGGTGGTTGGTTCCTTATTGCATTAATGCTTATTGAGTTTTGGAACGGTGGTTGGAAAGAATACCTTAAACCTGCATTGTTATTTGCTGTCTTAATTAGCCCTTTCCTTTTCTATCTTATACCAACTCTTCTTTCCCCGGACAACGGGACAGGCGTTCTATCTGCTAATCAGATTTATGTTTATTACAGACTTCCTCACCATTTGGGTATTGCATCTACCTGGGACTCTTTCGTTAATCGCTATTTAGACAATGCATTGATGGTACTTGTCGCCTTTTTAATTGGAATAATATTTTTTAAGAAAAACAGGGTCAATAAAATGATAACCCAATGGTTCATTATCTGTTTTTCTATTTCTGTATTGTATATTTTCATTTCAATTATTGACGGAGTGCTACTGGAAAAATCCGCTTCATTTGGGTTAAAATTCTATCCTTTTCGGTTAAATAGTTTTGGTTATTTATTGTTCTTGTTCGCTATTATTCTCTGGGTCAAAAAACTCAATTTTTACAAGAAATACTATAAGCACTTATCGATATTACTGTTTGCATTATCCTTTATTATCGGAGGAGTGAAGTTTAGTGAGGGAATCGCAAAAGATCAAGAAGTAAGTTCGAATTATGAGTATTGGGAAATGGTTAGAAAGGCAAGTGAATTAAGCTCGCCTAGAGACCAATTTGTTTTAAACACCAATGAGCAAACTGGTTATTTTTACGATAGCTTTTCCCGTTTATCGGGCCGAGAAAATTTTTCAATCCATAAGTTTGTTCCGGCAGAAAAAGATAAGATATATAAGTGGCATGAAAGACAATTGGCTTTAAAAAGACTAAAGTACGAAAGGATTAGCGCGAAAGAAATTTGTGAGAAATATTCTATTGACTTCATTATCAATCAGGAGGCATTAGATGAAGAAAGTTTCAGCCTTGTCTTTAATAACAAAAGCTACTTCATCTATAAATATATCGATGATTGATTACTTTAATCCAGGTAAATCAATAAAAGCAGGTATTAAATTTATTTATATTGTGCTCACGCAATCTTAATGAAAAATAGAAATGGCTGAAATATTGTTGGCTTTAATGAGCGGGATTATTGGTGCTGGAGGATATCATTTCATGTTCAAGAAGAAGGAGAACAAAATGATTGAATCTGAAGCTTCAGTTCTTCTGGAAAGAGTGCAAGCTGTTTGTAAACTGGTAACCACAGAGAGTGAATTCAGTGAGATTATTGACCATAAAGAAAAATCAAGTACATTTTTTAATCTGATTCCTCAAGAGAAAAAAGCTATTCTTATCGTAAAGGCAAAGGTGCTGATGGGCTTTGATTTATCTAAGGCTCATTTTGATTTAGATACTGGCGAAAAAGCTCTACGCATTTCACAACTTCCCAATGCGGAAATTTTAAGTATAGAACCCGATGTAAAGTACTATGATATTTCTAAAAGTATGTTTACGAAATTTACTGCAGAAGACTACAGTAATTTAAATAAAACTGCTGTGGAGACCATAAGAGGGGTTATCGGTGAACATGATATTCCGCAAAAGACCGTAAAAGAAGGAATGGAAATGTTAAAGGTTATAAAAGAAATAACAAGTGCCTTAGGTTGGTCATTTACCATAGACAATTCAAATTCCCTATCCCCTTCTGAACAAAAGAAATTAGATTAATTCTCTTTTTGTTACTAAAGATTATTGTAGGGGATTTTGAAGGTGTTACCCTGTCTAATATCCCCTGTTTCAAAGCCTTTCTTAAACCATCTCATTCTCTGTTCAGAAGTTCCATGAGTAAAAGAGTCTGGAACAACATACCCTCTAGACTGTTTTTGAATTCTATCGTCTCCAATCGCACTAGCTGCGGTTAAAGCTTCCCTAATATCACCTTCTTCAATAATTTCTCCCTGGACAGCCATATAATGTGTCCATACACCTGCATAAAAATCCGCTTGCAATTCTAAACGAACAGAAAGTTCATTTTGAACGGTCTTAGAAACTCTACCTCTGTGCTTGTTCACATAGTCCGTAGCTCCCAATTGCTTTTGAACGTGATGTGCAACTTCATGTGCAACTACATAAGCCATAGCAAAATCACCTGGGGCTCTGAACTTATTTTTCATTTCATTGTAGAAGGAAAGATCTATATAAAGTTTATGGTCAGCAGGACAGTAGAAAGGTCCAGTTGCAGAACTGGCATGACCACAATTAGAAGTTGTTGTTCCGCTAAATAATACCATTCCAGCTTCTTGATAATTTCTACCTAATTGTTTTTGAAAAATATAATTCCAAACATCTTCTGTATCCGCAAGAACAACACCCAGAAAATCATCTAATTCAGTTCCATCATTTTGGGTATACGTATTTCCATGTGGATGACTACTTTCTCCTTCATATATATTTGTATTGTAATCATTTGGACCAGGAGGTAACTGATAAGTATCGCCAGGCATCTGCTGATTCTGATCATAGGATTGTCCACCCATTTGATTAGTCCCATCTCCAAAGAGGCCTAGCTTAGATCCAAAGAGCATAAGAGCAATTCCCAACAGAATGATTGTTCCGCAGCCCATTCTACGACCGCCTCCACCTCCACCAAGGTTAGGAACATTCATTCTTCCTCCTCTTCTAGAGCCTGAACTTTGACCTCTTCTATCCTCCACATTGGAGCTAGCACGTCTACCTTTCCATTTCATATTATTCTGTTTTAAAGCAAAACAAATATAAGATTGATTTATAATGGCTCAAAATCGCATAGAAAAGCCCTCTATCATTGATCTCGTCAAGTATAGAGGGCTCCCCTTTATAGTTTTCTTAAAAAGTTATTTTATAATAATCTTCTCCGCTTTTTGCAAGCCATTATTTTCAAAAATAATGTAGTAAGTACCAGCTGACAATTGACCTAAGTCCAATGTATGGTTTGCATTTAAAATTTGATCTTTAAATACGGATTTTCCCATAAGGTCAATAACATTCATATTAATGAAACTGACATTTGAAAAATCACTTACAATGGTCATTTGACCATTAGAAGGATTTGGGAATATCTGAAGGTCAACGTCCAAAGTTGGGTTTTCGTGAATACCAACAAGTGGGAATGAAATATCTAAATGTACAATTTCATTCAAATCAACTGGATCCATATCTCCACGAACCGCTAAACCAGGCTCAAAATCTCGTTGATAAATCAACTGAATTCTATCATCAATTAATGGTGCCATCGTAGGGAAAACACACTCAATAACTTCATCACCATCTAGTTCTGGAGTAACATCAACTGGTTCTGTCCAAGACACGCCATTATCGGAGCTAGACATAAGATATACATGTCTAAAATTCTGTAAACCATTGGAAACATCTTCTCTCAAACTTGAGAAAGCTAAATGAATATTTCCTGCTAAATCCACGGAAGAATTTACAAAACCAGTAACCGAAACGAAATAAGCACCTAGGTCATCATAACCTAAAACATCAGGATCTCCATCGGTATCTATTTCACCTACTATCTGAGTGGGTTCAGACATAGATTCATTCCAGTACCAAATACCAGATGTGAATGGGAAGAATGAAAAATTTCCATCACCAAGATCAGCATCTAAATAGCGCATATTTCCATAGAAAGTATGAACATTTCCATTATAATCTACTAGAACCGTTCCCGAGCCATCACTGTTAGATAAAGTATCCGCAATACCATCCATATCTATATCAATTCCTGTATCAACAACGTAATTATCAACTGGAAAATCAACCATTAATGTCTTTGTCCATGTATCTCCATTATCCTCAGAAATCAAAACAAAAGTATCGGCAAAGTCATTATATACGCCAATTGCTATTTTGTCTCCATTCGCTGCTATTGAGTATGTATCTCCGTCAAAACCGAGAAAATCAGCTGAGTCCGTTCCAGCAATTTGCATATCTATAATATCCCAACTGTCACCTTGGTCTGTACTTCTGTAATACAATAATGCCCCATCCATACCATTGTACAAAGCTCCCGTATTTGCCACAGGTGTAGAAACTGCAATCATATGAATAGAATTGTTATCCGCCCCGCCCGTGGTAGCTCTTGGCCAAAGAAGTCCAGGTGGGACATTTGTTGGAATTAATGCATCTTGCCAAGTTCCAGATCCTTGTCCATCTCTGAATGTCATATTAATGTTGGTAAAACCAGGATGGCTTATAGAAAACTCTCTTCCTCCCCCAGTAACACCTGTAGAAGGCCAGCCTACTCTTAAACCTTCAATTCTCGCAGTAGGAAAAGATCCCCAACTTGAACCATCATAAAAATTATATCCAGTACCTCTGTCTGAGGCAGCTGTGCTATTTTCATCACTATATGTCCACATCGCAGACATTCCATTTGCAGTCATTACTAATCTATTCTGCACTGCTGCATTAGACTGTAAATCATAGGTAGTAGTCCCGATTACCGTAGAACAAATCTCACCATCCTTACTCCAAATTGGAATAGGTTTAGTAGCAGCATCATCCACCATACTAGGGTTTTCATTATTAGTTAACTCATATCCAGAAAGGTTTGTTGGCATTGGCGCCTTCACATTTCTTAAATCAACTGAGTTTTGAGCACTTAAGGATAGGAAACATCCAAAAAATGCTATTAAGAATAAAAAGTAAATTTTTCTCATAATTCTGATTATAGGTTAATAAAATAAAGGTAATAAATCTCTTGAAATATCTATTAATAAAGGACTTGAATATCCCCCTTGAACACTTGACCATTTAATTCTATCACATAAAAATAAACACCGGGATTAACCATTTTTCCGGCATTTGTACGACCATCCCATCTGGTATTGTTTCCTGTTGAATTAAACATTACTTGTCCCCATCTATTGAAGACTTTAAAAACCAAGCAATCTTGAATATTTCCTCGAATATTAATGTCCATTACATCATTTTCTCCATCACCGTTAGGAGTAAATACGTTTGGAACAAAAATCTGGAAATATTCTTCAAAGTCCTCAGCACTAATTGACTGAGTTGTTGTAGCAATACAGGCTTCTTCCGACTCTACTTCTAAGCTAACACTATACGTGTTGTTAAAAGCATATAAATGTGAGGGGCTGAATTCATTCGAAGTACTCCCATCTCCAAAGTCCCAATTATAAGATAAAGACTCATCTCCTTGATTAAAGAAATTGACTTGAAGGCCAACACATCCAGGAACCAAAGAAAGTTCAAACTGTGGGGCATCTACTTCAATTATCTGAACTAGTACAGTATCCGTGCCATTACAAACAGAGTTCGTAGACTGAACAATAAACTCGGTTGTTTCTGTAGGCATAGCAAAAGGATTTTCAGTATTTGCATCTGATAGCAGTACAGCAGGCGACCATAGATAAGTTGTTCCATCCGGTCCTACTGGACTTCCTCCGATTTGCACCGAATCTCCCAAGCAAATTTCAAAATCTGACCCAGCATTGGTTGGTACGGTTCCATTAATAATGATATTCACAGTGTCCGAATTCATGCAATTATTCAAATCCGTGACCGTTACAATGTAATCAGCAGTGACATCGCCAATTGCAAATGGATTGTTTATAGCGGGGTTGCTAACATCCGAAGTTGGAATCCAAGAATAAGATGCAAAACCAGGACTAGCATTTAACTGAATTGAATCTCCATCACACAAGTAATCTATATCCTCACCAGCATCAACCAAAGGCAAATCATTAACGGTGACCAAAATACTATCCGAATCAGTACAACCATTTAATAGTTCTACCTCTAAAACATATTCTGTTGTTTCATCTGGATTAACGGTAGGGTTTGGGATACTGTTATCATCAATAAAAATATTTGGAGTCCAGTTATAGGAATCTCCAAAACTACCATTCAACTGAACATCTTCTCCAATGCATATCTGAACATCAGCCCCAGCATCTGCAATCGCAGCTTGTAAGAATTCAATTTGAACGGAATCTATATTGGTGCACATCCCTATCTCTGTATTCCAAAACAAAGTATAGATACCATTAGCGTTTGCATTTACTGGAGACATTGGATCATTTATGTCATCTAATATCAAGTCAATCGGAAAAACCCAAGTTCCTATTCCTGTCGTACTCGCATTTAAAATTGTAGAGTCTGCACAAAGAGATTGGTCTTCTCCTGCATCAGCTGTTGGAATTTCTTGAAAATCAATAAGTACAGTATCCTGCGCAAAACAGAAATCTTGATTATTTGCAAACCAAATAATCTCCTGCACTCCATTATTCATAGAAGTAATAGTTGCGTTAGGATCATTTTCGTTGGGAGAAAAAGTACCCGAACCTGCAGTCCATGTTCCTACTCCAACTGATATGCTTGCTCCTAAATCATATTCTAAACCACAAATGGAATCATCTAATCCTGCATTGACTATTGGCTGTTCTATAAAAGAAATTTCAATGGTGCTAGTATCCGCACAAATCCCATTTAACTCATCCCATTGTATAGTAAAGGTTCCGAAATCCGCTGCTGTAATCTGAGTATTTGGATCATTTAGATTCGTTGAAAAAGTTATCCCAGCAGGAAAAGTCCATGTGCCCAAGCCTACGCTAGGATTTGCACCTAAATCATACTGCAATCCACAGATAGAGTCTGTTAGTCCTGCATCTGCTATTGGCTGTGCAATAAATTGAACGGTTACCTCAGATGAATCTTGACATCCTAAATTTCCTTCTACCCATGTAAAAGTATAAGTGCCTTCTAAATCAACAATTACCTGAGTTGTTGGACTGGTGTTATCATCATAACTTACATCAATTTGAGGTCTCCAAATTCCCTGTCCGACACTTGGAATCGCTTGCATGTCATAACTCAAACCGCAAATAACCGTATCGGGGCCTGCATTTGATATAGGTTGTGGCAAAACAAAGACGATCATACTATCAATGCCTATGCAAGAATTAGCATCTGGTCCAGAAACAAAATAAGTAGTTGTATCAATTGGGTTTGCCACAGGGTTTGAAATATCGTCTTGAGATAAAGTCAAAGATGGCGACCATAAATAGCTTATTCCATTACTACCGTTTAACTCTGTAGAATCTCCTAAGCAAATGTTCATGTCTTCTCCTGCATCTATTTGAGGTGTATTTACCTGAACATTAATTGTGTCTTGCCCCACACAAGAAAATCCTGTTACCACCTGAACTATATAATCTGTAGTAACTATTGGAAATACATTTGGATTTGCTGCTGTTGTGCTTGAAATACTATCTGAAGGTGACCAACTAATTAAAGCATCATTGGGTCCAGTAGGCGCTCCTCCTATGGAAACGGTATCTCCTAAACAAATTTCCACATCAACTCCAGCATCAACAGGAGGCAATGATTGAATATTAACATTAAGATCAAAAGGGTCTCCCACACATCCTAAACTATTCGTTGCTATTACTGTGACCATACCTGGACCTGAAGCTCCCCAATCTACAGAAATCACATTTGTTCCCTGACCGGTGGTTATAATCCCTCCATCTACAATCCAATTATAAGTCGCTCCATCAAAATCATTGGTGTCATACTGATAGATGTCATCTTCACAAGGGTTTGGGTTTCCATCTATAAAAGAAGACCCATTAAAGGGGACGACTTCTATTTGATAAACTACTGAAGAAGTTTTCGGAGGACAACCATTATCAGTTACACTTGCTGTAAATTGATAAGGCAACTCTTGTCCTTGATCACAAGAAGTAAACCAACAAAAATCAGCCGTTACTATAGTCTCTCCTTCAACAGGAGTATTTATAGTTGCTTCAGGCATCGTTATTCCACTGTCAAAAATGATACCTTCTGAGTTAAGAGTTAAAGAGTCTCCATTTAGATCTGCAAACTGAACAGGGAAACAAATTGTATCACCAGCCAATACCGTAAATTCTGTTTCTCCTCCATTTACTGCTGTTAAATTAGGCGCAGGGTTTGGAGGACAATCCAATACCAATAGTTGAATATCTCTAGTAATAGAACCGATAAGTATTCCATTCCTAAACTCTCTTATTTCTACTCCAATTACGTATTGTCCAGAAATAGGAGCCATATAGGAGGTTAAACCAGTAGCTCCATTAATAAAAGCAAAACCCGCAGATCCGAATGGTTGGTTTACGTTAAACCCAAAGTCCCAATTTACTAATGGAATTGGCCAAGGAAGAATTGGATCTTCTGGCCCAGGATTTGGGTTTGTGGGATCACTATATCCTTGATTTACGGTAACAAATGAAAATATTAACTGGTCTCCATCGGGATCGGTTGCAGTATTAAGAAATGAAGTAGTATCATTAGCGCATAAAAAAGGTGTTGGTAAGCCAGTAAAAATAGGCGAACTATTTTCAATTAATGGCGATGGCATTAAAGCGATAAAGCCAACCCCCTGCCCTCCTGGGTCATCTAAATTTACAATTTGTTCATTTCTACAACATCTTTGATAGTAAAGGTAATATCCACCAATATTTACGGGAAGGTTTACAAATTCCTCATAGAATCCCTGATTTAAACAAACATCTAAACCTACTGTACAATCATCGGGCAAATCTGGTTCTATAGTTGTGACGTTTATCAATTGTACCAAAACCTCAGTTATCAAAGTCTTGTCAGCATCGGGATTATTGATATCGTTTTCATAGATACCAATAGTTAAATCATCTTCAGGATCCGGCACATTTGATTCGGGACCACAATTGATAAAAGTAACCGCTGTGATTTTATATCTATAGGTACCATCAGGTTGAATTCCAACATACTCATAACCCAAATTTCCTCCTACCAAGTGAGTTGCAATGGAGACCATTGGCAAGCAAAAAATACCGAGAAGCATTAGCAAAGTCCTCTGAATTAATTTGATCATGGGTTTGGTATTGTTAAGGTTCATCTGCATTAATGAATGATAATCTTCTTAGTAGCTATTAATTCTTTATCTGAAATTGACAAATTATACATTCCTTTTGAAAAATCTGTTAGGTCTATATCTATTAATAATGAACCAACCTTGTTGATATTCTCTAAATACACTAAACGCCCAGTTAAATCAACCACTCTTATCTGGGGTTTGTCCCAATTAACATCGGGGCTTACAATTCTGAAATTTCCATTTGATGGGTTGGGCTGAATGAGTATATCCGTTTCAAGAAGCTCCTCAATTCCCACACTAATACAATCCCAAGTTAATACAAATCCATCATTTTGGTTTATATCGTTCGTGCTTTCTGCAATTGTTATTGTTCCATCTGAACTCACAATTGTCCCGCCATTTGGTAAGTTGTTACCCGTATAAGTGCCAATTAATGGAGAAGATGTATTAGGTCCATCATAAACAGATAAAATATCTGGGAATGAAAATGAAAATTCAAGAAAATTTAATTGCACCACATGAGGGCCAGGCATATCTGATACGTCAATAGTAAAAGATTCATTGCTGTTATTTTCGTAATCGAAGAACATACCTGAGTCCAATAGCATTCCTTGACATTCCTGAGACTCTTGAGCGGAGCCTGCTTCTAATGATTCTATATTGCAGGGTAAATTAGAATCTACAACAACATATGAGGATATTTCAATGGAATCGGTACCATCATCATTGGACACAGTAAGTGTAACTGTATACACTCCATCATTGGCATAAGTGTGCACAGGGTTTTGTTCATCACTGGTATTCATATCACCAAAATCCCATAACCAAGTATTTGGGTTATTACCGGATAAATCTTCAAATGCTACTTGACCATCACATGAATATAAAGGAAAGCCTTGAAAATCTGGTATAGGCGGCATTAAAGCTTCTTGAATGATAATTGCATAATCTTCTGTCTGTCCAAAAGTTTGGTTTGAACAAGCATCTAAAACGGCCCCGACAACGTCTGAAGAAACTCGCATTCTGAGCTTCGTATCCAGTATTGGAGAGCCATTAAATGTGTAGCTTCCAGAATGGTTTAGTTCATTGAAATGTTCAACTATTATTTCATCATTTGTAAAGGCCCCATCATTATTAAAGTCAACCCAAATTTTAGTATCATGGGGGTTTGAACCACCTGTTGCAATGGAATAAGAAATTGCTTCATTTTCAAAAACCTCAGTTACAAACTGACAAGAATTATCCTGATACCCTTCTGAAGCATCATCTGAACTCAGGTTTATATCATTAAAAGAAAAATTAGTAATACCATATTCACAACAAAATCCAGAAACACCAGGAGTGCAAGTTGCTGCGGTAATCGTTTGATCTAAGTCTACCGTCACAGCAGAACTAATTGTAATCATGTCACTGCCAACCGAATTAATAACTGTTAGAGTGACGTCATAGGTTCCGCTCACTAAATAAGTATGTTCAGGATTCTGTAAAAAAGAAGTTTCTGTATCACCAAAATCCCATAGCCATGAACTGGGTAAATTCTGAGAATTATCCATAAACTGTATAGTCCCATCACAACTAAAAGCAGGGTCAAAAGAAAATGCAGCAATTGGTGGAACACTGTTTTCTTCAATAATGACAGTATAATCTTCTGCCTGACCAGATGCATATGGACCACAAGCATCGGGCACTCCATTTTGAAAAAAATCAGCCGCAATTCTCATTCTCAAAGGAGTATCCAACACAACACCTGCCGGAATGGTTATATCCGTGGATTGAACCCCATTGAATTGTTCACTTAAAATAGATTCAGTTTCTTCAAAAATTCCATTGTTATTATAATCTACCCAAGCTTTAACAAAATTATTTGCAGGACCTACCGCATTTATTTCTAAAGAATATGTCCCTCCTTCTGAAAGTGTGGTATTCAAGCAAGAATAATCTTCATATCCAACAGATGAATCCTGAGACGAGTTATTTATTGTATTCAGAGCAACATTGGTTATTCCAAACCCCAATGTTCCATTTGTTGTAACCGGCATACAAGATGCTGGTATGGGTAAGTTGGTAGCAAGGTCGACTTGAATAAAATCGGTGAACGTAATGGTGTCTGATCCAAAATCATTACTAACTATGAGTGTAACAGTATACAAACCGTTTGAAGAATAGGTATGAATTGGATTCTGTTCCGTGCTCATATTACTATCACCAAAATCCCACATCCAAGATGTTGGATTGAAATTGGATAAATCCAGGAAGTTTACTATTCCATTGCATGAATTGGTTGTTGATGCTGAAAAATTAGCTTCAGGTGCTGCGGTAGACATTAAAACCAATCGTAGATCCTGTCTGGTGGAAAATAAATCACCTGAATTGTCATTACAAGCATTGATTCCTCCTCCTCCACCTCCACCAGCAGTTGCTACATTTGTGGAATTGAACCCCGTTTCGGATCTTAGCATTCCAGAATTGAAGCTTGAACCAAATCCTTGAAAGCAGGTTTCTATAATTAAATTAGATGCGCCATCCCACACAAATGGGGCATCAAATTCGTGAACATTCCAAGAGTCAATAGCGGTATAATCCACAGGGCCAAAAACTTCTGTTAGCCCTCCTTCAAAATCATCGCTTAGTTGCGACAAGCTTGTTTCACCAATTCTAATGGTGAAGTCATCCATGTCTTCAAAATTTGATGCAAAAACCACATTAAAGGCTATGGAAACTATTTCTCCTGCTGAAGCTCCTTCATCTATTAGTTCTTGAGCTCTGACCAACATTTGGTGTTTAACACTCGGAAAACCAGTTGCATAAATGCAAGGCAAATCATTCTGATCACCGAAATCATTGATCTCCTGCCCGCTTCCAAGCTCAATGGTTATTTGTCCAGAAAAAGATAAAAAAAACAGGTTTAAAATACTGGCAAACAAATACTTAAACAAAATATTTTTTCTCATACCGAAATTCAAATATAAAGATATAATAATGAACAATATCGCATTTTTAAATTCCACAAAATCCAATCTTTTTTGACATAAATGCCAAAACTTGAATTCTCAGTTCAAAATTTCCAAAGCTGCCAAAAAATAATTGTGAATATCATCTTAGGATTTAGCAATATTCTAAATAAATATATTGTTAATTGTTAAAGAATTCATGGAACAAACTCTATCCATAGAACAAATTCTTTCGGAACGTTTCGAAAATAAATATGGACAGATTCAAAGCGATCCGAATTCTTCAATAGTTTTTTCTTATATCGGAGATTTGGTAGAAGGTTTAACCTTTACCATTAGCAATAAGATGGAGGAAAAATTAATGGAAATGTCTGTGCGCAAACCTATCGTCAAAAAACTATTCTCAATTGTCATTGAAGGTTTACAAAATATAAGACTGCATGGAGAACACGATGATGAAGGACAGAAATTGGCTGCTTTTATATGTTGGCATAATCAAGACAAATATTTCATTTCCTTTTCTAACCTGATGGATCAAGGAGATAAAGAAAAAATAAACTCCATTGTTTCTTCTATTAATGAAAAGGAAAAAATGGAGTTAAAACAACACTACATTTCCGTCATGAATAACGGCATAATGTCTAAAGCGGGTGGTGCAGGTTTAGGGCTTATTACAATGGCCATGAAATCCGAAAACATCATAAGAACCTCTTTTACGCATTTAGAAATGGACTTGTGTATTGTAGATTTCAACCTACAGATTAATGGTTAAGTGTTACCTTAATAATCGACTGACAAGGCACTGCAACAAAACTCTTTCTTAGAGGTAATCCGGTTATTCCAGGCTTAATATTATTTGAAAAACCGTAAGGTTCTTTTGGAATTCCCATCCAATTTTTGTTTAACTCTTCGTTTCCATCAAGATCTTGATAGATAGCAATAATGTAATCTCCTGGTTCAATATTCTTAAGTTGTATTATTTGTTCTTTTTTGGAATTGACAGCTTCGCTATAAGTGCAAACGGGGTTATTTGGAAAAGCATCCTCACTCTCGAAAAAGGCGAGATGAATTTTACTTTCTTCAGCAACAGATAGATTCTGAACGTAAACTTCCACTTCTACCTTCTCCTCAAGAAATGGTAAAAACAAAAATAATCCTATGTATGTAATTATTTTCAATACTTTCGATTACAAAGTTAAACGTAATGATTTTCATTTTTGGGTTCAATCATCAAAAATATTTTAACGAAGGGCCTTTGGAAAAAGAGGTTTGCAAGAAGTGCAGAGGTGAGGATTTCTGGATTCTAGAAAAAATTTCACATTGGTTTACTGTATTCTTCATCCCTCTTATACCCTATAAAACAAACTATTATAAACGTTGTCCAATTTGTAATTTCCAGTTACCTCTTCAAAAAGAAGAATTTGAAGTATTCAAGGTTTTTGCCAATCTCAACCTCCAAGTCATAGATGGAAAAATTAGTGAAGAAGAGTATAATTCTAGAAAGTTAACTCTGTCAAAAGAAATCTAAATTTACCAAGACATCCATTATCTTTGTTCCTGTTAATAAATAAAATTTATTTACGATTTGACTAAAAAAGTCCATATACTAAATGGGGATTCAGCTCTAGACATTTTCAAAGAAACGGGGATTGAAGGTGAGACCATCGTGTTTAGAGAAATGCTTTGCCAAGGACAATGCAAAGAACCCATATTGAGCGATGCTTTTTGGCAGGAGAGAAAATTGTTTTTTCAGGAACACTATAATGTAGGCCCTGAGGAATATGAAAAGGATACAGAAAAAGAAATTTCCCGAATAAAGGACTTTTTGGATCCTGATATTGAGATTTGTCTTTGGTTTGAATACGATCTTTTCTGCCATGTAAATATGTTTTCCATTATTTCCTATTTAGATCAAAAAGGAAAAAAAGATAATGTTCATATTATTTGCAGTGGCAGAAATTTTGGTAGCCCGGAGCTTAAAGGCTTGGGTGAATTGAACCCCAAAGAATTTGTAAAGCTTTATCAGGTAAAAAGGCAGCTAAGCAAAATAGACTTTGAATTTGCGAATTACTTTTGGATGCTATACCAGTCGGACAAACATGAAGAGCTTTTTTCATTTACTTTTCATACCCATCCTACTTTTATTTATTTGAAGGATTGCATGATAGCTCATTTCTATAGATACCCGGATAAGAAAACGGGTTTATCTTATTCTCAGAATATCATTCTAGAGCAATTAATGAATGGTCCGAGAACCAAGGCCGAATTAATTTTGCAATTGCTCAGAACGCAAGGTTATTATGGTTTTGGAGATATTCAATATGATAAGATGATTAAAGATCTTTCTCCTCTTTACACGGAAGACGGTTTAACTTTACATATCAATGAGAATGGAAGGGCTGTTTTCAAAGGTGAAAAAAACCTTTCAGAATTTGTAATAGTAGGTTTTATGGTTGGAGGAACCAATTTCACTACTTTCTATTTTGAGAATGATAGAATATATCGCTTAGAGGAGTAATAAAAAAAATTCCATTAGAGATATCACATCACACTTCAAATTCTTGAAAAATAAAAAAAGCCCCAATTTCTTGGAGCTTTTTTGGAAACAACAAAAATGCCTATGGCATCCATTTTTCTTCTTTTCTTTTTCTAATAAATTGAATAGTTAAAAACACAATAAAAACGACCAACATTCCAAGCAATCCTTCAGAGGCAACATTTCCTTTTTGCACCACCACTTTGGTTTTACCTTCATCAACTTTCAAATATTTATCAAACTCGTTTATATACTTTACATAACGTGTACTTTCCCAACCTGCCAGTACAGCTAGTTCATCAACTTCGTTTTGTCTTTTAATCTTCAAATCAGTCAAGTATTCCTGTGCATTGTCACAAGTGAATTCGCTGTTTTTAGGTGGATTAGTTACCACATATCTGCACTGAAAGCGTTCAGCATTTGGTGTTTCCTGAAAGAACAAATCCTGAGGAAATTTATCTCTACTATATCGAACATGTAAACGCGTAAAGAAGACATTGCTATTATTGGTCATATCTGTTGCCCAATTAACGCCTGCATTTGCGAACTCCTGAAAAACTGGAGGAGGCGAAACGCAGGGGTCGCATTTCACTCCAGCATTTGGACTTACATTCCAAGCGTACTCAAGAAAAACTGCTTTTCTTCCTTGTTGCTGATAGTTTTTTTCGAAAAGATCGAAATAAAATTCTCCGAACTCATTTTTGTCTTTAACAAATAAGGGAATATTTCTATCTGTTGGAATCTTTACTGTTCTGTAATTGGTGCTCTCTACTCTACCTTTTCGGGTAAATGTGTATACCAACATATCTTGTTCGTTTCTGGCATTTGCCATTCCCAAGCGAATAGGAAGCATAAACTTTTCAGAATTGAATTCTATTTGAAGTGGTCTCAAAAATCCCTGCTGAGATTGAGGCAATTTTTCAAGATTCACCTTAACCACAAAGAATTTCATATCATTCCTAATATAGGGTTCTAATACTTCTTCGGCTTGTTCGGGAATTTTATACCCGTTGTCTACTAACCATCTTTGTAGACCATTGGATTCTTTGGCGGATAAAATGAGTACTTCATACTCTTCTATAGAGTATTCTGCTTCTATGGTTACTTTATACTCCTGGTTTGAATCTTCTAATACCATTTCATTTTTTGCCTTCTCCATATCCATCCTTAGAAAATTTCTAAACATTCCGTTTCCTCTATCTTTCAAAACCATACAAGGATCTGGATCGTAATATTCCGCCATTCTTGGAGCAGAATACGCGTCAATCTTTTCAAAGAGATCTCGGTTAACCACTCTAATATTTTTCTCCTTTAATATCTCTGGGACTGGAACAACCATTGCAAAGTCCTTGACATCTCCTTTAAAATCATTACTCATAGTAACTACCGTTCGATCTCCATCTCTAACCAATATTACCTGAGATTTTTCATTGAATAAACCTGCATCTGCTTTGGCAACATAAAAACCACAAAAAGAATATGCATCATGTCCAATTAGACAAAGGATGAATAGAAGGCTCAATATTTTTTTCATCTTATCACTATTTAAATTTCAAAAAGCTGTACACATGAATTTGACATGGGTTCATTTAAAAACAAAAAAGCCTTCCACAATTCGTAGAAGGCTTTTTTAATTAGTATTGAATTGAAGGCCTTAGCCTCCATCCGATACCAGCTACGCATGCTATCGATCCAAGTATAAGTGCATAAGGGAGCTTTCCCGATGGTCCCTTTGGAAATACTGGAACAATAATTTGCCGTTCAACTTCTTCATTCTCAACTTTTATATGATGCGCATATTCAGAGATATACTTTTCATATTCTGCACTTTTCCATCCTGTCAATACTGCAAGTTCATCTACTTCATTTGCTCTTCTTTTGGTAAGCTTTTCAACATATTCTTGTCCTGCTTGGCATGAGAAATCTCCTTCTCCTGGTGGATTATAGATGTAATACCTGCATTGATATTGTTCCTTATTAGGTGTTACTTGAAAGAACAGATCCTGCGGAAAATTTTCTCTACTGTATCTAACATGCAGCCGAGTAAAGAAAACATTGGATCTACCTCCTTGATCTGCTGCCCAAGAAATTCCCGCATTTGCAAACTGCTGTGTTTGAGGAGGTGGAGAAACACAAGGATCGCATTTCACATTATTTGATTTTGGACTTACATCCCATGCGTATTCCAGGAAAACAGCTTTCTTGTTTTGTTTATCGTATTCTCTTTCAAATAGGTCAACATAGAAATCACCGAACTCGTTTTTTGTCTTAATGAATTGAGGAATATTTCTGTTAGTGGGAAGTTTAACTGTTCTGTAATTTGTGCATTCTATTCTTCCTTTTTTTGTAAATGCATATACAACTAAATCTTGCTCACCTGTTGAGTTCGCCATTCCCAATCGAATGGGTAACATGAATTTATCTGAGCTATAGGAAATTTGTAATGGCCTTAAATAACCTTGTTCAGATTTTGGAAGACGGTCTAAATTTACTTTGACTACAAAGAACTTCATATCATTCTTTATGTATGGCTCCAAAACTTCTTCTGCGGCTTCTGGAATTTTATAATTATTGTCAATTAACCAATTCTTCAAACCAGATGATTCCTTTGCTGAAAGAACCAGCACATCATATTCTTCAACTGAATACTGAGCTTCTATTTTTACTTTATACTTCTTATTCTGTGAAAATAATGTTGCTTTCCTACTCATTACCTGCACGGATTCCAATGAAATCCCATCCGCAACCATTTCATACACTGGATAACAGGGATTATTCTCATAGTATTCTGCCATCCTTGGAGCAGAATATGCATCTATTTTATCGAACAAATCTCTATTTACGACTTTGATATCTTTCTTTTTCAAAACAGTTGGCACCGGAACTACCATCGCAAAATCCTTAACATCACCGCTGAAATCATTGCTCATAGTGACGGTCATGTTTTGACCATCTCTGACTAAAATAACTTGGGATTTATTGTTGAATAAACTGGCTCCTGCTTTGGCCACATAAAAACCGCAGAAAGCATTGGCAAGGTTAGAACAAAACAGAACTGCTGTAATAAATAAGATTGATTTTTTCATGATTGTAATGTATTTACAGGTTGAACAAATTGGGGCTTGCATTCGAACCATTCGAAACGCTTTCCTTTTAACTTTCTATCTAAGAAAACAGTAATAGGCGAAATGAAAAACAAAGCCCATATAGGAGCCGTATGCAGATAAAACCAACTGGTTAAACTAAATGACAATGCTGCAAGAATAATGGCCCAAATAATTCTTGCTTTAGGATTATTAGGTGTTGTTACGGGATCGGTTATCATAAAAAAGGTGAATAAAAGAAATGATCCATTGGTGAACTTATGAATCAAAACATCCCATTCCCAACCTAAATACACCACTGTTCTTAAGTACTCAAATAGAAAGAAACTGGCTAAAAAGGTTATGCTAATATCTAATCTGCCGACTTTTAACAAGACTATAAACCCTAAGGCCCCAATTAGAAAAAAGAGTATCGCTGCACTCCCCCATTGTCCAGGAGAAATCCAGGCATCACCTGTGAGCAAAATGGCTATTATAATACCAAAGTTTGCAGGATTAAAAATGTGTTTGTTCTTATATCGAATTAAAAACTTTGCAGAAATTGCAGCACTTGCTGCTAAGGCCAATACCCAAATTGAATTTGCTTTTAAAAGCAAGCAAAGCCCTAAAGCTGTTATTATTCCACTTTTTAGTGAATGCCAATTCCTTGTGGTAAAATGTATACAAATGGCCTGAGTCAACAGAGCAACACCAATAATTATCAGAAAATTTAAGGCCTCTAGGTCCCAACCCAGTGTTGCAATTCCTACTATAAGGAAAAAACCCAAATAGATAATTTGAAAATTTCTGGCATCTTTAAAAATGGTCTTTATGTTTAATTTGCGTAGCATAATTTGAAATTTCACTTTTCAGTACACCCTACTTTTAGAAAAGTTCATCTATAAGATGCTTCAGTATCACAATTCCATAAATCATTTGATATTTTTTAATTTTATCCCAGAGATTATGGCAAAACTAAAATTAGACTTACATGATATTTATAATAAAGGATGGAAGATTGATCAGGCCTTGAATGACATAATTGAAGAAGCCATTGAGAAGAGAATAAAACTGATTGAAATCATTCCCGGGAAGGGTTCTGGTCAGCTAAAAAAGAAGGTCATTCGTTTTTTACAACAACCAAAAATTAAGAACAAATACCACAGAATTGATAAGGACAGCAAAAATTTTGGAAGACTATTTGTTCATTTTAAACACAAATAATCTCTTATTTTTACAAAAGACATGAAAAAGACTTTACTCCTATTAACCATGTTCATGGTGAGCGTATTTGGATTCACTCAAGAATATATTCTAAATGGCGATGTTGTTGAGAGCGGTCAAGATTGTTTTCAAATGACTGAGGCTGTGAACAACCAACTGGGTTCCTTTTTTGTGAGTGAACAAATAGATCTCAATGAACCTTTTGAGTTCACCTTTAGTTTAAACTTTGGTTCAAACCCAAGTGGAGCGGATGGTTTGGTTTTTATTTTACAAAATTTCGGAACTGATTTTATCGGGGTCTCCGGTGGTGGAATTGGTTTTCAAGGTGCGCAAAGCACCCAGTCTGTGGGAGTTGAATTTGATACTTTTGAGAACCCAGAAAGAGGAGATCTCATATCAGATCACATTGGAATAATCTCCGAGTCAAGTACCGCTCATAACATGCCTTCTGGGTTAAGCCCTCCAGTTCAAATGTCTGCTACTAGTTTTGATGTAGAAGATGGTGAAGATCATCTAGCTAAAATTTATTGGGACCCCATTTCCCAGGTTCTTTCTGTAGATTTTGATTGTGTTTTTAGAACATCTGTAACCGTTGATCTCATACAAGATATTTTTGGTGGAAATAATATGGTGTATTGGGGATTTTCAGGAAGTACCGGGGGATTAAATAATGCCCAGAGTTTGTGCTATCTAAAAAATCTAGAAGCAGATTTCCCGGAAGAATGTCTTGAACCAGGGCCGGTGACTATTACTGCTGCTGGGTCTGCAGCTAGCATCTATTCATGGACACCTGATGTTAGTCCGGTTACCTTCAATAATCAAACTGTTATTGCCGATCTTACTGAAACGACAGATTATGTTGTTACCTCAGTTGATATTTGCGATGGAACAGTTACTATAGATACAATCACTCTTGTAGTTAACGATTTAGAGTTGGAAGTAAGCAGTGATAATATAGACTGCAATTCTGATTCTATTTCCTTGTTTGGCATTGTGAATCAAAATGAAAATCTAGTTTATACCTGGAATAGTGTTGGAGGAGAAATAGTTTTAGGTGAAGACAGTCTAAACGCAATTGGAATTGGTCAAGGACAGTATTCTTTTAGTGTTTTAGATACACTCAATGGATGCACAAGGTCTATTGACTATGAAGCACCAACAGATTTTACAGCTCCTGATCTATTTTCTGATGTGGATGGTTTGTTATCTTGTTTAAACCCTGAAGTACAGATTGAGGTTTTTGATTTTTCGGAATTGAATGATTACAGCTACGAGTGGACCACAGAGGCAGGAAATATTGTAAGTGAGGATGGAAGTATTATTAGTGTAAATTTAGAATCATTTTACACCTCAATAGTAACCTATAATCCCACAGGTTGTTCCGACACAATTGAAATTTGGGTTGGTAATGACCCCGATTTCTTTGTCCCTTATGAATTTCTGGAAATACCTAATGTCATTACACCAAATTCTGACCAACAGAATGATGAACTTAAAGCTTTCATAAGCACTGATCCAAGTTTTGACCTAAGTGGAAAATTCGGCTCTTATCAGTTGGATGTTTTTAATAGATGGGGAAATTCGGTATTCAGTTCTAATCAATTAGAAAATTCCTGGAACGAAATCGAAGAGAGTTCAGGTTCCTATTTTTATATTTTACAATACACTGATCGCTGCGATTTGGAGAATATTAGAATAAAGAAAGGCTCTTTCGAAATCCTACGATAGTTTGCTTAATTTAATAAAACGAAGACACTATTTTGGTCTATGGGCATTGGCTTTTGCATTGCTTGTTAGATGGATATTCAATGTATTTCCTGAATTATGCGAACTAATTTATGGTCAAACCTTCTTTCCAATTATCCGATCTTTTTTTGATTATACCCTAGGTATTTTGCCCATTCCAGCATTCTATCTCTTCTTCTTTTTTCTGATTTACAAACTATTTAAGAGTGTAAAAACTATTGGCTTATTTAGAGATCATTTTTTTAAAAAACTATTTAGTATCCTAAACTTCTGGGCCTGGATTCTTTTTGCCTTTCTTATTGTTTGGGGCTACAATTATCAAAGGCCTGAAATAAAAGATCGATTGGGATTTATAGATATTCAATTGCGAAGTAAGGCCTTTGATAGAATGATGGAATCAAGTATGAAGAGACTTGCTTCTATAGATTATACCTCGGTCAAGTTTAATTTGGAAGTAGAAGATAAAAGCACAGATGAATTGAGAGATGCACAAGAAACTTTCCTTTCCAATCTTGGATATTCCAAAATAGGCAATGGACATATAAATAGACTTTTCCCAAAAGGAATATTCAGAAAAATTGGAGTATCTGGAATGTATCTACCCTGGATAGGACAAGGAAACGTTGATGCTAGTCTGAGTAATTTAGAGTACCCTTTTATAGCTGCTCATGAAATGGCTCATGTTTATGGAGTAACCAACGAGGGTGAAGCTAGTTTTGTAGCTTTCATGACCTGCTGGGGGACCAAAAACGATCGCATCCGTTATAGTGCTGAAATTTATTTGATAAGAAATATTCTGTTTCAATTAAAACGCAGGAATCCTGAACAGCACCAAAAATGGCTTGCGCAAATTCCACCTAAGGTTAAATATGATATCCAAAAGATTAAGGACAATGTGAACTCCTACCCTGATTTATTTCCAGTATTAAGTGACAAGGTAAATGACACCTATCTAAAATCTCAAGGAATTGAATCGGGCAGCAAAAGTTATGGTGAACTCATTGCTCTTTTATATAGTTGGGAGTTTAAAAGAGGAAATAATTAGTAAATAACTTTCACCTGCATATTCGCAAACATGAAAACCCATTTATCTGCTTGTTCCTCAATTATTTTTGAGGTTGGTTTTCCTGCTCCATGCCCAGCATCAGTTTCTATTCGAATAAGCACTGGGTTACTTCCTTTATGTTTCTCTTGTAATGTTGCCGCAAACTTAAAACTATGAGCTGGTACCACTCTATCGTCATGATCTGCAGTAGTAACCATTGTTGCTGGATATTCAATTCCTTCTTTTAGATTGTGAATTGGAGAATATGAATAAAGATTCTCAAAATCCACTTTAGAACTATCACTACAACCGTACTCCGGGATCCAACCCCAGCCCACAGTAAATTTATGATAGCGTAACATATCCATAACTCCAACAGCTGGAAATGCAACTCTAAATAGTTCGGGTCTTTGAGTCATACAAGCGCCTACCAAAAGCCCACCATTTGACCCACCGGCAATTGCCAAGTTATTGCTATCCGTATATTTCTCCTGAATGAGGTACTCTCCAGCAGCAATAAAATCATCAAAAACATTTTGTTTCCTTAATAGCATTCCCGCTTGATGCCATTCCTCTCCGTACTCTCCTCCACCTCTCAAATTGGGCATTGCGAAAACGCCCCCATTTTCTAAAAGGACAATATTCGATGTACTAAAAAATGGAGTCAGGCTTACGTTAAACCCTCCATAACCATATAAATAGGTAGGGTTTTTCCCATTCATTTCAAGCCCCTTTTTGTGTACAATAAACATACTCACATCAGTTCCATCTTTACTTTTATAGTTAACCTGTTTAGATTCAAAATCATCTGGATTAAATCTTAGCTCAGGTTTATAAAACACCTTTGATTCTCCAGAAGCTATATCATATTCAAAAATGGTATAAGGGTAATTAAAGGATGTATATCCGTAAAACAAGGTTTGGTAATCTTTTTTTCCTGAGAAGCCTCCTACAGTTCCAGCACCAGGTAACTTTATTTCCACGGCAGTACTTGAGCCATATTCCATTTCATAAATTCTGTTGCAAGCCTTTTCTAAATAATTTGCATAGAATTTACCTCCACCGCTTGAAACTGACTCCAACAAATGTTCTTTTTCAGGAATAACTTCTTTCCAATTTGATGGACTGGAATTGTTCGGATCAATTGCTATAAGTTTATAGTTCGGAGCATCCAGATCTGTATGCACCAAAAACATTCCGTTTACATGATCTACCACACTACTTTTATTTTCAAAACCAGTAAACAATGCCTTAAAACCATTTTCCTTATGATTTAAATCCATAAAGTAACATTCATATCCATTAGTTCCTGTTGCAGCATAAAGTATAAGATACTTGTTATCTTCAGTTACACTGGTCCAATGGTACAAGTTTGGATTTGACTTGTTCTCATAAATCAGCTTATCTTCAGATTGTTTGGTGCCAATTTTATGATAGTAAACCATATGATTTGAGTTAGTAGCCGAGAATTCACTTCCACTGCTTGGCTCTGGATATCTACTGTAGTAAAATCCATTCTCATCCCATGAAGCGCCTGAGAATTTTATCCAATTCAATATATCATCTAGCTCTCTACCTGTTGCAATGTCTCTTATAGTAAAAGTTGACCAATCAGAACCAGCTTCTGATCTATTAATCACAGCATATTTATTGTCATCCGAAACACTTGCAATAGAAATTGAAGTTGTTCCTTCTGGGTTGATGCTATTAGGGTCAATAAAAACCTGAGGCTCACCTTCTCTTCCTTTTTGAATATAAATTACCGATTGATTTTGAAGCCCATCATTTTTGTAAAAGAAATAATTGTCACCTGCTTTTATTGGAGAGGAAACTTTAGGATAGTTCATTAGTTCCTCCAGCCTATTTGCAATTAATTTCTTATTTACCAAACGATCTAAATAGAAATCGGTAACCTTATTTTGCGCTATTACCCAATCCTTTGTTGCTTTAGAATTCTCATTTTCCAACCACCTATAGGGGTCTTGTACTTTGGTTCCGAAATAATCATCTTCAACCTTTTCCATTTTAGTATCTGGATAGGCCAAAATAGGTTGTTCCATTCTTTCAATTATTTGTGCATTAAGATTTGAAATTGCGAAAGCAAAAACCAAAAAACAGATAAAGTGATTTTTCATATGCAAATAAATATTTAGCTAAATAAAATAAAAAAAGCCCCGTAATGCGGAGCTTTTTCATTTAATAAATAACAATTTCTTAGGATTTATCTTCTTCTGTAAAATCTTCATCCCCAGACACCAAATCAGAAGCGGAATCTTTAAGATCGTTAAAACCTTCTTTCACTTTATCAAAAACATTACCTGCAACTTCTGACGCCTTATCCATTGCCTCTTCCGCCATCTGAGAAGCTTTATCAGTAACAGGTGCTATCTTATCACCAATATCAGAAGCAGCTTCTTTTGCTTGATCGATAGCATCACCCGTAACATCTTTTGCTTTATCATAAACTTCGCTGGCCACTTCTTTTGCATCTTCAAAAGCTTCTCCTGCAGAATCAGCAACCTCAGATGCAACTTCCTTTGCTTTATTCATTCCCTCACTAGCCATTTCTTTTGCTTTTTCAACCATTGGTGCCGCTTGTTCTTTTAAATCTGAAGCGGCTTCTTTAGCTTTATCTAATGCCTCGCTTCCAAGATCTTTTGCCTTATCCAAACCAGAACTCACTTTATCAGCGGCTTCAGAAGCCAAATCACTTGCTTTAGAACCAACAGAATCAACTGCGCCTTTAGCTAAATCACTTCCCTTATCCCCCATTTCTTTTGCTACATCCACAGAAGATCTTACTGCTTTTCCAGCGGAATCAACAGCTCCTTCTCCTGCTTGTTTTGCGGTATCCACTGCGGTTTTTCCCGCATCCTTTGCACCGCTAAAAATTTTCTTTATTCCATCTAATATTCCCATATTGAAAAAATTTGAATACGAATATACCTTTTAGCTTGGAAAATGCCTATTAACACTCAATTTCTTCTCCTAGATCGGGTATATGAATTTTCGAATATCCTTCACTCTTAAGCGCATCAGCAAAAACTTGTTGCCTTTCATAATTTCCGTGAACCAGAAAAATCTTATCCACTTTATCCTTGTCTTGATTGGATAGAAAATTTATCATCTCCTGTTGATCGCCATGACCGCTAAAAGAATGCATTCTTCTAACATCTGCTTTCACTTTCTTTTCTACCCCAAAAATCTTTATTACATCCGCCCCTTTTGCGAGCTGAGCCCCTATAGTCCCATTTGCACAATAACCAACAATTAAAATCGTATTTCTAGGGTTTTCTATACTGTTGTTAACATGGTGTACAATTCTTCCAGCGGTTATCATTCCAGATGCAGAAATTATTATGCACGGATCTTTATAATCATTTAATCTTTTGGAGCCTTCAACAGAACGTATATAATGAAGTTTGTTAAAGCCGAAAGGGTCTGGATCCTCTAACATATATTCCAGAATTTCACGATCATAGCATTCCGGATGTGTTTTAAAAATATCAGTTGCGTTAATAGCCAATGGACTATCCACAAAAATTGGAATATCTGGTAAACTTCCTTCATTGGCCAAACGATCTAGCATGTAAACAATCTCCTGTGTTCGACCAATGGAAAAGGCAGGAATTATCAGTTTTCCCTTTTTCTTAACACAGGCTTCTTCTACAATATCTAAAAAAGCTTGATGTTGTTTTGGAGGGCCTTCGTGCAGCTTTCCACCATAAGTAGATTCACAAATAATCAAATCAGCATGAGGCATGGGTTCAGGGTCTTTCAAAATAGGTCTATTTGGCCTTCCAATATCACCAGTAAAACCGAGTTTAATATCTCTCTTTCCCTCCTTTATTCTTAAACTGACACTAGCCGATCCAAGAATATGTCCTGAATCCCTAAACAACACTTGATTTCCATCAGGTAAATCATGCCAAACACCATATCCCACGCCCACAAAATTATTCATGCAACCCTCAACATCTTTTCTTATATAAAGAGGCTCGTATTTCTTGTTTGACTTTTTTCTCCTTGCTAATTTGTTTTTATACTCTGCATCTTTTTCCTGAATATGTGCACTATCCAATAACATTATGGTAGATAAATCCCTTGTAGCATAGGTACATATTACTTGACCGTTAAAACCATCTTTAAACAGTTTAGGTATTCTTCCAGAATGATCTATGTGCGCATGAGAGAGAATAAGATAATCTATCTCCCAAGGTTTAAATTGCCAATTCTCATTAAAGTTTTCAAGATCATCTGAATGTCCTTGATAAAGCCCACAATCCAAAAGAATATTTGATCCTCCTTCAATTTGCAAAAGATGACTGCTACCTGTAACAGTTCTTGCTGCACCACAAAATTTGATTTTCATTTAACGTTCAATTAATTAGGAATACAAAATAAACAAATTGAAATACATTTTTAAAAAGACTGACAGAACTGAAAAGTAAGCTTTTATGAATTGAAAAATTGGGTATAAAAATCCTATTTATGTCATCTAAAAAATAATCTAAACATTAATGATTTAACAATTTAAACGTACATTTCGATTTAATTTTTGAAACCTAATCTATAAGTATGAAAAAGATTTTATCCTTTATTTTTATTCTAAGCATGACCACTTTGGTTGCGCAAAAATACGAGACCTTATCCCCGGGAGAATATGGGAAGGTTTCTAGTGTTAAATATGTTCCAAGTATTGCATCGCAAATTGCGGACGGAACTTTTATTCCCTTCAATAATTTACCTGAAGCTAAAGAGGTGAATCTAAAAATGAAAGCAGCCAATAAGGTTGTTCCTGGAAAGGGGCTTCCTAAAGGAGATGATCCATTGGTTCAAGCTCAAAAATCAATTGCTCGTGCTCAGGGTAGAATGCCCGATTTGGTATTTGAAGCTGATCAAAATTCAAACGTTACACCAACAGACCCTACAGGAGCAGTTGGTCCTAACCATTATGTAGCTGGTTGGAATGTTGGATTTAGAATTTTTGATAAAGAAGGAAACCCTCTAATGCCAGAAGCTTCTCTTGGAACTATTCTTACTGGTAACACTACTGGTGACCCAATTTTCCTTTATGATCATGAAGCGGATAGATTTATTATAACAGAGTTTGATGCAAATCCTAATGGTTTTGAAATTGCGGTATGTGAAGGATCGGATCCTGTAAATGATGGATGGTATGTTTATTTGAACCAATTTACTACAGGGTCATTCCCAGATTATACCAAATTTTCAATTTGGCATGATGGCTATTACGTAACTGCCAATATTGGTAATAACAATAGAGTATTTGCTGTAGAAAGAGAGCAAATGCTTCAAGGTTTGGATGCACAATTTGTAGCTTTTCCTTTACCGGGAATTCAAACTAGTGGTTTTTATAGTCCACACGGTTTAAACTGGACGGCTGGTGATGGTCCTGAAGGTGACCATACTATTGTTTACATGCAGGATGATGCTTGGGCAGGGGTTGCTAATGATCATTTAAAACTTTGGAATATTCGTTTGGATTGGGGAAGTGTTGCCAACAGTGTCATTGAAGGCCCGGTAGAAATTCCAACTGCTCCCTTTACCTCTGTTTTTGACGGTGGAAGCTTTGCGAATTTGGAACAACCAGCTGGTCCAGATGTCGATGCGCTTCAAGCAACAATAATGAATCAAGCACAATGGAGAAAATTCCCTGGATATAATTCCGCTATCTTCAATTTCGTTGTAGATACAGAAGGTGGAGCTGATGAATTAGCCGGTGTAAGATGGTATGAATTAAGACAAACATCGGAAGGTGAGCCTTGGGAAATTTATCAAGAAGGAACTTATGTTAGTCCTGTTCCTGGTAAACATGCTTGTCAGGCAAGTATGGCTATGGATGATTTTGGAAATATTGGTATGGCTTATGGTTCTGTAAGTACGGACCAAAGCATTCACATTAATTATACTGGACGAATGGCTGGAGATCCTTTAAATGTAATGACGGTAGATGAAACACTCATCGCTCAGGGATCTGCAAATAATCCAAGTTTAAGATGGGCCGATTATTCTCACCTATCATTGGATCCTGCAGATGGTAAAACATTTTGGCATATTCACGAGTATTTCAACCCTGGAAGAAATGATGTTGTTGGGGCATTCTCTCTTGCTCCTGCTTTAGCAAATGATATGGGACCACTATCTGTTGATGCTCCTGTAGATGGTATTTTAACAGCTGCTGAACCTGTTACTATCACTATAAGAAACTTCGGAATTGATGAACAGTCTAATATTCCTGTTAGTTACAAAATTGATAATGGTGCTTGGGTTAATGAAATATTCCCTGGACCTATTGCAAGTGCTGAAAATGCTCCATACACTTTTACAGTTCCTGGAGATTTTTCTACTGAAGGTCAAACCTATACTATAACTGCAGCTGTTGCTTTGGGTACAGATGAAAATGCTTTGAACGATACTATTGATTTTCAAGTCACTCATTTACTCCCTAACGATATTGGAGTTGCGGCTATTAATGCTCCTGTAACTGCAGATAACTTAG
>CAZSQZ010000009.1:0-122957 GCA_964609215.1 uncultured Flavobacteriales bacterium
ATATGAATGATGGAAAAATATATGTTTCCAATTTTAATGCAGCAGGTTTACAAGTTATTTCCAATCCAGATCAAATAGCAAGTGAATTGGATATAGAAAGTAAGGATATATTCTTAGGAGGAGTAAAACTGGGAATTGCTGCTAATTTACCAGCTGCGCCCGTGGGCTTAGCTTCAGTTGGAATGCCTTCTTACTACCATTGGAGATCATTAGGTCAAAAAAGATACGAAATAGCAGATCGCTTAAGTAATGTAAGGGCGACTATCACTGATGTTAAAATTCCACTCAATTTCGCTAGGAATGGACTGCCATTTGAATTTGAAAGTGATGTGAGCTCAGCTTATGATTATTATGCATTTGGTATGACCATGCCGGGTAGGCAGAATTCGGGGACAGGTGATTATAGATATGGGTTTAATGGAATGGAGAAGGAGGATGAAGTAAAGGAAAATTCTTATGATTATGGAGCTAGGATTTTAAGCAAATCGGAAAGCAGATAAATCAACAAATGCAAGCTTCGAAATACAAAGAAATAGATTATGGCGCTTGAACTTTGTGTATAAATGAAAGTTATGAAACACCTGATGCTTGGTAGATTAATTATTTTAATGCTTGTTATTTTTTCCTTTCAATGCTGCCGGAATAATAGTAACTCTATACTAGTAGAATGGAAAGGAAAGTATGAGGATAATGAATTGGAGATTTCTTTTTTGAAAGATACAGTGACTATTAATTATGTAAGTGCTGAGTCCAAGAAGAAATATCCTTATGTAATTAAAAACGATATTCTTTTCATAAATGGCAAACAGCATAGTAAATTAGTATTGTCGGGTAATTCTAAATCATTGGAATTTCAAGTGCTTGAAAAGCAGTTAAGAAGAGATATTGATTTAATTTACATTACAAAATTCAGAAGGAGAAACAATTCCAAATAGTTATTTGTGAAGTTGCTGAACAGCAAGAGTTTTATACAAACCTCATATTTTATGAAGTCAAGATTTGCAATAAAGAACGGTGTGTTTTTCTTAGGATTTATGCAATGCGTCTAACTTTCATTGAGTCTTGATACTCCACTCAAAAAACTTTTAAAAAAAGCAAGCTACTTATTCACATTGCCCCAATTTAAAATCCATTAGTATTTATATTCGTGCGCTTGATGAAGGCGATAGGTCGCCCAAAATTTAACAAATACAATTAATTAAATTATGGCAAAATTCAAGCTTGAGTACGTTTGGTTGGACGGTTACAAGCCAACCCAAAGCATGAGGAGTAAGACAAAAATCCTCGATGGTTCAAAATTCAAAGGAAAACTAAAAGACTGTCCAATGTGGTCTTTTGATGGATCATCTACTCAACAGGCCGAAGGAAATAGTTCAGATTGTCTCTTAAAACCTGTTCGCTTATTTCCAGACCCTTCAAGAAGAGATGGTTTTATTGTAATTTGTGAAGTGTTAAATGCAGATGGAACGCCTCATGAGTCAAATGGCAGAGCAACCATTAATGATGACGACAATGACTTCTGGTTTGGATTCGAGCAGGAATATGTTCTTTGGGATATTGAGCATCATACTCCACTAGGTTTCCCTGCCAACGGATACTTCCCAGCTCCGCAAGGACCTTATTATTGTTCAGTAGGTGCAGAATTTGCAGTAGGGCGAGAAATTGTTGAGGAGCACATGGATTATTGCATTGATGCAGGTATCAATATTGAAGGAGTTAACGCTGAGGTGATGAAAGGACAGTGGGAATACCAAATATTTGCCAAGGGTGCTAAAGAAGCAGGTGATCAAGTTTGGGCGGCTAGATATCTTTTGGAAAAAGTTGCGGAGAGATATGGAGTAAGAGTGAATTTACATCCTAAACCAGTCAAAGGAGATTGGAATGGTTCAGGTATGCACGCAAACTTTTCGAATACAGAATTAAGAACATCTGGGAAGAAAAAAGTTTTCGAAGAAATTTGCGAAAAGTTCAAACCAAAGAAAAGAATCAAACAGGCTATTGCTGCTTACGGAGCAGATAATGAACAACGTTTAACAGGATTGCATGAAACACAATCTATCGATAAATTCTCCTACGGAGTTTCAGATAGAGGTGCTTCAATTCGTATTCCTATTGCAGCAGTTGAAAATAAATGGAAGGGATGGTTAGAAGACAGAAGGCCAGCATCAAATGCAGATCCCTACAGAGTTGCTGCTAATGTAATCAATACCGTAAAAGACTTGTAAAATATCTTCGGATACGACTAAAACCAAAAGAAAAGCCTTCTATTTAATAGAGGGCTTTTTTATTTTTTCTTGCGCTTCTTATTTTTCTTGTCCTTGCTTTTTTTCTTCTTCTTCTTCTTTCCAGTTTTTCCTTTTACTCTTTTTTCCTGGCCTTCTAAAAAGCTAATATAAAATGAGTTATAAGCATGTTTTTTACTTTCTTTTAAACTGCTTAACGCTTTTTTATATTCTTGCTTGTATTCAAAAATGATAGCCTTTAAAAAAAGTATATAGGCTTTATCGCTTCCCTTTAAACCTAGCGCAAACTCAATGGCTTTAAATGCAGCATCAAAATCTTCAATTTTAATGAGTTCATTAATATAGGAAGGATAAATATCTGGCGCATAAACATCAACTGCTAGTGCCTTTTGATAATAAGCGATTGCATTTTCTGTATCATCCAATTGTTCAGAATATATTTGAGCCATTAAACGCAGTGCCATTCTATTTTCTTGATCATAAGATAATGCATAGGTCAATGCCTCAATCGCCTCGCTCAGTTCATAAGGATAGCACTCTAAAGCCTTAAATAAGTAGGTGTTATTTAAATCCTTCATTTTATTCCTTTAATTCTGTTTTTAACTCTCTTTTAAGTCTCCGTCTTTTAGACTTAAAATCCTTTTTCTTTCTTTTGTTTTAAAATCCCCTCCATAAAAAACTTTGATCGGATTTCCTCTTTGAAGTTCCGTATGTTTTTCCCAGACCTTAATTTGCCTTTTCTTTAAGTGCTCGATTTCTTCCAACTCAACCGTTTTTTCCAATTTTAATCTTGCCACTTTTTTATTTCTCAATTGAGACCTTTCTGCACTGCATGTGCTTGAAATCCCACTTGGAATATGTGTTATCCTCACCGCAGTTTCCACTTTGTTGACATGCTGTCCACCCTTACCTCCTGATCTGAATGTTTCATATTTAAGATCGCTTTCTTTTAACTTTAAGTTCCCTTCCTTGCTTTCAATACGATTGATTCCTATAAACCAATTCTTACGTTTATGGTGTTTTCGAAAAGGACTTTGTCCAACCCATTGGATGGTGCCCATCCATTCCTTTGCAAATGCTTCACAATTCTCTCCTTCTATCTGAACAAGAGCTGAGTTTAAAGTTCCTGCCTCAATACCTCTTTCTCTCTTTACAACCAATGGATTTAATTTTTCCATCCTTGCCATTTCAAGAAAGAGCTTCAGCACTTTTGCAAGGACCCAGCAACATTCTGCTGGGCCTCTACCTGATGTTATTTGTATATTAATTTTCATTTGTCCATTCTTACAATTTTTGGCGTGAAGCTTCCTATTACTTCAACCAGTTCTTGTTGATTTGCCATTACTTTTTCAATTTGTTTATAGGCCATTGGAGCCTCATCTATGCCTCCACCAATTAATCTCACTTCATGCTTTTTCAATTCCTTCCTTATTTCAGAAGCCTTGAAAAGTTCTTTGCATTTAGTTCTTGAGTATGCTCTGCCTGCACCATGAGACGCTGAGTTGATACTTAGCTCATGTCCCTTTCCTCTGACAATAAATCCAGGAGAAGTCATGGAACCTGGAATGATACCCATCTCACCTTTGGAAGCTGGTGTTGCTCCTTTTCGATGTACGATACATTCATTTCCCATATACATTTCCTTCCATGCAAAATTGTGATGGTTCTCTATCCTTGCCACACACTTGGCACCCAATACTTTTGAGATTCTTTCATGAATATTATCATGGCATGCTTTAGCGTAATCACCTGCTAAATTCATTGCTCTCCAGTATTCTTGTCCATCATGTGTGTCTAGATTTAACCAAGCCAAATGCTGCACATTTTTAGGAAGAGGGCACTGCTTCTGAGCCAGGTACGAGTAGTGCTTCGCTATGTTAGCACCTAAACCTCTTGATCCGCTATGAGTTAGGAGTCCGACATATTCACCACATGGTAAAGCCCATTCATTATTTTCATCTGTAATTTTCACACTACCAAATTCAACAAAGTGATTCCCGCTTCCAGAAGTTCCCAACTGTTTATAAGCCTTTCCCTTTAACCTTTTAATGAGTGGGATTTCTGCAAACTCATCTCTATAAAAGATTTCGTGATCATGTTTGATATCGTGTGTTTCATATGAACCAAACTTGCTATGTTCCTTTAATATATTCTCTAAGGCATCTTGCTTTCCCTTTAAATAAGAGGTCTGCATAGAGAAAATTGAAAGGCTCATTCGGCAGCCAATATCAACACCAACCCCATATGGAATGACTGCATTTTCTGTTGCGAGCACTCCGCCAATGGGCAAGCCATAACCTGCATGTGCATCTGGCATTAAGGCACCAGAAATTGCAATGGGTAATTTCAATGCATCGTATAATTGATACTTTGCTCTTGCATCTATTTCATTCTCACCAAAAATACTGAAGGGAGCACGAGTGTTTCTCAACTTATGCATTCTAACTTGCACCGGCTTCGTTAAGCCTTCTGCTATCTTTCCCCAAATGGCGTTTCCTTGGTGTTTTTCCGGGTGAAGTAAAACCAGTTTCGCTTCTTCCAGAATTTTTTCTTTTTTCTCGCGTTTACGGTATCTGTTTATTTGACCTAGCGCGATGTTAATCGTGTTGTTTTTGGGAAAACCGATTTTAATCAAGTCTTTCCCTTTTAATTTCTTTCCCATGATTATTTAAATATGATTTGAAAAGAATCGGGAAATTGAGGTCAATTTGAAGACACAAAAAAACCCGAATCATTGTAAAAATGGCTTCGGGCTCTCAATATTTTATGTGAGAATTTCTAAAAGAAACTAAACGCTCGAAGCAGAGCTACATCAGGATCTAATCCTGTGAGCTGAAAACCGATGTTGTAATTTTCTAAAAACATATCTGCTTGCGTTTTAATAAAAAAATTTTTTGCGGCCGCAAATCTAATTCCAAATTTGAATTAGGCAAATTTATTTTTAGGAAAATAAATTGCACTCTTTCGGCAGCGTGGTTGTTAGACGAAGACTTTCTTCAATGGTTGCTTTCGATACTAAATTTATTTTTAGAACACTAGTTTTAATTCGTTGAATATGCTTTTACAAAAGCCCCATCTCTCCCCACATCCCAATAATTGATTTCTAAATCTTCCATTTGTTGATGCCACTTTTTGGCTATGTATTTTTTAATTGAACTATCTATCACAACCATTTTTGGATGATAAGTTTCTTTTATTTCATCCCAGTTCATCCAAACATTATCCGAAACAATTAAGAGATCAACAAATAACTGCCTATTGCTTTTTAAGGGTTTCTTTTCTTTGTGAATGTGGGCAATCAAGTCTCCTTTAAATTGATAAAAACCATTACTTAAAACACGATGATGCGAGCTATCGGGAATCTGATAATTTATGTATACGGGGTCAACTGCATCCTGTTTATTCCAGTTATTCTTAATGTGAAAGAGTTGTTTCTGATCATCCTTCATTAGTGAGCTATCGCATAGAAGTATATTTTCATTTTGTTTCATGAAGTTAATAGCGGTGCTATTGTTCACATGATAAATGGTCAAATTTGCTAAGTTCCTCAGTTGTGCATCTTCATTGATTTGCTGTATACAGAAAGCATTTGAAATCACTAGAACAGCAATAATCCAATAGAATCTTTTATAAGCGAGATAAATAAAAATGAAAACAATGCCTCCATATAGTAACCAACTCTCACCTATACTAATATCAATTCCAGTGATCAAAGAATGAGGTATTTCTTCTACAAACTTTACAGATACATTGAGTCCTTTTATACACCACCAAAGAATATTGGCAATAAAGTCAACCAGAAACTGAATCGTGCCATCTATAAGTAAGTTTAATCCTGTAACCATGAAAAACAATATTCCCGAAGCTAGAATAATAAATGCACCTGGGATAACAACCAAATTGGAAAATAGAAAAAGTGTTGGGAACTGATGAAAGTAAAGTAAGCCTAAAGGAAAAGTTCCAATTTGTGCAGCAATGGAAACACTGCTTATTCCCCAAATTTTATCACCCAACCAAGTTGGAACTGTCCATAGATTATAAAGTTTCGGTTGAATATAGACTATGGATAAAACAGCTAGGTAAGAAAGCTGAAATCCAACTTCCATTAAGTAATAGGGATTAACGAATAGTAAGATAAAGGCTGATGAAGCGATGGTGTTGAATGTAGAAGAACGGTATCCCGTAACTCCACCTAGTATCATTGCTGAAAACATGGTTGAAGCTCGAACAACGGAAGGCGATAAACCCGTTAGCGCTGCATACATCCAAACGGTAAAAAGTAGAATAAGTGCCTTGACTATTCTTCCATAAAAGTTCCTATCCAAAAATTTTAATAGAAGGTTTAAAACCATGAATAGTATGCCAACATGAAGCCCTGAAACGGCCAAAACGTGCATGGCTCCAGCACTGGCAAAAGTTTGAATAAGTTCTGGATCTAATGCATCCTTCTTTCCTAATAGCAGTGCGGCTGCAATGGCAAACTCATTCTCTGAAAATCCATGATTTGACAAGATCTTCAACATTTCATTTCTAACACGATCAAAATAGCTTTGAATGTTAATTGAGCTCTCGTTTTCCAATAGCTTCCAATGACCTGAAGCCAAATATGCCTGAGAATAGATTTGATGAAATTCCAGGTATTGTTTATAGTTAAACTGTCCAGGATTTTGTGCGGCTTTAATTTTTTGAGTTCTATTCTCAATGAGAATCTTATCACCAATTCTAAGGTGTTCACTTAAGGGGTCTTTTGCCAGATAAATCAATATTCTGCCCGTGGCATTTTTGCTTTTCTTTCCATTTGATAATTGTCTTGCTTCTATAATGGTTTGATAAGAATTTTTCTTTTCTGACAAGCTTTCAACTACTTCAGCAATAATGTAATTGCCTTGCAGTTTGCTTACATGATTGGGATGATTTGAATAGGTATTATAATGGGTAAGAATTGCTGCCCCCGAAAAAAATAAAAGGTTAATTCCAAACCCGGGAAAAAGTTGAAATCGAGTTTTTAAAAAAGGATCTTTGAGTAGAAAGTAAAATAAAAAAAGAGTTAATCCTATGATAGATAGAACCACATATTGAAAGATTGCTTTGCTAAGAAATATATAGCAAAGTATACCTGCAATAAAAGGTAAGAGCAAGCGCAGGAATGGTATCCTGGTCAATTCTTTTATACGTTTTCATATTGTGATCTAAGAATTTAAATCATTTAAATGATTGTCTCTGTAAAAACCAAGATCAGTATTTTTTAGCTTTTTGGTCAATAGAGCAATTTGTCCGGTGTGGTAAGAAAAATGCTCCACGACATGCATTAAAATGGAAACACCGTTTTCTTGAATTCCTTGAATGGCATGTTCTTGTACCAAGTCCACATCCTTCAATAGATTAAATTTTTCTTGAAATTCTTGGTTTAAATGTATCAAAATTCTTTGAACTTCTTTCTTGGGAATAATTGTTTTCTGAGTAAATTCTGCATTTCTATTCCGAATGTCTTTTGTGCCAAGAAGTCCAGAAAAAATCCATTGCCTGATGTTACCATTTAAATGCAATACTAAATTACCAATGGCATTGGAATTCTCATTTTCTCTGAACCAGATTTGTTGATCATCTAAGAGTTCAAGACACTTTAAAATTCTAGGAATACTTTCCTCACAAAGTCTCCTCTGAACATCATTTATCAGTAATTCTTTTTCGGAAGAAATCAATTGGAGAGAACCTTATCATCAATATAATTCAAGACTTTTTTCATCAAGTGAACGCGGTCTTGCCCTCTAACATTATGCCCATGTCCAGGATAAGGGAAGAAATCAACTTGCTTGCCTTGGTTTATACAGGCATTGATAAAGAGCATGGAATGTTGCATAACCACAATATCATCCGATGTTCCATGAATGAGTAGTAAAGGATCATTCAGGGAATTGGCTTGGTTCGACAATTTTGTTCCTTCATAACCTCTTGGGTTTTGTTCAGGAGTATCCATATATCTTTCGGTATACATTACTTCATACATTCCCCAATCTATTACTGGTCCACCAGCCACACCAGCTTTAAAAACACCAGGATTCTTTACCAGCATGGAAACGGTCATGTGACCTCCAAAGCTCCAACCATGTACCGCCAATTTTGAAGAATCTACATAAGGCAATGACTTTAGATAATCCACACCTATCATTTGATCCTGATGCTCAAATAGGCCCAGTCCACCAAAAGTTCTTTGCTCAAAGGCCAAACCATTATTGGCAGATCCTCTATTGTCCAAAGTGAAAATAATGTAACCTCTTTCTGCCATGTATTGCATCCAAAGTGAAGAGTTTCCATTCCAGGTATCTCTTATCAATTGCGCATGTGGCCCACCATAAACATAAATAAGAACGGGATATTTTTTCTTAGGATCAAAATTAGATGGCTTAATCATTCTACACCAATATTTGAAATTCTCCTCACCATCAATTTGAAAGATTTCTGTTGTTCCGATAGTATAGCCTTCAAGTGGATTTTTGCTCTTCAACAAATTACGAATCACCTTTCCATTTTTATCCATTAAGTCATATTGAGAAGGAATTTTTATATCAGAAAACCTGGTGATCATGTAATTTCCAGATGTAGAAACCTTGGCTATATGCGTTCCGTTCTTAGGAGTTATTCGATCTATCTTCCGCTCATCTATGTTGATTTTATAAACTACTCTGTCCACCGATCTTGCCGTTCCAGATAAAATAAAATCACCACTTTCCTTATTGTAGTTTAAGATCTCCAAAATCTCAAAAGCACCAAAAGTCAATTGGTCTATTAAATTTCCATCGCCCTTGAAATGATAAAGGTGTTGATAGCCATCTGATTCACTAAACCATAACAATTCTCCATCTCTACCAGGAATGAAAAATGGTGGATTTTCTGGTTCAACATAAGCTTGACTGCCTTCAGAAACCACAGTCCTTAAATATTTTCCGGTACTGGCATCATAAACGTTTAAATCCATTCTTTTTTGGTCACGCGTTAGCTCAGCAATTGCAACTTCCTTTCCATTTGGCAGCCAACATAAATTTGTCCAATAGTGATCGGCTTCATACTTATTTTCTAAATAAATGGTCTCGCCAGTTGCGAGGTTATAAATTCCTACTCGAGCTTTTTCACTCGGTCCACCAGCCATAGGGTATTTAAATTCAATATCTGGGGCCGGGGCAATTTCATAGGCCTTTCTGGAGTAATTCAAAACTTCACTTTCGTCTTTTTGATAAAATGCCAATTGCTTCCCATTTGGGGACCAAAATGTGCCTTTGGAAATACCAAATTCAAAACGGTGAATAGCCTGACCACTAACCGTATCGGAAGAAAAATTTGTTATTTCAATTCTCTCATTTTCTGTAGTGGCAACATATAAGTTATTGTTTATGGTATAAGCCACATTTTTGGAAGCTTCATGAAAATCCATATTAACTGCATTGTCTCCATGTTGAACTACTCGGGTTAAGGTTCTTTTTTGAATGCTATACTCCCAGTAACCTCTAATATGATAGAAATAAAAAGTAGATGGGTCAATCCAATGGATTTGAGGAAGCCTTTCCAAATTGGTATAAGGTGTCGTACTTATAATATCGTTGAGCAAACGCGTATTAATGACTTCTACCTCATCACCTGTTTCTGCATTTACCATCATTATCCAGTCCTCATTGTATAAAGTTTTGGTGTAGGAATAAACATCAGAACCTTTGACCCATTGTAAATCTCGGATTCTTTCGGGACCAAAGGTTGTGTTTTGCTCTGCTACAGCCTGTTGCAGGCTTAGGGTTTTTTGCCCGCTAAGCACCGTATTCAGGCCAATAAATAAAAACAGTAAAAGTCTTCTCATATCATTTAATCGCTTCTAAATTATCAAAAAAAGTGCCGAGATACAGATAATCAAATGAGTAATATTTGGTGAAGGAGGTTTTTTGCAACTGTTATCAATTAATAATGAAGCACTAACATCAACTAAGAAAACAATGTTTGAAAATTGAAAACATATACTTAAAAGAACCTTGTACTGTTTGTTTTCTTTGTATCAAAGAATTTAAACATGGCTAAGAAGTCTATACTCAACAAGAAATCGCTTACTTTTTTCGAAGATTACCTTAATAATTTTTCGCCTACTGGATTTGAATCACCAGGTCAAAAAATGTGGTTGAAATATATCAAGCCATTTGTTGATGACTACATTGTGGATACTTACGGTTCAGTAGCCGGAATCATTAATCCAGGTAAGAAGTATAAAGTAGTTATTGAAGCTCATGCAGATGAGATTTCTTGGTTTGTACATTATATCACCAAGGATGGCTTTATCTATGTTAAAAGAAATGGTGGTTCTGATCATCAAATAGCACCTGCAAAACGAGTAGTTATTCACACCAAAAAAGGATTGGTACCTGCAGTTTTTGGTTGGCCGGCTATTCATACAAGAAGAGCTGGTGACGAAAAACCACCAAAGTTGGATAATATCTTTTTAGATACGGGTTGCAATACTAAAGAAGAAGTCGAAAAGCTAGGGATTCATGTAGGTTGTGTAGTTACTTTCGAGGATAAGTATACTTTCTTAAATAAGAAATATCACACTGGAAGAGCATTGGATAATAGAGCGGGAGGTTTTATGATAGCAGAGGTCGCAAGGATGTTAAAGGAAAACAAGGATAAACTGCCTTTTAGTTTATACGTTGTAAATGCTGTGCAAGAAGAGATTGGGTTAAGAGGAGCACAAATGATTGCAGAAACCATTCAACCAGATGTTGCCATAGTTACGGATGTATGTCATGATACCAATACTCCGATGATAAATAAAATTAAGGAAGGAGATACCAAGGGGGGAGCAGGCCCTGTTTTAACCTATGGCCCAGCCGTTCAAAATAATCTGCTGGATTTAGTTATTACAGCTGCTGAGAAGAATAAAATTCCTTTCCAAAGAAATGCAGCATCGCGATCTACAGGAACCGATACAGACGCATTTGCTTATTCAAACAGGGGGGTAGCATCTTGTTTAATTTCATTGCCATTAAAGTATATGCACACTACTGTGGAAATGGCGCATAAAGATGATGTGGAGAATGTAATTAAGCTGATGTATCATGCAGTTAAGAGCATAAAATCGGGGCAAGATTTTAGATACTTAAAATAGTAGATAGGATTAGTTAATCTCAAATCCTTGTGCCGAGCAAAAGGCGAGGTATCAAATCTCAAATTAAGAATGTTCCTAATTTGCTGAATAATCAAGCAAACCACTTTTCATCTCTTTATACTGTTTAGCTAAGTATGCCATGATTTGAGCAAAGCTATTCAGAGATTCCTGAGTTGCTGGAGAAATTTCTTTTTTCTGTAGTTTTAATAAAAGCATGCCATATAGTGCATTCAGATATGCCTCAACCGGATGCCTGTTAGGGTTGTCCATTTTCTTTTTAAACTCCTCAAGATGTGGAGTGGTCATATTGAACAAATCTATATACCGATTGTCTTTTGAGATATTTATTAAAGTATTATGCAAAAAGAAAAGCTCTGTCAATAATTCCCTTAAATCCGATATATGTCCAGTTTTTGTAAGCTTTTCATTTTTCATTTGTTTGAGAAGTGCAGAATACCAGTCACGGGTACTCGTTTTCAATTCTTCACTTTCTTCACCAAACTGCGCGCTTACATAGTTATCTAGCTGGAGAGGATCAAATTCGAATGCTCGCACCAAATCCTCACATTGCCACATCATTAAGATATATTCTACAATGTTTTCTTCTTTTTTCTTATTAGCTATTTCAGATGTCATTTTTCCTCTTCGGCTTGCAGGCTGGCTTGGTAATCAGAATTAAGTTTATCCAGAACTTCATTTGTAATGTCAAACGCATCTTTAGACCATAAAACGGAACCTATAGAAGAAACGCCAAGAACACAATCATAGTCTTTTCCTTCTGAGTATTCATCAAGAAAAGAAACAAGCTTTTCCTTATATGTTTTATTGGCTTTATTCTGCATATTTTGAATTTTCACCGTCAATTCTTGCTCAAGCTTTTGCATATTAACTGTTAATTCTTGCAACTCCACTTCAGCCGCTTGTAATTGTTTCTGAGTCATGTAAACAGATTCCTTTTGTAGTTCTGCATATCTGCTTTCAGCATCTCTTAATTTTTGATCTAATCTTTTTCTACTTCTTTTTTGTTCCTTTTCAAGGTCTTCATAGCTGTCAACAATATATTGATAGTTCAAATCTAAACTGTCAACATTTACGAATGCAATACGCTGAGCATCTCCTGATATAATGCCCGCTTCAGATTTTGGAGATTCAATGATTTCTTCATTTGATTCGTTTCCTTCACCTTTTAAGTGTTGACCAAATAAATACCCGACTGCCAATAATAGAATGATGTTTAGTGCAAGAGAGATTTTTTGCATAATCTATGAATTGATTTTTTGTTTTACTTCTGCATGCATAGCGTTGAATCTTTTGAGGTTTTCTAAAAGAAATTCTTCGGTAAGCATTTCTTTAACGCCTTCAATTCCATTAATCATCCAATCTTTATTGAACTTATAAATCTGCTCCGCAAGACCGTGTTCAATTTTAAGAATATACTTACTGTTCCAATCAAATATTGAAATGGAAAAAGTATGATGTGGAATATTCTCTACTAAGCGCATAAATTTCGCGCAAAGTTAGAAGAATTGTGGACAAATGGTTGATACCATTAAGGCATTTAAGCCGCCTTTCTTTCTGCGAAGTGAAATGGAATTTCAGAAATCATAGTGGCAAAGTCTTCGCCAATTTCTCGCATTTCATAATTGTTAAAATTATAATGCCAATGGACACGAACACTCTTTCCACGAGATTTTAGATTTCTCAATTTATAGAGTACAAATAATAACCGTTTAGCGCAATTTATATCTGAACAAGAAATATTGAAGTGAAATTCTATTTTTTCCTTAGGTTCAAAATCGTCTAACCAATCTAAGACGGGTTTGAAAAAAGACTCTGGTGTAGAGGTAAGTAACCTCCCTGAAATAAGAAATATATTTTCACTGGGATTTAGCTCCACTTTCGGAGAAATCAACGTTTCTTGTATGTGTATAGAATTGGTCAAAGCATGTATTTATATAAACTATTACCAATTTTTTACTCTAAAGTTTCGTTTTGCAAGTGAATAAATAGGGCAATCCTATAAACTCATTAACTCCTTGAATTTAACCGCTTGTCTTCTAGATACTTCCACTTTTGTTTCGTCTCTCAACGTAAGCATTAGTCCGCCATTAAACCAGTTTTCCATATTCTCAACCCATTTCAGATTTACAATGTATTTTCGGTTTGCTCTAAAGAAGGTTTTTCCATCTAAACGTTCTTCCAGGTTATTTAATGACTTTAAAATCAAAGGTTTGAAATTATTGAAATATACACGGACATAATTTCCCTCGGATTCGAAAAGGCGAACATCCTTTAATGTAACGAACCAGCATTTGTCTCCATCTTTTAGAAATATTTGATCACTTTCTTTTAACCTAGAACGGGTTATGATGCTGTCCGAAACTTCCTCCGTTTCAAGATCTTCTTGAACGCGCTTCAATGCTTCCTCAAGTCTGGGAGATTCTATAGGCTTCAATAGGTAGTCTAATGCATTTACATCGAATGCCTTAAGTGCAAATTCATCATAAGCTGTAACAAAAATTACCTTAGGTAAGTATTCTAATTGCTCTAACATTTCAAAGCCATCCATGCCTGGCATTTGAATATCCAAGAAAATTAAATCTGGTCTTAAATCATGGATTTTCTTTACCGCATCTTGCGCATTGGTACATTCTCCAATAACATCGATATGAACGAAATCTTTCAATAATTTCTTCATTTCTTGCCTAGCAAGTCTTTCATCATCAATTAGCAATACTCTCATAAGTTCAAAATTTTAGGAAGTTCAACAAGGGCAACAACTTCATTGTTGCGATTACTTATATTTAAAGAAGCTACTTTTCCAAATAGCAATTCAAGTCTCTTTTTACTATTGGCAAGACCAATTCCTGTGTCCGGTATCGATAGTTCATCAAAATGACCATCGTTTATTACCTTAATGCATAGGGTAGTCATATTCTTTTCAATTACTTCAACTGAAATATTTCCTCCAGCAGGTAATTTGGAAATTCCATGCTTGATACCATTTTCTACCAAAGTTTGAATCAGAAATGGTGGAATCTTATTATGCATATTGGCTTTAGGGATATCAATACTGCAGTTAAGACGTTCTTCATATCTTATCTTCTCTAGTGCCAAATAGTTTTTTACCACACTCATTTCATCTTCAAGAGTTATCAATTCCTTTTTTCCAGCGATTAAGGTGTTTCTTAAGAGGCTTGAAAAACGAGTAAGTGAATCCTCAGCAAGTTTAGGATCTTCGTCTATAAGTGCTCTAATACTATTCAATGCATTAAACATGAAATGAGGATTCAATTGATTTTTCAAATTGTTCAATTCCATTTCCTTATTTGCAGCGCTTAACCTTAAATTTTTTATTTCCTGTTTTTCATAGTTCACAAGAAAATGATAGGTCAGATAGATTGCTGACCATAACAGGTACAATATGAAAAAATACGAGATGAAACCTATTAAGGAGGCAAAGGGCCAAACAAGAATTTTATTTAGATAATCGTCTAAATAAATATCTATGAATGAAGCAATGAATAAACTATTTAGAATACTGAAAACGAGAGAAGCCAAAAGAACTCTGGGTAGCAGTTTGTAAACATTCATCTTCAACCAATCCCAAGAAAGAATGAGAGAGCGGAAAAAATGAGAAAGGGCTAAACCACCTACAAAAAGAACCAGTGTGATTGTAGAGGTTGGAAAAGGATCTAACTTAAAATAGATATAGTTCCAAAGACCTAAAACTACGGACCAAATCATCCAGCCCCCAACTTGTAGGATCCAATAGACCGTTCTTTTTCTTTTTAGTTCCTCCATTAAAAGCTAAAATACTTATTCATATTAAATCAGAACCAGTTTCAATACATTGGCGGCTGGCAAGCAAGATAAATGGTACTTTAGCCGAAATTGAACTTTTTAGCACATATTTTTTTGTCTGGAGAAAACCCGGACATTCGATTTGGAAATTTCATTGGAGACGATGTTAAAGGCAATAATTATCTAAACTTTCCTGCAGAGATTCAAAGGGGAATACTATTGCATAGGCATATAGATAGCTTTACAGATACCCATGATATTACCCTAGAAACTTTGAAATTGCTTTACCCAAAAATGGGAAAGGTTTCTGGAATTGCGCTAGATATTTATAATGATCATTTTCTAGCCAAGAACTGGAGCGAGTATTCAAATGAAAATCTATTGGATTTCACGCTAAATTTTTATGAACAAGTTCAAAGCTATCGGGAGTATATTCCACCCACTTTAGAAAGGATGTACTATTTTATGAAAAAAGATAATTGGCTTTATGGCTACCAATCAAAGTCTAAGTTAGCATCTACATTTAGCAACATGGTTAAAAAATATCCTTTCGCAGAAAAGTTAAACTTTGCTCCTGAATGTCTCGTAGAACATTATGATAGCCTAGAAGAACACTTTTCAACCTTTTTTCCGCTCTTATGTGTCTCTTCCCAGGATTTTATCAGCTGATTTAGTAGGTTTTAGCTGTTCACAAGTCATTTTGGAATAATATGTGCTTATTAAATCGAGAATAGGTTCAAATTAATATATTTGAACGAATAAGGTTTTACAATTATGAAGAAGACATTTTTTAGCTTTATTTCTGCTTTATTTCTAACAGTTATCGCCCAAGCTGGTGTTGTTATTATTGATGGGACATATCAATTGAGAAACGTGTTTGTTATGAATGGAGAGAATCCTGATGGTGCGGGTTTTTGTACCACAGAGGTTCGGGTAAATGGTGATGTCACTACAGACGAAATAAATTCTTCAGCTTACGAAATTGACCTATCTCAATATGGCTTTAAAATGGGAGATAAGGTGGAAGTGGAAATTGTCTTTAAGGAAGGTTGTCAACCAACAGTTTTAAATCCTGGAGCTCTACGTCCGGCAACTACGTTTGAGGTTACAGAAATAACAGTAGACGAATCTGGCCTTTTGGCTTGGTCAACTATAAATGAACAAGGAGCTTTACCCTTTGTAGTTCAGCAGTTTAAATGGAATAAATGGGTTAGTATCGGAGAGATTGATGGAGCTGGAACTTCAAACCAAAACGACTACCAATTTCAAGCGGGCCCTATATCCGGCTTGAATAGATTTAGGGTTATTCAGAAGAACTTTGAGGGAAAGGTTAGAAAAAGCCCAGAGGTGAGTTTCACTTCTGATTTAAAGCCTGTTACTTTTAAATACAACAGAAAATCGCAAACCATTGAATTCTCAAATAAAACCAGTTTTGAAGTATTCAATGAACAGGGTCAGATTGTTAAGAGAGGTTATGATTCAACAATAGATGTTTCTGGTTTAAGAAAGAATCTATATTATTTGGCTTACGATAATTTGGATGATAAATTCCAAAAGAAGTAGCCAGTAGATTTGAATAAATTCGAAATTGAAATACCAGTAACTATTAGGTATTTCACCCACGGAAAACTCAGCTCCAGCACAAAATTCATTTGGATAGCTTGTCACGGCTATGGTCAACTGGCTCAATATTTTATTAAAAAATTCGAAGTTTTAGATGAGCATGAGCACTTTGTAATTGCACCAGAAGGAATGAATCGTTTCTATCTTAATGGTTTTTCAGGAAGGGTTGGAGCTACATGGATGACTAAAGAGGATAGAGAAACTGATATTGCTAATTATTGCAGGCAACTAAACGCAATTCTTCATTCCATACCTAAAGAGCAAAGGGAACATATAAGGTTAAATTTATTTGGCTTTTCTCAAGGCACAGCTACCATTTCCAGATGGATGGAAAAAGAGAATATCAAATGTGAGAATCTGATTTTATGGGCTGGGAAACTAGCACATGAAGTAGAACTTAAAAAATTTAGATCCCAATTCAATAAAGGATATTTTTTATTGGGCTCTGAAGATGAATTTTCTTCCGAAGAAGATATCCGTAAATATTTGAGCTCAATTTCAGAATTCGGTGTGAATTTGTCATTTATACCTTACAAGGGTAATCATGCAGTTGATTCTGAGTTATTAAGGGAAATTTCATCTAACTTCTGATTTGGAATTCCATTATTACACAGTTATAATCTCTAATTCTTGAATTCTAATTTGAACAAATTAGTGTGTTTATAGGTATATTTATCACCTTATATCAGAAAATTATGAAATCAATCTTTAGCGTTCTTTTTTCAATTCTCGCATGCAGTTCAATGATTCATGCGCAATCTATAACACCTCCCAATTTTTCAACACCCGAGGAATTGAGTCAGGAAGTGATTCCAGTAGATGGAATACTTGACGGGATAACTGATCCTCCAGACTTCGATGTTAGACCAATGGCAGAGTGGGAAGAAATCCAAAGTTTAATCATTACTTGGGCTGGATTCAATAGTATCAATAAGAACATTGCAAGATATGCTAAAGAAGAATGTGAGGTTATTATTTTAACCGATAATCCTTCTTCAACTCAAAATTATTTAATGGGAAATTCTGGTGGTGGACCTTTGAACAATATGGACAATATTACCTTGATAGATTCCAATTATGATTCTATTTGGGGAAGAGATTACGGTGGGAATACCTGTTATAAAAATGATGTTGAAGAACCAATTTTAGTAGATTGGATTTATAACCGTGTAAGACCTAATGATGATGTGACGCCTGCGCTTATTGCTAATTATAAGGGTATCGATTTATATGAAACTACTGAACCACCTTATGATATGATGGCTACTGGTGGTAATTTTATGTCAGATGGTGTACATACGGCTTTTTCTTCTGAACTTATCTTAGACGAGAATCAAGGAGGTTTTTTCAATGGCTTGAATCATCCTACGCATACTGAAGAGGAAATTGATGACATCGTAGAACAATTTATGGGGATAGAGAACTATATTAAAATGGATAATCTCCCTTATGACCTTATTCATCATATAGACATGCACATGAAGATTCTGAATGAAGAAACTATTGTTGTAGGGCAGTATCCAACTGGTGTTTCGGATGGTCCGCAGATTGAAGCGAATATTGATTATGTGCTTTCTAATTTCACCACTTCTTTTGGTACTCCTTACAAGGTTGAACGAGTAATTCAACCACCTGAGAGTGGCGATTATCCGGGAGGACCTTTTGGAAACGGAGATTATAGAACCTATACGAATTTGGTTTTTGTAAACAAGACGGTTATTGTTCCTGTTTATGAAGCGCAATTTGATAATCAAGCCTTAGAAACCTTAACGGAATTACTTCCCGGTTACAATATTGAAACGATTAATTGTAATAATATAATTCCTTTAAGTGGAGCTATTCATTGCATTACAAAAGCAGTAGGTGTAGACGATCCTCTTTGGATAGGGCATGATCCTGTTGATGATACTTTTGTTGAACTTGAAGATCAAACAATTCAGGCTATAGTAAAGCATAAAGATGGAATTGAGGCAGTGAAATTATTTTACAAAACAGATTTGGCGGGTTCATATACGGAGATCCCGATGACTCTGGTAGATGCAGATGAATCAATTTACGAAGCAACAATACCAGGTCAATTATTTGGTACACAAGTGTTTTATTATATTAATGGAGAAGCTACTACAGGAAAAACAATTAATCGTCCAATGCCCGCTCCTGAAGGATATTTTTCTTTTGAGTTCATTGGAACTGTTGGATTATCTGAATTAGATCAAGATGTGTTTGAATCTATTTATCCAAATCCTGCAAATGCCATAACTGTGGTTCCGTTAAATATTCCTAGTGCTTTGAGCGGAAGATTGTATGTTGTTAATTCTTTAGGTCAGCTTATTGAAGAATTGCACAATGGTAGCTTTAGTCCAGGATTGCAAAAGTATTTCCTGAATGCAGCAAATTATTCTACTGGTGTTTATAACGTAATTTTTGAGTCCGATGGTTACGTGTCAACTCAGAAATTGGTGGTAAGATAAATAGAAGAGATTAAGTAAAAAAAGGAGAGCAATTTGCACTCCTTTTTTTGTTTAAGGTGAACGGTAATTATAATTTCATCAGCTTACGATGGGCTTTTTTGCCATCTTTTTCGAATACAAATAAATATACACCACTTGCCCATTTTGATATTTCAAAGGGGGTTACTTCAGTATTTAATTCTCTCTCTTCTATAAGCATTCCCTGCAAGTCAAAAACTTTAAGGTTGATATCGGTTAAATCTGATATTTCGATTATTACTTGATCAATTGCAGGGTTTGGAAAGAAATTAATTTTGTTTTCTATGTCTATTCCTTCTATGCCAATAATTGGAACTGAATCTGCAGAAATACAGATTTCAAATTCCCCTGCCTCATTGCTTCCTCCATTCCAAAATTGAATGAGATAATCAGTGTTTTCATTTAAGTTAGTTAACTCAACTAGGGCTAAAGAATCAAGATCATTTTCACAGATCATTTCTAAACTGTCGCAAGTCTCATAAACAGCAAATGAGGCATTGCTTGCAGTGATAAGATTTATATCGACACTTACGCTAGTATTTGAGCCTGTATTAAAGGAGTACCAGACGTCTTGAATAATGCCAAATTGGTCGCAAACAGGATTGTTCAAATTTGTACTGGCGCATGCATTGGATCCTATAACGTATGAGCATGAATCTGATTGACTTAGTGCAATGATTTCAGCTGTGGAACACGTTTGGTTATTTGGAATAGGTAAGCATGGCTCCATACAAGTTATTTCCATGTTGAATGTTCCAACACTAAATTCATTAAAGCCATGAACCAGTATGTAATAATCAATTCCACCGGTAGTATTCCATGTTGCGATCGAAGAGAATCCACTACAATCTAAACCGTCTGGACCAACTGCATCATCATTTGCAACAACGCAACTAAGGTTTGAACAAGAGCCTTCATAGACTGAAATTTTTGTATCGTAATCTGCAATATTGCAGGTACTAGCGATGAACTGCCCACCAGTGCCTACAATATGATACCATATACCAGGAGCAACTACAGTCACAGCGCCACAATCTGGAGCATCCGGACTATCCACGCTGGCAAAAGTTGTAATTCCACTTACAATAGTATCGCATTCCAATTCTATTGCATCTGTGCATATGTCATTTATTGGAGGTGTATCTCCAGTTGTGAAATTCAATACTAACGAGGTGTCGCTAATACCATCAGTACCACAATCTTGCAGTATATAGGCAGAATAGTTTGTTATTGGATCTAAACCTGAAATGGTATATGAAGGACCATCAGTACCTGTTATTCCGGTGATCATTGTACCATTGCCGGGAACAAAACCACCAAGACCATATTCTATAATGAAATTCGTTCCTGGTGTTGCAGGTGACCAATCTAAAATTGCTTCAGAATCACTAACATCAGTTAAAACTAAAGAAGGCTCAGGACATGAAATACATGAGAGAGTTAAGTGAAATTCTCCTACACTACCTCCAAATCCATGCACGAGAATAAAATATTCTTCTCCGAGATTTGATTGCCAAGAAAAAGTAGATGTATTCCCTTGGCAGGGAAAAGAATCATCAACTCCACCAACACAGTTCAATGAATCGCACGAGCCTGAGAATACGCTTATTTTAGTATCAAAATCTGCTGAATCACAAGTTGATGCTTCTAACAAGGATCCATCACCAACAACTGAATACCATATTCCGGGTGAGTCAATAGGCGTTCCACAGTTTTCACCATTTAAGGAAACATTGGCAAATTCCGTACTCCCGTTAACAGTAGCTCCACAGTTTAATGGAACCGAACCTGTGCATAGATCATTTGCAGGAGCTGGTAAAGAATCTGTACTGAAGTTTATTGGGCCAAGAAGATTGGATAAGGAAGAATCTGGACATGTCTCAAAAATATATGCTTGATAGTCGGTGTCTATGTTAAGGCCGGTAATATTTACTGTAGCATTTGTACTACTCTGAAAAGTGCCTGTTCCTAAGGGAAAGCCAGCTAAGCCATATTCTATTGTTGCTTCATTCGTTGGCATGCTACTATTCCAAGATATTTGTGCTGCATCAACAGTAGTGAGATCAACTACTGGGTCTGTAATTCCAGGGCAAATATTAAATAGTAATCTCCAATTAAATGGATCTGATTCCCAATTATCGTCCCATTCTATATAATAGGTAATGCCGGGTTCTACGGCAAATTCTGCAATCGATGAAAAATTAGTGCCCACTCCACAACCATCATCACCTTGAGCAATTAAACTTAGATTATTACAATCTCCGCTATATGCCCAAAATCTGGTGTCAGGGCCGTTCTGATCTTCGCATGATGTAACGGTGGCAAATCCTATTTCAGGCACCGTAAAAGTATACCAATCTGCATTTACGGCATTAGAAGAACAATTAAAACATCCCATTCCACTTGATGGTCCATCTGCACTAAATGAGTTATTTACGGTTGCTATTTCTGCAGTTGCACAGGTTTCTCCCTGCCCGAAAATTTGAATTGAAAAAATAAGAAAAGCTAAAATGGAGGAGCAATTTTTCATAATAATACTTAATCATTGAAAATTACTTCAATTGTATTATTAGCGAGAAGAAGTAAAATTTATGTGTCCACTTTATAAAGTGAATAATCTATTTCTTGCTTTGGGGAAGGAAGTAGCGGAAATCAGCAGTTAGGTAACCACCATTCAATTCGGTGACATAATCAAATATTTCCGATTGCTTTCTATAATTCAACTGAGTGAATGCAATATTTTCAAAAGGGTTATGAAAGGTAACACCTAAATAGAAGAAACCACTTTTTTCTGTTCTATATTCAAATCCGATATTTGCTTTTAAAGAAGGTTGAATCCATTTTCTATAAAGAGTTACTTGACTAAACTCCTCCCCAGTGCTAGCTACATCGCTTGCATACATATCTAATGAAATACCTAAAGAATTATTGAGATATAAATTCTCTCCCATTTGAACGTAAAAAAGAGCTGTAATTGGTATCTCATAGTTTACCAAACCAACATCGGAACCGGTGGTAAAGGTTGAATCCAAATCGGTTAATTTAAAATCGAAATTTCTTCTAACATAGCTAATGCCAGTTTCAAAAGAGAACTTTTTGGAAAGACTTTTTCTGACAACCGCTCCCCATGAATATCCGAACTTAGGATCAACATTTATTCTGGCAAAACCTTCCGTAAACTCAAAAGAACCACTATTGGTTATATCCGTGGGAATTATAGGTTTAAATTGAACACCTATTGTCAGCCCATCTTGCGCATAAGTTGCAGAGCAAAACAAACTGATTAGAACTGCTATGAATAGGTATTTAATCTTCAAATAAAAATATTTATGCAAATATCCTTATAAATTACGATTCTTCCAGAGTCTTATTGTCTAAAAATCAATCAAACTTTATCATTAAACGTTGTCCTTTTCTTAAATAAGCACGTCTATTTAAGCCATTATCCGCGCATAAATCCATGAGATCAATACCATATAATTGAGAAATATAGGATAGATTTTCTCCATTTTGCACAAAGTGGAGGCGAACTCCTTTGGGATATGCGGTATAACCCCATTTTGATTTTTTAAGAACTATTGTATCAGAATGCAATGTTTTATCCTTGAAAGAAATAATATGCGATGGATTTAAAGGAATACCTTTGAAACGCATTTCAAAATGTAGGTGACTTCCAGTAGATCTTCCGGAACTTCCACCTAAACCGACTATATCTCCAGCTTCTACAATGTCCCCTGGTTTAACTTTGAAACGGTGCAGGTGTGCATAATAAGTCTCTAGTCCATTATAGTGCCTTACAACTACTAGTCTACCATAATTTCCATGATATTTGGCCAAACGCACAACACCCCCAAAACTTGCATGCACAGGATCCCAAACTTCTAGATCAATATCATAACCATTGTGGTTTCTTCCATCCCTATATCCATATTTAGATGTAATTACTCCATCAAATGGCATGTGAAAATCACAGTTCATGTTTTCGTTTTTTAACTGAAGCATCACTGTAGTGTCATGCTGTGTTAAATTATAACTGTAGGGATTTGCGCTTTGTGTATTCCAGGTTTTATAAAAGTAGTTTGCCGGATAAGGGGAGTTATCATACGGAATCATGAAATCAAAATCGATCTCGTCTGCTGAAAATTCGTAATGTGCTATTTGAAAATTTATTTCATTAATTAAAGCATAAGGTATTTGATCTAAAGTAAATAGAGAGTCCAATATGCTTTGAAGTTCTCCAGGTTTTTTTCTGTTTAAGCTTTTACAAAGTTTGACCGTTTTTTGAAAATCAACTGAAATACTATCATGTTCCAGTATTTCGTTTAGATATTGATCAAAATGACTTTGGTAGTTTTCCCAACCACTTCCTAGAATCATGTCATTACCATACATAACGACAGCAGTGGCTGTATCTCTTGCGGTTTTCTTATCACCCTTTTTGATCTTATTCCCATCACCACTTGCAGAAAGCAGACAAAACGAAAAAAGAAAAACAAAAAGGAAAAACCCCTTATGCTTTGAAAGTGTCAATTGTTAAGTTCTTGTATAAAGTCTTTAGGTTATACGCAAAAGAATAATTTTTAGATATAATACAAAAACCTAAAACTTAACTATACAATTATACTTTTTAACAGGAATGTGTATAAGTTAAAAGTCTGGATTTATAAACAACTGAATATTAATTGCTTAGACGGGATTTTTGAAATACCCATATATAGCTAAAGCAATAACGGAAATACTTAATAGTATTAAGAAATATCTAAAAACGGGGTCTCCTATGAATGGCCTTCTGAACTTTCCAATAGCTATATTATTTAGTTCTGTAGCTTTCTCCATGTCCTTTCTGTGGATGCCATAAAGCTCTCTTTTCACCAAATCTTCACTGCTGTGATGTTCAAATTCTATGCTGTTATTCTTTAATAGTTCTTCGAAATACTTCGCCATTTTTATATCCGAATAGAAAAAGACCCAATAGGATTTGTTGGTTGGGTGGATATTGAAATTCCTAATTTTAAGTTTTGAGGAATCTGCCTGATCAAACTTGTTCATTCTTCAATCCATTCTGTAATATACTCAATAGGCTTTCTTTGCCCTTTTGGCCATTCTCCTTTAGGATATCCAAGGTAGACTATTCCTATCATGTTGTCAGCTTCTTTAAGGCCTAAACGCTCTTTAAAACCATCGGTATGAATAAAACCAGGGGTACTCCAAAATGAACCCAAACCATGCGCGGTTGCATGTAAAAGGATATTTTGAACAGCTGCAGCACAGGCAAAAAGTTCATCTTTTTCGTGAATCCTCTCTTCCTTAGGCCTTTCCATCCAAACCAGAATTGCAGCACTTGCATTTGCAGGACTACTTTTCATTTTATCTTCCTTTGCTTTTTTTCTGTCTTCTTCTTTTACTGCAAGATGGTACTCACTAACAAGTAAATCAGCCAGTTTTGCTAATCCATCTTCCATGTAGACTTTAAACCTCCACGGTTGGTTCATACCATGTGTTGGGGCCCAAATGGCAGAATTTAGAAGCTCTTCAATGATCTCTTTATGAACCTTTCGCTCGGAAAATTGGATGGGATAAATTGTTCTTCGATCCTTTATTAGATCTCTAATCTCACTAAGATTGTATTTCATCCAAATCTATTTCCATTTTATATTGCAACCCATGCTAGGCATTTGTCTTTCTGGTATGTCCTTACCATTCAATACGCTATCAAGAGCTTCACGCATGTCTTTACCAGTTACGGGAATATCTTTACCCGGACGTGAATCATCTAAACGACCTCTATAAACGCAGTTGTCATTCGAATCAAAAAGATCAAAATCAGGGGTGCAAACTGCATCATAGGCTCTGGCAACATCTTGTGTTTCATCATATAGATAAGGAAATGGAAAATTGAGTTGCTCTCCAAGTAGCTTCATTTTGTCAGGAGCATCATCAGGATAGTTGACTGCATCATTTGACGAAATAGCTATAAATCCTATTCCCTTATCTTTATAATCGTTAGCTAATCTTACTAATTCTTCTCTGATATGAATTACATAGGGACAATGATTGCAAATAAACATTACCAATGTTCCTTTCTCACCTTTTAAATCTTGAAAAGAATAGTTATTCCCACTAATGGTGTCCAGTAAATTAAACTCGGGAGCTTTAAATCCTAATGGAATATTTAATGTTGGAGTTAATGCCATATTTCTATTTTAAGTACAAAGATAATTCTTCCGTTTTGTAAATCAGTATAAATGATGTTTCTTAGTTGAGAGACAAAGAATAGATAATGCAAAAGACATTTATAATTACAGGTGCCGGAACGGGAATAGGAAAAGCAACAGCTCATAAATTAGCCAACGAAGGACATCGTTTAGTTTTATGTGGAAGAAGAGGTCATTTATTGACGGAGCTTGAATCGGAACTGAAAGGGGATGAACACATTACTCTAAGCTTGGATGTTTCAGATAAAAAGGCAGTGAAAGAAGCATACGATTCTATTGGATTAAGCGATTTAAATTTGGCTGGAATTTTTGCGAATGCTGGAATAGGAGGAGAGAATGAATATGGGGATGATGATAGATGGGAACAAATTTTAAATATTAATTTATCTGGAACATATTATTCCATTATGGAGGCTATCCCGGCAATGAAAAAGGCAGAAGAGAAATTCAAACATATTTTAATTACTTCAAGTTGTTTGGCTAGGTTTGGAGTTCCATACTACACGGCTTACTGCGCTTCTAAAACAGGGTTGTTAGGTCTAACAAAAGCTCTGGCTATTGAATTAGCACCTTTTAATATATTGGTAAATTCTATAACTCCAGGTTGGGTAGAAACTGAGATGGCTAAAGCTGGAATTCAAAAATTAGCAGACCATTCTAGTAAATCCTATGAAGATGCATTTAGAGAGCAAATGGGATATGTTCCTTTAGGCAGAATGTCTGATCCAAATGAAATAGCCAGCTATGTTTCTTTTTTATTCTCGAATAAACAAACCTCAATTACTGGACAAGCGCTTGATATTAACAACGGAGCATTTATGATATGAAAAGGATTTTAGTTCTTCTGTTTTGCTTTCATTTTATCCATTCATTTTCGCAGGATGATAATGATTCTTTGGTTGTAAGGTCAATTTTTGATGAGGCTTTGGTGAATGGAGAAGCCTATGATAATTTGAGATTCCTGTGTAAGAATATTGGAGCGCGTTTAAGCGGTTCAGACGCTTCTTACAAAGCCATTTATTGGGGTGAGAATTTGATGAAATCTTATGGTTTTGATAATGTGCAATTGCAGAAAGTAATGGTTCCTGTATGGAGAAGAGGATTACGCAATAGTCTTACTATTGAAGGTTTGGGAGAAGTTAATGTATTGGCACTTGGAGGATCTATTGGAACGAATGGTCAATTGCAGGGAGAAATAGTTGAAGTAAAGAAGTTTGATCAGGCTAAAGAAATGGACCCATCTCTTTTCAAGGATAAAATTATTTTTTTTAATGAAGCCATGGATCCACGTTTCATAAGCACTTTTAGAGCGTATGGTTCTTGCTCTAGTCAGAGATATGCGGGAGCAAATGTTGCAGGAGAATTGGGAGCTAAAGCGGCTATTGTTCGTTCTTTAGGACTTTCTAAGGACAATTATCCTCATACAGGAAGTATGGGGTATATGGAAGGTGTAACCAAGGTTCCGGGTGCAGCAATCGGAACGGAAGATGCATTTAAACTGAGTCAGTTATTAAAAGACAAAAAGGTGGAAGTGAGTCTTGAATTGAGCTGTGTGCAGAAACCAGATACTTTATCTTATAATGTAATGTGTGAGATTAAAGGGACTGAATACCCTGAGAAAATCATCCTCATCGGAGGTCATTTAGATAGTTGGGATGTCGGTGAAGGTGCTCATGATGATGGGGCAGGAGTTGTGCAATCATTGGAAGTTTTAAGATTATTTAAGGCACTTGGAATAAAACCAAAACACACGATTAGATGTGTTTGGTTTATGAATGAGGAGAATGGCAATAGAGGCGGAAAAGAATATGCCAAAATTGCTAAAGAAAATGGGCTTGAACATGTCGCGGCATTGGAAACGGATAGGGGCGGTTTTTCACCAAGGGGTTTCGACTATGATGGTGATGATGAGTTGCAATTTGAGAAATTTCAAAGTTGGAAAACCATACTTGAGCCTTATGGATTGCATCAATTTAGAAAAGGTTATTCCGGAGTAGATATTAGACCATTAAAGGATGGTAAAATTGCGCTATTTGGTTTGTCTCCTGATTCTCAAAGATATTTTAAATACCATCATACAGATGCAGATGTTTTTGAGGCGGTAGATGAAAGAGAATTACAGCTAGGAGCAGCTTCTATGGCTTCTTTAATTTATCTCATAGATAAATATGGTTTTCCTACTCCTCTGAAATTGGATTAGTCAATACCAGTAAAAATTTTCTGAAAGGTTTCCCCTAAAATGGGAAGCAATTTATTTTTTCGGTTCATGGCATGAACAAAGCCGATTAAGAGCAAAATTATTACAGACAACCACAATAAAATATTCACCAGCCAACCTAAGACTGGAATCATTTGAATCATATTTCCAACGAAGTACACAATTAGCATCGTGACATGCATACCTAAAGCCTGTCTCAGATGAAAAGAACTGAGTTTTGTTTTATTGTTTCCGTGTAAAATTATGGAAGCTAATAAACCAACTATAGGAATATATCCTATAGCGGCAGCTAGCCTCCCAGAACCATCTTTTGTTTCTGAAGTGTCTTGTTCCATTCACGCTAAAATAAAAAAAAGGGGAACATAACATGTTCCCCTTTTCAACTAGTGTTTATTAGTGCTTATTTAAAAGCAATTCTCTTCGTAATAATTGCATTATTATTGAACCTTAGTTCCGCAACATACATTCCACTTGCTAAGGCATCTTTATCCATTTGGAAAACGTTATTTTCAATCTTAACGTGAGCTTTAACCAATCTTCCGTTCAGATCATATACATAAACATCTTGGATAGGATACTCGCTATTGGTCGTAAACGTGATTTGATCAACTCCAGGATTTGGACCTACTTGTAATCCAACAAGTGATTCTGCTAACTCCTCTACTCCAACTGTAATACCTGAACCTTGCAAATCGCATCCTAAATCCAGAGTAATACATGCTCTTGGTGCATAATATCCAATAATTGTATCAATAAAAGTTCTGGCTTTTTCAGGTGTCATATCTGGGTTAAGAAATATACCAGTGGCATGATTAACGTTAGTCGCTGGATCCCAAAAATCCCATGGAGATGAATCGAATTCAGCACCAGCAGGACGTGTAATTGGCATTAAACCATTTACAGCCATACCTGGCAATTGTGCAGAAGAAGCAGGTAGAGCACCTTCTAATTCATCCGCTCTTAGAGAAAATGGATCCACGAAATCATGTTCATACCATTCCGCATTATTCCCAAATGAATCCTGAATTCTTTGTACATCATAAGAACCTGAAACTTCTACTACAGGTTCGTTTGTTGTAGGTACGATTAGTGTCGCAGTCTCGTAAGGAGCAAAAGGATCAGTAGGTGTTTGAATAGAGATAATAGGAGCATCTCCTGGATCAAGCCAAGTTGAATCTCCCATAGCACCTCCTACATTTACACAAAGTTGAAAACTAGAATCGAAGCCAACATGGTTGGGATAACATAAAGTGTCTCCAGGCGGAAAAGCAGGAAAACCAGGTGGAACCACACCGAATGATGTGCCAAAAATATCTCCATTCACATCCTCAAGAACCATAGGAATAAATCCACCCATTCCATCTGGAATAAAGAATTTATTTAAAAGAACTTCTTCATATGCATGAAGTGAATTTGCGGCCAAGGAAATATATCCCCCTGTACCTTGCCCAAAAAGAACAATTTTATTTGGATCTATTCCATGCGGATTTCCAAGTTCAGCAACCGTTCTTTTAAAATATCTGACTGCAGTTCTCGCATCTTGGACTCCTCTATAAGCAGCATTTATTAATGTTGCGGTTCGTCCAATTTGGGTTGTGTCTAGAGGGTTCCATCCTAATCTGTAGTCAATGCTTGCCACAACGTATCCCATTCTGGCAAGGCGGCTGCAAATTTCAACTGCCGTTGAATCAGTTCTTGTACCCGATACACTTCCGTTTTGTGGATGAGGAAGGAAATTTCCTGTGTGAGCGTAGATAACCAAAGGTCTTTCAGTTTCTGTATCTCCTGCTGGCATATATAAATCAGCAACTAAAGGTTCCGGAATTGCCTCACCAACAACCCCCAATAATAAAACGGTAGCATTTACTCCATAAATCTCTGTTGTAACAGGTTCAATATCAGTGAAAATTTCATCGATATATCTTTCCGTTTGAGCATTGAGATTCATTGAGAATGCAAAACATGCTAATAAGCATAGTGTAAAAATTCTTCTCATAATCATAGCTAATAAAAATTAATAAGTCCTAAATCTAGTTATTTTTTTCGGAGCTCATAAGAAATAGAAAAATAGGCCAATCTGCCTATTCTTGGACCCCCATAAGTCTGAAATTGTCTATTGTTTAAAATATTTGTAGCACCTAATTTAAATGTGCTTTTCAATTTTTTTGCTTTATAATTGACTTGTGCGTCCACCAAATCATAGGTTGGAATGAATCCTGTGAATTGTGGAGAGCCTTCAAAAAGAAAGCCTTCTATCCATTTATAGTTTACATTGAAGCCAAAACTTTTTATTTCTTTATTGCCTATTTTCAGAGGGATATCTCTTCCACTAACTCCAATATTGTACTTGTGCTCTGGAGTATTAAAAGCTGGAATAATGGGATCATCATCAAAGGATTTGTTTAGCTTGTTCCAGGAATAATTACCATTGATACTATAATACTTTCTGAAATAGTAATTCCAACCTATGGAAAATCCTTGGGTCGTAACTTGGTTTTCAGAATTGGCAGAGTACCGGAATACTTGAAGCTCATCAATTAAGGAAGTAACAGGATCTAGTTCTAAATCTATACCAATGTTAAAGCCCAGAAAGTCATCGTAGATACTGTAATAATAACCTGCGTCTAGATAAAGATTGTTATTAATAGTTGTTCGATAACCCAACTCAAAAGTCTTAACTCTTTCCGGTTGAATAGGATCGATGCTAAAATATTCGAGATCATCTGAAAGCTGACTTCCCCTGAAGGCCTGAAAGGAATCAAGTGTTACCAAACTATCCACACCATTTAGATTTCCAGATAAAATAGCTGGCCCAACATTTAGAAATTGGAATTGATCCGTTAAAGTAGGGTTCCTAAGTGCAGATGAGAAAGAGAAACGTATAAAGTTATTCGCTCTCGGCTTCCAGACAAAGGAAACTGCGGGAGTGAAAATTGCGTTAAAGTTCTCATTCTTATCCATCCGTATTGTGGCATTCATAGTAACTCTATCATCAGCCAGCTTTTTCTCAATTCCTGAGTAAATTCCAAATTCTGAATTAGTAATTCGAATTCCTGCAGTATCAGAAAAGATGGTCCCATCTGATAATGGTCGATATATTCTTCCATTTGCTCCAACTGTCAATTCTTCTGTCCATTCTGGATTGAAAGTGTATTCCCCTTGAATATGAAATAGTTTAGATTTATCATAAAACATGGTTCCTCCTTCACGCTCATTATTCCTTAAGGAACGAATTCGATTAAACTCGGCCTGAAACTCTGGTGAACTTGGATCGAGAAGCACACTGTTTCCTGATCCAAAACCTGAGTTTACAGTGTCTGCTGTGATTGCATGAAATTGACTAAGAATATCTTGATTGTCAATTAACCATTGATTTGCAGCTGCAATTGAGTCAGGGTCAAAGAAAGAGATAAAATCAGGTGGAGGACCAATAATGAAATCGTCACTAAGATCAACATAGCCAGCATCCAACATCTGTGCGAAGATGTTATTCTTCCAGAAATTTGTGTAAGCACCTATCCAAGAACTCAATTCACCAGTTTGTTCTTGAAGCCTGAGTGCAGTTGCAAAGGGGTCATAGGATGAACCGGCATCTTCAGCCGTTATATAAGCCCGAACAAAATACTTATCCGTTTTCCGCAATTCTATTTTGTTCTGAAAAAATAAAATATCCTCCAATCTAAATCTGTTATCACCTTGATAAATGGTTGTTCCAGTTCCCACATTTCCTCCAACAATTAATTCCGGAGATTGCAATTCCATATCTGGCTTTAGTCTAAAATGGAATGCCAAGTTGGCTTTTAGATTTTCGGTGTCATAGTCAACAAGATCTATTTCTCTATACCCTGTTCGGTAAAATCGACCTAAGCCAGCTTCATTCAAAACTGGAGATTCAGCAAAATTCGCAAAGGTTTCATCTCCATATATATTAACCGCATCAAAACCACCCGGATTTGATGCAGTAACTGGAGAGCCATCAACAGGATCGAAGTTTTCCGCTTCCCAATCATCGGCTGTTAAGTAGGAAATATTAAACTTATATGCCATAAACGGAAGCTCTTCATTATTATTAAAAACATCCGCCCAACGAACAGAAACTTCCGTTAAAGCTCTTTCACCTACTTTCAAACTTGCAGATAATCCTTCATGAAGAAATGGACTTTTATTATCGATATTAATAACTCCGTTAAACGCATTTGGACCATAAAACGCAGAGCTTGCTCCAGAAATAATTTCTACTTTTTGTACATCTAGCTCGGGTGAACCTAGAAAATTTCCTAAAGAAAAATTTAATCCCGGAGCTTGATTATCCACTCCGTCAATAAGCTGCAGAGATCGAACAGGACTAGTGCTATTGAAGCCTCTGGTATTAATTACTTTAAATCCTAGACTAGCGGCAGTTAAGTCCACTCCTTTTAAATTTCCAAGTCCATCATAAAAATTATCTGCTGGTGTTTCCTTTATCGCAATCAAATCCATTGCTTCAACGGTTAATGGTCTAGATTTTTGTTTTTCTGAAATTCTTTGACCTACTATTTCAACTGATCCAATATCAATGGCTTCTGAATCTAGAAATATTTCAATCTTTTGATTTTCGCTAGTTACTTCAACCTCTTTGGTTAAATAACCTATAAACTGAACAACCAGAGTTAAAGGTAAATCACCTTTAGTTTTAAATTGAAATGCACCATCAATATCTGTTACAGCGCCATTGGTAGTTCCTTTTTCTACAACTGTTGCTCCAATTAGTGATTCATCTAATGATTTATCTTTTACAACACCTTTAACAGTAGTTTGACCCAAAAGATTGGTACTGAGAAAAATAATAAAAGAACAAATAACACACACTTTTCCGTTCATACAATAGATTATTAAGTTGTAGAATAGTCTTCTGTTTGAATTTACCGAATTCTATCCAATGATTTTATCAGATTTTCATCTTTTTTGATAGAACGACTTGCCAAAATCAAAAATGGCAATGCTGCCACAGCTAGATAAAGTCCAATTTTATAGGTGGTTTGTGCGTTAGATCCTAAGTTTTCATTAAATGAATCTGCGGAGTAAAACAAGTAGACTATCAACCCAAGACTAAGGAGGGTATTCAAATAATTTAGTTTGATCTGAACTCCTCTTTTCTTGAAGAATAGAATGGCTATGATAATACAAGCAACTGTTATTGTAAGCCATAAATATACAGGAAAGATAGGTTGATATCCACTCATTTCGTTCATCGAACTGGAATTAGTAGAACTATAAACAAACCCATTTTCGTTAAATTCGTACACTATAGCATCTCTACTGATTTCAGCAATGGGAAAGAAAAAAATCAACCCTAGTAAAATTGCTGCTAGCAATAGATAAACAGTTTGAATCCTTTGAATCATAAAATCTCGAAAATTATTTTCAAGACGAAATTAATGGAATTTCGAAAATAATGGCAGAATTATAATACTGAATAAATAATTCGTATAATTGCATCGGAAACGCAATCGCGATTTCATTTTTTCCTTATTACGTATTCATTCTGAATCAATCAATAACAAATTATCAAATTAAATTTTCATGTACGACATTATTGAATTAAACTCTAAAAAGGTTGCTGAGCTTAGAGAAGTTGCAAAGGAGTTAAATATCAAAAAAGCAGAATCGCTTAAAAAACAAGACCTTATTTATAAAATACTAGATGAACAAGCTGTAAACCCTTCTGCGATTGCTGTAAAGGAAGCAGCTGAGCCGAAGTCTGAAGCAAAAAAGACTGAGAAAAAAGAAAGAAAACCTAGAGCTGAGAAAAAGCCAAGAGAAAAAAAGGAAGATCAAGTAAAGGCAGATTTTAAAGAAGAACCAAAGGATGGTGATGCTCAAGTTAGTTCGGATAATGATTCAAATACTGAATCTAAATCTGAAGTAAAAACCGATCGAAGAAATGGCGATAGGAGAAATGGCGATAGAAGAGGAGACAGAAATGGCGACTCAAGAAGAAGAGAACATTCGAATAGAGGAAAAGCTGATGAACACGGTTATAATTTTGATGGAATAATTAATCAGGAAGGTGTTTTGGAAATTATGCCTGATGGTTATGGATTCTTAAGATCTTCCGACTACAATTATTTAAATTCTCCAGATGATGTTTACGTATCTCAATCGCAAATTAAATTGTTTGGACTGAAGACTGGGGATACTGTTGTTGGAGCTATCAGACCACCAAAAGAAGGTGAAAAGTATTTTCCATTAATTAAAGTAGATAGTATTAATGGTAGAGATCCTTCTTTCGTAAGAGATAGAGTGCCGTTCAAATATTTGACTCCCTTATTTCCCGATCAGAAATTAAATCTTGCTGGAAATAATAAGAATATATCTACCCGAATTATGGATTTGTTCTCTCCAATAGGAAAAGGGCAAAGGGGAATGATTGTGGCGCAACCGAAAACTGGTAAAACTGTATTGTTAAAAGATGTTGCCAATGCAATTGCAGAAAATCATCCAGAGGTTTACTTAATCATTCTTTTGATTGATGAAAGACCAGAAGAGGTAACAGATATGGCAAGAAGCGTAAAAGCGGAGGTCGTGGCATCCACTTTTGATGAGCCAGCCGACAGACATGTTAAGATCGCAAACATCGTTCTTGAAAAAGCAAAAAGAATGGTTGAGTGCGGACATGATGTGTGTATTCTTTTAGATTCTATTACCCGTCTGGCAAGAGCATACAATACCGTTTCTCCGGCTTCTGGAAAAGTATTAACCGGTGGTGTGGATGCAAACGCTCTTCAAAGACCTAAGTCTTTCTTTGGTGCAGCGAGAAAAATTGAAAACGGTGGTTCATTAACCATTCTTGCTACTGCACTCACAGAAACAGGTTCTAAAATGGATGAGGTGATTTTCGAGGAATTCAAAGGAACGGGTAATATGGAATTACAATTGGATAGAAAGCTCGCGAATAGAAGAGTTTTCCCATCAATTGATATTCCTGCATCTGGAACAAGGCGAGAAGATCTATTAATGGATAAGGATTCGTTACAACGTGTTTGGATTTTAAGAAAACACCTAGGAGATATGAATTCCGTTGAAGCAATGGAGTTTATCAAACAAAGAATTATGGGGACCCAAAACAATGAGGAGTTCTTAATTTCGATGAACGGATAATTCCAAAATAAAATTTAATCAAGCCTGATTCCTTTTGGTCTCAGGCTTTTTTTATTTTCGAACCATGGAGCGAAAAAACTTTCCATTGCTGTTAGCTTTGGTTTGGCTTTTGATTAAGTCGGGAATCAAGTTTACAGATTTCTATGATCAATCCATTATTATTGGAATAGGTTTAAATCTATTGATTTTACCTTTTATAGTTCTATTTGCTATAAAACCATATTTTAATGAGAAAGGACATAGCGGAATTTTTATAGCTAAAGAAGGGATGAAATCTGGAGCGATTTATGCAATTTGTGTAACCTTCGGAATTTTTATTTACTACAGTTTTTTAGATCCCACATTTGCAGAAAATATTGAGGAACAAAGAATAGAAGCAATAACATCGGAAATTGAAAATGCTGGTGGAATAGAAGCTTTTAGAGAACTTTATCCTGCTGTTGGAGATAAAACAGCAGAAGAGCTGATAGAGGAGGAGAAGGCGGTTTACGAGAATTTAACAGCATTCAAGTTAACTACATTCTCACTTCTTTGTTTAATGATTCTAGCTATCTTTTATTCCTTTTTAATGGCCATACTTTTTAAAGTACTAAACCGGTCTTAGCTGCCAATTCCTTTGAATATTCATCAATATTAATTCCTCCATAGTTTCCGCTGCTCATCAAAAGCAAATTTGTATTCCTCAACTCCGTATTCTCTAATATCTCCCTAACCTGCTCGGTACAAATTACTACTTCCAAATTTTCTTTTTTAAACGCTTCTTTTATTTGCTCTATGCTTATATCATCTAGTTTTTTATGCTTAACAACATCTGGATTAAAATAGACAATTGCTCTGTCAGCAGCGTCCATTGAAGAATTATATTCCTTCAGAAAATCAGCATTTAAACTGCTGAATGTATGCAGCTCCATGCAGGCAACCAATGTTCTGTTTGGCCATTGTTTTTTCACAGCGTTGGTTGTTGCTTTCAGTTTAGAAGGAGAGTGTGCAAAGTCCTTGAAAATTCTGAAATCCGGGCCTTCAGCCATGGTTTCCAATCTTCTAGCTGCGCCTTTAAATGTTTGAATAGCTTCATAAAACATCTTAGAGCTGATTCCAATTTTTTCACAGACCAGTCTTGCACCATTTAAATTTTGCAAATTATGATCTCCAAAAATGAGAATAGGATAAAAGCTCTCGTCATTTTCAAGAATACTTAATCCATTTTCGATATAGTGTGGATGAACAGTATAAGGCAGAATTTCAATGTTTTGGGCGTTGAGAGCGATCTCATGGAGATTTTTATCTTCTCGATAGTAAATGAGCGCGCCATTTTCTTCTATGCTATCAGCGAAAATTGAAAACTGCTCAACATAATTTTTAAATTTGGGAAAGACGTTTATATGATCCCATGCTATTCCGCTTACCAATGCAACATGCGGCTTGTACCAATGGAACTTTGGTCTTCGGTCAATAGGTGAACTCAAGTACTCATCTCCTTCCAGAATTATGATTGGAGCATCCGATAGTTTTACCATGCAGTCAAAACCCTCTAATTGTGCACCTACCATATAATCATTTTCGATGCCATGAAAATTCAAAATGTGCAGAATCATTGAAGTAATAGAGGTTTTACCATGACTACCTCCAATAACAACCCTTGTTTTATTCTTGCTTTGCTCGAAAATATATTCAGGGTAAGAGTAGATTTTTAAACCTAGTTCTTGCGCTTTAATTAATTCCGGATTATCAATCCGCGCATGCATCCCCAAAATAATGACATCAATTTCGTCATTTATATTTTCAGGATGCCAACCCATTTTATTGGGTAAAAGACCGTGTTTTTCTAGTCGGGATTTTGAAGGATCAAAAATTTGATCATCAGAACCGGTAACCTTATAACCTTTAAGATGTAATGCAATAGCCATGTTATGCATTGCAGCTCCTCCTATAGCAATTAGATGGATTCTCATAGTTCTCAATAATACTTAAATTCAAAAGTGCATATTTGCAGAACGCGTAGAATTATTAACTGAGAACAATGAAACTTTATTCTATAAATACAGGCTTCTTCAAGTTAGACGGAGGGGCTATGTTTGGAGTAGTCCCAAAATCAATATGGTCAAGAACAAATCCTGCAGACTCAAATAACATGTGCGATTGGGCAATGCGTTGTTTGTTATTAGAGGATGGAGAAAGATTAATGCTTTTTGATTGTGGAATTGGAGATAAGCAAAGCGAAAAGTTCTTTAGTTACTATTATTTATTTGGAGAAGATACGCTAGACTCCAACCTTGCAAAACACGGATTTTCAAGAAATGATATTACGGATGTTTTCTTTACGCATTTGCATTTTGACCATTGTGGTGGAGCAATTAAAAGAGATGGAGATTTACTGAAACCTTCATTTCCAAATGCACACTTTTGGAGTACCAAAAACCATTGGGATGCAGCTCTGGAACCAAATGCGCGAGAAAAAGCCTCTTTTTTAAAAGAAAACATACTTCCAATTCAAGAGAGTGGGCAATTGAAATTCATTAATAGAAAAGATGACTTCACGGAAAATGCATTTGATAATATTGATGTTCTTTTCGCAGATGGCCATACTGAAAGTCAAATGATTCCACACATAAAGTATAAGGATAAGACCATTGTATATATGGCAGATCTTTTGCCTTCTGTTGGGCATATTCCGCAGGCCTATGTTATGGGTTATGATACACGTCCTTTGATTACCTTAAAAGAGAAAAAGCGATTTCTGGAAAGAGCGGTAAAGGAGAATTTTATACTTTTTCTAGAACACGATCCAGAAAATGAATGTTGCACGGTTAAAATGACTGAAAAAGGTGTACGACTAGATCAAAAATTCAGTTTGTCATCTATTCTTTGAATGTGATAAATGAGGTGAAGAAAATGTTAGCACTAAGAATCGCCACAAAAAAAGATGCATCGGAAATTGCTCAGTTGGGTGCAGTCGCATTTAAACATTATTTTGAAAATGATAATAACAGAGAAGAGCTTCTTCCTTATCTTAAGAAAGCTTTTTCCGAAGAAGCAATATTGAAAGAATTTGAGGCAGATAAAAACCACTTTTTACTTGCGGTTGAGGAAGACAAAGTATTGGGCTTTGCAAGGTTATGGGAGGATTTGGATGAAAATGCCCCTGATAACTCCTTGAAGATGGAACGTTTGTATTTATGGCCGAAAGAGGTAGGGAAGGGTGTGGGAGCCTTTTTAATGAGGCAATCCATAGAGCTTGCAAAATCGGAGGGATATAAAACACTTTGGTTGCAAGTGCTAAGACCGAACAAGTTGGCGCATGGCTTTTACCTAAAATGGAATTTCGAAGAATTTCATCAATCACCCGGAAAATTTAAAGGTGATAATGAAATTGATTTATGGATGAAAAGAAAGATTTAAGGTTTTTCTTTGGCTCTTGGACCAAGTTCGATTACTTCTAAATCCCTGAGATTTCCGGCATCAATTTTAAACCGAAGTAAAGTTCTCATTTTGTGAAACCCGTGTCTTCCAGCAGCACCTGGATTCATGTATAACATTCTCAATCTCTTGTCCATTTGCACCTTGCAGATATGAGAATGACCACAAACAAAAATATCAGGCGGACTTGCTTTTAATGCTTCTCTAATTCTGTAATCATAAGCATAGACTGGACCACCAATATGGGTAATCCAAACTTTCATGCCCTCACAAATGAAACGATTGTGCAAGGGAAATTCGGAACGTATTTTTGCATTGTCAATATTGCCATAAACCCCCTTTACAATTGCCAATTCTGCCAATTGATCCATTACTTCGATCTTGCCAATATCACCAGCATGCCAAATTTCATCTACCCCTTTGAAATGATGAAGTATTCTGTCATCCATATATGAATGCGTATCTGATATTAGTCCTATTTTTTTCATTTAGTTAAAGAACCTACTTGCTTATTAGAAATCCTATTGCTAGAGAGGTACCATAGCCTTTGAAGACAAAAATCAATTTCGTCAAAAATAGAAGCAAAATGAAAATATTGAGAATATCCCACGGAAAAAATCGCACTTTTGCGAAGTGGCAAGGTATTTCTTGAAAATAGCGTATGATGGCAGCCAATATCACGGATGGCAAGTCCAGGAAAATGCACATTCCATTCAAGCTGAAATAAATGGAGCATTACAAAAGCTATTAAGCGATAAGGAAATTTATGTTGTGGGTTGCGGAAGAACTGATGCGGGCGTGCATGCGAGTGAATTTTTTCTGCATTTTGATACGGAAAAGGATTGTAGTAACAGAGAAAATTTGATCTATCGTTTGAATCAAATTTTACCTAAGGATATTGTGGTATTCGATTGGATTAATGTTGCAAATGAAGCACACAGTAGATTTGATGCTTTATCAAGGACCTATCAATATCATATCATTCAATTTAAAAACCCTTTTAACCAAGACTATGCAGCTTTTTTTCCGAAAGGATTGAATTTGGATAAAATGAATGAAGCCGCTGGTATTCTTGAGTGTTATAAGGATTTTACTTCATTTAGTAAGTTGCACACAGATACACATACCAATGATTGTGAGGTGCATTATGCTAAATGGTTCGTTCAGGAAGATGAGCTTATATTTGAAATAAAAGCAAATCGCTTTTTACGAAATATGGTGCGCGCTTTGGTAGGAACATGTATTGAAGTGGGTAAGGGAAAAATGGAAATAGATTCCTTTAAGAAAGTTATAGAAGCAAAAGATAGAAGCCAAGCAGGTAGTTCTGTCCCAGCGAAAGGATTGTTTCTGACCAAGGTTGAATATGATTATGTTGGTTCCTAGTTCCTAGTTTGGGATTACTAATTCCTAATAATTAACCACTAACTATCCATTCAGCTATTAATCATTAACCATTAATTCTCAATTATTACCATAAGTCTTAACAGACTACTCCAAAAAAATCCAATAAAGCAATTATCTTCGTGCTCTGATGGCGGCAGTAAGCGGAAAGGCATTTGATTCACAGATTTTTTGGCGGTTAATGAGCTATGCAAGACCTTATCGCATAAGGTTTTGGCTGACCCTTGGTTTAACCCTTTTTTTAGCGACTATTGGTCCTTTAAAGCCTTATCTTATCATCCTTATTGTCAACGATTATATCGCAACAAAGGATATCGCAGGGCTGACGAACTGGTCCTTAATATATGTTGGAATCATTATTATTGAATCTCTGGTTACTTTCTTTCAGACCTATTCCGCAAATTGGATAGGACAAAATATTATTCGTGATCTTCGAGTGAGTTTATATAATCATGTAGTTAATTTTAAACTCAAGTACTTTGACAATACGCCCATAGGAAGATTGGTCACTAGGTGTGTTTCTGACATAGAAACTATTGCAGAAGTTTTCTCTTCTGGCATTTTGGTAATCATTGGAGATATTTTGAAATTGATCGTGATTGTTCTGATCATGTTTTTGGTGAATTGGAAGTTTGCGTTGGTAGTATTAATTCCTGTACCCGTTCTTATTGTTGCCACCCGTATTTTTAAGAATGCTATTAAATCAGCTTTTCAGTCTGTTCGAACTGAAGTTTCTCGTTTGAATACTTTCGTTCAAGAACATATTACTGGAATGAGCGTTATTCAGATTTTCAATAGAGAAAAAGAAGAACAAAAGAAATTTAGAGATATAAACAAAAGACATAGAGACGCCCACATAAAATCTGTTTGGGCTTATTCTATCTTCTTTCCTGTTGTTGAAATTTTGAGTGCGATGTCAGTGGCCTTGCTGATATTTTGGGGGATAAAAGCAATAGATGATCCTATTGTATTAAAGCAAGACATATTTGGGCAAATTGTAGGCTTTGTAATGTTCATTTTTATGATGTACCGGCCCATTCGACAATTAGCAGATCGTTTCAACGTTTTGCAGATGGGAATGGTTGGAAGCGAACGTGTTTTTGAAGTTCTGGATACGGAATCTTCAATTGCCGAAGATGCTGAATTAAATGACTTAAAGATTCAAGGCAACATTTCATTTAAAGATGTTTGGTTTGCATATGTTGAAGAGAATTATGTGCTTAAGAATATTTCTTTCGATCTAAAGGCTGGAGAGACCATAGCCTTTGTTGGGGCAACTGGTGCAGGAAAATCATCTGTGATCAATTTGTTGAGTCGTTTTTATGAATTTCAAAAAGGGGAGATATTGGTAGAAGGGAGAGACTTAAGAAGTTTAGATAAGAACTTCCTTAGAAAGAATATTGCTGTGGTGCTGCAAGATGTATTCCTCTTCTCGGATTCTATCTTGAATAATATTACCCTTAATGATCCCAGTATTGACTTTGAACAAGTTGTAGCTGCTGCAAAAGCAGTTGGAGCCCATGATTTTATTATGAAATGCCCAGGTGGATACGACTATGATGTGAAGGAAAGAGGAGCAATGCTTTCAGTAGGACAGCGTCAACTTATTTCGTTTATCAGAGCCTATGTGCATGACCCCAAGATTTTGGTTTTAGATGAAGCAACAAGTTCAGTGGATACAGAGAGCGAGATATTGATTCAAAATGCAATTGAAAAACTGACAGAAAACAGAACATCCATAGTTATTGCTCACCGACTTTCAACCATCAAAAGAGCAAATAAGATTATAGTCTTAGAACAAGGAGAAATTATCGAGCAAGGAACCCATTCAGAGTTAATTAATGCTAATGGCCACTACAAAAAACTGTATGATCTGCAGTTTAAACATTGAATATATCCAAGTACCCTTCGAGAACCTCAAGGTACTAGGTAGGACTCTCAAGATTGCACCCTGAAGTTCTCGAAGGGTGCTCACTAAGACTCTTCGAGGGGGTGTTCACAAAGTTCTCTAAATAGCTCACTGAATAATTGAAGTTTCTCACTGCGACTCTCAAAGAATACACCCTGAGGTTCCCGAAGGGTGCTCACTGAGGCTCTCGAAGTGAGATTTCACTTAGATTCTCAAAATCATAAAGTTTAGCATCCATTAAGTGAGAAGGTGAAACATTTTTAATTGCGTTGAAAATCACCTCTTTTCTTCCGGGTTGCATTTCTTCCCATTCTGCTAGCATTTTCTTCACTCTTTGTCTTTGCATGCCATCTTGAGAACCACAAAGTGTACAAGGAATAATTGGAAATTCCATATGCTCTGCATATTCCGCAATCATTGCTTCTTTACAATATGCCAAGGGACGCAGAACAATATGTTTGCCATCATCGGTTCTGTACTTTGCGGGCATAGCCTCCAACTTTCCGCTGAACATCAAGTTAAGAAATAGTGTTTCAATAATATCTTCCCTATGATGACCAAGAGCCAATTTATTACAACCCAACTCCTCTGCTGCTGAGTAAAGCGTTCCTCTTCTCAATCGTGAGCAAAGGCTACACATCGTTTTTCCTTCAGGTGTTTTGTCAACCACAATAGAATACGTGTCTTTTTCTACAATCTTATAGTTGACTCCAATTTTTTCAAAATAATTGGGTAAGATTTCTTCAGGAAACCCGGGTTGTTTTTGGTCCATGTTTACCGCAATAATTTCAAAATCATAGATTTCTGTAGCTTGCACATGCATGAGCATATCCAGCATAGTATAGCTGTCTTTTCCACCCGAAATGCACACCATTATGCGGTCACCTTTCTCAATCATGTTGAAGTCCTTAATAGCACTCCAAACTTTTTTCCTTAATTTCTTTTGAACCTGTTCCAATGTGATGTAAAGGTAGTTTTTTAAATATCAAATTGATTAAAGAAGAAGGCTCTTAATCTTTGAATTTCCCTTTTAAATACCTTCCGGTAACCGATTTCTTTTCCTTCATCGCATCCTCAGGTAAACCCTCAAAAACAATATGTCCTCCTTCTTCACCACCCACAGGCCCTAGGTCAATCATCCAGTCCGCACATTTGATAACATCTATATTGTGCTCAATAACAATAACCGAATGGCCTTGGTCAATCAATGCGAAAAGGGAGATCAATAATTTTCGGACATCATGAAAGTGCAAACCTGTTGTGGGTTCGTCAAAGATAAATAGGGTCTTTTCGGCTTTTTCCTTTTTGGATAAGAAGGATGCCAGTTTAATTCTTTGTGCTTCACCTCCTGATAATGTACTTGATGCCTGACCTAATTGCACATATCCCAAACCAACATCTTGTAGTGGTTTTAATTTATTCAAGATTTTTTTGGAATAACTATTCTCTTCTATTTTGAAAAACACGATGGCTTCATCAACCGTCATTCTTAAAATTTGAGAGATGTTTTTATCGTGATATTCAACTTCTAAAACTTCTTCTGAAAAACGTTTGCCTCTGCATGTCTCGCATTCCAGAGTAATGTCTGCCATGAATTGCATTTCAATCTTTACACTTCCCTCACCTTCGCAAGTTTCGCACCTTCCTCCGGAAACGTTAAATGAAAAATGGCTGGCTTTATAGCCCCTTATTTGCGCCAGTTGTTGTTTGGAAAACAAAGTTCTTATTTCGTCAAAAGCTTTGACATAGGTTACCGGATTGGAACGCGATGATTTCCCAATTGGATTTTGATCAACAAATTCAACAGCGCCAATTCTGGAAAAATTTCCATTCATTTCGGAATACTCGCCAACTGCATCTGCATAGTTTCCTAATTTTCTTTGCACAGCAGGGTAGAGGATGTCTTTTATCAAAGATGTTTTCCCTGAACCACTTACTCCAGTTACCACAGTAAGATTACCCAAAGGGATTTTTACATCTACATTTTTTAGATTGTTCTCTCGCGCACCTTTTATTTCAATGCATTCCTTCCAAGTTCTTTTCTTTTTAGGAACGGGAATAATTTCTCTACCCGTTAAATACTTTGCTGTTAAACTTTCTTTTTGATCAATCAACTCAGCATGAACTCCTTCAAAAACAACTTCACCACCATGATGGCCAGCTCCTGGCCCCATGTCGATAATGCGATCTGCAGCTTTCATCATTTCTTCATCATGTTCAACTACTATCACAGTATTTCCTAAATCTCTCAGGGACTTAATCACGGATATCAAACGCTCGGTATCATGTGAATGAAGACCTATACTCGGTTCATCAAGAATGTACATTGAACCGACTAAATTACTACCTAGAGAAGTTGCCAAATTGATGCGTTGAGACTCTCCACCAGAGAGCGTATTCGATCTCCTGTTTAAGGTTAAATAACCTAGTCCAACATCGCATAGGTACTCAAGCCTGTTTTTTACCTCTATTAATATTCTTGAAGCAATTGCTTCATCATGTTTGCTGAGTTGGATGTCCTGAAAAAATTGAGAACATTTGGCGACAGCAATTTCCGTAAGTTCGTTTATGGATTTACCATCCACTTTGACATTATTGGTATCTGCTCTCAGCCGACTTCCTTTGCATTCGGGGCAGGTAGTTTTACCTCTGTAGCGTGAAAGCATTACTCGATATTGAATTTTGTAAGACTTGGATTCTACATATTCGAAGAAAGCATTTAAGCCATCAAAATGCTCATTACCCGACCATAGTAGTGCTATTTCCTCTTCACTAAGTTCATGAATGGGGCGGTGAATGGGAAAGTTAAATTTATCAGCTGCCATCATCAACTGATCCTTCCATAAACCCATTTTCTCTCCTTTCCAACAAACAATAGCTCCATCAAAAACCGAAAGTGTTTTGTTGGGAATTACCAAATCAGGATCAATACCTATTACCGATCCAAAACCTTCACAAGTTTGACATGCACCTAGAGGATTGTTAAAAGAGAAAAAATGCACACTGGGTTCAGTAAAAGTTATTCCATCAAGCTCAAATTTGTTGCTATAGTTTTTTTCGATATGCTTTTCTTCAAGGTCATATAAAAGAGAGATTTCACCCCTTCCTTCAAAGAAAGCTGTTTCCAAAGAGTCCCCAATACGACTCAAATTTTCTTCACTTCGTTCAGCAGTAAATCGATCAATAACCAATTGAACATCTCCTTTAGGAATTCTTTCGATATGCTGTATCTTTTCAATTTTACCATTGACTATTAATCTCACATAACCTTGCAACTCAAGAACTTTAATCTGTTCTTTTAAGCTTCTGTCGCCTGTATATATCGGTGCGATTAATACTATGCGAGTAGCTTCGGGTAATTTTATGATATCCTCCACGACATCTTCAACACGATCTCTTTTTACTTCTTTTCCCGAAACAGGAGAAATGGTTTTGCCTATTCTGGCAAATAACAATTTGAGATAATCGTAAATTTCTGTTGCTGTTCCCACTGTTGAGCGAGAATTTCTCGAAACTACTTTTTGCTCAATAGCTATGGCAGGAGAAATGTTTTCTATTTGATCTACATCTGGCTTATCAAGCCTGCCAAGGAATTGTCTTGCATAGGAAGAAAGGCTTTCAACATACCTTCTTTGCCCCTCTGCATATAACGTGTCAAAAGCCAAAGAAGATTTCCCTGATCCTGATAGTCCAGTTACCACAACCAATTTGTTTCTGGGGATACCAACTGTAACATTCTTAAGATTATGCACTCGCGCGCCTTTAATCTTTATTTCAGCAATCTCTTTTTTCTCCTGTATGGCTGCTTTCGGCATAGTATTTGTTGCTATCTTAACAGAAATTAACGCACGAAATTAGACCTTTATATTGACATTTAGGGTAAAAGAGTCTAAGTTTGTATAGTAATTGCATCGGAGGCAAAAAAAAATTGCTAAACATGTAATAAAATTTAAAATTTTGCGTTTAAATAAAAAGCGCAAGCTTATTGTCTAATTAAAACAGAAAGAATTATTGCATAAAACTCTACTTTAAAAAGAAAGTTTTTTTACGAATTAATTAAAGAGAGGAATTATTATGCAAAGTTCTGGATTAGCCGATCAGGTTCTGATCAAAAAGTACATCAACGGTAACGAAAAAGCATTTGAGGTGTTATTAAATCGCCACAGAAATAAGGTGTATACACACGTTTATTTAATGGTGAGAGATAATGACCTTGCAGATGATATTTTTCAAGACGCATTTATTAAGGTTATAAATACCTTAAAGTCAGGTAAATATAACGAAGAAGGAAAGTTTCTTCCCTGGGTAATTCGAATTGCGCATAATCTGGTTATTGATCATTTTAGAAAATCTAAGAAAATGCCAAAAGTGCGTGAAGATGAGGAATATAGCCCCTTTGCCACCATTGAAAATGAGGACATGAATGTTCAGGATGAAATGATTACTGATCAAATTCATTCAGATTTGAAACATTTGGTCGAATTATTACCAGATGAACAGAAGGAGATTATACTTCTAAGACATTATATGGGTATGAGTTTTAAGGATATTGCGGATAGAACTAACGTGAGTATTAATACTGCTCTTGGTCGCATGCGTTATGCTTTAATTAACCTTCGAAAGATGGTTGAAGAAAAAGAAATCATTCTTACCCAATCATAATTTGATTTCATTTTATAGAGATCGAATTATGCAATAATTTGGTTAGTTTTGGTTAGTTCGGAAGGCCCCATGGAGAATATCTGTGGGGCTTTTGTTTTGTCTTGGTACTTATTGTTCTTGAAAAAATATTTTCGTTTCGAACCTCGAGCGAAGCTGAGAGGTACGAAATGATAGAATTTAACTACGATTTTTTAGTTCCAATTTGACTCAAATAGAAATGCTTGCAAGAGAAATATTCCTCGGCTGATAATTCTTTGCAGTTTCTGCCATAGCTCGAATATGATCTGGAGTTGTTCCGCAGCATCCACCTAAAATATTTACTAAGCCATCCTTTAAATATTCTTCAACTTGATTTTTCATTTGCTCAGGGCTCTCATCGTATTCCCCCATTTCATTAGGTAAACCAGCATTTGGATAAGCAGAAACAAATACATTAGACTTTCTTGCAAGTACTTTTACATAAGGAGTCAATTGATCAGCACCTAAAGCGCAATTGAAACCGATAGAGAGTAGATTGATGTGTGACAATGAAATAAGAAAGGCCTCTGCAGTTTGCCCAGAAAGTGTTCTTCCGCTTGCATCTGTGATTGTTCCTGACGCCATTAAGGGAAGTTCAACATTCTTTTCTCTAAAGACTTGTTTGATGGCAAAAAAAGCTGCTTTGGCATTTAAAGTGTCAAAAATGGTTTCAACCAGCAACAAATCGGCTCCACCATCAATTAATCCTCGGGCTTGTTCAGAATATGCATCAACCAATTCGTTAAATGTAATCGCTCGATACCCAGGGTCATTTACATCAGGTGATAATGATGCTGTTTTATTGGTAGGTCCTAGTGCTCCTGCAACCCATCTAGGCTTTTCTGGATTTTCTTCCGTCTTCTTTTTAGTTGCTCTTTTTGCTATTTCTGCAGCAGCTTTATTTAATTCATAAACAACAGATTCCAATCCGTAATCTGCTTGTGCGATACTGGTTCCACTAAAGGTGTTGGTTTCAATAATGTCTGCTCCTGAATCTAAAAATTCTTTATGAATTCCTTCAATGATCTCAGGCTTTGTTAAACAAAGAATATCATTGTTCCCTTTTAAAGGATGCGTGTGATTCTTGAAAATGTCACCGCGAAAACCTTCTTCACTCAAAGGGTGTTTTTGAATCATAGTTCCCATGGCACCATCCAAGATGAGAATGCGATCTTCTAAAACTTTGCGTATATCAACCATTTTGTTTTTCAGCTTGACGCACTTTATACATATTGAAAAAAAGAATGCCTAAAAGTATATAAGGAATAACCATTAAAATGTAAATCCCCTTGTTTATTCCGTTTCCCATTTCAACTTTATTGACAGGCGTCATTCCACTTTCAACAACAGCCTTGCACATGGAACATTGGGCGTCTATATCTATGCTCAAGAAAAAAGAGAAAACAAATAATATGATGATGATTTTACCTTTCATATTTAATAAACAAAGGTAGGGAATTAAGGTTTTGATTTATTAAATAGTGCTGACAGTTTTGTTCGCTTTTATGAGTACAAAAAAAGCGAGATTGCCTTGGCAATCTCGCTTGTGGAACAAATTATAACTACGGAGGTGAACCAAGAATGTCTTTAAGTTGGCCAATCATACTGCCTTTGCCATCAACAGTAATTTCACCGATCTTGTCAGCCACTTTTTCCACGAACTCCATTTCCTTCAATTTATAGAGCATTTGGTTGTTCTCCATTAATTTTGCTGTGTTCAACATACTTCTAGTAGAAGCTGTTTCTTCTCTTCTCATGATCATGCTGGCAGCGGCTTTTTTCTCTGCTACTAAAACTTGATTCATGATTTCTTTAATGTCGCCCGGAAGAATGATATCTTTAATACCGCAAGAAATCAATTCTACTCCAAGTGCTTTGCATTCTTTATGACTTCCGCTTTTTACAAATGAGCCTGCTTGGGTTTTTAGCTCTAAGAGTTCATCAAAGCTCAAACCACCTACATAAGCTCTTAAAGACATTTGCAAAATGGTATAGAGCTGCTTTCTGAAGTCTATGTTTTTAAGCAAAGCAAGAACTGGGTCAACGACTTTAAACGCAAATTCGAAGTTGATTCTTAAGTTGGCTTTATCTTTAGTCAAGATTTCTTGGCCGCTTAACTCCATTGATTGTTGTCTCAAATCAATAATATCAACTTGAACATTAGACAATTGCTTGTAAAAGTGATAAACACCTGGAGTCAGGGCTTCAAATAATTTACCATCCTCTTGAACTAAACCCATTTCGAAATTTCTGATTTCAATCTTTTTCAAAATGTTGTTGTTCACCAGAGCATCTAATACTTTTTTAGAAAGGTTATCCTGAACTCTTACCTCTTTCATATTTAGTGTCTGAAATGTATAAAGAGAGTTTTCTTTCCAGTAAGCATAGATACCTTCGGTAAGAATTGATTGAAGAATGTTATTTCTATAAACCAATATAACTTGTTCGTCTGTGATTTCAAGTACGTCTAGTTGCTTGTATAGTTCTTCATTTTTCAATAACAAAGCCAGATCAATTGGTGCATCAAAGCGCATCAAGGTATTGTAAATCTTTATTGTCTTATTGCTAAAGTTCCAGTGCTTACCGCTACTTAATACTTTGATCAAATCTTGACCTTCAAATACGAGGCCTTTTTCGTACGTTTTAATTTTTACTCTAAACATGACATATCTATTTTAATTATTCATTCAATTTTTATAAAAAAAACCAACCTTTCAGATCCATCTGAATTTAGCGGAGCAAACTCAAGCATGGTATAGTTTTATGATTTACATAATATGAGTTTTAGGCTGAGAAAAGAGTGTGAATTTTACTGGCAGCGAAATCGCGTTGAGTAAAATTCTAGTTCAATTCTGTACCTAATGCCCAGGCTTTATTCAGATTTTTCATTCCATTGTCAAGGACAATTGATGAAAAGGACCTGAAGGTTGATTTTTTGAAAATGGGAGGTATTAACTGAGCTACCTAACCTCAATAGGGGTGGAATCGAACCACCGACCTTCTCGTTTATGCGAGATGCTCTAACCACTTGTGTTACTATATAAAAGTATAGCGCGTTTTCCAATTACGCCACTGTGCCACAAGCACAGACAGGACTCGAACCTGTATAACATGGGATTTATTTTCAGCAAATCCAAGTACTGAATTCATCATCAATATAATTAGGAGATACTTCTCAGCATCCAATTACAACATAGTGCATTTCACACACCAAAAAGATGAACCAGTCTTTTTAATTTTTTAAAGAACGTTTCTAAAAAGTCTTAATATATCCCCGAGACAAAATTGTCTCGAGGAATTTCTTGTGTCTCTTGTCGGATTCGAACCGACACTCTCATAATTAAACGAGCAGATTGGCTCTAAATTCGCTTCCCTACTTTATTAAATATATTTCGGTGCTTCTGCAAACTCTATCCTTCCGCAGGCGAACTACGACCGGCATCATCCAATCACTACATGGTCTGAATCAACTTTTACCATAGCACTTCCTTTTATGCTAAAGAGACAATATTTAAAGAACTTCTATTAGCTTTTGCTAAAGCTCCTTGCCGTATTGCAAGGAGCTGTTTCATTTATGGTACAAATATTTCAACAGTAATACGCAATATATTTGCGTAATTAATATTGATTTTTGAATCTTAATTTAGAAAGTCTGTAATGAGACTTCTTAGCGGAAATACAATGAAAAGTTAACGGGCAAAATCCGTATACTTTATTTTGGTTATTACCCTTTCCCCTTTTCTATTGAATAATTCCGTTGTAGGCCTCATAATTAAGCCTTCAGCTATATAATCCGTATTCTCTGCAATGGTGGATTTGAAACCTTCTTTGACGAAAGCAATAGCTTCTTCAAGTTTCCAAATTCCCATGATGGGTACAATCCCAATATTTAATTTATTGGCGATGTCTTCATTGGCTTCTCTATTCAACCAGAAATCTCCAATTTTTACATCGAACAAAATGAAGTCGGTCCGATCAGGAAGATAGTTTCCACCTCTTTGAATTTTTTTGCCATAACCTTCTCCATATAAGCAAACATTTGTTGCATCTGGAAAATGTTTTTGCATTTTTTCATTAGTGAATGTATCCTGAAGAACGGAAACTAAATGCGCAGGAATTTGTGCATTATCCGTTTTTCCTCCGAAACGAACTTTTATTCCATCCCACATGATTCTGATATTTGTTCCGTCAATTTTTTCGGTACAAATCCAGTTGATGTTCTTCAATAATTCGAATTCCGGTTTTGCCCAAGTTCCTTCTAGTAAGGTCTTGTGTTTATTTTTAGGATCTCTAAAAAACACCGTTTGAATTTTTTGGTATTGTTTCATTTCACTCATATTTAAATTATCCATTCGTAGGAATAGAAAGATTCGAACTCTCATCCTCTGGTTCGTAGCCAGATATTTTCTCCCTTAAACTATATTCCTATTTGTGGAACAGAAAGGACTCGAACCTTTATCTTCCCGTCTTCAGCGGGTCGCATTGACCATCTTTGCTACTATTCCATTGGGTGTCTTCGAGGCTCGAACTCTGTTCTCTTCAGTCACAATGAAGTGTTTTACCGCATAAACTAAAGACACCATAAGTACCCCTCCTAGGATTCGAACCTAGACTGTAAGGATTTTAAGTCCTATGCCTCTGCCAATTGGGCCAGAGGGGCAATTAAACTTGTGCTCTGTAGGGGAGAACCCCTATTTTCTGATAGAACTTAGCGAAGCGATCTCAACGAATCCATTGGAGATCATTCCCCTTGAGTCAAAGTCAGATGTACCAGCGGTTCTACTAGCAGAGCATTAGTGCGGAGAGAGAGACTCGAACTCTCAAATACCTGATTCTAAGTCAGGCGCCTTTGCCAATTTGGCCATCTCCGCATTTGTTGCTCTATCAGGGTTCGAACCTGAAATCCAAGAATCAAAATCTTGTGTGTTGCCATTACACTATAGAGCTATTTTGTTTGGGAAGTAGGATTATCTCACGTTTGAATTAATCCTAAATGATGTTCGTGAATGCAAAGCATTTCGAACCTACGACCTCCCGCGTCCAAGGCAGGTAAACAACCACCGTTATCTTCCAAGATTTTTTTGCTTAACATTCTCATGACTTCAGGAGACAGCTGAATTCAGTTGAACATTAAGCAAAGTGAAAGCGGCAGGACTCGAACCTGCATGCTCAGAAGAGACCTGATTTACAGTCAGGCGAGCCAACCAATTGCTCAACACTTCCATATTTTAGAGACAAGGATGAGAGTCGAACTCATAAAAACAGTTTTGCAGACTGCTGCCTTAGCCATTCGGCCACCTTGTCAATTCGCGGAGAACAAAGGAATTGCTGCGCAGATCGCTGCGCTCAGAGTTCGAACCTTCACCGCGGATATGCGGCCTCACTTAGCAGTGAGTCTAACGAACCAGTATTTACCTATTCTCCATTTGCGGAAAGAGTGGGAGTCGAACCCACACGAGTCGTTATCTCCGAACGGTTTTAACTCCATATAGCGAACTCAATTGGTGTCGTTGAGTTCGCTTTGCTCAGTTCAAGGTCGTGACCACCACCAATTGGCTTGTCTTTCCAAAATCTTTTTCAAAAAAAAAGCACCTCACGAGGAGGTGCTTTTTAAATGTCTTGATCTATTTATTTCAATCTATTTTAAATGCTTCTCCCTATAGAATTTTTTGAATTCCGGATAGAATAATCGCAGCGAACTACATCCTTGTTCTTGGACTAAGTGGGCTTGGATTATATGTTCTAATGCAATTTTCATTGTGCTTTGTTTTGTGCGCTGCAAATATTTAAACTCTTTTTCAATTATACAAGAAAAAATTAATTTAAGTTACTGATAATCAAATGTTTACGATAAATTTTTGGACATAGAAATCCCGACTCGTATTTCTCGAATTTTCTTTTTTTTCGCAATTGCCTGTCTCTCAATTGATTCATTTTTTCTATTCTATTTCAACCTTATTTTAATTTATTCATTAATTATTTTTTTCAGTGTTTTTCAATTTCATTTATTCAAGCTCTTGTTATAGAGTTTGGGACATAAAAAAAGCCCGAACATTTTTAGGTTTCGGGCTTTAACAATTCAAAATATTTTATTTCTAATGCATAAAAAGCCAAAACCGATTAAGACTGAAACGCGGTTCAGATATAGATGATATTAATATATATTGTTGCTTATGCATTTGTATTCTTTCTTTGCGTCTCAAAAATATTCGTGTTTTTTTGAAACGTGCCCTATAGACGTTAGAAATTTATTTTGGTTGTCTAACCCGAGCATAAAATTCAGTTCTTAAGTTTCTGAGAAGCAAGTCTATTTGGTTTTTATCAGGTGAATCTTTTAAATTGGAGAACTTAAATAATAAATCAAGTTCCTGCCTTAATTTTTCTGCTTCTTTTAGAAGATATTCATACTCGAATTCCCCATTTTTAATTGAAAGTAAAAAATCTCGATCTTTTCTTTTTACATTAATTCTTCCTTCTAGTGCTATTTCTTTGGCCATCTTGAGAAGCCTGAATGTATGCATAATGTTTTTCGAGTCATAGTTTTTTCCATGTTTCACAGTTGTATTGTATCTCTCTTCATTTCTATTTTCCACCCAAGCCCAATATTCTTTATGTCTCTTACAATAGGTGGAATAGCCATCTAGATTGAAAAAGAGCATGGTAAGGGCCTTTTCTCCTTTGGGTATTGAACTTAATGCAATTTCATTGGCATTAGAGCTATTTATAATTCCTTTGTGTTGAATTGATTTGCTGTGAAAAAGACTATAACAGTCTTTCATGTTGGCTAATTTAACAAGACCACAATCTTCTTGTCGAATATTATTGTCTTTTAAGTATCGGCTAAGAGGAACTGATTTATTATGATCTAAAACAAAGCAAAAATCAAGAACTCCTTTTTTGACTTTTGACATTGGATTAACAATTTTCTTCTCAAGTCCTCTAGCTTTTTTAATCTGAGTAAATACATAGTTAGAAAATGTTTCCTTGCAACGCTTGCTCAAGAATAGATCTGTTTTCACCTTACCAAAAATGGGGTCTTTGTGCAATATGCAACCCTCCGGAACAGACAGGAGCTCAATTATATTGGGGTTATTATTAAGGCATAATTTCAGGAACTTTCTGATTTCATAATAAACAATGTCATTGCTTGGATTATTAATTTGTTCTGTATAATCGAAAGAATACAATTGCTTTTCTGGAAGAATATATACCCCTCTAATATCCGTGTCCGAATTTGGAGTAGCTAAACCATAAGCTCTACTTCCACTGATGCACTCAAAAATGATGTGACCTGATTCTTTTAATTCCTCAAGAGTCATGTCAGTTCATTTATAAAAAACTCATTGAATGCAGTTGGATTCAATCTTACTTTTTTCAATGAATCCTTTTTCGATTCGTTTTCAAGTACAATTGTTTTAGCCATATTTAGCAAGTCTGTATTTATAGCAACAATTCCAGCTTCAGCAGTCGAAGCCTTTAACTGAACTAAATCGAGTAAAAGTCTTGATTCATGATCTGAAATCAATTCAAAAAGCTCGGTAAATGAAACTGGAGGGATGGTCTTATTTTTTAAAATCCAATTGGCACATAATGCAGTTCTTATGGCGTAGAAGAATTCTTTAATAGTAAATTTTCCTTCTTTCAATTTCTCATGAAATCCTTTGTTCATACTGTGAAAATGATAGAATCCAGAAACAGGATTGAAATTTTCTTTTGCAAGAGTTCGCATATTTTCGAGTGTTTCCCTGTGAGAAAAATAGACGATTGGAGAAAATAGCCAACCTAGAAACGAAGCATTGGACTTGGCCAAAAGTTTGGAGGCTTTTTGCAAATCCCATCCAACTCCATCCAAGTCTTCTTCCGTCATAAATTGAATTGTATCATCTTCTTCCCATAGACTTAAGTATTTACGAAAGTCCTTTTTGTAAACGAAACGAACGTCATAATCTGAATCGGGAGACTCAAAACCCCAGGCCCTACTTCCAGATTCAACAGCAAAAAGAATATCTACTTCCTTCGTTTTTTCTATTTCTTTGAGTTTATTTATTATTAAGTCTTTCATTTTTTTTCAATTTAACAGCTTTGTTCTAGTATGGTGTATGCAATAGAGATTTTGTTAGCTTCATCTTCATTGACTTTTTCAAAATAAAGTTTCATCAAATTACTTTTCATTTTGTCTGAAGAAAGCCAATTCTGAAACACATTCTGTTGTTGTTCATTTAATCCCAAATCCGCGGGATATAAAACATATTCAACAAGTGGTTGAAATGATTCTTTATTGCGTGCTTCTTCCCAAATAATCAAAGCAGTTTCGAGATCATAATACATATGCATTATTTGAAATGCTTCCGAAATTGTTGAACTATTGAGTCTTATATTCTCTTTCCAAAGTTCTAGAAAGAATTGTTTTATAGAGTGAATTTCTTTTGATTCCCAATTCTCCCATTTACAATAATTTAATTTTTCAAAAGTCAGAAAATCATCAATCAGGTTATATTCTTGGTCTTGAAACAATTCTAAAATTCTGGGTAAAAAGTGCTTAAAGTCTTTTTCGTCTCCAAAAGTCGTAACCGCAGACCTAGTAAATTGACCCATGACTTTTATTGATAATTCTCTCAATGGGCCAGAAGTTAATTCGCTAATTTCTTTATCTGTAACACAACATTCACAGGACCTATCCCTCAGTCCATTTGCTAAGGGATAGGCATTGAATACATCATACAATTGCTCTATTGCAGTTTCTAAATTCATCTTAGGATTTTTTTCTTCTTCTTTTATTTTTCCATGGCGCATTCTTTTGCCAATCACCTGCCATAATACAACCGTAAGGCATTACTTCATCAATGACTTTTCCTAAACCATATTCATCCATCTGCGCTCGGACACTTGCTGCATTTTTATAAGCGCTTGGCAATTCGGTAACATCTATCTCATCAAAGAAAAAACGGATGTCTAAGCCCTCAGTTTCTTCTTGGAATACTTCCAATTTAGTTTTATCAGCTTTGTTCTTTCTATGTTGCGTTCTGCTAATATTTCTACCTGCTCCATGAGGAGCAAAGCCTAAATTACTGTCTGTGGTTTCGCCTTCCACAATTAAGACAGGTTCTGACATATTCAAAGGAATCAATCTAGGTCCAGTAATGTCAGGCATGAACTTTGGGTCAAGTGGTGTCGCACCTTTTGCATGATAGAACAAATCACCATCTTTAAAAACAAAATTGTGTTCGTTCCAAAATCTGTTTTCTATTGTGGTATTTGTTTTCTCTCCAACAATATTGTGAAGGACTTCATGATTTAACTTTGTCCACTTTCTAATAATTTGCAATGCTTCCCAATAGCTTTTTCCTTCTTCTGTGTCAAATGGGATCCATGCATTTTGTTTCAAGGTATCTGGTGAAAGCTCTCTTCTGAATTGTTCGGCAATTTTCATTCCTCTTGAATATAAATTGGCTCCAAATCCTCTGCTGCCATGGTGAGTAATCATCATGGTATTACCAGTGGCTTTGGACTTTCCGACAAATAAGAAATGGTTGCCATCTCCTTGAGTTCCCAAATGCGATCTAGCTGCAGAAATGCACTTCTGATTATTCAAAAATTCATTTGCTTCAATTTCCGCTAAAAGATCCATAGGAAATCTAAATTGATCTTCTCTAGATCTACCACCTGGACCAAAATGAGTGGTTGCTTGAGCAGCATCTAAAATTTCTTTTGGATCGGCTTGACCAAAATCTGTTAGCATAACGGAGCAGCAAATATCTGCGCTGTGCATTCCTGGATGAATCGCGTTTTTTGAAACGGCAACACCTCCAACTGGAATAGTTCCTGCAGGACCTGTTGGACAGGCATCAGGCATTATTGCCCCTGCGACCATAGTTGGAGTCTTCATTAAAACATCCATTGAACCAATGACTGAATCTACATTCGTTTGTTCCAACTCGTTTTCTGCTTTAATGTTGATTGCAAATTCGACAGGTTTTTCTAAAAGCTCAATGGGGTCAGGAGTTTTGAATTGCTCTAAATATATAGCCAATTCATTGGCATTCATTTCGTTTGAATTGATATGATCCAAAGCTTCTTTAAACCATTTTCCTGGTCTGTAACCCATTTCGATTAAGTCGTTTCCGTTTAAATTTTTCATTGTTTTTGTATTTAACTTGGGTCAAAGGTGTAATCTATGTGCGCAATAATTTTGCGTAGATAATTTGAAAGCTTTAATTTTGTATATGGCTCAAAATAAAAACGCTCTGATAAGATATAAAACCATTGATAAATGTCTTCAAAATCAATATAGAAAATGGACTTTGGAGGATTTAATTGATGCTTGTTCAGATGCATTGAACGAATATGAAGGACGAGATATAAATGTAAGCAAACGAACTGTTCAGCTTGATATTCAGTTAATGAGGAGTGATAAACTTGGATATAATGCACCCATTATTGCTTATGAACGCAAATATTATCGTTATGAAGATGAGAATTATTCAATCACGAATATTCCTCTTACAGAAAATGATATGAGTGTATTGACAGAGACGGTTGAAATGTTGAAACAGTTCAAAGATTTTTCATTGTTTTCTGAGTTGGGTGGTATTATTCATCGTCTAGAGGACAAAATTCACACGGAGAAAACTCAAAACTCTTCAGTCATTCATTTAGAAAAGAATGAGAATCTAAAAGGCTTGGAGCATTTAGATTTGCTTTATCAAGCGATTCTAAAAAAGATTTGTTTGACATTGGATTATCAATCCTTCAAGGCTAAGTCATCGAGTAGAATCGTTTTTCATCCATTTATTTTGAAAGAGTTTAACAATCGCTGGTTCGTGGTTGGAAGAAAAGGGAAGAGTAGTCCCATCATTACTTTTGCCTTAGATAGAATAATAGCTATTGACTATAATTTAGACATTCCATATTTAAACGAAGACTTTGATAGAGATGAGTATTACAAAAACACAATTGGTGTAACCGTACTTAACGAAACGCAGCTGAGAGAAGTTGATTTGAAAATTGACAAATACAATGCACCTTATGTTTTGACCAAGCCCTTTCACCAATCGCAAGAGGTAATAGAAACAGATAGATATGGAAACGTAACGGTCAGAATCAAAGTTCATTTGAATTTCGAATTGGAACGTCTCATACTAGGTTTTGGAGATTCAATTCAAGTTCTTAAACCTAGACAATTGAAGAATAGAATAAGAAGGAAATTAAAAAATGCGATTGAGAATTATGAGAAGGCTAAGGAACCTCATTAAAAAACTCGAGTTGCTTATTCAAATTCTCTGGATTTCTAACAGGGTTGTATAGGAACGGATTCTTCATCATTATCGCGAAAGTTTGTAGTTCTTCATCATTCAATTCATTTAGTTCTTTGTCAAAATAAAATTCTGCAGCTCTTTTAAGAGAAATGTTTTGGTATAAAAAATCATATTGATGAGCTATGAAATTTAAACATTGTCTATTGTTGACTTTTTTAAGTACATGCGAAGCATATACATATTTATTGCTCAAAATACCTCTGTTAGATGCTAAATGAAACATGGAGATCGCCCAAACGCATGGACATTCAGATTTATCCGAGTTGAATAAAGAGTATAAATGAGGGATTAATTTTTTGCTGTTGTGGTACTGATTGAAAAACTCTGCAAATCGTTCAGGAACTTCGGGAGAATTCTCTACTTCAAGGATAATTTCTTGCACTATTTTTCTATCAATTTTTGGATTAAGATTGCTTCTTAAGAACAAAAGAAATAAAGTTAGCATGAGCAGTACTCCCCCAATTAAACGAATTGTGGTTCTCAGCGTTTTTTTTTAGCAGGGTGTTCATTTTATTAATAGAATTAATGTACGCAGGTGTGATTGGATAAAAGATGTTTTCTTAAACGGGTAGTTTTTCGATATTGAATTCAGTACAGGTGACATCCAAACAAAACCAAACCAACAATACTTACTCCAATAGCAGTAATTAGGACAGAAGCTGAAGCAATATCTTTTATTTTTCCAGCCTTTTCATGGTAATCCGGGGAAATAAAGTCAACTAAATATTCGATGGCTGTATTTATTCCCTCCATTGCAAAAATGAAAAAGATGCATAGTATAAGTATCATAAACTCCATGAGAGAAAACTTAAGAAAGAATGCAGCGCAAATAGTCAGTAGCGCAATTATAAGGTGAATTTTGAAATTACTTTCTCTGAAAATATATGGAATACCTTTAAATGCATCTGAAAAACTCTGTTTTCTTCCTTTCAAGTACGAATCATTTGTCCTTTTCATTCATCCAACTTTTGTAATGTAAATATCCAAAATGTCTGATGGTGAAATAAGCAATTATCAAAAAACTTGATAAGACAATAGTCATTCCCCAAGTTGCAGAGTGTTGGATAGGGTGACTGATTCTTTGAACAATGTCCAATGCCAGTCCTTGGGGATTAGTTAGAATATCCCAGGAATTCCATCTTAAGTAGCGACCTATATAAACACCAAATCCTGCCATGAAAAGAGAAACAAGAGAAAAGCACCAGGCAATTCCCTTATTCCATCTTTTCTTAACTACTTCTTGCATATGCCACAGACTATAAAAACCTAGAATAAGTCCGTTCCAAGCGTATGAGAATATGAGCATTAAATCGTACCAAAGTGGAATATCCTGTTTAGGTTTAAGATGAAAAATATCCGTTACTATATATGGTGCATTTGGAAAGAAGAGTAACCAGAGTGCAATTAGAGATAAAAGCATCCAGGTTTTGAATTTTTGAAACTTGTGATTTGCAATTACGGCTATAACCAAGGGGATTCCTGCCAAAATTAAATTCCATATTAGGAATGCATAAGTAATGCTACCCGACATTTTCATTCGTGCGTAGCTGAGCACTAAACTTAATGAAATGGAGATGGATATAATGGCAATAAGCCGAGCTTCCTTTCGTATGATATCTACCATGTTGCTTTAATTGGTATTTGTTCAAACGGATAAGAATGGAATTTGTGATTTGGACTTTCTTAAGGAATGTTAAAGGAACCTTTCGGAGAATTATCGTTTCAGGTATTTAAGGCCAAATCAATCTTTTCTTGATTGAATGTAATTTTCCCAGCGTTCCAAGACTTTCTGCATATCGTCTGGAATTTCTTTTTCAAACTTCATTCGTTCTCCGCTGCTTGGGTGATCAAATTCCAGGGATTTTGCATGTAAGGCCTGACGGGAAAGAATATCGAAGCAATTTTCTACAAAGCGTTTATATTTTGTGAAGATGGTTCCCTTTAAAATCTTGTCACCACCATACTCATCATCACCAAAAAGAGAATGGTTTATGTGTTTCATATGAACGCGAATCTGATGTGTTCGGCCTGTTTCTAATTTGCATTCAATGAGTGTTACATAACCTAACCTCTTGAGAACCTTATAATGGGTGACTGCATGTTTTCCATATTCCGCATCTTCAAATACAGTCATCATTTTCCTGTTTTTCAGAGAACGACCAATGTGTCCTTCAACGGTTCCATCTTCTTGAATATCACCCCAAGCTATTGCTGCATATCTTCGATCTATAGTGCGATCAAAAAATTGTTTGGCTAAATGAGTTAAAGCATGTTCGGTTTTTGCAACTACCATTACACCGGTAGTCTTTTTATCCAATCTATGAACTAAGCCAGGCCTTGGGCTATCAAAATCTCCTTTGTCTGGTAATTGTCCAAAATGATAAACCAAAGCATTGACTAAAGTTCCAGTATAATTCCCATAACCAGGGTGCACTACAATACCTGCTTGCTTATTGAGAACGATTAGATCATTATCCTCATAGAGTATTTCTATAGGTATATCTTCTGGAATCAACTCAATTTCACGAACAGGATAGGGGAGTACTATGGAAATATCGTCACCTGGTTTTATTTTAAAATTGGGTTTAACTGCTTTATTATTGACTTTAATCCCTCCATTGTAAGCAACCGCTTGCAATTTTGTTCTGGAAGTATTTGGAATACGATCCATTAAAAATTTGTCAATACGCAGCGGTTCCTGTCCAGGATCTGCTTTTAATTTGTAATGTTCAAAGAGTTCTTCTTCGTTATGCTCTTGCTTATCTGACAAGTACTATTTTCTTTGTAATAGGGGGCGAAAGATAAGGATTGGAAAGTCTTATCCAATACAATCCATTATTACTTTGAGATAAATCAATAGAATTTGTTTGTAAGAAATCCTGAGCTATTATTTGCCCGGAAATATTAAATACCTCATATCTCCATTTATTTGCAATTTGAGGTAATTCCAAATACACAACTCCATTACTTGGATTAGGATAAAGATTAATATCCTTATCAGAAATTTCATTGACACTAACAATAGGAATATCTCCAACAGCTGGTCGCATCATTAAAGTTCCAGTTATCGCAGAAGGATTCCAGGTTCCGTTTACATTAAATTTTAAACGATTCGCATTGTTGTTAGTATTCTTGTCGTTTCCAATATTTAAAGATAAATCTCCGGATTGTTGCCAGCCTATCCATATCGGTTGTGAAGCGTCAACAAAAACTTTTTCTTGAAGTGGGTACACCAAAAAATAATCAGGAGCAACTTGATAATCTACAAAAGAAGGAGCTGCTATTGTTGACTGTTGAATTATAGTGTCTGGACAATTAAGATCTGCATCATGGCTCCAAATAGTCAAGAAAAATTGCTCATCACTTGGATCTTGAGCAACGGGTAAGAAATACATATACAGAGCTGATATACTGTCTGGTTGCAGAAAATCAAATTTATAGGCAACCTGACCTCCTGCAATATCGACTCCATAGCCTCGTTCGGCAGAGCCGTCATCATAGGCATAAAAGTCATCAAAGCTCTGGGTAAATTTCAAGCGGTTATTATCCAGTATGAAATCTGGGCTAACATTATAGGAAAATTCAACATCAAAATTTACTGGACCTGGTAAGGAACTATCATATTCTATATTCCCTCCGTTTAGATCATAGTTATATCCTTGTGTGCTTCCAGCAGAAACAGATGGATCAAAAATATTTTGATAGGACGTTTGTAAAACTCCCGATTCAAAAATTTCAAGAAAATTGTTATCTTGGAAAGATCCATTATTTCCATTGTTCTTAATTTGCAAAAGAATATTTTCCCTAATCAAAGAGTTGTCGAAATGATCCCAAGGAACAGAGGAATATTCTTCGGTCAAACTAAATTGAGGCTCAAAAAACGCCAGATCTTGGTTAATGGTATCTGTTAAACTCCTGTTATCATCTATTTCGATGTAATCAATATTCCAATGATCTAATGCTCCAGAAAGTGTTGCATAATTCTTGAATCTAATTCTGAAATCCGGTTCAAGGAAAATTGTACTGTCTATAGGTATTAGAACCTGTTCAAATTCTGAAAGTGCTCTGCCCGGAGATGACCAGGCCCAATGCCATTTATTGGAATCTGGCTCGAAAAACTCCAAAACTAAAGAATCACTTGCTTCAGGACGGTTACCCAATCCTTCAGCTTGAAAGAAAAAACTCATTACCACTAGACCAGATGTCGAGCTAAGATCTATGTCAACAGATTCTAAAGTGTCTGCTACACCAAAGTCATTGGCATTTTCAAAATTATAGGGAAAACCGGTGCAATCTAAACCGTCAAAAGTCATTACTCCAATGCTAGGAGCATTTACTGCAAAAGTTTCATTTCTTCTTGCACAACTTTCCTCCCAAAGTACCTGGTTCCCATCGGGGTTATTAAATGTCTTGTCTATGGAGAAGTCATCAATAAAGGGAAGAGAGATCATACTCTTTTCCGCATTGCTGGACTTTTTTTGTTTAGTACTTTCTTTAAGTAATTGGATATCGTAGGTCAACGGAACTTCTACTTCTTGTGCTCCCAAACTAAAGGTGAGTAGAAGAGAAAAAATCCAAATAATTCTGTTTCGTTTCATATATACATTTAATACATGCAAATGCTGGAGTTCCCTATTTATTGAAACCCCACAGTATCTGTGGTTAAGTAAATATCTACACTGGCGCCAATACCGAGTTCACCATCACCAAAACGAGGTTTTTGATCATATATTCTCGCAAGAGATGAATCAATTTTGTCTTTGCAATCCATACATTTTAATACAATTCCCAAATTCAGAGAATTTTCACTTAAATATCTTCGTGCGTCCGACATTGTAAGTCCATATAAGTCTGGCGCGGAAGTAGATTCATATGTTTTTTTGCTAACTACTAAATCTATCTTTTCTCCCATTTTAATTGGGGCTCCTGCTTTTATTGCTTTGCCCTTATACAATTGCTTTAAAATAAGGTTGTCACCTAAACTATTGGCTTCGTAAGTAATGTTTCCTACACCAAGCCCTGCAGTTTCAAGCTTTATAAGCGCTACTCTTTCAGATATATCCACAAGTTCTGGCATTCTTTTAGTAGGTGGAGTCACTCTGGAAATTGTAACATATACTTTTCGGTTTTCTTTTACCTGCCTTCGAATAGAATCCCCATTACTAAGAACAGCATAGGCAGCAGGATTTTGAGAAATAACCCTACCCGGCATATGGTTTTTCAGATAAACAGAATCCTGAATGACCAGCCTTAGATTGCTTTTCTCGATTAAACTTTTCGCCTCATATTTAGAATAATCCATTAAATCTGGAACATCAATAGTGTCTCCATGATTTGTATAAAAGCGTAGACCAAAAAATACTGCAAAAATCAATAAGCTGATTATCAGAACATAAAGACCCAAATTCTTAATGAAGGACTTACTAAAAACAAATGCGATTAAATCTTTTAGCATAAAGTGTTCAAATATAACACTACAACTCATTTATAGGCAATGTATTTTATTCCTAAATCGTTCAATTAGATGTGTTTAAAAATAATTAACAGATAAAATTATTGGAAACAAAAATTTCGAAATTTCAAAATTGAATGAATAAAAGAAAAAGAATAGCAATAGTTGCAGGAGGTTTTTCGGGTGAATCGATTGTTTCTTTAAAGAGTGCCGAAACCATTTTGAAGCATATTGATAAAGAGATATTCGAACCATTTCTAGTAAAGGTTTTGGAAAGCGGATGGACCGTTGAGTGGAAAGCACAAGAATTACCAGTTAATAAAGAAGATTTTTCATTTAATTATGAGAATGATAAGGTTCAATTTGACTTTGCTTTCATTATTATACACGGAACACCTGGGGAAGATGGTATACTACAAGCCTATTTTGATTTGATTGAGATGCCTTATAGCACAGGAGATTCTACTCTTATGGGGCTCACTTTTGATAAGGCATACACGCAAAACGTTTTGAAAGGACTTGGTTTTAATGTGGCTAGAAATAGTGTTGTACAGAAGGGGATGGAAATACAAGCAAAGGAAATATGTTCGGATTTAGGTTTACCTTGCTTTGTTAAACCTTCTCGGGCAGGAAGTAGTTTGGGAGTTTCTAAGGTTAAATCATGGGAAGAGTTGGATTCGGCTTTGAATAAAGCCTTTTCTGAACATCCGACTGCTTTAATTGAAGAGTTTTTAGATGGTATTGAAATAACCTGCGGAGCCTATTTGAAAAATGGAGAAATTATTGCTTTGCCTGTAACCGAAATAGTAAGTCAAAATGAGTTTTTTGACTTTGAGGCAAAGTATAATGATGAAAGTACAGAGGAAATAACACCAGCGAGAATTTCAGCAGATGATTTTCTTAATTGCCAAGCGGTTACCAAAAAAGTATATCAGCAGTTGTCTTGTAAAGGAATTGTAAGGGTAGATTATATGTTGGTTGGACGTGAGTTGTATATTATCGAGCTAAATACTGTGCCTGGTATGAGTGCTGAGAGTATAGTTCCTAAACAACTTGCCGCAGCGGAAATAGACATTAAGTTATTTATTAGCGATTTAATTTTAGGAAAAATTAAAAATCAAGAACCGGCTCATTCCTGAGTATAATTGGCTTCGAGATATTTCATGAAATTTCCAAATGCTCTGGCTCTATGACTGAATTTATTTTTCTCACTTAATTCCATTTCACCAAAGGTTTTATGTGATCCATCGGGTTTGAAAATAGGATCATAGCCAAAACCATTTGTGCCCTTTTGTTCTTTTATAATACTACCTTCAACAATTCCTTCAAAATTTTTTTCTTCTCCGTTAATGATGGAACATACAACCGTTCTGAACTGAGCCTTTCTATTTGCTTTTTGAGTCAATAGAATCAAGACCTTTTGCATGTTTTTTAGGGCGTCTTTATTTGGTCCTGCATACCTAGCTGAATAAACTCCAGGTTCAAAATTCAATGAGGGAATTTCTAATCCTGTATCATCGGCAAAGCAGGGAATACCAAATTTCTTGTAAACCTGTCTGGCTTTTTGTATTGCATTGCCCTGCAAAGTTTCACTGGTCTCCAATAATTCATCCATTTGTTCAACATCATTAAGGCCAATTATTTCTACTCCCTTTGGAGCAATGGATTTAATCTCTTTTACCTTATTCGGATTTTGTGATGCAAAAATGAGTTTCATAATTCTATTCTACAAAAAACCATTGTATTTGCGAATTTGAACCTACACTTAGCCTTAAGAGGTAACTTCCAACTTCCAGAGTTGGAACATGTATGAGGTGATTATTATGCCCATTAGTACCATCAATTTCTCTGTACTTAATGGTTCTGCCTTGAGCATCTATAATTTCCAAAATTACCAAATTGTCTATGGGAAGAAGGAAATCAAAATTCAAGGCACCCTTATTAGGATTTGGATAAGGTGGAAATAGTATAAACTCATCTTCAATAAGAGCTTTACAACGTGTGTTATTTTCTAACGTCAACTCTCTATTGTTTCCATTTGGCATAGAAACAGTAGAACAGAGAAATTCGTGGTGCAGAGCAGGACTATACTCAGGAGCAGCAACAAAATCGTAAATTAAGGTTTCACCTGGTCTCAACAAGCCATTCCAGGTTTCAGTAATTCTCGGACCGTTACCAACGTTCAAGTTAATTTCGAAGGTATTGATGTCATGGTTCCCAAAGTTTGAAACGATTGCAGAAGCAAAGATTTGTCCATTATCAATTACACATGAAATATCAGCTAAGTCCAATTCAAAAATAGGCTCAATGACTAGAATGGTTTTGTTAATCGTATCACTACAGTTATCATTATTTATTGCCAATAACTGAATGGTAAAGATTCCAGTATCCAAATAAGTGTATTGAGGAGAGAAATCAAGGGATGAATCGCCATTTCCAAAGTTCCATACAAAATCATTTGCATCTGTTGTGAGATTGTTAAAAGTAACATCCAATGGAGGGAGGCCAATTGTTGGGTCAAATTCAAAGTTTGGATCGGGGTCTTCAAACACAGTAATAATTTCTTGTGCGGAAGCTTCGCAGCCGGCTTGAGATGTAACTTCTAGTGAGACATTGAAGTTGCCTGTGCTGTTAAATGTAAAAGAAGGATTAGCAAGATCAGATGCTCCTTGATTAGAAAAATTCCAATTCCATTCTGCGATTGAATCTGTTAGAAATATGTTTGTGGTATCCATAAAAAGAGTGGATTCGCCAATACATGCATTCAAATTTGAGAAACCAGCATTGGGTAAATCGTTGATGTTTACTATTTGAACAGTATCGTCTACGCATCCCAATATGGAAGTAACACTCAGGCTGACATTAAAACTTCCCGGAACAAAATAGGTTTGGGAAGTTGTTGGAAAATTACTTGTAAACCCATTGTCAAAATCCCATGCATAAATTTGAATGGGACCTGCAATTGTGGTATCAATATTTTGACTAAACACAGTAGCCTGTCCTAAACAAGTTGAACTTGCAGTAAAATTGGAAACGGGAGAAGGGTTTATGGTAATGGTTATACTTTGTTCATTTGAGCAATTTACATCTGAGGTTGCTGTTAGAGTGACATTATAAGAGCCAGGTTCAGCATAAGTGTGCCCGACATTTTGACCATTGGCGGAACTACTATCTCCAAAATCCCAAGACCAGTTATTAATGTTACCGTTGCTGATAGTAGAATTATCGTCAAAAAATGCATCTTGGTCCGAACATAAATTACTTACCAGAAAATCCACTTCAGGAAGTGGGTTTATCTGTATTTCGGTTTCAAAGATATCGGCACATCCTGCGGGTGTTTCAACAACTAAGGACACTGTATAAGAACCCAGATCATCAAAAAGATGGCCAGGGTTTGGATCATTGGAACCATTTCCATCACCAAAATCCCAAGTCCAGGAAGAAATAGTTTCTCCACCAGGTGGAAAGGATAAATCGGAAAAATCTACTTGCTCTCCCAAGCAAAAATTATTAGCAATAAAACTGGCTGTTGGAGCCTGTCCAATAATAGTGACATCTATAGTGTCCTGAGCAATACATCCATTTTCATTCTCGGCTTCAACCCAATATGTTCCTGATACATTTACCACCAATTCGGGATCACTGGAAAGATCATTCCATTCGTAGGAAACTGCTTCATCCTGACCTGAAATAAGTTGTAAAGTGTTCCCAGAACATAAACTTAAATCTGGACCCAAAGATGCAGTATTTGGAAAATTATCTATGTCAACCATAACAGTATCACTTTGAAAAACACAGTTATTTTGATCTGTGACTTGAACATAATATTCACCCTCTTCTTCGATAAGAAAATTAGAATTGACTGACATATCATTCCATTGATAAGTGAAATTGCTATTTCCCAATCCAATTTCCCAAGTAGAATCATTTCCAATACATAAACTGAAATCTTGTATGAAATTTCCAGGAAAGGAAACTTCGATAGTGTCAGAAGATTCTATTCCAAAATCTGAAATAGTATTAAGTATGTAAGTTCCACTCTCAGACACTTCTATTTTAGGAGTGGTTTCACCTGTACTCCATAAATAAGACCGAAAAGAATCGTCTATACCTATAGAATCTGGACAAAAACCATCAAATGTGATATCGGCCCCCAAATCCAAAACAGGAGTATATTTTTCAATAAGATAATCATAGACTGTTTCTTTTTCGCTTTCGGAAAGCTCCTGATTAAAAGCTAGAATCTCTGCAATATTTCCATGCCAATTCCTAAATAATTGATCACGATCATTACCAATGATTAAGCTAGAAAAACTGCCTTGTGATGCAGATGTTCCCAGTGCATATTTATATTCCGTGGGATTTGAGTATGCACTTCCAGGAACTGCATTGACTTCAAAATTGGATTGAAAAAAGCCATTAGTAAAAAAAGCAGGTACACCACTACTATTAATTATCAAAATACTCCCTGGACCACCAGATTGTTCGGTTATCAGTCCAGAGAAAGGAGTAATTGTATTTGTTTCAGAGTTAAAAACTATAACACAGGATGCAATTTCAATACTATTGTTAATCAAGAAAACATCATCAGAGCCATCAAAGAAAAATGCACTTTGATTATTAAGGAACGGAATGTTTTCCCTTAACTCAGGCTGAAAATCTGGATTAATTTGGCTTGCATTATTTCCATTTCCACTTATATCCTCCCAATGTAAAACTCCATCCATATCTACAGAAACTCCAGAGTCTGCCTGTAATCTTAAAATAAGACTTTGAATGTCCTCTATTTCTTGTCCAAATGAGCACAATGGAAGGCTTACAACTAAATAAATTACAACTAATTTGGTAAGTAGTTTCACTTCTAGAAAAATATAGATTTTTTATCTAATCTGTATACCTAATTTAAAAAGATAAAAACAGAAAAGTTGAAAAATGAATGCCTTGATAATCAATGAGGATTAGATTAGTTTTGCGTATGTCAGAAAAAATAACTCACCCAATAAATGAAAACTGGAAATTTGAAATTCAAGACAGAATTTCAACAGATAAGATAATAGAAGGGTATAAAAGAGTTTATGATTTCGATTGCAGTTATTTGTTTGCGGATATTCAAGAAGTCAATTTATGCAGGTGCGAAGAGACGGGCTTTAGATTTTATTCTCCTAGATCTATTAGTGGCGATTCCAAATTCTACGAGTATTTTGAAAATTTCGAATGGTATTATCTGAAATGGAAATGGGAACATGATGAGTCTTTAGAATATATCAAAAGTGATTCCAAGGTTCTTGAAGTTGGCTGTGGCAGAGGAGATTTTATTTCAAAAGTACACCAGGATATTGGAGCTGAAACGGTTGGTTTGGAGTTGAATAAGAATTCTGCTTTGTCAAATCCAGAATTAATAGTGGAGGAAAGCGTACAGGAACATGCAGAGAAAAAACCAAATTTTTATGATGTTGTTTGTTCCTTTCAGGTTCTAGAGCACATAAGTGATGTCGGGTCTTTTTTGATGGCTAAAACAAAATGCTTGAAGCCAGGGGGAATAATGATTATATGCGTTCCAAATAATGACAGCTTCATTAAATTGGATCATTTTAATTTGTTGAATATGCCTCCACATCATATGGGCTTATGGAACGAAGAGTCATTGCGTTCTTTATCAAATGAACTTGGATTAGAGCATGTTAAGACTTCTTTTGAACCCCTTCAGGAATATCATTTAGATTATTACTATCGACTCAAGTGTATTTCAATTCTCGGTGAGAGATTGGGTAGTTATTTCACTGCTATTATTAATAAGTTTGGATTAAAAGCTTTTGTGCATGGTTTAATTCGAAAGAGATCAAAGAGAATTAAAGGACATTCCATTTTTATTGCATTTAGAAAACTCTAGTTAGTGATTTAGTATCTCAGAAAAAAGATTTGAATAACTCTTTTCCTGTTCTTTCAGTGCAAATTTTTGCCTTGCTTCCTGTGAAATTAGACTCTTGTTAAAGTTTAATTTTAAAGCTTCTTCAATTGTTTTTTCAAGGTTGCTGGAATTTAATTCTTTTGCGAGTAAACCATTCTGACCTTCCTTTATTAATTCAGGAATTCCTCCAACCGCAAAGCCGATCACAGGTGTTCCGCAACACAATGACTCTAGAATAGTGTTTGGTGAATTGTCTATCAATGATGGAATAACAAATAAATCTGCACTACAATATTTTTTTGCCATCTCACTTTCATCATGAATGGTTCCGGTAAATTCAACAGAATCATTTGACAATCCTTTATTATCTCCTACCGCAATCCAATTATATTTAGATGAGTTTTTTAAGATTAACTCCTTCAATATTGAAAAGCCCTTTCGTTTATTTTTAATGCTTTCAGCTACAAATAGAATAGTTGGCTTTCGGTTTTGATCTGTATTAATAGATCTATATTTATCACTAAAGATGTTGGTATCAACAGCGTTTGGAATATGATAAAATTTAGAAGATTTAAATACTGCACTTTTTTTAGCTTTTTCCAATAACCATTTTGATGGGCTTACAACATGGATTTTTTTATTGGAACAAGCTGTGATCTTTACATTTAAATTCTCTTGAATTATATCTTGATGGCTCTTGAAATTGTCAATTTCATAATGGTATCCGCCTGTGAAAGCCTCCATATCGTGTAAGGTCCAAACCAAAGGCTTTTTGTTTTTCTTAAAAAATGAAGAGTAGTCTAGTAAATTAGATACCCAATGTAAATTTATCAGGTCTGCCTTTTTGTATAGTGGGTGTTCTAGGATATCTTCTGGATGAATAGGAAAATTAAATATTTCAGTTTTATGAAGAAGCTCTAGATTCTCTTTACGCAATTTTACAAGTTTTCTATGTCTGATTAAATGAGAAGGCCGCAATAGATTTTGAATTTTCCTTGGTTCAAATATCAGCTGAGGAAATTTTTTGTTTTCGGAAATTTTGAAAAGAACATTAACGCTGAACACCGTGTTTTTATCAAATGCTTTGCATAGCCTTATGCATGCTTTTCCTGCTCCACCAGTTGAATATGAATTGATTAACAATATATTCATCGGTCAAAAATATTAATAAATAGATTGTAGATTAATTATTTGAATTAATGAGGCTAAAAAATGATATTCCTTTAATTTGCAATCTAGAGAATTTAAGCAATGACCAATAAAAGAAAACTAGTTATAATTCTAGGGTATCCAAAAAGTGGAACAACTTGGTTAACTAGACTTACAGCAGATTTGTTGAATTCCCCAATAAAAGGTTTTTTATACTCAGATCATTCCGACTTAATTATTGATGGTAAAGACAGAGAAGGCGAATACGAAATTTTCAAAGGACATCAGCAATTATCGGAAATACGTTCCGAAGAATTAAATTCTGCAAAGATTATCTACATCTATCGCGATCCACGGGATGTTGCAATTAGCGCTAGTCATTATTTCTACAATAGAGAATTATGGGAGCCTTTTAATAAAATTGCACTGAGAAGAAAGCCAAAGTATATTCTTAAGATGATAATTGGTGGCAAATTAGGCCCCTATTTAATTAGAAATAGAGTGATTAACGCAATTCTAAATGGTGACAAGAATTTAGATTTTTGGTGCAGAATTTCATGGATTGAACATGTTCAGCCCTTCATAGAAAACAGGAACATTTTAAGTCTTAGATATGAGGACTTGTTAAATGATACACATTTGAAGGCAACTGAAATTGCTAATTTCATAGATGAAGAAATTCAGAATGATCAAATAATTAAATCAATAGAGAATCAATCTTTTTCACATTTAAAGAAAAAGTTCAAAGACCATAAGGTTCAGAAGAAATTTCTTAGATCTGGAAATAAGGAACAATGGAAAAAGGTATTGACTGAAAGGCAAAAGCAAAAGTTTGATAGTCGCTTATCTACGCATTTGAAAAAGATGAAATTTAATTAATGGTAACTAACTTTAATTTTGTTGTATAGCTGCCTAAGTATATAGAATGAAGCAAAACATAATTATTAAATCTACACTTAAGACCTTGAGGATTTTGCCAAGGCGTCATAAGAAGATTAGTATTGGCGTTTTGTTTTCTATGATTTTTTCGTCTCTATTGGATCTTTTTGGGATAGCTAGCATTTTTCCATTGTTGTTGCTATTGGTTAAACCGGGGGTGATTTTCGAAAATCCTTATTTGTATGCCATATATCAGTTTTTGGGATTGGAAAGTGAAAAGGAATTCATTATTGCTATGGCCATAATCTCATTCTCTCTTCTCTTTTTAAAGAATGTGATTTATTTCATCAATCTTAGATTTCAGGCTAGATTCGCAATGGGAGTCCTAAGACATCTTACATCTCGTCTAATGGACATTTATTTTGCAAAAGGCTACTTCTTTTTGACAGAGAATAATACCAATCATTTAGCAAAGAAAATTGCAATGTATCCTAGGGTCTTTAGTCTTGGGTTAGTGTTGCCTTTGCTAAAGATTATGAGTGAGTTTTTAATTTTATTAGTGATAATAACATTACTGGTAATTTTTTATTCAAAACTTATTTTTGGATTCCTTCTCTTTGTTATTCCTCTATTTTATGTATTCTATCGACTTACCAGAAAAAAGTTATCTGTTATTGACAAAGAAACGGCAGACTATACCTATAGAAGCCAACACTCATTGTTTGATGTGCTAAATGCAGATTTGGATATTAGAATAAGTGGTAACTATTCCTTCTTTAAGAAGAGATTTACGAATAATATTTCCCAAGAATCGAATTTAAGAATCTGGTCTATTCTTTTTTCAGAGGCACCAGTTAAGATCATAGAATTGGGAATAATGACTGCTATTATTACTTTGTTTCTTGTCATTTCATTTTCTAATTATCCCGTAGAGCAGATAGTGGAAACTCTCGGAGTTTTTGGTTTAGCTGCTTTCAGATGTGTGCCCTCAATGAACAGAATAGCAACCGGTGTTATTAAGCTAAAATCAAATGAGTTTACTTTTGATTCATTGGATGAGATCGAACTTAGTAATAAGGAAGCAAAGATAGCTCAAAGTGAAGATTTGGTGTTTAATAAAAACATCAAGTTTGATAATATTTCTTTTACTTATCCAGGCACGCAGAACTTAATTCTCGATAGATTTTCCTTTACAATAAATAAGGGACAATCAGTTGGTATTATTGGACAATCTGGTTCAGGCAAGACCACTTTGATGAATATTTTTCTTGGCTTCCTTACACAGTCTGAGGGTGATTTATTACTAGATGGAATTGTATTAGACGAAAGAAATAAAAAGGCTTGGCACAAGAAAGTTGGATATGTGAAGCAAGAAGTATTTCTTCTTGACGATACTTTACTGAATAATATTGCTTTTGGAGATACTTCTCCTGATATTAATTTAGTGAATGATCTGGTTGAAAAAGTACAATTGAAATCATTTGTAGATTCTTCAGAAAAAGGAATACACATAAATGTAGGAGAGAAAGGTGCAAAAATTTCTGGTGGGCAAAGACAGAGAATTGGTATTGCAAGAGCTCTTTACAAAAATCCAGAAATTTTGGTTTTTGATGAAGCAACTTCCGCTTTAGATGAAAATACAGAAGATGAAATTTTAGATCTTATTAAAAGTTTATCTGTCTCAAATCTTACTACACTTATAATCTCGCACAGGAAACGAACTTTTAAGTACACTGATGAAATAATTGATTTTGACAAAATCAATAAACAGAAAACTTAAGCAAAACCCATTTTTGAAGTTATGCAAGACGAAAACTACTTCTTTCATGTTGGACTTCCCAAGACTGCAAGCACCTTTTTGCAGAAGGAAGTTTTTCCAAAGCTTGAAGAAGTTTTTTATTTAGGACGCCCTTATACTCAGGAGAACAAGGCTTTTAATCACTTGCAGTACGCAGATGGTCCAAATTATTCTTCTCAATTGATGCTTTCTGAATTTGAAAAGATTGAAAAGAGCAGGAAGGGTCGAAGTGTGTTAATATCCGATGAACTTTTATCTGGCCTTCCAACAAGTAATTTTATGAATAGGGGGACTATTGCTGAAAGAATCAATACCATACTGCCTAATAGTCAGATAATTATTTTTTTAAGATCTCAAAGGACATTGATTGAATCACTGTATAATCAATATGTGAAGGTTGGATGGTTTTCCGAAGAATTGGATCCTGATATGTTGCATTCGCCTGGAAAGGGATTTGAACTGGAAAAATGGCTCGATGGGCAAAGGTCTTGGAATATTAGCAATAGACATTTTAATCACCGTTCTTATTTTTCAATTGATCATTTTAGGTATAGTACATTATTGGATTTTTATAATCAACTGTTCAATAAGGTTCATATTTTTTTATTCGAAGATTTAGAATCGGATTTTGAAAGTTTGCTGATAAGACTCTGCAAAGTCCTTAATTCAAAGAATCCAACCGAGATACAATTTGAAAGAAAAGTTAATGCTGGCATGGGCAGTAAGGACTTAGCTCATAAAATTGTTTCCAATAAATTAAAAGGCCTTGAAAGTTATTTTGGCAAAATAGAACAATTTTTAGTTAGGAAGTATGTCAACTTAAAAAAAGGAAAAGAAGCTACTGATTTTTCAGTTATAGATAATAAGCTGCTACAGGCAGGATTATATGAAGACAATAAATTGATAAACTCGAAATTTAAATTGGGAATGGAAAAATATCCAGCAGCATTTTTTAAGGAGTAAATTTAAACTCATTACACGTAAGCATCGCTTAAATGAACTACACCATCCAAGAAATAGACATACACAATAATCGGATTAGGGAGCAAATAATAGTTCTAGTAGATCGCGTTTTTAATTTGAAAATAGACCATCAAAAATTAGTGAAAAACACGGAAACCAGAAATGGCAAGACCTTATATCTTGGTGCCTTTTACGGTGATGAATTAGCAGCTATAAACTTTTTTATTGGTCATGAATTACAAATAGAAGCTGATAATATAATTGCACATCAAAGTTGTTGGTCAGCGGTATCTCCAGACCATAGAAGAAAAGGCTTGTTTTCCAAATTAATAGAAGAAGCAAAAATCATCTTGAAGAATAAAAATAGTGCATTTATTTTTGGCTTCCCGAATCAGAATTCAGAGGGTATTTTTATAAATAAATTAGGTTTCAAATCCTACCCAATGTCAAAATTAAATATCCCTGCAAATCGACTTTTAGGGTTTACATTGAACCGGGATCTAAAGAAAATTGATAGTGATTTTTATCTTAAGACAGAAAAATGTGTTCTTCCTTTAGAAGGTGAGATTTATGAATGGAAAAGAGAAGAATTTGGAAATGATGTTTACTTGTTTTCAAGCTATAATAATCTGGTCTGGGGCAAAAGAAGGAGAATTCAAAAATTTGGAAAGAATCTTACATATTTAGACGTAGGAGGAATTCAAGTTAATAAACCTAACTTGATACATGATTTGTTTGCAGAAATAAGAAGAGCAAAGAAATTTGATTTTTTTCAAATCGTTGCGAGTTCTAATGCTGTGTTTTGGGAAATGTTTAAAGGAGTTCAATTTGCTCCAAAGATTGAACCTTTAATAATTTATGATTTGAATTTATCTACATCAGCATTACAATTTCAATTTTTTAAAGGAATAAAAGATGTATTCTAAAGAATGAAGGCTCTAGTTAAAAAAGCATATAACATAGTTGCCTCAAAATCTTCATTGAGAAAGTATAAATTACAATTGCTGTTTGTATTTCATACAGAGAAAATATACAATGATGAAATTTACAATAACCTAAAAGAATTTTGTTTCGAATATTATTCTTTGACCGGTGCCAAAGCTATTTGTACTATTATTCCACCAACCAACTTGAAGCTTCAAAAAGAAATGAAAGAAGCATCTTTTGACAATGGCGAATTTGTGGAAAGATTACGTGAATTAGAAAAAATATCTACTCTAGGATATCATGGACATTTCTTTCAGAACAATACTCCTGAATATTGGAACGCGATTCATTGCAATAGCTTTCAATCCACAGCGATGATTGATCAGTTCAATAAAGATTTGGAATGGTTTAAGAAGAATGATATAAATCATAATGGAATTTATGCAGCTGGTTGGTGGTTTATGAATAGTAGTTTGATGGATATGTTATTGGCGAATGGGTTTAGATGCGATTTTTCATTTTCTTTACTGCCTTATTTCTATAATTCCTATTTCGCAAAATTAAGGCAAAGTGATGAGGTGAAATTGGGTGAAATTTTAAAATTAAGAAGTCCCAGTAAATCCAATGAAATTATTGGTGTTCAGAATTTTATTGGAATTCAAAAGAGTTCAGACTTACTAGAATTCGATAGAAATTTGTTAAAGCTTATTAAAAGATATAAAATGCCGGATCAAATGATAGGAAGCGTTAATTCCCATGATTATGATCTTAATATTAAAAATGCTTTAACTGGAATTAAGCATTTATTGGAAGACTCAAAAGCTACTTTCCTGTCATTTAAAGATATACAAAAGCTGCACTCATGATCCTGCGAAATTATAAAACACTCGTTTTTTAGTCCAGATTTTCAAGGTCAAATTCCTTGGGTAAAAAGAGATAGTTATACCCTTCCTTTTTTGATAATGAAGAAGTATCCATTTGTAAGCCATTAGAGTTTATACAAAACGCTTGATATTCGTGCTTTTCTAGAAAGTTCATTAACCAATTCCTTTTGTCTTCATCGGGAAAAGTTTCAAGTAGAATTTTTGGTCTATTTTTTTTCATCTGCGTACTCGCCCCTTTTAAAACTTCAATCTCATAACCTTCAACATCCACTTTAATAAGATCTATTTTTTCTAAGTTATGAAGTGAACAAAATTCGTCTATTGAAACTTGTTTGACATCTATCTTTTTCCACTCTATTTTTCCTTGATAAGTAGATTTACTAAAATCTTCTAATACAGAGGTGGTGTCTGAAATGATATTGTTCTTTGGAACATTAAGTTCTATCTTTTGAGTATTAGCACCTATTGCATATCTGGAAACTTGAATATTGCTAAGTTCATTTAGCTTGATATTCTCCTCTAATCTTTTAAAATTAACGGGGTTTGGTTCAATTGCAAAAATTTTGGAATTGGGTTCTGACTTGCCACTAAGGATGCTATAAATTCCAGTATTTGAGCCAATATCTAGAATTACAGAATCAGGTTTTATTAAACGCAAAAACTGCTTCAAATCATTAACCTCTGAGTATTTGAGCTTAAAATAAAGCTGGTCGACAATTCCATCATCACAACAATTTCTCATTTTGAAACTAATGTTGTTGAAGTTTATTCGAACAATTCCAGAGGTACGCCACCGAAGCTTTAATTTGTCAAATTGCTGGGGTAAAACTTTCAATATATTTCTACCCAACAAATTGACAAGAGAATATTTTCTTATATCTTTTTGCACTTTTAGGACTAGGACTCAATACTAATTAAAATATATGATAAACTCAGATCTTCCAAAAATCTCTATTGTAACGCCCTCTTTTAATCAGGGTGCTTTTTTGGAAGAGACCATTGATTCTGTTTTGAGTCAGAATTATCCTAATCTCGAGTATATAATTATTGATGGAGGAAGTAGTGATAATTCTATTGAGATTATAAAAAGATACGAGAGGCATCTTACTTATTGGATTTCAGAAAAGGATAGAGGACAAAGTCATGCAATAAATAAGGGTTTGAAAAAAGTTACTGGTGATATATTTAACTGGCTGAATTCAGATGATTTTTATGAACCAAAAGCACTATTTAAAGTAGGTGAGGTTTTTAAAGACAAAAGGGTGAAAATGGCTGCTTTTAGAAGTAATATTTTTGGTAAGGAAAGCAGGGTTTCAAAGGGCACAGATATATTCGAAAACTTAGAAAAAACGATTGCCTATTCTAGAATAGATCAGCCAGAAACATTTTTTAGTTTCGATGCGATAAAAGAAATCGGAGGTGTAAAAGAGAATATGCATTATTGTATGGATCAAGACTTATACCTTAGATTCCTTTTCAAATATGGACTTGAGCCCATTGTTAAGAGGGAGGAGGTCATCGTTAACTTTAGAATTCATGAAGATTCTAAAACAAACAATCATAGACAGAAATTCACTAATGAAAAAGACAATATGTTTTTGGCGCTGTCAAAAAAAAGCGATGAAAAGAAAATTGAGAAATTTATAGAAGGATTTATTGGTCAGGAAAACAATTTAGGTTTTACCTATGATGATCTTGTCATGAACAAATCTCATTTAAATGGAGCTATACATTATTTTTTATTTTTTAAGGGCATGTCTCTCTATGGTCAGTCCAGGTATAAGGATGCCCAAAAGTATTTTGAGCTTATAAATACAAAATTCCTATTAAAGGAAGACCAAGATAGCTTGCGCAAGGTTATTTGGAGAAATAAAAATATTCCCAAACCTATTTTGGAGGTATTGAGAAATTTGAAATCAAAGACTTCAAATGCATAATAAGAGAATTCTTGGAATATAACTTAAGTGTCATAATACCAACTTATAATGGAAGGCATCGTATTTCAAAAATATTAGGAGCCTTAGAAAATCAAACACAGCCTGATTTCGAGACTTTGGTTATGGTAGATGGATCGAGTGATGGAACGCTTGAATATTTAAGCAAAGAAAAATTCAAATTGAAAAACTTAAATGTTCACTTTACTGAGAATATTGGAAGAGCTGCAATTAGAAATTTGGGTGCAGAAAAGGCAAGCGGTAACCTGCTAGTTTTTTATGATGATGATATGCTTCCTGAATGCAACACAATTGAACTTCATTTAGCACACCATAAGGAATACTTAAATTCCATTTTAGCAGGTGCTCAGATAGATAAATACGAGAGGGATGAAAGCACAGATTTTCTCGACTATAAATCTTTGAGATCTGAATTTTGGATGAAAAAATACACTGGGAAATTAAAAATGGGAAGAGATAATCTATTTATTACCGGAGCTCACTTTTCCATACCTAAAAATTTGTTTAATGAATTAGGAGGATTTGATAATAGGTTAACGGATGCGGAAGATTGGGATTTTGCGGTGAAGGCATTTCTTGGAAAAAGCGATATTTATTTAGATCCTGACAACATAGCTTATCATCAAGATTTTATCACTTGCGAAAATTATATCAGAAGAAGAAGAGAATATGTGGTGGCACAGAAAAGGCTTAATGAACTAAATAAATATGTTTTAGAAAATGGATTCAGTAGATTGCAAGAAGTGAGGGCACCTTTTTTGAAAAAAAGTATAATTTCTATGGTATCCAATATGACTATGGTTAAATTAATTGATAATGGTTTTTTTAAGACTGTTTTACCAAAAACTATCAGATATAGATTGTATGATCTTGTGATAGTTGGTCTGGTAAAGATTTTTCCTGACAGGAATATTAGTAAATCTAATTAGAATAGAAAATGTTCTGTTACTTCGGTCATCCTAAATCCGCTTCTACCTATTTTGGTAAAATTATGCTTCGTTTTGGAGTAGAGCTAGGGTTTAAACATTTCTACAAACAAATCACTTTACCTGGTAGCCTTGAAAAAATAAACAGCAATTATTTCGATTTAGTAATTAGCCAAAACTCTAGTTATTCAAAAGTGAATAGCATCAAGCATGATTTCAAGGCATTTCATTTAATTCGAGATCCAAGAGATATATGTGTTTCTGCTTATTTTTCATATTTAAAAACACATGACATAGATAATTGGACTGAGTTAGCTGATTTACGAAAAACTCTTTCCAAAAAGTCTATAGATGAAGGATTGTATGATGTAATTGATTTTAATCATCAATTCTTTGAACATATGGGAACATGGGATTTTGGCGATGAAAGAATATTAGAACTTAGATTTGAAAATTACATTCTTAATCCTTCAAAAACCATATTTAACATTATGATGTTTTTTGATTTGGTGAAAGAGAGGTCAACTTTGCTAGATGAAATAGTAATTTTCTATAATAGATTAGTTTTTAAGTTATTCAGAAGTTCAACATTAGCAATAAGAATTAAAAAATTGTCTAAATCCAGAATTGAAAAAATAATAGAAGAACTCTCCTTTAAAAATATTACCAAGGACAGGGAAATAGGAGAGGAAAATGTTAATTCGCACTACAGAAAAGGAATTCAGGGAGATTGGAAAAAATTCCTTAAGGAAGAACACTTATCTTACTTTCGATCAAAACATCCAGATTTGCTGTCTAAATTGAACTATGAATAATACTGTTTTTTGAAAAGGATAAAACTGACTTATATCATTTCTAATATTCAAAAATCTCTTGCATTTGAATGGGTTGCAGAAAACTTAGATCACTCTAAATATGAGTTGTCATTTGTTTTCTTGAATTCTGAAAAGTATCCAATTCAGGAATATATGGAACATAGGAACATTGAAACTCATTTGATTTTCAATAATGGTAAACGCAGTTACCCATTTATTTTTCTGAAGCTTTTTGCAAGATTTCTTTTAAATAGACCAAGCATTGTTCATTGCCATATGTTTGATGCTACTTTGCTTGGTTTGCTGGTAAGCAAATTACTCCATATTAAAAAGCGAATTTACACTCGTCACAATGCAACTTTCAATAGGGAGTACTTTCCGAAAATGGTAAAATGGGATAAATTCAATAACAGCTTGGCTACACATGTAGTAGCAATTTCCAGAAACGTAAAAGAAGTTCTTGAGACTTTGGAGAATGTTCCAAGCAATAAAATAGAACTTATTCCCCATGGTTTTGATTTGGAAAGGTTCAGGAATATTCCAAATAATGATAAGAATAGAATTTTCAAGAAGTATAATATAGAATCAAATCGGGATTATCCGGTTGTGGGCGTAATTTCTAGATTTTTGCATTTAAAGGGAATTCAGTATGTTATACCTGCATTCAGATTATTATTGGAAAAAAAACCAAATGCTGTGTTAATACTATGTAATGCAAATGGTCCTTATTCAAATGAAATTGAAAAACTCTTAAGCAGTTTGCCAGAGAGAAGTTATAGGAAAATCACTTTTGAAGAAGATATCTTTGCGCTCTATTCCATTTTTGATGTATTTCTACATGTTCCCATCAATGAAAAAATAGAAGCATTTGGACAGACATATGTGGAGGCATTGTCCGCAGGTGTTCCAAGTGTCTTTACCCTTTCTGGAATTGCAGTAGAGTTCATTGTTGATGAGCAGAATGCTCTGGTTGTCGATTTTAAAGATTCTGGTCAAATTTATTCAGCTATGATTAAGATATTGAATTCCGACAAACTAAGAGATAAGTTAATCATGGAGGGTTTCAAATCAATCAAACCATATAACTTAACTACTTTTGTTAATCGGCTGCACAAGCTTTATGAATGAAGAAGTGAAATTTTCCATTGTAATTCCTACATATAACCGAGCGGATTTTATTGCCAACACGGTAGGTAGCTGCCTTGCACAATCCTATACTGATTTTGAGGTTATCATTGTTGATGACGGTGGCACCGACAATACTGAAGAAGTAGTTCGGATTAGTTTTGCAGATTCTGAAAAGGTTAAATATTTCTATAAGGAAAATGAAGAAAGAGGGGCGGCAAGAAATTTTGGGGCTCTGAATTCAAAAGGTGATTACATCTTGTTTTTGGATTCCGATGATCTCATGGAAGTAGATTGTTTAAAGAATTATCATAAAGCAATTTTAGCCAACAATAAACCCAAAGTTCTATTTGCTAAATATCGTTTTGTTCAAGAAGGAAGCTATTCCAATTCTGATGTTGAAGGTTTGAAAGAAGGTTGGTATGATTGGAATATCTTTTTGAAGGGAAATCCTTTCGCCTCAATGATTTGTTTTAGTAGGGATAATGATGGAATACTCATTCCGGAGTCAAGGGAAATTACAACATCAGAAGATTGGGTTTTTAATTTAATGAAGACATATAAATCCAAATTTTATTATGTTGGTAATTTAGGATATACCATGCAACAACATGATAATCGATCAATGAATTCCAATCAAGATTTTGTAATACGAACCAAAGTTAATGCTACAGAATTTATTCAAAAGAATTTGGATTTGAACGAAAACGAGAATTTGGTATTGGAAGGTCATTCCAATTTTTTCTGCGCCATTCATAGCTATGTAGGGCGAAATAGGAAGTTAGGATTTCATTTTTTGACTAAGACCAATAACAGTGTTTCTTTGTCGCGAAAGCTCATACTGGCAATAAAATTATTGATCGGCAGAGGTATTTTGTTAAAGCTTAAAGGAAGTTCAATTTAATCATTTAGTCTGGAAAAGATAATCTATATATCTTATGATGGAATGACAGATGCCCTCGGCCAAAGTCAAGTATTACCATATGTTTTTGGTTTAAGCAATCATGGTTATGAATTAACTATTATTTCTTTTGAGAAAAGAAAGAATTTTACAAGGTTGAGAGAACATATTCAGAGCCTTTGTAATCAGAATAATGTCAAATGGATCCCTTTGAAATATACCAAAACACCACCAGTCGTTTCGACATTATTTGATTTGTATAAATTGAATAGGAAGGTTAAAAATATAATTCTGAATGAACGGGTAAAACTAATCCATTGCAGAAGCTATTTACCTGTAATGATTGCTTTGGGAATTAAGAAGAAATTTTCAATTCCCTATATTTTCGATATGAGAGGTTATTGGGCAGACGAGAGAGTTGAAGGCAATATTTGGAATTTGAAGAATCCTATTTTCAAATTCATTTATGAATATTTTAAAAAGAAGGAAAAGCAATTTTTAATTAAAGCAGATCACATCATTTCGCTAACCCAAAAATCTAAACTGGAATTGCTAAAAAGACAAGAATTGGGTTTAGCTGATAATAGAATTTCTGTTATTCCTTGTACTTCAGATTTTGATCATTTTACGCTTAAAACCAATGCAAATAGAAAGACGGTAAGAAAGGAACTAAATATATCGGAAAAAAGTTTGGTTATTGGTTATTTGGGTTCTATGGGAACATGGTATTTACTAGATGAAATGTTGAAATTTATTAAAACCTTGTTTGATCAGAATCCAAATGCAATTTTTATTATTTACACACAAGATGATAGAAACTGGGTTTACAAGAGGTGTGATAATTTCAATATTGACCTTAGCAGAGTGAGAATTGATTATAAAGAAAGGAGAGAATTGCAATCTTGTCTTGATGCATGGGATTACGGTTTGTTTTTTATAAGATCAAGTTTCTCTAAAACAGCCAGTTCTCCAACGAAAATGGGAGAGCTATTGGCAAAGGGTATTCCTGTAATAGCGAATTCCGGAGTTGGAGATGTAGATGATTTAATTAATGAAATGAATGTGGGCTTTGTTGTGGACTTAGAGGATCAACAGACTATAATCAATACAATACAGAAACTAAATGAACCATTTTGGAAATCGTCTGAAGAGATTAGAGGAAGTGCCTCTTCAAAGTTGCATTTAGACCATGCAATAAACCGTTACCTTAATGTCTACAAAACCATTCTGAATTGAAAGTTCTAGCGCTCTTACCCTGTCCTATTAATATAGGTCCTTCTCAGAGGTTCCGCCTTGGAATTTACCTTGATTACTTAGATCAGGAAGGAATAGAAGTAGAGTGTCACTCCTTTTACGATGAGAAGATGATGTCTATACTATATTCAGAGGGGTTGTTTTTTAAAAAGACCACTTATGTCTTATTGGGATTTTGGAAAAAAATAAAACTACTTTTTTCTTTAAGAAAGTTTTCTATGGTTTATGTTCAAAGAGAAATCACACCTATTGGACCGCCAATTTTCGCCTGGATTATTAGCAGGCTCTTCAGAAAAAAAATGGTTTTCGATTTTGATGATGCAATATGGATGCCCAATTATACAAAGGCGAATGCAAAATTTCATAAACTTAAATCCTATTGGAAGACAAAGTATTTGATTAAATGGAGTTCAACTGTGCTTGCGGGTAATGCTTTTTTGAAGGACTATGCACTAAAATATAATTCCAATGTTAAGGTTATGCCCACCTCGGTAGATACATTAAAAATGCACAACCCGAAACTATTTGATGATATTTCCAATACTGATATTCCAATAATCGGTTGGACAGGCAGTGTTTCCACACTAGTTCACTTTGAAACTGTTATTCCGATATTAGATGAGCTAGCAAAGACTTACAAGTTTAAGGTTATTGTTATTTCCAATATTCCCCCAAAAGATAGTCGGTCATTTTTAGAATTTAAGGAATGGAATACGCAAACAGAGATAAAAGACCTTTTGGAATTTGACTTAGGAATAATGCCATTAAAGGAAGATTCTGAATTCGCAAAAGGGAAATGCGGATTTAAAATTATTCAATTTATGGCCCTATCTAAAACAGTTTTGGCTTCTCCGATTGGAGTTAATTCCAAAATTATCTCTCATGGTAAAAATGGATATATCTGCAAAGATGAAGATGATTGGAGAAATTATCTTGAGACCTTTCTGCAGGGAAAACTAAAGGATACAGGGAAAGGTGCTAGAGCGCATATTGAAGAAAAATACTCAGTAAATGCTACTTTGAAATATTTGATAGATGCTCTAAAAAATTAGAGTCTCATTTTTCTTCTTTTTATTCTTTTTGATTTATCATGAAGTATGAAAAGAGCACTTAAATAAAAAGGAATACAAGGAATTTTATACCTTACCAATGCTCCAAAATTATAACTGGTAAACCCAACCGCAAAAGCGAAAAACAATGAGAAAACCAGAGACATTAGTAAAAATGAATCATTGTTTACGAAGCTGAAAATTCGCCTAATTCCAGTAGCAAATAAAATATAAATAGAAGCGCAGAGAATTATTAGACTTTCAACTGAAGCTACTGCCATTGCGGCACTTTTTACTTCTGTAGGATAGGGTCTGAATAGTGTAACATTTATTGAGGTGGGTACCATTTTCACAATTCCAAGAAGCGATTGGTCATATTCGCCTAGAGAATAACTTGAACCTCTTCCTAAATCTCCATTTATACGATGTGATTGAACCTGATGCCAACTTTGCATACCTTGAGCGGTATTTAAAACATTGTCTAAGGAAAATTTGGAGTTTGTATCACTTAGAAATTGAAAAGTATAAATAACTCCAACCAATAGAACAGCTATTGTAAATGGAAGTATTAGAACCTTTAAGAGTTTATTCTTAATTGAATTTCTGATTTCAAAAACCCACCAAATCATTAAGGCTGGAGCCAAACTCACAATTACATACTCCTTTACATTGTATATGATGTATGCAGAAAAAAGAGTGAAGATTGTTGAGGTAGAAAGTATTTTCCTGTGCTCTACTATTTTGTAAAAATGAAATAGCAATAGACCCGTAAACCCAATTACAATGGTATCCTTCATAATTCCTGAACCCCAAAAGAATACTGAAGGAACAAACAAGACTGCAAATGCAATTTTAGATTCTAGATACTGATATTTTTTTGCGATGAGATAGAATAATTTCCATATCCCAATGAATGATAAGGATGCAAAAACAAGGGTCAGGGCAAAGTAATTGTTAAGGCAAAAAAGGTTTAGAATACTAACCATCCCAACTGTGAAAAATTCTTTAGTGCCTTTTTGAAATATGGCTCTGGTATCTACAAAAGAATGTTTGGACAAATCAATATTGCTGGAGAAAACATACTCGAAAGCCTTTGAGAAATCATGAAAGAAATATTCGTAAATGACCTCGGCATGCCTAAAATAGGCTTTTGTGTCACCTCCATACTCGTAATAATATGTATACACTAAGGCAAAACCGAGTCCTCCAATTAACTTTACAGTTAAGCCCTTGAGAAAGTATTTTCTATAAAGCAAGTCATCTCTTTTTTGACCGCTGTATACAAATGCAATAAGATAGATTATAATGAAGTAAACAATAAGTATGACTATGTCTAGTACCGTCACTAGCTAAAAAGTTTATTTTGATTCTTATTTTCGTTAAAATTAAGTTTTTAGATGGATTTAAAGCCAAATAAGGAATGAGGATATTATTTGTAATACCTTCAATAACGAATTATTTCACTTTTCTTGAGGATATAGCCATGAGTTTAACCAAAAATGGAGATAAGGTTTTCTTGGCTACATCCACAAAGCATATTTCAAATATAGATTGCTATAATAGAGAAGTTTATGGAGAACTAATTGAAATTGAATTTCCAAGGGGTTTTGAATGGACTGAACATTTAAAAGCTTCCAAACAATTGAATAGAATAGTAGAAAAGGTTAAACCAGATCTAATAAATGTTCATTTCTCAGCAGCAATGTTTACTGCTGCAATAGCTAAGACAAAAAGTTGGCCGAAGAGCATTGGAACCATCCATGGGGTCTCCTTTGTTATGGAAAAAGGTTGGAGAAGAATGGCGCTGGGTTTTGCAGAATCCTGGGCAGCAAAGCGCATGGACGAGGTTTTTGTTCTAACAGAAGAAGATAGAATAACACTAGAAAAAAAATCAAAGAAAATAAATACTTCAGTTATTTGGTCTTATGGATTGGGTTGTGATCTAAACCAATTTAACAAAAACAATGTTTCAGACGCTAGAAGGGCTGAAATCATGAAGAAGTGCAATATTCGAAAGGATCACTTTGTATTTATCTTTGTGGGTAGACAAGTTCATTTTAAAGGTTTTGATAAAATAATAAGGGCTTTTGTGGACCTTTACTCCAGGAATATTAAGTTGAAACTTATTTTGGTCGGTGATAAGGATAATATTCATTCCACCAATCTGGATAGGACAGAAGTAAAGATACATAACAATTGCCCAGGAGTAGTAAAGGTAGGTTGGCAGGAAAATGTTCATGAATATTTAAGCGTTGCCCATGTAAATGTGTTCCCAAGTATTAAAGAAGGAATGCCTGTTAATTTAATGGAATCCTTGGCAATGGGAGTGCCAGTCATTACTATGGATTCCAGAGGATGTAGAAATGTTGTTACCGATGATTATGATGGAATACTTTTGAAGAATCAAGATGTTGAAGAACTTAAAGAGAAAATGAATTATTTATTCGAGAATAGAGATGAACTGGAAAGAATGTCTAAAAATGCAATTGCTGAAAGAGCAAAATTTGATCGGAAGTATTTCATTAAAGATCAGCTTGAGATTTATGAACGAATTGTGAATTCCTAATAAAGCGATGAATATCTTAATAACAGGAGGGGCAGGTTATATTGGCTCTCATACCGTTTTGGAAATAATAGAAAAACGCAATTGGCAGTGTATTTCGGTTGATAATTATGTCAACTCGAGTGCTAGTACCTATTCCAGAATAAATCAAATTGCCAAAAGAGAAATATCTTTTTCTGATATAGACCTCTGTAATTTGAAGGACTTAGAAAAACTATTTTCCGAAGAGAGAATAGACGGTGTTATTCATTTTGCCGCCCTTAAGTCGGTTCCAGAATCGGTAGAAAAGCCATTGGATTACTTCGATAACAATATTAATGGACTTCTTAATTTAATTCGGTGTTGCAAAAAATTTAGAGTTGCAAATTTTATTTTTAGTTCATCTTGTTCTATCTATGGAAATACCAATCAACTACCCGTAAATGAACAGACCAAAATGGGAGTTGCTGAATCTCCTTACGCCTTAACAAAGCAAATGGGAGAACAAATAATCAATGATTTCATCAAATCTGACGTTTCAATTAATTTTGTTTCACTGCGTTATTTCAATCCGGTTGGGGCGCATCAATCTGGGCTGAATGGTGAAGTGCCCTTGCAAGTTCCTAATAATCTTGTACCCTATATAACTCAAACTGCAGCTGGAATAAGAGAACAGTTAACCGTATTTGGGGGAGATTATAACACCTCAGATGGAACCTGTGTTAGAGATTATATTCATGTTTCTGATATTGCCAATGCTCATATTTTAGCAATGGATAGACTATTGAATGAAAAGAATGAAAGCAAACATGAAGTTTTTAATCTAGGAACAGGAACAGGTGTTTCTGTTTTAGAAGTAATTAAAGCTTTTGAAAGAGTCAATGATTTGAAACTAAATTATTCCATTGGAGATAGGAGGTCAGGGGACGTTGAAGAAATATATGCAGATAATTCATTGGCCTTAGAGAAACTAAATTGGAAACCATTGAGAAGTATTGAAGAGATGATGAAAAGCGCCTGGCTCTGGCAAATGGAAATGGCTAAAGAAAGCTTTAAAACTGAATGAATAAGACTGAAAAAGTAAAATATCTATTAAATAAACTCGAGGAGATTTACCCAGAAACTTCAGTGCCTCTGGACCATAGAGATGCTTATACTTTGTTAATTGCGGTGCTGCTTTCCGCACAATGCACAGATAAAAGAGTAAATGAAGTAACCCCAGACCTTTTTAAAAAGGCCGATACGCCTCAGAAAATGGTCAAAATGCCTGTTGAGAAAATTCGAGAGATAATAAAACCCTGTGGATTATCTCCAACAAAATCTAAGGCTATATATAACTTATCTAAAATTTTATTGAATAAGCATGAAGGAGAAGTTCCCCAAAATTTTGAGGATTTGGAGGAATTGCCTGGTGTTGGGCACAAAACAGCTTCTGTTGTAATGAGTCAAGCATTTGGAGTACCAGCATTTCCTGTTGATACTCATATTCATAGGTTGATGTGGCGATGGGGTTTAAGTAATGGTAAAAGTGTCAATCAGACAGAAAAAGATGCTAAAAGATTATTTCCTAGGGAAAAATGGAATAAGTTGCATTTGCAAATCATTTTTTATGGAAGAGAATATTCACCTGCCAGAGCATGGGACATTGAGAATGATATGATACAAAAAACAATAGGCAGGAAAAATCTTAAGAAATAAAAAACCCTTTCTGAATAATGGCTTTTGACCAGAACTCAAAAAGGGTTTTTACTAAGGAATTTGACCTTAGTTTAGAATCATCTTGACTTTTTTCAACGTTTTGGAATCTCTAACACTTAAAGCTTTACTGTACGCAAGTATGCTGTTAACAGTTGACTTCTTTGGTGACAGTTCCATTTCTTTAGTATCGACAGCTATACGCTGAAAGATGCTCTTTTCATTGTTTTCTAAGTCTTGTAAATCTTCAAAAGTAAAATTAACCATAGGCATTTTTAATCGTTTCTGAATCAAAAACGTGCCCAATTCAATCTTATTGCATTTCTTTGAAAAAAAATCAATTGCAATTTTTATTTGTGATTAATTGAATGAAGAAATTGGTGGATTCTAGCCTTTTAGTAAAAGAGAAATACGAATATAAGTGGGAGGGTGTAAGTAATTTGAAAATCAGTGGTTTAGAACCGTTGGAGCTGCGTCCTGATAGTAATTTTGTCAATATCGGTGAACGTACCAACGTTACTGGTTCTCGCAAGTTTTTACGCCTTATTAAAGAGAATAATTATGAGGCAGGTATAGACATTGCAAGGGATCAGGTAGAAGGAGGGGCTCAGGTGATAGATGTCAACATGGATGAGGGAATGCTCGATGGGAAAGAAGCCATGGTGAAATTTCTAAATTTAATTGCTGCAGAGCCGGATATTGCTAGAGTTCCGGTAATGGTAGACTCTTCTAAATGGGAGATAATAGAAGCAGGTTTGCAATGTCTTCAAGGCAAGGGAATAGTCAATTCCATCAGTTTGAAGAATGGAGAAAAAGAATTTTTAGAACAAGCACAGAAAATTCTTGATTATGGAGCTGCAACTATAGTTATGGCCTTTGATGAGAAAGGACAAGCGGATACCTATCAAAGAAGAATAGATATCTGTAAGAGATCGTATGACTTACTAGTTGAAAAATTGGACTTTCCTCCTCAAGACATCATTTTTGACCCGAATATTTTCCCAGTAGCAACGGGAATAGAAGAACATAGAAATTATGCACTTGATTTTTTTAGAGCTACCAGATGGATTAGGGAAAATCTCCCTGGAGCCCATGTTTCAGGAGGTGTAAGTAATGTTTCGTTTTCTTTTCGAGGTAATACTAAAGTAAGAGAGGCGATGCATTCTGCATTTTTGTATCATGCTATCCATCAAGGAATGGATATGGGTATAGTGAATCCGACCATGCTGGAGGTCTATGATGAAATACCAAAGGACTTACTTGAGAGAGTTGAAGATGTACTGCTCAATAGAAGAGAAGATGCTACGGAAAGGCTATTGGAATTTGCAGAAAATGTGGTTCAAGACGGTAAGAAGGAGACGAAAAACCTGGCTTGGAGAGATAATACCGTTGAAGAAAGATTAAAACATGCTCTAGTAAAAGGAATTACCGAATTTATTGAAGATGATACCGAGGAGGCAAGAATTAAATTGAACAAGCCTTTAGATGTTATTGAGGGGCCATTAATGGCCGGAATGAATGTGGTCGGAGATCTTTTTGGTTCTGGAAAGATGTTTTTACCTCAAGTAGTTAAAAGTGCTAGGGTAATGAAGAAAGCTGTTGCCTATTTAACTCCTTTCTTAGAAGCTGATAAATCAAAAAGCACATCTGCAGGACGCATCTTAATGGCTACTGTAAAAGGCGATGTGCACGATATTGGAAAGAATATAGTAGGAGTGGTTTTAGGCTGCAATAATTATGAAATTATTGACTTAGGAGTGATGGTTCCCGCAGAGAAAATCATTCAAAGGGCAAGGGAAGAGAAAGCCGAAATAATAGGTTTAAGCGGCTTAATTACTCCATCTTTAGATGAAATGGTTCAGGTAGCCAAGGAAATGGAGAAAGCAGGTTTAAATATTCCTTTACTAATTGGTGGTGCAACGACAAGCAGAGTGCACACTGCGGTTAAGATTGAAGAAAATTATCCTTCGGGAACTACCTTACATGTGCTAGATGCATCACGAAGTGTTACGGTTGCAGGGAGATTATTGAGCTCGGGAAAAACTGTTTTTTCTCAGGAAATAAGAGAGGAATATTCTAAGCTAAGAACTACTTACCAAGCTAAAAAAGAAGCGAAAAGCTTGCTTTCAATAGAAGAAGCTAGAAAAAATAAGCTTCAAATCGATTGGGAGAACTTTGAGCCTTATGCTCCGAAGCAATTGGGAGTATTTACGATTGAACCCGAACTTTCTGAATTGATTGATTTCATTGACTGGACTCCCTTCTTTCAGACCTGGGAACTAGCGGGTCGATTTCCAAGAATATTGGAAGATGAAATAGTAGGAGAACAGGCAAAAGAGCTTCATAGAGATGCATTAAGCATGTTAAATAAGATAGTTCAAGAAAAATGGTTAACGGCTAAAGGTGTATATGGTTTTTGGGAAGCAAATTCCAATGATGATGACATCATTTTAAAGAAAAGTGAAACAGCATTTGCGCACTTTCATATGATGCGGCAGCAAACCCGGAAAGCAAAAGGAGCGGCTAATTATTCTTTGGCAGATTTTATTGCACCAAAAGAAAGCGGTAAAAAAGATTATCTGGGGGCTTTTGCAGTTACTACAGGAATTGGAATAGAGTCTAAGATTCAAGAATTCGAAAAGAATATAGACGATTATAATAGTATATTATTAAAAGCCCTTGCAGACAGGTTGGCGGAGGCATTTGCAGAAATGCTCCATGCTAAGGTGAGAAAAGAATTTTGGGGATATGGCAAAAGTGAAAACCTGGAAAATGAGGATTTGATCCGAGAAAAATACCAGGGAATTCGTCCAGCACCTGGTTATCCTGCATGTCCGGATCATACTGAAAAGCCTGAATTATTTAGAATTTTGAATGCAAGTCAAAATACTGAAATAGAACTTACAGAAAACTTTGCAATGAGTCCAGCCGCTTCTGTATGTGGGTGGTACTTTTCTCATCCAAATAGTAGGTATTTTGGGATTCAAAAAATCCTTAAGGATCAAGTTGAAAGTTTAGCTGAACGTAAAAATAAGTCACTGGATGAAATGACACGCTGGCTTTCACCTTATTTGGATTGAGGAACAGTCGAATAAAGTATTTTCAAGGCATTTGATTTGCGTAGCTCCTGCTTTACTTCTTGAACAATCCCCATTCTTACCGACTTATCAATATGAAGAGAACGAATGATTTTCGGTCTGTCAATTTCAGATCTTGAGCTATCTCCTTCATTAACCCAATTTGGAATCTCATGTATTGCAGAAATGGCGTCATTGAGTTGAATCACTTCCCCATCATCTATTTTTCCAATATGAATATGATCAATTAAAGAAATATTCTTGATGACATGCCTTTCGGAACTTGAGGGTTCCTGAACTTCAAAAAGTTGATCAAAGGGTTTAATTACTGTTACCACCATAAAAAAGAACAATAGAATAAATACTATATCCGGTAGACTAGAGGTATTTATCAGAAAAGACCTGTCTTTTCTGAAATTTAGTTTTTTAATTTTTTTAATTTTTGAATTCCGCTTCTGATATTCTTTGAGGGTAAACCTGCCTCACAGCAATGATCTTATCCCTTTCTTTTTCGCGATCCAATTTTGAAAATTCAATTCCGAAATGCTGAATACAAAGCTGATCTCTTAATTTATTAATAGCTGAAGTAAGTTCATTTTGAACATTTATATATTGCGCATAGCTGGTGGTTTTATCATTTTGAATTGAAATAATGACATCTGACCTTAAGATTTTGAACTCTCCGAAATAATCTACTGCTAGTTTTTTTTCTAGCAGCTTAGCTAAGCTATCATTTCTTAATGCAATTGATTCTTTATTGCTACAATTAGTTCTTTGCTTTAGCGCATTAATGCTTTGGATTAATGAATCTTTTCTTAACCATTTCCTTTCTGGGAATTCGCTATTTGCTTGCTCATCTTTAAAAACTCCTCCATTGCATAAAAATTCTTTGGCAATGATTTTTAGTTCTTTGATCTCAATTGCTTGATCTTCAACAAGGATTTCATCATTGAGATTGACAAATACACTTAGAACATTTTTATCGGGAATTTCGCTTATAGTTTCATTTTCTTCAAGTGCTGGTAATATTCTCAATATACCTTGTTCTTCTCGGAGTGAGGTGGTCATCAACCAAAAGACTAAGAGCAGAAATGCTATATCCGCCATTGACCCAGTTGATACCTTTTTTTGGCTTTTCGTTTTCATTAAATGTATTTGAAGGTTATAGTAAATAAACTGGTTTGTTATTCATTTAATTGTAGCCAATAATGAACTCAATGTCCCCGTTTATTGCAGCTAAACACCAGTAAATATTAAGCACAAAAAACCCCGTAACAATTGTTACGGGGTTACATTATTTTTAATCGATTTTTTCCTATTGAGAACGATCTTTCTCTAAAGTAGAGTAAAGAATTTTAAGGGCTTCGGCTTCTCTTAATTTGTACTTAACATCTCCAACAATTCCCATCTCGGTAGATTTATCGATTTTCAATGAAGTTACAATAAGAGGCTTTTCCGCTTCAAATCTTGAATCCTTATTATCCTTAACCCACTGTCTAATATCATCTAACTTTGCAATTGCATCATCCAATTGAATAACAGGCTCCGTTCCATATCTTCCATCAATAGGGACTCCAATATTTATGTAATCAATTAACTCTTTCTTCTCGATTGTTGTTATTTCCGAAGCTTTTGGGGTCTCAAATTGTACCAGAGGATCGTCTTCTTTTATTACGGTAACTACCATAAAAAAGAACAATAACATGAACACGATGTCTGGTAAACTTGCTGTTGAAATTTCATCAACTCCTTTTTTTCCTCCTTTCCTAAATTTTGACATAATCTGAAAAAATTAATTTCTACTATCTTTTGGTTCAGCCTCAGAAATTCTGTTTGGGAAAACATTTCTTACTGCAAGAATTTTCACTTTATCTTTCTCAATCTTATCATCTAAATCAGTAAATTTTCTCTTCCAATGCTTCATACACAAATCATCTCTCAATTGTCCTAGGGCAGATGCTAACTCATTTTGAACAGAAATATAAGTTTCGTAAGATGTACCCTTATCATTTTGTAATGAGACAACTGCAGCAGGAACCAACTCCCTATATTCACCGAAAAAGTTAATAGCATCTAGTTTAGATTGCCATTTATCGAGTATCTTTTTCTTTGCATCTATATCCGCTTCTTCCGCTTCTTCCTTTACAGCCTTTTCGTATTGTTCTTTATGATAACCTACTTTTTCTTGAACATCCGCTTTTCTTACCCATGTTCTTGAAGTCATTTCCTCATCTCCAACTTCTTCCTTAAATACTCCAGTATTAGTTAGAAAAGCCATAGCTCCAGATTTTAACTCTGAGATATCACCAGGCTCTCCTTCAATTAGAAGCTCATTTCTAAAGTTTACAAGGACTTCATAAACATTCTTTTTCTTAACTATATCAGAGTTGTCCTCTAAATCAATCGGTGGTAATCTCCTAAGAATTCCGGCATCAGATTCAAGAGTAGTAGTCATTAACCAGAAAACTAAAAGTAGGAAAGCGATGTCTGCCATCGATCCTGTAGGTATGCTTGGTAATGCTCTTCTTGCCATCTTATTTAAATAAATTTCTTACTTCGAAAAATATAATTGCCACAACGGAAATTCCAATAAAAAAGTAAGATAGAAAGCCTGCCATACCGGCAAATTTTGACTCACCCTCAGTTACGTTTAGCTCTAACCATTTTTTACCCATTCGAGTGCTCTCTTCAGGTAAACTACCTGAAGCAACAGACCAACAAATCCCACAAATAGCTAGTAAAACTCCAATCCATACCAAAACCATGTAGTTCTTTTTGAAATTGGTAATGAGCATAACCAAAAAAGCTCCAATAGCAACCAAAGTACAAAGACCTATAAGAATGTAGGAATCGCTTATTGCAAAATCCGCCATTTTAGAATTGAAATCGGGGAAAAGATCTCCTCTCTCAAAATTAGCAGGAATGGCTAGAACTGTAAAAACAATACCCAGAACAGCTAAAATAGCAGTTAAGGCACCATTTCCAATTTTTAAAACTTTTGACATAATATTCTTTTTTAAAAATTAGTCTTTGTACTTAACAATCATATCTACCAAAGAAATGGAAGCGTTTTCCATATCATTCACTATACTATCAATTTTTGATAAAATATAGTTATAAAAGATTTGAAGAATAATTGCAACAACAAGACCAGAAACGGTTGTAATCAAGGCTAATTTCATACCCCCGGCAACAATTGTTGCATTAATAGTAGAAGCTGCCTCAATGTCCTCAAAAGCGTTAATCATACCAATTACCGTCCCCATGAACCCAAGCATTGGTGCAAGTGCAATAAATAAGGATATCCAAGAAAGACCTTTTTCCAAAAGTCCCATTTGAACCTGACCGTAATTAATAACAGATTTTTCAACCTGTTCAACTCCTTCATCAGCTCTTTCTAGTCCTTGGTAAAAAATACTTGCAACAGGTCCTTTAGTATTTCTTAAATACTCTTTTGCCGCTCCTATTCCTCCAGAACTTAATTTGTTCTCTACATTGCTAAGAATAGCATCTGTATTACTTTGAGCCATATTTAAATATATGATTCTTTCAAGGCAAAGTGCTAAACCTAGAATAAGACAAACCAATACGAATGCCATAAATTTCGGGTCTCCCTCGATAAAGTAATTTTTAATTTGTTGATGTATTCCAGAGTCTGAAGCTACATTGTCTGCTGCTTCTTGGGCCATAGCTGGTAAAACAGCCATAAACGCTACTACACTTGTAATAATTCTTGAAAACGTTTTCATGTTATATTTAAATAAAGGTTGATATTAGAACTCTTTTATATTGTAATTCATTGTTACCGATAATTAACCCGAACGAGCCTTTCACTTTGAGAAGTAACACAATTTTGAGATTGCACTTAATTTCAATGTTGAGAAATAGGTTAACAGGTTAAAAATCAATTGTTTTCCGAATAGAAATTCTATTCTGGCGGAGAGAGCGGGATTCGAACCCGCGATACGGTTTCCCGCATACACGCTTTCCAAGCGTGCGCCTTCAGCCACTCGGCCACCTCTCCAAGAATTTTAAAGAACGTTCTTCTCGGAACCGCCAAAGTAAATAAAAATATAATGTTTACTAAAAGTTTTAAGCTAAATTTTGGGTATAAATTATTTAGGTAACAATCCTAATTTGAAATTGCAAAAACTTTAGAGGAAGTAGGTAAAAAAATACTTAAAACCTACATTTGTGGGAATGTCAGGAATAAATAGTGATAGCGTAAAAGTAGCACTCGCTAACGTAATAGATCCCACGAGTAAAAAGGATATAATTCAAGCTGGAATTTTTATTAGGGAGGAAATAGATGATAATCGCATAAAACTAATCTTGAAAGCTAAGGATGAATCCATTCAAAGCAAGGAACGCATGGAACAAGCATGTTTATTTGCCCTGGAAAGAGCTTTTGGAAATGAGATTAATTCTGAAGTCGTTTACGAAGAACCTAGTGATGAGGACAAAATAGCTAATCGTAAAATCTTACCTGGTGTTAAAAATATTATTGCTGTTGCCTCTGGAAAAGGAGGTGTTGGCAAATCTACAATAACAACAAATTTAGCATTAGGTCTTGCAAGAAAAGGATATAAGGTAGGTTTAATAGATGCCGATATATATGGGCCTTCAATTCCTCTTATGCTGGATGTAGTTCAAGAGAGACCTGGAACAAAAGAGATCGATGGAAAAGTCTTGATGATTCCTGTTGAGAATTACGGAATAAAAATGTTATCAATTGGTTTTTTTGCGGACCCCGCACAAGCAATAGTTTGGAGGGGACCAATGGCTTCAAAAGCATTGAAACAATTATTTGCAGATACACATTGGGGAGAGCTGGATTATATGTTCATTGATATGCCTCCCGGAACTGGAGATATTCATCTTTCAGTTGTTCAAATGGTTCCCGTTACTGGTGCTGTTGTGGTAAGCACTCCGCAAAGAGTGGCAATGGCGGATGCTCGGAAAGGAGTTGAGATGTTCAAATTGGAATCCATCAATGTTCCAGTTCTTGGTTTGGTCCAGAATATGGCATGGTTTACTCCAGAGGAGTTACCCAATAATAAGTATTACATATTTGGAAAAGATGGAATGTCCGATTTGGCTGGAGAATTGAATGTTCCCTTTCTAGGAGATATTCCATTGGTTCAGTCGGTAAGGGAATCAGGAGATATTGGAAGGCCAGCAATTTTACAAGAAGATACTTTGGTTTCGAAAGCTTTAGAAGAAATGGTAGAAAAATTTGAAGTATCTTTGCAGAAGAGAAATGAATCAAAATCCCTGACGGAAAAAGTAAAAATAACTAGGAAATCATTTTCATGACAAGCCAGGAAAAAATTGAACAAGCACTTAGCGATTTAAGACCATTTTTAGAGGCCGATCATGGTGACATTACTTTTATCGAATTAACAGATGATAAAGTTGTTAAAGTGAAGCTTCATGGAGCTTGCAGTACTTGCGAAATGAGCGCAATGACACTTAAAGCTGGCGTTGAAGAATCAATTAAAAAAGTGGTTCCCGAAGTCGTAAGGGTAGAAGCTGTTTAATAGAAAACCACTTTCTGACTAAGCGTTCCCAACTCGCTATTCATATTTAATATAAAAACCCCTTCGCCAATATTTGATTTATCAATAGTCAACTGATCTACATTGTTTGATATTCTTGATAATATTGTTCTTCCAGAAATATCCAATACCTCAATATTCCAATCCGAAATTGGTAATTCTATTCGGATATGATCGTTTGATGGATTGGGATAAATTCTGGCTTGTAAATTATCAACTGAGTTCAGACCAACTGCAATGTCAGTATATTCACATGTCAGATCGATATCGCAAATATATCTAGCAAGAAAGTTTCTTGCCTTTACCAGCAGAGTATCGTATATCAATGGATTAGTAACATGAGGAACATGGTCTTGGTTTTCTTGTATTTCAAAACAATTTTCTATTCCCAGATCGTTTAATTTTTCATGAATCGGGAAACTCCCCATTGCGGTTCCAAGTTGTATTCCCAAAAGCCCAATGGTTCCTATATCAAAAGGAACAGTGCCGTCATTATCTCCATGGAAACTAATTAAAGGCTCCTCGTTAGCGTCTATCCATGTAGTATCTCCAATTGCTCCAGCTATGTTAACACCTGCTACCAAATCAGATGAATAATTTGGGTTTCCAGATAAGCCCTCTAAACCTCCACCAAGGCCTAGTTTTGTAGTGTCCACAAGAACAGGAATTTCGTCCAATTCGTCTAAATATAAATTATGAACAGTTATAAAACCGCCTGCAGAAACTCCCGCGCTGAAAAATAGATCACTAGAAAGTCTATATGGATTGTTGTCTTCCGCAATTGTTTTTCTAAGAAATCGAATAGCCGCTTTCTCATCATGGTATCCCCTTATTACCGCTTCGGTAGCAGTTTGTTCAGAAGGAAAAAAAGGATCAGCCTCCATTCCCAATCTATATTGAATAGAGCAAACGACATAACCCATTCTAGCAAAATCCTGAGCAAAAGGGACAACGTCATCCCCAGTTTTATCTCCTGCAATAAAGAACCCGCCATGCGCTAAAATGATGACAGCTCTTTCCATTTCGGTATCTCCTTCAGGTTCATAAATGTCAAGATGCAAATCCTGCAACTGTTGAACTTGATCATAATTTTGACCATAAACCACATCTGAGGTCAATATGAAATTATCAAAAATTTGAGCTTTGTAACGGTCTCCATCACATTGAGAAGATAATGCAAAGGCAATAAAACAGAAAAGAAGGCTTAAAAATTTATTCATGGGAAAAGTCTCTTATGATTTTATAAATGAATACTTAGACGAGCTACTAAAATAGTGTTTTAGAAAGGCTTTTGATTACATTTGCAAAAATTTTTTCAAAGCTTGATAAATACAGATATTCTTATCATAGGAGCCGGGCCATGCGGTCTTTTTACAGTTTTTGAGGCAGGTCTATTGAAGTTGAAATGCCATCTTATTGATGCATTGCCGCAAGCTGGTGGGCAATGCTCTGAAATTTATCCTAAAAAACCTATCTATGATATTCCTGGTTTTCCTGAAATTTTAGCAGGAGATTTAGTTGAGAATCTTTTAAAACAAGCGGAACCATTCAAGCCGGGATTTACCTTGGGTGAAAGAGCAGAAGAAATTGAAAAATTAGAAGATGGGTTATTTAAGGTGACTACCAATAAAGGGACAGAACACTGTGCTAAAGTAATTGCGATTGCAGGCGGCTTGGGTTGTTTTGAGCCCCGTAAACCACCAATTGGAAATATCCTAGATTTTGAAGAAAGAGGTGTTGAGTATATTATTAAAGATCCTGAAATCTATAGAGACAAGAATATAGTAATCTCCGGTGGAGGTGATTCTGCATTGGATTGGACTATTTTCCTAAGTGAGGTAGCTAAAAGTGTAACTATGGTTCATCGGAGAACCAGTTTTAGAGGAGCTTTAGATTCAGTTGAGAAAGTAATGGATTTGGCAAAGGCTGAAAAAATCGAGTTAATTACCGAGGCGGAGGTCATTGGTTTAAATGGCAATGGTAAATTAGACAGTGTTTTGGTCAAGCATAAAACTCAGGGAGAAAAGAATATTAAGACAGATCATTTTATTCCTTTGTTTGGGCTTTCCCCAAAATTAGGCCCTATCGCCCACTGGAATCTAAATCTAGATAAAAACGCTATTGAGGTTAACACCTTTGATTATAGCACCAATGTAGATGGTATATACGCAATTGGAGATATCAATACTTATCCCGGGAAGTTGAAATTGATTTTATGTGGTTTTCATGAAGCTACATTAATGGTTCAGTCAGCATTCAAAAGAATTTATCCAGACAAGAATTTAGTCTTAAAATATACAACTGTTCAAGGAGTGCAAGGATTTGAGTAACCAATTAATAAATATCACAATCATAGACAGGGAAGGTGAAGAATACAAAACTGAAGCTCCTACAGATATGAATATGAATATAATGGAGCTTTGCAAATCTTTAGAGTTACCTGTGGATGGCACATGCGGTGGGATGGCCATGTGCGCTTCTTGTCACTGTTACATTGAGAGCGAACATACGCTTCCAGAAATGTCCGAGGATGAGGAAGATATGTTGGATAGTGCTTTTAATGTTCAAGATAACAGCAGACTGGGTTGCCAAATACATTTGCATAAAGACTTAGAAGGTTTGAAAATTCGCTTAGCAGAAGATGCATCTTAACCCCTTAGTTCACTTGGAATTTTGCAAACAGGAATTGGTAACATCTTATGCTTATTAGTCCGATTAAATCTTCTGTAAATAACCAGAACTTCTTTTTGTCGATCATTTAATTCGCTTTCATCGCCTTCATAGGTCATTGCCCATTCCAACTCAGGATAGCTTGCCCCAATTTGATCTTCATCACTTCTATCATCTCCCCATAAGCCATCTGTTGGCTTTGCCTCAATAATTTCTTCTAATACTCCTAAAGTTTTAGCCAATGACCAAACCTCGGTCTTTACTAAATCTGCAATTGGAGAAAGGTCAACACCCCCATCTCCATATTTGGTAAAGAAACCAACACCAAAATCTTCTACTTTATTTCCAGTTCCTGCAACGAGTAATTTTCTATTTCCCGCATGAGCATATAAGGCAAGCATTCTCAATCTTGAACGAGTGTTTGCCATTGTCAATTCATCCTGAATATCTTCGGGAAAGTGTTCTTCCATAGATTTAAAAACCGGAGATAAATCCAGCTCCGACCCCTTGACGTTTGAAAAATTTTCTTCCAACCAGGCAATGTGATTTTCAGCTCTTTTTAGTTGCTTTTTTTCTTGATAGATAGGCATGCTTACAACATGTAAATCTTTACCTGTTTTTGCACAGAGGGTTGAAGTTAAAGCTGAATCAATACCACCGGAAATTCCCAGGACAAATCCATTGAGCCCCGAATTATCACAGTATTCTTTTAACCAATTAACAATATGATCAATTACCTTTTTATTATCCATTTTTAAAAGAACAAAGCTAAGTTTAATGAGAAATAGTTATTTACTGCTTTTAGTTTCGGTCCTTGAGTTAAGACTCCATTGTCTGTGAAAACTGGACGACCATCCGCATCTTCTTGTAATTGATTAAAATCCAAGACATTCGTAAAGCCATTATTCCAAGCCAGACCTACCATTAAGGTAGTAGAGCCAGATATATTATATTCCCCACCTGCTGATACTCTTAAGGCTGCACGAATAGGAACAATGTCAGAAATTATATCTATGTTTTCCTCGTTAATGCTTGCGCCTCCAAAATTGCCTTCAATATCCTGTCTTGCTTTAAGATTAAATCCTAAGTCTAAACCAAACTGACCAAAGTAAGTTAAATAACCAATTTCATTAGTCTTCAATTTAAGCGTTAAGGGAATGTTTAAATATTGAAGCTTATAGGTAGTCTTTACATCTCCAAATTCATTAACGAGTGTATCACCATTATGAAAATGCCTATCTCTTACTGACCCGCCAATGTTGTCGACCATTACACCAGAAGAAAAAGCATATTTATTATTGTCGTCAATAATAAAATCTGCAATTATTCCATACTGTAATCCCAGTCTTGTTCCTTCATTTTCAAGGTATTGACCATCAGGTTGAAGCCAGGAGAAAATGGGGCTAGTAGTAAAGCCAAAACGTACTCTTTGATCGTCCTGTGCATAATTGCTTGTGAAAATCCCTAAAAACAAAATAAGACCGATATACTTTTTCATAATTTTGAACCTGAATTTTCCGTTGCTTTCAAAAGTAAATAAATTTTCCATCGTGAATCGTGCTTTAATATTTCTTGTGTGCCTTCTGTCTTTGCTATTTTCATGCCAATCTAACCCCTTTGATATTGATTTAGAGGATAAAGCAATTGATTTTCAGTTTGTTAGGTTGGATCAAGAAGTTTTTCGGTCAGAGATTAGTAATCCCTTTGAGAAACAAGAATATTTGCTTTCCACCTACCCATTCTTTTATCAGGAATACTTTGAAGGAATTCTTAGAGTAGGCCCTGTAAATGATAGTTCGGCAATTGAAATGTTTGATAAGGTTTCTGGAGAAATTATTTTTAATGATACTCAAAATCAGATCGATTCCATCTTCTTTCTCGATCAGAAAATGAGGAACTCATTTAATGATGCTTTTAGGTACTATTCCCACTATTTTCCCAATCAAAAAATTCCTAGAGTAATTACTATGAACTCAGGTTATAATTATGGAATCTATCCTTTAAGGGGAATACTTGGAATAGGTCTGGAATTTTATCTTGGAGCTGAGCATCGTATAGTAAAGGGATTGCCTATTGCAAACTTTCCTAACTATCAAAAGGAAAAAATGGATCCTGACTATATTTTATCTGATGCACTTCGGGGCTATCTGCTCACCAATAATCAAAAGAGTATTCAAGGGGATAAATTGATAAACCATATAATATATCACGGTAAGGCAATGTATGTTTTAAACGCCTTATTACCTTTTGAAGAAGAATATTTGCAAATGGGCTATTTGTCTGAACAACTTGATTGGGCTAAGCGAAATGAATTCAACATATGGAAGGCCATTATTGAAGAAGATTTAGTTTATTCAAGTGATTATAAGCAGATAGAAAGATTTACGGGTTTCGGTCCTTTTACTCAAGGATTTCCCCAAGAGTCACCAGGAATGGTAAGTTTGTTCCTAGGCAAACAAATAGTTAAAGACTACATGAATAAATATCCTGAAACAAGGTTAAGCGAACTTTTTGAATTGAACGATATGCAAATCTTAAATACATATAAACCAGAAAGGTGATGAAGAATTCTAAAATTGAATTTGATATAGAAATGGATGATAATCAGGTTCCTGAAAAGATTTTTTGGGAGGCAGCGGATGATGGGAAAGGTGAAGCAAAAGCTATTATGCTTGCCATCTGGGATGAAGAGCAGAAAAATACTTTAAGAATAGATCTTTGGAATAAAGAAATGACCAAAGATGAAATGAAGCAGTTCTTTCATCAAACAATTTTGACACTTACAGATTCTTTTGAGAAAGCAACTGATGATAAACGAATTGCTGATGGTGTAAGAATGTTTTGCGGTGACTTAAAAGAGCAAATGAATATTTAATATATATTCACGCCTAGCTATGAAGGTGATACTTATTGAAGATGAAGTTCTTATTTCTGAGAACCTGAAAGTCTTAATTGAGCAGAACGGTTATGATCTAGTGGGTCAATTTGATAATGCGGAAGATCTCCTGAACTGGGGAGGTGATTTTGATTTTGCTTTTGTCGATATCAATCTGAGTGGAGACATGGATGGTATTGATTTAATGAATCGAATGAGTGGTTCTGATAATCAATTTAATTATGTGTTTTTAAGTGATGTTGATGATCAAAAACAGATAAATAGAGCTATAGCGACAAAGCCAATGTCCTACTTAAGCAAACCGTTTAAGAAAAAAGATATTATCATAGCTCTTCAACTTGCGGAAAAGAAGTGTGGAGAGAAAAAGGAGGCGGAAATTACAATAGATGGAGATATACTTTTTGTTAAGGATGGCGACAAACTAATCTCCATTGATAAAAACGATATTCAATATGTAGAGGGGCAAGGTAGTTACTCGCATATATTTCATGGATCATCAAAAACCGTTGTTTCTCAAAATTTGGCCGGTATTCACAGAAAAATAGGTGGTTTTCTGTTAAGGGCGCATCGTTCTTTTTTAGTAAATCCGCTTAAAATTATTGAGATTCAGAACAGATCTGAGTTGGTTATAGGTGAAAAAACAATTTCTATAGGGGATTCATATAAGGCCGATTTCTTTAAGAAATTAAACATTTTGTAAGGTTTCGTGAACAGAAAAACCTGTTTCGTAAAACGGATTTAGCTCTTTATGAATTGAGCCGTTTCCGCTTAAGTAATTCAATTAAATTCGTTAGTGAAATAAAATTGTTGATCTTTTGCCTTAGGGCAAGATATTAACAAAACCAATCTAGTTCCCGTATTTGGTTTCCCCGGTAAGAAATTACCGGGTTTTCTATTTTAATACACTTCGTTTACTTCCTCTATGTATTTCAAAATCATTTCTCTTCCTGCGGATGAACTTGCAGAAGAATCAAATAATGGAGGTAAGAACTCCCATGTTTTTAGCATTTCCTTTTGATATCGCTTTTTATTCTTGCCTAAAACCCCGCTATTTAATTTATCAATTTTTGTAAAAATTATGGAAAAAGGGATGTTATTCTTTCCTAGCCATTCCATGAACTCCAAATCGATTTTCTGGGCTTCGTGTCTACTGTCCACCAATACAAATACTGACATTAAATTAGGTCTATTCTTAAGGTAGGTATGAATAAGAATTTTCCAAGAAGCCCGCTCTTTTTTAGAGATTCTAGCATAGCCATAACCCGGCAGATCAACCAGGTACCACTCTTCATTTATCAAAAAGTGATTTATCAATCTGGTCTTGCCAGGTGTGCCGGATGTTTTAGCTAAAGCCTTTCTTTCAGTAAGCATATTGATAAGGGAAGATTTTCCAACATTACTTCTTCCAATAAAAGCATACTCGGGTAAGGTGGGCTCAGGACATTTATCGATATCCGTATTGCTCATTACAAATTTGGCTGAGCGTATTTTCATAGTGCCTAAATATTTCGCTTTTTAAGCCACTCTCCTAAATACGCATTGAAGGTTTCCGGATGCTCCATCATTGGTGCATGCCCACATTTATCTATCCAAAATAAATCCGAGTCTGGAAGGTTTTCGTGAAACTCCTCAGCAACTTCAGGTGGAGTAATGGTGTCGTTTTTCCCCCAAATTAAGCAAAAGGGCATTTTATAATTTGGTAACTCGCTTGCCATGTTATGTCGTATTGCAGATTTAGCAATAGACAATATTCGAAGAACTTTATTTCTGTTGTTAACAGCTTCGTGGCATTCATCAACTAACTCTTCGGTAACAATGTTGGGGTCATAAAATGTTAAGGCAATTTTTTCTCTGAGATATTTTTTGTCCTCTCTTCTTGGGAAAGTTCCTCCAAAAGCATTCTCATATAATCCAGAGCTTCCCGCAAGTGTTACCGAGCTGATTTTTTCTGGATGAGTAGCAGAATGAACCAAAGCAACATGCCCCCCTAGTGAATTGCCCAATAAGTTGATATTATCATATTGTTTGTATTCAATAAATCTATTAAGGAACTCTGCAAGATTTTTCACATTGCACTTTAAAAGGGGTAAATCATAAATTGGAAGCATAGGAATGACTACTCTATATCGGCTTTTAAAATGCTTGAATACATCCTTGAAATTGCTCAATGCTCCAAACAAACCATGTAGAACTAAAATCACTGGGCCCTCGCCCTGTTCTATGTATTTGAACTCGCCTTCTTCTTTTAACTGATATTCCATCTACATTCAAATGTAAAAAAAAATGAATCCGATTGAATTGAGAACAGGTCTCAATTAATTCCCACCTGATTATTTAAAATTTTTTATTCCAATAGTTTTTTCAAGGGAATTTCCTCAGGCACTATAAATAAAAGGATGGCAAGCTTTTTTTCTTGTTGGGTCAGCATGTGAAAACAATTCTGTTATGATTCTAGCGTGGTGAAAAACCATTCCCGTGTCTTCAAGTTTTCAACAAAGTGGTAAAAAATGGATATTGGTGGGAAAAAGTGGTATATTTGACCAACAAAATTTCCAAACCACCGAAAAGAATTGTTGGATATTCTAGGGACATATGATTGTAAAATTGATGCCAAGGGAAGGCTCTTGGTGCCAAAGGGTCTTGCGTCTCAATTGAAAGATGTTCTGCATGAGGGCTTTGTGGTAAATAGGGATTTGTATGAGAAGTCTTTGGTCTTGTATCCCTGGTCGGTTTGGAAGCGCAATAACGCTCAGCTCAACAAACTCAACACATTCATTAAGAAGAATCGAGACTTTATTCGGCAATTCACAGCAAATGCAGTGAGGGTTGAAATGGATGGTCAGGGAAGAATTTTATTGAATGCATCCTTGCTGAAATATGCTGGGGTGAAAAAGGAATTGAAACTAATTGCCAATGGTGACCAGATAGAGATTTGGAATCCTAGAGCCTATGAGAAAGCATTGAAAGCTGATTTGAATACGGAAGCTTTAGCGGAGGAGATTTTCGGCAATGGCAATTTTGATGATAGTGAGTGATCATTATCATACACCCGTTCTTTTACATGATTGCATTAATGGCTTAAAGATAAAACCGTCTGGTATTTATGTTGATGTGACTTTTGGAGGAGGTGGTCATAGCAGGGAGATACTAAATCATCTCCATGGTGGAAAGCTCTTTGCATTTGATCAGGATCAAGATGCAAAGCATAACCAAATATCAAGCGAGAAATTCAATTTGATAAGCGCCAACTTTAGGTATCTCAAGAGTAACCTGAGGTTAAATGGGGTAAAGCAGGTAGATGGAATTCTTGCTGATTTAGGTGTGAGTAGTCATCAGCTTGATGTTGCTGAAAGAGGATTTTCCTTTCGTTTCGATGGTCCATTGGATATGAGAATGGATAAGAAATCAAAAAAAACTGGAGAAACAGTTTTGCATGATTTAGAGTTCGAGGAATTGGCTTCGATGTTTAGAAAGTATGGAGAAGTAAGTAATGCTGGTAGGTTGGCTGGCTTAATTGTTAGAGAGAGGGAGCAGGAGAGAATTGAAACGACAACACAGTTGAAGGAAATCGCATTGAAGTGTTCAAACCCAAGAAAACATAATCAGTATTTGTCTAAGGTTTTTCAAGCACTGAGAATAGAGGTGAATGATGAATTAAAAGTTCTGGAAGAGTTTCTGGTTCAGAGTTCAGAAGTGTTAAGACCAGGTGGAAGGTTGGTTGTAATGTCATACCATTCACTGGAAGATAGGTTGGTTAAACGCTTTTTAAGATCAGGAAATTTTGATGGTGTAATTGAAAAAGATCTGTTTGGCAATGATCTGAAACCATTTCGAGCCCTGAGTTCAAAAGCCATTAAAGCGTCAGAAAAAGAAATAGAAGAAAACCCAAGATCGAGAAGTGCTCGGTTAAGAATAGGAGAAAGGATAAATGAACAAACTAAAAAAGGAAAGGAAGAAATTTAAAACGCCTGGCATTTTCAAAAAGATAATTGATGTTATCAATGGTAGCTTTTTGGGTAGAGATAAGGTCGTTCAGTTTTTGCCTTTTGCAGCTTTTCTAACACTAATTATGGTTTGTTATATATCCTATGGTTACTATACTGAGAAATCGGTAAAGGAATTAAATCTCCTCGAAGCTGGCTTAAAGGATGTGAAATCCGAGCACCTCACTTGGCAATCTGAATTAGATAGCCTAAGACAGCAATCATCAGTCGCTAAGTCTATTCAGGATTTGGGACTAAAGGAAACAACAGAACCACTCATAAAAATCGAGCAAGCCACAGATCAAAAATGAATCTTGAAAGAGGAACCATAGTTAGGCTCACACTTGTGGGTATTTTCATTTTCGGAGTTTCCATTGCAGTTGCCTATCGCTTATTTAATATTCAATTGACTGCGGAGCCTGAGATTGAAGAACAAACAGATAAGTACACAAGGTGGAAGGAAGTTGTTGCTGATAGAGGGAACATCTATTCTGCTGATGGGAGTTTGTTGGCAACGACATTGCCAATCTATGATATTAGAATGGACTTCAAAGCTGATGGATTGACTGATGAAAGATTCAATGAGAACATAGGTGCTTTTGCTAGTTCAATGTCGAATGCTTTTGGGGGTTCCAGAGATTCCTGGCTGAGGAAATTTCAAGATTATAGAAGAGCAGGGAAGAGATATCAGTTGCTTCAGTCCAACATAAACTACAAGCAATTACAGGAAGTGCAGGATTTTCCTCTGGTAAATTTAGGAAGATATAAAGGAGGTGTTCGCTTTGAAAAGAAGGTGTCACGAGCAAACCCATTTAACGAGAAAGCAAGGAGAACGGTAGGAAAATACAGTCAAGGAAAAGATAAGGGTATTTATGGTTTAGAACTGGCTTTTGACAGCCTTTTGAAAGGTAGAAATGGCCAGCGTCTAGAACGAAAAATTGCAAGTGGAGATTGGATGCCTCTTAATGATGCAAATGAGGTTGAGGCAATTGATGGAGCGGATATTTACACTACCATAGATATTAATGTTCAAGATATTTTGTCTGAAGCCTTAAGAAAGAAAATGGTAGAGCATGAGGCCGATTTTGGTTGTGCTGTTTTTATGGAGGTTGAGACAGGGTTTATTAAGGGGATAGTGAACCTTGATAAAACACCGAATGGTAATTACGTTGAAAAATTTAATCATGCAGTAGGTACAGCGACTGAGCCAGGCTCAACATTTAAGCTTCCTTCTCTTTTAGCTGCTATAGAAGCTGGTAAGGCCAGCCTTGAAACTAAAGTAAATACCAAAAATGGTCGTCATAGATTTCATGACAGGATAATGAGAGATTCCAATGATCGTGGATATGGAAAAGTGTCAGCGCAAAGAGCTTTTGAGGTTTCATCGAATGTTGGAATATCTAGAGTTGTATATGATGCCTTCAATAATGATCGAGAGGCCTTTGTAAAATACGTTAGGCGTTTTGGTTTAGATCAGAATTCTGGAATAGATATTCCAGGAGAACCAAGGCCCTACATTAAAACTCCAGACCATCAAAATGGTCATTGGTCAGGTGTGACTTTGCCTTGGATGTCAATAGGTTATGAATTGAAAATGACTCCGCTTCAAACTCTGACATTCTATAATGCAATAGCCAACGATGGGGTAATGGTTAAGCCTCAATTGGTCAAGCAGATTAGAAGAAATGGAGAAGTACTTGAAGAGGCTGAACCCATTATAATTAATCAAGATTTTATTTCTGAAAGCACATTAGAAGATGCAAAAGCACTTTTAAAAGGAGTAGTTGAAAATGGAACTGCAAAGAATTTAAGGTCACCACATTTCGAAATTTCTGGGAAGACAGGTACAGCTCAAGTAGCGGTAGAAGGTGCTTATAAAACAGTTGATAATAAAGCAAAATATCAAGCCTCATTTGTTGGTTATTTCCCCTCTGATAATCCCAAGTATTCGTGCATTGTTTTGGTAAATAATCCTACTAAAGGGTTGTACTATGGAAATCGCGTGGCAGGTCCAGTATTCCTGGAGATAGCGGAGAAATTTTATGCAAAAAACTTTATGATTGAACTAGCTTCCAATGAAGCGGAGGGTTCTGCTCCATTGAGTTTAAATGGTAATGTATCGGACATATCAAAAGTGACTTCTGCCTTAAACGTTTCATTGTCAGAGGTGCCAGAAAATCGAGACTGGATTGCCACGAAAGCCACCGAAAAGGAAATTAAAGCAAGTGGTATAAAAGTAGAAGAAGGTAAGGTGCCGAATGTCAAAGGAATGCCGATGATGGATGCAATTCCATTACTCGAGAATATGGGACTGGTAGTTCAATACGAGGGACATGGAATAGTTAAAAAACAATCCTTGAAGCAAGGGGCTTCATATAATCAAAACGATCAAATAGCACTTACACTAGAATGAGATTATTAAAGGATATATTGTACAAAGCTGGTATTGAAGATGTCATTGGGCCAACAAATGTTGCAATCGATTCTATTCATTTCGACTCACGAGAAGTTAAAGGATATAGCCTCTTTGTTGCAATAAAAGGAACCCAAGTAGATGGTCACGAGTACATTGATAGTGCATTAGCCGCTGGGGCAATTGCTGTTTTATGTGAAGAGCTTCCAGAGACCCTTCATGGGGGAATAACTTATGTGAAGGTTCAAAACTCTCAACAGGCAATGGCCTATGTGGCAGGAAACTTTTATGATCATCCATCTGAAAAATTAAACCTGGTTGGTGTAACAGGAACCAATGGTAAAACCACCACAGCCACATTATTATGGCAAATGTTTAATGAGATGGGACACAAGTGCGCACTGCTCAGTACAGTCATTATTAAAATTGGTAAAGACGAAATAGCTTCAACACATACCACTCCAGATGTTCTAACATTAAATAGACTTTTGGCAAGAATGGTTGAAGAAGGGGTGCAGTATTGCTTTATGGAAGTCAGTTCACATGCCCTGGTGCAACATAGAGTGACAGACGTTGATTTTAAAGTTGCTGTTTTTACCAATCTTACTCACGACCATTTAGACTATCACAAAACCTTTGATGAATACATAAAAGCGAAGAAAATGTTCTTCGATAATTTGTCTTCTGATGCAGTAGCAATAGTAAACCATGATGACGCTCATTCAGAGATAATGGTTCAGAATACTAAAGCTGCGAAAAAAACTTATGCGGTAAAATCTTTTGCAGACTATAAAGCGAAGATCATAGAAAATCAATTTAGTGGTATTCATATTCTGATTGACGGAAATGATCTCTATACCAAGATGATTGGAAGTTTCAATACTTACAATTTGCTTGCAGTTTATGGAACCGCTCTATCATTAGGAAAAGACAAGTTAGAAGTGCTCACTCAGATTTCAAAGTTGAATCCTGTTGAAGGCCGCTTTCAGCACATCCGAACGGAAAAAAATATTTCCGCAATTGTAGACTATGCGCATACACCAGATGCTCTAAAGAATGTTCTCAAGACAATTTTAGATATCAGTACAGGAAATGAAAAGGTAATCACTGTGGTAGGTTGTGGTGGAAATAGAGATAGAAAGAAAAGACCTGTTATGGCGCGAATAGCCTGTGAATATTCAGATAAAGTCATTTTCACATCAGATAACCCTAGAAATGAGGAGCCCAATGCAATCCTAAGAGATATGGCAAAAGGAGTGGAGGGAATTCACTTTAAGAAAACATTGACCATCTCAAATAGAAGAGATGCAATTAAAGCAGCATGCGATATGGCGCAGCCTGGAGATGTAGTGCTTATTGCTGGAAAAGGACATGAGAAGTATCAGGAGGTACAAGGTGTTAAACACCCGTTTGATGATTATGAAATAGTTCAGGAAACCTTAAAAATGCTAGAGAAGTAATGCTTTATCATCTATTCGAATATCTAGAAAATACCTATCAGACACCTGGAGCTGGTATTTTTCAATTTATCTCTTTTAGAGCAGCAGCAGCGATTCTAATTTCCCTGACAATTAGCATGTTTTTGGGTAATAAACTTATTCGATTACTTCAGAAAAAACAGATAGGAGAGACAATAAGAGATTTAGGCTTAAAAGGACAAAACGAAAAGGCTGGAACGCCAACTATGGGTGGTCTAATCATTTTAGGAGCGATTCTTATTCCAACTCTTCTAGTAGCTGACCTGACTAATATCTATGTCATCATTCTTCTCTTTACAACCATCTTTTTAGGTGCGGTTGGTTTCTTGGACGATTACATAAAAGTCTTCAAAAAGAATAAAAAAGGATTGGCGGGTAAGTTTAAAATAGTTGGACAAGTAGGAGTAGGATTAATTGTAGGCGCCTCATTATTCTTCCATCAAGATTTTGTTATAAAAGAAGAACATCAAGTAGAGAATGCAACTGTATTGGAAGATCCAGATGGAGATGGTGCAATTTGGATTCAAGAGAAATCAACTAAAACTACAGTTCCGATTCTAAAGAATCATGAATTTGATTATGCCGATGTTCTGTGGTTTTTAGAAGAAGATACTAGAAAGAAACATGCTTGGGTCATTTTTATTCCTGTAGTCATTTTCATTGTCACATTTGTGAGTAATGGAGCAAACATGACCGATGGTCTAGATGGCTTAGCAACGGGTGTTTCAGCAATTATCGGAGTTGCTTTTGCTATTTTCGCATACGTATCTGGCAATACCATTTTCGCAGATTATTTGAACGTGATGTATATCCCAAATTCTGGGGAAGCAGTTGTTTTTATTTCAGCATTTGTTGGTGCTTGTATTGGTTTTTTATGGCACAATGCCTTCCCTGCAAAAGTATTCATGGGAGATACGGGGAGTTTGGCACTTGGAGGAATCATCGCAGTATTCGCAATCATCATCCGAAAAGAATTATTGATACCCATTGTATGTGGAATTTTCTTGATCGAGAACATTTCGGTTATGCTACAAGTGGGCTATTTCAAATACACCAAGAAAAAATTTGGAGAAGGGAAAAGGATTTTCAAAATGGCACCCCTTCACCATCACTATCAGGTTCTGGGAATGCATGAATCCAAAATCGTAGCTCGCTTTTGGATAGTAGGAGTTTTCCTGGCTATTATTTCAATCGTAACGCTTAAGGTGTTATGAAAGTTGCTGTTTTGGGAGCGGGAGAAAGTGGAGTGGGAGCAGCCATTCTTGCAAAGGAAAAAGGTTGTGATGTATGGTTATCAGACAAAGGTCAGGTAGCAGATAAATACAAAAAAGTTCTTTCACAGTATAAGATTGATTATGAAGAAGGAGAGCATAGTATAGACGAAATTCTAGATGCAAGTGTGGTGGTGAAAAGCCCGGGAATTCCCGATAAGGTTGAGTTGATTAAAGAGATAAAGAAAAAGGGAATTGAGGTCATATCGGAAATAGAATGGGGCTATAGATATAGCAATGCACAAATGATTGCCATAACAGGTAGCAATGGTAAGACAACGACAACCAGTATAGCTTATTCCGTTTTTCAAAATTCAGATTTGGATACAGGTTTAGCAGGAAACATCGGCACTAGTCTAGCAAAGCAGGTAGCAGAGAAGGATAGAGATTTTTATGTGCTGGAGTTAAGCAGTTTTCAGTTAGATGGCATTGCCCAGTTCAAACCAAAAGTAGCTGTATTACTTAATATCACTCCAGATCATTTAGATAGATATGATTATAAGCTTGAGAACTATGCTGAATCAAAATTCAGGATTTGTATGAATCAAGATGATAGTGACTATTTCATCTACAATTATGATGATTCGCTTATCAGAAAAATGATCAATCAAAAAGAAATAAAAGCGCAAATGATTCCCATTTCTATAGAATCGAAATTAGAATACGGTGCGTGGATAGAAGACGAATTACTAAACATAAATATAAACCATAACTCATTAATTATGTCAATTTACGAATTAGCCTTAAAAGGTAAACACAACGCCTATAACTCAATGGCAGCAGCAGTAGCGTCAAGAGTTTTAGACATTAAAAAAGAAGCAGTTAGAGATAGCTTAGTTTCATTCAAAGGAATAGAACACAGACTTGAACACGTTGCTCGTGTAGATGGAATAGATTTCATCAATGACTCTAAAGCAACCAATGTTAACTCGGCTTGGTATGCATTAGACTCTGTAGAAGGAAACATCGTTTGGATTGTCGGGGGAGTAGATAAAGGAAACGACTATTCCGAGCTAAGTGATTTGGTAAAAAGCAAGGTGAAAACAATTGTTTGTTTAGGCGAAGACAACAAAAAAATAATCAAAGCTTTTAAAGATCACGAAGTTGATATTCATGAAACAACCAATGCAAAAGATGCAGTTCGATTAGCCAAATTAGTAAGCAATGCCGGTGACACTGTTTTGCTTTCTCCAGCTTGTGCAAGTTTTGACTTGTTTGAGAACTATGAAGACAGAGGTCATCAGTTCAAAGCGGCCGTTAGATCGCTTTAGTAGAAACCAATACTAATTAACATGAATGCTGAAATTGAAATTTTAAAAGAGCAAGGCTTAAACCTATTGGCAGAGAAAATGATTGCCAAAAGAGAGAGAGACTTGAGAAAATTAAGAGATAACTCTCATCGTTTAGAGCTCTTATTGGAGCTGGATGGTGTAGAATTTGTAAACGATGCTAAGTCTCAAGATCTAGCTTCAACGGCCTTTTCTTTAGACTCCATTAGCAAGCCTGTTATTTGGATTTTAGAGGCAGGACCCTATCAAAGAGATTTTATTGATCTTGATCCAAGTACTTTAAACGGTTTAGAGTCCGTTATAGTAGTAGGCCAAAACAGATCCAATACGGTGGAGGAATTATTTCAATTGGTTGATCTCGTTGCAGAGGCTAATACAATTGAAGAAGCAGTAATACTGGCAAAAGAGTTGGCTTTTAAAGGTTCATGTGTCCTCTATTCACCTGCTACACCAAACAATAACATGTACGGCAACTTTGAGTCGAGAGGAGATGCATTCATTAACGCTATAGGAAAAAATAATCACTAAAATGGAAAACAGAGCATTCACTATTCACAGAGGTAAACAGAGCTTGGCAGATAAACTGTTAGACGCTCGAGAAAAGTTAATTAACGAACTTAAGAGCACCGAACATCGATTGGAAGAAGTAGAGGAAATTGATGGCGTTTTATTCATCAATGATTCTAAGGCTACCAATCTAATTACAACTAAGGATTCAATTCGTTGTCTTAAAAGACCAGTGGTCTGGATTGTTAACTCAACCCCACATGACCGAGATTTTATGCTGCTCAATAAAATGGTTGAGTATAAAGTGAAGTCAATAGTCATTATGGGAGATAGTGCTGAAGACATCAAGAGGGAATTAAAACCCTTAGTGGATGTCATCATACAAACACAATCTCTAAATGAAGCAATAGAAGAAGCAAACGGTCTGGCATCGAAAGGAGATGTGGTGTTGTTTTCGCCTTCTTGTCCTCCACCTCCAGATTACAATAATTACGTTGAGATGGGAAATGCGTTCAAACAAAAAATCAGTAAGCTGAAGTAGTTTGAATCACGTGTTGAAATATTTAAAAGGAGACAAAATCCTTTGGATAGTCACCATCATTTTATGTATGCTTTCCCTTCTTGCTGTTTACAGTGCAATTGGTGGTTTGGCAGTAAGATACAAGGATGGTAATACCTTTTATTATTTATTCAGGCATGGAACCATGTTGGGTATTGGTATACTCCTTATGTACTTCTTTCATAGAATAAATTTTAAGTATGTCTATCGTATTTCAATGCTTCTCGTAGTATTGGCTGGAATATTATTGCTCTTCACCTTGCTTTTCGGAAATGATATAAACGATGCAAAGCGATGGATAACCATTCCAATAGTTAATCAGAGTTTTCAAACCTCAGATTTAGCAAAGATTGCTTTGGTTCTTTTTGTGGCTAGATTAATAACAAAGAAGCAAGAAGAAATCAAAAGCTTTAAAAAAGGAGTGCTTCCTATTCTAATTCCAATAGGTATAATTTGTTTGCTCATTTTACCCGCGAATTTTTCTACCGCGGCACTTTTATTTGCTACTTGTTTCGTCTTGATGTTTATTGGGGGTGTAAGAATAGCGCATATGTCTCTTGTCGTTTTGTCCGCAATTCTTGCTTTTGGTGGGATGGTTTTGATTTCGAAAATTGCACCTGAAGCATTGCCTAGAATAAATACTTGGGTAGAGCGAGTAGTTGATTTTATAGATGGTGGTGGCGAAGAAAATTATCAGGTACAAAGAGCCGAAATGGCTATAGTATCTGGCGGTGTATTACCTGATTTACCGGGAAAAGCTACTTCTAGAAATTATTTACCTCACTTGTATTCTGACATGATATATGCATTTATTATTGAAGAATACGGTTCCATTTTAGGAGGTATAGGAGTGTTGTTCTTATATCTCGTTTTATTCATAAGGTGTATGCGTATTGCCAGAAGAGCAACTTCAAAATTTGGAGGATTTGTCGTCATCGGCCTTGGCTTTATAATTGCTTTCCAGGCCTTGGTCAATATGGCTGTTGCAGTAAATTTAATCCCCGTTACGGGCCAGCCTCTTCCTTTGGTGAGTATGGGAGGAACTTCCATTTGGTTTACCTGCATGGCACTCGGTTTAATTCAATGTGTGGCTAGAGAAACCCAAGAACAAACTCAACCTGAAACTTCAAATGACCTTGCCTTTGCCTAAAGTAATCATCAGTGGAGGTGGAACAGGCGGCCATATTTTTCCCGCAATTGCCATAGCTGATGCACTCAAAAATCTTAATCGAGATGTAGAAATTCTTTTTGTCGGTGCTAATGGTAAAATGGAAATGAAAAAAGTTCCTGAAGCTGGTTATAAGATAGAAGGCTTAAATATTGTTGGTATTCAAAGAAAATTGACTTTAAAGAACCTTTTGGTTCCGTTTAAATTATTGCAAAGCTTGAAAAAGGCTAGGTCAATAATTAAAGAATTTCAACCAGAAGTTGCGGTTGGTGTAGGCGGTTATGCAAGTGGTCCATTATTAAGAGTAGCAACCTCCAAGGGTATCCCAACTGTTATTCAAGAACAAAATTCATTCCCGGGAATAACCAATAGAATTCTCGCAAAAAAGGCAAAAAAAATCTGTGTTGCTTTTGATGGAATGGATAAGTTTTTTCCGAAAGAAAAGCTTGTGCTTACGGGAAATCCAGTAAGACAAAAAGTAGTTGAACTAAATGGGAAAAAAGAAAGAGCGATCAAGCATTTCGATTTGGATTCCCAGAAGAAAACTTTGCTAATAATCGGAGGGAGTTTAGGTGCAAGAACTTTAAATGAAAGCGTTTTGTCCAACTTACAATCTATCAAGGAAAGTGGAATTCAGGTACTATGGCAAACGGGTAAATTCTATTTTAAAAATGCAAAGGAAAAAGCGGATGCATTTGGAAATAAAGATCTCAAAACATTAGAATTCATTAAAGATATGGATTTAGCTTATGCCGTTGCGGACTTAACAATATCTCGGGCTGGAGCCATGTCAATTTCTGAATTAAGCCTTACCAAAATGCCAGCTATCCTTGTGCCTTCTCCAAATGTTTCCGAAGATCATCAAACTAAGAATGCCATGTCTCTTGTTAAAAATGGAGCGGCTGTACTGATAAAGGATGATAAGGCTGAGAAGGAACTATTAGCCAAGGCAATTGAATTGATTAATGATGAAGTCGCACTAAAAGAAATGAGCCAGAACACCGAAAAATTGGCAAAACAAAATGCAGCTGAAACGATAGCAAAGCAAATCATTGAATTGATAAAAAAGTGAATGGTCTAAATATCAATAGCGCTTTTTTTATTGGTATTGGAGGCATTGGTATGAGTGCTTTGGCGCTTTATATGCATTCAAAAAACATCCGAGTTTACGGTTATGATCGAATTCAATCGTCAATAACTAATAATCTGAACGAAAAAGGAATTGAGATTACTTTTGAAGATGACATAGATGAGATTCCAGCTGCTTTTTTACAAGAAGAAAAGCAAGGTGTTTGTGTAGTGTACACACCAGCAATTCCCAAGGATCAGAACTTGCTCGGTTATTTTCAAAAAGAGAACTATCAGGTCCTAAAGCGATCAGACGCTTTAGCAGAAGCATTAAAAGGTATGAGGACGATAGCAGTCGCTGGAACACATGGCAAGACTACTACTTCTTCTATTCTAGCCCATGTGCTTAATGAAACTATAGGGTGTAATGCATTTCTTGGCGGTATTTCAAATAACCTTCAGTCCAATTTTTTACTTAATGAGAATACTGATCTTGCAGTAGTTGAAGCAGATGAGTATGACAAATCATTTTTGAAATTATCTCCATTTGCATCCATTATCACCTCAATTGAAGCAGACCATTTAGATATCTATGAAACCGAAGAATCGTTCTTTAAGGTCTTTCAGGAATTTGCCGAAAAAACATCACCTGATGGCTTTCTGATTAAAAATGATAAAGTAAGTATAGCTGACAATCCTTCTCTATCCATTAACAATTATGGATTAAATACTAATTATACTGGCGTAAGCAATTTTAGAATTGAGGCTAACTCTTTTTATTTTGACCTGAGTATTGAAGGAAATAAAGTACTTGATATCCCATTTCATCTCCCAGGAGATTACAATGCATTAAATGCCTGTGCGGCATCTTATGTGGCCTATAAAATGAGAGTTGGTCTAGAAGAAATTAAACGCGCACTTTCAAGTTATAAAGGTGTTAAGAGAAGGTTTGAATACATCATTAATGATGGAAAAGAAATTTTTATTGATGATTATGCTCATCATCCAGGAGAACTTAATGCTTGTATTAATGCAGTAAGACAGCTTTATCCCAACAAGAGAATATTGGGAATTTTCCAGCCCCATCTCTTTTCTAGAACACAGGACTTTCTAATAGAATTTGCAAGAGCTTTAGAAAATCTGGATCAAATAATCCTATTGGATATTTATCCAGCTAGAGAATTACCTATTCCTGGAGTTAGTAGCAAAACATTATTAGATGAAATCAAACATCCCAAAAAAGTACTGCTCTCTAAATCAGAATTGAATCCTTTTGTTGCAAATGCACAATTTGATATTCTGCTAACCTTGGGAGCTGGAGATATTGATAGATGTGTAATTCCACTAAGAGATCACTTAATTGAAAATAGAAAAATGACCAAGGCAATATGAAAAAAGCATTGAACATAAGTCTATGGATCCTACTTTTTGCAGGTTTTTTCACGCTTTTGAGTTTTTCAACGCATAAGCATCAAGCCAGAACCTGTCAGGATTTGGTTCTGAAAATTCAAAATGCAAATGAATTTCCTTTGATAAATGAAGCTACGATAGAACAGATTTTAGCAGATAATAATTTTAGGATTAGAGGTCAGAATATTCAGGATATTCCAATAGATCAAATAGAAACAAAAATCACTTCTTTGTCTCATGTAAAATCATCTAAAGTATTCTCGAATATAGAGGGCGATTTGGAAGTCTCCCTAATACAAAAGACACCAATAGCAAGGGTCTTTAATCAGAATGGTGATTCATTTTACTTAGATGAATATGGTAAGAGAATGAATTTGTCTTCATTGTATTCTGCAAGACTTTTGTCCATAACAAGCGATCAGGTTTTGAGCTTTAATTCCAATGGGGAAAATCAGGAAAATATTGAAATAGAAAACTTGGTTGACTTAATACAATTTGTGAATAATGATTCTTTTTGGAAGAGTCAGATAGTGAGAATTCATATCGATAAAAACAAGGAAATTGAATTAACACCTCGCATTGGAAATCATAAAATATTAATAGGAAAAGCAAGTGATCTTAGAACTAAGTTTGAGAAACTATGGGCATTCTACCAAAGCTGCAGTGAAAGTGGTAGTTGGACTGCTTATAAGACTTTAAACCTGAAATACAAAGATCAAATAGTTTGCACCAAAAAATAAGAATATGTCAGAATTTGTAGTAGGCTTAGATATAGGCACAACCAAAATTGCCTGTATTGTTGGAAGAAAGAATGAACAAGGAAAAATAGAGATTCTCGGAATGGGACGCTCAGAATCTATTGGTGTCAATCGAGGAATTGTATCAAATATTCAGCAAACCGTAGATTCAATAAATGCTGCAGTTGAAGAAGCTTCTAATATCTCTGGTGTGGAAATTCATAGTGTAAACGTTGGAGTAGCTGGACAACATATTAAAAGCCTCCAGCATAGGGGGATGAGAATGCGAGACAGTAACTTGGGCGAGATCGATCAATTTGATTTGGATTGTTTGATCAAGGATGCCGGGATGCTGGCATTACCTCCAGGCGAGGAAATAATAGATGTTCTGCCTCAAGAGTATGTAATTGATAATGAAACGGGAATTAAAGAACCCATAGGTCATGCGGGAACAAAAATAGAAGCGGACTTTCATATCATTACGGGTCATGTGAATGCAATAAGAAATATTCACCGTTGCGTTGGAAAAGCAGATTTGGTAGCAACGGACTTAATGCTAGAACCTCTTGCATCGGCTGCCTCAGTTCTGAGCGAAGAAGAGAAGGAAGCAGGAATAGTATTGGTTGATATAGGTGGTGGAACAACAGATATAGCTATTTTCCATGACGGTATTATTCGCCATACTGCTGTTATTCCTTTCGGAGGAAATATCATTACCAACGATATCAAGACCGGTTGCACCATTATGAAAAAGCATGCGGAGCAACTTAAGGTCAAGTTTGGAACTGCAATGCCAATGGAGAAGCAAGACAATGAAATAGTTTGTATTCCAGGATTAAGTGGAAGGCCAGCAAAAGAAATTTCAGTAAAGAATCTTTCTTCAATTATAAATGCAAGAATGTCTGAAATAATCGATTTTGTGCATTATGAAATCAAGAATTCAGGATTCGAAAAACAATTGATTGGAGGAATAGTAGTTACAGGTGGAGGTTCTCAATTAAAACATCTTCCGCAATTATTTTCATATAAAACTGGAATGGATACGCGCATAGGTTATCCAAATGAACATCTTGGAAGTGTCAATTCAGAAGAAATTACCAGCCCAATGTATAGCACAGGTGTTGGTCTTGTTATAAAAGGATTTGAAAGACTAGAAAAGCTTTCTGAGCCTGAGAAAAAGAAGAGAAAGAAAGGAAAACCAGTAGGTGGTTTGTTCTCACGAATCTTACAGGGAGCAGAAGAATTTATGTCAGAAAAACACGATTAATTAAAGAATACTAAAATTTTAGATATGCCAATAGAATTTGAATTACCAAAAGAAAAGGCTTCAATTATTAAAGTCTTGGGTGTAGGAGGCGGAGGTAGCAATGCCGTAAACCATATGTATGGCTTGGGAATAAAGGGGGTAGACTTCTTTGTTTGCAATACCGATGCACAGCATTTAGAAAGAATGCAAGTACCTAACCGCATTCAAATAGGGACTACTCTTACTGAAGGAAGAGGAGCAGGGTCTATTCCAAATGTAGGAAGAAATGCCGCTATTGAGAGCATTGATGAAATTAAAGAAGTTCTGCAGAACAGAACTACAATGGTTTTCATTACTGCAGGAATGGGAGGTGGAACGGGAACAGGTGCTGCGCCAGTAATTGCTCAGGCGGCTAAGGAGATGGGAATTCTTACCGTTGGTATTGTTACCATTCCATTTGCATTTGAAGGTCCAAGAAGAAAAAGTTTGGCGGAGATGGGATTAGAAGAAATGCGCAAGTCGGTTGATACGCTATTAGTTATTAAGAATGATAAACTGAGAGAAGTATGTGGCAATTTATCGGTAACCAAGGCATTCGCAGAATCTGACAGTATTCTAACTACGGCTGCAAAAGGGATAGCAGACGTAATTTCAACCATTGGCTATATCAATGTGGATATGAATGATGTCAATACCATTATGAAAGATAGCGGTGTTGCAATAATGGGATCTGGAATGGCTGAAGGAGATGAAAGAGCTATGAAAGCAGTTAAACAAGCCTTAGAATCTCCATTATTAAATGATAACGAGATAAAAGGCGCTAGACATATTCTGTTAAATATTGCACATGGTAAAGAAGATATTACCATGGATGAATTATCGGAAATAACAGATTTCATTCAAAAGGAAGCAGGAATGCAAGCGGAGGTAATCATGGGTTATGGACAGGACGATTCTCTGGAAAATGAAGTTAGTATTACCGTTATAGCAACTGGTTTCGATACCAATCTTCCCGATATTGGAATGGAAGATGATAAAGAGCCAGAAAAAGTAATGAGAGAATTAGATGAAGATGTTCCTGTAATCATTACCAAGCCAATAGAGAAGCCTATTGAAAACCCTGTGGCGGAGGAAGATTCAATTGAGATCAAGAAAGAAGAAGAGATTGAGCCTTTTTTAGTGAAGAAAGACCCAGAAATTGTTCAGCCTGAAATAAATGAAGTTGAAGAAGAAGCTCCGCAAATAGATATGGATTTTGACGAACCAATTTTAAGACAAATCTCAGATATTGATAAGGATTTCGTTGAACCTGAACAAGAAGAAGTGAAGCCTGTCGCTAATGAGCCCATAAGTAACGAGAAGCAATATTTTAAATTAGAAGATGAGGAATTTGTTGATCAACAATCGGATTTCAATGCGTTTGAAACACCTGCCCCAAAAGCAGAGAATGAAATTGACCTAGGTCCAACATTAGCAGATGTTCAACGCCTCAATGATGAAAGATTAAAGCGCATCAGAGAGAACACCATGAAGTTGAAAAATCCGGATGGCTTGGCTGAATTAGAATCCGTTCCAGCTTATAGGAGAAACAATACAACACTCGAAAAAGTGGTTCATTCTTCAGAGTCTGAGATAAGCAGATTATCAATTAATAACGATGGAACTCCAGATAATCCAAAGATTCAGATTAAAGAGAATAATTCCTTTTTACACGATAATGTAGATTAATGAGTATTGCAGAAAATATAAATAATGGTATCAAGGATGCAATGAGGGCTAAGGATCAAGTGCAGTTAAGCACTCTGAGAGCAATTAAGTCAGCATTGATGTTGGAAGCTACCAAGGATGGTTCTTCAGAAGTTTCGGATGATACTGCAATTAAATTAATCAACAAGCTTTTTAAACAGAGAAAAGAAGCGGCTGACATTTACAAAAATCAAGGAAGGGAAGATCTATTTGAGGAAGAAATGGCACAAGCCAATATCCTTGAAAAATTCCTTCCTGAGCAATTAGGCGAAGATCAGATTACTAGCATCGTTAAAGAGATAATAAGTTCAACTGGTGCATCTTCAATGGCTGATATGGGTAAGGTAATGGGGCAGGCTTCAGCAAAAATGGCCGGTAAGGCAGATGGAAAGGTTATATCTGGAATAGTCAGAAACTTACTAAGCTAGACGTTTTAGTTCAATAGTATTTACCCTTTATTGGGTATAGACATGTTATAACGATAATTTTAAATTTGCCCTTCATAGCTAACTTTTAGGAAAGTCCTCGGCATATGCACACTGTTGAGGATTTTTTTTTGTTAAAAACCTTTTATTTCATTCCCAAGACATTTTTGCTGATTATATTGATTCATGACTAGTATTTTGAAAAACATATTAATTACTCTAGTGTTCACTTCCGGTTTCTTGATTTGTTCAGGCCAGGAGAATGAAAAACCTGATCTGTTCATAGATTGTAATACCAGATGTTACTTCGATTACATAAAACAGAATATCACTTTTGTTGATTATTCTTTAGAGCGAATGGAGGCAGATATTTTTGTGTTAATAACATCTGTAGGTACAGGAAGTGGAGGTCAAGAAATTCAAATGGTTTTTCAAGGGAATCAAGACTTCCAAAATAGGGCTGATACCATTATGTTCTTTTATGATCCAAATGATACTGAGTTTATTCAAAGGGATAAAATAGTCAGCCAATTAAAAAAAGGTCTACTTCCATTTATTATTCAAACTCCATTATTTGATCAAATCAGTTATGACATTGAAATATCTGATGATAGTTTAAACATAGAAGAAGAGGAAGACCCTTGGAATTTTTGGGTTTTCAGCTTGGGTGGGAATGGCTGGATGAATGGAGAATCTTCTTTTAGAAGTTTTAATCTGAATGGAAGACTTTTTGCATCAAGAATAACAGATGATCATAAATTCAGATTTAATGCCAGTTCAGGGTTGAATAGGAATAAGTTTATATTGTCAGATGGAGAAACCTTTACCAGTGAAATCATCAATTATAATTCTTCTATTTTATATGTCAAGAGTATTAACTCCAATTGGTCACTGGGTTTTGTAGCAGAGGGAGGTTCGTCAACCTTTAGCAATTTGGATGTCAATGCAGCGCTAAAACCCGCTGTTGAATACAATATATTCCCTTATGAAGAGGCTCAAACAAAAAGATTTACATTTAGATATTCTATCGGCCCTGAGTACTATAATTATACCGACAGCACAGTTTTTGATAAACTGGAAGAATTAGTAGGAAGACATTCTATTGTCGTGGAATATTTAACAACCAAAAGGATGGGAGATATTTCAATAGAATTTGGTGCTGAGCAATACTTGCACAGTTTAGATCTTTATAATATTTACTTCGATCCAAGTATATCCTGGCAAATATTTAAGGGCTTTCGTATTCGCTTAGGAGCATTTGTTTCTTGGGTGAATGATAGAATAAATATTCCAAAGCAATCTATTTCAGATGAAGATATCCTGCTTCAAATCCGTCAACTAGACACCCAGTTCAGTTATTTTGCCAATTTTGGAATCAACTACCGTTTTGGGTCGCTAAAGAATAATTTTGTGAATGTCAGGTTTTAGAAAATACCTTCTTAGCCTTTTACGGATAAGAGGTATGTCAACCATATTAATTTAGGTCTGGTACTCATCGGACCAATTACCTAATTATCCGATAAATAAAAAAGCCAGAGAAGATCTCTGGCTTTTGAAGTAGCGGGGGCTGGACTCGAACCAACGACCTTCGGGTTATGAGCCCGACGAGCTACCAACTGCTCCACCCCGCGATATATC